>CAWFKF010000135.1:0-69066 GCA_963816005.1 uncultured Solirubrobacteraceae bacterium | reverse complement strand
TTATGTGGAATTCCACACAACCGGTTCGGAGGGCGGGTCGGGGAACCGGACCGGCGGTAACGCCGGCACCGCGCCCCGGCCCGACCCTGCTGCCTAAATTAGGCCGCGCAGCAATTCCGCGTGAAGATCGAGCGCCTTCGCTGCTCTCGCCTCGCCTGGCGTCCGCCGAACGAGTCTCGGGCCTGGCGGTCTGGCATGATGAGAGGCGGAGGGAAGTCCAATCCCAGAGAGCACGGACTCTGAGTTCACGTTGTTGCTGTGCGAACGCCGCGCCAGATGCAGGAGGAGCAGCCTGATGACCGACCTCGACCTGATAATCGCCGCGCAGGTCTCCGAGTACAGGCAGCGCGAGCGCGAGCTTGAGCGAGTCTCGCCCCCGAGCGAGGCTGAACGTCGTGCGCGAGCGGCCACCGCAGCCGAGCGTCAGCGCTTGACGGCTGAGGGGGTCCCGGCCGACGTCATCAAGCCAGGAACCACGCTGAGCGATGCCACGCTGCTTGATCCTTTCGGTACCGAAACCACGCTGTATCAGGCCATGCATGCGGGGCAACCGGCCGTAATCGTCTTCTACCGGGGGGCCTGGTGCCCGTTTTGCAATATCGCGCTGCAGACTTATCAGGAGGTGTTGCTGCCGCAGCTGCTGGGCCGTGATGTTGCCTTGGTCGCCGTGAGTCCTCAGAAGCCAGACAGCTCGCTGACGATGAAGCAGAAGCACGGCCTTACGTTCTCGGTCCTCTCGGACCCGAGCCTGAAGCTTGCCGATCAAGTCGGCGTCGTGATGCACCTCTCGGAAACGGCACGCCACGCGGTCATCGACGCGGGGTTGAATTTCGAGCAGCCACGAACGTCGACGGCTCGTCAGCGCTGCCAATGCCCACGGTGTTGATCCTCGATGCGGAACACGTCGTGCGCTGGATCAAGGTCAACCCCGACTGGACCGAACAGCGATCCGAACCCGCCGAGATCGTGGCAGCCCTCGACGCCCTGAAGCTCGCAGCTGAAAGCCTCAGCGGTCGTTAAGTTAACACGGCTGCCGGCGGTCGTCCGCAGCGTGCGACCCTGAAGGTCTCGACACGTCTTGGCGAGCGGGGCGCTCGCTCAGGGCTTTGAAAGGGCGCCGCCCCGCCGAGGGGCCCGCAGCTCATCTCGGCGTGAGCGGAGCGTGACAGGTGACGGCGCTGGCACTGTCGGCGCCGGAGCCGAGACTACCCATCCGCCGCCGGCGCAGGCTCAACCACTACGCGCCCACCCAAGTCATTTCCAAGTCCGAATCGGCGGGCTCGCGACCATCCAGAGCGGCGGCTGCCTTGGCGTCCGGCAGCTGGCCATAAAGCCGGAGACAGGACTCGAACCGCGACCTCGCGACCGTCACCCGCGGAAAGCGGGCCTCTCCGGCGCTGCCGTCAGCGTAGTGTCCGGCCAGGGACCCGCCCGCGCGGGGCTCGTGAAGTGGCCTTGGCGGCCGTCCGGCGCGCCAACGATGAGCGGACGGATCGGTGGCGCGTGTGGGTCTTCCACTTCGGATTGGTGAGCGCAGTGGCGACCGGTCCGCGAGCTGCTTCTGCTCCCGTTCCATTGCGAAACTCTGCGCACAGCATTGGATGACTCTTGCTCCGTCGGGAGGATGCGAGACCGTCGCGCGCATCGATCGAGCCGTTCCTGGCTTTCCCACGTCATCGGGAGCGAGCGTCGGCGCGGGGTCCGGTCGCTTCCCGTGACCGGCCCGGCGCGGGCGTGGCATGCTGCGGGCCGTGAGTGGCCTCGACCGCGTTCGCCTCCGGCTCGATCGGGTCCGCGCTGCGGTCGGCGAGATCGATCCGGCATTCCTCGACACGCCGGCGCTCTCGTGCGCGCCGCTCGGCCGGGCGCTCGGGTGCTCGGTGACGCTGAAGGTCGAGACGCTCAACCCGGTCCGGAGTTTCAAGGGGCGCGGCACCGAGACGGTGGCAGCCGTGGCCCGGGAGAAGGGGGCGTCGCGCGTGGTGTGCGCGAGCGCCGGCAATCTCGGTCAGGCGCTTGCCTACAGCGGCCGGCGACGAGGCCTGGAGGTCACTGTCGTGGCGGCGAGAACTGCGAACCCGCTCAAGCTGCGCCAGATCGCCGCCTTCGGCGCGGAAGTGCGGCTCGATGGTGAGGACATCGAAGACGCCCGGCTGCTCGCGCGCGAGATCGCGGAGGCGGGTCGCGCCTATCTGGTCGAGGACAGCTTGGATCTGGCGACCTGCGAGGCGCCGCCACGATCGGCCTCGAGCTCGTCCGGGACGATCCGGGGCTCGACGTCGTGCTCGTGGCTCTCGGCGGGGGAGCGATGGCCCGCCTCGGCTACGCCGTGCGCTCGCTCGCCGATCACGTGGAGGTGATCGGGATCCAGCCGTTTGGTGCGCCCGCGATGGCGCTGTCGTGGCGTCAGCGAACGGTGGTCGAGATGGACCGCATCGAGACGATCGCCGACGGCGTCGCCGGGCGCTGTCCGATCCCTGAGGTGTTGGGCGACCTGCTCGTCGTGCTCGACGACGTGATGCTTGTTGGCGAGGATTCGATCAAGGTCGGCATGCGGATGCTCTGTGAGCACGCGGGACTCGTCGTCGAGCCGTCCGCGGCGCTTGGGGTCGCCGCCCTCCTTGAGGAACCTGAGCGGTTCGCGGGGCGGCGCGTCACCACGATCCTGTGCGGTAGCAACGTGGGTCCTGCCGACTTCGCGCGGTGGGTGTTGGAACCCGTCGCACGCTAGCTAGCGCCGTCGTGTGCAGAGAACCGCTCGGCATCCCTGGTCACGTGGCCCGTCGCGCAACCGGGAGCCTCCCAGCTGAATTGGACGATGAGGGGCGGTCCCGGGCTCGACTCTCGGAAACGCGAAAAGCGGAAGTACGCCCGCCGGCGGCGGCCGCTCTCGCCTTTGAGCAAGGGCAGCAGCCTGTCCTCAGACCCGCCGCACTGCTGCTTTCCCGATACATGAAGCGCGTCCCCCTGCCGTGGCCGTTGGCTAGGCAGCCCCGTCCGCTGACCCATCCACAACCGAGGCTCATGCCCGCCCATCGCCTCGGCCAGCACTTGTTGGAGGGTCCAGTGTCCGAATACCCCGTCCGAGTAGTCTTCTCGCTCGCCCCGGCTAAACGGACGCTTGTCCGTGGCGCCAACAGCGCTGCGCAACACGGCGACCGGCACAGCAACCGCACGCCACCGATGGCTCGCTGGCCCTGCCTCCGCGCCAACCCGGGACAAACACCACCAGCGGTCGACGGCCGCTCTCGACACAAGCAGGTGGGCTTCGAATCGTTCGCACACGACGGCTTTCCCAGCCGTCTGGGACGACGCCCCTACTGGCTCGCCTCGATGGCCCAAGGCTCCCCCTGGAGATTCTATTTCGGGTGCTTGCTCGCGCCGCTTGTCTGGCAAGCAGCTCGGGCGTTAGCTGCACTCGCCACGGCTCGAGACTCCTGCTAACTCTTATGGAGGCCGGTTTGTCAAGGGTTAAGCACCGGATGCCCGCGGCTGGGGCGGGCATCTTGTCGGCTGAAGGGGCGGCAGGGCCTGACTGGTGCGCGACGCGCGGTCAGACTCTTATACGCGGGTGCACGGGTTGGCTACCGTCTCCGCAGGACCGGTTTTCGTCGTGAGAGCCCTGCTGTCTAAGATCGAGCGTGGGGCCCCGGGTGGGGCCTGCTCATAGTTAGATCGCGGATGCTCTCGCGCGGGGGCCAGGGGTCCTGCCGCCTCTTCAGTCGACGTGGTGCAATGGGTTGGGTGTCAGTCGGCGTTGGCAAGCGCCCAGCAGAAACCGGCGAGCTCGCGGGCGACGGCCACGGCGACGATCGTGCGGCGCTTGCCGCGCTGGGTGTCCAGTCGTTGCCAGACGCGGTGCAGTCGTCGTTGGGCTTGCCAGGAGATCTCGATGATCGGGGCTGGCTGCCCGTCCTGGCGGCGTTGGAGTGCCTGGCCCTTGGCGGGCGCGCGGCGATAGTGCCACGCGCCCTCGACCAGCAGCCGGCGGGCGTGGCGCGAGCCGGTCTTGGTGATCGCGCCTTGGCGGCGTTTATCGCCGCTGGTGTCCTCTGACGGGGTCAGCCCGAGGTAACTCATCAGGCGCCCGGCGCGATCGAACCGTGCGAAGTCGCCGATCTCGGCGCACAGTCCGACCGCTGACAGGGTGTCGATCCCGCGCAGGCAGCGCAGCCGCGCGACGGTCTGCACCCACGGCGAGCCGGGGATCAGCTCGGCGATCGCCTTGTCCAGCGCGTCGCGGCGGATCACGGTCGCGTCGATCGCGCCGAGATACTCCAGCAGCGTCAACTGCGCGCCGCGCTGGCCCAGGTCGATCTTGGTCAGCCACGAGCGGTGGCGGATCGTCCACGCACTGGCGGTGTCCTCGTAGCAGACGTCGTGGCGCAACAGCAGCTTGCTCAGTCGCTGGCGGGCGCGCATCAGGTCGCCGCGGACCGCCTCGCGGGCGCGCACGACGTCTCGTAGCGCCTCTTCCTGGCTGCTGGGGACCCTGACCGCGTGCAGGCCGTCGATCATCAACAGCCGCAGCACCCGTTCGGCGTCGCGTTGATCGGTCTTGACCCGATCGGCGCTCGGACGCTCGATCTTGCCCGGCGCCGCGACGACACACCCGACGCCGGCCAGCTCCAGCGCTCGCGCCAGGCCGTAGCCCGTCGGCCCGGCCTCATACGCCACGCGCGTCGGGCCCGACAGCGAACCGCAGAACTCGACCACCTCGCTCGTCGTCCCTGAAAGTCGTCGCGTACGCTGCTCGCCCGACTCACCATCGATCGTGACCGCGAGCACTGAGCGCGCGTGCACGTCCAAACCCACCCAACTGCGAACCTTCGCCATGGTCGGTACCTCCCGTATGGATGTGTGGTCGACGGCCGAGGCGTCACCCTCGGCACGTCTCACTCACCGCACGCCAGGCGCGCGGGGTGCCGACCTACCTTCGACACGACGACCGGCCGGCCTCCATAGGGTCTAACGAGCAAAGCAACTTATGACGACTGCTGCAATCGCCGACGAGGGATCGTCGCTGCCATCTGCGGCGGGCGCATGGTTTGCCGGGGATCCGAGCGTCCGTCGCGCCGGCCGCTGACTTCTCGCTCCGCCCCACAAGCATTCGTCCTCGTTAGACCGAGTTCCCCCTGTAGTCAGCGGTTGTAGAGGCCGGGATCCCTGTAGTTGCGGGGATTCCGGCCTTTTTGCTGATCCTAAGTGTACCCACTACTATCAGGTCGACAAATGGGGTATTGTCCAGATATGGGAAGGCCAGCCAGGCAAAGCGGTGCGATGCATGTGAGCACGACTACCCGCCGGTCTGGGGAGAACGAGTACAACGCGACGTTGCTGCGCCGCTCCTACCGCCAGGACGGGAAGGTCAAGAAGGAAACGCTCGCGAACCTGTCACACCTCCCGCCCGAAGCGATCGACGCGATCCGTGCCGTGCTCGCCGGCAAGACGGTGATGAGCGTCGATCAGGCGTTCGAGATCGAGCGCTCCCTCCCGGCCGGGCACGTCACCGCGGCGCTGACGATGGCGCGTCGGCTCGGGCTGGCGAAGCTGCTGGACCGCTCACCGTGCCGGGAGCGGGATCTGTGCGTGGCGATGATCGTCGGCCGGGTGATCGGCCCGGGATCGAAACTCGGGATGGTCCGCACCCTCGGCCAGTCAACCCTGGCGCAGGAGTGCGGCGTGGTTGGAGCGGATGAGGATGACCTCTACGCGGCGATGGACTGGCTCGTGGAGCGCCAGGACCGGATCGAGGATCGTCTCGCTGCCCGCCACCTGCGTGACGGGGAGATGGTGCTCTACGACGTGTCCTCGAGTTACTTCGAGGGTCGCACGTGCCCGCTCGGGAAGCGTGGGTACTCGCGGGACGGGAGGCCCGGCCTGCCGCAGATCATCTACGGACTGTTGTGCGACACCGACGGGCGGCCGGTCGCGGTCGAGGTGTTCACCGGCGAGCTGCACGACGACAAGACGCTGCCGTCACAGGTCGTGAAGTTGAAGGACCGGTTCGGTCTCTCGCGGGTGGTGGTCGTCGCCGATCGTGGGATGGTCACGAAGGCGAACATCACGCTGCTGTCAGAGACCGACGGGGTGGACTGGATCACCGCGCTGAAAGCGCCGACGATCAAGAAACTCGCCCGGTCCGGGGTGTTTCAGCCGTCGCTGTTCGACGAGCAGAACCTCGGGGAGATCACCGACGTCGCGGAGTTCCCCGGCGAACGACTGGTCGTGTGCCGCAACCCGCTGGTCGGCGCGCAACGTGCCCGCAAGCGCAACGAACTGCTCGCCGCGACGGAGATCGACCTAGCCGCGATCGCTCACCGTGTCACCGCCGGGACGCTCACCGGGGCCGACCTGATCGGTCTTGCGACAGGTCCGGCGCTGAAGCGTTACCGGATGCGCAAGCACTTCCAGACCACGATTACTGACACCACGTTCACCTACACCCGCAAGACCGCGGAGATCGCCGCGGAAGCTGCGCTCGACGGGTTCTACATCCTGCGGACCGGCCTCACCGAGACCGACCTTCAGACCGGTGATGTCGTGCGCGCCTACAAGAACCTCGAACAGGCCGAACGGGCGTTCGGATCGATCAAGGGCCCGGACCTGCAGATCCGTCCGATCCATCATCACCTCGAGGACCGTGTTCGTGCGCACGTGCTGATCTGCATGCTCGCCTACTACCTCACCTGGCATCTGAAAGCCGCGTGGAAGCCGTTGTTGTTCACCGACGAGCACCGGCCCGTCAGTCCTGATCCCGTCGCGAAAGCTGAGCGCTCCCCCGCCGCGCGACACAAAGCGCAGACGAAACGGACCAGCACCGGGCAGTCCGCGCACAGCTATCGCACGCTCCTCACCGAGCTCGCGACCCAGACCCAGAACACCACCCGCCTGCACGACCACGCCAGCACCTTCGAGAAGCTCACCCAGCCTACCGCGCTGCAAGCCGAAGCGCTCGACCTCGCCGCCCACGCCCCCGTCGTGGTCGATCGGTAGACACGACCCGAACACCCCAGAACCCCCGAAAACCCTGGGAACAAGCGGAATCTGGCTACCTCACCACCGGGAACTTCGGGTTAGACCCTATGGAGGATGATTCGCGCAGGCGTTGAAGGCCGGACCTCGGTCGCATTTGGCGGGGGTTTGACTGGCCGGAGAGTGGCTCCGGCTGACCCCATACGAAGGAGGTCCGGCCGTGACTGGAACGATGACATGGGCGGCGATGGATGTCCACGCGCGCTCGACCTACGCGGCGTCGCTGGACGTGATCACCGGCGAGCTCTCGCGCCAGCGGTTCGACACCGGGGCGGTCGGGCCGGTCGTTGGGTGGCTGGCTGGGTTGCCAGGGCCGGTGCGCTGTTGCTACGAGGCGGGCCCGACCGGGTTCGGGCTGTATCGCGCGACGGTCGCGGCGGGGATCGAGTGTCAGGTGATCGCGCCGTCCAAGACGCCGCGTCCGTCGGGGGATCGCAACAAGTCCGATCGTCGCGATACCGATCTGCTGTTGCGGCAGCTGATGGCCGGCGCGCTGACGCCGGTCGCGGTCCCGTCGCCCACGTGCGAGGCGGCCCGCGATCTCGCGAGGGCGCGCGAGCAGGTCAGGGTCGATCTGATGCGCTCCCGGCACCGTCTCTCGAAGCTGCTGCTGCGCCACGGTCGGGTGTGGGGCCGCTCGGCGTGGACGAAGGTGCACCGCGAGTGGCTGCACGCGCAGCACTTCGAGCATCACAACACCGAGCTGGCGTTCATCGACAACCTCGCCGCGTGCGACGGGCTGACCGCTCGCCGGACGGCGCTCGACGAACACCTCTCGCACATCGCGACCGACCCCGAGTTCTGGCCGGTCGTGTCCCGGTTGCGCGCGTTCCGCGGGATCGACACGCTCTCCGCGCTGATCCTGGTGCTCGAGATCGCCGACTTCACCCGCTTCCCGCGCGCGGTGCAGCTCGGATCGTGGCTGGGGCTGGTGCCCTCCCGCGAGCAGTCCGGCGAGACCGACCGGCACGGGTCGATCACCAAGACCGGCTCCAGGTACGCGCGGCGGATCCTGGTCGAAGCGAGCTGGCATTACGCCCGCCCGCCGAGGATCGGGCGGACGCTCTACGAGCGCCAGGAAGGCCTGCCCGACCACGTCCTGCAGATCGCACGCCGCGCCCAGGCCCGCCTCTACCGCATCCACAAACGGATGCGCGAGCACAAGAAGCCCGGGAACGTGATCACCGTCGCGTGCGCACGCGAGCTCTCCTGCTTCCTCTGGGCCGCCGCGACTGCCCCATAACCCAGACTGACAGCCCGTCTCCCGCTCGGGTGGGGAGGCGCCGGGCCCCGAAGTCCGCTGGCACACGCGGCACTACTATGGGCAGCCCTCACCAGGCCACGCCCGCTTCATAGACACGCGCCCGCCAGCGACGCAACCAGCGACCTGGGGTAGCCAACCCCCGCATATGAGACTGACCGACGTCGAGAACTTCGCCCGACGCCTCCCCACCCGAGCAAACCTCCACCAACCCCCCAACGGCAGCAACGAGGGGAGACATGAACGCTGCTCACTTGACAGACGTTCCTCCATATGAGTGATCATGCGCCCCTGGCGGGGCCCACCCGGAACGCATGAAAATGTTTGTGCGTCGCTGGCGCGGCGGGCCTCAGGCGGCTGTACTGCGTGGCGGCCGCCTTGGTCGACGTCGGCTCTAACTGGTGCCAGAGAGCCCGATTATGAGTGGGACGCGAGAGTCTCGGGCACCCCGAACTGTTGCCTTGAGCACGTGATTCAGACTCCACCGTATGAGGCTCTCCCGGGCGGTCGTTCTGTTCCTCTGACCCTTGGGAGGGTTGATGAATCGTCTAATCGAGCGTTGCGCGATGCTCGACATCCACAAGTCGCAGATCACCGCATGCGTGCGCGTCCCCGATGGTGACGGTGGCCGCCGCCAGGAGATCCACGAGTTCTCGACAACGACCGCGGGGCTGATCACGCTCGCGGACTGGCTGCGCAGCTACGCGGTCACAGCCGTCGGGATGGAGTCCACCGGCGTCTACTGGCGTGCGGTCGTGCGCCACGAGGCGCTATTTGATCGGGTGGGATGAAAGGACCCACCGGGTGGCCCGTCGCAGCGGGCCGTTTGAAGCTGGGGGCAGCCTGACCCCGGAGGCGCGGGTGAGGGCGGGAGCAGCCCCGACAACGACGAGACGGATCGGTACTGCCAGACGGTTCGGGCTCGGCTAGCAAGGCGGAAAGGTGTAACGCGCAGTGAACCAGTGGTGGAACCCCCTTAAGTCCAGTTCTCGGCTCCAACCTGGCGGATATGGGCCGAGCAGGCAGCGCGCGCATGCTCCTCGCGGGGAGCATGCGACTCCGACAGCCGGTCGACCGGGCCGACTGGGAGGCCACGAGGAAAGCCTGCGGCGTACTCGTGGCGAGGCTGTCAGGGGAAAAGCTGGTCGCCGACCCCGCCGACCGATCGGTAGTGAACGTGGGAACCGTCCGGTGCTGCCCGATCCCGCGTGTGCGGGTGGGCAGGCCCGTCGTCGGCTGATGGCACCGGGACGGGGCGGAGCCTTCGTAGTAGTCCGAGCCGGGGAAAGCCCGGTACATGGCGAAGGGAGGCAGCAGGTTTGCAGAGTGGGTCTGGAAGGCGAGGAGGTCGTCGTTGAATAGCGACGCGCCGCTGCCCGAGCCGAAGGCGGCCGGGGAGCGGGTACTCGGGATCCAGCGCAAGCTGCACAAGTGGGCACAGGACGACCAGGATCGGAGGTTCTCGGACCTCCATAACCTCGTCTGCGACCCGGCCATGATGGTGGTGGCCTGGGAGCGGGTGAGGACCAACCGAGGGTCGCGCTCAGCAGGCGTGGATGGCGAGACCGCCTACTACGTCGAGAAGGTGCTGGGCGTCGAGAAGTTCCTGGCCGATCTCCGTGAGGAGCTGCGGTCCGGGAGCTTTCGGCCGAGCGTGGTCAAGCAACGCGCGATTCCCAAGCGTGGCGGCAAGCTGCGCTATCTGGGGATCGCGACGGTGCGCGACCGAGTCGTGCAGGCTGCTCTCAAGCTGGTGCTCGAGCCGATCTTCGAGGTTGACTTCGAGCCCTGCTCCTACGGGTTTCGGCCTGGACGCCGAGCGTGGGATGCGATCGCCGAGGTGCGCTACTTCAGCTCCCGCTCATACGAGTGGATTCTGGAGGCAGACATCAAGGCGTGTTTCGATGAGCTCTCGCACTCGGCCATTTTGGAGCGGGTACGACGGCGAATCGGGGACAAGCGCATCCTTGGACTGATTACGGCGTTCCTGAAAGCCGGGATCTTGACCGAGCAGGGCAGCCTCGAACGAACGATCACGGGCACTCCGCAAGGCGGGATTCTCTCGCCGCTGATGGCTAACGTCGCGCTCTCCGCGCTGGATCAGCATTTCGCCAGGGCGTGGGAGGCGATGGGGCAGAAGTGGCATCAGCAAGACGCGATCAGACGCCGCGGCGGGGCGACCTACCGACTCATCCGCTACGCCGATGACTTTGTCGTCTGCGTGGCCGGTGAGCGGCGCCACGCCGAGGAGCTGATCGCAACGACCGAGCAGGTGCTCGCGCCGCTCGGCCTGACGCTGTCAAAAGAGAAGACCCGCGTGGTCCACATCGACGAGGGGATCGACTTCCTCGGCTGGCGGATCAAACGCCAGAAGCGGGGAAGCGACGGCCGCCGCTTTGTCTACACCTACCCGTCAAAGCGGTCGCTGATGGCCGTCAAGGCGAAGGTCAGGCAGATCACGCGGTCCGGACACAACCAGACGCTCGCGCAGCTGCTGCACCGGCTCAACCCGGTGCTCCGCGGCTGGTGCGCCTACTTCCGCTGCGGGGTCTCCTCGCAAACCTTCGCCTACCTCGACGCCTTCTCCTGGCGACGGGTGACGCGCTGGCTGCGACGGAAATACCCCAAACGAAACTGGCGCTGGCTCATCGGCCATTACCTTCCGGGGTGGCGGCCGACCGACGGCACGGTCACGCTTTACAACCCGGCGAAGGTGGCGACCACTCGCTACCGCTACCGGGGAGCAAAGATCGCCACGCCGTGGGAAGCCGGCTGGATCGCTAGACGCGACCCAGTCTGCGGGCCAGAGCACCTGGAGAACCTAGTCGCCCGATGACCACCGGCATACCTGTGGAGAGCCCGGTGCGGTGGAAGCCGCACGCCGGGTTCGGAGGGCGGGCCGGGGAAACGCGCCGATCCGAAAGGACGGTAGCGCGCCCCGGTCCGACCCTACTACTACCTGCTCGAGGACGAGTTCGACTGCCGGCTCTACAACGCCCGCCATCTTCGTCACGTCCCCGGCCGCAAAAGTGATGTGCAGGACGCGGAGTGGGGCTGTCAGTTGGTCGAGCACGGACTCGTGCGAGCGAGTTTCGTGCCGCCCCGGCCGTTGCGGGAGCTGCGCGACCTGGTCCGCTACCGCAAGGCCAAGATCCAGGAACGCGTCCGCGAGGTGCAACGGGTCGAGAAGACCCTCCAGGACGCGGGGATCAAGCTCTCCTCGGTCGCGTCGGAGGTACTCGGCGTGTCCGCCCGGCGGATGCTCGACGCGCTGATCTCCGGCACCCATGATCCCGACGTGCTCGCCGAGCTGGCGAAGGGAGCGCTGCGCAAGAAGATCCCCGCGCTCCGCGAAGCGCTCCAAGGCCGCTTCACCGGCCACCACGCGCTGCTGATCGGGCAGATGCTCGCGCAGATCGACTTCCTCGACGAAACGATCGCGACCCTGTCCGAGCGGATCGAGGAGCTGACCCGCCCTTTCTCCCGTGAGCTCGAGCTGCTCGACACGATCCCCGGCGTCGACAAGCGCGCCGCCGAGCTGATCCTCTCAGACCTAATCAGTGGGTTAGCTGGTAGGGGATCGTCTGCCGGGATCGATGAGATATTTGGTTGGGGCATAGAAAAGCCCCGCAAATGCGGGGCTTTCCGTCCGACCGGGCCGTCATTGTTTGGGGTGCGAAGTCCAACTTTGACGGTGAGGGGATGCCACCTTGCGGGTGAACGACAGTGACTGTTACAGAGGACCCGGACGGCTGTCGTTCAGAGCGGACGATCCGAGCTTGACCCCGTATGCCGGGCTGGCGATCGTGGGTGAGCTGGCGCGCCGCACGCGGCTGGTCGAGCTCGTCGACGCGGAGCTGTCGGCCGCTCGTGGGGTGCGGGCGGTCAAGTCCCGCCGGCGTGGGCTGTCGCCCGGTGCGCTGGTGGTGTCGCTGTCGGAGTGCCAGATCGCGGGGGCGGAGTGCTTCGATGACATCGAGAACGTCCGCGCGGACACCGCGGGCGCGGCGCTGCGCGCAGTCGCCGCGACGCCGTCGGCACCGACGGCACGCCAACTCGCGATGCGTTACCGGCGTACCCATGTCCGCGCGATCGAGCGGGCGCTCGCGCGGGTCGGTGACCGCGTCGACCGCCAGCTCGGTCGAGACGTGACTGAAGAGGTGACGTTCGATCTGGACGCGACCGAGACGGAGGTGTACGGCCGCGGCCCGCGGCGGCGCGGCGCGGCGCGCAGTCACTCAGGCGCGCTGGCGTACCAGTCCTATGTCGTGACCTGGGCCGAGCGCGGCCGCGCGCTGACCAGCGAGCTCGAGCCGGGGAACCGCGCGAGGATCACCGCGCCGGAGTCTGCGCGGATGATCGCCCGCGCCAAGAGCTTGCTGCCGGCGGGGCATGGCCAGCTCACTGCCAGGGTCGACAGCGGGTTCTACTCCGTCGAGCTGATGACCGGGCTGCGCCGGCAGCAGGTGCGGTTCTCGATGAGCGCGCCGCGGACCAGCAGCATGTGGCGTGCGATGGCCGAGATCCCCGAGCAGCACTGGGCCGACGCGGAGGAGATGCGCGGCGCGGAGGTCGCTGAGACCACGCTCACCCCGCACGGCTGGGGCCACGAGCCGCTGCGATTGATCGTCCGCCGCGTCAGCGTCTCAGCCGAGGAGATCCACCGCGGATCCCCACGCGCGCGCAGACGCTCCACGATCCCGCCAGATCAGCTGCAGATGGTGCTCGACGGCCAACTGGACTCGACCTACGCGTACAGCTTCATCGTGACCGACATCCCCGCCGAGGAGAAGTCGACGGTCGAGGTCGAGCACTTCCACCGCCACCGCGCGCACATCGAGGAACGCTTCAAGGACGCAAAGCTCGGCCAGCCGTTACGTCACCTCCCGAGCGGCGATCTGAACGCGAACCGCGTGTGGCTCACCGCCAGCCTGATCGCGCTGAACATCACCGCGCTGCTGTGCGACCTCTCACCGGCCGCCGCAGCCTCCGGCAAAGCACCCAACGACACGCCGCTGCGCCGTCACGCCAAAGCGCTACGACGGATCCTGTTCTGCGTCCCTGCCCGCATCACCCGCACCGCACGCCAGATCACGCTCCGGCTCCCCACCGGCTTTCGCTACCTCAAGACCTTCCAAGCGACCTACGACGCCGTCACCGCTCTCGGCGTTCCATAACCAACCCGGCCAGCGCCATCGAACACCAGCCGTGCCGGACCCGCTCCGTCAGCGACCCCGAAACGGCGCCGACAACCGTCCGCCGGCCGGCCCAACACGCGCGCCACGCGCCACGAACAGCGTCAACACCCGGAACGAGCGTCAACCATCACCCCGAACACGCCACTCAGCAACCCGCCCCGCCGTACTCACTGAACTAGGTCAGAGATCGGACCGGACATGAGCCGCTTCCCGACCGAGCATCACCTCGCCTCCTGGGGCGGCATGTGCCCCGGCCAGCGCGAATCCGGCGGCAAGCAACACTCCGCCAAGACCCGCAAAGGCTCCAAGTGGCTCCGCGGAACCCTGACCGAGTGCGCCAAAGGGGTCGTGCGCACCAAAGGCACCTACCTGTCCGCCCGCTACCACCGGATCAAGAGCCGCCGCGGACACGCCAAAGCCACGATCGCGACCGGCCACAAGATCCTCACCGCCGCCTACCACGTCCTGGACCAAGGCGTCCCCTACCACGAGCTCGGCGAAGAGTTCTTCTACCGCCGCGACACCGAAGCAACCGAACGCTACCGCCGCCGCCTGATCAAACAGCTCCAACGCCTCGGCCACCAAGTCACCCTCGAGCCCCTACCCGAGGCTGCCTGACCGGCAACGCTACCGCTCCCCAACGCTATTCACGGAGGCTGTCGAACCCCAAGCGCTGCCGCTCCCCGACGGCTATTTTCGATTCAGTTTCCCTCGCCGGCTGCGCCGGCGACCCGGGGCGGGTGAAAATGTTGGATGATCCGGGCGTCGTTCGCCGGACGTCCCGTTTCCTGTGGTGCTTTTGAGCCCGTGGTTCAGTTTGGCGTGGGGACCTCCCCCGGATCCCGGGACTGCCGCCGTGAGCGCGCTCCTCAGACTCGTCTGTTTCGGAGGTTCTTGGCGGACGGCGATCCGTGTCGTTGATCCCAAGGAGGTCTGATGGATGTGATCGTTGAGCGCCCGGGCGCGCTGGACGTGCATAAGGCGCAGGTGACCGCTTGTGTGCGGGTGCCCGACGAGCAGGGTGTGCGAGTCCAGCATCTCGCGGAGTTCAAGACGACCGTCCGTGGGCTGCTTGCCCTGCGCGACTGGCTCAAGGCTCACCGTGTCACGCAGGTCGCGATGGAAGCGACCGGCGTTTACTGGAAGCCGGTCTGGCACGTGCTCGAAGACGACTTCGAGCTGCTGTTGGTCAACGCGAGGCACGTCAAACAAGTTCCTGGTCGCAAGACCGATGTGAAGGATGCCGAGTGGCTTTGCCGGCTGACCGAGGCCGGGCTGCTGCGCGGGAGCTTCGTTCCGCCGAAGCCGATCCGCGAGCTGCGACAGCTGACCCGCTATCGCAAGGCGCAGATCGCCGAGCGTCAGCGCGAGGCTAACCGGCTGCACAAGGCGCTGGAGGACACCGGGATCAAGCTCGACTGCGTCGCGACCGACATCCTCGGCGTCTCGGGCCGCGCGATGCTCAACGCGCTGATCAACGGCACGACCGATCCGGTCGTGCTGGCCGACCTAGCGAAAGGTCGGATGCGCGCGAAGATCCCGGCGCTGCGCGAGGCGCTCGAGGGTCGCTTCGACGAGCTCCACGCGCTGCTGATCGGCGCGATCCTCGCGCACCTCGACTTCCTCGATCAGCAGATCGAGACGCTGACGGGAGCGATCGAGGTGAAGCTCGCACCTTTCGCGGCGGCGGTTGACCTGCTGTGCACGATCCCCGGGATCGAGGTCCGCACCGCCCAGAACGTGATCGCCGAGATCGGGACCGACATGACCCAGTTCCCCAGCGCCGATCACCTCGCCTCCTGGGGCGGCCAGTGCCCCGGCAACCACCAGTCCGCCGGCAAACGCCGCTCCGGCAAGAGCCGCAAGGGGTCGAAATGGCTCAACCAGGCGCTCAAAGAGGCCGCGATGGCGGCCCTGCGCACCAACGACAGCTACCTGCAAGCCCTCTACCGCCGCAAGAAGTCCCAACTCGGCCACGCCCGCGCGCTCGGCGCCGTCAAACACTCGATGCTGTGCGCGATCTGGCACATGCTCACCACCGGCGAGCTCTACAACGACCTCGGCGGCGACTACTACGCCCGACGCGATCCCGAACGACAGACCCGACGCCTCGTCGCTCAGCTCGAGCGCCTCGGGCACACCGTGACCCTGCAGGAAACGCCGCTGGCAGCCTGAATCGCCGCGACAACCCACACGCCCTTTCCCGGAAGGCGGTCACAACCCCAGCGCTGCCCTCCCCGACGGCTATTTTCCCCTCAGTAGTGCTCTGGTAGGTGGTGGGAAGGGTTATGTAGCTCGGCGGTGAACTTGGCTGGCATGGGTGCCGCGAGTGTGATGGACATCGGGATCAATGAGGAGTTGGTCGGGGTCGCGCCGGCGGTGGTCGATCGGTTGGCGGAGTTCTTCGTTGATGTCGCGTCGGGTCTGGTGCGCTCGGAGCAGCGGTGGGCTGCGGAGTACTACGCGCGGGCGTTGATGATGGAGGGGGCGCGTAAGTCGTTGGAGCCGATGGTCGCGCGGATGGGCGGAACGAGCGTGGAGTACGAGGCGCTGCAGCATTTTCTGGCTGATAGCCCGTGGGATCCGGCGGTGATTGATCGGGCGGTCGCTGAGCGGGTGTGCGCGGTGATCGAGCCTGTGGCGTGGGTGCTGGATGACACCGGCGTCCCGAAGTACGGCCGGCATTCGCCGGGGGTCAAGCGTCAGTACTCCGGGACGCTGGGGAAGATCGGCAGCTGCCAGATCGCGGTGTCGCTGCATGCCGTCAGCACCAAGGGCACGGTCCCGTTGGGGTTCCGGCTCTACGTGCCCGAGGACTGGTGTCAGGACCCGGTCCGTCGGCGGGAGGCGAAGATCCCCGCGAGCGTCGAGTTTCAGACCAAGCCGGCGCTCGGCGGGGAACTCGTCGCGAGGGCGGCGGGCTGGAAGGTCCGCCGCGCGCCGGTGCTCGGCGATCAGGCCTACGGCAACGACGCCAAGCTCCGCGCCCGCCTGCACGATGACGGGATCGACTACGTGCTCTCGATCGGCCCGGAGTGCGACGTGTTTGATCCCGGCACCGTCTTCGTCGTCCCTGAGCGCAAGCCCCGATCGCGTGGCCCCGCGCCCAGCGCCCTAGCGACCGACGCCGAGCCGCGGCCGATCGCAGCGCTCGTAGCCGGCCTTGACCCAGACGCCTTCCAGCCGGTCGCGTTCCGCGATATCGACGGCGGTCAGCTCGTCTCGCGGTTCGCGTTCGTGCGCGTGATCGCCGCTCACCCCGTCACCCGCGATCGCCAAGCACCGCGCGAGGAATGGCTGATCATCGAATGGCCCGAAGACCACGAGCAGCCCAGCGACTACTGGATCAGCAACCTGCCGGCCGACACCGAACCAGAGCAGCTCGCGCGACTCGCGCGCCTGCGCTGGATGATCGAGCTCGACTACAAACAGCTCAAAGGCGAACTCGGCCTTGACCACTACGAAGGCCGCAGCTACCCCGGCTTTCACCATCACTGCACGCTGGTGACGGCCGCCCACGGCTTCTTGACGCTGGAGCGGGCCGACCCAAATCGCCCGCGGCCGGCCTGACACTCCCCCAAGCGGTACTGCTACTGCAGCCCGTCTGGAAGTGCTGGACCGGCCGCTGCTCCACCTGCCAACAGCCGATCAGTCTCAACGCTCTACCACTACGCCGACCACCCAGACGCGAGTAACACCACCTACCAGAGCACTATTAGGAGGCAGTTACGGTTTCGGTCGCGAGCTTTAGATTACGTGGCGGTCGTGCCGCGGCCGCGCGTCGGAGCAGGACAGCCGATCGGGTCCCGTCGGAGCTGCGCGCAGAGAGCTCCATCGTCTGTTGAGGACCTGAGAGAGCGTGCTTCGCCATATCGCTGCCAGGGCCGCGGCCGCGGTGGCGCGGGAGGGTGCGCGCAAGGCCGGCAGGCCGCCGCGATTCGCCGTTAGGGTGTTCGCAAGCGTTTCGCAGTCATCGGGGCTATACGGACACCGGAATCGACCCGCGAATCTGCAACTGGCAGTGGGCCAGCGATGGGCGAAGACTCACCGCGTCCCACAACCGCCACGCGGCGCTGCGAGCCGCATCCCACCGTCGCCGAACCGGGGGCGCACGAGGAAGCCGAACTTCTCCGTCCTTGCTGCATCCAGCTATCCGTTCCTCAACATCTTCTGGACGATCCTGATCTTCTTCGCCTGGGTCATCTGGATCTGGATCGCTATCACTGTCCTGATCGACGTCTTCCGCCGCCGCGACATCTCGGGCTGGGCCAAGGCCGCCTGGTGATATTCGTGATCGTGCTGCCGTTCCTCGGCGTGCTGGCCTATCTGATCTTCAACCACGACGGGATGGCCGACCGCGGCGGCAACAGAGGCCGCCGCCTCCCAGGCGCAGTTCGACGACAACCGCAAGACCGCCGGCACGGGCGGTCCGGCCGGCGAGATCGAGACGGCCAAGAAGCTGCTCGACAGCGGCACGATCACCGCTCCCGCTTGACCAGCTGGACACGGCTGCACCCGAATGAGTCGCGGCCGCACCGAGACGATGACCGGGCGGTGCGGTATCGACAACGCCGCAGCGCAACGTCAGAGCCCGGCTTCTCGTCCTCCCGCAATCCTGGGAGCGGCGAGCGAGATGCATGCAAGCACTCGGGTGCTTGCAGGTCTCCCGGCAAGCAAGCATGAGGCCGAGGATGCGGAAGCGCTCCGCGTCGCCCACGGCTGTGCCGCAACGGAACGCCACCAGCAGCCCGTGATACCGAGGGCGAGACTGCTCCCTGCGCGAGAAGCGGCGAACGTTGGCGGGGCAGTCATCCGGCCCGGTCCGGCGGTTCGAACAAGGATCCTGTGGTACCTCGAAATGGGCACGGCTGGGCTCGAACCAGCGACCTCTCGCGTGTTGATGCGGATTCGCTGACGGCCCGAAACCGCCGGGAACCCCGTCCCCGTGGTTACGGGGGAAACGGGGTAGTCAGCACCGAGCGCAGACACGACCGGATTCAACCGATCCCGACACGTTTGCGCATTCGCCGGGCACCCGGGACGGCTAGTCGCCGCCGAACGTCACTCGTCTTCGAAGTGCGTCACGCGCTGAATACGGTCGTCGAGGGCGAACTCGATGAAGTCGGTCCCCTCGAGACTCTGGCCGTCCTGTGTCGCTGCGCTCCATCGGGACCAGGCCCGATCACCCAGCACCACAAGGTCGGTCGGCACCCTAATCGTGAGTCCCGACCAGTCCTCGGATGACGCCGCGATGAAGTCCGAGAGCGCCCGCGCACCGCGTACGCCCTCGGGAACATTCGGGTCCACGTAGAGGCCGTCATCAGCCCAGATCTCGGAGAGCGTGTCGAGTCGGCGGCCAGCGTCAGCCTCAGCCCAAGCCTCGTCATATCGCCGCACCACCGCGGCACGGTCAGCGGCCAATCGGTCTCTCCTTGATCGTTGCCGCGACATTACGGCGCATACGCCGGTGCGGTCAAGCTTCACCCCCCCGGCACCCGGTGGGCACCCGGGGCGTTTCGAGGTTCCCGCCGGGTCCTCGCCGGATGCCGTGGCATAGAAAAAGCCCCGCATTAGCAGGGCTTTTTGGCTCTTCTTGATGGAGGCGGTGGGAATCGAACCCACGTCCGCGGTCGCGTGAAAGGTAGCGTCTACGAGTGTAGCCAGCGCTCTGATCTCGCCTTCGACTCGCCACGCCGGCCGGGTTGTCGAAAACCAGCTCCAAAAGAGTCCCCGGATCCGGCTGGAGCACACTTCACCGAGCAAGCCTGCTATCTGATCCCGGCAATCCCCGCCGCAGGCTGGCGGGGGCCGAGACCCTTACGGCTTAGCCTTGACTAAATGCCGAGCAGGGAGTGTTCGTGCGAGTCCGCACTTATTGTTTTCCCGGGTGTTTTACGAGGCCGCCCGGGCACCTCGACTCGCAACCATCCCCACGAGCCGACCACGTCGAAGCCAAATCGCCCCCTGGGGGAAATGCACACGAGAGTTGTACCCGATCTCGATCAGCTGCTTGTAGATGCAACGGGTCCCCGCGTTCGGGAGCAACGTCGCTTCGGGATACCACGACGACCCGAACCGCGTTGAGTTCGTTGTTCGCACCAGCCATTGCCGAAGGGCCCTGGTCGTCCATTCGACAGCATCGAATTCGCATCGCGCAGGCGCCCGAGCGTCTGCGAGCAGCCCATCGGCCGCAGTTCTTGGCGGGCGGCTCCCGAAGCCAGCCCCGAGAGGCCGAGAGGTCCCCGGTCCCCGGATCTGGTACCGACAGCGTCGAATCGGTCCTCAGCGAGGTGCTGCATCAGCGTCATATGTGCTCGCTTCCGAAGGCTTCGGTTGACCGGCTCGAGCAGAAGCCGCACAATAGTCTCAAGCCCGGGCTGAGGGTTCAGCCCTTGTCCACTCCGGCGCACTGGGAAAGCCGGAAAGCCCCGCGCTTACGGGGCTTTTTGTGGGCCGGGCCGGCGATTGGAACATGCCGCAGCTCACGCTACGCCGTTGGCATCTCCACTCTCGCCAACCCGTCGATGAGACCTCCCCCCTCCCGCTGCCCTCGTCCGGCCTTGGACGTACGGTGCGCGAGGTGGCGAAGAAGTACAAGGACGTCAGGACAGATCTGACCAACGCGGGCTGGACCGTCGTGCGCCACCGAGGTTCTCACGAGGTGTGGGCCCACCCTGATCGTGACAATCGGATCGTGGTGGCCGGCAAGGACAGCGACACGGTCCCCGCAGGAACGCTGGGTAGCATTCGACGCGCGAGCGGTTTGGAGCATCTCCGATGAGCGAATACGTCGTCATCTACGAACAGGCCGAAGACGGCGCATGGGGCGCCTACATCCCCGACTTGCCCGGCGTAGTCGCGCTTGGCGCAAGCCGCACCGAGGTGGCGACGCGCATTCAGGAAGCCCTGACCGCCTACGCCGACGATCTACGGGAGCGCGGCCGGCCACTTCCGACACCGCACCACGCGACTGGAACCGTCGCCGCCTGATCACGCCACTGAAACGGTCTGCGGAGAGGAGCGCAGCGACTCGCAGCGGGATCTCACGAGCGTGACACGGCTCGAGAAATCGTGGCTCAGAGTGCAGGTCGCTCACGGCGAGCGGCCGTGACAACACCCGTGGCAACATCCATCCCGTCCAGTGCGTCCACTCCGCCCACGGAATCCCGCAATTTGGGCGGTTCAGACGGTGCTGGACGCAGCTACACCGCCCGTGCAGGGTTGAGGGCCTTGTGGACTGTATGGTCCGTGGAGGTTCGAGTCCTCTCGGGCGCACTGGGAAAGCCCCGCTTTTGCGGGGCTTTTTGCTGTATTCGGCTGCGCCGTGGTTTCCATTCGGGTATGGACGCACTGTTGTCGCGTGACAAGTACGTCCATTCGACACGTCCATGAGAGCACCGTGACAACAGGGTGACGGCGGAGGGCGACCGGTGAGCGCTCGAACCCTCGCCGCTTCAACTCGAGCTAGACACCACGATCCGTGGGTGAGCGGCTGTGGCTTGGTCGGACCCTCGGCCGATCGCTCGCGGCGTCTGGCCTTGCCCGGACCTCACTCCTCGGGTGCTCGACGGGTGCCACGACCCGCCCCGCCATGAACCTCGCCGTGCCGACTCGGGAGATCGAGCATCCAGGCGGTCAGACGTCGATGCCGCGGTCGGCGAGCCAATCACGGACGCTCACCGGGGGGTCGCCCTTCCACTCGGCCCGCGCGGCCAGGCGGAGGACCTCGTCCGGGTCATCACCGAGTTCGTCGCGGCGGTGGGCCAGGTAGAGGATCGCTGCGGCCGCCATGGAGACGGCCGGGTCCTCGATCTCGACGTCGACTCCCTCCACGGCGAGCGCCACCCGCTCCTCGAGGTTCTGGATCGCGGTCACGGGCTCGTCCGCGTCCTCGAACTGGGCCAGCAGGTCGCCCAACCGCGAATCGGAGTCGGTGGGGTCGCTGATCTCGATCGCGCGCTTGGCGACTTCGAACAGGGTTACCGGAGCGGGATTGGTCGGCATCACAGATCACCCGGCGAGCATCGGCGACGGCGGGATGCGGGTGTGTCCGTGGATGTCCCCGATCAGCATCCCGACCTCATCGATGTAGCACCAGCTCCATTCCTCGCCCGGCTCCAGCGAGCGGATGAGCGGATGCCCGCTCGACCCTGGGGTGGGAAGGTCGAGGGGTAGGCATAGGTGGAAGGCTGTGCCTATCTCGCCGGCGTCAAGGCTGAGCGTGCCGGCACGGCGGCGAGGCATCTGTCGGTTGATGGCTCATCGCTCATCAGCGAATTCGTGGGGAATGTGAGGTCTCGGAAGCGCGCTCTTCACGCGTAGGAGAATGACCCGGCGGGTTCTCAGTCCTCGTTCCGCTCGTCCCACTCCCGTCCCGGAAGGCGCGTCTTGATCTCCTGCAACACCCACCCGTTGCCATCTGGATCGCTGAACGAGGCATACGTCTGGTACGAGCGACGTTGCGCGTCCGGGCCCGGAACAGGCGCGTGCGTCAGCGGGTCACTGTGGAACACCTCGCTGACCTCGACGCCGCGAGTGGTGAGATTCTCGCGCGCCGCGTCGATGTCGTCCACGACGAGCACCAAGTGCTGAGCGGAGCCAGGCTCGGTTGCGATGAAGCCCTTCCCGAACGCGATCGAGGACGGCGAGTGGGTGGGCGTTAGCTGTAGCACCCGGAAGGTGTCGCCTACGACGATGTCGGCGTCCAGCCGACATCCGAGGCTCTGGTAGAAGCGTTTCGCCCGATCGACATCTGCGACGGGCAGCGTCCATGACCTCTAGCCGCATGTCGATCGTCTCCACGTCCGGGATCTCCGTCGCGTAATCAGTGCTCACGTAACTGCTGCTCACCGCCGCAGACGATCCGTCGCTGGCTCGCAGAAGGGCTGCTCCCGGCCGAGCAGACCGCCGAGCATGCGCCGTGGCGGATCCGGCTCACCGACGAGGTCAGAGCGGTTCGTGCCGACGGTCCCGGACGGGTACGTCAAGCTCGATGACGCCGCCCGCCAGCTCGGGCTCGCCAGGCAGACCGTGCTCAATCAGGTCCGTGCGGGCCGGCGGAACGCCGTTCACGTCGTCGAGGGGCAACGGCGCGGGCTGCGGATCGAGATCCGGTCCGCCGAGCAAGGGCTTCTGGAGCGGGCCGCCCGTCCGCGCGCGTGACCGGCTCACGCCGCCACGCTCCGCCCGGCCGGCTCGGCGAGCGCGGTCTCGATCCGGCGGGCGAGCTCGTCGATCGTGGTCGCGAACGCGGTCACCACCTCCAGCGCGCCAGACTGGCCGCACCCGGCGATATACGGAACGGGCCTCGAAGCTGACGGTGAACCCGAGCGACTCGGTCAACGCCTGCCCCGGCGCGAGCAGACGCGCGTGCGAATCGCCGGTCAGCGGCTCGCACAGCGGCTCCAACGGCACCTGCGGCACCCCGTCGATCGGGGCGACCTGCGCGCGGTCGAAGACCGAGACGCCCTTGAACAACACTTGCGGCTGATCGTCTGCCTCATGGCCCTGCCTTTCGCGTGGCTTGATCGGCATCGGTTGGCGATGATCCCGATCGCCTTCTCGCCTTTGCGCACGCAATACCCAAGGTCCAGCCAGGCCCGGCCACGAACGTCGCGTCGGGGCAGGAGAGCGCGACGAGCAGCTGGTTGTTGAGCGATAGGCGGCCCAGCCCGCCTCGAGCGCGGACGCGGACCCACCGGCGCCACCCGTCGCTGGCGAGCAGCTGCTCGGCGGCGCCGCACGCCGTCAGGCGTGCCACCATCGAAGGGGGCGTCGGCCCGCGACCGGCGGAACCCGGGTCAGCCAGACCCAGGTGCTGCGCTTTAGGATGCTGCTGCGGGAGGCTTGCGGGCGCGGATGATCGCGGCGGCGGCGTGCTCGTGCACGCGGTGGGTCTCACGGAAGTCGGCGTCCTGCAGGCCGGCGGCGGTGAGCGCGTCGTGGAACTCCTGTTCGGTCAGCGCACCGGCGATGCACCCGGTCCACGCGGCCATGTCGGCCTTCGTGTGCTCGTCCATGTCGGGGTCGGCGATCACATCGGAGACGGCGAACCGTCCGCCGGGCTTGAGCACCCGGGCGGCCTCGGCGAGCACCTTGGGCTTATCGCCCGAGAGGTTGATCACGCAGTTGGAGATGACCACGTCGACGCTGGCGTCCGGGAGCGGGAGGTCCTCGAGATAGCCCTTGCGAAACTCGACGTTGGAGATGCCGGCGTCGGTGGCGTTGCGCCGCGCGAGGTCGAGCATCTCGTCGGTCATGTCGATCCCGATCGCCCGGCCCGCAGCTCCGACCCGCCGCGCGGAGATCAGCACGTCAGCCCCGGCACCGGAGCCGAGGTCGAGCACGACCTCGCCCGGGTGCAGATCGGCGACGGCGGTCGGCACCCCGCAGCCCAACGACGCGTTCAGCGCGCTGTCAGGCGCACCGCTCTCACCGGTCTCGGCATACGGCGAGGACCCGAACACGCCGCTCTCATCCGCCGGGCTGCAGCCGCCCGCGCTCGACGCGGCGGCCACAGCCGCTGCGGCGTACTTCTCGCGCACGGTCTCGCGGACCCGCTCGACCGTTACGGTGGCGCCGGTCGACGGCGCGGTGTCGCCGACGGTGCACGCACAGCCCACGCCGTGCGTCTCGCCGCAGCACGATGCCTTCTCCGAGGGCTCACAACAGGTCTGCTGCGCGGCCGGGGTGCAGCACCGGTTGGTCAGCTCAGCCATCCGGACAGCTCCTTGAGCGCGTCGGGGATCACGAAGTAATAGGCCCACAGCCCCTGGCGCTCTGAGCCGACGATCCCGGCCTCGCGCAGCACCTTGAGGTGATGGGAGATCGTCGGCTGGGAGAGCTCGAACAGCGGCACCAGCTCGCACACGCACACCTTCCCGGCGTGCTTGCGCAGCACGTCGACCAGCTGGATCCGGACCGCGTCGCCGAGCGCTTTGGCGACGTGCGCCATCCGGACCGCCTCGTCGCGTTCGACGTCGGGATAGACGACCGGCTCACAGCACGGCGCGCCCGGCGCGCGCTTGGTCTTCGGGACAAGCTCCAGATCGACAGTCATCGATACACAAATACCGATTGAAGTGATGATTGTCAATCTTTAGACTGCCCGGTCGTGACCGCACCCGCCCCACTCGCCCGCCGGCTGCTAGCCGAGCTGCTCGGCTCCGCGTTCCTGGCCGCCGTCGTGATCGGCTCGGGGATCGCCGCGCAGCAGCTCTCACCCCACAACGTCGGACTCGAGCTGTTTGAGGACGCCGCCGCGACGGCGGCCGGGCTCTACGCGATCATCCTGATGTTCGGCCCTGTGTCCGGCGGGCACTTCAACCCGATCGTGTCGTTCGTCGACGCGAGCTTCGGCGGGATCACCCCCCGTGACGCGCTCGCCTACCTCCCCGCCCAGGTGACCGGCTGCGTGCTCGGCGCCATGGCGGCCAACGCGATGTTCGCCACGGCGCTGATCAGCATCTCCACCCACCACCGCGCCAGCCCTGCGCACCTATTCTCCGAGATCATCGCCACGCTCGGACTGATCCTCGTGATCTTCGCGCTCGCCCGCACCCACCGCAGCGCGACCGCACCGGCCGCCGTCGGCGCCTACATCGGCGCAGCCTACTTCTTCACCAGCTCCACCAGCTTCGCGAACCCCGCGATCACGATCGGCCGCATCTTCTCCAACACTTTCGCCGGGATCGCGCCCGCCTCCGCGCCCGCGTTCATCCTCGCCCAAATCGCCGGCGGCGCGATCGCGATCGCCGCGATCCACGTCCTCTACCCACACGTCACCGCTAGCGAAGCCGCGACCGTCGTGATCCCGCACGCATCATGAGCACCGTCCTGTTCGTCTGCCGCCAGAACGCCGGCCGGTCGCAAATGAGCCAAGCGCTGTTCACCCGTGCCGCCGGCGGCCGCCACCACGCGCAGTCGGCCGGCACCACCCCCGCCGACCGCGTCCATCCCGAAGTCCTCGAGGTGATGAACGAGATCGCCATCGACCTCTCCGACCGCACCCCACAGCTGCTCACCCGCGAGCTCGCCGAGCAGGCCGACCTCGTGATCACGATGGGCTGCGGCGACGAATGCCCATTCATCCCCGGCAAGCGCTACCTCGACTGGGACCTCCCCGACCCCGCCCGCCAGCCCATCGACCAAATCCGCGCCATCCGCGACGAGATCGCCGCTCGAACCGCAGCGCTCGTCGCCGAGCTCGACAGCCAGCCCAGCAGACACTGAACCCACCCGGTTCGCGCGGGAACCCCACGACTCCGCAACAGCCTCGAGCCGGGCAGGCCGGCGCGAGCGTCCCCGAGAGCCGCATGGCTCTACGCTCCCCGGGTGCACTGGCAATGGCCGATCGGCGCGCTGTTGGCGTTCCTACTCGCGCTCGCGACGACCCCGGCCGGCGTGTCCGGCGCGGTGCTGCTGCTCCCGATCCAGCTCAGCGTGCTCCACGTCCCAAGCCCGTCGGTCACACCGACCAACCTGCTGTTCAACGTCACCGCCACCCCCGGCGGCCTGCTGCGCTTCTGGCGAGAACACCGACTCCGCAGCCCGCTCACCGGCCTGCTCGTGACCGGCACCCTCCCGGGCGTGATCGCCGGCGCGATCCTTCGGGTCGAGGTGTTCTCAGGCGAGCGGAGCTTCACGATCATCGCCGCGCTCGTGCTCCTGCCACTCGGGCTCTGGCTCCTGCTCGGCGCGCAGAACCTCGCCCGGCCACGACCGCAACCGACTCGACGCCACCGCCAAGCGATCTGGCTGCTCGCGCTGATCGTCGGGACCGTCGGCGGCCTCTACGGCATCGGCGGCGGGTCGATCCTCGCGCCGATCCTGATCGCGCTCGGCTACTCCGTCTACGAGGTCGCGCCCGCCACACTCACCACGTTCCTCACCTCCCTCGCCGGGATCGCTACCTATCAAATCCTCCAAGCCGTCCGCGGCGGCACGATCGCCCCGCAATGGATCCTCGGCGCCTGCCTCGGCGCTGGCGGGTTCGCGGGCAGCTACTGCGGCGCACGACTCCAGCAACACCTCCCCGAACGCAACCTGCGCCGGCTGCTCGGACTCATCGCCTGCCTCGTCGCCGCCCGCTACCTCCAGACTGCCGCCAGCGAACAATCCCCCCGCAGCCACCCCGCATCCCAAGCGCACGCCGTCTGACTCCTACGGCAGCGCGACGGCGACACCCCGCAACAAACGATCCAACCGCCCGTCAATCTCACAACGACAACCGCTCCCGACAGCCAGAATCCCCCACCGAAAAAGCCGATCCCGACGACCACTGGACCGAATGTCCAACTCGTCCCTTCAAAGGAGGCAGTGTGAAGCCGTCCTCAGGTAGTTGTCGAGCACCTGAGAGCCCATCTCGCGCCCCCAGCCAGACTCCTTGTAACCGCCGAACGGCATCGCGGCGTCGAACACGTGGTAGGCGTTGATCCAGACCGTCCCCGCGCGCCACCGCTTCGCCGTCCGGTGGGCCTTGGGCACATCGCGGGTGAACACGCCCGCGGCGAGGCCGTAGTTGGTGTCGTTGGCGACCGGCACGATGTCGTCGCGCGATTCGAACGGGGTCGCGCACACGACCGTCCCGAAGATCTCCTCGCGGACGACCTTCATCTCGTTGCTGGTGTTGGTGAGGATCGTAGGCTGCACGAAGTAGCCGCGGTCACCTTCGCGGCTGCCGCCGACGACGGCCGCGGCGCCGTCACCGCGCCCAGAGTCCAGGTAGCCCAGCACCTTGGTGAACTGCTCATCTGAGCTCAGCGGTCCCATCTTGACATCGGACTCGGTGCCCGGACCCACCTTGATCGACTTGGCGACGTCCGCGACGCCCCTACCAGATCGTCGAAGATCTGCTTCTGGACGTACAGGCGTGATCCAGCGTTGCAGCACTGTCCGTGGTTGCAGAAGATCCCGTTGGCGGCGCCGGTGATCGCGGTTTCGAGATCGGCGTCGGCGTAGACGACGTTGGGCGACTCGGCGCCGAGCTCGAGACTGATCTTCTTCAGGTTGCCGGCAGCGGCCTGCACGATCAGCTTCCCGACCTCGGTCGAGCCGGTGAACGCGACCTTGTCGACGTCATCGTGCGCGGCGAGCGCGGCGCCGGCATCACCGAAGCCGGTGACGATGTTGACGACACCGTCGGGCAGCCCTGCCTCCTGCAGGAGCTCGCCGAGCCGCAGCGCCGAGAGCGGGATCTGCTCGGCGGGCTTGAGCACCACGGTGCAGCCGCAGGCAAGCACCGGACCGAGCCTCCCGAGCCGACTCGAGCACACGCTCGACGTCCAAATCGCCAAGCACCCCGCGAGCAACATCGGGCACTCTCGTGACGCCTGGCTCACGACGCCAACGGATCGACGCGCTCATTCCTCACCCAAGGCTGCGACGAAGCGCCACGTGCCCGTACGCACAACCGCACCCACGCTCGAGCGCGGCGGACGGCCGGCGTGCGACCGAGCGTCATCTCCCGCGCATCCCGTGACAGGCTCTCCAATGGTTACCAATCCACCGTAGGGGTCGACGCAGAACGAACCAATCGCTCTGTCCCCTCCCTGACGTCAGCAAGCGCCCAACCGATCCGCGCAGTACAGCGAGGAGCAGTCGCATCGCCGGCTTGCGAGGGGGAACGCTCGGACACCCTGCCGCCGTCTTTCCAGCCGGCATCCGCGTTAGTCCGTTGCTCCGTGCGGTGGACTACTGAGCCGTGGGACCGCTACCGAGAGCCCCGTCATGCCGCGCACGGTGGATGGCCACGCCGGCGAACTCTGCCAGGAGGACACGGCCGCTCATGCTGCCGCGCCCATCGCACCCCAGGGTGACCCCGGGTGCGCCGGCTCGTGGGTCGTCGTGTGCTGCCCATGTGCCATCAGGACCCAGAACTGCTTCGTCCGCTCCCAGCCCGGCGGCAACGCTCTGTCGACCACCTCCACGACCCGCAGCCACTCGAGCGCGTCATCAAACGCCCCGTCGACTGCCGCCTCCTGCGCCCGCACAGCGTCTGCTCAACCGCGCGCTGGTGTCGCGCATCTCTGTCCGCGACGTCCCAGTCGCATCGCGCGTGGATCGCGCCGGCCGGGTTGGTCGAAGTACGGCCGTGGTTCACTGCGTTCACCACGTCGTCCGCTCCTCATGCGGGCTGCCCCGCTTACGTGATCGCCGACTCGCCGCAACGGTCGGGCTCCCTCGCAAGCCACAACGTTCATCGTGCACGAGCCGCCGGAGCATGACGCTCCCCCAGCCGCGGACCGTCGGCCGGCGCTCGCAACCGAACAAGCGAGAAGCCCACCGTCAGCCGGAGGAGTCAGACGAGCTCGATCGCCAACTCGACGGGCTGCGCACCGCCGGGCCGTCCGAGCCGCTCACTCACTCACCCGCCCAGCGGAAGCCCAAGCCTGTCGCCGCGCGATCGCGGCGCCTTCGCGCGGACGTCAGCTACCTGACGTGCGGGCCAGCCCGAATTGCGGCTGACCAGGCCACACTTCGTGAACCTGAGCCCACGACACCAGGAGGCCCGTCGATGTCATCCAACGCGATGCCCGGCGACGCGCTCGCCGGCAAGCTCAAGCGCACCGAGTTGCAGCACAGGTGGAGATGCGCATCGAGGGCAAGCCCACCCTGACCCTGCACGCCGGCGACCCCTTCCTGATTCCGCCCCGCACCCCCCACAACGCGCTCGACCTCGGCCGGAGACAGGCCAGATGCTGTCACCTGCATCGTCGAGGTCGGGCAGCCGCTCGCGGAGTTCACCGGTTGACAGGCCGCCCGCTGCCGCGAGCGACTGGCGTTCGAATGGACGTGAGAGCGGCGCTGGGTACGCTTGGCCGATGATCGGTCCGCCGCCCAGCCCGGCGCTGTCGCCTTCGCAGCTCGCGACGCTGGCATCGCATGGGGAGGAGCGCAGCGCCGCGGTCGGTGAGGTTCTGTTCCGGGTCGGCGACGCGCGCTATCCGTTCATCGCGGTTCTCGAGGGTGAGGCCGCGATCCTGAATGCGGCCGGGCACGAGATCATTCGGCACGGCGCGTCGGGGTTTCTGGGCGAGATGAACCTCCTGTCAGGCCAGACGGTGTACCTGACGGCGGTGGTCACGCGGCCGATGCGATACATCGCGGTTGACCGCGACGAGCTGCGTCCGCTGCTCTTCGAGGACGGGCCGCTGGGAGATCTACTGCTGTCGGCCTTCATGGCTCGGCGTGAGGCGCTTCAACAGCAGGACGTCGGGATGGAGGTCTTCGGTCCGCGCTCGTCGGAGCCGACGCGGCGAATCATCGACTTCGCCCGGCGCAATCGCCTGCCTCACATCTGGCGCGACCCTGAGCACACCGACGATCCCGCTGTCACGGCGCTGATCGACGGCCTCGATCCTGGCGACGTGCCGCTCGTGCGCCTCCCGGGCGGGATCGAGCTGCGGAGCCCGTCCAGCGGCGAGGTGTCCCGTGCGCTCGGGATCGGGCTCGAACTCGCCCCGCGCGAGGAGGTCGACCTCGTGGTGATCGGAGGCGGACCAGCCGGGTTGGGAGCCGCGGTCTACGGCGCATCCGAAGGTCTGGAGACGCTCGTCGTGGAAGGCGCCGCGCTGGGCGGGCAGGCCGGGACCTCGCGCCGGATCGAGAACTACCTGGGTTTCCCGGCCGGGATCAGCGGCGCGGAGCTCACCAGCCGCGCGGTCACGCAGGCGCGCAAGTTCAATGCCCGTACCGCGACCCCGTACCGGGCCCTCTCGCTTGAACCCGGACTGGACCGCCACGTCGTGCGCTTGGAGGACGACCACGTGGTCGCGGCACGCGCAGTGGTGCTGGCCACGGGCGCCGACTATCGCCGGCTCCCGGTCGCCGGCCTGGAGGGGTACGAGGGCATCAGCGTGTTCTATGCCGCCGGACCGCCCGAGGCGCAGCGCTGCGGCGCGACCCGGGTCGGTGTGGTCGGCGGCGGCAACTCGGCGGCGCAGGCGGCGGTCTGGCTGGCTCGCGGCGGCGCGCTCGTGACGCTGCTCCATCGCCGCGCCGACCTGCGCGAGACGATGTCCGACTACCTCGTGCTCGAGCTCGAGCGCTACGGCGTCGCAGTCCGTGACCGCAGCGAGGTGACCGCGCTACACGGCGCCGACGGCGAGCTCGAGGCGGTCACGTTACGCGACGGTGAGCGCCTGTCCGTCTCCTACCTGTTCCTCTTTCTCGGCGCGGCTCCCTGCACCGACTGGCTCGGCGACGTCGTCGCTCGCGACGGCAAGGGCTTCGTGCTGACCGGCGCCGCCGCCGGGGCCAACGGCGCGCTCGAGACCAGCGTGCCCGGAATCTACGCCGCCGGCGACGTGCGATCCGGCTCGACCAAACGCTGCGCCACCGCCGTCGGTGAGGGAGCGATGGTCGTGCGCCTCGTCCATGAACGCCTGTCCGGCGTACCCGCGTAGTCCCCAGCACGAGATCGGTTCACGCCGCTCTCCAGCGTGCAAGCAGTCCTCTCCGGAGGGCTCGTGTTCCTCGCCGTCCTCGCCGAGTGATTCTTTCGGCGTTCGCCTCGGACGACGCCAGCGGGCCGGCGTCATGATCACGGCCGCGGGACTGGCGATCATCGGCCTGACAACGAAGGCGGAGGGCCCGCAACGCTCCTCCCTGGCGGCCCTGATCGCCGTCGAAAGCGCCATCCTCGCCGGTGTGCTGTTCGGCGTGTCCGACGTCGCGATCAAGTACCTCACGCACGCGAACGGCCCGCTGCTCGGCCTGGTCAGCCCATGGACGCTGACCGCAATGGCCTCATTCGTGATCTCCTTCTACGCCTCCGCCCGCAGCCTCCAGATCGGGCTGCCCGTCGAGGTGATCGCGATCACATCCGTCGCGGCCAACATCGCCGCGATCCTCGGCGGCATCCTCGTCTTCGGACAGCCGGTCGGGTCGGGCGCAGCCGGCGTCGTCGCCCGCGTGCTCGCGTTCTGCCTCGTCATCGCCGGAGCCGCGCTCGTACCCGCGCCGCTTCGCGCACGGACAACGACCTAGCGTCGCCGTGGCTGGCAGCCTCCTGACGTCATTCAGCGGACCAGCGCGTTGTGGCTGTGCGTCGGGTTGCCTAGTGTGGCCGGGCGCCCTCCGCTAGCGAGACCGACCCCATGCTCACGACGCGGGGCCGCCCGGCCGGTTACGACCGATCAATATCCGGCCGGGCACGCGCGCCAGGTGTCTCTGGAGCCGCGGTGCGTTCACGTCGCGGTTTGCGCTCGGTGCAATGCTCCCAAGGACGCTGGGCACGACCGCCCGCATGTTTATCGAGGAGTGCGCTGATGCCCCAGATCGAACCGGCACCGCCGACGGCGGCAGGATTGCCGACCTTCGCGATGGCGGCGCACGGCAGCCGACGTGCGGCCCGGGTCAAGCACGACGGAGTGTGGCGAGACCGCTCATACGCCGAGGCCGCGGAGGAGATCGAGCGCCTGGCGATGGGCTTCGTCGCGCACGGGATCGAGCCCGGCGATCGTGTGTGCATTCTCGCCGACACGCGTCCGGAGTGGTCGCTGGCTTCGTATGCGCTATGGAGCGTGGGCGCCGTGGTGGTGCCGATCTACCCATCGAACTCGCCGGAGGAGTGCGAGTGGGTCGCGGGGAACTCCGGGGCGGTCGCCGTCGTCGTCGAGGACGCGGACCAGCGGGCCAAGATCGACGCGGTACGAGGGGCGCTCCCCGCGCTGCGCAAGCTGTTCGTAATCGAGAGTCGCGATGCCGTCGACGGTGTGACCGCATTCGAGGAGCTGGTCGCCTCGGGTGGCGCCGGCGAGGAGCTCTCGCGCCGTCGCGACACGGTGAGCCCGGAGGATGTCGCTCTGATCATCTACACGTCCGGCACGACGGGTCCCCCGAAGGGTTGCGTGCTCTCGCACCGCAATGCGATGTCGCTCTGCTCGATCGTGCTCGAGATCGAGACGCTGAGGCCCGGCGAGGTCGCGTACCTGTATCTCCCGCTCGCGCATGTGTTCGCGCAGATCGTGCAGCTCGCCGCCTTCCAGGTCGGCGCCGCGATCGCGTACTACGGCGGCGACACGAAGCAGATCATCCCCGAGCTGATGGAGGTCCACCCCGACTATCTCCCGTCGGTTCCGCGGATCTTCGAGAAGCTCTACACGATGGCGATGGCCCAGGTCCCGCCAGGGCAGGAGGAGGATGTCGCGCGTGCCGTCTCCCTCGGCGTTCAAGTCCGTGTGCTGGAAGCGCGCGGGGAGCCCGTGCCGCCCGACCTGCGCGAGCCGTTCGAGCGCGCCGATGAGCAGATCTTTTCCAAGGTCCGGGCGCTGTTCGGAGGCCGCCTGCGCGAGGCGCTGACCGGGGCCGCACCGATCGCGCCCGAGATCCTCGAGTTCTTCTACGCCGCGGGCGTTCCGGTGATGGAGGGCTACGGGATGAGCGAGACGATGGCGATCGGCACAGTGAACCGCGAGGAGGCGTTCCGCTTCGGAACCGTCGGCCGAGCTCTGCCGGGGCTCGAGGTCCGGATCGCCGACGACGGCGAGATCCTCATGCGCGGACCGCACATCTTCTCGGGCTATTGGGACAACGAGCCGGCCACACGTGAGGTCCTCGACTCGGAGGGGTGGCTGTACACCGGCGATCTCGGGTCGCTCGACGAGGACGGCTTCCTGAGCATCACCGGCCGCAAGAAGGACATCATCATCACCGCCGGGGGCAAGAACCTCGCGCCGTCCAACCTCGAGAACGACCTCAGACAGTCACCCTTCGTCTCCCACGCCGTGATGTACGGCGACCGGCGCCCCTACCCCGTCGCTCTGATCACGCTCGATCCCGAGGCGATTGTTCCCTGGGCGCGCGAACACGGGCTCCCTGACGACCTCGGCGAGTTGGCGCGCCACCCTGACGCGGTCGCCCTCGTGCAGGAGGCGCTCGATGGCGCAAACTCAGAGTACGCACAGGTCGAACAGATCAAGCGCTTCGCGATCCTCGACCATGACTTCACGCAGGAGACCGGCGAGCTGACGCCGACCATGAAGGTCAAGCGCAATGTCGTCTACGCGCGATACGCGGACACCTTTGAGGCCCTCTACTCGCGCTGAGCAGAGGCTCCGCACGGATTCCGCTCCTCCTCATCGCGCGCGTCGAGAACGCAGGACGATCACTCTCCGCGACGGTGCGCGGGCGACGTTGCGCCCGATCGCGCCCGACGACAGAGCGCTTCTCAGGGCGAGCTTTGCCCGCCTGAGCGGGCAGTCCCGCTACCGGCGGTTCCTGACCACCAAGAACGAGTTGTCCGAGGCCGAGCTGGACTACCTCGTCGATGTCGACCACCACGACCACGAGGCGATCGTTGCCGTCGACCCCGCGACCGGGGAGGGACTGGGAGTGGCGCGCTACATCCGCTGGCCCGACGATGCTGAGCTGGCCGAGGTCGCCGTAACGGTCGCCGACGACTGGCAGGGCCGCGGCCTGGGTCGCGCGCTGCTCGACCGGCTGACGTATCGCGCTCGGCGGGAGGGCGTGCGCCGGTTCAGCGCCCTGGTCCAGGGCGAGAACCGAGCGTCGATCAGGCTCCTCGAGGGCCTCGGCGACGCGCAGCGCCAGTGGGCCACGGGCGAGGTGGAGCTGATCATCGAGCTGCCCCCGAGACGCGGAATGGGGGCGCGGCTCCGCAACGCCTTGCGCGCGGCGGCCGCCGGAAGCCTGGTTCCGGCGCACACACTCGCGCAGCGCGTGGCCGCCGGCGTCGGCGCCTCGCCACACCCGCCCGTGCGGCCCGGTCACCCGATCCGTGTGATCGTGGTCGGCACCGACGGATCGCGGGCGGGTGCGCAGGCGCTGGCCGTGGCGCTGCAGCTGACCGTGGTGATGATGTCCGAGCTTCACGTGGTGAGCACCGACGGAGCAGCGCAGCCGCAATCCGACGCAGAGGAGTTGCTGGCGGCGGCGAGGCGAGCTGCGAGCGCCGAGAAGGTGGAGGCCGTCACGCACGCGAGGCGAGGTGATCTGTCGAAGGCGCTGATCGCGGTCGCCACGGAGCATCACGGCGACCTGGTGGTCGTGGGAAGCACCGCCCCGAACAGGAACTCGACGTCCTTTTCCGGCAGCCTGCCCGACAGGATCTCCCACCGCGCGCCGTGTAGCGTCCTGATCGTGCGCACCGATTCGCGCCACCCACCGCCGGAGAGCGGCGATCAGACTGAGGCGGCCGGGCGCTGATGACCTTCCGTCCGGCCTCTGTGACGCGGCCGTTGGTTTCTGGACCCAGCCGACCAGCATTCGCCCCACGCCCACCCCCGCCGGGCGGCCGGCACTGCGCCCTGAGCGGCGCGGCAGAGGATATCCGACGACACCTCCTCGCCCGATCCGTACTTTCCCCGTCCGCCGCGCGGCTGAGAGCGGATGCTCGCGGAGCGACGTGCCCGCACAATTCGTCGATGCCCACAGGACAGGCCACGAACAGGGGCTGGGACCCCGTCGAGGGGCGCGCAGGCGGACGGACACCAACGGAAGCGTCGCTGTGAGCGCGATCGAGTCCAGGACGATCACGCTCCACGGCCGGGCGCTGAGCTACGTGCAAGCGGGGAGCGGCCCGGTGCTGCTGCTGATCCACGGGATCGCCGGGACGTTGGAGAACTGGCAGGCGGTGATCGAACCGCTGGCGCGCAGACACACGGTGCTTGCGCCCGACCTACCCGGGCATGGCCGGTCGGCGCCCGGTGCTGGGGACTACTCACTCGGGGCGCTTGCGGCGGGGCTGCGTGATCTCCTGGTCGCGCTCGGCCACCAGCGCGCGACGCTCGTCGGGCACTCGCTCGGCGGCGGTGTCGCGATGCAGTTCGCCTACCAGTTCCCCGAGATGACCGAGCGCCTGGTCCTCGTTTCCAGCGGCGGGCTCGGTCCCGAGGTGAGCCCGATCCTGCGGGCCGCCGCGCTGCCCGGTGCGGAGCTGTTCATCGCGGCGACCGCGGCACTCGGCAGCAATGTCGGGACCAGAGTTGCGCGCGGCCTGGCGTTCGTCGGGCTGCGGCCGAGCACCGATGTCTCAGAGGTCGCACGCGGCTACGCGTCGCTCGTCGACCGTGACCGCCGCTCCGCCTTCCTCGCCACGCTGCGCGGTGTGGTCGGCACCGGCGGCCAGCGCGTCAACGCCGGCGACCGGCTCTACCTCGATGAGGGCATGCCGGTCCTCATCATCTGGGGTGCGCGAGATCCGATCGTCCCGGCCCAGCACGGCGAGAACGCGCACGAGGCGATCCCCGGCAGCCGACTCGAGATCTTCGAAGGCGTCGGCCATCTGCCGCAACTCGAGGCCCCCGGACGCTTCATCGCTGTGCTCGAGCAGTTCATCGTCGAGAGCGAGCCGTCGCGGTTTGACTCGACGCAGTGGCGTGGCCGGCTCCGCATTGCCAGCGGCCAAGAGTAGGCAAGCCGTGAGGAGTACCTCACCGGCCCCGCAGTCAAAACCCGTAACCCAAGCCTCACGCCGCATAGCGCTGATGCGCCGTTGGTGGCACTCGGGCTGGGGCCGAGAATCCTGGCCGCAGGGCCAGCTGTCATGACTCTACTCCGATCCCGAGCGGTTATGTGAACCGACCTGGCGCCTGTTCGACCTCGGGAGCGCGCTCACCGGCGTCCTGAAGGTAGCCGCGGGCGATCCAGCCGTGCGACACCTCGGGCCACGGCTCGCTCGGCGTGGCCTGCCCTCACAGCGCATCCGTCGGCACCGAGCGTCATGGCTCGGTGCCAGGCGTACTCCGAGCGTCGCGACCGCAAGAGCATGGTGGGTATCGAGGAGCAGATTCATTGCTCGAGCGTCGCCAGGACGTCGTCCGGAAGGGGCGCATCGAAGTCATCGGGAACCACAAAGCGCCCGCGATCGATCCCCAGGCGCCGAGCGCCGGTCCGGCGGGGGGGTACGAGACGGGCGACCTCCTCGCCGCGGCGCGTGATCGCGATCTCTTCTCCGGCCGACACTCGCTCGAGCAGCTTGGACAGGTTGGTCTTCGCTTCGTGGACGCCAACCGACTCAGTCATGGACTTAGCCTACATTGACGCGTGTCTGCCGCCGAGACGCCGTCACTCCTGCTTCTCCGCGTGTCCGCCGAACTCCTTGCGCATCGCGGACAGGAGCTTGTCGGCGAACTGGTCGAGGCCTCTCGAGGCGAAGCGCGAATACAGCGCCGTCGTCAGAGTCGGGGCGGGAACACCGACGTCGATCGCTGCCTTCGAAGTCCACCGGCCTTCGCCGGAGTCCGACACCTTGCCCGTGAACTCGTCGAGCGTCGGCGAGGCCTGAAGCGCCGCGGCGGTCAGGTCGAGCAGCCAGGAGCCGACGACGCTCCCCCGCCTCCAGACCTCGGCCACCTCGGTCGTGTCGATGTCGTACCGGTAGTACTCGGGATGCTCGAGCGGCGCGGTCTCGGCGTCCATCTGTTGCTGGCGTAGGCCGACGTCCGCGTTCTTGATGATGTTCAACCCCTCGGCGTAAGCGGCCATCAGCCCGTACTCAATGCCGTTGTGGACCATCTTCACGAAGTGGCCTGCACCGCTCGGGCCGCAGTGGTAGTACCCCTGCTCCGCCGGCGCGGGCTCTCCGGTCCGCCCCGGCGTACGGGGAGCGGCATCGACGCCGGGGGCGATGGAGGCGAAGATCGGGCTGAGCCGATCGACCACGTCCCTCTCCCCACCGATCATCAGGCAGAACCCGCGCTCGAAGCCCCAGACGCCGCCGCTTGTCCCGACGTCCACGTGGTGGATGCCCTTCTCCCCCAGCGCGGCCGCGTGCCGGAGGTCGTCGTGGTAATAGGTGTTGCCGCCGTCGATGATCGTGTCGCCCGCCTCGAGCACCTCGGCCAGCGAGGCAATCGTCTTGTCGGTGATATCGCCGGCGGGAACCATCACCCACACCGTTCGCGGCGGTTCGAGCTTGGCGGCGAAGTCCGCCATCGACGAGGCGCCGACGGCGCCGTCGGCCTCGACCGCCTTGACCGCATCCGGGAAGACGTCGTAGCCCACGCAGCGGTGTCCGTCGCGCATCAGCCGCCGGACGAGGCCAGCGCCCATTCGGCCGAGGCCGACCATTCCGAGTTGCATTGGGGTGTCAGTGGCCATCCTCAGCTCCTTTTCATGGTGGTCATCGCATCGCGCGGTAGCGCCGGATCAGCGCATTGGTCGAGCTGTCATGCCGCAGGTCGGGCTCGTCGGGGGACTCGAGCTCGGGAATGATCCGTGTTGCGAGCACCTTCCCGAGCTCGACGCCCCACTGGTCGAAGGAGTTGATGTCCCAGACCGTGCCCTGGGTGAACACGCTGTGTTCATACAGTGCGACGAGCGCACCGAGCGTATGCGGCGTCAGCTGCTCAGTCAGGATCGTGTTCGTCGGGCGGTTCCCCTCGAACACGCGGTGGGGAACGACCGACTCGGGCGTTCCCTGGACCCGTACCTCCTCCTCGATCTTGCCGAAGGCCAGCGCCTCCGCCTGCGCGAACACGTTCGACATGAGCAGGTCGTGGTGGTCGCGGATCGGGTTCAGGTTCTTGCCGAAGCCGATCAGGTCGGCGGGGATCAGCTCCGTGCCCTGGTGGATCAGCTGGTAGAAGCTGTGCTGGCCGTTCGTGCCCGGCTCGCCCCAGAGGACCGCGCCGGTCTGGTAGTCGACGGGAAACCCATCCAGGGTGACGTGCTTGCCGTTGGACTCCATGGTGAGCTGCTGCAGGTACGCGGGGAAGCGCTTCAGGTACTGGCTGTAGGGCAGGACGGCAACCGTCTGCGCGCCGAAGAAGTCGCCGTACCAGACGTCCAGCAGTCCCATCAGGACCGGCAGGTTCCGCGCAAACGGCGTGGTCCGGAAGTGAACGTCCATGGCGTGGAAGCCGGCGAGCATCTCGCGGAAGCCATCGGGCCCGACGGCGATCATGGTCGAGAGGCCGATCGCCGAGTCCATCGAGTAGCGACCGCCCACCCAGTCCCAGAAGCCGAACATGTTGTCGGTGTCGATCCCGAACTCGGACACCGCCTCCGCGTTGGTGGAGACGGCGACGAAATGCTTGGCGATCGCGGACTCGTCGCCGAGCGCGGCCAGGGTCCACTCGCGCGCGGTCCGGGCGTTGGTCATCGTCTCGAGCGTCGTGAACGTCTTGGAGGAGACGATGAACAACGTCTGCTCAGGATCGAGGTCACGCGTCGCCTCGGCGAAGTCGGTCGAGTCGACGTTCGAGACGAACCGGAACACCAGGTCGCGTTTCGTGTAGTGACGCAGCGCTTCATACGCCATCACCGGACCCAGGTCCGAGCCGCCGATGCCGATGTTGACCACATTGCGAATCGGCTTCCCGGTGTGGCCCTTCCATTCGCCCGAGCGGACCCGATCGGCAAACGCGGACATGCGATCGAGCACGGCGTGCACCTCGGCCACGACGTCGACGCCTTCCGCGGTCAGCGGCTCGCCTTTCGGCATACGCAGCGCGACGTGCAGCACAGCGCGGTCCTCCGTGACGTTGATCCGCTCGCCCCGGAACATGGCCTCGGTCCGCTCGCGCAGACCACACTCCTCGGCCAGCGCCACCAGCAACGTGATCGTCTCGTCCGTGATTCGGTTCTTCGAGTAGTCGAGGTACAGCCCCGCGCCCTCGGCGACGAGCCGCTCGCCGCGGCCGGGGTCGCCGGCGAACATGTCGCGCAGGTGAAGCCCGCGGACCTCGGCGTAGTGGCGCTCGAGAGCCCGCCAGGCCGGACGCGAGCGGAGTGGCGTGCTGGTCGTCGTCGCGGTCGCTTTCATCTCGTCTCCTCGTGCTGGTTCCGGTGTCTGGCAGCAACGCGCTCGCGCGCGATCGTGCGCACCCGCATCTGGCGTGAATCCAAACGTCTCCCCGAGCATATTCGTGCGCCGGGGCAGTGCGCGTGTGCATCCCACGATCGTCCGCGTGCTGCACACGCCCGTGCGGGAAGAAATACGGATCTGCGAATGCGCCAACGCCGCGGTGCGGTACGCCCGAGCTCGATGATCGTGGGGTCTGCGGTGACCCGGTGCCTATGCGCGGGACGCGCTCGTCACGCCCGAGACGTCAGGGGCGTGGTGAGGCTCGCCGATCTCAACGACCATCCAGCGCGTCTCTCCATCCCCTCCTCGGACGCGGCCCCCGGAGAGTGGTGCCTACACCATCGTGAAGTGTCGGTCGCTGTGCGAGGCTGACTGAGTTAGTTCCGATCTCAGGCGAGGAGAGGCGATGACCATGCCGACCACCACCCGGAGCACCAGGAGGAAGGCCACCCCCGGGAAGGGCACCCGGGCGGCGGGGAAGCCGGGCGCGGGGGCGGCGGGGGTTCCGCACCTGTCGGTGGCGGAGCGGGTTGCGCGTGGCAAGGCCGCGCGCAAGGAGGTGCCGCGCGCCGGTCATGCGGTGTTCGAGCCGATGCCCGATCGCCCCGATCCGGTCGCGTTGCTGGAGCGCCAGGCGAAGACGCGCGTGCCGGAGCTGGTGCCGATTCGCTACGGGCGGATGCTCGTCTCGCCGTTCACGTTCTATCGCGGTGCCGCGCTGATCATGGCCCAAGACCTCGCCGGGACGCCCCGGTCGGGGCTGACGGTGCAGTGCTGCGGAGATGCCCACCTGTCGAACTTCGGCGTGTTCGCCTCGCCGGAGCGCAAGCTCGTGTTCGATGTCAACGACTTCGACGAGACGCTGCCCGGGCCGTGGGAGTGGGACGTCAAGCGCCTGGCCGTGAGCATGCTGATCGCGGCGCGCTCCAATGATTTTCGGCCCAAAGACCAGGACCAGATCGTGCTCGACACGGTCGCCCAGTACCGCACCGCGATGGCTGAGTTCGCCGGGAAGAAGAACCTCGACGTCTGGTACGCGCACCTGGACATCGAGGACGTGCTCCAGGACTACGCGGCGCAGTTCAAGCCGAAGATGGTGAAGCGAACGGAGAAGAACCTCGCGAAGGCGCGCACGAAGGACAGCATGACCGCGTTCGCGAAGCTGACCCATGTTGTCGACGGGCAGGCGCGGATCGTCGATGAGTCGCCGCTGATCGTGCCGATCGATCAGCTCGTGCAGGGCGAGAGTCGCGACGCGATGTTCGACGAGCTCCACCGGACGCTGCGCACGTACCGCGAATCGTTGGAATTCGACCGGCGGGTGCTGCTGGAGCAGTTCCAGCTGACCGACTTCGCGCGCAAGGTGGTCGGCGTGGGGAGCGTCGGCACGCGGGCGTGGATCGCGTTGATGCTGGGCCGCGATGGACAGGACCCCTTGTTCCTGCAGATGAAGGAGGCCGAGGCCTCGGTGCTCGAGGAGTTCGTCGGGCCGAGCGAGTTCTCAAACCACGGCGAGCGCGTGGTCGTCGGTCAGCGGTTGATGCAAGCCAGCTCGGACATCTTCCTCGGCTGGCTGCACATCGACTCTGGGCTTGACGGCAAGGCGCGCGACTTCTACGGCCGCCAGCTCAAGGACTGGAAGGGGTCGGCGGAGATCGAGCAGATGGTCCCCAAGGGGCTGGCCACCTACGGCAAGCTGTGCGGCTGGACGCTCGCCCGGGCGCACGCGCGCAGCGGTGACCGGATCGCGATCGCCTCCTACCTCGGCAACAGCGACACCTTCGACCGCGCGATCGTCGAGTTCTCGAAGGCCTACGCCGAGCAGAACGAAAAGGACTACCAAGCGCTGAGCGCCGCCGTCGACTCCGGCAGGATCACGGCGGAGAAAGGCCTCTGACCAGCGATCTGCCGTCCACAAATCACACTCGGGGAAGTGCGGTGAGTGTGCTGCTGCCACGATGAATGGAGCAGGCGATGGCTGACAAGCGACAGCAGCGGCTGGCGGAGTTCATCGAGCCGTTCCGCGTGGAGCCGGGTGCAACGGTCAAGCTCACGCGAGATTTCGATCCGGCATTCAAGGCCCGGGTGAAGAAGAAGCACGGCGTCGCGATGCTCGCCGAGGGCGTGCAGTTGCTCTCGGAATACCAGGCGCGGTTGGCGGCGCAGGACACCTGGGGTGTGCTGGTCGTGCTGCAGGCGCTCGATGCGGCGGGGAAGGACGGAACGATTCGGCACGTGATGAGCGGCGTCAACCCACAGGGCGTCGCCGTCCACAGCTTCAAGGTGCCCTCGGCCGAGGAGCTCAACCACGACTTCCTGTGGCGCTACGCGCAGCGGCTGCCCGGGCGCGGTGAGATCGGGATCTTCAACCGTTCCCATTACGAGGAGGTGCTCGTCGTACGGGTGCACCCGGAGAACCTCGACCGACAGCGGCTCCCTGAGCCGGTCAAGAAAGGCGATGTCTGGCAGCGGCGCTATCGCGAGATCAACGACTGGGAGCGCTACCTGAGCGACAACGGGATCCGGGTCGTGAAGCTGTTCCTCAACCTCTCCAAGGAGGAGCAGCGGATGCGTTTCCTGCGCCGGCTCGACCTGCCTGACCACAACTGGAAATTCTCGGACGCCGACGTCAGGGAGCGCGAGCGGTGGGACGAGTACCAGGAGGCGTTCTCGGAGATGCTCTCGCACACGAGCACCGAGTCGGCGCCGTGGTACGTGATCCCAGCCGATCGGAAGTGGTTCGGGCGGATCGGCGCCGCATCGGTGATCGTGCACACGCTGATGGAGATCGATCCCCGGCTCCCGCCCGTCAGTAAGCGGCAACGCCAGGCGCTGCTCGAGGTCAAGCACGCGCTGGAGGCCCAGGCACCCAGGGGCGCCGCGCCCGACCCGTTCGAGCAGGAGCAGACGGACGGGTGACTCCGGGTGCGGCCGTGTAGGGTCGCGGCGACATGAGCCTCCCGGACGGACAGGCCGATCGTCTCGCGCGGGCGCGAAAGCGTCACCGGCGTGTGCGGCGCAACCGGGTCGCCGCGGTCGGGTCGCTGATCTTGTTCGCTGCGGTCGTCGTGGCGGTGGTGCTCGGGTCCACCTCGGGCTCCCGCTCTTCGAGGCAGAACCCGGAGGCGTCGGCGCGACACGGGGCCGGGGGCACATCCACCGCCAGTGCCACCGGCACAGCCGCGACCGCGGCGGTGCCGATCCTGATGTATCACGTCATCAACGTGCCGCCACCGGGCGCGGCGTCCCCGAGCCTCTACGTCCCCGCCGACGAATTCTCCGCCCAGATGGACGCGCTGAAGGCCGCCGGTTGGCGTGCCGTGACGCTCGACCAGCTCGAGGCGTCCTGGACGCACGGGGTTTCGCTCGGGACGGGGAAGCCAATCGTGATCACCTTCGACGTCGGCTACGCATCGCAATTCACAAACGCAGCACCGATCCTGAAGCGGCTCGGCTGGGCTGGGGTCGAGAACCTTCAGCTGAGCGGCCTTCCGCCCTCGGACGGAGGCTTGACGGACGCGCAGGTTCGCGGATTGATCGGTGCCGGCTGGGAGCTCGATACGCAGGGGACCAGCGGCACCGACCTGACCACGGTTGATCCCACCAGTCTTCAGGACGAGGTCGCCACCTCACGGCAGACGCTGCGCAGCCGGTACGGGGTCCCCGTGAACTGGTTCAGCTACCCGTTGGGCCACTACAACCCGACTGTGGTGGCCGCCGTCCGCGCGGCCGGGTATGTGGGCGCGACGACGGTCATCCCGGGATGGGCGACCCCACAGCAGGATCGCTTCCGCCTGCCGCGGCTCGGGGTGACCAGCGGGACCAGCTCGTCTCAGCTGCTGGCCCAGATTGCCGCCGCGAAAGCGAGCGCATCGATCCCGGACGCCTATAGCGGCCCGTGAACGCGAGGGCTGGCGGGGGCCGTTCGATCTGATTGGGGAATCGGGCTCTGTGATCCCGGTCTGGGATGTCGTCGCAACCGGTGACTCCAGTGCACAGTGCAGGACCAGACCTCACCCCCTTCATCTGCGGGTTAGCCGCATTTCGGCAGGAAACCCTTGACACGCTCGGGCGCTCGCCTGCGTGAAGGGTCCGCCGAGTGCCGCGTTCCGAGCGGCCGCTCGGCTCACCCGGTCACGGCCCGCACCCGGATCCGCGGGCGGGCGTTGTTCACGTATCCCTTCGGGTTCCACAGCGCCGCCTCGTCCTCAGGCTGGGTCGCGGCCGAGGAGTCCCAGGCCCGGACGAGGATCTCGCGGTCTCCGGGCGGCAGTTCGACGGTGATTCGCCAATGCCGCCAGGCCCACCGCCCGAGGTCCTCGAGCAGCTCCGCCTGCGCCCAGCTCGCGCCGCTGTCGATCGAGACATCGACCCGCCCGACGTGACGATCCCCGCCGGCAAACGCGTAGCCACTCACGTCGACGGGGCCGGCCGCGACCGTCTCGCCGTCGGCCGGAGACAGCACATCGGAGTTGAGCGCGACCAAGCCGAGCGACATTCCCGCGCCCGGGGCCGGCACCGCATCCTCGGGCAACAGGCGGTAGACGACGTGCTGAAAGTACCCCTGCCACGGCCTGGTCCGGACCTCGATCCGCTCGAGCCACTTCACGCTGCGCGCGCCGATGTAACCGGGGACGACCACGCGGAGCGGCGCGCCGTGGACGGCCGGGAGCGGTTCGCCGTTCATCCCCCACGCGAGCAGAACCTCGCGGCGACTCGCCTTGTCGAGCGGGATCGAGCCACCGAAGCGCTGGGCGGGCCTGGCCTCGGGACAGAGATCGGCACCGTCAAAGCCGACGTGCGCGGCCTCGGGCCGTGGCTTGGCGAGCGCGAGCACGTCGGCCAGCGCCACGCCCGTCCACGTCGCCGTGCCGGTCGCGCCGGGCCCCCACGGCGCCTCGCCCGGGATGTCACGGATCGCGACCAGGCCGGCGCGCCGGTTGCCCGCACACTGCAGCGTCGCGGTGATCTCGCGCTCCGGCAGAACCTCGCGCAAGGTGGCGAGGGACAGGTGCAGCTCCCGCTCGACGGTCCCGTGCACACGCAGCCGCCACGTCACCGGATCGATCTCCGGCACCGCGCCGTGTCCCCGCACGTAGAACGCGTCCGTGGCGGTCAGCGGACCCTCGGCCAGGGCGGCGAGCCCGGTCTCGGCGTTGAATGGCTCCTCCTCGTGCACGATCAGCTCGGGGCGCTTTCCGTAGCGACTCATGCGGCGCAGCGTACGGGGTCGAGGTCGACTCGGAAGGTCATCCGATGCCGAGAATCACCGTAAAGGCAGTTGACGCTGATGGCGAACCCCGCCGGTGGACTCTCAGCGAACGCGTCGTCGCCGTCAATCTCGCCAGCGACACCACGCCACGCAGCTGATCGAGCGTCTGCGCTGGGCGACAGCCGAAGCCGAAGCCAGGGAGTCACAGCAGACGCCGGATAGCAGGCTCAGCGCACCGCAGCGCGCAGCGCCGACGTTGCGAACGAGGAGGCGTGAGCGGCGTGCGCAAGCGGCGTGAAGCCGAGCAGATCCTCCACCGAGCGCAGCACCGAATAGGGGTCGTACGCGGTTCGAATGATCGCGCCGGCCTTGGCGAAGCGCGAAATCACGAGCGCTCCGGTCCGCACCGGGCTGCTGTGGGCCGGTGACGGCGACCTGGCCGCCGTGAACGCAATGATCAGGGCGCCGTCGTGGCGGTAGGCCGCGCAATGGAGAATCAGGGGCACCCACTGGGCGAGAAAGGCGTCGGTGGCGCGCAGCCCGCCGGGCTGACCGCCCGGGCACGTGAGCGCCGTGACGTCCTCGCACCGACCCGGAGCGAGGAAGCTGTAGCTGGGTGTCTCGGCCGCGCTCTTCAGGTCTGCGGGAAGCTGGTCCAGAGCGACGTCATCGGTCATGCAGTCGCCGAGATCGAGCAGCGAGTGGTAGTACACGAACGGGTTGTGAGCGGTCGCGTACTGATCAGCTGCAGCGGCGAGCTGGGTGGGGTCGAGCGTGTTCGAGTTGGGGTGGCGGCACGGGGCGCTGCCCATGTCCTCGATGTATGCCTTCCAACGCAGCGCCGAGCTCGTCACCTGGTCGCCGATTGTCAGCATCGTGTTGGGATAGACGCAGCCCGTGCCCGGAACCTGGCCGTCGGCGGCCGGCTTCGCCGTGGGGGCGAACTCGGAATAGGTGGCGCAGCCGCGCTCGGTGTCAGCGTTGGGCGCCTGTCCGCTCGTCATCGCGATGTAGTCAGGCAGCTGGGCGTCTCCCAGCGTGTGGTAGCCGGACAGGAGCGTGCCGAGCGGCCGCAACGTGCGATCGAGGTAGGTCGCGACGGAGTCTCGCCCGAAGGCCGCTTGAAAGTCGGTGGTCGAGACCGCGATCACGAACACGTGCTTGGCCTTGGATGGCGTCGGAGCGGCCGGCGTGGCAGGAGCCGGTGCGGTGGTTGCGCCCGTGCTGATGGGGGCGCTGCTGCCCGTCGCTGCCGTGCTGTCCGGTCCGGTCCCCCCTGCCGACGAGCTCGAAGCGGCAGACGATGCGCTTGAGTCCGGCGCCGGCGTCGAGGACGCGTTCTGCATCGGGCTCGTGCCGGCGTCCGTGGCGGCGCCGCCGGCATCGCGCGCGCTGAGGGCCGAAGCGACGGCGCCCGAGCGGGTCGCGTGGACGACGATCCTGCGCTGCAGCGCGGCGAGCACAGCGGACTGGGCTCCGGTGCGTCCCATCGCCGAGGCGATGATCAGCGCCGTCGCGACCGCCGACGCGGCCGCGATCGCGGCGAGCTGCGACCGGGTCAGGCCGACCGAGCGCAGCGACCGAATCACGGGGCCGTCAGGGGATGGGCGCATTGGGCGCAGTACGCCGCACCATGGGCGTACACCGCACCGCAGGCCGGGCAGTGGCCGCCGATGCCCGCATCGCCGGTCTCGATCAGGTGCTCGACCTGGCCCAGTTCGGCGTCGACGCGCTGGAGCTCGGCCGCCCTGGGGATCAGCACCCCCATGCTGATCGCATCACGAATCGCCATCTCGTAGAACAGGCCGCCGAGCTCGGACTGCATGATCGCGAAGCGCTCGGTGAGCCGATCCCGTTGGGCGGCGAGCTCCGGATCGGTCACCGCGGCCGATGGCGCCGATGTGGTGCGTGAGCGACGCGAGCGCAGTCTCACGGGAGCACCGTCTGATCCGGCAGGCCCTTCTGAGCCTGCACATAGTTGTTGCCGATCTCGTGCGCGGTCTTGTTGATCGCCTGCTTGCTGATCGCGATCGCCGCCGGAGTGGGCTTGTAGCCCGTCACCTGCGTGGCGCTGCCGTAGGCGGTCGTGTTGAGCACCTTGCCGCCCGAGCCGCCGGAGGCCGATTGCACAGAGATCACCTTGGCGGCGGGGAACCGGGGCTTCAGCTTGGCGAGCGCCTGGTCGGCGGCGGCGCTCGTCGTGTACTGGCCCGAGTAGATCACGTACGCGCCGCGGGGCGGGCTCGGCGTGATCCGGAAGTCGGTCTGCGTGATCAGCCCGAATGACCCCGCGCCCCGCGAGCGGAGATGCGCCTCCGCCCGGCTCACCGATCCCTGGTCGGTGAGCCGGGCGGGCAGGACCTGCAACTCCACTGCGTACCCGCTCTGCAGCGAGAAGTCGCTCGTGAGCGCGGCGCTCGTGTTCGTCGCCGCGGCCACATCGGCGGGAGCGGTCGCGGCGCCCCCTCCACCCGTTGTTAGGACCAGCGGCTTCTGAGCGCGGAGCGCCGCGAGCAACTTGTCGTCGCCGCCGTTGCCCGAGCGTCCCACGAGCACGCCCAGGCCCACGGCGAGCGGGATCGCGACGAGGACGGCAGCGGTCCCCAGGCCCGGCGTGATCTGCCGGCGGGCGCCGGTGGGGCCGTGGGCAGCGCGCGCGGCGGAGCGGGAGCGGCTTGTGGCCGTCGCCATGTACCGGGCCGCCGGGTCGTAGACGTGCTTGCGTCGCACACCGCAGGACACGCAATAGCGCTGTCGGTCATCGACCGGAGCGCCGCACTGATCGCAGGCACCAAACTCCTGCGTGTCCGGAGCGGGGGACGCCGGCGCCGCACGTGCGGCCGGGACCGGTGGCGCCGCGGGGTCTGTTCGTACCGTGTCCATGCCTGGCCTCCTATTTGAAGATCGTGGGCAGGGCGTCAAGGCTGATGCTCGCCCGCGTCGGGTTGCCGAGCAGCGTCAGCTCGAGCGTCCTGCGGTCGCCGCCGGCGAGGTCGATGCCTGTGCGTCCGGCGCCGACGTAGCGGCCACCCCGGACCGCCACCGCGTACACCTGCAGGCCGTACTGGGGCACGTCGGAGGTGTTGGCGACCGCCAGCCGGAACACCCCGCGCAATCCGTCGGCCAAGGATTCGGGCGCCCGCGACACCTCGATCGTCGGCAGCGTCGACAGCGGCTCCGAGGCGGGCGAGCGAGCGATGCCCACGTCGGCGAACAACGCGGAGCCACCGTCCACGCGCCGGCCACTGGTGAACACCCAGGTGGCCGTTGACTTCGCCGCCACCGCCGGCACGTGGGCATCGAAATAGTCGATGCCCGCCTGGCGGTTGAGATACGTCCGCATCCCGCGCCGCGTGAGCACGCCCACGGAGATCGGCAGATCGGTCAGTGCGTGCGCCGATCTGTTGTGCAGCCGCACGACGAGGGCAGTCCCGTGAGGGCTCCGGACGAGGGCCAGACCGGCGACGTGGACGTACGGGTTCAGGTGAGTCACGTGAACGGCCTCTCGGCTCGCCAACGTCCGGTCCGCGATCAGCTGCGCGCGTGCGCTCTTCTGCTGGGTCGTCACACAGCCGCTCAGCGTGCCGAGCGCGAGCACGGAGGCCAGGCCGCCGACCTGTGCCCTAACCAAACGCACCGCTCACGTACTCCTTGGTCCGCTGCTCGCGCGGTGCGGTGAAGATCGTCTGTGCGCTGCCGTACTCGACGAGTTCCCCGAGGTACATGAACGCGACGTAATCGGCGATCCGGTACGCCTGCTGGAGATTGTGGGTCACGATCACAATCGCCACGTCCTCCCGGAGCTTCACGATCAGCTCCTCGATCACCCGTGTCGACTGCGGATCGAGGGCCGAGCAGGGCTCATCGAGCAGCAGCACCTCAGGGTTCGCCGCCAGCGCCCGGGCGATGCAGAGCCGCTGTTGCTGACCGCCGGACAGTCGCAGCGCGGGATGGTCGAGGTTATCGGCCACCTCGTCGAGCAGTCCGGCGCGGGCAAGCGCCTCACGCACGGCACCGCGAACGGCGTTGCGCCGCGGCCGGCGCGAGGCCTGCTCGCGCAGCACGTAGGCCACGTTGTCGAACACGCTCATCGGAAACGGGTTCGGCTGCTGGAACACCATTGTCACGCGACGCCGGAGCGCGGTCGGCTCCATGCTCGCGATGTCGACGCCGTCCAGGCTGATGCGGCCGCTGAGCGAGGCCGTCCGGGTCAACTCGGTGAGGCGGTTGAGCGAACGCAGCAGCGTCGTCTTGCCGCAGCCCGACGGGCCGATCAGGGCCAGCACCTCGCCCTGCCGGATCGGCACCGAGACCGAGTTGACGGCCGGTTTGGAACCGTAGGAGACCGACAGACCCTCGACCTGCATACGGTCGATCGCCAGCGACGCCGGAGCGACGCGCCTGCGCGCGGTGACGAATCCCGGCGACCCATGGTGACCGTTGCCAGTCGACTCGGCGCCGTTCAGGCCAGGCGCCGGCGGGGCGCCAAGCCGGGCCTGCCCCGCAGCCGCGTCGCCGGGAGTCTCGGCTCCCGTGAGCCGGCGAACCGGGGGTGGCTTTCTCAACTCCACCGGAGCCTCCTGACGCGACGACTGGCAATGTCGACGCCGATGTTGAGCAGCAGCACGATCATCAACAGGACGAACGCGGCCGCGTAGGCCTTGTTGGGCTGGTTCTGCTCGCCCGTCGGGGCGTTGTCGAAGATGTAGCTGGTGAGCGTGCTCCCGGTGCCGCGGAGCGTGCCCAGGATCGGGGTGGATCCGGCGCTGTCGAGCGTCAGCGTCGCGCCGAGCAGGATGACGATGATCGCCGTGTCCCCGATCACCCGTCCGACGCCGAGCATCGCGCCGGTGAGGACAGACGGACGCGCGGCCGGCAGGAGCACACGGCGGGTGGTCGCGTACTTGGTCTTGCCCACGGCGTAGGACGCCTCGCGCACGTGGGCCGGGATGGCCTCGAGCCCCTCGCGCACGCTGGCCACCACGATCGGCAGTGCGACCAGGGACAGCATCGCGGCCGCGGCGAAGAACGAGCGGCCGAACACGACCCCGCCGGAACTGCGACTGAGGAAGCCGAGCGCGGGACTCTCGAACAGGAGCGTCCCGAACAGCGCCAGGACAACAGACGGCGCGCCGGCGAGCATCTCGACCGTGGACTCGGCCACGCGCGCCAGCACCTGGGGACGCCCGTACTCACTCAGCCAGACCGCGATCGAGATGCCCACCGGCAGCGCGATCAGCATGGCCAGCACCGCCACCACGAGAGTCCCGACCAGCGGATCGAGAAAGCCGCCGGTGTCGTTCTGCGTGAAGCCCGCGGTCGGGCTCGTCACGAACAGGGACGGCCGGACGTACTTGATCCCCTGGACAAGCAGGTACACCACGATCGCCACAGCGATCGCGCAGAAGAGCAGGCCGAGAAACCAGGCGAACGCCAACCCGAGACGGTCGCTCAGGCGCCAGGATGCGCTGGACTCGGTGCGCCGACGGGCCACCGGCGGCGGTGCCTCGGGCGCGACCGCGGGTGTGATGGTCACGCGACCACCCCGTAGCGCTTCATCGACTGCTTGACCGCCCAGCCGATGAACGACAGCATCGCGGCCGAGAACAGGAGCACGGCAGCGATCGCGTACAGCGTGTGCTTCATCGGCGGGGAGCTCAGCTCCTCGGTGTTCCTGATGATCGTGGCCGCGAGCGGTCGCGACGGCTCGACGAAGAAGATCAAGCCATCCGCGGGGTTGGGCGCGAACCCGACCGACCCGGACACCATGCTCAGCATCACAGCCTCCCCCAGCGCACGGGCCGTCGCCAGAACCGTGCCCGCCACGAGCACCGGCCGCGCGGTCCTCACCGCGACCTTCCAGAACGTCCGCCAGCGATTGACCCCGAGCGCCAGCGACCCCTCGATCCACCCCCGCGGGACCGACCGCAGCCCGTCGGAGAAGACGGCGATCATGATCGGCGCGATCATCACGGTCAGGATCAGCACCGCCGCCAGCAGGCTGTAGCCGCTCAGCGAGATGATGAAGGCGACCGACTGCTTGCTGTTCTGGCTGATCAGGTGATTGCCGATCAGCGGCACCAGGATCAGGACCCCAAGCAACCCGTAGATAACCGACGGGACGCTGGCGATCAGGCGAACGACTGGCTCGAGCACGCGGCGCAGCCAGTCCGGCGCGAACTCGACGATGAACACCGCGATGAACAGCGAGCACACGAACGCGATCACGACCGCCGCACCGGTGATCAGCACGGTGCTCCACAGCAGCGGCCAGGCGTGGAATGTGTAGACCGGCGTACCGCCCAGATCGCCCGAGGTGAAGATGGCCTGGATCTGGTTGTCGACGTTGCCGCCGGGGCCGAACCATCCCAGGCCGTTGTGCGCGAACGATGGCCATGCCTCGCGGAACACGAACAGGAACATCGCCAGCAGCAGCGCGACCACGACGCAGACCAGCGCGCCGAGCACAAACTCGGCGCGCTGATCCTGGCTCCACCCTGATCCCGTCTCGACGAGGAGGTCGTCATCCACCGCTCGGCCCCAAAGGACTGCCTAGCTCTTGTTGAACGCAGGCACCGCGCCGGCGGAGGCGATGATCTTGCCGGCCGCCTTGCTCGTGCGCACCCAATCGAAGAACCTCTCGACATCGGTGTTCGGATTCTTGGTCGGGAGCACCGCCCAGATGTAGCGGAATGACGTGGCGCGAACTGTCGCGAAAGTGCGCGAAGCCCCTGGACCCGCTGGGGTTCGAGCCGATCTGAGGCACGCTCGGGCACGCTCGCGGTAGCTGGGCCGTTCCTATCCGGTTCCCACGCCCGCGCAGCGGTCGGCGGCTGGGCGAAATTGCCCGCACAGCGGTCGGCGACCGGCTGAAAGGTGCCGTCGGCGGCACCCGCGCTCCGTGTCCCGGATGCGCGCGTTACGGGTCGTCTCCACTAGCTAAAGATGTGTGTTTGCAGGGACTTCGTCTCGTAGGGGGCTCCGCCCAGTGCTATACGGTTTTGCTAGTTCATGCCCCAGCAAGACCCCAGCCAGACCGAGGAATCCCACTTGTCAGTCACCACCGCCAGCACCCTCACCCTGCGCCAGCGCCGCGAGGCGCTGTGGCTGTCCCGCCGCGAGCTTGCCGCGCTCGCAAGCTGTTCAGAGGCCAGCCTCGCCCAACTTGAACTTGGCCTCCGGCCGAGGCGGAGCCGCGTCCTGCTTCGGCTCGAAGCCACCCTCGACGGGCTCGAAGCCACCCCCTAAAAACGACCAATCCCCAGGCCTTGGCCGGGCCTGGGGATGGAGGAACTTCACTCCAGATGGACGATAGCAACGAAGACGACCACATCGGCATGAGCGTCATGTCGCCCGGCCTCAAGGAAATGTCGTGACCGACGCCGCCCTGAGGGCCGCGAAAGCCCGTCTGGCCGCCGGGATCAGCGACCTCCGCGTGACGGGTCAAGCGTCACGCGCGAAGCCCGTAGCCGTCACACACGTAACGGTCGAGCACTGTGAGCGCTGCGGCGGCAGGACCATCATCCTCGCCGTGGCGTGCGAGCGCTGCGGCCGGAACTTCGCGCCGAAACGCGCCGACGCTCGCTACTGCTCCCCTCGCTGCAGGCAGGCGGCATATCGGGAGCGGCGCTCGTGACCGCCACCGCCACCACCGCGTTCGAGTCGGCGCGCGACTTCGCGGAGCACGGGTTGCCGGTGCTGCCGCTCCACACCGTCGCTGACGGTCGCTGCTCGTGCAGGAAGGGGGCGGCCTGCGACAGCCCCGGCAAACATCCTCGCACCGCGAACGGGCTCAAGGACGCGAGCGCCGATGAGCGCGTCCTGCTCACCTGGAACGACAAGTGGCCGGACGCGAACTGGGCGCTTGCCTGCGGCACGCACGTGTCGGCGATCGACATCGACTCGAAGGCCGGAGCCGACCCGTCCGAGATCCTCGCCGACTACGACCTGCTGGACCGCCCGATCGTCTGGACGGGCGAGACGCTCGAAGGCGACCTCGCGGGTGTGCGTGGCGCTCACGTGTACTGCGCTCCCGGCACCCGCACCGGCAAGACCGGAGCCGCCGGTGTCGAGATACGAGGCGACCGCGCCTACGTGCTCCTCCCTGGCAGCCGCCATGCCAGCGGTGTCGCATACGAATGGCGAAACGGTGCTCGACCGTGGGACGTGAAGCTGCAGCCGGTGCCCGAGACGCTCGTCCAGCGGCCCGAGAAGACGGCGGCGGCCGCACCGCGCGACCCTGACGAACTCGTCCCGCACGGACAGCGGCACAACCACCTCAAGGACTTCGGAGTGTGGCTGGTGCGCGCGGGCGTGACCGACGAGCGGGTGATCCTCGCGCACCTCTAGACGCATTTCGCGGTGACGTGCGAGCAGGACCCGCCACCGGAGCCAGGAAGGATCGAGGCGCTCGCCAGCTGGCTGACCGGCAGCGACATCGCCGAGCGGGAGCGCCGACGCGAGCACGCCAAGGTGAGCGCCAAGGCGGCGCTGATCGAGGCGACCGCGACCCTTGGGATGCGTGCGGACGATCCGCTTATCCATGCGTGGCGCGAGTCCGAGCACCCGGGCACGCCACTATCGGCGCGGACCGAGAGCGGCGTGACAATTCGCTGGGAACGTCAGAGGGACATGCTCAAGGCCGACGACCTGCTGTTCCCGGTGTTGGCCGTCACCGGGCTATCCCGGCCCGAGAAGCCGCTCACCAAGCAGCAGTCGATGGAGGTCTACAAGCACCTTGTGAACGCGGCCGAGACGTTCGGGAGGATCGACATGCGCGACGAGGCGTATGGCTGGCTCGACGGCTTCGAGCGCATCGCGATCGAACTTGAAGGCCACCTCGGCGAGCCAGCGTCGAAGTTCCTCACGGTGCTCGACATGCGGAACTACCGCCCGGACTCTGACGCCGAAGGTCAGCCGGTCGAGCGCTGGCGGGCTCCGCTGATCCTGACCGACCTGGACACGGGTCATCGGTACCTCGGCGTTCAGGATCTCGCCGACCACCTCCGCAAGCACCGACGCATCACGGTCGAGTACGCCGTCCTGACCGCGCGGATGAGCGAGATCGGCTGGATTCACCACGAGCTTCAGGCCTGGGAGCCCGACCTGCCACGAGCCGAGGCTCGGCACCCCAAGGTCACGACCTACTGGTGGCGGGGCGGGAGTCGCTGATGCCCTGTACCGGCTTCCCGGCACCTGTACCGGGCTATTCGAGGACCAATCCCCAGTGTCTACGGGCTGTACCGGCTTGTACCTGGCTATCTAACGCACGCGCGCGTACGCGCGCGCATGCGGGCGCAGGGTCTGTACAGCCCGGTACACGGGTACAGCGGCTGAGACTCGGGTACAAGAAAAGCCCGGTACAGCCCGGTACAGCGAAACGGGCAGGACAGCCGGTGACGGACCGGTGAGCACGCCGCCGCTCCCCGAGCCGCTGATGAGCCCGTCCGAAGCCGCCGCGCTCGGGCTGATCGACACCCTCCCTCCCGACCACTGGGAGCGCTGGAGCGCCCAAGCTGCCGCCCGGATCCGCGCTCAGGCCCAGCACCCGAGATGCGTCTGCGGGCCGTACGTCGAGATCTCGGGATCGGATGCGCGCTGCGGCAGGTGTCAGGGGTTCCCGTCGTGAGCGCGTCGGTCCATGACGCCCTGCTCGCCGAGATCGAGGCGGATCCCGCGCTGGCCGCCCGGTACAGAGCCGCGCTCAAGCTTGACTCGCCGACCGAGGTCAGGCCGCCTCGCTTGTCCGACGCAGGCGAGGCAGCCCCTCACCTGGGCATCGCCCCGAGGACGCTCGTCAGAGCCGCCGCCGACGGTCGCGTCCGCGGCGCTGTGCGGGTCGGCCGCCGATGGAAGTTCAGGCTCGATGAGCTGGCGCTCGCGCCGCCCGAGGGCACCAAACCGCGACGGATCCCGTCACGCCCGCGAGCAAGCCGCTCCGGCGCGGCTGACGCGATCCGAGGACACCAACCCGAGAGGACCACCCGACCATGAGCACCGCCGATCGACCTCGACGGTTACATCCCCGACTTCGTGCTGGTGTTCCACCGGCCGCTGCTGGTCGAAGTCAAGCCCGAGTTCACGCAGGACGCGCTGGCGACGTACGAGGCCAAGATCGACGCGTCGGGATGGGAGGACGAGGCGCTGATCGTCGAGGCTACGCCACTGCTCGTGAGCACGGAGGAGGGCCACTCCCTCGGGAGACTGCGCGACACGTGGTGGGAGCTGGGGGACCACTACTCCCCCACGTGGTGCTGGGACGAAGCGGCGTGGATGAACTGTCCCCACTGTCACCGGCCGTCGCTGCGCCATGCCATCCAGAGCTACGAGTGTCGCGTCTGCGGACACAACAGCGGCGGCGGCGTCGGCGCCCCGTCCAGCATCGAGACGCTCTGGAACGAGGCGGGGTCCACCGTCCGCTGGCGGGCGCCGAGCCCGACCGCAGGAGAGCGCCACCCCCGACCACAGCAACTAGGAGCGTGACGTGATGCCGAACACAACAACCGAAGGAGCGGCATGAGCAACGGATACGGACCACCGATCGAAGAGGGACTCACCGCCGAGGAGCTTGCCTTGCCCGTTGAAATAAGCGACTGGTGGACCAGCTGCGACGGCGAGGGCTTCGACCTGTCGAGGCGCACCGACTTCCCGCCGGGGGAGCCCATGCCGCCGGACTGGCCCGGTGCGGGTACGTGGGCCGGGGCTAAACGTGATGTGAGTTTCCGGCTGACTCGCGACGAGGCGCGGACGCTCGGCAAGCTGCTGCTGAGGCTGGTCGCCGAGGTGGAGCAGTTGTCCCCGGCCATCGAATTCGGGGGCTCCGTGGATGATCGGGGGTGACTCTCGATCGAGATTCCGTCCTGAGCAGGGCTTTTGGTCGTCGGAGCGGCGGGTGGAAGTCGCGTGCGCCTCTGCTGCTGGGTTGTGGACTGCTCGCTGGGCCCCGTGCCCGGCGATCGTGGGCACAGCGGATGCGTGCTCAAGCGGCCAGGGATGGCCGCGCCTGCGCGCAGGCGCATCCGGATGATCATGGCGAGACTCGCCCCATAGGGCGTCGTTGGGGGGCGTCGGGGTCGCTGCCCGCGTTGACGGGGGTCGTGGCGTGCCGGGGAGCTGCCTGCTCCATTCCCTTCTCGTTGCGCCGTTTGCCGTGCGTGCGCACCGGGTCATCCCGGGGTCGAGCGAGCGTCGTGGCGGAATACGGGTGACGCGGTTCGGAGGGCCAGAAAGAAAACGCGTGTTCGTGTGTCGTCACCCCCGATCATGCCCGGAGAGCCCGAATTCGCTGAGGGCCCAGGAGGAGCAGCATGACTACTGACGACACCGCGCTAACGATCGGGGAGGCCACGACAACCCGAACGACCTGCACGCGCCATGCGGACGCCACTTCCACTCGCTCGCCGCGTTTGACGTTCACCGCGTCGGTGACTTCGCCAAGCCCACGGGCTCCGACGAGGGCTGCCACTGCGAGTCGCCGTTCGACGTGCTCGATGGCAAGCGCGCGATGCGCTTGGAGGCGTTGACGGAGTCGGGCGTGTGCCGGATGGGCGGCGTGAACGCCAACGGAACGCCACGCGCGGATGAGTGCTGCACGATTTGGACGGTCGTGGGAGCACGTGAGCGCGGAAGGGCCCTCAGGAGCCTTGACCGGGCCACCTAACGCCCTCCGCGGCGAAACATGAACAACCACCAGGGGAGCGACATGACTGACCCAATTAAGCGGTTCAAGGACGTGGAGGAACTCACGGCCGCCGAGCATGCCGAGCGGCTGCGCGACCCGACCAAGCGATTCGAGACGATCGAGTACTCCAGCGCGGTGCAGGAGGCGCTCATCGAGGCGGGACTGTGGGACCCCGACGACCTGCCGCCTGCCGCAGGACCCAAACCTACGAACGACTGAGCAGCACCTGAACGCCCTACGAGGAGGTCGCTGACATGCCCAAGACCAGCACACCAGAGATGACCGAGCAGCCGCGCTACGTGCTCGGCGCGGGCGGCGCGACCGAGATCTTGCTCCCGGATGGGCTGAGCTGCGTCCCCACTCGCGTTCAGGAGTTGAGCGACGAAGCGGTCCGTGCGCACGATGCGGCGCAGCTGGCCTCGGCGCAACTCCGCGCGGCGGAAGCCGGGCTCAGACGGGCCGAGGGAGTCGATGCGGCGGCCGACCGCGCGGCGGCGGCAGCCGGGGAAGCGCTCCCGGGGAAACGCGCCGTCGATGGAGCGAAAGAGGCGTTGCAGCTGGCCGAACGGCGGCACAGGGCGGCGCGTCAGAACGCGAGGGACGCGGTGACCGAGTTGGCGAGAGGGATCGCCAAGGACAAGGGGACATGGGTGATCGGGCAGCGGGGGACCGTGGACGCAATTCGGGCCGATCTACGCGGGACGTTGGACACCCTCGTCGCGCAGCTTGCGGCCCTCGACCGGGAGAGGCAAGTGCTCGCGGCGCTGCACGTGTTTCCTGGGCAAGGCAGCTTGCACGAGGTCCGCTTCGGTCGCCCTGACCGCCACGCCGATCGGCATGCCGCTGACCGCGCGGACGCGGTCGCCGGGGAGATCGCTGGCACGCCGGGGAACACCCTCCGATCCACGATCCCGCGGGCAACGCCGTACCTGCTCGCTGAGTTGAAGCGCCAGGTCGAGTCGCCCGAGGCTCCGACGAGTGCGGTCAAGTCCTGAGCTGTGAGGGTAGGAAGAGCCGATGCGGCCAGAGACTTAACTCGCTAAAGCCAAGAGCGAGGCCATCGCGCGCGGCCCCCCCGTGGCCGCCACCACCCCCGACCGAGGAGCAGACCATGGGATTCCTGACCCGCGCACTCGTACCGCGCTCCGTTCGTCGCGCAACCCACCCGGTCCGCACCGTTCGCAGGGCGGCCACCCCGCGCTCCGTCAAGCAGGCGGGACGCGTGCTTCACCCCGTCAGCAACGCCGCCTACAGCGTTGAGCGTTCGCTCAACACCAAGCCGCGCAAACGGAAGGCCCAGCCACGGAAGACCACTAGCCCGCTGGTGGTCACCAACACAGGCGTGGTCATCGACACGGACACGGTCGCCCGCTGGTTCGAGGGGAGATTCAACGAGATCACCAATAGCCCGCCGATGGACTCCACCGTCTGCGAGCCCGACCCATCCGATCCGTCGGCGCTGATCGTCACGGGTCGCGTCAACCTCGGGTACGGGGTCATCCAGCCCGTGAGTAGGCGCGTCAGGGTCAACCCGGACGGCAGCTGGCAGGTCGAGGGCTGATGCACGCCGACCCGTTGCCCTAGCGCGCGTCATGTGCCAACCGAGAGGATGTGAGACGATGGCAACCTCGACCTCGCAAGAGACAGAGAGTACGGCTCCGCCGACGACGGCTGAGAACTCACAGGCGAAGCATCCGCGCGGGCGGGGCGGGAAGTGGAGGGATGTGCTCGGGCAGTTGAAGGAGCCGACGCCCAAGCTCAGGCTGAAGGACGCGGTCGGGGAACTGCCCGGCCCCCTAGAGAAGCCCAAGCCGATCACCGAGAAGCGCACGGTCATGCTGCGCGGAGTCCACGAGCCCGAAGAGGCGCTCCAGCGCGCCGTGATGGCCCTGCGGACAACCGGACATGTCATGGTCAAGCCCGACCGGGACACCATGATGGTGAAGGGCCGCAAGCTCACGGTGGCCAGCGCCCCCGGAGGAGACAAGCCTCCCGTCACCGTTCTCCTCAGGAAGGTCCCAGAGGGGCACGAGGCGATCATCCTCGCAGACGGCTACTACCAGCCGCCCGGCAGTCTGCAGGGATACCGGGCGGCGCGGGCTGGTGTCACTCCCGCAGCCCAGACGGTCGCCAACGTCGGAGATGCCTTCGATCGGCTCTCAGGTCTCGTCGGCACGCCTGACTCTTCGCCTCCCGGAGGCTGATCGGTGGCCACCGCGCTAGCCATGCCGCTTGCTCACGCCGCTCTAGCACGTCGGGGCGCGTCATGACTAGCCGTGAGGCACGTCTCGCCGAGGCGATCGAGGCACGCAAGGCGGCGACCACATCCGATGAGTTCGTGCGCGCCCTCGCGCGCGAGCGTGTGCTGCGCGAGGGCCTGTTCAGCGTTGATCTCGTTGCCGAGGACGACTCTCGTGGGATTGCGATGATCGACAGCATGATCCGGCTCGAACACGCGCTACGCCCGTTCATCTCCAAGCTGCCGTAGCGACGCGCTGCGCGGTGTTGCCGCGTCCGGGATAGGGGCTCGGGGCGAGATGATGGCGAATCTGGGTGGTCCGATGGACGCGCCCGTGCTTGGGCAGGAGGGCGGCAGCGTCAAGCGGATTGCAGATGAGGGGATGGTCAGAAAGTGTCCTAGCCTTGAGGGGTGGCGACGAACGTGATGCGCAAGTTAAATCCGCATGACAGATCTATGCGCAACGCGGACATCGTTGCTGCACGAGCCGCTGGAGAGTCCTGGCGGCGGATCGGCGAGCGCTTCGACGTGAGCGGACGTGTCAAGCCAGGCGGATCGTCAAGGACGTCGGCGATGGCCGCGTCAGATGACGTGCGGGTTGGACCACCGCCCCGCGAACCGCCGATCGATCCGGCCTATTGGCTGCCGGACGTCGGCCACGAGCACCAGCTAGGCTCCTCACCGGTCTCGATGAGTTCGCTCGTTGACGGTCAGCGGCTCGATTGCCGCCGCTGCACCACGTGCAAGTACATGGCGAGGCGTTGGTCGGGACGCTGCCGGACGACCCGCACTCACTATCCCGAAAGCGAAGACGCCGTCAGGGGAGCGGACGATCCCACTGTCGCCTCAGACAGCGCGGCGGCTCACAAGGCGCCGCGCTGATGCGCGCTTTGCGAACGGTGATGATCCGCTCTTCCCGTCGAACGTCGGAACGCCACTCGATCCTCACAACTACCGGCGTTAGGTCTTTCATCCGGCTGCGAAGCGCGCTGGCGTGCCGTGGGCCACGCCGCACCTGCTTAGGCACGGGCTGGCAACGCTGATGGCAAAGCAGGGGTATTCGCCTGCGCAGATCGCCGCACATCTCGGGCATGCCGACGGTGGCGTGCTGGCTTTACGCACGTACGTCCATGCCGATCCGCTCGACTCCGCCGAGTTCATCGACTCGGCATTGACCGGGAGCGACTGACGGGGTCAACACCGGGGTCAACACGCCAGCCGAATGCCTCCGAACGAGCACGAAGCTCAAGTCGGCGCGAGCAGGCGTTTTCGAAACGGTCCGAACCTCACCGAATCGTCGCGCTTACAACTTGTAATGAAGGGGTTTCCGGTTCAAGTCCGGAGGCGGGCTTGGGAGGAAGGTATGGACTTCCAGGTATTTTTCGTCGGTCTCTGAGTGGCCGGGGCAAGGACTGGCTGCCGGGGTCCATGCAGGGGTCCACTCTTGCCCTCGTTAGGACCCGGCATACCGGGAGTCGCTGCGGGCCGAAGAGGAGCGCGAGCGCGAACGGCTCGACGCCGCCAACCGCTCGACGATGCCGACGAGGGCGCGACTCATGACCGCCCGCCACCACCTCACAGCCCGCCGAGCACTCGCCGAGCGATCCGCTCGTCGGGTCCTTCGACAAGGGGCTGAACGCGCTCAAACCCGTCTGCACGCAGAGCCGGGAGCGCACAGCGGAATCGTGTGGGCGACCTTGCAGGCGCTCGATCAGGTCGGAAGCGGGCTCTCACGGCAGACGCGGCCGACAGGCTGCGCCGCCCTGCTCGCGGCCTACGCAACGTTAGCCGAGACTCCCGGCCATACACCGTAGGCGGCGGCCATGTACGCGCGTCGCCACGCCCACGATCTCGCTCCCGGCCGACCGAAGTTGGCTCGTAGCAGGGTGAACCAGCGCTGGCATGCGCGCTTCGACACGATCCGGCGGCGGCTCGACCGGCTGGAGCAGTTCGCGTTCGGGGACTGGCGCGCTGGCGCGGCTGCACGACTGGCTCCAAGGGGGTCTGACGCCACGGGCAGGGAGCGACGCGATTGTCACCCGCGAATCCTCTTGCGTACGCGCTCAGCCCGGTCAGCGAGCCGTTCCAGTCGGGTTGCCGTTCCCGATTCAACTCGCTGTCGTCGCTCTTTGTCCGCGTAGTACGTCCGGTTGCGCTCATCGAGCGCGTCGCCGTCGCGCACAACCACGTCAAGCCCGTGGTGCGACTTCGCCTTCCGCAACACCTCGCTGATTTCGCGTAGAGCCGTCGCGGCATCGTGGAGGTTGAGGACGGTTATGAATCCTCGATCGATCAGGACGCGCCAGTCGATCACGAACCTGTATTCGCCGTTGACCGGCTCTCCGTCAGAGCCGCGGAACGTTACTGTTGCGGTGTACTCGGTAGGGAGATCAGGGGCTCCATCACGGGCAGGCGTGAAGTCCCAAAACGTCCGCCACTCCTGCCCCGGAACGAGCACCGGGATAACGTCCGGTGTCTTGATCGGCGAGTGGTTCGGCTGGCCGCGCAGGGCGGCGGATTCGAGAGGCTCGGAGAACACCACCCGCACGTCTGTCGCCGCCGTCTTGCCGAAGTTCTTGATTACGAGATCAAGGTGCCGAGGATCGGCACCGCTCCCCTCCGTGAACACCGCGACATACGGTTGGGCCTGCGCTCTGCGTAAGCGGCGGGCCTCGGAAAGCTGACGCCCTCCAACCGCCACGGCGGCGATTGCAACAAAGAAGGCAGACCACGTTGCGATTGCGGTCCACGCGTCGGGTGTCAGGTGCCAGATGGACGCGATCATGAGGGGCCTGTCTTGGAGGATCGCGCTGGCGCCGGACGGCTGCTTCGGGCTACTTGCGACAGTCTCCGCCATCGGATCATGAACTCGGAGAGTGCTGGTCCGGAACGGCCGCGGAGGCTCGTCCACCGCGACGGCGCGTTCGGCGAGTAGTTCCTCGACTGTGCGTGGAAGGGCATCCGAGCCGCAGGTACCAGCGCACCGCCAGCGCGATCACCTCAGCCGAGAGCGGAACCCAGCCGCTGCGCGGCGTCGATGCGGTCATAGCAGCGTTCGGCGAAGACTCACCAGTCGAGGCTGACTACCGGGGCGCGCCCCAGACCGCCCAACGCGACAGTGCCTCGGTGCTGGGCTCCGAGTCCGCCACACCATCCGCCGGTGGTGCTTGACCCCGCTCCGAACTTGCCTCAATCTGGTACCCCACCGATCTTCCTGAGCGCGTCGATGGCCTGCCTGCGTGCCTTGGTGTCCTGCTGGGACCCAAAATCATGTGGGGCGACGCGCAGGGCGCGTAGGGGTCCCGCGACGCGGGCGTCGCCGATCCTGTCCAGCGCGCTGACGATGAACCAGGTTAGGGAGTCCTCGGCCATGTTTCCGTGGGGGCCCAGCGCTGATGAGACTGCGAGGGCGGCGCAAAGGGGTCGCACGGCACGAGCGTCGGCGATCTCACCGAGTGCCTCGGCGGCGGCGCTTCGCGTATCCAAATCGCCCGAGTCTGTGAGGGCGACGCACAAGGGCTCCACGGCACGTGGGTCGCGGATCTTGACGAGGCCCGGGTAGGCAGCCCAGCGCACTCCCGGGTACTCGCTTGTGACGGCGGCGCACAGGGCGTCCACGTCGCCGATCTCGACGAGCGCCTCGACGGCGATCTCGCGGACACGCGGGTCCTTGTTTGTGAGGGCGGCGCACAGGGGGGGCACGTCGCCGATCTTGACGAGCGCCTCGCGCGCGCCTTGTCGTGTACGTGGAATACCCGCGCGGGTCGACGGCGGCCACGAATAGCGGTCCCACGGCACGGGTCTCGCCGATCTCGCCGAGCGCTTGGGCGGCGGCCACACGCACATCTTCGGAGTCGTCTGCGAGCGCCGCGCATAGGGGTCCCACGGCACGAGCGTCGCCGATCTGACCGAGCGCCGCGGCGGCGGCGCAGCGCATATCTTCGTCCTCATCTGTGAGCGCGTCGATCAGCGGCTCGACCGCGCGGGCATCACCCAACCCGTTGAGGGCCCCCGCCGCCGCGCGGCGAACTTTGGAGTTCTGGTCGTGGAGCGCGGCGATCAGCGGCTCAACCGCGCGGGCATCACCGAACGCTCTGAGCAGGTCCGCCGCCTGGCGGCGAACCTTGGAGTTGTGGTTGTGGAGCGCGCCGATCAGTGGCTCGACCGCGCGGGCATCACCGAATGCTTCGAGCGCCCAGACCGCCGCGCGGCGAACTTCGGAGTTCTCGTCGTGGAGCGCAACGATCAGCGGCTCGACCGCACGCGCATCACCCAACCCTTTCAGCATCCCCGCCGCCAGGCAGCGCACCTCGGAGTTCTCGTCGTGGAGCGCATCAATCAGCGGCTCGACCGCACCGGCATCACCCAACCCTTTGAGCGCATACACCGCCTGGCGGCGCACCGCCCGGTCCTCGTCTTGGAGCGCGGCGATCAGCGGCTCGACCGCGCGCGCATCACCCAACGCTTTGAGCGCCTCCACCGCGCCGATGCGCACCCCGACGTCCTGCTGGTAGCCCAATGCCTTGATCAGCCCCGTCAGATCACGCTTGGCAGCCAGCTTGTTCACGTTCGGAGGCCCAAATAGCGGCATGTCGGGACGCAGCCCTATCCAGGTCAGTCGAAGGTGCCTTGCGGCGGTCGCTGGAATGCAGCCAACTGCGCCTCGATCACCCGACGAGTGCGCGGGTCGGTCTCGACGGCCAGCCGCTCGCGCAAGCGTTCGACACGGCGCTCGGTCGAGTACCGCGCACGGTGGCCGGTCTGGCCCCACATGAGTTTCACCGCGTTGCCCATCGGGCGAAGATCCTTTGCCGCTGGCGGGACCGCCTTGCGTGAGGTGCGCCACAGTCGCCCGGCTGGTTCTACCCGCTGACGAGTCGCTTGGCGGCAATGCGACGAGCGCGATGATCTCGAATCGTGACTGCTGCAATTAGCCGCATGGAAACCAGCAGTGCGCGCGAGGTAGAAAGCTGGCTGAGTCTCGGTCGCACCGGCCAGAGGGCTTGACTCGACTGCGGACGCTGTGGTCGAATCACGTGCAACCGGATAGGAGGAAGAGATGTCGATCTTCATGACCTTGCACGCAACGGGCGAGGCGAAGGGACTAGAGGAGTTCGCCTTCGCGAACAAGGACAAGATGCAGGCGGTGCTCCAGGCTGCCGAGCGGCACGGCCTCATTGCGCACCGCTTCTGCGCCTCGGACGAGGGTGGCAAGGTCATGGTCATCGACGAGTGGCCCGACCGCCAGAGCTTCGAGGCGTTCTTCCAAGAGCAGGAGTCTCAGATTCGACCGATGATGGAGGCAGCGGGCGTCACGGCCGAACCCGAGGTCACCTTCTGGAAGAAGCTCGATACGTACGACGACTTCGGGTGGGGCGCGTAAGCGCAGGCCGCGCTGCCGCAAGTAACCCGGATAGGCGAGCGCGATTTCGCCTACCGGTCGCCGCTGCGAGCGCGCTTTCACGGGCGTGCTGTGTACTGCCGGAATGGACGAAACGCAGCAGCCAATATCTGGAGAGCAGATGGCTCTCGCAATGATCGAGAACCGGCAATCTTGCGCGCGGTTGACGTGAGGACGCTCAGGAAGAAAGCGATGCGCTGCTGCTTGTAGCCCGAAGCAGCAGTGCGGGGGTTCCGAGAAGCGGCTGAGTCGGTTATGCCGGGGATGGTCTGGGCTTGGCTTGGGCGCCGGGTTGGACGGTCGGGATGCCTCGGGTGAACGGGAGTGCGATCAGCGCGAGGAGCGCGAGGATGGCCTCGGCGGCGCGAAGTCCGTCGATCTGGCTCTTTTCGTTCTGCTTGACGATCTCGTCGGCGGTCGCGGTGGGGACGTTCGCCTTTTCGAGCGCTGCCTTGGCGTCGGCCTCGGACATGAACGGCACGCCGCCGGCGAGCTGCGTTTGTGCCTGCGAAACGACGCTGTCGGGAACGTTGGGGTTGTTCTGGATACCGGTGAAGAACGACGCGGTCATCGCGGAGATGAGCACCGCGCCGGCGAGCGCGGTGCCGATCGAGGCGCCGAGCTGGGTGCCGGTGTTCTGGAGACCGCCGACCTCGCCGCTCTTCTCGTCGGGCACCGATGACACCGTCACGGCGCCGAGCTGGGAGGCCATCATCCCGAGCCCGGAGCCCGCGAGCAGCAGCGGCCAGGTCACGATCTCCGGCCCAACGCCAACGTCGAGCAAGGCGACCAAGAGAGTGAGGCCGGCGAACAGCAGGATGAATCCGAGCCGGACGACGCGCCGGGGTGATGCGTCGGGACGCAGCTTCGGGAACGCCGACGGCGAACACGAGCAGCGACAGCGAGAGCGGAAGCAGCCGCACGCCGGTTTCGACCGCCGAGATCCCGAGCGCGACCGACAGGAACAGCGGGACGGTGAAGAAGATCCCCGCTTGGATCAGGAACATGAACAGGAACGACATGACTCCGCTACGCAGCTGGCAGGTTGCGCAGCATCGCCGGGTCGATCAGCGCACCCTCGCCGCGCTTGATGCGCCGGTTCTCCCACCACACGAACAGGAGCAGCACCAGTCCGCCGGTGAAGATGAGCCAGATCACCGGGGAGAGCCCGAGCCACTCGGGAGCTTCTGGCTTCGGCTGTATGAAGCCCCACGTCCCGGCCTTCAGAATTCCGAGCACGATGTCACCGAGCCCGAGCGCGGACAGCGCCGTGCCCACGAGGTCGAGCCGGGCGCCTTGCTCCGCTGGCGTGTCGTTCATGCGGCGAGTCAGGAGGAGGATCACCAGCACGATGAGCACCTCTCCGGCGAACACCCACCGCCACGAGGCGTAGGTGGTGAACAGGCCGCCGATCAGCGGTCCCAACGCCGCCGCGATCGCACCGGCGGCAGCGACGAGCCCGTAGGCGCGCGGACGGTCGGGCTTGCCGAAGTTCGACGCGACCAGGGCCACGATCGCCGGCATGATCAGAACCGCCCCAAGTCCTTCCAGTCCCGACCAGCCGATCATCAGCACGGTCAGGTTCTGTGAGAGCGCGGTGGTCAGCGAACCACAGGCGTAGATGATGCACCCGATCGCAAACGCACGCTTGCGGCCGATCATCTGACCGATCTTCCCGCCGGTGATCATCAGCGACGCCATCACCAGCGTGTAGAGCGTGATCGCTGTCTGGATCCCGGTCACCGTCGTTCCGAGGTCCTTGGCCACCGTGGCGATCGCCGTGTTCATCACCGTCGTATCCAGGGCCATGACGAACTGCCCCGCCGCCAGCGTCATCAGAACGATCCCCGTCGCGCGAGCAGCCTTCACCGCTCCCGCGTCTACCGCCGGCGCTCCAGCATGCGCGTCGGCACTCATCCGGCGCGCACCTGACCGACCCCGGCCGATGCGGCGATCTCGGCCGTCTGCGGCTCCGTTTCGCCGTGCCCGTCAGGTCTGCGCGGCTCGGTCAAGGCAGATCGCGCCATCAATGACATGCCAAGATCCTCGCCGTGCCTCAGCAGACCGTGCATCCGGATCTCACCGTACAAGACCACCGGCTTAGCCGCTGACCGCTGCACAACGCCGCCCACCGGACCGTCCTCGGCACACTGCCGCTTGGGGCGGGTAGGCCCGGCACATTGCTGTGCCGGGCCTACCCGTCCATTGCAACACTCTCGGCGCCGCGCGACGCAACTCGTCCATTCCAAGCGCGAACGGCGGGCGGATGGACCTGCCGGATTCACTGGTCATGCAGAAGAGGGGTAGGCCCCGTTCGGGCGCGCGTGGAGCGGCCGTGTCCAGTTCGTTCCGGGAAGACCCGCAAATTCTTTGCGGTGTTGTGCGGGGGGCTCGAGCCAGAGGTGTCGAAACTTCCCGGCATGACGATCCTAAATGGTACGGACAGGGTCACGCTCGTCCCTCCCGGCACGTGGGAGGTGGACCCCGCGGGCTCGACGGTCGGCTTCGCGGTGCGTCACCTCAAGGTCACGAAGGTCCGCGGCCGCTTTCGCGAGATCACCGGCGTCATTCGCTGCGACCGCGAGGGCGTGGCCTCGATCGACGGGACGGTTGAGGTCGCGAGCGTCGACACCGGTGACCGCAGACGCGACGCCCGACTGTGTGCCGAGGACTTCTTCGACGTCGAGCAGCATCCGACGATCGCCCTCACGGCTATCTCCCGCCCCGCGGGACCGACTGACGCCCCCACGATACGCGGGACGATGACGGTGCGTGGCGCCTCGCGGCCGCTCGAGCTGCAGCTCGATGCACCAGCGTCGCCCGTCGACGGGAACGGCGATCTGCGAATTCGCGCGAACGGCCTGGTTAGCCGTCGGGACTTCGGTCTCGAGTGGGACTCGGCGTTTGCGGCCGGCGGACTCGTGATCGACGATCGGGTGCGGCTGCGGCTCGACGTCGTCGTACACCCCACAGCCTCACCTCGCCATTAGCTCACGCTCGCTCCGCGACAGGAACACGAGCGCCCGAAATAACGCGGAGCGCCATGTCTGGTCAGAAACCACAGTGCCGCTCCTCGATCAAACGGGTAGCGTGGAGAACCCGAGCGCCGGTCGCGCGTCTTCCCCGAAAGGGCAGAGGGCATCACGCAAGAAGACCCCGGCGCGGGACTAGCGGCTGAGGGACCAGAGCGGAAACCGAGGTCACGCAGTGGCGTCAAAGCGGACACAGGAAATCCTCGACCAGCTCGCCGAGATTCGACGCCGCATCGACGAGTTAAGCGATCACTGGGAGGTCGACCACGACGTGACGACCGTGACTCGCGGCCTGGATGAGCTGTCGGCGAGCTCAGCAGCGTATCCGTCGATCGAGGCGCTCCTCTTCGGCGCCGCCCGGCTGATCGAGCGCGGTGAGCCCGCCGGGCACCGCCTGGAGAAGCTGTCTGATCACCTCCACGGATACACCGTCGGCTGGGAGGACGCGGCCGAGGCTGGTGCCTCGTAGGCCGAGCGCAAGACGCCCCGGCGGCAAGCCCGAAAGCCGGTACGCTCGCGGCGTGCCCGAGGCGCGGCTCGACGGCTCCGGCGCCAGCGGTGCAAGGGCCCGAGCGATGACCCGCTGGTAGACTGGCGCCTTCCATTGGAGGGATCGGTGTGACCCCGAAGATGACTTGAGGCTCTGTGTCCGTTCGCCCCGAGATGGCTGTCCCGCCGGGCGAAAGCCACCCTGCTGCGAGCGGCGCCGATCCGACGTACTCGCGTGTCGCCGAGTTGCCCGTTCGGATCGAACATTGCGAGCTGCTGCCGTTGGCGCGCGACACCTCGAGCGGATTCACCAAGATCTCGACCGTGGTCCGGCTGACCGGGAATGGCCACGAGGGACAGGGCGAGGACATCACGTGGGATCAGATCGATCAGATCGAGCAGCTCCGCCGTGCGGGCGACCTCTCTTGGCTGCGCGGGAGGCGCACCCTTGAGGAATTCTCCACGCTCCTGGGGCTGGCCGACCTCTTTCCGGTCGAGCCCATCCGCGACAGCGCACGGTTCTACCGCCGTTGGGCGTTCGAGAGCGCAGCGCTCGACCTCGCCTTATGCCAAAACGGGCTCTCGCTGCAGGATGCCGTCGGGCGAGTGGCCAAGCCCGTCACTTTCGTGGTGTCGATCCGGCTCGGTGACCCCGCCAACCTCGCCCCCCTGCGAGCACTGCGCAGAATGGATCCGAGTCTGCATTTCAAGCTCGATCCCACCGCAAGCTGGGATGACGACCTTCTCGCAGAGCTGGCGTCGCTCGCCTGCGTCGATGTGGTCGACATGAAGGGTCACTACCGCAACGCGACCGTGGCCATCGACCCGGAGCCCGACCTCTACCGTCGCGTATTCGAGCAGCTGCCGGGGGCATGGATCGAGGATCCCGCCGTGGCCGACCACACCATCGAGCTGCTCGACCGCCACCGAAACCGGATCACGTGGGACGAGCCGATCCACTCGGTTGGCGACATCGAGGCATTGCCATGGCCACCCCGCATTCTCAACCTCAAGCCCGCCCGCTTCGGCAGCGTCAGGCGGCTGTTCGAGGCTTACGACTACTGCGGGGCCCACGGCATCGGCGCCTACGGCGGGGGCATGTTCGAGCAGGGTCCGGGACGTGGGCAGCTCCAGTACTTGGCTTCGCTGTTCCATCCCGATGGTCCGAACGACCTCGCCCCCGTGGAGTACAACCTGCAGTCTCCGGCGGGCGACCTTCCTTGCTCGCCGCTCCAGCCGGAGCCACACCAGACCGGCTTCCGCTGGGGAAGCTATGACGGGCGCCCCAGCGTCCGCCAGCGACTGCCCGGGCCGCAATAGGTCGCGTGGCACGCGGGCGACACCGCTCTTCTAGAAGACGCGCGTTGCGGCGAACGGGAGTGCGACAGAGTGGTGCCCATGGCCGCACCACTGTCGCTTCGCCTGGATGCGGCGTCTCCGCCGACGCCTACGAGACGCCTGCTGGGGACGAGCTGCGACTGTCCGGTCCGCCATTCAATGGACCTCGCTGCGCCATGCGATGCGACAGTGACGGCCCACTCTGCCGCTCCTGCGCAAGAGGGGCACTCTCCAGCTCAGCTCGCCAGACGCCTGGATCGGGTGCTACTTGCGACTGCTCAGCCATCGGGACGCCGAGGTCGCGTGCCGGTCAAGGCCAGGACGCGCGAGAACGGACGCGGTGTCGACCAGGACCTGCCCGCCGCCATCTCACGTCCGTCCCGAGCGCGCCCTCGACATTAGGAGTCGAT
>CAWFKF010000134.1:0-58835 GCA_963816005.1 uncultured Solirubrobacteraceae bacterium | reverse complement strand
GTCTCGGCTCCCGTGAGCCGGCGAACCGGGGGTGGCTTTCTCAACTCCACCGGAGCCTCCTGACGCGACGACTGGCAATGTCGACGCCGATGTTGAGCAGCAGCACGATCATCAACAGGACGAACGCGGCCGCGTAGGCCTTGTTGGGCTGGTTCTGCTCGCCCGTCGGGGCGTTGTCGAAGATGTAGCTGGTGAGCGTGCTCCCGGTGCCGCGGAGCGTGCCCAGGATCGGGGTGGATCCGGCGCTGTCGAGCGTCAGCGTCGCGCCGAGCAGGATGACGATGATCGCCGTGTCCCCGATCACCCGTCCGACGCCGAGCATCGCGCCGGTGAGGACAGACGGACGCGCGGCCGGCAGGAGCACACGGCGGGTGGTCGCGTACTTGGTCTTGCCCACGGCGTAGGACGCCTCGCGCACGTGGGCCGGGATGGCCTCGAGCCCCTCGCGCACGCTGGCCACCACGATCGGCAGTGCGACCAGGGACAGCATCGCGGCCGCGGCGAAGAACGAGCGGCCGAACACGACCCCGCCGGAACTGCGACTGAGGAAGCCGAGCGCGGGACTCTCGAACAGGAGCGTCCCGAACAGCGCCAGGACAACAGACGGCGCGCCGGCGAGCATCTCGACCGTGGACTCGGCCACGCGCGCCAGCACCTGGGGACGCCCGTACTCACTCAGCCAGACCGCGATCGAGATGCCCACCGGCAGCGCGATCAGCATGGCCAGCACCGCCACCACGAGAGTCCCGACCAGCGGATCGAGAAAGCCGCCGGTGTCGTTCTGCGTGAAGCCCGCGGTCGGGCTCGTCACGAACAGGGACGGCCGGACGTACTTGATCCCCTGGACAAGCAGGTACACCACGATCGCCACAGCGATCGCGCAGAAGAGCAGGCCGAGAAACCAGGCGAACGCCAACCCGAGACGGTCGCTCAGGCGCCAGGATGCGCTGGACTCGGTGCGCCGACGGGCCACCGGCGGCGGTGCCTCGGGCGCGACCGCGGGTGTGATGGTCACGCGACCACCCCGTAGCGCTTCATCGACTGCTTGACCGCCCAGCCGATGAACGACAGCATCGCGGCCGAGAACAGGAGCACGGCAGCGATCGCGTACAGCGTGTGCTTCATCGGCGGGGAGCTCAGCTCCTCGGTGTTCCTGATGATCGTGGCCGCGAGCGGTCGCGACGGCTCGACGAAGAAGATCAAGCCATCCGCGGGGTTGGGCGCGAACCCGACCGACCCGGACACCATGCTCAGCATCACAGCCTCCCCCAGCGCACGGGCCGTCGCCAGAACCGTGCCCGCCACGAGCACCGGCCGCGCGGTCCTCACCGCGACCTTCCAGAACGTCCGCCAGCGATTGACCCCGAGCGCCAGCGACCCCTCGATCCACCCCCGCGGGACCGACCGCAGCCCGTCGGAGAAGACGGCGATCATGATCGGCGCGATCATCACGGTCAGGATCAGCACCGCCGCCAGCAGGCTGTAGCCGCTCAGCGAGATGATGAAGGCGACCGACTGCTTGCTGTTCTGGCTGATCAGGTGATTGCCGATCAGCGGCACCAGGATCAGGACCCCAAGCAACCCGTAGATAACCGACGGGACGCTGGCGATCAGGCGAACGACTGGCTCGAGCACGCGGCGCAGCCAGTCCGGCGCGAACTCGACGATGAACACCGCGATGAACAGCGAGCACACGAACGCGATCACGACCGCCGCACCGGTGATCAGCACGGTGCTCCACAGCAGCGGCCAGGCGTGGAATGTGTAGACCGGCGTACCGCCCAGATCGCCCGAGGTGAAGATGGCCTGGATCTGGTTGTCGACGTTGCCGCCGGGGCCGAACCATCCCAGGCCGTTGTGCGCGAACGATGGCCATGCCTCGCGGAACACGAACAGGAACATCGCCAGCAGCAGCGCGACCACGACGCAGACCAGCGCGCCGAGCACAAACTCGGCGCGCTGATCCTGGCTCCACCCTGATCCCGTCTCGACGAGGAGGTCGTCATCCACCGCTCGGCCCCAAAGGACTGCCTAGCTCTTGTTGAACGCAGGCACCGCGCCGGCGGAGGCGATGATCTTGCCGGCCGCCTTGCTCGTGCGCACCCAATCGAAGAACCTCTCGACATCGGTGTTCGGATTCTTGGTCGGGAGCACCGCCCAGATGTAGCGGAACAGGGGATACGTCTCGTTCTTGATGTGGCCCGTGTCGCACGCAACGCCGTTCAGCTTCAGCCGCTTGACACCACTTCCCGGCTTGGAATGGGCGAGCCCGACGTAACCGATCGCGTTCGGGTCGTTCTTGATCGCGGTGGCGACCAGCCCGTCGGACGTGAGCGCGTTGACGTTCGACGCTTGCGTCTGGCCATCGAGCACCGCCTGCTGGAAGAACGTGTATGTGCCCGCCGCGGAGTTGCGCCCGATCGGAGCGATCGTCGTGCGCAGGTTGCTCCCCGGCACCAGGCTCCAGTTGGTCACCAGGTCGGTGAAGATGTCTCTGGTCTGGCCGATCGTCAGCCCGCGGAGCGAGTTGGCCGGATTGACGCCGATGCACAACCCGTCGAGGAACAGCTTGACGTACCGCGTGTGCAGATCGGTCGGCAGCTGCGGGCGCGTCTGCACGGCGAACTGGCTGATGTGCTGCTGGACATCCTTGACCCCAGCATTGCCGCCGTCCGGCGTGTACACGAAGTTGATGTTGGGATGCACCTTCTTGTAGCCCTTGAACAGGGCCAGCAGGTACGGCTGCGCGACGCTGGACCCCGAGCCGATCAGGGGTGCCTTGGCCAGCGCCGCGCTCGGCAAGGCCACGGTGGGAGCGACGAGAGCAGTGGTGGCCCCCAGCACTCCGATGAGAGTCCTAGTGCTCGACCTCAAAGCGATTCCTTTCCTGGTGCAGGCTCGCCGGCGAGGAGATCCGTCCCCGGAGCGAAACTCCACAATTTCGATCGGATTTGCGCGGCACTCTATCACCGACCTGAGATAGTCAATTGTTCTGGTTGGGTATGGATCGGGATCCCTGCGCCCCGCCTCACCCGCTTTGGGGGATGCGCCGACGTGACACCGTGCCTACCGTCCCCGCGATGCCCGAGGGACTGTCGCCGGCCGAGGTCGGCAAGGAGATCGCCGAGCACAAGAAGCACGCCGGCGAGGAGCCGCACGCCCAAACCGATGAGGAAGCGCACCGTCAGGATCGCTGGCTGTCGATCCTCGAGGCGCTGCTGCTCTCGCTCGTGGCCGTCCTCGCCGCCTACTCCGGCTACGCGGCGGCGAAGTGGGGCACCGAATCCTCGGTCACGCTCGCCAAGGCTTCGGCGGAGCGGACCAAAGCCAACCGGGCCGACATCGAGGGGATCGTGACCCGCACGCTCGACTCCGCCTCGTTCAACGCCTGGTTCACCGCCTTCACGGCCGGCAACGCCAACGCCGAGCGGTTGGCGGTGAAGCGGATGCGACCGGGATACCGCCCGGCGTTCAACGCCTGGCTGGCCACCGACCCCGCGCGCAACGCCAACGCTCCCCCTGGTCCGGCGTACATGCCGCAGTACGTCATCCCCCAGGAGACCGCCGCCACGGCCCTTGACGCGCAGGCCGACGCCGCATTCAGCAAGGGTGCCGACGCGGGCGCAACGGCCGACAAGTACATCCGTGACACGGTCTTCCTGGCCACCGTGCTGTTCCTCGTCGGGATCAGCGGCCACTTTCGGATTCGCTCAGCCCGCCTCAGCCTGATCGCCATCGGCGGGCTGATCTTGGCCTTCGCGGTCATCCAGCTGCTTGGACTCCCGGCACCCCCGGCGTGACGTCGCTGCCTTGCGCGATCGCCGCGAGTAGGTGCTCGGCGATCGCGTCCGGTGTCGGCGGGCAGCCCGGGATGCAGATGTCCACTGGGAGCACGTCCTCAACTGCGCCGACGAGCTCGGCGTCGTCCCCGAGCAGATTGCAGCCGAGCGCGCAGTCGCCGAGTGCGGCGACGAGCCGCGGCTCGGGCATGGCCTGGTAGGCCGTCCGCAGCGGGCCGGCCATGCGGGTGGTGACGGGCCCCGTGATGAGCAGGATGTCGGCGTGCCGGGGGGAGGCGACGATGTCGAGGCCGTGACGCTGCAGGTCGTGGAGCGGATTGGTGACGGCGCCGAGCTCGTGCTCGCAGCCGTTGCACGAGCCGGCATCGACGTGGCGGATCGCCAGCCAGCGCGAGCCCCCGCGCGGCAGGCCGGCGCTCCGGCGGATCGTCGCGAGCTGTCGCAGGAGGACGAACATCAGCGGTCCACACAGGCGTAGCAGAGCTCGAAGCTCTTGTTGATCAGCGGGAAGTCGGGGATGAGGTTGCCCGCCGTGGCCCAGGCCAGCGCCGGCCAGTTCGCGTACGAGCCGGTGCGCAGGTGAACCCTTGTCACCGTGTCGCCGTCGAGCTCGACGGCGCACACCGTCGCCCCCCGAGCGCTCTCGACATGGCCGATGCCCACCGATGCCGGGTCCTCGGCGCCCCCGGCCGACCCGCGCGTCAGCGGAGTGATCAGCAGTCCCTCGAGCAGATCGAAGCTCGCCTCGAGCTCGGCCGCGCGCACTCCGAGCCGCGCTTCGACGTCGCCGGCCGGCGTTTGTGGGGCGGCCGGGGTGAAGCCGTCGTAGGCGAGCCGCGGACTGAGGCTCCGCACGTCCTCGCGAATCCCGGCGGCGCGGGCCGCGGGCCCGACCGCACCGAGCCGCCGGGCGTCGTCGGGCCCGAGCACTCCGACGCCGCCGAGTCGCGCCTGGAGGGGCGCGGCGAACTGGAGCTCACGCCAGGCCGCGCCCGAATCCGTCCGCAGCTCGCGCAGCTGGGCCCGCATCGCGTCGACCGCCGCGGTGTCGAGCTCCACCGCGCCGCGACCGATCGCGACGCTGGCGAACAGGAAGCGATGCCCAAACGCCTGGGCGTTGATCTGCTGGGCTCGATCCTTGAGCGCAGCGAAGGCCATCGAGCCCGGCGCGAATCCGACGCCGGCGCAGATCGCGCCGATGTCGTGCAGGTGGTTGTAGACGCGCTCGAGCTCGAGCAGCACGGTCCGTGCGATCCGCAGATCGCCGTCGGGGTGCAGGCCTGTGGCGTCCTCGACCGCGTGCGCGTAGGCGAGGGTGTTCGCCACCGCGCACGCTGCGCAGGCGCGCTGGACGTAGGGCAGCGCAGCATCGCGATGCCGACCCTCGGCGGCGCGCTCGAGCCCGCGGTGCTTGTAGAACAGGCGCGGGTCCATCGCCAGGATCCGCTCGCCGATCACATGGAAGCGAAAGTGACCGGATTCGATCACGCCCGCGTGGATCGGCCCGACGGCGATCTGATGCACGCCGTCTCCGGTCACCGGCGTCATCCAGGCGGCCGGGTCCTCGGGGTGCGATGCCAGGGCGCGTATCGGCTCGTGGCCGTCGAACTCGAGTCCGTACAGATCGTGCGCCTCGCGCTCATCCCAGCCCGCGGCTTCGACGAGCTCGACGATGCTCTCGACGACGCCGGCCGGCGCCTCGGTCCAGATCACGCGCACCCGGTGCGCTGAGACGAGCAGTGCGCACCAGCTGAGCCCGCCGTCGCGCGCACGTGCCCAGGCTCCGCCGAAGTGCTCGCCGGCGGCCAGGGCGCGCTCGATCGACCGGCGCCACTCGCGTGGCTCGACACGGTCGACCGCGGTCACAGCGTTCCTCTCCCGAGCGTCTCGACAAAGCTCGAGTTGACGAGCAGCACACCGACGGCAAACAGGGCGAGCAACCCGGTACCCAAGATCGCCGTGAGCGCCATGGTCATGCGCTGCCCGCGTTCGGCGTGGCGCCGGCGACGCGCGGGCTTCTCGCCGATGACCCCCTCGATCAGCGCATGGAGGAGCCCGAGGAAACCGAGCGCGAGGGCGAGCACCGCCACGGCGCTGACGACGACCTGACCGGCGGCGACGCCCCCGAGCACGATCAGCAATTCGGACAGAAACAGTGGTGACGGCGGCAAGCCCGCGAGCGCGGCGAGGCTGATGCCCATCGCGGCCGCGGTCGTCGGGCTCTGACCGGCGACGCCCGCCGGCGCCCGCCGGCCGGCGTCGGAATCGATCCGCAGCAGCGGCAGCGCGGCGTAGAAGCCGAGCGCCTTGGCCAGCGCGTGACCGGCGACATGGATCACGACACCGGCGATCGCGAGCGGTGTGCCGAAGCCGATCCCGAGGGCAATCACCCCCATGTGCTCGAGGCTCGAATACGCCAGCAGCCGCTTCCACGGCAGCGACTGCCACAAGAACGGGATCGCGACGAGCATCGAGGCGAGACCGAAGGCGATGAAGACGGCGCGTGTGGTGCCCACACCCACCGACGGCTCGAGGACCTGCTTGACGCGCCAGGCGATCAGCAGCACGGTCGGAAGCAGCGCCGCGGACAGCAGCGCGCTGATCGGCGCCGGCGCCTCGCTGTGCGCATCGGGCAGCCAGTTGTGGACGGGGGCCCACCCGATCTTGGCCGCGAGCCCGGCCAGGAGCAGCACGAACGCGATCAGCGTCGGGTCCTTGGGCAGCGTGCGAGCGGCAAGTCGCAGCGTGTGCCAATCGAGCGAGTGCAGGTCGTGGTGGCCGGTGTTGGCTTGGCTGATGGCCAGCACGATGATCCCAAGCAGCGCGACCGACAGACCGAGCGTCGTCAACACGAGGTACTTCCAGCCCGCGTCGAGCGCGCCGCGACGCCCGGTGAACGCGACCAGCAGGGCCGAGGCGGCGGTCGTCGCCTCGACGATCAGCCACACGACGGCGAGGTTGCCGGCCACGGGAACGGCGAGCAGCGCCGCCCAGAACACGAACAGGGCGGCGTAGTACAGGCTGCGTGAGCGGGCGACGGTCGTCCAGCTGCGGCCGGCCGTCCGCAGGTACGAGGGCGACACGAGCGCGCTGCACAGTCCGACCACGGCGATCACCGCGAGCAGCAGGCCGCTGGCGCCGTCGACCAGGTACCACTGGCCGTGCAGCGCCGGCCGGCCGCCTCGGGCAAAGGCCGTACACGCGAGGATCAGCGCGGCGAGCGCGGTCGCCACCGCCGTGGCCATGGCCAGACGATCGGCTTGCCGGGCCGTGCGGGCCAGCAGCGCGAGCCCCGCGCCGACGAGCGGAATCGCCGGCACGAGCACGACCAGCACCGGCACGAGCTCAGTCACGCAGGCCGCCCAGCCGCTCGGTGTCGCCGGTCCCGAGCTCGATGTGGATGCGGCGCGCGAACGCGGCCGCGACTGTCACGACCATCGCCAGGTCGAACAGCGCACCGATCTCGACGACGTAGGAGAGCCCCCCGGGCACCGAGACGGCCAGCAGCGCCAGGCCGTTCTCGGCCACGATCAGCCCGAGCAGCTGGAACAGCAGCGGCCGTCGGGCCACGACGATCGCGATCCCGATCAGGACCAGCGCGACCGCCGCATGCTCGGTGTGGGAGTTCCCGAGGCCGAGCGGTGGCATCAGCAATCCGGCGCACAGCGCGACGGCACCGGCGCCCGCCAACCGCACCAGTGGTCCGTTCGCGGCGACGACGAGCCGGGGCTCGGGAGTGCGGCGAATCAACGCGTAGAGCAGCAGCGGCAGAACGACCGCCTTGGTCAGGAGCACGAAGCTCGCCACGAGGTAGTCGCCCGAGCGCCCGCCGGCGAGCCCGAGCGCGCCGATGCCGAGCGCGAGCGACTGAGCCGCGACGAGTCCGATCGCCACCGTCCGCCGCCGGACGACGATCACCGCGAGGCCGAGCAACAGGATCACCGTGACGAGTGCACCACTCACATTCCCACCCCCCCAACCCACAAGCCGGCACCCACGAGCGCGATCACACAGCCGAAGCCGAGCAGTGCCGGCACACGGAGGATCCGCATCTTCGCCTGCGCGGTCTCGATCACCGCCACCGCGGCGCACAGCGCCACGACACCCACGACCAGGACCCCAATGCCGACGCCGAACGCACGCCCGTGAGGCAGGAACAGCTCCGCGCCCAGCAGCAGCAGCACCCAGTGGCGCGCCGCCGCCGCCCACTGGATGAATGCGAGGTCACGGCCCGCGTACTCGAGCAGCGGGCCCTCGTGGATCATCGTGAGCTCGAGATGGGTGTCGGGGTTGTCGATCGGCTGCCGGCCCGTCTCGACCAGGATCACCAGGGCGAAGGCGATCGCACCGCACCAATGGGCCGGCCCGCTCCAGATCGCTCCGCCGGAGGCGGCCGCGCTCATCGCCCGCAGATCGGTGCTGTGCGCGGGCAGCGCCGCTACGAGCAGCGCGAGCACCAGCAGCGCCTCTCCGAACACCGCGATCATCAGATCACGGGCCGCCCCCATCAGCGCGAAGCCGCTGCCGGTGTCCCACGCCGCGGCGGCGAGCGCAAACCGCGCCAGCGCGAGCAGCCCGACGAGCACGAGCGCATCGTGGCCGAGACCGAAGTTGCCGGCCCGGCCGGCGACCGGCACGATCAGCAGCGCCGCGAGCAGGCAGGCAGCGACCAGCGGCGGGGCGAGTCTGTAGACGACGCCCGTCCCCTCGGGGTCAACGGCGCTCTTGCCCCACAACCGCCGCAGGGTCCGGTAGGGCTGCCAGGGCGACGCCCCCCGGCGCCCCTGCAGTCGCGCCTTGAGCGCCTGGATCGAGCCCACCAACAGCGGCGCCAGCGCGACGCCGAGGAGTTGCACGATCGCGGCGAGCGCACTCATCACAAGATCCCCGTGCGCGCGAGCACGAGCCCCACGAGCACGAGTCCGAGCAGGTACGCGGCATACGTGCGCACGTTCCCCGTCTGCAGGCGCCTGGCCACCGCGGCCGCGCGCAGGCCGGCGCGGATCGTCGGCTCGTACAGCAGCGTGTCGACGAGCGAGGGCACGTGTCCGGAATAGGTGATCTTCTGAACCATCCCGCCACTGCGCACGACCTCGAGCACGCGGTGGGGTCGCAGAACCCCCTCGAGCACGAGTCGCAGCGGCTTGGTGAACGCCGCCGACGTCCAGCCGAGCTCCGGCACGAGCGGCTGCCCACAGGCCCACGCCGGCGCCGGAGCGGCGCGCCGTGATCCGCGCAGCCGCATCAAGCCCGCCGTCAGCACCGCCAGCGCGATCGCGATCGCCAGTGCCGGGTAGGCACCTGTGCCCGGCACCAGCAGGCCGGGCTGCCGCGACAGCCCGGCGCCGGCGGCGCCGGCGGCGCCGGGGGCCAGACGCGCGAGCGTGGGCAGGATCAGGCCCGGCACGAGCCCCAACAGGACGCACAGCGCAGCGAGCAGCGCCATCCCAGCGCGCATGCCGAACGCCGGATCGTTCGCGTCCGCGCATTGCGGGCGCCGGGGCGCTCCGAGCAGCGCCAGGCCGACCACCTTGACGAAACAGAGCAGCGCCAGCGCCGCCGTCGCCGCCAGCCCGGCCAGTGCCGCCCCGGCCACGAGCGCCACCGCCACCGGCCGGTAGAACGCGGCGTGCAGCAGGGACTGCAACGTCAGCCACTCCGAGGCGAAGCCGTTCAGCGGCGGCAACCCGGCGATTGCCATCGAGCCGACCAGGAACGCACCACCGGTCCACGGCATGCGGCGCAGCAGCCCACCGAGATGATCGAGCTCGAGACTGCCGACCGCGCGCTCGAACGCGCCTGCGCCGAGAAACAGGAGCGTCTTGAAGATCGCATGATTGGCCACGTGAAGCAGCGCCGCCGCAAACGCGATCGCCGCCCACTGATGCGCGCCCGCATCCGTGAACAGCAGCGACGCGCCAAGGCCGAGAGCGATGATGCCGACGTTCTCGATCGAGTGATAGGCGAGCAGGCGCTTCAGGTCGTGTTGCACGAGCGCCCACAGCACGCCGCCCAGGGCCGAGACCAGACCGATCAGCAGCAGCGCGATCCCGAGCCACCGCGGCGTCGCCCCGAGCCACTCGAACTCGACCCTGATCAGCCCATAGACGGCGACCTTGATCATCATTCCGGACATCAGCGCCGACAGATGCGCCGGCGCGACCGGGTGCGCGCGCGGCAACCACGAGTGCAGGGGGATGAACCCGGCCTTGGTGCCGAACCCGATCAGCGCGGTGATCGCCACCAGCGTCTGGGCACCGGTCCCTGCGGCGGCCAGCGCCGATGGGTCACCGATCGCGCCGTGATGCTGGAGCACGAGCAGCGCGATCCAGACGCCGGCGCCGCCGAGGTGGGTGATCGCCAGGTACGCGTACACCGCGCTGCGCACGCTCGCATCGCGTTTCGCGACCAGGATCGCCGCCGCCGGCAGCAGCGTCATCAACTCCCAGAAGGCCAGGAACGTGGTCACATCGCGGGCCGCGAGCACGCCGATGAGCGACAGGAGGAACCCGGCGGTGAGTGCGCCGAGCCCCCGCTCCCCCGCGCTCCCGGGAAGGTAATCACGCGCGAACAGCAATGTCGGCACCGCGGTCACGGCCAGCACCGCAAGGAAGAAGCCGCTCAGATGATCGAGGCCGAACGCCGGCCCGATCGAGCTGCGGAACGGCGAGCCGAGAGCGCCATCGCCCGTCAACACCGCGATCCCCACCACGCCGAGCACCAGCATGCCCGCCGCCTGGACGGTCACACCGACGCGGAGCCGACCCGAACTCGCCGCAAGCAGCCCGCCGAGAGCGAGCGTCGCACAACCCACGAGCGCGGCGACGCCGAGCACCCCCACGACTAACCGCGATCCTGCCCTGGCCCGAAGTCCTCCTCCGCGAGGTCGTCGAGCAGCGCGCTGTTAGCGATGCCACAGATGATGGTGAGGCCCGCTGAGCGCACCGTCACTGCATCGCCCGAACGGGGTGGGGCGGCGCTGGCGCGCAGCGCCAGCATGAGCTCGCTCGCATCCATGACGGGTGTGCCGGCCGCCGGTGATCTACCGCACTGCCGGATTCGACCGGCAGCCCATCTCGCTCGATCGCAGCCGCGAAGTGGTCGTTCTCGGCCAGCAGCACCGTCCGGTCATGCGACTCCGACCATCACATCGGATGCCTTGATCACGGCCACGATCTCCTTGCCGGGCTCGAGGCCGAGCTGCTCGACCGCCTCGACCGTGATCGACGCGACCAGGCGCTGGCCGGCGACGTTGAGCTCGACGTTGGCAATGGCCTCACCGTGCTTGATCGACACGACGGTTCCGGCGAGTTGATTCCTTGCGCTCAGCTTCATTCTCTGCTCCTCGGGTTGGGCGACTCAATCCGCCGCCTCGACGCGGTCGCCACAGCCTGTCAGGTTGTAGCCGCCGAAGTGGGCCACGCGCTCGGTGAAGGCTCGGCTGACGAGCAGCTCTCCCAGTGCGTCGACGCCCGGATGATCGCGCCAGCGCTCGTCGATCCAGACCTCCACGATGTGCTCCTCGAGCGCGAGAAACGCCAGCCCGAACGCGCGGGCGGCTCCTTCCGTGGTCACCGCGGCGCCCCCGAGCGTCGATGCGAGGCGCGCGGCCTCCAGGTGGCCGCTCGCGTGCGGCCCCGGTGGCGCGGGCCCGATTCCGGCCACCTCGAGCGCGCGCTCGAAGGCCTGCTGGCTGGCCGCCGCCGGATCCCGCTGGGCAATCGGCCGCTCGCTGCCCAGCACCGCCTCCAGGGAGTGACCGCGCAGCGCCGGCGGGACCGCGAGCCCGACCTGCCAGCGCGCGAGATGCCGGCGCTCCACCGGCAACGGCGCGACGGGCAGCTGCTCCGCGCGACCGTGCACGACGGCGGCGTGAACGCGGCCCCGCTCGAGCGCACCTAGGGCGGTGTCGGTCGGTGCGGACACGGCCAGCAGGCTGCGGGGGCCGAGTCCGTCGAGCATCGCCTCCGCAACCCCGAACGCCGGGTCGCAGCCCGCGAGCACCGTTCCCGCGGGGCTCGCGCCGGGGAACAGCCGCAGCGTGCCGGCCCCGAGGACACCATCGGGCTTGGCCCATGCCGCTCCGGCGATGCCATGGTCGGCGAGCTCGGCAGCGACCAGCTGCTCCCCCACGCGGCCGACCCGCAGGGGCGCGCCGTCACGGAGTCGGTCACCAAGCGCCGGGACGACGCCGGGCGGCGGGGCCGCGAACAGCTCCTCGACGGTGGTGCCCAGAGCCCGCGCGAGGCGGAGGGCGGCGTCGACCGCAGGCGTGTTGCGGCCCGCTTCGACCGCCGCGACGAGCTGCCGGCTCACGCCGGCCCGCGCCGCCAGCTCCGTCTGCGTCAGCCCGCATTGCCGCCGGTGCTCGCGCAGCGGAGAAGCATGCGTTGTCACAGACAGAATCCTAGTAGGGTGCCTGCATTCTGTCACTGGGTCATCGACCAGGAGGTCTGTCGTCCATGTCAATTCGGGTCCGGCACGCTGCCTGCGGGGCGGTAACGATCGCGGTCTCGCTGGTGGCCGTGGGGTGTGGAAGCAGCAGCTCGAGCTCGTCGAGCTCCTCATCGTCATCCTCGGCCGCGGCGACGACCACGACGGCCGCCGCCGGGGGCTCGCAGCCGATCGTGTTCGCGGCCGCGTCGCTGACCAAGGTGTTCCCGAAGATCGACCCGCAGGCGACGTACACGTTCGGCGGCTCGGGCGCGCTCCAGACGCAGATCGAGCAGGGCGCGCCGGCTGACGTGTTCGCCGCCGCCAGCCCGAAGCAGCCCGCCGCGTTGTTCGCCAAGGGACTGGTGGAGAAGCCCGTCGAGTTCGCCACCAACACGCTCGTGCTGATCGTGCCCAAGGCCAACCCGGCGCACATCACGTCGGTCAACGACATCACCAAGCCGGGGGTCAAGCTCGTGATCTGCAACGCGACCGTGCCGTGCGGCGACTACGCGCGCACGGCGTTCACGAACCTCGGCATCACGACCGCCGCGATGAAGACCGTGGTCAGCCAGACGACGGACGTGACCCAGACCGTGGCCGAGATGGCGACCGGTCAGGCCGACGCCGGCTTCGTCTACATCACAGACGCCAAGGCGGCCAACGGCAAGGTCGACGTGGTGAACCTCCCGGCCGCCGCGAAGCCGGGCGCCACGGACTACATCGCAATCGTCAAGGCGGGCAAGAACCAGGCCGCGGCGAGCGCGTTCGTCCAGAAGGTGCTCTCGCCGGAGGGCCAGGCCACGCTGCAGGCCGCCGGTTTCGGCAAGCCGTGAGCCTGGCCGCTCCCAGCGGCGCACCTATTCGGGACACCGGCGCCCGAGCGTGGCCCGCCACGCTCGGGCGTTGTGCCGTCGCGGCCGGGGCCGTGGTCGTGTGCACCGTGGTGATGGCGTTCCTGTTGCTGCCGATCGTGGCGCTGTTCACCTACCAGCCCGTCCACGATCTGCTCGGCAACTTCGGCTCGAAGGTCGCCACCGACGCCATCCTCGTCTCGCTGAAGACGAACGTGATCGCGTTCGTGGTGATGATCGGATTCGGCACGCCGTTCGCCTACATCCTCGGCCGCTCTCGCTTCCGCGGCCGCAGCCTCGCGATCACGATGGTCGAGGTGCCGCTGGTGATGCCCCCGGCGGTCGCCGGTCTCGGCCTGCTGGTCGCGTTCGGGCGCTTCGGACTGCTCGGCCACACGTTCACTGTGCTGGGGATCGATCTCGCCTTCACACAGGCGGCCGTGGTCATCGCGATCCTGTTCGTGGCCAGCCCCTTCTACCTGCGTGGAGCGATCGCCGCCTTCGAGTCCGTCGACGCGACGCTGCTCGACGTCGCCGGCACGCTCGGGGCCGGGCCGGCGCGCCGGATGCTCCGGGTCGCGGTGCCGCTCGCCGCGGGCGGGCTCAGCGCCGCCGCCGCGGTCGCCTTCGCTCGGGGGATCGGCGAGTTCGGCGCGACGATCCTGTTCGCCGGCAGCTTCCAGGGCACGACCCAGACGTTGCCACTGGCGGTCTACTCGCTGTTCGATGCCAATCTCGACCAGGCGATCGCGATCGGGGTGCTGCTGATCATCGTCAGCTCCGCAATCCTGCTCACGTCCAAGCTGATCGTGCGCTCATGGACGGCGTCCTCGACATCAACATTGAGGCCGGTCAGACCGAGGTAACGAGTACGGTGCCCGCATATGGGCTATGACCATGCGATCGGGGAAGTCGTCAGGGTCGTCGAGGCGGTCGGCGCCGGGATCATGGTGCTCGGCGGACTCGGGGCGTTCATCGTGTTCATCGTCGAGGCGCTGCAGGCCAAGACGTCGCGCGAGTCCTACGACCGGCTGCGCCGGAACCTGGGCCGCTGCATCCTGCTCGGTCTCGAGGTCCTGATCGTCGCCGACATCGTCCGCACGATCATCGTCGACACCACGCTCGAGAGCGTCGCCGTCCTCGGCATCGTGGTGGTGATCCGGATCCTGCTCAGCTTCTCGCTCGAGGTGGAGATCGACGGTATCTGGCCGTGGCGCCGGTGGGAGATCGCCCGCAGCGAGGACACCCGGACGCCGTCCAAGAAGCCGCAGTAAGCCAGTCCCTTGAGCCTGCGTCAGGCTGAGCAGGCCATAGCGACGGCGCGCGCCGCGCAGACCTGACGCATCCGGTCGTCACTGAGCCGACCGATGCGTTCAACGAGCACACCGGCCGAAACGCTCTCGACCGAATTGAGGTTGACCGCGGACGTCCGGGGGATCGGAGCGCCCGGGGCGGCGTGGACTGGCGACGCCAGGGGCTATCTTTCTGCCCGTATGTTCGTGCGTGGTGACCGCCGAGCCGGGCTGCGCGTGCTGGCGCGTGCGGCGCTGATGCCGGCGGCGGCCCTCGCGGTGCACGAGTTGCGGTTCGTGCTGGCGTTCGGCGGTCACGCCGGCGTCGAGCTGCAGCGCCAGGGTCATTCGTACCTACATTCGCTTGTGCCGTGGATCGTGCTGCTGCTGGCCGCCTCGGTCGGCGGGTTCCTGTGGGCGCTCGGCCAGGCGCTGTCGGGCCAGCGGTCGCTGCCGCGCTACACCCTGTCGCTGGCCGGCCTGTGGCTCGTGTGCTCGGCGGCGCTGGTCGCGATCTACGTCTCGCAGGAGTTCCTCGAGGGAGTGTTCGCGACCGGCCATCCGGGTGGCCTGGCCGGGATCTTTGGCTACGGCGGGTGGTGGTCGGTCCCGGCTGCGCTGTGTGTCGGCTTGGTGCTCGCGATCGCGTTTCACGGCGCGCGATGGGTACTGGACGCGGTCGCCAAGCGTCGCGCCCGTCCGGGCACGGTTCGCCCGCGTGCCGTCGCGGTGCCTGTGCCGCGGAACGCCTTGCTGCCGCGGCTGCTGCCGCTGGCCGAGGGCTGGTCGGGTCGCGGTCCTCCTCGCTGACCCCGCAGTAGGACACCACCCGGTTCCGGGTGGTCTCGTACTGCTCCGTTCAGCCATCTAAATACGGATCGGTCCGAGCGCGATGTGTTCGCGCCCGCCGCAGGCGATGTCGCCGATCCGTGATCCAAAGGAGACCGAATACCAATGACCGCGAACCTCCTAAGCGGGCGACGTTCGCTCGCGGTGCTGACCGCGCTCGCCGGCGTGGTTGGGCTGGCGATTCCCGCCGTGGCCGGCGCGCACGCGCGGGTCAGTCCGCCGGTGTCGGTGACGAACGAGCTGCAGCTCTACAGCCTCGCTGTCCCGACGGAGAAGGACAACCTGACGACGTCGAAGATCGTGATGACGGTCCCCGATGGGTTTGGGATCGATTCGTTCGTGCCACCACCGCCGGGCTGGCATCAGGTTGTTCAGCAGACGGGGTCGGGCGACAGCGCGGTGATCACGAAGGTGACCTGGACGGGCGGAAAGACCCCGACCGGTGAGGACTCGCTGTTTCAGTTCCTCGCCCAGCCCGCCTCCAGCAAGACGTACACGTTCCAGGTGCAGCAGACCTATTCGGACGGGTCGATCGTGAACTGGGCCGGACCGGAGTCGTCCGACGCGCCGGCGCCGACGATCGAGGCCAAGAGCTCGCTCGGGGGTGGCGGTACCTCGACGCTGACGATCGTCGCGTTGATCATCGGGCTGCTCGGGTTGGGCGCGGGCGGGTTCGCGCTGGTCTCCGCGAGCTCCGGGAAGCAGCGGTCGCTGGCATGAGCCGCCGGGGGCGGATCGTCCTCGCGCTTGCCGCCGTTGCGGTCGCGATCGTATGGCCGAGCTTCGCGTCGGCGCACGCGTATCTGGTCAAGACCGTCCCGGCCGTGAGTGGCGTGCTTGACGTTCCGCCCCCGAATGTTCAGCTCACCTATGACGAGGCGGTCGAGCCGCGGTTCGCGATCATCTCGGTCACCGACGCTGCGGGCAGGCAGGAGACGACGGGCCCGGTGAGACGCTCGCCGGCGAACCCGGACACGCTCGTCGTTCCCCTGCGCCCACATCTGCCCGAGGGGTGGTACCTGATCTACTGGCGGGCGATCTCCGTCGACGGTCACCCGGTGCAGGGGGCGTTCACGTATGCGATCGGGCCGAACCCGGGCCCCGCCCCGCAGTTCCCGGTACCGAGCATCGCGGGATCGGCGACGTCGTTGAACCTGCTGATCGCGCGGTGGGTGATGTTCCTATCGGTGATGAGCGCGATCGGGCTGTTCGTGCTGCGGTTCCTGATCGCCCGTCCGCTCGTGAGGCGCGCGCCCGGAACGAGCCTGCGGGCGGTCTCGCGTGCGTTCGTGATCGCGTCGGTGATCGGGTTGATCGCGATCCCGGTGTACCTCGATTTCGCGACCGCGATCGACTCGCTGCGGTCGGTGTTCGACGTCACCGCGCTGGTGCCGCTGTTCCGCGTCACCGCATTCGGCCGCGGCTACGTCGACATGACGCTCTGCTTTGCGCTGTTCTGCGCGGCGGCGTGGATCTCGCTGTGGCTCGACCGGCCCGACCGCGAGCACCGCTCGCTCGCCGAGCTCGTATCCCTCGCCGGAGCACTGCTCGCCGCTGCAGCGGTGCTGTTGATGCCGGGCGCGTCAGGGCACGCAGCGCAGACCTCACCGCGCGGGATCTCGGTGATCCTCGACTGGCTTCACCTGGTCACCGGCTCGATCTGGGTCGGCGGTCTGGTCGGACTGCTCATCCTCTGGGTCAGCCTGCCAGCCGCCCGGCGGGTCGCGGGCCTGGCCGCCGTCGTCCCCAGGCTCTCGAACGTCGCATTCGTGTCCGTGCTCCTGCTGCTGGCGACGGGCACGTGGGCAACGGTGAACCACATGCCCACCCTCAACGCGCTCTGGCTGACCGGCTACGGCGTCGCGATCCTGGTCAAGATCGGACTACTGATCGCGGCGATGGCGCTCGCCGCCGGAAACCTGCTGCGCACCACCCCGCGCCTCGCCGCCGCCGGCGACCGGCCCGAGCTCGCCACCCCCGCCGCGGGGCGGCTGAGGCGCGCAGTCAGCGGCGAGGCGCTGCTGATCGCCGCGGCGATCTTCGCGGCGGCCGTGCTCTCCAGCCTTGCTCCCCCGCCGCCCGCGTTCGCGCTCCAGAACTCCGCGCTCGCCAACGTCGGCCCCGGTCGCGTGGCCGAAACCGTCAAGCAGGCCGGATACGAGCTGCAGGTGCTCGTGTCCCCCAACAAGGCCGTCGCGCCTAACTCCTTCGCCCTGCGGATCACCAAGAACGGAGCACCGCTCCGCCGTGCCAACGTCACCCTGACCTTCAACCACACCGAGATGCAAATGCCCCAACAGGAATACCAACTCACCGAAACCCAACCCGGCCTCTACTCCCACGCCGCACCCGCGCTCGTAATGGTCGGCAAATGGGCGCTCGCGTTCCAGATCACCCCCAAGACCGGACCCCCCTTCAACGCCCTGATCCTCGACCAAGCCAACGGATGACAAACCCCCAACCCCAACCCGCCCACCTCCGCCTCCGGCTCCTCGCCGCCGCCGTCGCCCTGATCGCCGGCGTCGCCGCGCTCGTTATCGCCATCCTGTTCCTCAACGGAGCCCTCCCATGAGAGCGCATCGGCGATTGATCCTCGCGGCCGCGCTGAGCCTGGTCGCCGTCGTTGCTGTCGGCGCAGTGATCGTCCTCGGCGGTGGTGGCAGCGCCCCGCCGGCGCTCACGTCTCATGGAGCTGCCGCGGGGAGTGCCACGTTCCTCACCGCCGCCACGATGCCCCAGGGGCTCGACGGCCGCCCCGTACCCCGGTTCAAGTTCGCCGACGCACGCGGGGGCAGCGTCTCCAGCGCCCAGCTGAACGGGCGCCCCTACGTGCTCACGTTCCTCTATGTCCACTGCGTCGACGTGTGCCCTCTGATCGGCAGCGAGATCCACGACGCGCTGAGCAAGCTCGGTGCGCGCGCGAGTGGCGTGAACGTCGTCGCGATCTCGGTCGACCCAAACGGAGATACGCGGCCCGCAGTCGAGCGATGGCTCGCGATCCATCACGAGCCCGGGAACTTCCACTACCTGACCGGCTCAGCAGGCCGGCTCGCTCCCATCTGGCACGCGTTCTACGTCTCACCGCAGACGCCCGGTGATCCGCGCAGCACGCACACCGCCGTGATCTGGCTCATCAACCGCCGCGGACGCCTCGCCGCGCTCGTCCCCGCCGGAGAACCAATCGACACCAGCAACCTGGCCCACGATCTCGGTGTCCTGATCGCCACGACATGACCCCGACACTGAACCCCGCCACAACCAGCACGCGCACTGTTGCGCGAGGAGGCTGACATGAGACCCGCGCCGTTGACTACGACCCACCGACTCCGCTCCCTCGCCGTCGCCTCGCTCTCGGCCGCCGTGCTCGCCGGGTGTGGATCGAACTCCGGCAACGCGGTGAGCGTGCCGAAGATCGGCGCGGCGAGGACGTACTCGCTCAGCGGGTTTCAGCCCTCGGCGCCGGTGCCGGCCGGCCGGAGCACGCTGCTGTCGTTCACGATCCAGCAGCCGTCCGGTCAGCCGCTCACGGCCTACAAGCAGTGTTGCGAGCCGCACGCCGGCGTCGATCTTATCGTCGTGCGCAGCGACGACAGCCACGTCCAGTACGACGACTCCGACATCGCCGCCAACGGCAGGATCAGTCAACCCATCGTGTTCCCCTCCTCCGGCCGCTACCGCGTCGTCGTCAGCGCCTACCCCAAGCAGACCAGCCCCGACTCACCGGTCAACTTCCAGCTCTTCACCACCGTCACCGTCCGCGGGGCCTACCGGCCGCAACCGATCCCGCGGTTCACCGCCACCCAGACCGTCGACGGCTACCGCTTTCAGATCCAGGGCCACCCGCACCTCCACGCCATCCAGGCCAACTTCCTCACCCTGAAGGTGCTCGACCCGCACGGATACAAGGCGACCTTCGCCACCTGGAGGGGCGCCCTGGCGCACGCGATCTTCTTCCACGAAGGCTCGCTCGACTACTTCCACACCCACGTCTGCAGCCCCGGCGCCACATATTGCACCTCCGCCCTCGGCGCGACACGCGTGACCGGCAGCTCGAGCGCACCGGGCGAGCTCAAGGTCGGCGTGCTACTCCCAGAACCAGGAACCTGGCGCATGTTCCTCATCACCTACCTGGGCGGCCACGTCCTGACGGTGCCGTACACGCTCAACGTCAGCTGAAGGAACCAAGTCGATGCGACCCGAGCGCACCCGCAGCTCGCTGCACTCACATCTCCAGGCGCCCCGCGCGCCAGGTTCCGCCGCCCGGGCGCGACGCAGAAAACAGGTCCGCCGCCGACGCGCGACGGCACTGATAGCGGCCGGCGCCGTCGTCGCGCTGGTCGCCCTGATGACCACCGGTGGCGATCGCCACGCCAGTCATGGGACCAACCGTGGATCGCTCGCCCCTGGGCCGGCCGGTCGAGCGCACGTCTCAGTCGGTCTGCTCACCCGCGAGAACCTCGCGGTCGACCGTCTGCTCTCCCGCCAGCCGTTCATCACCTCCGGCGGCGGTGAGCGCCGCGAGATCGCGCTCACCTTCGACGACGGGCCCGGGCCCTATACGCCACGGCTGCTCGAGGCACTAGCGCGCCTGCGCGCTCCAGGGACGTTCTTCGAGATCGGATTCATGATCAGCTACTTCCACGCATCGCTCGAACGTGAGCTACGGATGGGGATGGCGATCGGCGACCACACCGAGCTTCACCCCATGATGGCGAAGCTCACGCCAGCAGCGCAGCAGCGCGAGATCCTCCTCCAAACAAACTGGCTCGGCAAATACGGCGCCGAGTTCCCGCGCCTCTACCGACCCCCATACGGCTCATTCAACACCGCGACGTTCCGGATCCTGCACCAACTGCACATGCTGATGGTCCTGTGGACCGTCGACACCGACGATTATCGGCAGCCCGGCGTCCCAGCCATCGTCCACGCCGCTCTGGCGGGCGCCAAGCCAGGCGCGATCATCCTGATGCACGACGCCGGCGGCACCCGCACCCAAACCATCGCCGCGCTCCCGGAAATCGTCCGAGCGCTCCGCGCCCGCGGCTACAAGCTCGTCACCGTCCCGCAACTTATCCTCGACGATCCGCCCCGCCACACGCAGGCGACACCCACGTCGCTCGCCGGAGGCTGACCCGCGGCCGAGGGCGCCGCCGGGCTGACGCCACTGTGCGTGCGGTCCGGCGCTGAGTGCCGCGGCGACGAGCGCAGTGTCCTCCGACACTCTAGGTCGGTAGTAAGCGCCCTTTCTCGGCAGTGCGAGACGAGATCCGCTGCGACCCCGACGACCGTGCCCTGCACGCTCGACGTCAGCTGAGGGGCCCGCGTCAGGCGAGCAGCGCCTCAGCCCAGCAGCACCAGGCCGAGTCCGATCAACGCCGCGCCCGCAAGACTCTCCGCGCCTTCGCGGAGCCGACCGCTGAGCCGGCTCCCGAGGCGCAGCCCGAGTTGGGTGACGAGCCGCTCCTCCTCGTTGTCCTCGCCGAGCAGCATGTACAGACCGAAGGCGAGCAGCACGCCGATCGCAACGTAGTCGCGGCTCCGCCCAGGGCACATCCGAGCGGTGCTCCGAGCGCGAGCCCGACCAGCGGCATTCCGGCCTCGAACGCGGTGAACAGGACCGAGATGCGCAACCGGTGACGCGGCCCGACACGAGACCATGCCCAGGGCCGCCGCCATGGCGAAGGTGTCCAGCCCGAGCGGGAGGATGAGCGCCAGGAGCCCGTCACGCCGTGAGCGTAGGATCTCGCCGTGGTGGTCGATCACCTCGGTGACCTCGACGGTGACCTTGTCGCCGACGATCTCCTTGGCGACCCAGCGACGGATCGCGTCGGCGCCCCAGAACTCGCGGTGAGCGTCGTTGACGAGCGCGTCTTCGGCAAAGGTGGCGACGATCGCGTTTTCGTCGAACGCGTTCACGGCCGCGATGTGCTCGGCGACGATCCCCTGAAGCGCTGCGGTGCTGGTACGCATGAGAGCCTCCTGCGTTGGTGTTGACGGTGCCGCCGGGGGCGACGGCTGCGTTCAAATTGCGGCATCCGGCAGGGGGAGGGTCAAGGGCCGGGCGTCGACTTGACCCTCCCCTCAGGGGAGAGTCGATACTCCGGGTGTGAGCCCTCAGGTCACGATTGGCGACTTCTCACGCGCGTCGCACCTCAGCGTCAAGACGTTGCGCCACTACCACGAGGTGGGGTTGCTCGAGCCCGCCGAGGTCGACGCCGAGACCGGCTATCGCTACTACTCCGAGGAGCAGATCCCCGTCGCCCAGGTCATTCGCCGGCTGCGAGGCCTGCAGATGCCGGTGGCCGACGTCAAGTCGGTCCTGCTCGCCACCGACTCCGAGGCGCGCAACCGGCTGATCGTTGCCCATCTCGATCGTCTCGAGGCAGACCTGGCCCGAACGCGGGCCGCCGTCGGCGAGCTGCGCGCACTACTGGAGCGGCCACAGGCGCCCCGCGCGGTCCTGCATCGCACCGCGCCGGCGACGAACGTGATCGCCATCCGGGAGACTCTCGACCGAGAGGACGTGCTCGCCTGGTGGCAGGGCGCGCTCGGTGAGCTCGACGCCATCCTGGACGCCGAGGGTCTACGGGCGTCAGGACCGAGCGGCGGCTTGTATGCCGGCGAGATCTTCCAGCACGGGCGCGGCGAGGCGACGGTGTTCATCCCCATCGACGGCAGCGCGCGCGCAATCGGGGGCCCTCGACGCTGATCTCGTGTCGCAGCACGTGCGCGCCGAGCTCGCCGTAGGTGAGGTCGATGTCCACGAGCGGGCCGTGATGGAGCATGATTGCGAGCTCGGCCTGCGGGATCCGCAGGGGCACGACCCGCGCACAATACCGCCTGGACCACCCGACCCCGATGACGCTGCAAGTCCCTGGCGCGCCGCTCCCCAATCCCGAGTACCTCGAGCGCCGCTCGGTCGCCGAGCGCAGGGCGCAAGGGCGGGCGGCGCGAACACAGGTGCGGCCCGCTCGCCACGCCGCCTGGTCCGCGCCCGGCGCCCGGGCCGATCGCCGCGATCATGGCTGCCGACCTGGCCTGCACTCCGCACGGCAGCCTCCGGGCGCAACTGTGCGGCGATGCGCACCTGCTCAACTTCGGCCTGTTCGAGACTCCCGAGCGGACCCTGATCTTCGGTCTCAACGACTTCGACGAGACACTGCCCGGCCCGATCGAGTGGGACGTCAAACGGCTTGCCGCCAGCGTCGAGATCGCCGGTCGCGACCTCGGACTGGACGCCGACCTGCGTGAGCGGGCCGTGCGGGCCACAGTCCGCTCGTACCGCGAGGCGATGCTGGACTTCGCTCAGCACAGCCAGCTTGACGTGTGGCACGCGCGCCTGCCCGCCGAGGAGCTGCGCACGCGCCTGCAGGGCCTCGCCGACCGCGAGTCGGGGCGCGAGGTCAAGAAGCGCATTCGCCAGGCGCTTCGGCGTGATCACCTCCGGGCCTTCTACCGCCTCGTCGAGGAACGCGACGGCTCGCTCCGTATCGTCAGCCAGCCACCGCTGCTGGTGCCGATCGAGGACCTGCTCGACGAGACACAGCGGGCGCGCTACGTGGAGGTGGTCCAGTCGTTCCTGCGCCAGTACCGCGACAGCCTGCCGCACGACCGCCGCCCGCTGATCGAGGCTTACCACTACGTCCACATCGCTCGTAAGGTCGTCGGGGTGGGGAGCGTCGGCACCAGGTCGTGGGTGGTCCTGCTCACCGGCCATGACGACCACGACCCGCTCCTGCTGCAGCTCAAGGAGGCGCAGCAATCGGTCCTGGCCCCCTACGCCGGCGACACGGTGTACACGTCGCAGGGCCGCCGCGTCGTCGAGGGGCAGCGTCTGATGCAGGCGGCCAGCGACCCGATGCTTGGCTGGTACAAGCTCAAGGCTTGGGACGGCAGGCGCCGCGACTTCTACGTGCGCCAGCTGTGGGACGGAAAGGCGTCGATCGACGTCGCTCGGCTCACGCCCAAGGGTCTGCGGGTCTACGGCGAGATCTGCGGCTGGACGTTGGCCAGAGGCCACGCACGGTCCGGCGACCGCATCGCGCTCGCCGCCTACGTGGGTGAGGACGACGCGTTCGATCGCGCCATCGCCACGTTCGCCTCGGCCTACGCAGAGACCAACGAGGTCGACTATCACCGCCTGCTGGCAGCGATCGCTGATGGGAGGCTCACCGCAGAGCTGGGTGTGTGATCGGCGCGACCCCCACCGGGAGCGCGTTCCTCGGCACCGTCGTCGTAGTCGACCCGCTCAGCGCGTCGACCCACCCCGGCCGCGGCGGCGCGCTGCTCGTCTTGCTCGGATTCGTTCTCTCCTTCGTGTTCATCCGCGCGAGCACCCGGATGATCCGCGCCCAGGTCTCGTGGTGGCCGGGCAACATCGACACATCCTCTGGTCTGCACCTACACCACCTCGTGATCGGCATCGCGCTGATGCTGACCGCGGGGTTCATCGGCTTCGCGGCCTAGTTGGCGACACCGTGGCGCCAGATCGCCGCCCTCGCGTAACCCAAATTGGGCACCGCGCGATTCCAACATGGGTGGTCCTCCCGATGCAGTTGCTCGCAGCCGCTCGTAGGTTCTGGTCATGCCAAACGGCCGACCGAACAGGAGGAATCACATGCCGAGATACGTGGTGCAGCGCACCTTTCCCGAGGGTTTGCACATCCCAGTCGCCGACGGCGGGGCGGAGACCTGCCGCACCGTCGTGGAACGGAACGCCGAAGAGGGTGTGACGTGGATCTGCTCGTACGTCAGCGAGGACAAGGCGCGGACGTTCTGCGTCTATGACGCGCCGACTCCCGAGGCGATTCGCAAGACGGCGGCTCGCAACGAGATCCCGGTGGATGAGATCACCAGGGTGAGCGTGCTCGATCCCTACTTCTACGCGTGAATCAGGAGGATGACATGTCGGAGCACAGAGCAATCAGGCGCTGGCTGGCTGCCGGTCTGGTGATCGGGGCGACGGTCGTCCCGTCCGCCGCGCGGGCCAGGTTCGAGTTCAACCCACCGGAGTCGATCCCGGCGAGCACGCCGGCCGCCGCTGTAGGCAGGACGGTCGCTCGGCCGCCCGCGACGAGCGCGGAGGCCGGCTTCCGGTGGGGCGACGCGGGGGTCGGCGCCGCCGGAGCCGCGGTGCTGCTCGGCGCCGGCGCCGCGGCGACCGGGGCGTTGCGTCGCCGCCGCACGCAGCACACCGTCATCGGTTGAGGAGCGGGCGGGGCCCGCCGGGGAGCGCAGATCCACGGCCGGCCCTTGGCCGTCACGGCGCGTGGTGCGAGACTGGTCGCGGGTCCAGGGCATTCCACAACACGAGGGCGAGGACGTGAGCGTCGCCGAGCAAGTTGAGGCTGGAGCACTCGTCGAGCGCGCTGCGAGCATCGCGACGCTCAATGCGCTGCTGGCGGGCGTGCGGTCCTCGTCGGCGGGGCGGCTCGTTGCCGTAGGTGGCGAGGCCGGCGTCGGGAAGACAGCGCTCCTGCGCGCGTTCTGCGGGCTGCACGACACGGCGGTGCGGACGCTGTGGGGTGTGTGTGAGCCCCTGCGTACCCCACGTCCGCTGGGGCCGTTCCTCGACGTTGCGCAGGTGACCGGCGGCGAGTTGCAGGAGCTCGTCGCCGGAGGCGCGCGACCGCACGAGGTGGCGGTGGCGCTCCTGCAGGAGCTGAAAGGCCGGCGCCCCACGGTATTGGTGCTCGAGGACCTGCATTGGGCGGACGAGGCAACGCTCGACGTGATGACCCTGCTCGCGGCGCGGATTGGCGCAGCCCCCGCGCTTGTCCTGGCCAGCTATCGGGATGACGAGCTCAACCGTGCCGAGCAGCTACGGCAATTCCTGGGCGAGCTGGTGCGACGACCCGGACGGCTCAAGGTCGAGCCGCTCTCGCAAGCCGGCGTCACAGCGCTCGCTCGAACCCACGGGGTCGACGCGGAGGCGTTGTACCGCCGCACCAGCGGCAACCCGTTCTTCGTCGTCGAGGTGCTCGCGGCGGGGGGCGAGCAGATCCCCGAGACCGTGCGCGACGCGGTTCTGGCTCGCGCCGCACGACTGTCGGAGCGCGCCCGGCGGCTACTCGAGGCTGTCGCGGTCGTACCCGGACCGGTCGAGGTGTGGCTGCTCGAGCTCTTGGCCGGCGAGCTGGTCGATCGGGTTGACGAGTGCGTGTCGTCGGGCGTTCTCAGCGCCGGACGCACGCACGTGGCGTTCCGGCACGAGCTGGCGCGCCTCGCCATCGAGGATCGCATACCACCGCATCACCGCCTCGCTCTGCACCGGGCCGCGCTCGCCGCGCTGGCCGGCCGAGACGGCGACTCGGCGCTGCTCGCCCATCACGCCGACGCGGCCGGCGACGTCGATGGCGTGTTGCGCTGGGCGCCACAAGCGGGCGAGCGTGCCGCGCGTGCGGGAGCTCACCGCGAGGCCGCCGAGCAGTACGCCCGGGCGTTGCGGTTCGCGGACGGCCAGCCACTTGAGGTGCGCGCCGAACTGCTGCAACGCCGCGCGGATGAGTGCTACACGACCGCTCAGTTCGACGCCGCGATCGGCGCCCAAAAGGAAGCGCTGGACTGCCATCGGCGCCTTGGTGACCCCCGCGGAGAGGGCAACTCGCTGCGGTCACTGTCACGCCTGCTGTTCTTCGCCGGCCGGAGCGCCGAGGCCGAGCCGATGACGCTCGAGGCGGTGAAGCTGCTCGAGCAGGTGTCACCGGGGCGCGAGCTCGCGATGGCCTACGGCAACGTCTCACAACGTCGAATGGTGGTCGACGACGCGGACGCCGCCGCGGTGTGGGGTCACCGTGCGCTGGCCCTGGCGGAGCATCTGGAGGACAGTGAAGCGCTCGTCTACGCGCTCACGAACCTCGGCGCCGCGGAGTTCCACGCCGCTCCAGAGACCGGCCGACTGACACTGGAGCGCGCGCTGGCGCTCGCGCAACACAACGGGCTGGAGGAATACGCCGGGCGGGCCTTCCTCCAGCTCGCTCTGTGTCCGATCCGCGAGCGCAACCTCGCGCTGGCCGACGGTTACGTGGAAGCTGGGCTCGCCTATTGCAGCGAACGTGGCCTCGACACCTGGGCGCTGTACCTGCTCGCGTTGCGGGCTCGGCTCGAGCTCGCCCTCGGCCGCTGGGATGCGGCGGCGGACTCGGCGGCCCTGGTCCTCCAGGATCCCCGCAGCGCGCAGGTGGCCCGCAGTTGGGCGTTGGCCACGCGAGGGCTGATCCGGGCGCGACGCGGTGACGCGGAGGCATCCGACCCGCTCGAGCAGGCGGATGCGCTCGCGCGGTCGAACGGGGAGCTCGAGCGCATCGGCCTCGTGGCCGCCGCCAGAGCCGAGGCGGCTTGGCTGCTCGGGGACGCCGCGGCCGTCGAGAATGTAACCAACGACGCGCTGTCGCTGGCGCTACACCGTCAGATGCCCTGGTACGTCGGCGAGCTCGCCTACTGGCGCTGGCAGGCCAGCGTCCGTGACGTGCGCCCCGGCGGCGCGGTGGCGGAGCCGTACAGGCTGTCGATGGCCGGTGACGCGGCGGGAGCTGCGGAGCAGTGGCGCGCGATCGGCTGCCCATACGAGGCGGCGCTCGCGCAGGCGGAGAGCGGTGATCCCGCCGCCGTGCGCCAGTCGATCGATGAGCTCCAGCAGCTCGGCGCGCGTCCCGCCGCCGCTCTTGTCGCTCGCCGGCTTCGCGACCGGGGCGTCCGCGGCGTGCCGCGCGGGCCGCGGCCGCAGACGCGTGAGAACCCGGCCGGCCTCACGGCGCGCGAGCTCGAGGTGCTGGCGCTGCTCGCCGAGGGGCTGCGCAATGCGCAGATCGCCGAGCGCCTGGTCGTCTCAGAGCGGACCGTCGATCACCACGTCTCGGCGATCCTGCGCAAGCTCAGCGTGCGCACGCGCGGCGAAGCCGGCGCCGAGGCTGTACGGCTCGGGCTCGCGAGCCTCAGCGCCGGCTGATGCCGATCCCGCAGGTCACGCCGGACGCCGTCGTCAGGCAGGCTGCGGACTGGGCGTGCGCAGCCACCGACCGCGGATACGCCACCGGGCGGGCCACTCCGCCCCCCGGGAGCGCGATGAAGATGGCGAGTACAGCCAGCCACGCCACCACCACGGTGACCATCACATGGCTGCGATGGGCCGAGCGAGCCCCTTCCGGCGTGACGCTGACGGCGACGCCGCCGGCCGATGTAACTGCAGCTTCCGTGCGTGCTGGGGCAACGTCGAGCATCAGGCGCCTCCCTTACTGGATCGAGACCGTCTCTCAGTCCATCGGCGCCGGCCGGTCGACACGCTCCGTGGAAACTACGCAGTCGCCCTGCGGCAGATCACGGACACCGAGGCCGCCCGCCTGCCGGCTCCCGCCGTTCGCCATGCTTCTGCGGGTGATCGATCTGCAGCGGCCGGTGCGGTGGGGGATGACGGGCTACGTGCGCTCGGCGTTCCGGGTGCGGAGCTTCGGCCTCGAGCATCTGCGGCTCGAGCCATCGATGATCCTGGCCCCCAATCACCGCTCGGACAACGACGTCCCGCTGCTGGTCTCGACCCTCGGCCCGCTCTGGACCGAGATGATCGCCTCCGGCCTACCGTGGCCGACCTTTGCCGCCGACGACCACGCGCTCCTTCGCGGCACGGACGGACGGGTGGGCCCGCTGCGTCCCGGGCTGGCCTCACTCGTCCGGCGCGGACGGGCGCACCTGGTGCAGCCGGTGGTGCGGCGGGCCATCCCCCTGACCGCGGGGCAGATCGCCGCCGCCGTCCTGCGCGATGGCGGCTCCTGCGGTGCGTTGCCGCGCGTGGGGGCGGAATGGATCGCGCGCGCGCAGGCGCGCGGGCGTCCGATCGAGCCTGACCTCCTCGGCCCCCACCGCCGGCCCATCCTCGCGTACGCGTTCGCGCGGGCGCGCCGCCGGGGCGGCGCGGACGGCCTGATCACGGCTCTGGCGCAGGAGTTGCACAGCGCCGATGCACCGTCGTGAGCCCGGAGCGCAAGCGGGTGCTGCTGCTCGTCGGGCTCGGGATCGGGGCCACGGCTGCCGCCGTGCTGCTGATCGGTCAGGCGGTGCGCTACACGGAGCTGCTCAAGCAGCTGCGGTCGGCGACTCCCGGTTGGCTTGCCCTCTGCGCCGTCGGCGAGACGATCGCCTACGGCGGGTTCGTCATCTCCTACCAGGCGATGGCCGCGGTCTCCGGTGGTCCACGACTCAGCCCAACGATCGTGGTGCGCGTGGTCGGCCTGTCGTTCGGCGCGTTCAGCATCGCCACGACGATCGGCGGCCTGGCGGTGGACTTCTGGGCGCTCCGGGAGGCCGGCGAGCCGGCGGGAAGCGCGAGTGCACGCGTGATCGGACTGGAGACCCTGCGGTGGGCCGTCCTGGCGCTGGCGACCTGCGCGGCCGGGATCGCCGTGCTGCTCGGGGTCGGGCACCCGGTGACGCCGATCGTGCCGATGGCGTGGCTGGTGGTGACCGGGCTGTGCTTCGGCGGCGGCGTGGCGGTGAGTGCCCCGAGTCGCCGCGACCGCTTCACGCTGGGCGCCGGGGGCCCCCTGCGGCGCGGCCTCGCGGTCGCCGTCGCCGGACTCGTCTACATCCGGCAGGTGATGCGCGGAGCGCCCGGACTGCGGCGGCGGGCCGTCGGCGGCGCCGCCGTGTTCTGGGCCGGCGAGCTGCTGTGCGCGTGGGCGGCCCTGCGCGCGTTCGGCGCGCGGGTCGACGTTGCTCCGCTCATCCTCGGCTATACGACCGGCTATGTCGCCACCGGCCTGCCGTTGCCCGTCGGCGGCGCGGGCAGCGTCGACGCGGCGCTCACCGGCGGATTCGTGCTCGCGGGGGCGCCGCTCAGCAGCGCCTTGCTGGCCGCGGTGGCCTTCCGGGTGTTCAGCTTCTGGCTACCGGCGCTCGCTGCGCTGCTGTCGGTGGCGACCCTCAGCGGCCTGCGGGAACGTCTGCGCGCGATCGCCGAGGCCCGGCGGGCGCCCCTCAGCGCAGGAGCGAGCGAGCGGCCAGCGGAGTCCCGTCCGCAGGGCTGACGCGGTCGCCGACCCCCACGCCGGCGACGATGACGATCGCGACGTTGGTCGCCACCGCCAGCACCTTGACGCCGTGCGCGGTCGTGGCCAGGGAAGCGGCACTCCGCCACCGAGGCGCGGCGCCAACGCGCTGTGAAAGGCGACCACGTAGCTGAGCACGGAGCCGACCTCGAGGACACCCCAGGCCAGGATCCAGCCGGCGCGAGCACCGGCGAACCGTGAGCGCACGGCGCCAAGGCCCGGCACACGCGAGATCACCAGCACGAGAAAAGCGGCCACGGCGGTCAGCCGCACGACGCGCCAGGCGAGCCCCCCGCGGTCAAGAGGCGAACCCATGCCGTCATGATCGAGAACCCGGCGGCTGGGGCGGCGTTGCGTGCACCGTCACAATCACCGCATGGCGATCGCCGGCACGCCCTCTCCGCGCAAGCGCCACGCACTCGCGCTGTTCCAAGGCCTGCCGCGTCACTACGACCGGATGGGCGCGCTGCTCAGCTTCGGTCAGGATCCGCGCTGGCGCCGGGCGCTCGTGCGCGCGATCGACCCGCAGCCCGCCGAGCGGGTGCTCGACGTGGCCACCGGCACCGGGATGGTGGCGGTGGCGCTGGCGCGCCGTGCGGCCTGCGCAGTGGTCGCGCTCGATCAGAGCGAGGCGATGCTCGGTGCGGCTCAAGCGCGCGTGCGACGGGACGCCCAGCTGGCGGCGCGGATCAGCTTTCTGCGCGGCGAGGCCGAACGGCTTCCGTTCGCCGACGCCGAGTTCGACCGGCTCACGTTCACATATCTGCTTCGCTACGTCGACGACCGGCCGGCGACGATGCGCGAGCTCGCCCGCGTCGTCAAGCCCGGCGGCCGGATCGGGATGGTCGAGTTCGGCGTTCCGCGCGCCGCGTGGCTGCGAGCGCTCTGGCGCGTCTACACCCGCGTCGGACTGCCGCTGATCGGGCGGGTGGTCTCGCCGGCCTGGCTCGAGGTCGGGCAGTTCCTGGGGCCGAGCATCGAGGAGCTCGATCAGCAGGAGCCGGATTTGATCGGGCTGTGGCACGCGGCCGGGATCCGCGATGTCCGCCTGCGCCGGATGAGCCTCGGGGCGGGCATCGTGATCTGTGGTGTGCGGGATGGAAGCCGAGCAGCGTAGGCTCGAACGACCCGCGTTCTATGCCCTGGCCGGCGGCGGCTGGCGCGATCTCGTGACGCTGCTGCATCCGCCGTACACGGCCTGGCACCTCAGCTATGTCGTGCTCGGCGCGGCCGCGGCGCCCACGGTCCAGGTCGGCCGGCTCGTCGCGACGCTGGGGGCGTTCTTCCTCGCGGTCGGGATCAGCGCCCACGCGCTCGATGAGCTCCACGGGCGTCCGCTCCAGACGGTGCTGCGGCGCCGGACGCTGATCGGGCTGGCCGCCGTGGCGCTCGTGGGAGCGGTGGGGATCGGCGTCGCCGGAGCAATCACCGTCTCGCTCCTGATCGCCCCGCTGGTGGTGATCGGAGCACTGCTCGTCGTGGCCTACAACCTCGAGCTCGCCGGCGGGCGTTTGCACACCGACTTCTGGTTTGCGGTGGCCTGGGGTGGGTTCCCGGCCTTCACCGGCTACTTCGCGCAGACACTCACGATCCGCCCGGCAGGGCTGCTCGTAGCCGCCGGCTGCTGCCTACTGAGCGCCGCCCAGCGCCGGCTGAGCACGCCAGTGCGCGAGCTCCGGCGGCGAACCGCAACGGTCACCGGCGAGCAGCGGCTCACCGACGGAACCGCGGTCGAATTGACGAAGGCGCGACTCGCGGCTCCGCTCGAGGGTGCCCTGTCCACGCTCTGGATGGCCGTCGTCCTGCTCGCCGTCGGCCTGCTGGCGGTCAAGCTGTGAGTCGGCATCCCTCCCCTCTGCCGGGTAGGCCAGCCTGCGCGGGATCCTGCCGGTCAACCGCGGGATTGACGGCGAACGTCTCGTAGCCGTTGTCCCGGAGCCGGCGGGAGATCAGGTTCGCCGACTGCTTGGCGTCACGCGACACACCCCCCACCGCGCATGTGATGGGCACGATCAGCCGCGTCGGAGTGTTACCGGCTTGTGAAGCTGCCGCCTCGGCCCGCCTGAGGAAGGGTCACGCTGAAAGCCGCGTGACGCAGTAGCGCGCGCCGCTACGTCACGGGGTCCGTGGGGTTGAGCTTCGCCACGATCAGCGGATCGATCGGGGTGAACGGGAACTGCGGCAACGCCGCCTCGCTGACGCCGAACGTCGCCGCCAGTGCACGCCGCGAGAACGCCGAGGCCGACGCGCGATAGCCGATGTCGCCCGGCGTGGGCTGGTCGAAGAAGACGAGAAAGTGCATCGGCTCATCGCCGAGCACCTCGATCTGGTGCGGGTACGCCCGCGGGATGAAGTAGACGTCGTTCGGTTTGAGCTCGTAGGTGTCCGTGGCCCCGTCCGGGTCCATGATCGTCATGCGCGCCTGTCCCATGTGGACGTAACCCATCTCGGCGGTCTCAGGGTGCCAGTGCGGCTCGCGCATGCCTCGAGCGGTGATGCGTAGCGAGTACATGGACAGGTTCTGCAGGGCCGGCCAGAACTGGACCCGAGCGAGTCTCGCCGATCCGAACGGGTACTCGACCGGCGGGTTCTGTGCTTCGACATCGAACTTGTGCGGGTCGAGGAAGCCGCCCTGTGGGGGCATGATCGCCTCGCCTTCCGTCCGCACGAGGTACGGGGAGGTGGTGTCCCGCATGAGCGGCGCGAAGGCCGACGCGGGGAGGTCGTAGGTGTTGCCGAGCACCGCGTCGGTCATGGCGCCGAAGGCGGCATGGAGCGAGAAGTCCTTCGGTCGCTCGTGGCTGAAGACCACGATCAGCTCGGCCTGGCCGGGGCCGAGGTTCTCGATGTAGTGCAGCGAGCCGGAGCCCGCGTGGAACATCTGGCCGGGACTGATCGTGAACGAGGAGAAGACGTCCGCGTTGTCGAGCACGGCCACCAGTACCTCGCCACGGACGCAGTACGTCAGCTCATTGGCGTTGGCGTGCCAGTGCGGCTCGCGCATCGCTCCCGGCTCGAGCACGAGGTGCTTGATCGACATCCGCTCGAGGATCGGCAGCGTATCGCCGGCCACGGGAGTGACACGCCCCAGCTCGCTGTCGTGAAGAGGCTCCGCTGTGAGCAGTGACGCTACGTGACGCGACGGTGATGTCATCTCGGTCCTTTCGAATGGCGACACGGCTAACCGACGTTGAACGTAGCGCGCTCGCCGAGCGTCAGGTCACGAACGCTCCCGCGCGGCCGGCTCGGAGGCGTCGCGGCTTGGCCCAGTCGCCATCATGTGATGTCGTGGAGACCGCTACCGTGATCAACCGGGTGCCACGAGCCGCCCGGCTCGCCGCCCTCGTGCTGGTGCTGGCCGGCGCGATCTTGTTGGCCGGCTACCGGAGTTCGGCGGGCAGTCCGACCTATCGGGCCCACAAGCCGTTCGCGGTCGGCGAGATTGTCGTGCGCTTCACCGACCGGACGCGCCTGGTTCGGTTCTCCGGACAGCCCGCGCAGCCGCGGCCCCTGGTGACGGTGATCCGCTACCCGGCGGTGGGCGACGCGTCGCACCTCGACGTGGGCGGCGCCGCGCCGGCGCGGTCATCAGGCCCGTTTCCGCTGATCGTGTTCGGCCACGGGTTCAACGTCACGCCCGCGATCTACGCTCGCCTGCTGCAGGCCTGGGCGAGCGCCGGCTATGTGGTCGCCGCACCGATCTTCCCCCTCGGGAACGGAAACGCCCCTGGAGGCGCCGACGAGTCGGACATCGTCAACCAGCCGGCCGACATGAGTTTCGTGATCACACGAATGCTGGCCGCGAGCGCCGCCGCGCACGGGACGCTCGCGCGGCTTGTCGACCCGCACGAGATCGCCGTCTCGGGGATTTCAGACGGCGGCGTCACCGCGCTCGCCACCGCATACGACAGCCGTTACCTCGATCGGCGCATCGATGCGGCGGTCATCCTGTCCGGAGCGGAGATCCTGGACGGCCCGTACTTCCGGGGGCCGAACCCGCCGCTGCTCGCGTCGCAGGGGACGTCCGACGTCATCAACCTGCCCCAGAACACCTACGACTTCTTCCACGCCGCGCCCGCACCGAAGTTCCTGCTCAGGCTGCTCGGGGCACCCCACCTCGGCCCGTACACGAACGAACAGCCGCAACTCGGCGTCGTCTCGCGCGTGAGCGTGGCCTTCCTCGATCGCTACCTCAAGCACCTGCCCGGAACCCGAGGGCGACTGTGGGGTGCCGGCGACGTGCCCGGCGTCGCGACGCTCAGCGCCGGCCCCTGAACGGGCGGCGGCGCGAAGCCGTTCAGCCGAGGTGCGCGGCGATCAGCCGGGCTTCGGCGGCGCGATCTACGGGACGGCCAAGCCGTAACGGCTCGAGAGCTTCGTGTTTCTGTCGCTTGACAGCGATACGAGCGTGAGCGAGTGTCACGCTGCGCGTCCGGAGCGCGCGCAGCCTTTCAGCCGAGTCGCCGTTCCAGCGGCGGCTTCAGACCCAGCCGGGGGTGGTCATGAATACGTCTGTGATTTCGGCGTCAGCCATCGACGAGCTTGCCTCGTCGTTCGACGGTCAGCTGGTGCGCGACGGCGATGCGGGATACGACGAGGCGAGAAAGGTCTGGAACGGGCATTTCGACCGCCGGCCGGGATTGGTCGCGTGCTGCGCCAACGCCACCGATGTGCAGACAGCGGTGAACTTCGGCCGCGAGAACGGCTTGAGCGTGGCGGTGCGTTCAGGTGGGCATTCGGCGCAGGGCTATGGCACCTGGGACGACGCGCTGGTTATCGATCTGTCCCAGATGAAGGCGATCGAGGTCGATTCCGAGGCGCGCACCGCCCGCGCGCAGGCGGGACTCACCTGGGGCGAGTTCGACCGCGCCACGCAGGAGCATGGATTAGCCGTGACCGGAGGGCGGTTCTCGACCACCGGCATCGCGGGGCTGACCCTGGGCAGCGGCAGCGGCTGGCTCGAGCGGCGCTGCGGGCTGACGCCCGACAACCTGATCTCGGCCGAGGTCGTAACCGCGGACGGCCAACTACTGAGCGCCGGCGCCAACGAGAATCCCGACCTGTTCTGGGGTCTGCGCGGCGGTGGCGGCAACTTCGGGATCGTCACCTCCTTCACGTATCAGCTGCATGAGATCGGGCCGATTATCTACGGCGGAATGCTGGTGTGCTTGCCCGAGCGCGCCGGCGAGATCCTGCGCTTCCTGCGCGACTACATGGCCGACGCACCCGACGACCTCGGCCTTGCCGCGGCCTTCATCAGCGCGCCGCCCGAGCCGTTCGTGCCCACCGAACTGCACTTCGCTCCGGTGTTCGGATTGGTTGCGTGCTGGACCGGTGACATGGACGAGGGCGAGCGGGTCCTAGCCCCCATCCGCGAGGTTGCCCAACCAGTGATGGACATGGTCCAACCAATTCCCTACACGGCGCTGCAGAGCATGCTCGACGCCGGTGGTCCGCCCGGGATCCGTGCGTACATGAAGGCCGAGTTCCTACCCGAGCTGAGCGATGAGGCGATCGCGATCGTGGCCGAACACGGCGCGACGCGACCCGGCCCGTTGGTTCAGCTGCTGCTGGAGCCGATGGGTGGGGCGATCAACCGGATGGACCCGAACGGCACCGCCCTCGGACGTCGCGATGCCCCCTGGTGTTACCACGCGCTGGCGATGTGGATGGAGCCGGGCCAAGAGGCGGCGGACGCGCACATCGGGTGGGCGCTGGGACTCGCCGACGCGATGGCCCCGCATACGACCACCGGGGCATACCTGAACTACACCTCCGACGAGGGAGACGAACGGGTACGGAGTACCTACGGCCCCGAGGGTTACGCGCGACTCGTAGAACTGAAGGATCGCTACGACCCCACGAACCTCTTCCACCTCAACCAGAACATCCGGCCGTCCGCACAGACCTGAGGTCATGTCCCCCAGGCCAGCTGGATGGCCAGCACCGACGCGATCGCCGCGGCGCATACGACGTGGTCGCGGAAGACCGAGCGGGCGAGCCGGCCCTGCCCACCGGTGGGGTCGCGGCGCGCCCCCAAGCGCACGGCGTTTGGGCACGGTGTGGATCCCGGCCAGCAGGATCGCCGATCCGGCGAGCACCAGCGATGCCCACCCCACCCAGCGCGGAGCGTCGCCCCGGGCGATCTGGATCCCGATGGCCGCGAGCGTCGCGAGCATCACGAGCGCGATGAGCCGGTTCATCGGCCGCGCGGCGGTGGTGACCCTGCCGTAATGAGCGGCGATCGACGCGAGGGCGCGCTCCCGGACGTCATCGGCGCCGTGGCCGAGCACCTGCACGTCGAACATCAGGTCGAACCACAGCACCGCGAGCAGGAACCCGGCTCCGGCGGTCACGAACGCGGTCACGGGAGCGAGTATGCAGCCACCGCGGCGTGCACGGGGCGACGCGTCGCTCAGGCAGGTGCGAACAGACGCGGGTCGGCGGTGGTGATGCCGTGGACCCCGAGGCCGCGGAGCGATTGGATCGCGGCCCGCTCGTTCACAGTCCAGGCGTAGAGCAGAGCATCGCGGCCGACGACCGCGTCGAGCAGCGCGTGGTCGATCAGGCGGTGCTGGGCCATCAGCGCATCCCAGCGCCGCGCGGCGAGTCCGTCGAGCACGTGCGTGCGCCAATCGCCCCAGCGACGGCTGAGGCGGGCGATCCGACCGCCGATCGAGATCGCGGTGCGGACCCGCGGCTCGAGCTCGCGCATCCCGTCGAGCACCGTGGGCACCTGCGAGGACAGGAGCGTGCGCTCGAGCAGACGCGCGCGCCGCAGCCCGTCCAGCAGCGCGGCTTCGAAGCCGGTGTGCTTGACGTCCACGTTCAGACCGATGTCGTCGAACCGGCGGCCGGCGAGATGAGCCAGCGCATCGTGCAGTCGGACGCAGCTGCCCCGGCGCGCGTCGAGCACGGTATGGGCGAGCACCAGCTCACCGCGCCAGGCGCGGACATCGAATTCCACGATGTCGATCCCGACCTCGAGCGCCGCGTCGAACGACGGCAGCGTGTTGGCTGGCGCCAGCGCGCTGGCGCCTCCGTGACCGATCCGCTGACAGCCGTGCGTGCGCATCCGGCGAACACGATGACACGTCCGGGCGTGCAGGGCGGCAGATCGACCGTTCGCCGAGCGGCGCGGCCTACATCCGCAGGTACGAAGCGCCGTTGACGTCGATCACCGAGCCGCTCGCCATCATCGCCTCAGACGAGGCGAGGTACAGAACCGCAGCGGCCACCTCCTCGGGCGTGGCGACCCGCCCGAGTGGGCTCTCCGCGCGCCGCATCTCCCCCCTCTCGCCCGCGAGTGCCTCGGTGGCCATGTCCGTCTGGGTCAGCCCCGGCGCGACCGCGCTGACCGCGATGCCGTGGGGTCCGAGCGCCCGGGCCAGCGACTGGCCGAAGGCGATGATCCCGGCCTTGCTGGCGCCGTAGGCGGGCTGTGACGGCTCGCCGCGGAAGGCCCCGCGCGATGACACGTTGACGATGTGGCCGCCGCCGGCGCGCCGCATGTGCTGGACCACGCACCAGGTCACGTTCGCCGCTCCCACGAGGTTGACGGCGAGCGTGTCCCGCCAGGCGCGCTGCCAGTCCTCGTAGCCGGTCTCGGTGATCGGATGCGGTTCGAACACTCCGGCGTTGTTCACCAGGACGTTCAAGCCGCCGAGCCCCTTGGCGGCCGCGTCGACCATCCGGCGCACGGCCTGCGGGTCGGCGAGGTCCGCGCCGACGACCACGTGCCCGGTCCCTGCCAGCGACGCCGCAACCTGCTCGGCTCCACTGACGCTGCGGCCGTAGTGCACGGCGACGCGATCGCCGCGGGACGCGAACGCACGTGCGACCGCCGCGCCGATCCCCCGCGACGCTCCGGTCACCAGCACCGCACGACCATCGCCCGCGCTCGCCATCAGGCGATGGTACGCCAGCAATCGCTCCGGTCCTCAGGCCGTGCCGGCGCCCTGATCCTTCCCGCGAAGCCGACCACCGGATGGCCGGCCTGCCAGCGGTCCAGGCGCCCGAGGATCAGGCGCTGACCCCGTGTGCGACCGCGTTGAGGCTCGCGTGCTGGTGCAGCGCCTGCTCGTCCTCGTGGATCGCCGGCTTGAGGTCGAACACGACCTGCTTGACCGTGCCGGTGAACAGGTACGGGGCCTTGTCCTCGTAGTCGAGGTCGACGACGAGTCCGTTGTCGCGGCTGATGTCCATGCCGGCGTAGGAGGAGAAGGCGATCGGCACGGTGTGCGGCATCTCGCCGTCGCCGACCTGCCGACCGTTGGCCCACAGCGTCACCGCTCCACTGGCTCCCGGCTTGTTCTCGTCGGCCACGAACAGCATCTTCACGGTCACGTCGCCGGTCGGGATCGGCTCGGTCGAGACCTGCTTGTAGGTCTCCACGCCCAGGAACGAATACGTGTGGTGGAGCCTGCGCTCGCTGTCGAGCCAGAGCGCGTAGCCGCCGATGAAGTCGGCGTTGGCGACGATCACTCCTTCGGCCCCGGTGTCGGGAATCTCCAGCTCGGCCTCGATCGCATAGGAGCGTCCCGCCGTACGCGGAACCATGCCGCGCTGCACGTTCTGGACGTCACCGCTGAACGTGAACCGGGTGATCGTCGGCAGCGGCGGGAGCAAGCCGAAGAAGATCGACATGCTCCCGAGCAGCGGGAGCACGCGGTTGCGCTCCGCCTCCTGCCACCACAGCTCCTGCAGCTCCCGCAGCTTGTCGGGCTGCTCGGCGGCGAGGTCCTTGGCCTGGGAGAAGTCATCGGGCAGGTAGTACAGCTCCCAGACGTCCTTCTCCGGGTCATAGACGCCGGGAGCGAACCGGCTCAACGTCTCCGGCGTGAAGTCCCACGGCGCTTTGTCCAGCCGCGTGCACGCCCACCAGCCGTCCCTGTACATCGCGCGCGCACCGAGGATCTCGAAGTACTGCACCGTGTGGCGGTCCTCCGCGCCCGGATCGTCGAGCGTGGGCACGAAGCTGGTGCCATCCATCGGCTCCTGCTCGATCCCGTCGACGTGCGTGGGCTCGGGGATGCCCGCCGCCTCGAGGATCGTCGGGGCGATGTCGATGCAGTGCGTGAACTGGCTCCGCATGTCGTCGTCGGCGTTGATTCGCTTCGGCCACGAGATAACCATCGGGTTCCGGGTGCCGCCGAGATGGCTGGACATCTGCTTACCCCATTGGAAGGGCGTGTTCCCGGCGTGGGCCCATGCGGCCGCGACGTGTGGCGCGGTGTGATCGCCGCCGAGCGCCTCGATCCCGCCATACCGATCGATCAGCTCGAGCTGCTGATCGGCGTCGAGCGGGACACCGTTGAGGAACGTCATCTCATTGAACGAGCCCGTGACGGTGCCCTCCATGCTGGCGCCGTTGTCGCCCCAGATGTAGATGATCAGCGTGTTGTCGAGATCGCCCATCGCGTCGATGGCGTCCAGCAGCCGGCCCACGTTCCAGTCGGCGTTCTCCTGAAAGCCGGCGTAGACCTCCATCTGCCGCGTGTACAGCTTCTTCTCCGCATCCGAGAGCGAGTCCCAGGCCGGGAACAGAACCGGCCGGTCGGTCAACTCGGTGTCCGGGGGCACGATCCCGAGCCGATTCTGGCGCTCGAGCGTCTGCGTGCGGTACTCGTCCCAGCCCTGATCGAACGTGCCCTTGTACTTGTCCGCCCACTCCCTGGCCACGTGGTGCGGCGCATGGGCGCAGCCGGTGGAGTAGTACATGAACCACGGCTTCTGCGCATCCTGTGCGCGGACCGCGTGCACCCATTCCACGGCCTTGTCGGTGATGTCGTCCGGGAAGTAGTACTGCCCGCCGTCCTTGCCCTCCGGAATGCCGAGCACGGAGTTGTCCTGGGTGATGATCGGGTCGTACTGGCCCGCGGCGCCGCTCAGGAAGCCCCACCAGTGATCGAACCCCCACGATTGCGGCCAGTGGTCGAACGGGCCCGCGGGCCCCTGGACGTTGTCCGGTGTGAGGTGCCACTTGCCGAACCCGCCGGTGACGTAGCCGTTCTCGCTCAGGATCCGCGGCAGCCCCGCGCAACTGCGCGGACGCGCCGCCGTGTAGCCGGGGAACGGCCCGGGGTACTCGGCGATCGAGCCGAACCCGACCCGGTGATGGTTTCGCCCCGTGAGCAGAGCCGCTCGCGTCGGCGAGCACAGGGCGGTCACGTGAAAGCGGTTGTAGGTCACACCCGCCTGCTGCACTCGGGTCATGTTCGGGGTGCGGATTCCCCCACCGAAGGTGTCCGGCTGGCCAAAGCCTGCGTCGTCGATCATGCAGATCAGCACGTTCGGCGCCCCGTCGGGCGCCTTCGGGCCCGGGATCATCGTCCAGTCAGCGACGGACTGATCGACCGTGCGTCCGGCTGTCCCCCCGAACTTCCGATCCGGGATCGGGAGCACCGTGCGATCGGGCTCGAACTTGCCCATCGCCTCCGCGAGGGAGTCCTTCAGCGCATTGACACCCGACCTGTCGCTCAGCACGATCGAGCGCAGCAGCGCACCGCTCAGCGCCTGCTCGACACCGAGGCGCTGCGCGTCGTCGAACACGGCGATGATCCCCGCCGAGCCCGGCGGCAGGTTCTCGCCGATCTTGTCGTGCAGCTCGGTCTCGAGGCGATGGTCGACGAACTTCCCGACCACGGCGCCCGCGGCTGCCCCGACCGCCGCCGAGGCCAGCAGCGGCGGCGCAAACAGGCCGACCGCAACACCGACCCCGCCGCCCCACCCGGCACCCTTGCGGCCGAGATGATCCCCGGTCTGCTGGACCGAGACGCTCCCGTCGGCCGCATGCGTGATGAGGATGATGCCCTCGATCTCGATCTGCCCGTCCTTGACCCGCGCGACGAGCGACTCGAAGTCCCCGCTGGCCGTGTCGATGTCCTGGTAGCCCGCCACGAGGACGGCGGTGTGCTCGTCTGACATGTCTCCATCTCGCTGTTCGGAGTCGTTGTCTCGAACGTACGCGCTCCGCGGCGGGGGACATCATGCAGATCGGGTGAAGGCGCCCTGCGCGCCGGGGCTCACCCGCGCTGCACCGGCAGACCGCGCCCGGACCACTCGCTCCACGACCCCGGGTAGAGCCGGGCGCCCTCGAGGCCCACCGCCGCTGCGGCGAGCAGCAGCGTGCAGGCACTGACCCCGCTGCCGCAGTACGCGACCACGTCGCGGCCGTCGTCGACGCCGGCGGCGGCGAACGCGGCGCGCAGCTGCGGCTCGGCGCGGAAGCGGCCGTCGGGCTCGAGCAACGACGTGAACGGCAGGTTGTGCGCGCCCGGGATGTGCCCCGCCACGGGGTCGATCGGCTCGTGCTCCCCGCGGAAGCGATCGCCGGCCCGGGCGTCGAGCAGCAGCGGCGAGGGGTGTCCGGGCCGATCCCGGCCCGCGTGAGCGCCACGGCGAACGCGGCCGGCTCGGGGAGCGGATGGCGCCCGGCCGGGCCGGGCGCGCCGGCCAGGTCCGCGTCGACGTCGAGGAACGACGCGCCCGGGAGGTGACCCTCCTCGTACAGCGCCCGCGCGGCGCCCGGCTGCCCGAGCCGCCAGCGGCAGTCGACGACCCGCACGCCGGGACTCCCGGGTCGGCCCAGCAGCCAGGCCGCGTCGACGAGGTGGGCTGACATCGCTGCGAATCCTTGCCGACGTGCCCCCTCAGGGTCGCGTGCCGGGCGTGAGCAGACCGCGGTCGGCGGCGCGGTGACCGCGGCGGCGCGGTCGTTGACGCCGAGCTTGGCGTGGATGTGCGATCGGCCTGCTCGTCGGGATCGAGCTGGTCTCCTGGGGCGTCCGGCGCTGATCGCTGCTCGGGCGCTGAAGTCAGCGGTTGCCGGCTGAGCCGGACCGGGTCCTCAGGCGACGAACGGGGGTTCAGCCGCCGAGCGCTGCGTCTGGGCGTTGATGAGCGCGCCCGGGGGCGCCGGGACGGGACCGGACAGCAGCGGGTCCGAGGTGTCTTCCATCCAGCGCAGCAGCCGCGCGCGGAGGTCGGCGAGGACCCCGGCGTAATCCGCGTGATCGATCAGGTTGCGCCCCTCGCCGGGATCGAAGAACAGGTCGTGCAGCGCCTCGCGGCTCACCGGTCGCTCCGCCCACCCGCGGGCCAGATAGGCGTCCTTGCTGGGGCTGTCGTCGCAGTTGGGCAGCACCGCGTAGGCATAGTCGTCGAACCTGCGGATGTACTTGTAGCGGTCGGTCCGGATCGCGCGCTGCGGTTCGTAGGCGGCGTGGTAGGTCAGCTCGGAGAAGATCTCCGTACGGACGCCGGGCTCCTCCACTCCGGCGGCGAGCGAAACGAGCGATCGGCCCGCGAGCCAGGGGGGCGGGTCGATGCCGGCCAGCTCGCAGACGGTAGGGAACACGTCGACATGGGAGACGAGCTCGTCGAGCGCCCGGCCGCCCGTGAATCCGGGACCGCGCAGGATCAGCATCACGCCGATCCCGCGATCGAGCAGGCTGGCCTTGGCGGTGGGGAACGCAAGGCCGTGATCGGTCGTGCAGATGACCAGCGTGCGCTGGTCGAGCCCGTTCTCGTGCAGGGCGTTCAGGACCGATCCGACGCCGTGATCGAGCGAGCGTGCGCTGGCCTTGTATGCAGCGACGTCCTCCCGGATCTCCGGCGTGTCGGGCAGGAACGGCGGCGGCAGCGAATACACCCGATCGCGCACCGAACTGGGCGCGAAGAAGCTGCGGTGCGTCTCGAAGAACCCAACCGACATGAAGAACGGCTCCCGGATCCCGCTCTTCAGCGCCTCGATCGCCGCCGGGCCGACCGAGTGGACGTGTGTGTCCTCGATCTCGTGGACGACGTCGTAGCCGAGCGTCCCCGGATCGGCGGCGATGTGCTGCTCGCCGATCAGCTCGGTGTGGTATCCGGCCGCCCGGAGCACCCGAACGAGCTGGTGGTCGTAGTCGTAGAGCGAGAACCCGCGGTGGGCCAGGCCCATCATTCCGTTGCTGTGACAGTACTCGCCGGTGAGCAGCGCGGCGCGGCTGCCCGAGCAGGACGGAGCGGCGCAGAACGCGTTGCGGAACATGACGCCCTGGTCGGCGAGCCACTGGATGTTCGGGGTCGGGATCGCGTGCCCGTAGGGCTGGACGTAGCGGCCCGTGTCGTGCGAGTGGAGATACAGGACGTTGAGGGGCACCGGGGGAGCGTAGACGGCCGTTCAGTCGCCGTCGGACGCGACCGGACTGCCCTCGGCCTCGCGGTCGCGACGGTAGGCCGCGACCCAGCCCTCGTTGAGCGCATCGGCCTGCCGGTGCAGCGGCTCCGGCGCCCTCCATCCCGCCGGCGGCGCGACGCCGATGTGGGCCAGCACTTTCTCGACCGCGCCGGTCCGATCCCGCTCGAGGTCGTCCTCGTAGACGACCGTGACCGGATGCAGCGAGCAGCCGGCGAAGTAGGAGGCCCACGACGCGTCCTCCGCGCTCAGGGAGCGGACCAGATGGTCGATCCCCGCGAAGCTGTAGCGCAGGCTCGTGGCGGAGTGCTCCTGGCGGGGATGCTCCAGGCGCCAGTTGCGCGTCTGCAGGGCCCGCCACAGGCTCACCGCCTGACGCACCTTGTCGCGTCGGGTCATCCACACGTAGCGGGGATCGCGCAGCAGCATGGTCAGCAGCGCGTGCAGCTCGAGGCCGGCGTACTCGGGGATCTGCGCGGCAAGCGCCTGCAGGTCCGGCAGGTGGCGCCACATCAGCTTGACGGCGAACACGCCGTTCTCGGTGGTGCCGAGCCGGAACGTCCGCGCCAGGTGCTGGCGGTAGTCGTCGAGGTCGCGCAGCGACGAGTACGCCGGCGCGCGCGGCGGCGTGGCGTCGTCCCTGATGCCCGCTCCGGTGCGCGGCAGCCCGGCCAGGTAGTCACCCGGATGCGGCGGCAAGCCCGTCTCGTACCGAGCCTCGAAGTACTCCTCCGGGCGACCGGCGACACCGGTGCTCTTCAGCAGCTCGCACAACAGGGTGCTGCCGCTACGCGGCGTCGCACAGACGGCATACGAACGCGCGCCGTCAAGCGCCCTCATGCGCTCAGTGCACGTGGGAGCCGACCGGGAGCGTCAGCGCCTCGGTGACCACGCGGTGGTAGTCGGGCAGGTCGAGCAGGAAGCTGTCGTGACCCCAGGGCGAGGTGATCTCGACGTGATCGATCTCGACCCCGGCATCCCCGAGCACGTCCACCATGTACCGCGAGTGCTCAGACCCGAAGCGCCAGTCGCTGTCGAACGAGATCGCTCGTATCCGCGTCGTGACGCGACTGAGATCGGGCGCCCCGGCGCCGAACGGCTCGAAGTAATCCATCGTCCGCGTGAGGTACAGGTAGCTGAGCGCGTCGAACCGACCGATGAACGTGTCCCCCTGGTGGCGCAGGTAGTGCTCGACTTCGAACTCGGGATCCAGCGTCCCGGGCGGGCGGCCGTCGGCGGCACGTGTCCGGCGTCCGAACTTCAGCTGCATGCCTTCCTCGGATAGATACGTGATGTGCGCCGTCATGCGCGCGATCCGGAGGCCGAGGTCGGGTCGGCGTCCGGTGCCGTGGTAATCCCCGCCCTGGAAGTCCGGGTCGCCGATGATCGCGCTGCGGGCCACCGTCGAGAAGGCGATGTTCTGGGCGCTGAGGCGCGCGCTCGCACAGATCATCACGGCCCGCTCGACCTCGCCGGGACGGTCGAGCGCCCACTGCAGCGCCTGCATGCCCCCGAGCGAGCCGCCGAGCACGGCGTGCAGGCGCTGGATCCCAAGCCGCGCGGCGAGCGCCCGGTGCACGGAGACGAGATCCCTCACGCTCAGCAGCGGGAACCGCAGCCCGTACGCCCGCCCGGTGGCGGGGTTGACCGACGACGGGCCGGTGCTGCCGCGGCAGCCGCCGAGCAGATCGGCACACACGACGAAGAAGCGCTCGGTTTCGATTGCGCGCCCGGGGCCGATCATCGTGTCCCACCAGCCGCGGCGGGCGGGATCGCCGTGGTCGCCGGCGGCGTGCGCGTCCCCGGTCAGCGCCGGGCACACGAGCACGGCGTTGCTCGCGCTCGCGTCGAGCCGGCCGTAGGTCTCATAGGCGACCTCGACCGGGGCGAGCGTGGCGCCGGACTCGAGCACCAGGGGGTCGTCCTCGGTGAAGAGGACGACCCGCTCGGTGTGGACGCGCCCGACGCCGCCTGCGCTCATGCGATGGCTGCCGGCCGCGTGGCGGCGAGCGCCTGGTCGAGGTCCTCCAGGATGTCGTCGATGTGCTCGATGCCGACCGACAGGCGGACGGTCTCCTGGGTCACGCCGGCCGCCGCGAGTTCCTCCTCGTTGAGCTGCGAGTGCGTGGTCGAGGCGTTGTGGATCGCGAGCGACTTGGCATCGCCGATGTTCGCGAGGTGGCTGAACAGCTGGAGCTTCTCGATGAACGCCCGTCCCGTCTCGGCGCCGCCCTTGACGCCGAACGTCACTAGCGCCCCGTAGCCGCCGCGCAGGACCCGGTCGGCGATCTCGTGATAGGGGCTGGTCTCGAGTCCCGGGTAGTACACCCACGCGACGTCGGGGTGATGCTCAAGGTGGCGCGCGACGGCGAGCGCGTTGTCGTTGTGGCGCTCCATCCGCAGCGGGAGCGTCTCTACCCCCTGCAGGAACAGGAACGCGTTGAACGGCGACAGCGCCGCCCCGGTGTTGCGCAGGAGCACCGTGCGTGCCCGCCCGATGTACGCCGCCGGTCCGAGGGCGTCGCTCCAGACCACCCCGTGGTAGGAGGGGTCAGGTGTTGTGAGCCCCGGGAAGCGCTCGGCATGGGCGGTCCAGTCGAAGCTGCCCGCGTCGACGATCGCGCCGCCGATCGAGGTGCCGTGACCGCCGATGAACTTGGTCAGCGAATGCACCGCCACGTCGGCCCCTTGCTCGAAGATCCGCGCCCCGATCGGCGTCGGGACGGTGTTGTCGAGGATCAGCGGCAGTCCCTGGGCGTGGGCCGCCTCCGCCCAGGCGGGAACGTCGAGCACGTTGAGCCGCGGGTTGCCGATCGTCTCACCGAACACGAGCCGGGTCCGATCATCGGCGAGCCTGGCCACCGATTCGGGGTCGTCAGCGTCGACCCAGCGCACCTCGATCCCGTACTGGGGCAGCGTGTGCGCGAACAGGTTGTAGGTCCCTCCGTACAGCTGCGAGACGGAGATGATGTTGTCCCCCGCCCGGGCGACGTTCAGCACCGAATACGTCACGGCGGCCTGCCCGGACGCGGTCACCAGGCCGCCGATGCCGCCCTCGAGCGCGGTCAGGCGCTCCTCGAGCACCGCCCAGGTCGGGTTCATGATCCGCGAGTAGATGTTGCCGGGCACCTTGAGCGCGAACAGGTCCGCCGCGTGCTGGGTGTCGTCGAACACGTACGACGTCGTCTGATAGATCGGAACCGCCCGCGCGTTCGTGGCGGAGTCGGGGGACTGGCCGCCGTGCAGCGCCAGTGTCTCGGGTCGCAGTTGCTCGCTCATGGGCCTTCCTGGGTGGGTGATGGGAAGATCAGCCTACAAAATACATAAAACCGATTGTCTTTCTCGACTTTGGGCGCTGCAGTGATCGACGTCCGTACCGACGTTTCTGCTGCCTGCATGGCCATCGGACCTCCTCTTCCGTGGGCTCGACGGGCTCACGGCGGAGCTGCCCGGCGGTAAGTCATAACTAACGGTAAGCCCATGCTTACGCGGGGCGCGATGTCAAGCCGCCGCCCGCGCCATCGGGAGACTACGGAGCGCAGTCCGCAGAAGCCTCAGATTCGCGTCGCGCGCAGGGGGGCTACGATCGCACGGAGACCATGCACGGAACCGTTCGCGACCTGTCCCGAGACCCTGTGATCGACATGGGCGGCCCGCTGCGCGATTTCACGGTCACCCTCTCGGACGGCCGCCGGGTGACCGGCGACGGCCATCGCGGCGAGTGGTCGGTGTGCGTGTACGCCCCCGCGGCCGATCAGCCGTTGCTCAGTCGCGGCGTCGGTCCAACGCGACTGCACGCGCTCGAACGCGCGGGCCTCTCTGGCGACGACGCCGGCGAGGTGCTCGGCCGCGCCGGCATCTGAGCGCCGCCCCGCGCGCAGCTGTGCGCCGATCGGCGGGCGTGTCGCTCACGGCAACGCCAGTCGCACTGAGAACGTCGAGCGCGCTGGGCTCGTCTCGAGCCCCGGCGACCCGTCGCGACGGTCGCGCACGACGTGGATCTCGGTGTGCTTCTGCTTGTGCCCGCGGAGGGTGATCGTCGACTCGAGCCCCTCGTGGACGTCGACCTCGACGACGTCGCCGCGATCCATGTACGCGTAGGACGTGACCGCGCCGGCGAGGATCGCCGGACGTCGCGCCGACGGGTCGGGGCTCGTAGCGTCCGGGCCCCTGACCGCGGCCGATCGGCGTTCGGTCTGGATGGTCATGCGTGACGAATCGAAGACGTCGCACAAGTCGGCCGGCCGCGGGTCACCCGGTACGGTGGGAGGCGCGATGACCGCCGGGGTCCGCCATCCGCTGTTCGCGCGCTGGTACGCGTGCTTGAGCCGGCGCCGGCAACGGCCTCAACTTTGCCTACTACCCGCCTGAGGTGAGCGAGGTGGTGGCCGTCGAGCCCGAGAGCTACCTGCGCGGGCGGGCGCTGGAGGTGGCGCACGCGGCCGCCGTGACCGTGCGAGTGGTCGACGCCGTCGCCGACCGGCTGCCGTTCCCCGACGCGGACTTCGACGCGGCGGTCGTCTCGCTGGTGCTGTGCAGCGTCCCGGACCCGACCCGGGCGCTCGGTGAGCTGCGCCGCGTTCTCAGGCCCGGCGGCGAGCTCCGCTTCCTCGAGCACGTCCGCCCCGGCAACCCGCGCCGGGCCGCGCGCTGGCAACAACTGGACGACAGGATGGGACGAATTCGATCATGCTGCACACGTGGGGAACGTCCTTCTCTTCTCGCTGACCGCGATGTTCAACCCAGTGCTCGTCGGCGCGACGACGGTCATGCTGCTGCTCCCGAGCCCCAAGAAGTTGATGCTCGGCTACCTCCTTGGCGCCTGGATGACGAGCCTCACGCTCGGCCTGGTCATCGTGTTCGCGGCCAAGAACTCGAGTGCGGTCAGCACCACCGAGAACACCATCGCCCCGTCCGTCGATCTCGCGCTCGGGGCGATTCTGCTCATCGTCTCGTTCGTCCTCGCCACCGGCCGGAACCAGCGCTACAAGGAGCGACGGGCGGCGAAGAAGGGGCCCAAGGAGGACAAGGGGCCGCCCCGCTGGCAACGTGAGCTCGGCAAGGGCGATCCGAAGATCACGTTCGCGGTCGGCGCCCTCCTGACCCTCCCCGGCGGCTCCTACATCGCGGCGATGGACAACATCGTCAAGATGAAGACGAGCACAACGACCACGGTCCTGCTCGTCATCATGGTCAACCTGATCATGCTGCTGCCGCTCGAGGTGCCGCTCATCTCCTTCGCCGTCGCGCCCGATTGGACGCCCACCGCGATCGAGCGCACCAAGCGCTGGTTCGCCCGCAACGGACACAAGATCGCCGTCTACGGCACCGCCATCCTCGGGGGTCTGCTCGTGATCCGCGGCGTGATCGAGCTGGTCAGCTAGACGCCGGCCTCGGCCGGCGGGATGGGCTCGGCCTGCGGCTCGGCCTCGGCCGGCGGCCCGTGCTCGGACGGCGCGTCGGCGTTCGCCGGCGGGTCGGTGGAGACCGGCACGCCCGGCGGCTTGTGCGGATCGGTCGCGAGCAGCTTGGCGCTCATCTTGATCGTCTTGACCGCGCCCGTCGCGCCGGCCTGCAGCGTGGCGCCGAGCGACACCACGATGATGCCGGGGATGAACAGCGTCTTGGAGCCGAGCATCAGGATGCCGATCCGGCTGAGCACGTAGGGCGGCGTGCAAACGACGGCCCCGAGCGCCCCGCCGACCGCGCCGGCCGCGAGTTTGTCGCGCCTGGATCCGGTGGGCTTCGCGCCGATCAGCCGCGCCGGGATGGCGACGTAGGAGATCATCATGATCGCCAGGACGATGCTCATCGAGATCCCGAACCAGGGGCGGCCCCAGCGGGTGACGATCATGGTCGCGAAGCCGAGCAGCAGGCCGACGACCGTGCCCGACCCGAGGATCACGCCAAGGTGGGAGCGGGCCTGCTCCACCGCCGGCCGGACCTTTGGGACGACCTTCGGAATGCCGGGCTGGACGATCGCGAACCCGAACACGGCGTTGAGGAAGAAGCTGGCCGCCGTGATCGCCGCTATCACGAGCAGGATCGGGATCAGGATCGGGCCGCGCAGCACGTGGAAGGACTTGCCGTGCAGCACGTGCACCTTGAGGTCGTAGCTGACGAGCCAGATCCACATCGCCGGCAGGACCTGAATCAGGGTCAGGCGCCAGTTCGAGAACAGCAGCTTGAGCCCCGTGAACAGCATCGCGAAGCCGCCGACGACGAACGCCAGCGGAGCCAGCCACCGGTGCGACTGGCTGAGGCGCATCACCGTGTCCTCGACCATCTTCTCGTCGCCCTCGCGCACGGCGCGCACGTACCGGCGCAGCCGCGCGGATAGGCTCGTGTCAGGAACCGGCTCGCTGGGGTCGCCCGGGGTCATCCCCGCGCAGACTACGCGTCAGGGGGCGGCACGGCAGCCCGGTTTCGTCGCGAACCTGCTGGCGAGCAGGCGGGCGAGTTGGCCGATCGCCTCCTCGACCGGGGCGGTTCCGGTGTCGATCATGTCGCCGTAGGACCAGGCCTGGGGCAGGTGCAGACGCGCTCCCAGGTGGCACGTGTGGAACACCTACCGGATTTGACGCTCTGCACGATTCTGTCTGATCTCGCCGTCTCACATGCGCGCGACCGGCTGCGATTCCGCGGGGGCGGCCTCAGGTGGCTGGGGCTCGAGCGGACCGACCGCGACCGCGGCTCGTGTGGCGTCGTCGTTGAGACGGGCGGAGTAGATCGAGGGGGCGCCGAGCAGCCGCGCGACGATCGTTGCCTCCGCGACGGCGATCAGGATCGGTACGATCAGGTTGTCGGCGGTGTGGGTGAGCTCGAGCAGGATCACGACCGCCGCCAGGGGGCCCTGCATCGAGGCCGCGAGCACGGCCGCCCCGCCGATGATCGCGAAGCTGCCCGACGCCGTGCCGGGCCAGATGTGGCCCAGCAGGTCTCCGAACAGGACGCCGAAGGCCAGCGTGGGCGTAAACAGGCCGCCGGGTGCGCCGCTGCCCAGACAGGCGGCGGTGGCCAACGGCTTGAGCACGAGCAGCGCCGCCAGCAGTCCGACCCCGAGCTGGTTGGTCAGCGCCTGCTCCACGACATCCTTGCCGTTGCCGAGCACCTGCGGATAGGCGATCGACACGGCGCCGAGAGCGGTGAAGATGATTATCGGCGCCGCCACTCGACCATGCCGCCGGGGCTTGCGCAGGTTGGCGGCCGCGACGGCGCGCACCCAACCGACGGCCACCAGGCCCGCGATGGGGCCGATGATCGCCGCCCACACCACCTGGGAGGCGGTCAGGTGGAAGGCCGGGACCTGGTAGGTCGGGCGGTCCGGCAGCGCAACCCAGGCGACCGCCGTGGCGATCGCGCTCATCGCCACCGCCGGCAGCACGACCGGCAGGCTCAGCGTGCCCAGCAGCACCTCGACGGCGAACAGGGCTCCGCCCAGGGGGACGTTGTACACGGCCGCCATGCCTGCGCCGGCTCCACACGCGATCAGCATCCGGCGCTGCCAGGGCGGCAGCTTCGCCCAGTCGGAGAGAACGCTGGCCACTGCGGCGCCGGTCAGCTGAGGAGCCCCCTCGCGCCCGAGCGAGGCCCCCATGCCGACGATCACGATCGACAGCACGCCGCGCGCCTGGCTCGTCCAGAACGACAGGCGCCCGCCGCCCAGCCACAGCGCCTCGGAGATGTCCCCGGCGCCCGAGCCTCGCACTCGCCGGATCAGCAGCCCGCCGACGCCGGCGATCACGCCCGCGGCCAGCAGCACGATCACGTGCCGGGCGCCGCTCGAGCTCATCACGGCGTCGAGGAAGCTCCCCGACCGGTAGTCCCACGACAGGTGCTGAACCGCGTCCCACAGCAGCGTCAGGACCGCCCCACCCAGCCCCGCTACGACGCCTATCGTCACCACCAGTGCCCAGAAGCTCGGGGTGTAGCCGGCAACGATGCCCTGTCCGGGCACGTTGGGTTGGTGCGAGAAATGCCGCTCGGAGCTCACGGCGAGGACTCATAGGCCCACGGCAGCGCCGACTGCTTCAAGCGCGTCGGGGACAGCTCGACCACGAAGCTGTAGCGATCTCCGCGCACGAGGCTCTGCCGCCACTCGACCGGCGCCCCCTGGCTGGACACGAGCCGCTCGATCGCGAACGCCGCCACGTCGGAGGAGATCGTCAAGGCCCGTCGCTCCGGAGCGGTCGGGATCACCGGACGGATCCGCTCGACGCCCTCGTCGATCCGCACGTCGCACAGGCGGGCGAGCTCGTCGTAGAGGCCGGCGTGGGTCAGCGGAGCCTCGAGCAGCCGGCCGGCCACGCGGGCCGGCAGCCAACTGCGATCGAGCGCCAGCGGCTCATCGTCGGCCAGCCGGAGTCGCTCGATGTGGACCAGGCGCGCGCGGGCGGGCAGGCTCAGGCGCCGCGCGACCCCGGCGTCCGTCGTCTCCTCGCGGATCCGGACGACGCTCGTCTGCGTCGCTCCCTGCGCCTCCACCTGATGGAAGAGCCCCTCCAGCGTTCCGGCCGTGTGCTCGAACTCGACGCCGCGGACGCGGGTCACGCGTCCGCGCTCGCGTCGGAGTAGACCCTCCTCGGCCAGCCGCCGCACCGCCTCGCGCACCGTCTGGCGCGAGACGCCGTATGCGTCGACGAGCTCCTGATCGGTTGGAAACCGTTCATCGAACTCGCCTGCGACGAGCCGTTCCGAGAGGTCGCCCAACACCTGCGCCCACAGTGGCAACGGACTGCCCCGATCCACGGCCGCTTCCGATCTGCCGAGCGAGGACGCCACGACAGGTCAGGTTATACGAATGTACGTACATTCGTGCCGCCCTAATGGACGTCTCGCGTACCGAGTTCACAACTCCACCGGTGTGAAGTTGACCGCTGCGAGTGATCCACAGTTACCCTTCTCGACACACAAACGCACGGTCGTGCGGATGAGGAGGTCGTCGTCTGATGACGCGTTCCCCTCGGCCGACTCAGCGCAGGCATGCCAGCGCGCCGTGATCGACGCCGAGCGGCGGTCTTCGATCGCTAGCCGGTGAGCCCGGGGACGCCGTCGATCATCCAGGTCGACGACTTCACGAGGCGCACTTGCTGGCGGCCGAACACCGTGCCGCCGGCGACCTCTGCCGTGGCGCTGTCGCCGTGGACTTGCACCTGCTCGATCCGCGCGCTGTTCAGCGCCGCCAGCACCTGAGCCCCGGCGACGGCGCGCACGAGTCCGACGGCATCCTGGCACGAGGTGGTGGCCGACAGCAGGCCCTTGCCAGCCTTGACGACCGCCGCGATCAGCTGGCTCTGCGCCGCCGGCGTGAGCAGCGCGCAGGCGGTCTGGCCGTCGCCGGCGGCCTGAGCGGTCAGATAGCCATGCAGCACCTGCGTCACCTGCTGCTCGGCGGATGGGGCCGGGGAGCCGCCGCATCCGGCGACAGCTACGCCCAGGACGCAGGCCAGCACGGTGGCGGCGAATCGCTTCCGGCGGATCGGCGGGCGAGTGGCCATATAGCGACCGTAGCGCGCGGACCGTCCGCGCGGCGCATCGCGTTGTTTGCGCGTTTGCTTGGATTCAGCTAATGCGCAAGCACTCGCTGGTTTCCCCACTCGGAGAGGGTCAGATCATCGTGACGTCTACGGCTGCCGCGCGCATGACTGTCGACAGTGAGCGCGTCGTCGACGAGCGCGCACTCGATCGCGTGAGCTCGATCGGTCCCGCGGCGCAGGCCGTTCTGCACGCGGCGCGGGGGGTGCTCGCCGACCTGGATCTCGAGCGCGTGCTCGAGCGGCTGGTCGAGTCGGCCCGGGAGCTGACCGGAGCCAGGTACGGGGCATTGGGCGCCCTCGACGAATCGGGAAGATCGCTCTCGCGGTTCGTCACCGCCGGAGTCGACGCGTCCGCCCGAGCGCAGATCGGACCGCCCCCGACCGGCTATGGCGTGCTCGGCGTGCTCCGGCTCGATCGCGGGCCCGTGCGCCTGTCCAGCATCGGCGCCCACCCCCGCTCGTACGGATTCCCGGCCGCCCATCCGAAGATGGAGACCTTCCTCGGCGTGGCGCTGGCGGTGGGCGGTGAGCCGTTCGCGAATCTCTACCTCGCCGACCGGCGCACGGGCGGGCCGTTCACCGACGCCGACGAGGACGCGCTCGTGCTGCTCCCGCCGATTTCGCCGGGGTGGCGATCGAGCATGCGCTGCGCTTCAGCAGCACCGAAGCGCGCCGCCGGGACCTGCAGCGGACCGTCGATGGGCTCGGCGCGGTGGCCGAGATCTCGCGCGCACTGGCAGGCGAGACCGACTGGCGCGCGATCCTCGAGCTCGTGGCCAAGCGCGGCCGCGCACTCGTCAGCGCGCGTGCACTGGCGATCGAGCTGCCGGCGGACGGAGAGCTCGAGGTCGCGGCAGCGGCGGGCGAGCTGCCACCCTCGCTCGTCGGACAGCGGATGCCGCTCAAGGGGTCCGTCGCGCATGCCGCATTGAACGGCAAGCGTCCACTGCGTTTCGAGGACCAGCTCAACCGGGTCCGCCACGGGGACTACGGTCTCGGTCGGCTCGGAGTCGAAGCCCAGGCCGGCCTGGTCGTCCCGCTCGTCTTCGGCGATCGCTCGTTCGGCGTGCTGCTCGCGCTCGATCGGCTGGACGGCGGCCCGCAGTTCACGGCGGAGGATGAGCGGCTGCTGCAAGCCGTCGCCGTGAGCGCGGCCAGCTCGCTCGCCACCGCGCAGACGGCCGCGGCCGAATGGCGCAGCCAGCGCCTGGCCGCGACCGAGCAGGAGCGCGGGCGGTGGGCCCGCGAGCTGCACGATGAGACGCTGCAGGGCCTTGCCGCCGTCGAGCTCGGCCTGGCCGCCGCCGCGCGTGAACGCGACCACGATGCCGTTGCACAGGCGATCGGTGCGGCGATCAGTCAGCTGCAGGGCGAGATCGCCGGGCTCCGCGCGCTGATCACCGAGCTGCGACCGCCGGCGCTCGACCACCTGGGCGCGAGGGCGGCGATCGAGGCGCTGGCCGCGCGGGCCATGCGCAACGGACTCGAGGTCGATGTCCACGTCGACCTCACTTACGAGCAGACCGAAGCGTGCCGACGTCCCGCCCCCGAGCTCGAGACGGCGCTGTACCGCATCGTCCAGGAGGCGCTGACGAATGCCGGCAAGAACGGTCGCGCCACCCGCGCCGTGACCGAGGTGGTCGAGTCCGACGGCATGATCGAGGTGACGGTCAGGGACAACGGCGTCGGATTCGATCCGGCCGCGGCCACCACCGGCTTCGGCCTGCTGGGCATGCGCGAGCGCGCCGAACTGCAGAACGGGAGCTTCGAGATCGAGTCGGCCCCGGGCCACGGGACTGTCGTCCGCGCCACCCTGCCGCTCCGCCATCGGGCGGACTCGAGCGCGCACGTGGTGAGCGGGCGCCCCCGGCAGGCCGACTGACCCCGCGCGCAAGCCCCAGCCCCAGTAATCGCTCAGCTCGATCATCCACGGACGTCACGACGCCCACATCCGCAGTTGGGCCCGCGGGCGATCTTCACCGCCGAGCACGCCACCCGGCAACGCCTACGTCGACGTCCTGCGAGGTCTCCGCTGCCGAGAAGGCCGGCAACGAGGCCGGTTGGATCACCGCCATGTTCGGCGACCCCCGTCGTCACCGGCAGGGCACATCGGTGATCTGGTTCGACCTCCGCAAGCAGACCGACTGGCGCGCGACCAGCTCGACCGGCGCCGGCCAGGCGTTCGCCGCCGGCGCTGCCACGCTGCGCACGGGCCGTTGGAGAGCTCAGCGCCCAAATGGGCGTGGACGGCGGGCGAGCTGATGGGCGCCGCGAAGGTGGGCACCGGTGAGCTCCGAGGCGGCCTCGGCATCTCCGCGCTCGATCGCCGCGGTCAGCTCGGCGTGCTCGGCGATGAACCGGGCGATGCGCTCCGGGTCACGGGCGGCGGCGCTGGCCGCGATCCGCTCCAGGCGGTCGCGCAGGGTGTCGTACTGCCGGGTCAGCAGTGCGTTCCCGTTCGCGGTCACGATCGTGCGATGGAAGCGGCGATCGGCGGCTGCGAACCCGGTCCCGCCGGCCGCCAGCGACCGCTCCTGATCGGCGATCGCGTCGCGGAGAGCCGGCGCGACCTCGGCACCGTAGGCCGCCACCCGTCGCGCGCAGTGCTGCTCGATCAGCAGCCGCGCCTCGAGCACGTCGTCGGCCTCCGAAGGCGAGATCGGGATCACCAGCGCCCCGCGCCGCGGGTACAGCTCGAGCAGGTCCTCGGCCTCGAGTTGGCGAAACGCCTCGCGGACCGGCGTGCGGCTGATGCCGAGCCGCCGCGCCAGCTCGTTCTCGCTCAGCAGCGTGCCGCCGGCGAAGCGACCGTCGAGCAATCGCTCCTTCACGTGCCCGTAGACCCGTTCGGCGGCCGAGGGCGGCCGGCCCGCGGCCACCTGATCGTGGGCGAGAGGCATGGGCCCGTTACACTAGAGCACACCTTGTATGCAAGATGCGTGCAAGTCGGGCGAGGGGCCTCTGCGACGACTCGCCCAGCCTCAGCGGGCCCGAGGTGGGTCTGCCGCGGCGGTAGCTGGGGCGTCCAGCCGCAGGCCCAGGCACAGGCTCCGGCTGCCGCCCTTGCTGGTGTCCGAGAACCCGAAACGCGCGTAGAGGGCCAGCGCGCTCGCGTTGTCCTCGTTGGCGTCGAGCTCGATCCGTCGGCAGCCGCGGTCGCGGGCGTGATCGATCGCGCGTTGGACGAGCGCGCGGGCGAGGCCGAGACGGCGCGCTTGGTCGCGGACGTAGAGGTCCTCGAGCCAGCAGTCCTCGGTCGCGGTCCAGACGCTGTGGCGGAAGCGCAGCTGGCAGACGGCCGCCGCCGCCATGCCGGGCTCGGTCGCGGCGAGCCAGAACTCGCTGTCGGATCGTCCGATCAGGTGCCGCGCCGACGCTGCGAACGACTCGGCCGGCGGCCATGCGTGGCCCATGTGATCGCGGAACTCGACCAGGAGCCCGGCGACCGCATCGGCATCGTCGGCTGTGGCGCGCCAGACCCTGGTCACGGGCGCTCGCGCGCCATCAACGGCACGGCGCTAGCTCGGCTCGCCCCAGCGGCCGTCGCCGTGATCGCGCGTGCGCTCGTCGCCGACCGCGCCGGCGTCATCGGGCCCGTAGCCGGCCTGGGTGAGCATTCGCCGTAGGTCGACGACGATCTGCAAGTCGACGTCCTTTCCGTGCGGAGCCGGAAGCACCTCGGTCTCGGGCCCGAGCGTCACCTTGACCTTGCCGTTGTGCTCGGTCGTCACGGTCCCGATGCTCTCCAACAGCGAGAGCACCTGACGCCACTCGATGTTCCGACTCGTCGGATGGCTGAAGATCCTCTCGACCGTGTCGCGGTGGTGGTTGTTGAGGTGCGCTTCCATTGCGCGTACCTTCGTACCAGCTTCGACCTCGCCTGGCAAGCCGCGGTCCCCGGGATGAGACCGTGGCTGCCTGCGATCAGATCCCCTCTGGCTCGAACGGCGGAACCTCGAACGATGCCGTTGCTTCGGGCTCCGGCGCGGTTTCCGCCACCGTCTCGACCTCCGCCACCGCTTCGACCTCCGGCTCCTCCTCGGCCACCACGGTCGCAAACGGCGGCGTGAGCTTCTCGGCCTCGGGCGGGAACCGGTCCGCGGCGCTATGGGCCAGCGTGACCAGGGCGTTCGCAACCTCGCGCACGTCCTGGATCAGCCTGGCGCGCTCCTGCCACACGGCATCGGTGTCGCCGTCGAGCCGGCGCAGCTGACGGCTGGCCTCCTCGGTGATCGCCGCGGCGTTGGCCTCGGCGTCGGCGATCAAGCGCTCCGCCTGCGCCCGGGCCCGGAATGTGGTCTGTTGCGCCTGCTCGTGGGCGACGCGGAGAACGGCCGACGTCTGCTCGCCGATCCGATCCAGTTCCGCGGCGACCGGCGTCGCCAGCGACCGCTGCGTGCGCAGCTCGCTGAGCTCGCGCTCGAGCTCGCCGAGCTGCTCGTCGACCGCGGCCCGATCGTAGCCGTGGCGGGAGATCGGGAATCGCGGCTCGCCCGGCTCCCACAGCGCGGTCGAATGGGTCTCGACCGGGTACTCGGGGTCGTCGCTGGGCACCCAGCCGACGGCTCGGTCGGGGTCGTTCCGGTCGAACCCGCCGAACGTGCGAGCGAGTCGATCGCTGATGTCCGCGAACCGCGAACTGGCTGTCGGGCGCCGCATGGACTCCTCGACCGCGGTCCCGGGTGTGTCGAAATCGGTCATGCGTCACTCCTTCGCGCGTCGTTCACCACTGGGCTGTTCGCGATGCCCGTTGGCATCCCTCTCGCCGGACGCTCGGCGGGAGGGATCGTGCATGGCGCGTTTCAGCTAAAGGACCGCGGCGCGCAGCGCCCGGGTCTCTTCCTCCAGCAACGGATCCCAGGTGCCGCCGGCCTCGAGCAGGACGCGGCGCTTGACCTCGCTGTACCGCCGCCCGCGGGGCCGAGGCGATTTCGTCCGCGAGCGGTGCGCGGCTTGCTGCGCCAGGGCGGCGGCTGGGACCAGGGGCGGTGGTCTCTCAAGCGTGACAACGGCAAAGCGTTGCAACTGAGTTACGGGGGCCGGAACTCAGTTGCAACGCTTCGGTCCGACGCCGCCAAAATCCTCGCGCGGCCCGGCTGCGCCACGGGCAGAATCGTCCCGTAGCAGATAGTCTGGCCACGGACCGACTGGTGCTACGATAGGTGCCATGGCAACGTCCGCCACGATCCCCGCAATCAGCACCGAGGAGTGCCCAGATTGCCTGGCCGGGAACCTGAACTGGCTGCTGGCCCAGGCGCACTACGCGCTGGCCGGTGAGCTGGCCGCGGCGCTCGAGCCGCTGGCCATCACCCCCCGCGGCCACTCGGTCCTGGCGGCGGCGATGACCGGCTCCTACACGCAGACGCAGCTCGCCGAGCTCGTCGGCCTCGACAAGACCACGATGGTCGTCACGCTGGACGAGCTCGAGGCATCCGGCCTGGCCCGGCGCGTCACGTCGAGCACGGACCGGCGCGCGCGGGTGATCGAGGTCACCCCCACGGGCCGGCGCAAGGTCGTCACGGCCAACGAGATCATGGTGCGCGTCCAGGCCGACGTGCTCTCCGCGCTCGCCCCGGCCAACAGCCAGGCGCTGCTCGACACGCTGAGCCAGCTCGTCCAGCACCGACTCGCCGAGCCCGTCGCCTGCAAGTCGGTCCGGCGGCGCGAACCCCGCGCGCACTAGCGCCTGACCTGCTCGAGCTGGCAGGCCCGGACAGGGGCACCGGGGCTGGACGCCCGAGCTTGGGCAGCCGGGCGCCGGCGCCGGGCTGGGCTCGCTCAAGGTGCCCAGCACCGGCGCCCGCCCGCGCATCCCTCTCGGGGTCCAGCCGCGGCGCTCCGCAGCCAGATCCGAACCGAACCAGTTTGTCCCAAATCATCCCGTACGAAACGATATGCTACGGTAGTTCCTGTCGAACGAAGCCGCCACCGAACCACCTGGAGCGCTACCCGTGACGCAGACCACCTCCTCCCCCTCCTCCTCATTTCCCGCCACCGCCACCGACGACCGGGCCCGCTGGATCGCCCTGATCGTGCTCTGCGTCGGGATGCTGATGATCATCCTCGACTCGACGGTGGTGAACGTGGCGCTGCCCTCGATCCAGCACGATCTCGGCTTCTCCCAGCCGAACCTGGCCTGGGTCGTGAACGCCTACCTGATCACGTTCGGCGGGCTGCTGCTGCTGGCGGGCCGCCTCGGCGACCTGGTCGGCCGCCGGACCGTGTTCCTGGTCGGCCTGGGTCTGTTCACGCTGGCCTCGTTACTGTGCGGCCTGGCCCAGAGCCAGACCGAGCTGATCGCCGCGCGCTTCGTCCAGGGCATCGGTGGGGCGCTGACCTCGGCCGTGATCCTGGGCATGGTCGTGACGATGTTCCCTGAGCCGCAGGAGCAGGGCGGCGCGATCGGGGTCTACAGCTTCGTGGCCTCGGCCGGCGCCTCGATCGGCCTGCTGCTGGGCGGCGTCGTCACCCAGGCGATCAACTGGCACTGGATCTTCTTCATCAACCTGCCGATCGGCATCGTCACCGGCGTGCTGGCGCTCCGTGTGGTCGCGGGTGACGAGGACGCGCCCGGACTCCGTCGCGGAGTCGACGTCGCCGGTGCCGTGCTGGTCACCGGGGCGCTGATGCTGGCGGTCTACACGATCGTCGAGGCGGGCGGCTACGGCTGGACGTCGGCCCACACGCTCGGCTTCGGCGCCGGCGCACTGGCACTCCTGGCGGCGTTCGTAGCCCGAGAGTCGACGGCCCGCGACCCGCTCATCCCGCTGCGCATCTTCCGCTCGCGGAACGTGTCGGGCGCGAACGCGGTCCAGTTGCTGATGGTCGCAAGCCTGTTCGGGATGTTCTTCC
>CAWFKF010000133.1:0-41113 GCA_963816005.1 uncultured Solirubrobacteraceae bacterium | reverse complement strand
ACCTCCGGTAGTGGAATCAGATTAGTGGCGTTGTGCAGGGGTTTTGTTACTCTAAGCTTGCAAAAGTATGTTTGGTTTGGTATTGTCTGTGGGGTGTTGAGCGGGTCGACAGAGGCAGGCGGGGATGCGGGCAGTTGCCGGGGATGCCGGCGCCGTTGGAGTTGCGGTTGGAGGCGGTCGGCGAGGACGTGGTGGTGTCCTGGGCGGTCGGGCGTTGGCGTGCTATGAGCGGGGTGATCGGGGGATGCGTAACCTCGCGATCGTGTCGTTGACGCGGGCTGGGGTGAAGGGCGTTGAGGTGGCACGCGTGTTCGGGATCAGTGCTGAGCATGTGACTCGTCTGCGGGGGGAGGTCGCTGAGGGCGGGTCTGGGGCGTTGGTGCGGCCGATGGGTCGCCCACGGAAGCTTGATCGGGACGCGGTCGCGCGGGTGTATGAGTTGTCTGATCGGCGTGTCGCGGGCAGCGAGATCGCGAAACTGCTGGGTGTCTCGGAAGCGACGATCTCGCGGTTGTTGGCGCGTCGCCCGGCGCGTGAGGTTGAGCGGCTGCCGGTGAGCGAGCTGGGGGAGGTGAGCGACCTGGCGGATGTGACTGGCGGCGCTGAGACGACCGTGGCGGATCTGACCGCGGCGGACGTCGCTCAAAGCGCCGAGTGTGGGGTGAGCGTGGCGGATCTGACCGGGCCGGTTGAGGTCGTTGGCGCGCGGATCGGTCGAGGGTGGCGGCCGGTCGGTGTACGCGGGCGCGATGCTGCTGCACCCGTTCCTGGAGAAGGTCGGCGCGAGCGCGGTGCTCGGCGTGCTCAGCTCGGGTCCTGAGCGGTGCTATGACACGATCGCGGTCGCGCTCTGTGGCGTGTTCGCGTTCGCGTTGGGGACCTCCTCCCTGGAGGGCTCAAAGCACTTGCAGCTCGCCGACGCGGGGCTGCTCGCCGGGATCGAGCGTTTCCCGCATCTGCGGAGCCTGCGCCCGCGGCTCGGGGCGCTCGCGGACGCGGTCGATCCGTTGCGGGTCCAGGTCGCGCTGTCAAAGGCGATGCTGAGCGCCGACAGCGAGCCTCCGTCGGTGTTCTTTGTCGATGAGCACTTCGTTGCGTATACCGGCTGCCGGCCGGTCGCCAAGGGCTGGAACACACGCCGCCGTCATGCCGAGCCCGGAAGGCACGACACCGTGATCGTTGATGACCGCTGGCGGGCTGTGTGTTTCGCCTCAGGCTCTCCGCAAGGCCTCTCAGGCGCGATGCTTGACCCGGTCGACCAACTCCTTGAGATCTGCGACGGGCGACCGGTGATGCTCGGCTTCGATCGCGGCGGCGCCTATCCCAAGACGTTCTGTGAGCTGCGCGATCGCGGGATCGACTGGATCACGTACCGTCGCGCGCCGCTGGCCGTCCCGACGGTCAAGCCTCGCCGCTCGTGGGTGAGGCTCGACGGGCAGCGCCATTACGTGCGCGTCGCTGATGAGCTCGTCGAGCTTGACGGATACGGGAAATGCCGACAGCTGAGCGTGTATCAGGACGGGCGGGTCGTGCTGCAGATCCTGACCAGCGACCTGCGCACCCCAGCCGCGCGCCTCGCGCACACGCTGCGCTGCCGGTGGTGCATCGAGAACACCTTCAAATACCTCGAAGACCATCACGGCCTGCACTGGCTGTGCGACCACGAGATGAGCATCGCCCCGGACACCACGCTACAGCGCAACCCCGAACGCACCACAGCGCTCGCACGGCTTCGAGCGCACGAGCAGACCATCGCCGAGCTCGAACGTCAGATCGGCCAACACACCACCGACAGCAACGCCGCCGACACCAACCCCGCCGAGACGCTGTGCATGCTCCAAGCAGACCTCTACACCGCACAAGCCGCCACCCGCACAGCCCAAAGCGACGCTGAAGCCGATCCCCGCGAAGCTGCCCGCCAACGTCATCGACCCCGACGCCAAGCGCGCCACCCCCCGCGTGAACCGTCGCGCGCTGCCAGACCGTCCTACGACTGCTGGCCTACAACGCCGAGCTTGACCTCGCCCGCGCGATCAACACCTACCTCGCTGACCCCGACGAATACCGCGCGATCACCCGCCACCTCCTGCACCAGCCCGGACAGATCGACTACACCCCAACCCGGATCACCGTCACGATCGACCCGCCGCACGCCCCCCGCATCGCCCGCGCCCTGAACCTCCTGATCAACCAGATCAACGACGATCCACCCAAGCTCACCGGCGACCGCCGACCGATCAGCTACCAGATCAGCGCAAAACCTTGACATCACGCGCCGCCCTACTACCGGAGGTCTGAGCCTCGCGAGCGCGACCGCGATCGCCTGCTGACTCGCTGGCGGCAGCGTCTCCCACACCGCCGCCGGCACGACCGTCTCGCTCATCCCCAGCGCCAACTGACCGGACATCGCCACCTCCGTTTCCGCTGGAGGCTCGACCGCGGCCCGGACAACGCTCCAACAACCCCTGCCAGCCGCTCGCCCCACAACCGCCACGCCTCCGGCGTCGCGACCGTCCCCAACCGCGGCTCAACCACCCGCCGCGACGGCAGATCCGTCCACCGCGCCGGGATCGTTCCCGAACTCCCGTCCACCAGCCGGCAGATCAGCGCCGTCTCGCCATCCTCCGTCCGCCACCCGAGCACCACAAGCTCGACATCGCGCAGATCGCCCGGCGCCGCCACCAGCCGCACCCGCTCCGGCAAAACATCGACAACGTGAGTAGTGCGACACAACGTCGCTCGGTATCACGAAAACGCATTCGCGTCCGTACACCTCGAGTGATAATCCCTACTCGGAGTCGAACTTCAAGACGCTGAAGTACCGGCCCGAGTTCCCCGCCCGGTTCGACGACATCGACCGCGCCCGCGGTCACTGCCGCGTGTTCGTCGACTGGTACAACCACGTCCACCGCCACTCCGGGATCGGGCTGATGACCCCCGCCGCAGTGCATTACGGACACGCCAAGCAACTGCACGCCGACCGCGCCGTCGTGCTCGATGCCGCCTACCAGCAGCACCCGGAACGGTTCGTCCGCAAGCCGCCGGTCCCGCCGGAGCTGCCGACCGCCGCCTGGATCAACAAGCCGGCCGATACGAAGGAGGTCGCTCACTAAATTCCACACCAAAGCGTCTCACCGGGCTTGACAGGCTCCGCTGGGCAGAACAACCGGCCACTGCTCAAGCAGCGCCTCAATCGTCTGCCCATCAGGGCCAGGGGCGCCCTTGTTCGACGCCACCTTCAACAACGCACTGGTCAATCGGTTGGCAACCTCCTCCATCGTCGCAGGCGCTGCGATCCCAACCTTGCCGCTCGCCTTCGGCGCTCCCGCCCGGAGGACCCCGAGCCGGTCCCGGGTCCTCCTGCGGGTAGCCCCTTGCGGGTTTTCTGCTGTCGCGACCGGCAGGCTGAGCTGCACCGCCGTTTCTTCGACCGGGACCGCCTTCCCTTGCCCACCGGGGCCCGACCCGGCACGCTCAGCGGCCATTACAGCCGCCTTCCGGTACTACGCAGTCCTCGGATTTCTGCTGGGCCATCGACCATCGTCCTCTCGTTCTCCGGCCTACCGGCCAACCGGCCGGAACCCAGCAGATCTCCTGAGGTGAGATGCTGAGATTTCGCTGTGATCGCGTCGCCAATACGCTCTCGGTCACGACGAACAGGGATCGGGCATCGCCGCTGTTGGCCGGCTCGCCCACCGAGCAACGCCTTACGGCGCTTCACTTTCGTTCGCCACCACAACGCACCTATGGCCTCCTTCAGACCCGCCCTCGCGGGAGCTTCGCAGCGCAACCAGCCGCACTGAAGCCGCCCGGTCAATTCCGGGCCGCGCCCCTGCCTCATCGATGTCGGGTTCCCTCTGTCAGGGCCCCGGGACAGGACTTCCACCTCCGATCTCAACATCCGTACTCAGCACACCAAGGACGCCGCTGCGCGGCTCCCTTCGCTCGGCCCTGACGGGCCGCCCTTGACCGCCTGGCTGCGCTTCGCTTTGTGGCAGCGAAGGGTTGCGCGGACGCGCAACCCCTGGCTGAGCAGGGGGTTTCTGCCGTTTTGGGGCGGCTGCGCACCACTCCTGCAATGCCCCCGAGGGCGACCAAGGGCGTGTTCTACCAGGCCTTGGGGGTCCTCGAGCGCAACCTCATCATGGGTCGCTTCACCCCACTCACTGAGTGAGATATGTCAGTAGGTCCAGAAATCTACTAGTACTAGTAGTGCTCTGGTAGGTGGTGGGAAGGGTTTTGTAGCTCGGCGGTGAACTTGGTTGGCATGGTTGCTGCGAGTGTGATGGACATCGGGATCGTTGAGGAGTTGGTTGGGGTCGCGCCGGCGGTGGTCGATCGGTTGGCGGAGTTCTTCGTTGATGTCGCGTCGGGTCTTGTGCGCTCGGAGCAGCGGTGGGCTGCGGAGTACTACGCGCGGGCGTTGATGATGGAGGGGGCGCGCAAGTCGTTGGAGCCGATGGTCACGCGGATGGGCGGAACGAGTGTGGAGTACGAGGCGCTGCAGCATTTTCTGGCTGATAGCCCGTGGGATCCGGCGGTGATTGATCGGGCGGTCGCTGAGCGGGTGTGCGCGGTGATCGAGCCTGTGGCGTGGGTGCTGGATGACACCGGGGTCCCGAAGTACGGCCGGCATTCGCCGGGGGTCAAGCGTCAGTACTCCGGGACGCTGGGGAAGATCGGCAGCTGCCAGATCGCGGTGTCGCTGCACGCCGTCAGCACCAAGGGCACGGTCCCGTTGGGGTTCCGGCTCTACGTGCCCGAGGACTGGTGTCAGGACCCGGTCCGCCGGCGGGAGGCGAAGATCCCCGCGGAGCTGACGTTTCCGACCAAGCCGGCGCTCGGCGGGGAACTCGTCGCGAGGGCGGCGGGCTGGAAGGTCCGCCGCGCGCCGGTGCTCGGCGATCAGGCCTACGGCAACGACGCCAAGCTCCGCGCCCGCCTGCACGATGACGGCATCGACTACGTGCTCTCGATCGGCCCGGAGTGCGACGTGTTTGATCCCGGCACCGTCTTCGTCGTCCCTGAGCGCAAGCCCCGATCGCGTGGCCCCGCGCCCAGCGCCCTAGCGACCGACGCCGAGCCGCGGCCGATCGCAGCGCTCGTAGCCGGCCTTGACCCAGAGGCCTTCCAGCCGGTCGCGTTTCGCGATATCGACGGCGGTCAGCTCGTCTCGCGGTTCGCGTTCGTGCGCGTGATCGCCGCTCACCCCGTCACCCGCGATCGCCAAGCACCGCGCGAGGAATGGCTGATCATCGAATGGCCCGAAGGCCACGAGCAGCCCAGCGACTACTGGATCAGCAACCTGCCGGCCGACACCGAACCAGAGCAGCTCGCGCGCCTCGCGCGGCTGCGCTGGATGATCGAGCTCGACTACAAACAGCTCAAAGGCGAACTCGGCCTTGACCACTACGAGGGCCGCAGCTACCTCGGCTTTCACCATCACTGCACGCTGGTGACGGCCGCCCACGGCTTCTTGACGCTGGAGCGGGCCGGCCGAAGATTCCGACCGGCAAGGCGCTGCTCCCTGCGGACATGGGACAGCCACGGACCTATGCTGGCGCGCCCACGCCCGCCCGAGCAGGAATGCGGGTCTCGACGCCGCGTTTGAAGACGCAACCCGCTCCTCGCGGCCAGAAGCAGGGCGGCGCTGCTTCTGCGCCGTTACTACTGAAAGCTCGCACCGGCGGCGGGGACCGCCGGTGCTGCGCTGGCGAGCTTGGCCGCGAGGTGCCCACCTGTTCGCCTCACCGGGCAAAGGGGTACGTGAGCGGCGATGGATGCGTGCAGGCTCATGACCGCGCGGCGCTGTGCGACGTCGGTACCAGCGTGATGGTGGGCGACGCTCGGCGCTCGAGCGCCGGAGATATTCCCGGTCGAGGTGCCGCGACGGCGCAGATGTGGTTGGTGGGCTGAGGGACGGTCGGACCTTGGTCGGGGTCCTGCCCAGCCCCGAGATCCAGGGGGCACCTTGATGGGCGTTTAGGTTTGTTGCCCGAGCGTGCGCGGCGGATTGCCTGATGCGATCTTGATGTCGTCGCGCAGCTGCTGGGCTTGGGGGAGGTTCTGGAGCTTCTTGAGCGCCTGGTTTTCGATTTGGCGGACGCGCTCGCGGGTGACGTTGAATGTGCGCCCAACCTCGTTGAGCGTGGCGGGGTGGTTGCCGTCGAGGCCGTAGCGCAGTTCGAGCACGCGTCGCTCGCGGTAGCTGAGGCTCTCGAGCGCGTCTGTCAGGGCTTCGTGGGTGAGGATCTCCACGGCCCGCTCGTACGGTGACTCGGCGTGTTCGTCGGCGATCAGCTGGCCGAACTCGGACTGCTCTTCGTCACCGACCGGCTTCTCGAGCGAGATCGGCGCTTGCGCGGAGCGCTTGATCGCGTCGACCTCGTCGGGCTCGATGCCGGTCACCTCGGCGATCTCCTCGGCGGTCGGCTCGCGGCCGAGCGCGGTGACCAGGGTGCGCTCAGCACGCGAGATCTTGTTGAGCTTCTCGACGATGTGGACGGGGATCCGGATCGTGCGCGCCGTGTCAGCCAGCGCGCGGGCGACCGCCTGGCGGATCCACCAGGTGGCGTAGGTGGAGAACTTGAACCCCTTGCGATAGTCGAATTTCTCCGCCGCGCGGACCAGGCCGATCGTGCCCTCCTGGATCAGGTCCAGGAACGGCAGCCCCTGGTTGCGATAGTTCTTCGCGATCGAGACGACGAGCCGCAGGTTCGACTCGACCATCTTCTGCTTCGCGTCCAGATCACCGCGCCAGATTCGCTTGGCGAGCTCAACCTCCTCCTGAGCCGTCAGCAGCCGCCCCTTGCCGATGCCCTTGAGAAACAGCTGCAGGGAATCGGTAGTCATGTCCGGCTTGAGATCGGGCGCCGCCGTGCGGCGGGCGCGCTGCTCGACCGCGCGCTCAATGTTCAGGCTCGCCGCAGCGGCTGGGTCGATCTCCTCGACCAGCTCGATCTCACAGCGCTCCAACAGGCCGTGCAAGTCCTCGACGTCGGTTTCCTCGAGGGTGAGCTCGCCCGTGGCGGTCGCGATCTCCGTGTATGTGAGCACACCGACCCGCCGGCCGCGAGCGATCAGACCCTTGACCTCTTCAAGCTCCTCAAGTTCCGCTACTGACATCTCGTCACGTCTCGCTTTCGGCCCGCGCCGCTCAAGCAGGCTCGTGCCGGTGCATGGCTTGGCGACCAAGGCGAAGCGAGCTCTCGTGTGGCGGGGCTGTAGCGCCGATGACGCACCGCGTCGAAAGCTAGGCGCACGCGCGGGAGTCGCGAGGGTGCGGCTGTGGTGCGAGCGCGGCGGCGTCTCACGGCTTGGTCGCTCGTGCCCGGAGCGCGAGAGCTAGCGGCTCGGATTGCCGGGCTGACAGGGTGAGCGTCGCAGTTTTCGATTCGGGCCGGATTGGTGCGTGCTTGAGCTCTCCTCGAGCGATGATCTCCCTGACGCGCCCGGCGATCAGCCGGCCCGCGCGACGCGCCGTGTGGCGACGTGCTGCCGCGTGTCTCGATTACGCGGTATCGCACGATTTCACCCAAAGTCGCCGACTGTCTCCAGCAGCCGCAGTCGGGGCATAGATCCCCGATCGAATCGGCTTGGCAATCCGTGCTGTACAAGCGTGCGTTGCACGCCCACACAATCGAGATACGGCATCGGCAGACGCTCCTAGCCGCGCGATCGCGGCGGGTGCGCGTAGCGCGGATCGCTCGGACCGACCGACGGTCGGGGTGCCGTCCGCTTCCCGGGCGTTCAGGCGTCGTAGGGCATCGATCGCCGACGAAACCCGATGAATAGTGCGATCGCGACTCAGCTCACCTCGCCGGCGCACCGGAAGGTCACGTGTGCTGCGCGTCATGGTCTCCAAGCCTTCCCGCCCCTCTATCGCGTCCACGCCAAAGGAAGAGGGCCAGAACCCGCGCGCGGTCAAATCGGGACGCAGCCACCGGAGCGGTGGGTAACGCCCGTAGTACTGCACCGGCCCCGCAGTCAAAACCAGTAGCTCCCGCCTCTCGCCTCGTGGCGCAGGATTGCGCCGTTGGTGGCATCCGGGCTTGGGCTGAGAATCCTGGCCGCAGGGCCAGCTAACGCTGACTGTACACCCATCGCGGGCGCTCATGTAAACCCACCCACAAGAAGTTCGCTCGGACGCGTCCGCGGGCGCGAGCATCGGCTGAATTGGTCGCCAGCGGCCGGGGCCCGTCTCGCACAGAGCTCCCGACGCGGAAACTATCTGCTGCTGGGCTCAGGGGACGAGACCCGCGCGATCGCTCGCCCAGCGGCGAGGAGCTCGAACAGCATCAGGTCGATGAGCGCACGCACATGCTCCTCGCCGACGTCCCGGCAGCCTGAGCGCCGATCGCAGGACGGGATCGCAGCGCGCGGTCAGTCGGCCGCCCGCAGCAGCGCGAGGATCCTTGGATGGCCGTCGATCTCGAGCTCGTCGACGACCTCGACCTCCTCGAGGCCAACGATCCGCCCGAGTCGTCGCAGACCCTCCGGCGAGAAGCCCCAGTACACGAACTCATCGCGCGCGTACACCTCGCCGGGCTCGTGAACCTCGATCGCCGGGCCGTTAGCCTGGATTATCGGCGGCGAGGGGTTTGTTCACTAGTTCCGCTGCGGCGGTGGGTGGCTCGTAGCGGTTGATGACGCGGCTCGGCGAGGGGTTGTCGGGCGGGCAGCGGGGTGGGTCTCAGCAGGATTGGTGGACGGTTGGGGTCGTATGGCTTGATGTAGTTCTTGCGCGCCCGCGTCGTGTGTGATCGACAGGCGCCCGGTTGGCTTGGTACGGCGGTTCTTCCGTCCGAAACCTGTGCGACCATGCCGATGGTTTCGTTCACCAATCTCGCTGAGAGATGGCCCGCCCGGGACACGATCGCTTCACCGAGCCGACGCTGGCCGCGCAGCGTCGCTACGAGGCGCTGCGCGCGTACTTCGTGGAGGAGCTTGAGCCCGGTGAGATCGCTGAGCGCTTCGGCTACACGAAGGCGAGCGTGCAGACGCTGATCTCGACCTACCGGGCCGGGGATCTGGGCGGGCTGTTCGCGCAGTCGCGCCCGGGGCCCAAGAGCCAGCCGAAGAAGGACGCAGCGCGCGAGCTCGCGATCCGGCTGCGGCGCGAGCGCCACGGGATCGAGGAGATCGTCTCAGAGCTCGAGCGGGCGGGCACGCCGCTGTCGCGCACCGCGGTCTGGGAGATCCTGCGCGAGCAGGGGCTCTCGAGGATGCCCAAGCCGGCCGCCGCGCCCAAGAGCGAGCCCGCGCCGGAGCGGCTTCAGGCGCCGAAGGTGCGCGTGCTCAAAGACGACGACTGGCCAAAGACAGGCAGCGTCCAGACCCAGCACGCCGGCCTGTTCCTACTGCTGCCGGAGCTGGTCGCGCTGGATCTCCCCGGGCTGGTGAAGACGGCCGGGTGGCCGTCGACCAGCCAGCTTCAGGCGGTCCACTCGGTGCTGTCGCTGCTGGCGCTCAAGCTCTCGGGCCGCCGGCGGCGCAGCCACGTGCAATCAGTCGTGCACGACCCGGCGCTCGGCCTGTTCGCCGGCCTGAACACGTTGCCCAAGACCTGGCATCTGACGAGCTACAGCTACCGCACCACCCGCGCCCAGCAGCTGGCATTCTTCGAGGCGCTGCAGCCCCGCCTGCGCGACGCCGGGCTGACAGGCGATCAGGGCCTGAACCTCGACTTCCACACGATCATGAGCTACGGCGAGGACACGGTCCTGGACAAGAACTACGTGCCGCGCCGCTCGCAACGGACCCGCTCGGTGCTGACGTTCATCGCCCAGGACGGGCAGCAGCGCACGATCATCTACGCCAACGCCGAGCTGACCGCCCGCGCGCAGTCAAGCGAGGTGATCGAGTTCTGCCGCTTCTATGAGCGCACCCACGGCGAGCTGCCGAAGCTGCTGGTGTTCGACCAGAAGCTCACCACCCAGGAACACCTCGCCGAACTCGACCAGCTCGGCGTCGGGTTCATCACGCTCAGGCAGCGCTCCCCGAAACTGATCGCAACGCTCGAAGCGCTGCCGGCCAGCGCCTGGACCAAGACCCGGCTCGACCGCTCCGGCAAGCACAAGACCGCCACCTACCACGAGACCCCGGTCACGATCAAAGGCGCAACCTTCCGCCAGATCGCAGTCAACGGCCTCGGCCGCGACCAGGCAACCCTCATGCTCACCAACCTGCAACAGCTCACCGTCAAGCAACTGATCGAACGCTACGGCCAACGCTGGGGAATCGAGAACCAACTCGCCGAACAGATCCGCGCCTTCCATCTGGACTCGCTCTGCTCCCAAGTCCCGCTCGCCGTCGACTTCGACGTCACCCTCACCGTCCTGGCCGACATCGCCTACCGACGCTTCGCCCGCGACCTACACGCCGCCCCCCCTAAACGCTTCTAGGGGTGCGTTCTGGCCGTGAGGATGCTCACTTGGATGCGTTGGTCGTCTGGCGTGGCGGCTATGTTGGCGCGACTGATGTCGTCGCTGGGGAAGCGCTGGAGCAATGCCAGGGCGGTGTGTCCGAGGCCGGAGCACGCCGGGTCGCGGGTGCGGTTCGACGGCCATTACGGTTCGCCGGAGCACCGCCGGCAGCGCTATCGGTGCGTCCCGGTCAACGGCGATCGCCCGCACTGGTTCACGGAGGTTCTGCCGCGCGAGGAGTCCTGGACGGACGCCTGCGAGTCTTGCGAGCGCGACGTCGGCTCTCACGAGGGTCCGCACGCGGCGCGGCGCTACCAGTTCGTTGCGCTTGGCATCGCCGAGGCGTTGAAGATGGTCGGGTCCGGCTCGACCTACTGCCAGGCGGCGCTGGTGGCGCGCGAGCGCGCCCGGCGGATGCGCACCGATCCCGCCTGCGGTGAGGTGCGCTTCACGCGCCATGGGTCGCTGGTGATGGACTGGGTGGAGGTGTTCGCGCCGGTCGTGTTCGAGCCCTACCGGCCGCGCGAGTGGCCGGCGAGCGGGTCGCTGTTACTCGACGACCTGCCGTTCAGCGTGCGTTTCGCGGACGGCGGCCCACCGCGGATCGTGTTTCGCGTTTTCTGCGCGATGGGCTACGAGAACGGCCGGGCGAAGATCTGGCGAATGGAGGCGTTCCCGTCCAAGTCCCAGGCCGACTGGGAGGCGTTCCTTCACCGTCTCGAGGGTGCGCCCGAGCGCGTGGTGTGCGACAACGACAGCGGCCTCACCCGCGCGGTGCGCGCCCGTTTCCCGCACGCTGAGTTGTACCTGTGCGAGTGGCATCTGCGCCACGCGCTCGAGCGGCTGATGAAGAACATCCGCGCCCAGCAGCCCCAGCACAAGGAGACGATCGACGAGCTGCTGCCGCAGGTCGAGACCGCGTTCACTGGCCCGTCGTTCTGGGCGCCGTTCCTCGAGCGCGCGCATGCCGCCGGCATCGCGCGCGTGAGCGACTGGCTGAACAGCACCGGACGGATCGTCGAGGATCAGTTCGGTCGGCGTGGGCCGCGCTCGACGCGAGGCGCCGACACGCCGTTGAGCACCTCGCCGATGGACGCCTTCATCAACCCGGTGCGCGACTCGATCCGCCCCCGCGCCTACGGGCTGAAGAACCGCGAGCGCACCAACCGGATGCTGATGCTCATGCAGCTGCACGCCAACCGCCGGGACGACGAGCGCGCCTACGTCAGGCACATCCGCGACCACCTTGAGTCCAACCAAGGCCGCCCCCGTGTCACTCGCCGCGCGATCGTCGACGTCGACCGCGTCGCGTCGCTGCGCTGACCGCCATCCCTACCTGGCCGCCGGCCCGCCCAGCGCGCCGCCAGAAGCAGACGAACGCATCCAAGTGGGCATTCCGGCCCTCAGAACGCACCCCTAGAAGCGTTTAGGGGCACGCCGCCTACCACAACCAAACGCCCGACACGATCCGCGAATACCTGATCAACGGCATCGGAGAGCTGCACTTCACCCCCGGCCACGTCAAAGTCGCGCTGCGCCGCCGCACCCACACCCCCACGCTCCTAGACGCCGGCTACCAAGACCGCCAAACCAAGATCCCCTGGTGGGGCGGACGCACCCTCACCTACACGTTCCCCGCCCGCTGACCAGCCCCCAAACCTTCAATCGAATTATCGAACAGATAATCGAGGTTACCGGTTGGGTGCGAGCCGTAGGTCTCGAGCACGATCTCGCCACCCGGCGCCAGCACGTCCGCGAGCGCCCGCAGCAGCCCGATCGGATTCCTCACCCGGTGCAAGATCCCGAAACACAACACAACCTCGAAGCGCTCGTCGAGCTCGCGCACGTCCAGCGCGTCGATGCGCCGGTACTCGACCCGCGATCCGATCAGCCCAGCGACCGCGCGCAAGCCCACGCCGCCCGTCAGTGTCACGCCGAACCGGGCGCGTACCCAGTCGATGTACTGCTCGTTGTCGACCGCGACGACGCGCCGCGCGCCGCGGAGCTCCGCGAGGAAGCTGTAGAAGCCGTCGAACGCGCCGACGTCGAGCACGCTGCGGCCCGCGAAACGATCGGCGCCGAGCACCGCGAGGCGGTAGCCGTGGTCGCGGGCGATCCCCGGCGTGTAGATCCCGGGCGCGAGCGCGAAGGTGTGAAACCACAGCGGAACCGAATCACGGACGCGCTCCGCGTCCTCGACCCGCGCGCCGATCGCCAACAGATCGGCGATGACCCGCTCGGCACCAGACGTCTCAGGAATCGGGTCGATCGAATCGACCGCGTTTGCAACCCCCGCCAACCCATCAACCCCAATCTCGTTCACATCGCAGTCACACCAGCATCACAGATCCACGCCAGCGACTTCTTCACAGCCTGCTCGCCCCGACGCCATGAGACACGCGCAACCCGGGCCTCGGGGAACGGCGCCAGCCGCCACATTCGCGACTGATCGGGCTCTCAACGGGCTCAGCCACATCGTCGAGCTCGCCTGGTGCGCGTGCAACCGGCTGGTGCTGCGCGACACCGGCAATGCCGGTGTCGCGACTGGACTTGAGCGCAGTATCGATCGCGACCACTGTTAGTGCTTGTGCGGCGTGGCCGTGCTCGTCGCGGCCGGCGTCTTGGTCGCGACTGGGACCACCGGCGCGTTCGTTCTGCCGATCCCGGCGTGTGATCTGCAGGCAGCCCGTGTCGGGGAGCGCTGGCCGCTGGCCGGCGCTGGCGCGCATCGCTGTTGTGCCGGTGCCGGAAAGGGAGTAGCTTGAGGTGCAGCTGACTCCGCGGGCAGGACTTCAGCGAGAGCCCGAAAGCCACCGAAGCGCGATCGCGCCCAGGCGGCGAGCTCGAGGCAATGAGCGAGACCCGCGCGGCCAGCCCCGATTCGCCCGTCTGGACTCGTTCCTCTTTCCCTTCGCGCGAGACCCCAGCAAAGGGTCGGGAGCTGCTGAGCAGTGCAAACTCAGATCACAGCCCAGCGAGCGCCAAGCCCGCGGTCGGCAGAGCCGACCGCGGTCACGACGATCACAAAGCGCCTGAGTCGAGTGTGGCGGAGCCGTCACAGCGGGACGCGACAAGGCGCTCGGTCGCCAGAGGTCGATTGGGAGCACCGGCTGGAGACGCTCGAGGCGCGGATCGAGCATCTGGAGGCAGCGCTCGAAGGACTTCCGGATGCCGTCCATCGCCGGGCGATCCTCGAACACGAGAGGATCGGCGGGTTGCACCGGCGCACCAAGCCCGATCAGATAGCGCGTGACCCCAGCCGCAACGCTCGAAAACGCGGGCACTGATGGCCCGGTTCGCCGCCGATCGAGGACCTACAGCCGAGGCTCGCTACCACCACGAGCCGCGATCCGACGTTGCGACCCACGACACAACAACGCACCCAATCTCAACACCGGTGAGCACCGTCAGCGCTCCCCAGGTCGCTGAACAGCCGGAGGGTCAGGGTCCTACCCTGGGCGATGTTCAGCCGTGCCTGAACGAAGGTCTGTATCGGACGATCACCGGGATCGTCACGATCGCGCCGATCCTGTTCCTTGCTCTTGCCGTGTGGCAGGCGTGGGACCAGTCGCTGCATTGGTCTGACCTGGTCGTGTTCGCGATCACCTACCTCCCGATCGGCCTCGGGGTGACGGTCGGCTTTCACCGTCTGCTCACGCATCGCAGCTTCAAGACGAGCCCGTTCCTGCGCGGAGTGCTCGCCGCGCTCGGCTCCGCCGCGATCGAAGGGCCCGTCATCTCCTGGGTCGCCGACCATCGCAAGCACCACGCCTTCTCCGATCTCCCCGGCGATCCGCACAGCCCCCACGTCGATCACGGCGTCGGTTGGCGAGGGGCGTTACGCGGGCTCGCGCACGCCCACCTGGGCTGGCTGTTCCTGCACACCGAGCGCGCGGCGACGAAGCGCTACGCCCCCGACCTGCTGCGGGATCCGGTCATCCGTTTCGTGAACAAGACGTCGCTGCTCTGGGTCCTGTTCGGCCTGGCGGTGCCGTTCGGGCTCGGCGTCGCGATCGGCCACTCGATCGCGGCCGGATTGACCGGACTGCTCTGGGGCGGGGCGGTGCGCGTGTTCGTGCTGCACCACGTCACCTACAGCATCAACTCGCTCTGCCACTTCTACGGGCGCCGGCGATTCACCACCGGCGACCAATCGCGCAACCTGGCCTGGCTGTCCGTCGCGTCGCTCGGCGAAGCCTGGCACAACAACCACCACGCCTTCCCGACCTCCGCATTCCACGGACTGCACCGCTTCGAGCTCGACCCGTCCGCGCTGTTCATCACGCTGCTCGAGCGCGCAGGCCTCGCCTGGGACGTCGTGCGAGTCAGCCCCGAACGACAGTCCGCTCGCGCCCTCGCGTAGGGTCGGCAACGACGCGCACGGGTCGGGCGCAACGCCCGCCGATCAAGCCGGGCTTGACCCAACGCCAGCGTCGCGGGTGACCAGCTCGCTCCTCCAAGATCCAGCGACCGTGGTCCAGTACTCAGCCCGCCCACGCCAACTCCCGTCGCGCCTCGGATTGCGGCTGCAGTGCCAGCTCGGTGGCCACCGCGGCGGTGTACGCGAGCACCTCGCCCTCGTTGTAGCGACAGCCCGCCGCGACGGCGTCGTGCAACATCTCATCTCAGCAACCAACGTCGATCTGCACGCCAACCCTGAGGGGAAAATAGCGCTGGGGTTGTGACCGCCTTCCGGGTAAGGGCGTGTGGGTTGTCGCGGCGATTCAGGCTGCCAGCGGCGTTTCCTGCAGGGTCACGGTGTGCCCGAGGCGCTCGAGCTGAGCGACGAGGCGTCGGGTCTGTCGTTCGGGATCGCGTCGGGCGTAGTAGTCGCCGCCGAGGTCGTTGTAGAGCTCGCCGGTGGTGAGCATGTGCCAGATCGCGCACAGCATCGAGTGTTTGACGGCGCCGAGCGCGCGGGCGTGGCCGAGTTGGGACTTCTTGCGGCGGTAGAGGGCTTGCAGGTAGCTGTCGTTGGTGCGCAGGGCCGCCATCGCGGCCTCTTTGAGCGCCTGGTTGAGCCATTTCGACCCCTTGCGGCTCTTGCCGGAGCGGCGTTTGCCGGCGGACTGGTGGTTGCCGGGGCACTGGCCGCCCCAGGAGGCGAGGTGATCGGCGCTGGGGAACTGGGTCATGTCGGTCCCGATCTCGGCGATCACGTTCTGGGCGGTGCGGACCTCGATCCCGGGGATCGTGCACAGCAGGTCAACCGCCGCCGCGAAAGGGGCGAGCTTCACCTCGATCGCTCCCGTCAGCGTCTCGATCTGCTGATCGAGGAAGTCGAGGTGCGCGAGGATCGCGCCGATCAGCAGCGCGTGGAGCTCGTCGAAGCGACCCTCGAGCGCCTCGCGCAGCGCCGGGATCTTCGCGCGCATCCGACCTTTCGCTAGGTCGGCCAGCACGACCGGATCGGTCGTGCCGTTGATCAGCGCGTTGAGCATCGCGCGGCCCGAGACGCCGAGGATGTCGGTCGCGACGCAGTCGAGCTTGATCCCGGTGTCCTCCAGCGCCTTGTGCAGCCGGTTAGCCTCGCGCTGACGCTCGGCGATCTGCGCCTTGCGATAGCGGGTCAGCTGTCGCAGCTCGCGGATCGGCTTCGGCGGAACGAAGCTCCCGCGCAGCAGCCCGGCCTCGGTCAGCCGGCAAAGCCACTCGGCATCCTTCACATCGGTCTTGCGACCAGGAACTTGTTTGACGTGCCTCGCGTTGACCAACAGCAGCTCGAAGTCGTCTTCGAGCACGTGCCAGACCGGCTTCCAGTAAACGCCGGTCGCTTCCATCGCGACCTGCGTGACACGGTGAGCCTTGAGCCAGTCGCGCAGGGCAAGCAGCCCACGGACGGTCGTCTTGAACTCCGCGAGATGCTGGACTCGCACACCCTGCTCGTCGGGCACCCGCACACAAGCGGTCACCTGCGCCTTATGCACGTCCAGCGCGCCCGGGCGCTCAACGATCACATCCATCAGACCTCCTTGGGATCAACGACACGGATCGCCGTCCGCCAAGAACCTCCGAAACAGACGAGTCTGAGGAGCGCGCTCACGGCGGCAGTCCCGGGATCCGGGGGAGGTCCCCACGCCAAACTGAACCACGGGCTCAAAAGCACCACAGGAAACGGGACGTCCGGCGAACGACGCCCGGATCATCCAACATTTTCACCCGCCCCGGGTCGCCGGCGCAGCCGGCGAGGGAAACTGACAGGAAAATAGCGTTCAGGCAGCCGCGGCCTCGAGGGTGACGTGGTGTCCGAGCGCTTCGAGTTGGGCGATGAGTCGTTTGGTGATGCGTTCGGGGTCTCGTTTGCGGAAGTAGTCGCCGCCGAGGTCGTTATAGAGCTCGCCGGTGGTGAGCATGTGCCAGCAGGCGATGAGGATCGAGTGCTTGACGGCGCCGAGCGCTTTCTTGTGCCCGCGGCGGGGTCGCAGGCGGGCGTATTGGGCGGCGAGGTAGACGTCTTTGGTGCGGATCGCGGCCATCGCGGCTTCCTCCAGCGCCCAGTCCAGCCACTTGGAGCCCTTGCGGGTCTTCCCGGAGCGGCGTTTGCCGGCCGACTGGTCGTTACCGGGGCACATCCCGGCCCAGCTGGCGAGCTGTTTGTCGGTCGGGAACACCGACATGTCGATGCCGATCTCGGCGATGATCACCTCGGCGGTGCGCCGTTGAACCCCGGGGATCGTGCACAGCAGCTCAACGGCTTTCTCGAAAGGGGCGATCTGCTCCCCGATCGCCTCAGTCAGCGACGCGATCTGCCCATCAAGAAAATCGATGTGCTCGAGGATCGCGCCGATCCACACGGCGTGGACATGATCAAAGCGACCCTCCAGCGCCTCCTTGAGCGCCGGGATCTTGGAGCGCATCCGGCCGCGGGCGAGCTCGGCGAGAACCTCCGGATCCCTCGTGCCGTTCACGAGCGCGTCGAGCATCGCCCGGCCCGACTTCCCGAGGATGTCGCTCGCGACGCAGTCGAGCTTGATCCCGGTGTCCTCCAAGGCTTTGTGCAGCCGGTTGGCCTCCCGGGCGCGCTCCTGGATCTGGGTCTTGCGATACCGGGTCAGGTTCCTGAGTGCCCGGATCGGCTTGGGCGGCACAAAGCTCGCTCCGAGCAAGCCGGCCTCCGCGAGCTGGCACAGCCACTCGGAATCCTTGACGTCGGTCTTGCGGCCGGGGACAACCAGCATCACAGACTGCATGAGTTGCGCCCGTCGCTGCCGGGCGAGGTGACGGTCACCGCCGCGCACCCGCTGCGCGGCGAGCGACTGGCGGTCGAGGGCCGCCGGCGGGTGGGCGGGGTGCCGTGCCTCATCGTGCGTCTGCCGGATGGGACGCCGGGCACGGTCGAGGTGCTGGCGACGAGCGCGGGGCAGGCAGCGGACGGGCCGGCGGCGGGGGCGTTGCTGTCGGCCGAGGGGGTGCGCCGGCTGCGGCGATTGTTGGCGCCGAGGGCCTCGGGCGGCGTGGGCAGCGGCACGTAGGCTCGCCTCCCGAGAAGCGCCAACAACTCGCGGAGGTGAACCCCGTGCGCGGACTTGAGTCTACGCGGCGTCAGCTTGCCCTTCCTGTGGAGGGGCGAGGCCAGGTCAATCGGATGTGGGAGTCGTTCTCGCCGGAGGCGCAGGAGCAGATCCTGCGCCTGTTGGCGCGGGCGCTCGCGCGCATCCTCAGCCGAGAGGAGGAGCAGTGAGCAAGATCGAACGTCAGCACCTGCAGCGCAAGGCATACGTATACGTGCGCCAGTCGACGCTGGCGCAGGTCGAGCACAACACCGAGAGCCTGGAGCGCCAGTACGAGCTGAGCGAGCGGGCGGTCGCGCTCGGCTGGGACGCCCGCGAGGTGGTGGTCGTCGACTCCGACCTCGGGCGCTCGGGGAAGAGCACAGACGGGCGCGACGGCTTCCAGGGGCTAGTCGCTGACGTCGGCCTGGGCCGGGTCGGGATCGTGCTCGGGATCGAGGTCTCGCGACTCGCGCGACGCAACGCGGACTGGTATCAGCTGCTGGATCTGTGCGCATTGACTGACACGCTGATCGCCGACTCCGACGGGATCTACCACCCCGGGCTGCACAACGACCGCCTCGTGCTCGGGCTCAAGGGCACGATGTCGGAGGCCGAGCTGCACGTGCTGCGCGCCCGGTTGCGCGGCGGCAGCCTGCACAAAGCGGGCAAGGGCGAGCTGCGCCTCCCGCTGCCGGCCGGTCTGGAATACGACGAGACCGGGCGCGTGCGGATCACCCCGGACGAGGCTGTTGCCGACGCGATCCACACGGTGTTCTCGTACTTCGATCGGCTGCAGTCAGCCAGGCAAGTGATGCTGCGGCTGCTCGAAGAGGAGCGCAAGCTGCCGCGCCGCGCGACCAGCGATCGCCAGGTGCGGTGGGTGACCGCGAGCTACAAGCCGATTCACGAGATCCTCACCAACCCTGTGTATGCGGGCGCCTATGCGTACGGGCGCAAGCGGATCGAGCGGCGGGTCGCCGACGGGCAGGTGCGCGAGCGTGTTCGCCGCGCCCCGCGCGAGGAGTGGCACGTGTGCATCGAGGACCACCATCCCGGTTACATCTCCTTCGAGCGCTACCTCGCCAACCAGCAGCGGCTCCGCGCGAACTGGCGAGCGCCGCGCGGGGAGGGTGGCGGCGCCGCGCGCGAGGGCCGGGCCCTATTGCAGGGGCTGATCCGCTGCGGGCGGTGCGGCCGGCGGATGCAGGTCGGCTACAGCGGCAAGGCGCTCGTGCCCAACTACAGCTGTGTGCGCGGCAACCAGCTGTATGGCACCGAGCGCTGCCAGTCGGTCGGCGGGCGGCGGATCGAGCGGGTCGTGCTCGAGGCCGTGTTCGAGGCGCTGCAACCGGCCGGGATCGAGGCGACGCTGCGCGCGATCGAGCACGCAACCTCAGATCACCAAGCGCGGGTCCGCTCGGCCGAGCTTCAGCTCAAGCGCGCGCAGATCCACGCTGACCGCGCCCACCGCCAGTTCGACGCCTGCGAGCCCGAGAACCGACTCGTCGCCCGCACCCTGGAGCGCGAGTGGGAGCAGCGCCTCACCGAGGTCCGCGCGGCCGAACGCGCGGTGGCCGAGGTCGCGACCAAGCGCCCGGAGCCGCTCACCAGCGAGGAAATCGCGTGGTGCCGGCAGGCGGGGGCCGACCTGCGCAAGGTGTTCGACGCGCCCAGCACCCCGGACCGCGAGCGCAAGCAGCTGCTGCGCGCGATCCTCACCGACGTCGTCGTGACCGTTGACCGCACCTCCGAGCAGCACAGCGCCCAGCTGCGGGTCGCGTGGGAGGGCGGCGCCGTCACCGAGCACACCGTGGCGCTGCCGCGGACCGGCAGCCACACCCGCTGCACCGACCAGGACACGATCGCGCTCGTGCGCCAACTCGCCGAGCGCTACCCCGACAAGCAGATCGCCGCAATCCTCTCCCGGCAAGGACGGCGCACCGGTGCCGGCAACCAGTTCACCGCCCACAACGTCCACGGGCTCCGCAGCTACCACAAGATCCCCGCCTGTCCCGTCCGCGCGGCCGGCGACGATGGCGAGGTGGTCACGATCGCGAAGGCCGCCGCAGAGCTCGACGTCTCCACCGCCACCGTGCACCGCTGGCTGCGCGAAGGGTTCATCGTCGGCGAGCAGATCACCCCCGGCGCGCCCTGGCAGATCCGGCTCACCGACGAGCTCCGCCAGCGCGTCTGCGCCCAGGCGCCCGACGGGTGGCTGCCGCTCACCGAAGCCGCCGAGGCGCTCGGCGCCGCCCGCCAGACCGTGTTGCACAAGTCCAACGCGGCGAGCTGGCCGCCATCTACGTCCACCGCGGCAAGCGAAAAGGCCTACGAATCCAGGTCAAACCCGAACAAACTGGACTGTTCGACAACCACATCCGAGAGGAGACGCAGTGCTAAACCAACGCCACCTGCTTGACGTGCCGGGCGTTGACCAGCACGCACTCGAACCCGTCCTCAAGGATCGCCCAGACGGGCCGCCAGAACACCCCGGTGGCTTCCATCACGACCTGCGTCACGCCGAACGCCTCAAGCCAATCAAACAACGTCAACAAGCCCGCGACGGTGGTCGGGAACTCCGCCACATGTTGCTCGCGCGAGCCGTCCTGCGCGGGCACCCGCACGCACGCCGTGACCTGCTCCTTGTGAACATCCAGCGCCGCCGGGCGCTCAACTACCGTCTCCATCCAGCCTCCCGAAATCCGATCGACAAAACCGTCGCCCAGGGGCCTCTGAGAACTAACGAGTCTGACAAGCGTGCTCTTGGCAACAGTCCGGAACCCCGGGGAGACCCACACGCCAAACTAAGCTCGGGCTCACGGGCACCAAGGGCAGAATCGGCGTCGAGGGCGACCCCGGCATCAAACCATTTTCATCTGCCCGCGACCGGCCGCCAGGCCAGCACAACTAAGCCGGATCTCTCCGCTCAAACGCGCGTCGTCCAGCGCCTTCAACGCCTGCGCCCACAGCCCCTTCTCACGCACGCTCATCTCCCGTCCAGGGAATCGCTGTGAAATCGCCGTGAGCATCGTGCGGGAAACGTCTGTACTGCATCGAATTGTCGCGGACGGTCCGGACGCCAACGGGCTCATCCGAGTGTTTGCAGGTGTCTGACCCGTTGGAACCCCAGCAGTTGTTCATTCGTGAGCCCTTAGCCTCGATTCTCGGGAGCCCGCTCAGGGGGGTAGATCGGGGTTGCGGTGCTGGACGCCCTTGCTGGGCTTGATGGAGGGCGTAGCGGCGAGCTTGGGCCGCATCGACGTGATGCCAGGCTCGGGCGACAGCGACGGGTAGTCGCGGCTGATGGCGCTCGAGGCCGAGCGGGGCGCTCAGGCGCGCGCGCACCGATCAGGGACCTATCTCGTCTACTCGTCCTCGGGACTGTGGTCGGCGCGCGCACAACCAATCCGGCCCGGCTTGGACGACGGCGCCGGCGAGGTGGGCGTAGATGGCGAGCAGCCGCCCGAGCGCGTCCTGCGGCTGTTCGTCGGCGGCGTCACGCTCGGGTATGTCGAGGCTCGTGTGCGTCGCGCACGCCAGCCACTCAACGGTGTCGGCATGCCCGTGGTCGAGGGCGTCCACGAGGCAGTTGGTCGCGTCGTCCAGCATCTCTCCTGGACCGCTCTGTCATCTCCCCAACGGGCTGAGATCATGAAGGCGGCCTCCAGCGCGATCGCCGCCGTCCACGAGAGGTCGTCGGCCTGCTCGCTCGTGGCTCATCTCGGCGCCATCTGACGCCCCGGCGAGATGCTCGACCATCCGGTGACGCAGGTAGCGCACCCACTCATCAAGCGAGGTCGGCTGCTCGTCCATCGCGTCAAGCAGCCCTGCGCGGCGGTCGTTGATGGCCGAGACCAACCCGTACAGGTAGGTGAACCGCCCGCCGCTCTCGACCCAATCGTCAAGCAAAATTGTGGAGCAACGCCGTGCGCTCCAAGAGGTCCGCCAGCTCGCCCCGAGAGACCAGGACCCTCCTCGCGTCGGCAACACGAACGCGAGAAGGGTTCGCCGCAACCCCCCCGAAGTCCTACCCAGCAGCTAACAAAGTACTACTAATCATCGCGCCAACCTGACGGGTTTACCCGGCCGCACGTTTGGGTCGGGGCGACTGCTCCTCGCCATCGGCCTCATCATCAGCGAGGGAAAGATCACCGAGTACGAGGTGATCGCCGACGGCGCGCGACTGCACCGCCTCGACTCTCCCAAGGAGAGTCGATCGGGTCGCCTTTCGCCGTGTCTGGGTCAGGCGGCTAACGGTCAAGACGCCTGGCGAGCTCGGTGCGCTGGCGCTCGGTCAGGCCGCCGAATGTCTTGCTCGGCGAGACCCGGCAGCTGTGCAGGATCTTGGTGGCCTTCACCCGGCCGTACTTGGGAAGCGCGAGCAGCATGTCGAACACCTTTGCCGTCTGAAGGTACGGGGGCGGGTCGAGCAGCAGCGCGCCGATTGACACCCTGTCGGCCTTGAGGTCGCGCTTGAGCTGCGCGCGAAGCGTCCGGACCTCGTTGGCCCTGCGGAGCGCGTTTATGCGCTGATCCAGGCTGCGCTCCGGTGCAACCCGGTGCGCGTCGAGCGAGTCGTTGGTCGGGGACGAGATCCGAGCGAGGCTACACGCGCGCAGAGAGCCTCGCCGACCTGGACGCCCCACGTCGCACGCGGGTTGCCAAACGGTGTCGATAAAGCACCGCTCGCAGCCGGCGGCTTTGAGCGCGTCGCAGGTGCAAGCGCGAGGTTCAGCTCGACGGTTGAGACGCGCGCATAGCCGATCAGCATCCTGCGGATCGGCTCAAAACCCGCGAACGGGCAGGATCGTGGGACGTTGATTTCGGACACGGGCTGTAGCACGCAAAGTCCCTGCAAACGAACCGGGGCCTGTATGCGCCTCATAAATGGCCGATTCCGAGACGGCTCTATTTGTGCCGCTACGGCCGACGTCGGCAGCGCTTAGATCCGTCTTCTGTACCGATCCTCCCTCCCGAGACCCCGATGCAGCCCCGTCAGGGGTACAGCCAAGATAAGCCCAAAAGGTGTAATAGGACCGCTGGGCATGGCTATTTGTCGGTGAGGAGCATGTCGAGGGCTCGTGTGCGGTCTTCTGCGGTGGGGCGGGTGTAGATCCGGGTGGTTTCGAGGCGGGCGTGGCCGAGCAGCTCGGCGACGATCACGAGGTCGGTGCGGCCGCGCACGAGCATGGTCGCGAACGTGTGCCTGAGGGTGTGGACGGTCGTCTCGTCGTCGAGACCGGCCGTCTTGCCGATGCCGGTGATGATGTCGTGCGCGCCGCGCACGCTGAGACGCTGGCCGCGCTGGTTGAGAAACAGGGCGGGACTGTCGTTCGCGCCGGGCCAGTCGACGCGCTCGGCGAGCCAGCCCGAGATCACGGCATGGAGCTGCGGGTGGATCGGGATGTGCCGGACGCGTTCGCCTTTGCCGAGGATGCGTAGGACGCCTTTGCGGGCGGAGCGGGCGATGTCGTCGATGTCGAGCGCGACGATCTCGCTGATCCGGGCGCCGGCGTAGAACGGGATGAGCGCGAGCGCCTGGTCGCGTGGCGAGGGGCAGGCTTGGACGGCTCGGAGGTATCTGAGCTGGGCGCGGGCGTCGAGTGCTCGTGGCGCGGCGGCGGGGATCTCGATGCGGGCGGCGCGCGCGGGTCCGAGCCCGTGCCGGATGTAGAAGTCGTCGACGGCGGCGAGCGCGTTGTTGACGGTCGCCGGGCTACGCTTGAGAACGGTCTGCAGGTGGGTGCGGTAGTCGCGCACCGCCCTGTCGCGGCCGTCGGCGCTGGTGAGCGGGTCCTGTTCGAGGTCCGCGGTGGCGAGCCACGCGAGGTACTGACGGACTTTCGAGGCGTACGTGCGCCGCGTCTGATCCGACAGCGGCGCGGATCGCAGCGCCTCGGCGTAGTCGTCGAGGATCGCTGCCTGGGAGGCGGGTAGGTCGACCGCTGCTCGTCCGCGGCGGCGCCCAGAAGGAGCGTTCGTGTTCTCTGAAGTAGATTCCGAGTCCCGCGATCCGTCGTGGAGCGCGTTCTCTGTAGTCACACCCGGAGTTTGCTTCAGAGACGGTCATTCTCTGACCTAGTTCAGTGAGTACGGCGGGGCGGGTTGCTGAGTGGCGTGTTCGGGGTGATGGTTGACGCTCGTTCCGGGTGTTGACGCTGTTCGTGGCGTGTGGCGCGCGTGTTGGGCCGGCCGGCGGACGGTTGTCGGCGCCGTTTCGGGGTCGCTGACGGAGCGGGTCCGGCACGGCTGGTGTTCGATGGCGCTGGCCGGGTTGGTTATGGAACGCCGAGAGCGGTGACGGCGTCGTAGGTCGCTTGGAAGGTCTTGAGGTAGCGAAAGCCGGTGGGGAGCCGGAGCGTGATCTGGCGTGCGGTGCGGGTGATGCGGGCAGGGACGCAGAACAGGATCCGTCGTAGCGCTTTGGCGTGACGGCGCAGCGGCGTGTCGTTGGGTGCTTTGCCGGAGGCTGCGGCGGCCGGTGAGAGGTCGCACAGCAGCGCGGTGATGTTCAGCGCGATCAGGCTGGCGGTGAGCCACACGCGGTTCGCGTTCAGATCGCCGCTCGGGAGGTGACGTAACGGCTGGCCGAGCTTTGCGTCCTTGAAGCGTTCCTCGATGCGCGCGCGGTGGCGGTGGAAGTGCTCGACCTCGACCGTCGACTTCTCCTCGGCGGGGATGTCGGTCACGATGAAGCTGTACGCGTAGGTCGAGTCCAGTTGGCCGTCGAGCACCATCTGCAGCTGATCTGGCGGGATCGTGGAGCGTCTGCGCGCGCGTGGGGATCCGCGGTGGATCTCCTCGGCTGAGACGCTGACGCGGCGGACGATCAATCGCAGCGGCTCGTGGCCCCAGCCGTGCGGGGTGAGCGTGGTCTCAGCGACCTCCGCGTCGCGCATCTCCTCCGCGTCGGCCCAGTGCTCCTCGGGGATCTCGGCCATCGCACGCCACATGCTGCTGGTCCGCGGCGCGCTCATCGAGAACCGCACCTGCTGCCGGCGCAGCCCGGTCATCAGCTCGACGGAGTAGAACCCGCTGTCGACCCTGGCAGTGAGCTGGCCATGCCCCGCCGGCAGCAAGCTCTTGGCGCGGGCGATCATCCGCGCAGACTCCGGCGCGGTGATCCTCGCGCGGTTCCCCGGCTTGAGCTCGCTGGTCAGCGCGCGGCCGCGCTCGGCCCAGGTCACGACATAGGACTGGTACGCCAGCGCGCCTGAGTGACTGCGCGCCGCGCCGCGCCGCCGCGGGCCGCGGCCGTACACCTCCGTCTCGGTCGCGTCCAGATCGAACGTCACCTCTTCAGTCACGTCTCGACCGAGCTGGCGGTCGACGCGGTCACCGACCCGCGCGAGCGCTCGCTCGATCGCGCGGACATGGGTACGCCGGTAACGCATCGCGAGTTGGCGTGCCGTCGGTGCCGACGGCGTCGCGGCGACTGCGCGCAGCGCCGCGCCCGCGGTGTCCGCGCGGACGTTCTCGATGTCATCGAAGCACTCCGCCCCCGCGATCTGGCACTCCGACAGCGACACCACCAGCGCACCGGGCGACAGCCCACGCCGGCGGGACTTGACCGCCCGCACCCCACGAGCGGCCGACAGCTCCGCGTCGACGAGCTCGACCAGCCGCGTGCGGCGCGCCAGCTCACCCACGATCGCCAGCCCGGCATACGGGGTCAAGCTCGGATCGTCTGCTCTGAACGACAGCCGTCCGGGTCCTCTGTAACAGTCACTGTCGTTCACCCGCAAGGTGGCATCCCCTCACCGTCAAAGTTGGATTTCGCACCCCAAACAATGACGGCCCGGTCGGACGGAAAGCCCCGCATTTGCGGGGCTTTTCTATGCCCCAACCAAATATCTCATCGATCCCGGCAGACGATCCCCTACCAGCTAACCCACTGATCTAGGTCTGAAGTGCTCGCTTCCGCTTATCTGTGCAGGCGCGTCGTGTCAAGTGGCCGCCTGAAGTTTTCTTGGTTGACGTCGGTGGGTCGTTAGATCCCCCCGACGTCATTGTGATTTTGCGCCGGCAGCGGTGCTCTGTCACCCCTTGGGGCGGCCGGAGGGCCGAGCGCGAAGCGCTTGACAGGTGCGCCGGTGGCGGCGCTATTGGTTGTGTGCGCGCGGGCGCCCAGGCTTATCTCGGTCCACGACCTGGGGTTGGCTCCCGGCCGGCGACATGATGGTTGATGGGGTGTTGTTCCCGCTGGGTGAAGCGTTGCGGCCGCTCGGTCTTTGGAGGCCGTCCACGCGAACGTGGCGGCAGCGGAATGCCGGGAGCTGGCCGCGGTGCATCGGTGACGTTCAGGCATAGCGCGCACGGGAAGTTCTCACGCGGGCGCGAGTGCCTCGTCTCCGAGTTCTCTGAGCGTGTGATAGCTCCGTTTGAGGAGTTTGCGAGCAAGCGCAAGGCAGGCGCGGTTACCGCCGAGTCGCTCAGCGGCCTGGTGGTAGTAGGCGTAGTCGGGGCTCGTCTTGCGCCTCGCTGCTTGTGCGGCCTCATAGAGCGCCCAGCGCAACGCGGGCGGTCCTTGGCGGGAGAGGTGCCCGGGCGCGCGACGCTTGTCAGAGGCATGCACGGTGATGTCCATTCCGCCGTAGCGGACCGCTTCGCGCGAGGAGGAGAACCGGGTGCAGTCGCCGAGTTCGGCGAGGATCACGACGCTCGTCAGCGCGCCGATCCCATAATGCGCGGCCTGCAACGCCCGACACCCCTTCTGGCGGCGCGCGTAGGAGCAAAGCTCCTTATCCAGCGGCACGATACGAACCTCGAGCGCATCGATCATCCCGAGCGCGACCGTGATCTGCTCCCGTCCCGCGGCCGGTAGGGCGAGCTGCTCCACCCACGCGCGGTTCTCGCGGGTAAGCAAGCCAGCACGCTTGGGCAGCCCGTGGTGATACAGCACGGCCTGCATCCGCTGCTGCCACTCGCCGCGCTGATCAACCAGCGTGTGGCGCAACCTCACCCGCGCGCGAAGGTCCAACAGGTGGTCCGGCGCGATCCAGCACTCCGGCAGCCGGCCAGCCATCAGCAGCTCCCGCAAATGCCGCGCGTCCGCCCGGTCGTTCTTCGCGCGCTTCTTGCTCCCGCGCAGCGCGCTCGTCTCCGCGGGCTCCGCGAGATGCACAGTGGCGCCGACCCGGCGCAGCTCCTCGACAACGAACCGCCAACCCGTCGTCGCCTCCAACGCCACCTCAAGCTCCAAACCCTCAAACCGAGCCAAGAACTTCCGCACGCCCGAGCGGTCCGCTGGCACGATCCGACCACGCGAGACCTCCCCCGTCACGGTATCGAGCCACTCCGCGGTGATCTGCGCCCGATGCTGATCCAAACCCATCACGATCGACATATCGCACTCCTCGCCAAGCCTTCGCCTAAAACGTCGAGCACCACTGCCCGCAACACACGCGCAGCGTCCAGCCCGACCCATCGCATACCGTGGGACACGGTCGGTACCTCCTATTCGAATGGCCGGCGCGCGCGGCTCGTACCCGCGCGTGCCTTTCAGCCTATGCCGTTCGACGCGGAGGACCGGCCACCTTCAACACGGACCTCACGCCGACCTGCTCATGCCATCTTTGTGATTCGGAAGCAGCACTGGCCGACTTCGTCGGGACGGCTGCTACTCGTGCTCAGAAACAGCAGCGCCGGCGAGACTGCTGGTTCTCGATCATTGCGATAGTCCGCGACCGTTGCGACGGTGCCCGTTGCGACGTTCGTTTTCAGGCGTTACGCTGCTCGCGCCGCGAGGCGGCGGCGGGGCCGATCGACTGTATACCGGGGGTTGTGATGATTCGTGATAGAAGCGTCTGGCGAGGTCGGTGTTCTGGTGGGCGCCGGGTGCTGACGTTGTCGACGTTCGCGGTTGCGGGGTTGGTCGGGTCGATCGCGTTGGCGGCTATTACGACGGATCCATCGCTTGCCGTCGGCGCTGGGCGGGACCCTTCCGGGCAGAGCCTGGGAGGGGGGCCAAGCCCGCAAACGACCATGCCGGGCATCCAACCTGGCCGTCCGCCAACAGGGATGTACGTGGGTTCGGACTCCGCAGGCGTGGTCAGCTTCAGGCTGCACGCGGTCAGGCGCACAGGCGCGCATCCGCAGGCCAAGCTCTGGATCGGGGATTTCCAGTTTGCCAATCGGTGTGCTGGGACGACCATGATCAAGAAGATGAGTATTGGCCCCCACTACAGCTTTGGAACCGGTGGCCGTTCCGGGAGCATCGTGGTCGGCGCAGTTCACCGAGACTTGACCGGCGATTTGTTTGCGCCCACGCCCCCCGGCTACGGGACAGGCGAAACAGGTGTTGCGCGCGGTATTGCGCGCGTGCGCACCACGAGGTGTGACAGCGGCAAGTTGAGGTTCGCTGCGACGTGGAGTAGTGGCTGAGCAACCCGCCGTTAGCCGCGTTGCCCCTCGCCTCGCCAGAGCGGATCAGTGCCGGTTTGGGCTATATGGGCTATCTATTTGAGTCAGGTAGTCTTGGGCCGTGCCGGCGGCAGGACGCGACTATCCGGGTTCCTACGCGGAGCTGCTCTCCTGGTTCCCGGACGATGAAGCGTGCCTGGACTACCTGGAGTGGCTGCGCTGGCCGGACGGGGTCCGCTGTCCCCGCTGCGCGGGGCGCGATGGCTGGCGGCTGGGCAGCGGCCGCTGGGAGTGCGCGGTCTGCGGCCGCCAGGCGTCGGTGACCGCGGGGACGATCTTTCACGGCACGCGCACGCCGCTGCGGTTGTGGTTCGCCGCCGCTTGGCAGATGACCAGTCAGAAGCACGGCGTGTCCGCGCTGGGGGTACAGCGGTCACTTGGACTGGGCTCCTACCAGACGGCGTGGGCGATGCTGCACCGCTACCGGGCGGCGATGGTCCGCCCTGGCCGCGAGCGGCTGTCGGGGCACGTCGAGGTCGATGAGGCGTACATCGGCGGTGTCGAGGACAAGGTCCACGGGCGCCAGACGGAGACCAAGGCGATCGTCGCGATCGCCGTGGAGATCGAGAATCCCAAGCGGTTCGGGCGGATCCGCCTCGGACACGTGCCCGACGTCACCAAGGAGAGCATGCTGCCGTTCATCGACGGCGCGGTGCAGCCCGGCAGCACCATCCACACCGACGGCTGGCAGGCGTACCTGACGTTGGGCGACCGCGGCTACGAGCACGAGCGAACAGTGATGCGCCAGCAGAGCGATCCCGCCCATGTCGTGATGCCCGGCGTGCATCGCGTCGCCAGCCTGCTGCAGCGCTGGCTGCTGGGCACCCACCAGGGCGCGGTCACTCCCGAGCACCTCGACGCCTACCTCAACGAGTTCACCTTCCGCTTCAACCGCCGCCGCTCCAGGCGCCGCGGCCTGCTCTTCTACCGACCGCTCGAACAAGCGATCCTCGCCGAGCCGATCACCTACCGCAGCCTGATCGCCAACCCCAGCCCCACCGGACGCAGGCCAACCCGCGCGACCCAGCCCGGCCGCGTCGCCACCGTGGCGGCCGTGCACCGTCCCTGGCGGCAATCGCCCGCAAATACTGGTCTCCCTGAGTCAAATAGATAGCCCGTTGGGCTATTTGCAGCACTCTCGAGCAGGTCGGTGGGGCTCGCCGACGCTGCTGCTTCGGACGGGAGCAGAAGTCGTCCGGCGGGTATCGGTCGCTGCTGCTCCTGGATCGCTGAGCGGAAGCGACGAGCTGAGCCGGCGGGATCGAGCGGAGTTCATGCTGCCTGGGAGGCCGTTGCGAATGCGTCGGGCGGGTCGATCAGCCCGTCGGTGGCGTACTCGCCGAAGCGTTTGATCCGCTCCCTGATGTACGGCGACAGCTCACCGACGGCGGCTGGGGTGATCTCCCAGCCCTCGGCGGCGAGTTGCCGCAGGACCGCGGTCATGTCCAGGGCGGTGTGGAAGATCACGCAGTTGGCGAGCAGCGTGTGTTGAACTTGATGATCTTCTCCTGCTCGGCGGGGTCGTTGCGCTCGATCGTGTCGTGCCCGAACCGCAGCCACGCGGAGAACTCGTTGTAGGACTCGACCTTGTTCGTGGCGGCGGTGATCTCTTCGCGCAGCTCTGGCTCGGAGATGTATCGCAGCAGCGTGATCGTGCGGATCACGCGGCCGAGCTCGCGGAACGCCTTGTGGATGTTGTTCTTCCGCGACTCGGTCCCGAGCCGGCGCAGCAGCAGCGTTGAGGAGAGGCGCCCGGCGCGGATTGAGAGGACGACCTGCATCAGGTCGACCCAGTGCGTCTCGATCAGCGCCCAGTTGATCGCGTTCTCGCCGGGCGCGCCGAACAGCTGGTCGATGTGCTGGTAGCTGACGTCCGCCGCGTGACGGTAGAACGTGAGGTCCTTCCAGTTCCGGATGCGGGTCAGCAGCTGGAACCCGAACAGGTGCGCGAGCGCGTGGACGGGGTAGCTCTGGCCTTGGGTGTCGGCGTGGATCGTGTCTGGCTCCGCATCGGATTGCTGGCGCAGGAGCCCTTCGATGATGTAGACGGACGGCTTCCCATACGCCGCACGGGATGAAATGGCTGAACAAGGCGATGTAGTTGTCGGCGATGTGTTGGTAGGCGATCCCGCCGTATCCGCCGTAGCGGATGTGCGACTCCGCGAGCAGGTTGTCGATCAGCGTGTCGACCTGCGTCCCGTCCGCAGCGACCGAGGTTCCGTCACTCCACGCCTTGACGAGGTCGAGCAGCAGGTAGGCGTTGACGACGTCCGCGCTGGCGAGGTTGAGCTTCCCGGTCGTGAAGTGTCGGGCTGCGGTCACGCCGAGCTCGTGCGCGGACACGCCACGGATATGCCGCGCCGCTTGCGCCGGGCCGAGGTTCGCACCGTAGGTGAACGTCGTCAGCACGTAGCGCAGCAGTGGCGCGGCGAGCTTCGGATCCGAGCCCGAGGCGGGCCCGAACCGCCGCCACCACTCAAGCCAGTACGCCGTCCTCGCAAGGATCTCGAGCACTGTCCGCTCCGGCATCCGCTCCTTGAGAGCTTCCTCCAGGGCCAGCGCGCCGTCCGCCGGCTTGCCCGCGCGATGGCGCTTGAGCGACGGCTTTCCGGTCTCGGCGTCGATTACGAGATCGGTGTTCTCCGGGTACTTGGCATCAACGGCCGCGGCCTGAGCGGCGAGCCTGGTCCGGAGCTGGTCGGTGAACGCTCGGGCGCTGCCCGGCAGGCCGGTCTCGGCGCGGAAGTCGTCAAGCAGTCGCTCGTAGTCTGACCATGGCAGGAGCTGGGCGGCCCAGTTCGCGTACGCCTGCGACCCGCGGACGGCGATATCCCCGGTCCGCAACTCGCTCGCGAGATAGGTGAACACGCACGCTTCGAAGTGGCGACGATGCACCTGTCCCGGATGGGCACGATCGATGGCGGTCCGCTGCCATTGCTCTGAGGCGAACGACAGATCAACCCGGGCGCCGTCGACATGGTCGGGGATGAAGTCGCGGGTCAGGTGCGCATGCGCGGCCGCGTGCTCGACAGCGTCCAGCACGCTCCGATCGGCGCTCGTGGCCTCCAGCTCGACGACGCTGGTGAACGCGAACATCGTCGCCCGATCACGCCGGCGGTGCTTCTCGACCAGCGGGGTTCGGGTAGGAATGGAGCAGAAAAGCACGCTAATCTAAGCCGTTCGCTTTGGTGAACGTCTGGGGAGGCCCTGGCCAGCGTGTCGCGCCGAGCTGGATGAGCGTCGAAGGGCGCGATCAATACGTGCCCTTCTCTGGCGGGTAGATGTCGCGGTCGAACGGGTGCGAGTCGGCCTCGCCGCGTCGCCAACGCTCTTTCTCGAAGTCATACGGGTGCAGGTCCCCTGGAGGGACGCAGGCCTGAAGAGTCCGATCGAGACAAAAACGCTGCTTAACTGGTAGTTTGAGGTCAACCTAGACCCGCTTCGACAAGGGGCCACTCGGTTGCAGAACCAGCAACGCGAAGCCAGTGTTCGCGGCCTTTCGTAATCTCGCGGCTCGGATTGGCGGACGAAATCGACGCTAAGGTCAAGCCGCGCCCTCGAATCGCCCGTAGATTCAAGCCGCAGTGTCCCTCTGGGGGACCTGCACCCAAGTCATACAGCGCATGGCGGTCCTGTGCCGGGCTGTCGCATGCCCTCATGGACGACATCGAAGAACCCCTCGGGTGCGGAGCGCGTCGCTATGGCACGCGCCTGCCCGTGCCGGACGACCGGGACTGCCCGTGGGGTGCGCATGGGCGCTCGCGCGGCTGCCCACGTGCAGTAGCGAGACCAGCTTGCCGATGCGAGCTGAGGCTGTTGGATCGGTAGGCGAAGCCGCTATCCCGATGAGGGCGCGGACGACCGCAGCAATTCAGCACGAGCGGCTGTGGACGGCCTCAGCTGACGGGGAACCTGGCTTCGAGGATCGACGCAGCGCGCGGCGCGAACGCACCATATCCGTGCTGGTGGGAGAGCTCGAGGCGCTCCGGCGCGGGCTCGAGAGATGTCTCCGCGCCGGCGGTGGCGCTTGATCCCGCGCGGCGGGATCCCGCTGACCCACCGCCACGCTCACGGTAGCCTGGCTTCGCTCACTTCACGACGAGCGTTCCTTGCATGCCGGCCTGCCGGTGGCCGGGCACCGAGCAGTAGAACGTATACGTGCCCGGCTTGAGGTTCAGCGAGAGCGTCTTGCTCCCGCCCTGGAACGTTGGCGTGGCGCCCACCACCGTCCCGCTCGCCGATGCGATCGTGAGGTTGTGAGCCAGCGACGCTGAGTTGGTGAACGCGATCGTGACCTTGCCAGCCTTCGCGCTCAGCGAGGTCTTTGTGAACTTCAGCTGACCGCTCGGGTCAGCCGCAAGCGCAAGCTCTCCGCTCGTGGCTCCGGACGGGGCGGATGCGGCGGTCGATGTCGACGCCGCGGTCGACGTTGGCGCCGCGGTGGGGGTTGATGTCGCGGGCGTGCTAGAGGAAGCTGACGTGCTGCTGCTCGAGCCTCCGCATGCGGTGAGACCGAGCGCGAGGGCAACGGCGATCAGCGAGAGAGATGGGATCTTCGTCACGAGTAAGGTCTCCTCTGAGGTCAGGGTTCCGTTCCGTACCGGCGGCGGCGAATCGCGCCCCGTCGTGGGCTCGCCATTCGACTACTAAAGACGCTTCGGCGCGCGAGTCCTTCCCCAGCGAGCGTCGCGCCTGCCGCGCAGCGGTCGTGTCTGAGTGCTTTGCGTCACGTTCTCGCGAGCGACCCGGGCGGCTTGTCGGCAGATGGGACGGTCTCCGGCACCGACGCCACCCAGTACGCAGTGGTGAGCCGCTGGTTGTCAGAGAGGTGTTTCTCATCTCGCAATCGGGCGGGCGTCAGGTTGATCTCGCGCGGGCCGGGGACGATCGGGCGTTCTCGCTCGTCGTCGCACGGTACCACCGCCAGTTGGATGCCATCGGGCGCCGGTTCGACTCTGGTGGGAGTGCGGACGACTTAGCGGGGCGCGCACAGCACTTCTGGCGGCGCGTCTGTCGGCCAATGGCGGAAGAGCAACCCGAAGGACTGTTGCGTTGTGCGAGGGGGCTGGTTCGGGGTTCTGTGTGTAGCTGACTCGCTCGTCGTGCTCGAAGTTCGTGATGTTCGTGCGCCTCGAGCACCAGCGGCTCGCTTAGTGCGATCGCGAGCACCCGAACGCGTAGATCAAGACCACGTCGCCGGGGTTCGACGTGGACCCTGGGCCGCTTCTGCAGCGAGAATCGCGCGGCCGCCCGCAGCCGCCTGGCTCATTGTCCGCGAGCCGAGGTCCGAAGGGGCGGCTGCGGCCAGTTCCAAACGGCTCCGGCTGACCGCTCGCTGCCGTCGTCATGCTACGGCGTTCCCGAGGTCGTCGGAGCGTCCGGCTTCGATCCGGGACCATTGGGCGGTGGGGCGTCCGTTCGTGCGCCAGATGGAGCGGTCGACTGGCCACTGCCGTGGCCAGCCGGGGGGCGAGTCCTCCCACGGCTCCTGGCGTCCGTACACGGTCAGATCCATCAGCCCATAGCTGTTGTCCATCGCCTCGACGCCGCGTCCGTTGGTCCAGTAGGTCTCGAACACCTTGTCGCCCTCTCGCAGGTAGCACACGAGGTGGAACATGCCGACCCGGCGCCCGGTCAGGAGCGCATCGATTGACGGCTGCGCCGAGTACCACGGCATGTCCCAGCCCATGAAGTCGCGGTAGCGCACGCTCTCCTCGAAAGGGCCCTGGCAGAGCGTGGCGTAGGTGACGTCGCGCGAATGCAGATAGGACAGCTCGCTGACCTGGGTGGTGTAGAAGGTGCAGCCCTCGCACTGTTCGGCGGCGGGTCGGCCGGTGTCCCACATGAAGTAGTAGGCGATGAGCTGCCGGCGGCCCTCGAACGCGTCGAGCAGCTTCACTGGCCCGTGTGGGCCGATCAGTGCGCTGGTGGAGTCGACCTCCACCATCGGGAGTCGCCGCAGGGCAGCGGCGATCGCGTCCCCTTGGCGGGTGTGCGCCTTCTCCTGGACGCGAAGTGCATCGAGCTCGGCCTGGAACGTCGCTCGGTCGACGATGGCGGGGCTTTCGGCATGTGTGACGTCGGGTTCGGGCTTCGGGCCGGTGTTCGCTTGATCGTGCACGGTCGCTCCTTGGGTTGTTGTGTGACCGGTTGCTGTGGCCGGATCGGTCGTTCGGTGGCGAGAACGGGGCGACCGCCGCGGCCGCGGCGGTTGGCGGCCGCCTCTGCGCGCCGAGATCGTCTGAGCAGCGCGAAGACCGCCGGGGGCGCGATCAGCACGATCACTCCTAGCATCCAGAACGTCTGGTGGAGCCGCCGGTCATCGTGTCGATCCACTCCGCGGAGATCTGCGCCCGACTCGGAGCCAGTGGTGTCGCGATCCTTGGGACTATCTGTCTTGACCAAGCTGTCGGAGGAAGTCGGCGGGTGGATAGATCGGTAATTCGTCACGGAGGCCAAGGAGGTGCTGGTCCCCCGTGACCAGGAACGCTCGTTGGCTGATGGCGAGCGACAGGAGATAGTCGTCATCAGGATCCGGCGAACGGACTGGCGGCGGGCCGGTCGGATCCTCAGCGACTAGTCCGTGGTGTCGTAGCCAGCTGATGAAGGCGGCGGCTTCCTCGACCGGGATCTGCTTGCGGAGCTTGGGGTAGGCGCACGCCCGCTTGAGCTCGGCGAGCAAGAGCTCTGAGACGATCACCTCGAACTCGCCGTTGCGTGCGTGGCGCAGCAGTTCGGCCGATGCTCCCCGCGACGACAGGATCGCTGATATCAGGACGTTGACGTCAACGACCGCGCGCACCAGATCCCCGTCGACGAGGCCTGGTCTTGTGTTGCGCCTCGAGCGCCAGCTCGATTGCCTTGGCTTCGGACAGACTTGCCTTCGACCACAGTTCGTCGAGAACGTCGAGCTTCAGGTCCCGGCGCAGCGATTCCTCGATCACCGCGCTATCGGAAACACCCGTGCGGGCCGCTCGGATCTTCACCCATTTCAGGACGTCCTCGTCGATCGTCAGTGTTGTCCTGACTTTCGACATATCCGCATCATAGCGTCAAGATGCGATTTCGCGGAGGCGCGAAGGTGGCGCTTGCCGCCCTTGTCACGTTATGCCGGGGCGTGGCCACGACGGACCAGGACAGCGCCACGGCAAGAGTCGAGATCGCGGCTGATCACGCGCGCGGACTGGCTGCGGAGCTTCGCGATGACCGTGGTCGGGATGGAGTCCACCGGCGTGTATTGGCGGGCGGTCTTCTGCCTGCTCGAGGACGAGTTCGAGTGCCGGCTCCACAACGCCAGACACTTTCGGATCCGGGTTCCGTCAACCGTCTCGAACCCGACCTACATCGTGACGGCCTGCCCCAGAACCAGTAGCCGCTGTAGACGCTGTGGATCACGAGCCCGGGCTTGAGCACGATGGTGTGCGGGACCATCGGGTCGTGGTACGGGTCGGTGTACTCCTGGATATCGAGGTCCCTCCGCACCTTGCGCCCGGCGTCCGAGAGAAAGGTCCACTGGGCACCGACCGACGCGCGGAACTCGCGGGTCTCGACGATGTTGTCGGTCGAGATCGTGACTATCCGGGTGTAGGCGACGGCGATCTTCGGGTAGGCCGCGGCGAGCTCGAGGTGCTGCTGATGGTCCTTCGGGCAGAAATGGCCGGGCGAGAGCACGAGAATCATCGGGTTGTTCCCGCCAGCTCGCTCAGCCTGCGCCGGGTCTTGGCGTGATCGGTCAGTTCGTAGTCGGGGAAGATCCCGCCCGGGACGATGTCAGCGCGCATAGCTGTGTCCTCTATTGTCGCGAGGTGTTCGAGTCCTTGCGGGCATGAGAGTCGCGCTCCGAACGCCCCGTCGCGCCTGTCGGATCCTTGGTCGATGCCCTGGCATGCGTGTCACCGGATCGGCCGCGCGCAGGTCCCAGGCTTAGCCGACTCGCTCTGGTGATTGCGGTCCCGCCGACCGGCCGCGAAGCTCGCACGATGCGAAAGCCACCGCGCGCTAGCAATCACCTGCAAGAGCAGTCGACACGGGACGCCGAGGACGGCGCCTCTTGCGCGCGCGCTGTTGTCGTCGGGGCGTGCAGGACGCATCCGGCCCGCGGAAGGTTCCCATCCCCACCTGTGAGGAGCGTCTTGTTCCACCGGTGACGGACGTGACTTTCGGCCTGGCGTGCGGACCCGTCGGTGACCGAGAGGAGTTGACGTGTCCGAGCCGCGTTCCCTGCCTGCCCGTCCGCACCTGCGCTACCTGCGCGAGGAGGCCAGCCGTCGCCGCAAGGCGGGCGAGTTCCCCTCGGTCGCGCTCGCGCAGCTCGCGGTTGCGCGCGAGTATGGCTTCCGTTCGTGGCCGCGGCTGAAGTTCCACGTCGAGGCTGTCACGCTCGACGCGTCGAGGCGCGCTGCGGCGCTGATCGCCTCGGCCACGTCGGCGGATCTGCGCCCCGCGCGCGCGTTGCTGGACGCCGACCCCGCGCTTGCCTGCCACGACCTCGCGTGCGCGTGCGCGACCGGTGAGGCGGGCGAGGTCTCGTGCCGGTTGGCGGCGCGGCCGGACGCTGTGAGCGAGCCGATCGGCCCGAACGGCTGGCAGCCGATCCTCTACGCGTGCTTCTCGCGACTGCTCCGCGGCGACCCGGAGCGCGCACCGGGGATCCGCGAGGCCGTAGGGCGCCTGCTGGCCGCCGGTGCCGACCCGAACGCCGCGTTCATCCACGACGGCGAGTGGCTGCAGGTCCCCCTGTACGGCGCGGCCGGGATCGCCGGCGACCCCGAGCTGACGCGGATGCTGCTCGATGCGGGTGCCGACCCGACCGACGATCGCGCCGGCTTTCACGGCAACGAGGTCCTCTACCACGCCTGCGAGTTTCCCGACCCGACGTGCGCGAGGCTCGTGATCGACGCCGGAGCGCCGATCGACGCGCCCGACGCGCACAGCCTCACCGCGCTCCAGATCGCCGTCCGCTGGGGCGAGCACGCGGTCGCCAAGGTGCTGCGCGATCGCGGCGCGGACGAGACGGCAATCGGAGACGAGGACCGCACGCTCGGCGGCTGCCTCTCCGGCCAGGGCGGTCGCGTGCCCGCCGGCATCCCGCTGTCGCTCCCGCGAGCTCGTCCAGCGCGGCGCGGCGCTCACCTTCCGTGACGGCGGCGGCCCGATCGGCGCCGCCCTGCACGGCTAGCGCCACTGCCACGAGCCCGAGGGCGGCCCCACGATGCCAACGATCGACGAGATCCCCAAGATCTGGGTGGCAGTCATCCGCCACCTGGCCAGCAGGCCCGGGCGGCGGATCGGCCCGCTGTTCGTGAACCCGGGTGGCTCGGTCGAGGACGTGAGCCTCACGCGCGAGCGAGACAAGAGGACTTTCAGCGTGCGCACGTACGAATACGACGCCGGCGAGCTGCGGCCGGCTGGGGTTTCCAGCGCTGGTGCGGCGCCGGATCGATTGGGCTCGTCGACGTTCTCGACGAGCCCGACCTGAAGCCTGTCCCCGTTGGGGCGATGGCTTCAACTCGGTGGCCTCGATCAAGCAGCAACCGACGCGCCTCCTGGAAACAATGCCCTTGTTCGATCTCTGCGATGAGCCGGGATGCGTCGGGTGCCACCCCAACAGCGCGCTGGACGCCGGTCTGTCGGCCGCGAGGAAGCCGGCGCCTTCTCCACCGCGAGGCGGAAGGGGACCGCGGAATCGAGCCGGTGCACGGCCGGCCAGCGGTACGGCGCACCGTCGAGGCACTGGCCACCCAGACATCGATGTCATGGATGAGCCGATGCTCGCTGTCGCGACGACGCTGGGTGCGGGAGCGCGAGGGGCCGGCGCTCATCGGTCCTGAAGCAGCCCGAGGACGTTGCCATCGGGGTCGGTGACGGTGGCCACCAGGCGGCCGCCGCCGACGTCGTGCGCGGGCACCTTCACGGTGGCGCCCGCGGCGGTCACCTCGGCCAGCTTCGCCTCGATGTCCGGCACCTGCCAGTAGGCCACCGGTGAGGTCATGCCCTGCGGTCCACCGCCCGGCACCAGCCCGATGTGCTGGCCCGCGGCCTCGAAGCCGACGTAGTAGGACGACTCGGTCTGCGGCGGGACGCCTAGCAGGGCGGCGTACACCGCCTTGGCCGTCGCCAGGTCGGACACGGGATGCAGCACGGTCGTGATTCCATCGGTGGAAGAGCCGGTCATGGTCACTCCTGAAGTCGTGGGTCACATCGACCCGGTGTGTACGGTCGTGTTAGGACAAACGGCGTGGCGCGAAATCGACAGTCGGCACCACAAGTCTGCACCCACGGGGTTGGCGGTGGCAGGGCGAAGTCGAGTTCTGCTCGGTGACGAGAGGCCTCGGGTCGGTTCTTAGCCCAGGACGATCGACTAGGTGCGGCCAGTGACCCGCGCTTCTCGCTTCCTGATCGGTTTGGTCACCTGTTTCGCCATGCACGACGGCATCCCCGCCGTGCGCGCCGCGTGGCGCCGCTAGGTGCTGGGCGCCGTAGCGACCGTTCGGTGAAGCGAGTGCTGAGGGTGCCCGGCGTGACGCACCGGACGCTTCCGCGACGCGCACCGCCGGCGAGCGCACTTGCGCTATGCGACGGGTCGGAGCGTCGCCTGCCGCGCTCGGCAGAGGTTGGAGCGGCCGTTCGCTTATGGACCCTAGGCTATAGGCTAACTCGGCTTGGCGGTCGCGGCTCACATCGGCCACCGGGTATCTGACCATCGCCAACGATCGCTCTGATCTCCGCAGGCCGACGCTCGGGATCCCCGCAGGCCGACGCTCGGGATCCCGCCCGCTGCCCGCCAGGCGCGCTCGTCCGTGCTCGAGAGAACCTTGCCTAGATCGCCCACCACCACACAGCGGCTCCCTGTCCAGGCCACCCACACGCACGTCATCCCGTACCGGGCTGGATTGCTGTGTCCATCGAGCTGGCGCCGATGGCGTCGCCGTCGCGATCAGACCGTCGCACCCAACCGCCACCAACCGCGATCCGGCCGCGGCCACGTTCGCAAGGGTTAGCCAGAGCTGCGCTCAGCCCTGTCACCGCCGCAACCGCTGTCACCACCACCGGACCGAGAACCTCCTTCGCTGACACGATTGCCACGGCGCAGATCATCCTGCGCGCTCGTGACCACACGACGGCCACTGGCATCTACGCGGTGGTCGCATCGGCAGGAGCAAGCGGCAAAGGTGACCGGGTGATGCGCAGCTGGGCTCGAACGCAGGCGGTCTCGTGGCGCGATAGAACCGCGGAATGGGCGCTCGGGTCGATGTGGTTTGTGTCGCCGAGCCTGTGGCGATCGGTGTGTGTCAGATGTCGTCAGCTGCGATTCACTGTCCGCGCCGCGCCGCGAGCTTCTGCTCGAGCGCATCGATCCGGTCCAGCACGGTCCGGATGCCGCCGGTGGTGTTCTCGTCCAAGCGGTCCATGACGACTTCGGTGTCGGCGAACTCCTTGCTGGCGCGAGCGTCTGAAGCTGCAGCCTGCACCGTCTGGCCGACCATGATGATGCTCAGGAGAACGAGCTGCAGAAAGGTTTGCGCGATCCACGAGATGAGCGCTGCACGTCCCGCCTTGATCGCATCTGGCAGGCTGATCAGCGCGATGATCGCGAATAGGTAGGCGCATGCCATTGTGCCAACGCCGCGCGTGATCAGGACGGCAAACTTGGCATTGAAACCCTCGACTTCGCCGATGGCCTTCTTGATCTCGCGTGGGTGCGGCATCACAACGCGCGGGAGGTATTGGCGCGTGTGCGCCGGCGTGTCGGTCATGTGTGCTCCTCACGAACGGGTTGATGAGTCCCGCGTCGTCTGCTCTGACAGCCGTCGCGGACTGACGCGCCTGCCGCGCAAGCTTTCGCGCCCGGCAGCTCGCTCCCTCCCGCGGGCCATCTTGAACGCCGCGGTGTCGCGCGCGGACGGCCGGCGGGACATCGTGCCTCAGCGATCGACCGGGCTGGGGCTCCGTGACCCCGCTGAGGTGACCTCGAAGGCGTGGATCCAGCCGTCGGTGCGCACGAGGCTGAGACGAGCCTCGGTGGCAGCGCGCACGAGCGCATCGAGCGCTTTGATTCATCCGGCGTGACGCTGCCCCCTGGCACGACCCGTCCCGACAAGTATCGAGGCTGCAGGCCGGATCGCTCGCGGGCGGAGCGGGTCACACCCACGCTGAGGATCTCCTTCGTCGCCTCCGCGAGCTGGGCATCTGCCTTGTAGTCGACTCCCATCTGTCGTGATCGTTCGGGTCAAATAGGACCGGATCGCGACCTGAGAGCCACGCGACGCGAGCGCCTGTGAGAGGCTTCTCGTGTGCCGTGGATCCCGGAGCTGTTCTCGGCCTCGGTGCTGGAGCGCATTCGCAGTCAAGCCCGTGAGGCCCGATCCGCTGTTCCGTACTTCGCCGGGCTGATGTCCGGCGAGACGGACGCGCTCGTCAGGTCGTTCGCAGGCGAGCCGGAGCTCCACCACCCGGTCCGTGGCCGCGTCAAGGGACGCCGCGCCTTCAAGCGGTTCGCGACTGAGACCCGCGCCTGGCTGGCCGAGCGCGACGCCGCCATCGAGGATGTGGACCGCATCGTCACGCCCGGCGCGGGTCGAGGAGGTGGTGCTGACCCTGGACGGCAACCATGGCCGCATCGAGCTGCCGGTGGCCGTCGCCGCCGACCGCGACGCCGACGCGCGCATCATCGAGCTGCGCGTCTACTTCAGCACCTGGCCACTGACCGGCGGCCACGCCATCCGCCCGCCGCTGCTGCAGTCAGACCCCCATGTCCACGAGGCCGACGTCGTG
>CAWFKF010000132.1:0-29214 GCA_963816005.1 uncultured Solirubrobacteraceae bacterium | reverse complement strand
ACCCCCCGAGTTCGGTCCGACCCTTGTGAGAGTTTCTCGCGCCCTGGATCATGGGCGAGGAAGGAACGATCACGTGAAGCGACGCAGGCACACGCCGGAGCAGATCATCCGCAAGCTGCGCGAGGCCGAGCGGATGCTCGGTGAGGGCAAGACGATCCCTGAGGCGGCGAAGGAGCTGGGGATCAGCGAGCAGACGTATCACCGCTGGCGCAACCAGTACGGCGGGATGAAGGCCAATGATGCGAAGCGGCTGAAGGAGCTCGAGCGTGAGAACGTGACGTTGAAGGCGATCGTCGCCGATCAGGCGCTCGAGGTGCGGGCGCTGAAGGAGGTCGCGAAGGGAAACTGGTGAGCCCAGCCCGTCGGCGCCGGGCGGTCGCGATGGTTCGTGACCGTCTCGGCGTCAGCGAGCGCTGGGCGTGCCGGGTGCTGGGCCAGCACCGCTCCACGGAGCGCTATGAGCCCAAGCGCGCTGAGGATGACGCGGTGTTGCGCGCCGAGTTGCGGCAGTTCTCCAAGGACCGTCCGCGGTGGGGGTATCGCCGTGCGCATCATCACCTGCGCGAGCTGGGCTGGGATGTGAACCGCAAGCGTGTGCAGCGCTTGTGGCGGGAGGAAGGGCTGCGGGTGCCGCAGCGGCGGCGCAAGCGCCGGCGGCTGGGGGACTCGACCGTCCCTGCGCAGCGCCTGCGCGCCGAGCGGCCCAACCAGGTGTGGGCGTTCGACTTCCAGTTCGACCAGACCGCCGACGGCAGGGTGCTGAAGCTGCTCAACGTGGTCGACGAGTTCACCCGTGAGTCGCTGGTGATGCTGGTCGAGCGCAGCATCGACGCCGACCGGACCGTCGGCGTGCTGGAGCGCCTGGTTGCCGAGCGGGGCGCCCCGGAGTTTCTGAGGTGCGACAACGGCCCGGAGCTGACCGCGCACGCGCTCCAGGACTGGTGCGAGCTGAGCGGGACGGGAACCGCGTACATCGAGCCGGGCTCGCCGTGGCAGAACCCGTACGTCGAGAGCTTCCACTCCCGCGTGCGCGACGAGCTGCTCGATGTCGAGGAGTTCTCCTGCCTGGCCGAGGCGCGCGTCGTGATCGGTGACTGGCGTGAGGACTACAACCACCGCCGGCCACACTCATCGCTCGGGATGCGCGCCCCGGCCGTGTTCGCCGCGCAGTGGACCGAGCCGGTCGAGATCGCCGCATGAGGCGACCCGACCGCTCGACCTCAACGATCAGGCCGAGCAAGCGATGAGAAGAGGGGTGGGGCCCTCCCCGGGGCGGCGCGCCCGCGACCATCGCCGCTACGCCTCGCTCCGCTCGGCTCCGCGACGACGGTCGCGGCACCAGGGGGCGTGATCCGTCCGAGCAGGCCGCTACCTTGCCCCCACTACATTCACCACCCTCTCACTCGCGGTGGACCGAAAAGCGGGGGCCGCCCACAGACCCCCGTCCACATCGCGGTGAGCCCTGACGGTAAGAACGCCTACGTCGCCAGCTTCAACGGCGCGGTTTGGCAGTACACGATTGACCCGGTGACCGGTGGGCTGTCGCCCAAGAACCCGGCTACCGTCGCCGCTGGCCGGAGTCCGTGGGACGTGGCCGTGACTCCCGACGGTAAGAGTGCTTACGTCACCAACTACGGCGACAACACCGTCTCCGAGTACGACATCAACCCGCTGACCGGCACGCTGTCGCCGAAAACCGGGGCTCCGTGGATGATCGGGGGTGACTCTCGATCGAGATTCCGTCCTGAGCAGGGCTTTTGGTCGTCGGAGCGGCGGGTGGAAGTCGCGTGCGCCTCTGCTGCTGGGTTGTGGACTGCTCGCTGGGCCCCGTGCCCGGCGATCGTGGGCACAGCGGATGCGTGCTCAAGCGGCCAGGGATGGCCGCGCCTGCGCGCAGGCGCATCCGGATGATCATGGCGAGACTCGCCCCATAGGGCGTCGTTGGGGGGCGTCGGGGTCGCTGCCCGCGTTGACGGGGGTCGTGGCGTGCCGGGGAGCTGCCTGCTCCATTCCCTTCTCGTTGCGCCGTTTGCCGTGCGTGCGCACCGGGTCATCCCGGGGTCGAGCGAGCGTCGTGGCGGAATACGGGTGACGCGGTTCGGAGGGCCAGAAAGAAAACGCGTGTTCGTGTGTCGTCACCCCCGATCATGCCCGGAGAGCCCGAAAACCACGGCGACCGTGGCCGCTGGCTTCGAACCCTATGGCGTCGCCGTAGGGTCGCTGCCCATCGCACACCCAACTGCCAGCACTGTTAGCTGCTCGCCGGGGACGCTGGCGGTCGGCCAGCCGACCAAGTGCACGGTTACGATCACCGACACCGCCAGCAGAGGTCAGACAACACCGACCGGCACGGTGAGCTTTGCGAGCATCGGCGCGGGAAGCTTTAGCGGTGCCGGTAGCTGCACGCTGTCGGGCAGCGGCGCGTCGGCAAGCTGCCAGGTGGCCTACACGCCAAGCGCGACGGGGACCCCTCTTCGGTCGGACACAATCACCACTACCTACGGCGGGGATCCGACCCACACCAACAGCAGCGGATCGACGACCGTTCGAGTGCAACCGACCAGCAAACAGGACTGCATGGACGGCCGCTACCACAACTACGGCTTCCCCAACCAAGGCCAGTGCATCAAATACGTCAACCACGGCGGTTAGCGCAGACCACGTCGCTAGCCGAATGCCGGCGCCGTCAGATCGCGCGAGACGCGATAAGCACACCGGCGAAGTTATTGAGTTCGGTGATCCACGCAGCCAGTTCGTCGAATCTGAGCCAGATGCCACTCGTCCCGATTGCGTCATGCGTGATTTCTGGAGTCGCGGTGGCTAGACCCTTCCCACCTTTGCCTTTAACGAGATCCTCATCGCCATGAGCGATGCGGTTGCGGAAGCTCCGTACGCGGTCGATGTCAGTGCTGGCCGGGAGGCTTCCCGCCAAGGCGCTTGTCGCTGGCGCATTCGCAAGAGCAGCCGCGAAAAGCATCGCGCGGTGCAGCGAGACGACGAGGTCCTCGACCATGCCTTGAGCTGCAAAGAACTTCTGCGTGATGGGCGTCTCGCCTCGCATGAAGCCGGATAGGGCGTCTCGCGCGTTAGACCATTCGGCCAGCGTCTTGTCAACCAACCGGGCGTACGTCACCACGAGAAACGACTCTGGCTCGGGATATCCGCTCTTGCCAACCGACAAATTGAGCGCGTGAGCTGCGACGTTGGTCTGATGAAGGCCGGAGAGATCCGGCATTCCGTGAGGCGAGCTGTCGCTCATCGCGTCAGCGATCACCTGTGCGGCGGCCTGAACTTGGGCGGAGACGGGGTCTCGTCCAGATTTTGAACTGCCGCTCATCGCATCGACGATGCTACGACCTGGTCCGTCCCGAGCTGGGCGGCGCGCGGCTGCTCGCCAGGAACGCCGAGAAGTCGTAGACCCACGGTCCGAGGGCCTCGCGCCGGAGGAAGACCTCCGTGTCTCTTCGAGACATGCCTGCATTTGCGTATGGTCCTAGCCGTTGACGAGCATCAGATTAGGTGTCGCAGTGCTCTCTCGCAGATGGCCGGGTCGCCCTGCTCAACCGACAGAGCGCGCGTCCGGTACAAGTGCTTCACGGCGTGACAGTCCGGGCACAGTGCAATCAGGCCCACGAGCCTCTGACACGGAGGACGCCCGGTCTCGTCATGCTCGTATCGCTTCTGCGCTTCGACGGGATGACGCTTTCCCACCCCACGACAGATCTCGCAGCAGTGGCCTGCCGCCTGGTAGACCTTTCTTCGGTCATGGTCACCACCAAGACTTGCCATTGATGGTACGGGGGGTTTGACCCATGCAAGCTGGTCGGGATGATCTCGATGGCCAGTTTGGGCGCGAGTAGCGTTGCCATGCGGGTACTCCTGTAGGCGGTTGTCGGGAACCACTCAGTATCTGTCATGCGGCGGACGGAACGTACTCGGGCGCGGCAACGCCTCCGGTTCGATGTGCATTGACGAAAGCCTGGCACGCTCCGCCCCGGCTAGTTGCGCTTGCGTCCCCTCCTGAGCGCTTCTTGAGCGTCGTTCCAGACGCGGGGATCGATGATCCTCCACTCGCCCGCCCACTTGTACTCCGGCCGCTTCACGACGCGCGCCAGCATCGTCGGATGCCAGCCAAGCTCAGCCGCAGCCGCTCGCACGGTGGCTCCGGCGCGTACGAGGTCAAATGCCCGCCGAACGACTGCGGCCGTCTCCGGATCGACTTCGACCTCACCGGAACGGGTCCGACGATAGCCGCACGGGAGCTTGCCTCCCTGCGCGCGCGAGCGTGGCTTGCGCTGCGCCTTGGCCTGCCTGCCCGCTGCCATCCGAGCGACGATCACCCGCCTGTCGTAAGCGGCGACGGCATGCCCGATCCCATCGAGCAAGAGCGCAGCAGGATCGCTGGCACCGTTGCCGTTGGATCCATCGGCGTAGAGCACGCGGATGCCAGCCCGAGCGAATGTCCGCAGAGCATCGTGAGCGGCGTACTCGTCACGCGCCAGCCGCGTCCGCTCTTCCACCAGCAGGATCCCACCGCCGTGTTCGAGACAAGCTGCCAGCGCCTCGGATAGGCCCGGGCGCTCTGCCATCGCCAGCGTGCCGGATCGGTCCTCGAAGACATCACCCACGACCACAAGGCCGTTCATGGCCGCGTAGCGCTCGGACGCCTTCCGCTGACGATCAGGCCCGGAAGCTCTTTCCTGCTCCGCCGACGAAACGCGACGATAAATAACGCAGCGAGTCGGATCGAGGGTCGGAAGCGGATTCACGCTATTGATCCAAACCCCTAATGAGCACGGGCACAATCTAGCACTTTTGTACATCTAACGCCTGCGTCAAGTGCACAACAGCCGCCGGCCACGTCCCCGCGGTTTGGGCGAACTACCGAAAACTGGCCCTGTCGAGCCGATCCCAGTCGGCTCGGCTTGTGTCGGCGCGGGGCGGAGCGTCAGCTTGGGGTCCGCCATTACGGCGGGTCCGTGGGTACAGCGTCCCGTCTGCGGTCGCACACATAGTGCTCCGTGTCAAACGTCGCAGAGGTCAGCGTGATCGTCACAGGTGCGGTCGCGCTTGGGACCCCGCTGATCAACGGCTTGCTCGCGGCGCGGCAGAGCAAGCACACCGCGCGGTCTGGTCGGCTCGATGAGTTACGTTCCGTGTTGGATGACGCCGCCTTGCCCTCCTGCAGTTCATGGACTCGGTGCCGAGGCCAGGGGACACTCCGCGTGGTGCCCCAGCGGCGGTCGAGGCACGGCTTGGCACTCGTGAAGAGTGCCCTTATGAGGGTGTGGGAGCAGGAGGCACGGATCGGGGTCAGGCTCGGTGTCGAGAGCGAGGTATTCAAGGCATACGGGTCGGCGCACAAGTCCGCCCGGAACTACCTCGTGTACTACGGGGACTGGCTCCGCTCGCCGCAGCAACAGGGGGGCAAACTCCAAGACATTGATAATCAACGGGCCGCCGCATACGGCAAGTTCTTTGATCTGGCTGCTGCGCTGACGGGTCCTACTCGGGAGTGACGTTCTCGCACCCGTGAGCGGACATGCTCACCAAGAGCGCGCTTGCTTCTGCGCCGTGGCCATGAGCGCAGTGAAGTCGAGCATCGATCGACTCAGCCGATCCAGCTTCGCCACGACCACGCCAAGGACATGAAGCGGCCCGGGGTTCAGATCGCGCTCGAAGGAGCGCTACCCGGCCTCCTGCACGTCGTTGGGGAACTGCTTGCGCAACTCTGCCAACCGCGCCTCCGCTAGCTCACGTTCTCGGAGTCGGGGGACCGGCTCGACCGAGGCCAAGGGGCGTCTGCGCCCTTTCTCATCGGAGAACTTCGCATCAGGGCCGTGGCGGAAATCGGTCGCCTTGAGCCGTAGCTTGGGTGTTTGAGGGTGGAAGGGCTCCGCATCCTCGAAATCCCCCAAGGGGTTCACTTCATCACATTGACCCTCTTCGTCAGAGGCATCCTCGAAATCCCCTGTGGTTACTGGGGATTCGCCAAGGGGGTCAACATCGCCAACACCAAGGGGGTCAAGGAGTGTCGACCCCCTTCGTAGAGACCATTCCCAACCGCCTTTGAAGCCCGTCTTCTCCGACTCCACTTTCAGCCTGGACTTAGCCCGCTTCAGGGTCTCGTCTCTGATCTCCGCCTCCCTTGCCGCACGCTGCACGTCCTGCACCGGTAAAGGGCCATCGGCCAATGTTGCGCGCAGGAACTCCACCGCCTCATCGACGGCCGTCGGCTTGTCCGCTATATGTGGACCCAGGAGGGCGCTTGTCTGATGCTCGGAGAAGCCACGAATCGGTATCTGGGCGGTCTTGAAACCACCCGGGAGAGTCACCGGCTCTACTTCCAGCGCGAGGCTCCGCTGCTTCGCACCAACATTGCACTTGACGTGCGCGAGTACACGTAAGGGCCCATCCTCCTCATCATCCGGGTCTTGCGCAAGCAGCAAGGCCGAGCGGGCGGCGGCGGGGATCCCATGGGTCCCGCCGAACCGCTGTAGTGCGTCTCCGGAGGCATTCTTGTTGAGATGGCATAGCACCAACATGGTGGTGCCCGTGTCTGTCGCGATCTGGTACAACGGGGCAAGAGCCGCACGCATCGATTGATCGTTGTAGGAATTGACGTTGCCCCCGAGATGAGCCATGAGGGGATCAACAATCACCAGCTCAGCTTCGTGCTCCGCTACGAGCGCTGCAAGACTGTCGCCGTCCTCGGGAAACACGAGCCCCGTATCCCCGGTGGTGCCGCGCAGCTTCACATCATGCACCCGATCAATGTCGGCGTCTGCGGCGGTCAGCCGAGGACGAATGGTGAAGGCTGGGGCGTCCTCTGCGGTGAGTAGCAGGACATCTTTCCCATGGTTGGAAACCTCGGCGGCAATCTGGATCGAGAGCAAGCTCTTTCCGGCTCTCCGGGCATGATCGGGGGTGACGACACACGAACACGCGTTTTCTTTCTGGCCCTCCGAACCGCGTCACCCGTATTCCGCCACGACGCTCGCTCGACCCCGGGATGACCCGGTGCGCACGCACGGCAAACGGCGCAACGAGAAGGGAATGGAGCAGGCAGCTCCCCGGCACGCCACGACCCCCGTCAACGCGGGCAGCGACCCGACGCCCCCCAACGACGCCCTATGGGGCGAGTCTCGCCATGATCATCCGGATGCGCCTGCGCGCAGGCGCGGCCATCCCTGGCCGCTTGAGCACGCATCCGCTGTGCCCACGATCGCCGGGCACGGGGCCCAGCGAGCAGTCCACAACCCAGCAGCAGAGGCGCACGCGACTTCCACCCTCCGCTCCGACGACCAAAAGCCCTGCTCAGGACGGAATCTCGATCGAGAGTCACCCCCGATCATCCACGGAGCCCCCTCTTTCCCAGCCCTTCCCTCCCGCCAAGCAGCGTGATCATGCCACGAGGAATGCACTCCCGCCACAGCCACTCCACCTGCTCGGGCTCTATCTTACTGTATGGAATTGCTATCGCGTTACCCTTTCCTTCCTTCGCGTCAGGTGGTGTCTCATTGCTGATTACATAGTCACGGTGGATCTGTTCCACCGTCTTATAATCCTTCGGCGGATCACAATGGTTCTGGTTATAAGTGAGAAGATCAGCTAGCGCATCATCACCGACGATGCCAAGTAAGCGCAGACGTGCTGCGTACTGGCATAGCTTATGCCCGCGGTTCTCGCCTTCGTAGGTAACTCCGCTAAGGTTGCGATCACCACTGCGATCAGTGCGGGCATCGGTGGGTTCTGTGTCAGACTCGATGATCTCAGCAGGCTCATAGACTTCATCCTCATCTGTGTCGCTGAGGTAGGAGATCGGCCGCTGATCATTGTATTTGAAGCTGTAGGTACCGGGGATGCGCAGTATGTGCGATGCATCGAAGACATGCTGCGTTCCGGCAGAGAGGTGTGCATCGAGAGGCTTCGTGATCATCTCAAGCCCATCAGCGGACACGGGAGACTCCAGACGCCAGTAAGCGTGCATGTTGCCCGCGCCGCCGGATGCGATGGTGAAGCTCGGGCATGGTAGTTCCTCCAGCCGTGCATGAGCCTCGGGGCTATCGACATCTGCGTATGCGAGCCAGCATTGCTCAATGGCTGCCTTCTTGCCTGACTTCTCACTGCGCGGAGCAATGGCTGCGTACATGTCATGGCCCGCATCCGCCTTTTTCACCACCCACACAGCTGCATTGTCGAGATCATTGGCAGGCCAATACTTGTTACGGTTGGGCTTCACCGCTCCCATCTCGGCTTGCTTGGTGCCGTAGCGGATGTTGATCAGACCTTCACCGTTTGGTGAGATCTCATGGAGGAATCTTGCTGCCTCTTTGCAGCGTTCCTCACTGTTACGGCGCGCCTGATCTAGGTAAGACTGATCTACGTTGTCACTTGACGATGACGCGCGCGGCGTCGGGATATGGTGCATGTCGCTTTACCTTTGTCATAGATTTCTCGGACAGCGTTGTGTACTGTCACACTCACTAGTGTAGCAAACGGCCACTCTGGATTTCAGGTACTCCACTTTGGCCAACGGTGGATTAGGTGCTTATCCAAAGTTATCTAGCCACAAAAGTGTCCCTAGAACGAGAACGGCCGCCCCCCCGAAGGAGACGGCCGCGAAACCATGACTGGTAAAACAAGACTGCCACATATGCCTGGATCGTTCATTAACGGCCGCGCCCCGGGCGGGCCGGGGCGCGGGAACGTCCGCCTGAGCAGGGAGAATGCGGGTTGCGAAGCAGCATTCCCGATCTCAGGAGGATCACCCAGATGGTGGCGCGTGATGGACTGGTTGACAAGCTAGATGTTCGGGCGGACGGGACGGGCATGGTCGGGCATGCCGGCAGCGCGCTGATCGCCGGCGTCGCTGACCGGGTCGGGCTGACAAGAGCGCTGTCGGCGGCGATGGCCCCGACCCGGCAACGCGCGTCGGCGCATGACCCGGGGATAGTGCTGCGCGACCTGGCGGTGATGCTCGCCGACGGCGGGAGTTGTCTGGCTGACCTGGGAGCTCAGCGTGACCAGCCGGACCTGTATGGCAACGTCGCGTCTGACTCGACGGCGTTCCGGGTGATCGATTCGATCGACGAGGAGTGCTTGGGCAGGTTGCGCGCGGCGGTCGCGCTCTCCAGAGCGCGGGCGTGGAAGCTCGGGGCGCGGCCGGAGCGGTCGATCGCGAGATGGCACAGTCGTTCTGAGCGGACGGTGATCGACATCGACGCGACGCTCACGAGCGCCAGCTCGGAGAAGGAGCACGCGGCCGGGAACTTCAAGGGCGGCTACGGCCATCATCCGCTGCTGTGCTATCTCGACGGGACCGGCGAGGCGCCCGCAGGGATCCTGCGGCCGGGGAACGCCGGCTCGAACACCGCCGCCGATCACAAGGCCGTGTTGGATCTCGCGCTTGCGCAGCTCGACCCGGAGGCGCTTGACGGGGAGATCCTGATCCGCGCCGACGGCGCCGGCGCAACGCATGAGCTGACCACATATTGCCGCGAGGCGGAGCTGCTGTTCTCGTTCGGGTTTGACCTCTCAGAGCCGGTCCGCGAGGCGCTCGTCGCGGTCCCGGAAGCCTTGTGGATAAACGCGATCCGCGTAGACGGCAGCGAGCGAGATCACTCGCACGTGGTCGAGATCACCGATCGTGTCGACCTGTCCGCGTGGGCTGCGCGATCGCGGCTGATCGCCAGGCGCACGAAGCTGCGCGAAGGCGACCAGCAGTCGTTTGCCGACCATGACGGCTACCGGCTCTCGGTGTTCCTGACAGACCAGTCCGGCGAGGACGTCGCCAAGCTCGACCTGACCCATCGCGGCCACGCGCACGTCGAGGATCACATCCGCCAAGGCAAGGACTGCGGGATGCGTAACCTCCCGTTCAAGGACTTCGAGCACAACCAGGTATGGCTGTGGCTGGTGATGCTCGCGCAAGACATCGTCGCGTGGACCAGGCAGCTGTGCCTCGCTGACCAAGCACGCGCATGGGAGCTCAAGCGGCTGCGATACCGCCTGCTACACCAATCAGGACGGATCGCCCGCCACGCCCGCAAAACGATCCTGCGGCTCGCACGCGACTGGCCCTGGGCAGGGCAGCTCGCCGCCGCGTTCAAGCGCCTGCAAGCGCTCCCACCCCCAACCGGCTGACCCGCGGCGCCCTCCCCGACGACCAACCACGCGAACCCCCGGGCGTCAGCCTGCCCGCAAAGCACCCCAACACCTCCGCGTTCGGGCAAAAACACCACCGCGCGCCCCCCAGACGCCCAACCAACACCCCGCAGCACCCAGCCCGACACCCCCAAACGCCCCACCGCGGCCCGCCCGGCCGCCTACTGCAAGCGACGCGATTCGGGAGCTACCGCAAGATCGAGGTATGCCTGCAAGAGCGGGGTCACAACTCCCCTGCCCTCGGTGATCACTCTTCGAGCATTATAGCAGACGAACCCATCGAAGAATGCTAGACCCAAGGTCGAGGGTTGCTTAGTAAGCCATCACCTACTGACTTCGTACTGACTTCGTACTGATCCAGAACTGTGACGGTGCAACCTTACGCCATCGGACTCCATCGAGTTAACTTACCTTGCCTTGCCCCAGATATAGAACAGCCTCGCCTTGATGAGGGCGGGCTGCTGCGCTTCAGAGGTGGGATATGGACTGCGAGCTACATGTTACCCATCGGAACGGGAATAGCACTGCGGTTCCTTTGGCAATACGGACTTTGGTTGCCCGCTCATCATTGGCCAGTTAGCGTGCCGACCCTGGTGGCGATGATATGCGACCTAAGCGCCGCAGTGTCACCAGGGGACGGTGCGGAGTCCTGTCAGCCTGCGTTCGCACAGATGGCGTAGAGGGTTAGGGAGACCTGGGGAACCCCTGCCTCCTGATCGAACCCGAAGTGCCAGACATCGTCGGGCGTGCTGACACCTGGCTGGGATGTCTCCGGAAAGCTAAAGATCAGGGAGACGCCTGTTTATCCGTCCCAGCCGCCGCTGATTGCTGCCTCGCCGCTGGGGCATTGAACGCCAGTTTGGGTGCCTCCGGGGGGGATGGATATGGAGCGGGTTTCAACGTCATAGCCCGAGACTCCATTAGCGCCCGGAGGACCCTGAAGGCGCTCCAGGTGATCGTTACGCAGGCGCGGCTCGGCTATGACGAGTATCGCTGGCAGCAGACCATCCAGCACATGCGCGAGCTCCACAAGCGCGAGGGTCACGTGGTCGCCGCCGTTGTGGAACTCGCTCACGTCAGCGTTGCCGCAGCGCGGGCACGGGGTGATGATCAGCGGGATCATGGCCGATCTCCCGCCGTTAGTTGTTCTTCGCGATGACCGTAAAGCCTCGGCCGCGGTTCGTGATCGCACGATACGCCCCCAGTGTGCCGCCGATCGGCTCGAAGATACCCACGATTGGCTGCAAGCACGTGACGACGAATTGATCACGACGACGCGGCGCGAACCCGGACACTTGCGAATTGATCTTCAGACCCTCCCAATTCGCCCACAGAACGCCCGTGTAATAAAGCGCCCAAGCCACGATCAACGGTGCCGCGACCGGACACGTGTTCCCATTCGTGACTAGCAATGCTAGTGGGATCATTATTCCAAGATGTTGGAAGATGCCAATCTGCCAGCCGATCATCGCGTAAGCCAACAGGACGCGCTTACGCAGCGGAATGGTGCGATTCAGCGCAAGCCTCAACAGCCCCTCCGACCAGCGTGCCCGCTGCTGAATGAAGTCGCGCAGCGTCTCCGGCGACGATCCATAGCATCGTCCCGCGAACCAGGCGCTACAACCTGGGTAGCGCGTTGCGAAGAGGAGCGAGAAGCGAGCATCCTCGACGATCTCCTTCGGACCAAAGTCCCAGCCAATTTCAGCCTCTATCGAGGCACGGATCAGCAGTAGCTCACCGTGCGTACCGATCAACGGCGTTCCCGTACCTGTTAGCGCAGCGTACAGGCTGACGTCGAATCCGGGGCGTACCGAGTCTAGTAGCCACGTAAACCCGTTGACGCTGTGCTGGCGTGGATAGGTCAGTACCCCCTGCGCGAGGTGCTTGTCCCCGTTGTTGGTGCTTAGGAAATGAGCAAGCGCCTGCATGGTCCCTTCGCCGACCGCCGTGTCGTCGTCCATGTGTAGCACCCAGGCATCCTCGGTCGATTCACCATGCGCAGTGCGCTCTTCGAGAGCGAACTGGTTGGCTCGTGCCTTGTACTGCGTATGGGTTGCCGATTGGTAGTCCGCTGGTATCACGAGGACACGAATGTCGGGAGACAACTGTGCAAGTGCCTGCATTTCGACAAGCGCCTCCGCCTTCTCCTCGGTCACGATATCTACGCGCCAGTCATCAAAGTAGGCAGGACATTCGTGGGCGAACGACCTCACGACGCGGTCGAGCGCGCCCATGACATCGTGTCGGCCAATCGTCGGGATGAGCACGATCAACGGCTGCTGTGAGCGTCCCTGGTAACCGTGTGCATCATTGAAGTGCCGCCGAGTATGGAGTATGCCTCGAATCTGCAGGAATGTTATGGCAACCGGCAGTGACCAGACGACCGTAAGCCACCAGTTGATCCAGGTCTGGCTTGAGGAGTAGAGCAACGCATCGATGGTGCAGATGATCGCGAACACCACAAGCAACGGCAGCATGGCAGGGCGCGCAAACCGCTCGGGCACGCTGCGTCCCTTCGTAAACATAGCGCCCGCTCTGGGCTGCGACCACTTCAGGGGGATGGGTGAGGTAAGCGACATGGATACTCCTAGGGGTGGGCCCGGGGCCGCGCGAGTCCCCTGCCCGCGCGGCCCCTCCTAGCGGCGTGATCCATGGCTGTACTAGCGGCGTGATCCATGGCTGCTATTCGAAGGCGATCGGATCGCTGCGCGTGATCGATCCCAGTACGGGCAAGCACTGCACTGCGGTTGAAACGCCGATTCAGTGGAGCCAGACAGGCCCAAAGGGGGCACAGGGATTGACTGGCACCAACGAGAGTCGCAAATTCTTGAGTAACGGTCGCACCGTCCACTCCTTCCCCCGGGTTCAAAGAGCGCGCGCCAAACGCGCTAACTGTTCATCGTCGCTGGCGGCGAGAAGCTCGGCATCCGTGCCCATCCCCACGAAAGGTGGGTAGTTAGTACGGCTCTGGACGTTTCAACCCAAGCCGTATGGATGGCGAGCGCCAGATCCTCCTCGGTCCCTGTGGATGTCATCGGGGGTCCACCGCCTGGGGGTGTCTTGGCCGATTTCGCTTGTTCAAATCCTGTCTATCTCTCGGGCGGAGAAATATCTCGTGACGGCGGGGTCATACTCGTTCATCCTTGAGAACCCCGCCCCCCCCATAGGTGAGTTCAGTATCCCGTCGTAGGTACGCACGATCGGCGAGGTTGCATCGTAATGGGCACGTGTGACAAGAATCATCTGGGCTACCGAGCGAGTGCCTCGGCGACTGCCGATTAGAGAGCCATCGTAAGCCCGTCTGCGACTTTGCCCATGTCACACACCGGACGCCCTCTACGATCGTCCCGGCCGCCCGGAGGACACGCCACACACGGCTTGAAACAGAGAAGCGCACCGCAGGAAGCACCTGAGCCGCCTGGCCGGTCGAGAGTACCTAACCGTGGTACGTCGAGGTGACACAGTGACATCAGCCTCGACGAAAGTCAACTTCGGATTGTCCATAAGCGGCGCGATGTTTGAGAAACACCCAGTCGACATGTTGTCGATGACGCACACAGAGTCGCCAGAAGCGATTAGCAGGTCGGCCAGATGCGAGCCAATGAAGCCAGCGCCGCCAGTCAGGAGACTCCGCATGGCCGGACAAGCTACCAGCCGAATGCGCGAAGCATCCGCTGGATGAAGCGGACCCAGAGGCGGCGTTCGTGGCGCTGTGTGGCGCGCAGCCACCAGTGAACAGCCCTCTCGACCGTATTGCGCGGATCTCGAATTGGGGCTCGATTCAGAAGCAAATCGGCGGTCCAAGGTCCGAAGACGTCGAGCTTTCGGAACGTATTGAGGCCGTGCTTGCCGAAGAGTGCCACAACTTCGTGGTCCCACCAGGAATGAGCCTCCGGCTGAATGGCGGTCATCTCGATGCCTGCGCGCCTGTAAGCCGCCAGCCACGCGTCAGGGACTACCAGCGCCTCCTTTGGCCGGCCGAGATCCTGATGGTACGTGCGGTAAAGCACAATGGGACGAATCGTCGGGTCCTTCACGGCCTTCTCCCAGCACTGGTACCAGCGCTGCTTGGCCGCATTACGCTCGGGGTCGGTGGCGCGATAATGGAGCAGCCAGAGAGACTTGGGTCGGAGGATTGTCGTCGGATCCGCCACGGGTAGGCGCGGGCCATGGATGGTCCCACCCACGAACGGGCTACCATCATCGACCATCCCGTGTACAAGATCGCCGCCCGGCAGTACCCAGTAGCGGTCACAGCCAGGGAGCAGCTCGGCTTTTGGGAAACGGAAGCGGGTGCCCTCCGGCGCCGTGAGCAGGGAATGCCACTCGCCGGATTCGCGCCAATTCGCTGCGAGCACCTCATCGGCGTCAAGCGAGAGGATGACTCGCCGACCAGGCACCTGACGCGCTCTCGCTAATAGGAGCGTCTGTCGGTCGTGCTCTGAATACGCGGTGCCGGTGTTCTCAAGGAGTTCTACCTTGGAGAACCGACGCGCAATGCGCGCAGAAGCATCGCCAGACTGCTGATCCGCGACGATGATGAGATCCGCCCACAGGCTCGCGCATGCTAGGGACCGCTCGAGTATCCACGCCTCGTTCTTGACGGGCATGATGCAGATCACGGTGGACGTGGTCACGGCCGGCGGCATTATCGCTGGCGGCGTCGTAGGCGCTCCGGCCCGCCAACCGCCGAGCGATCCACCAACACGCCTCGATCTTGCAGCAGGCGCGGAATCGCGTCGCTTGCAGTAACGATCGTGCGGGGCTCTCCGAGCGGTTGAGATGGGGTGTGTCGGGGCGTGGCGGGTGGCGATTGGCGTGTTGACGGTGGCGCCGGCGGTTCTGGCACGTTCAGTTGGTGGTTGGTGAGCGGTTTGTGGGCAGGCTGACGCCCGGGTGTCCCATGAATGGCCGTCGGTGGCGGCGCCGGCGGCGCCCCGGTCAGCCTGTCGGGGCTGGGAGCGCTTGCAGGCGTGAGAATGCGGCGGCGAGCTGCCCTGCCCAGGGCCAGTCGCGTGAGAGCCGCAGGATCGTGCGGCGGGCGTGGCGGGCGATCCGCCCTGACTGGTGCAGCAGCCGGTAGCGCAATCTTTTGAGCTCCCACGCGCGGGCTTCGTCTGCGAGGCAGAGCTGCTGGGTCCATGCGACGAGGTCTTGGGCGAGCTGAACGAGCCATAGCCACACCTGGTTGTGGTGAAAGCTGCGGAACGGGAGGTTGGACAGGCCGCAGTCCTTGGCTTGGCGGATGCGGTCCTCAACGCGGGCGTGGCCGCGGTGGTTAAGGTCGAGATGGGGGATGCTCTCGCCTTCCTGGTCGGTGAGGAACACCGCGAGGCGGTAGCCGTCGTGGTCGGCGAACGACTGCTGGTCGCCTTCTTTGAGCTTCGTGCGCCGGGCGATCAACCGCGAGCCTTCGGGCCATGTCGAGAGGTCGACGCGGGCGGTGATCTCGCACACCTGGCTGTGCTCGCGCTCTGTGCCGTCAGAGCGGATCGCCTTTACCCACGCGGTCTCGGGCATGTTGACGATCGCGTCGCGGACCGGCTCGGAGAGGTCGAACCCGAACGAGAAACGCATCCGCCCCTCACGGCAGTACACGGTCAGATCGTGCGTCGCGCCGGCGCCGTCGGCGCGCACCAGGATCTCGCCCTGCAGCGCGGCGGGGTCGAGCTGCTCGAGCGCGAGGTCGAGCACCAGCTTGTGATCAGCCGCCGTGTTCGACCCGGCGTTCCCGGGCCGCAGGATCCCTGCGGGCGCCTCGCCCGTCCCGTCGAGATAGCACAGCAGCGGATGATGACCGTAGCCACCCTTGAAGTTCCCGTGCGCCTGCTCCTTCTCCGAGGAGGCGCACGTGAGCGTCGCGTCGAGATCGATCACCGTCCGCTCAGGACGACCGTGCCACCGCGCGAGCGAGCGCTCCGGCCGCGCCCCGACCCTCCACGCCCCCGCCCGTCCGAGCGCGACCGCCGCCCGCAACCGGGAAAGGCACTCCTCGTCGACGGAATCGATCACCCGGAACGCGGTCGAGTCAGACGCCACGTTCCCGTACAGGTCGGGCTGATCGCGCTGAGCTCCCAGGTCAGCCAGGCACTCGCCGCCGTCGGCGAGCATCACCGCCAGATCGCGCAGCACCACCGCCGGGTCATGCGCCGACGCGCGTTGCCGGGTCGGGGCCATCGCCGCCGACAGCGCTTTGGTCAGCCCGACCCGGTCAGCCACGCCAGCGATCAGCGCGCTGCCGGCATGCCCCACCAAACCGCTGCCGTCCGCCGTCACCGATAGCTTCTCAACGAGCCCTTCACGCTGCACCATCTGGGTGAACCTCCTGAGCCGGGAACGCGAGCTTCGCAACCCGCATTCTCTCTGCTCAGGCGGACGTTCCCGCGCCCCGGTCAGTCCGGGGCGCGGCGCTTAATGCACGATCCAGGCACGCGGACGCGCCGCCGCGCGAAACCGTGGTCGCTTTCGGATTTGCCGGCGACGTTGGCTTCTCGATCGCTTCGCCGGGACACAGGAGCGCTCTGGACCAGCGACAGCCGAGAGTGGTGTGATTTCAAGGCTGTCGGGCGGGAATACGAGCCGACTGGGCGGCCGGTCGAGGTTCGCTGCCACGACTTCAAGGACAAGGATCTGGGGCACGCGATCCCGTACGGCGTGCTCGACATCAAAGCCAACGAGGGGATGGTCAGCGTTGGTGTCACCCATGACACAAGCGCGTTCGCGGTCAGCTCGATCCGCGCGTGGTGGATGCATCTCGGCCAGAAGCGCTACCCGAACGCCACGACGCTGCTGATCACCGCGGACGGCGGCGGCAGCAACTCCAGCCGCACCCGGCTGTGGAGGACCGAGCTGCAAAAGCTCGCCAACGAGCTACAGATCGCGATCCGCGTCTGCCACTTCCCGCCCGGAACCTCGAAATGGAACAAAATCGAGCACCGCCTGTTCAGCTACGTCAGCCTGAACTGGCGCGGGCGGCCGCTGGAGAGCCTGCAAGTCATCATCGACCTGATCGGCGCGACCACGACCAGCACCGGCCTGAAGGTCTACGCGCGCCTGGACCCCGGCCACTACGAGAAAGGGATCAAGGTCACCGACCAAGAGCTTGCCGCCGTGAAGATCGAACGCGACCAGTTCCATCCAGACTGGAACTACACGATCCACCCAACCCAAAAGGGGCCACAAATTCTTTCGTGAGCCCTTAGAGCCTAGGTGGTCGCGAGACGGCCTAACGTTCAGCCAGCCCAAGGCATCGGATTGATCGGCGCGAACTCAGACAAGATATTCCGGGGCGTGCCGAGTTCGGCGGGGTTCTGCATGGCTAGAGTCAGCTCAGTGACATGGAGTGCCCAACGCGCTTGCATGCGCGGCGTTCGTCTTTCGCGGGCTGCGGCGGCGAGTTCTGCAATCCCGCGGCAGAAGTCCACTGGGTGCGTCGCGAACACTTTGTTGGAGGTCTCGGGTATCTGGACAAGCGGGAGCCGGCGCGGCCCGAACCCGAGCAGCGTCGTGGCCACCGGGTACTTTAGGACCCAATAGCTTAGCCGCTGGCGGCGGTGGTAGCGGTTGAGCACCACGGGTGTGCCGTAGCTTTCCCAGGCGTGGTCGACACCGATGGTTCCAGCATCGCCAAAGATCCGCAGGCTGAGGTTCCGCGGCGGATACATGCTGGACGTCAGACGTCCTATGACTCCGGAGGCGAACTCCAGCGAAGCTGTTGCATAGTCCGGCGTGATTTTGCTTAGCGCAATGCCCCGTTCCGGCTGCAGCACGTGCGCGAAAGCCGTGACGCGTCGCACCGGACCGAAGAAAGCAGTTAGCCATGTTAGGTAGTAGCCAGCGTGTTCCGAGGTGGTGCCGACTTCGAACTCGTCTTTGGTCGGCCACTGCTTCCCTGACTCACTAAACCACGTGTCGGTCCGCTGGCGAGAGACGTCGCCTATGTCCAGCTCGGCGTACACTAGTCGGGGTATTCCAATGCACCCGTCACGCAACCCCTTCCACAGTGTTTGTGCGGTCTCGCCAAGCAGGCTGCATGGCGCGCTGGCGAGGAGCCGTTGCCTCGCCTCGGCAAGCGCGACCAGCTTCTCGGCGTCGGCCAGGCTGGTAGCAAGCGGCTTTTCAGAGTAGACGTGCCGATTAGCGTCAAGGGCACGGCGGGAAACCTCGTAGTGGCTGTCGGGATTCGTGAGATTGGCGACAAGCTCGACACGATCGTCGGCAAGCAGCTGGTCATACGACGCATACCGCTGCAGGCCGTGGTACTCAGCGAATCTTTGGCAACGCTCTGAATCGCGGTCGTAGACTCCGAGGAGTTCGAGGTCGGGATAATTCTTGAGCGTCGCCAGGTAGGAGTCGGCGACGAAGCCGCAGCCGACTATCGCAAAACGCATTGCGAGCGGTCAGCCACCGCGTTGCGTATAGCGTCCATCGTGTCCAGCACGTCGAGCGTGTCCGAGAGGGGTACGACGGGACTCTCGGTGACGCCGGCACGTAGGCAGCGCATGACCTCGGCGGCCTCCACAGCGTAACCGTTCGAAGCCGGTTGAAGACGGACGCGGCCCGCCCGGCGGGCATCGCGAAGAATTCGTCCCAATGCAACCGCGTGGCGAAGCCGCCGATCGGCTAGAACGCTCCCGAGGCGGCCACCCGCAGCGTGGCGGTGCTCATCCGTCGCCGCTTTCCGAGTTCGCATCGTTGTCGGGAAGTAGAGGGGCTCGATCGTCACCGAGCCCTGCGTTCCGCAGATAGTGGCTGAATTGCTCATTGTCGATCGGATGCTGGCACTGATCACGGCTTCCTCACCGTCGGGATATCCAAGAATCACTGATACCATTTCGTCAACACCGGTGGCGCCCACGGCCGCGTGTGCAAGCACTTTGGATGGACGTCCAAACAACGTCTGAGCGAGCGCTAGAGGGTATACGCCAAGGTCGTAGAGCGCGCCACCGCCCGGCGGGGCGAAGAGCCGCGAGGTGGGGACCGGATCATTTGCAGACCCCATCTGGGCTGATAGAAGCATGGGCTTGCCGACGGCCCCCGACCTGATGGCCTTGAGTGCTTGGCAGAGGGTCGGCGAGCACCTCATCCACATCGCCTCCATCAAAAAAAGCCCGTGAGCAGACGCCGTGTCAACAACTGTACGTCCACTCGCCGCGTCAAGAGTAAACGGCTTCTCGCACAGAACGGCCTTGCCCGACTCCAGGGCCAGCATCGCGTGCTCCGCGTGCAGCACATTCGGCGTAGCCACGTACACCACGTCGACCGTGGCATCCCGGCACAATGAGGCGTAGGACCCGTGAGCCTGCCTCGCACCCCACCGAAGACCGAATTGCTCGGACGCTTCTTGGGTGCGTGACCCCACTGCCTGGATCACGGCCCCGGGCGTTTGCCGAAGCCCTGCGGAGAACGCAGCGGCGACCGTTCCGGTCCCCAGGATCCCCCAGCGAATCTCAGTGGTCACGGGTCACCCGCCAGCGAGGCCCGGGAGCCAAACGGGCATGAATCCGACGATGGCCGGGGTTCGTGGAGCATTTGAGGTGACGGCAGTGTCGCCTGGGCGTAGCCAGCCAATCACCTCGCCCGAAGCCTTGATCAGGATGACGCCCTCACCAAACACGAGCGACTCCCCCGGCTTCAGCCTTACGTGTATGACCGGAGGGCGACCGATAACGTTAGTATACCACGCGTCGCAAAGGCGCAGGCGCCGGCGGGTTGGACGGACATCGCAGCCGATGGCATCGTGATCGAGTGCGTGCTGACCCAGGAGGTCGAATTGTCGGGCGCTGACCACGGTAGGTTCTCACGCCTGGCCGACCACTGAGGCCGACTCCGCAGGGGAACTGGCCGCTTTCATGTGGGACGGCAGCCGATTATCGGATCACCTCTCGCGGATGCACCAGAGTGGCTTGGTCGAGTGCGCCGAGCCCGCGGCTACCGGTCGATTCGCAACTACACAACGATGATCTACCTCGTCGCCGGCAAACTCAGCCCAGGGCCGCGAGTTGCCTACCCAAACCCGTAACCCACTCAGAACAGCGAGGAGCCCGAAGGTGGCGTGCCTCTGCTGCGGCGAGCGGGTGGAATTCCCCGACGAAATCCGCACGCAGGCGTATCTCTCGAATCACTATCACTCATCTTCCTCAGGCCGGGGCGGTGGATCGGAAAGCTTGCGGAACAGGCCATACAGCGCGTGCCGTTTCTCGTCTTTCACATCGATATCGTCAAACCAGTAGTAGCGGGGTTCCCCGCCCTTCAAGCCCCTCTTATTCTCCTCAGCCTCACTTCGTAAGACCTTGGCGCGCCAGCGCTCTTTGTCGTTGTTGAGGGCAATCTCTTTGAGATAGGCCAGCTTGATCGCCTCGATGACCTCACGTGCTTGCTTCCCGGTCTCTTCTTCGCCCGCCCGGCCAACACTGATGATAAGAACGATGCAGTGCTCGATGAAGTATCCAACATACTCTGAAATTACATCGAGGTTCACGTCACTGAGCTGGTGAAGGGAGATGAACTCGTCATTGCGAACTAGATGGTCGAGCACTGGCGTGATCCCGGGGACGCGGAGCGTGTGCTCGGCAAATGGCGGCTCAAGCAGCCGTTCGGCTGCGCGGACACGTATATGGGGCCACTTGGTGGCGCGCCGGGTGTAGGTGTTCGTGAGGTGCTGGAGGTTGTGGCATGCCTCGTACACCGCCTCGGCAAGCATCTCCTCGAACAGCTTCCGCGACTCGACTCGGCGACGCGGCTCGTAGAGAGCGACGAGCAGGCTGAGTCCAAGCGCCAACACCGTGATTTGGCCGGAGCCACTGAAGAGGGTGAACGCGACTACGCCAGCGACGGCGAAAACCAGGAAGCTCAGCACGGGCGTCAGGGACGAGTCAAGTATCAAGAAGCTGACGGTGCGCCACGCCATCCGAAGCGATTTCATCGTCCTCGCCTTCCAGGACGCGACGGTGACTTACGCGCGACGACGTCCGGCGTGATACCGGCAAAGACGTTCGTTTCGGGCAAATATGCCGCGACTCGACTGTACGCACAGTGGAAGTACTCTGTGCCGAAGGCGTCGGCGGCGACATTCTCGGGTAGTGCGCGCATCGGCCAGTCGGGTGGTATCTGACTCTTGTGCGCGCTCAATGCCTTCACCTTCTGGCCGTACACCCAGCGGCAGTCAACGGCAGTCGTGGCCCATCCGTCCGGAGCTGCCGATGCGAAGTACTGGCTGTGGGCACCCTCGGGAGGTGAGGTCTGGCCCGCTGCAAGCGTAACCTCAGCCGCGCGATCGGACGCCATCTTCGGAAAGCGGGCGAAATACACCCTTTGAACAGTCCAGGTCCGCCCAGCGTCGGGATAGCAACGTTGACGACCAGCGGCTAGAACGGCACCGATCATTGCCTTGTACGCCATGATGTGGTCGGGATGGCCGTACCCCCCAACGTCGTCGTACCCGACGACGACGTCGGGCTTGAAGTCGGGTATGAGTTTGGTGATGCGCTCCGTGACCTCGCTCAAGTCTGCGTTGCAGAACGCGTCAGGATGTTTGTTTGCCTCGTCCCCGGGCATGCCGGAATCGCGGTATCCGAGGAAGTGCAGGTTCCCCGGCTTGACTCCGAGTGCTGCGACCGCCTTGCGCAATTCCTCAGTGCGGATCTCGGCAAGCCGGGGAGTATCTTTTGGATCCCAGCCGGGATCGACTATCCTCGCGACTGATCCTCTGTCCTCGGTGCAGGTCACTACCTCCGTTTGTCCGCCACCGGCCGCTACCTTAGCCAGGAGGCCACCGGTGACAGTCGTCTCATCGTCTGGGTGTGCGTGAACCGTGAGAAGACGGCGGCCTGTGACGTTTTCGGGCGGAGCAACAATGGGAGCCTGATCTGGAAGCGCGATCGCCCAGCCTCGCTCGCGGCGAAACTCGTCGAGCGTTGTTGGTGGACTTGTCATCTCATCTCACCATTCTGAGATATGTGGACATCGGCAGCGTCCGTTCAGCCTCGGGAGTGTGTCCGCCAGCGCGGCGGCCCGGTCCAGGGCTGAGCCATCACTCCGACCACGGCGGCCAATACGTCAGCCTCGCGTTCGGCAGGGCCGCCCGCGACGCCGGGATCGCGGTCTCCATGGGCTCCCGCGGCCACGTCGCAGATGACGTCCGTCGGTGTTGGCAAGGAGTACGAGGTCATGGGCGACCACGTCTTCCCTTCCCTGCGCAGCCTCGGCGGCGAAGGGAGCAACTGCGGGCAGCACATGAAGGACGCCACCTTCATTATCCCCACGCGGGCGCTCCTCGCGAAGGTCGTCGACCTAATCGCGGACATCCCGATGGTGGACCGGGACACGGTCATCTCGACCATCAGCCGGATGATGTGGCGCGGGGTGCGAAACTGACCGTTTTGACCGGCGCTCGCGATCTTGCTGAGCATGTACTCGTAGACGTCGCCCTTGGCTTCGGCTCGAAATGCCGGAATCGGCTCCACCTCAGGTCCTGGTAGGCCCTTCGGCGCTGGTCTTTGCCATCCTGGAAGATCGGCCGCTCCACGGGTTTCTTGGTGGTGGCCGCCTTAGCCTGGATCTTGCATTAACGACCGCGCCCCGGGGCTGGCCGGGGCGCGGAAACGTCGGAAACGTCCGCCTGGGCAAGGAGAATGCGGGGTGCTGAAACTCGCGTCCCGACCTCAGGAGGATCACCCAAATGGTGAAGCGTGATGGGCTGGTTGACAAGCTAACTGTGAGGGCGGACGGCACGGGTCAGGTCGGTCATGCTGGCAGTGCGCTGCTGGCCGGGGTCGCGGACCGCGTCGGGTTGACACGGGCGCTGTCGGGGGCGATGGCGCCGACCAGGGAGCGGCGCTCGGCGCATGACCCAGGGGTGGTGCTGCGCGATCTGGCGGTGATGCTCGCCGACGGCGGGGAGTGCCTGGCTGACCTGGGAGCTCAGCGTGATCAGCCTGACCTGTTCGGCAATGTCGCGTCTGACTCAACGGCGTTCCGCGTGATCGACTCGATCGACGCGGAGTGCCTTGGCCGGCTGCGTGTGGCGGTCGCGGTCGCGAGGGCGCGGGCGTGGAAGCTCGGGGCGCGTCCGCAGCGCAGGGTCAAGCCGGACGGCCCCGAGCGGACGGTGCTCGACCTGGACGCGACGCTCACCACCGCCCACTCGGAGAAGGAGGACGCCAAGGGGAACTTCAAAGGCGGCTATGGTCATCATCCGCTGCTCTGCTACCTCGATGGGACAGGGGAGGCGCCGGCGGGGGTGCTGCGGCCGGGCAACGCCGGGTCGAACACCGCGAGCGATCACACGCTGGTGCTCGACCTCGCGCTCGCCCAGCTCGACCAACAAGCGCTCGACGGCGAGATCCTGGTCAGGGCCGACGGCGCCGGCTCAACGCACGAGCTGACCATGTACTGCCGCGAGGCGAACATGCGGTTCTCGTTCGGGTTTGATCTCTCCGAGCCGGTGCGCGAGGCGATCATCGCCGTGCCTGAGGCCGTGTGGGTCAAGGCGATCCGCTCAGACGGCACAGAGCGCGAGCACAGCCAGGTGTGCGAGATCACCGACCAAGTGGATCTGTCCGCGTGGCCGCGGGGCTCAAGGCTGATCGCCCGGCGCACGAAGCTCACGGAGGGCGACCAGCAGTCCTTCGCCGACCATGACGGCTACCGCCTCGCGGTGTTCCTCTGCGACCAGCCGGGCGAGAGCATTCCGCAGCTCGACCTTGACCACCGCGGCCACGCCCGTGTCGAGGACCGCATCCGCCAAGCCAAGGACTGCGGCCTGTCTAACCTCCCGTTCCACAGCTTCGCGAACAACCAGGTGTGGCTGTGGCTCGTGCAGCTCGCCCAAGACCTCGTCGCCTGGACTCAGCAGCTGTGCCTTACCGACCAAGCACGCGCGTGGGAGCTCAAACGGCTGCGCTACCGGCTGCTGCACCAGTCGGGGCGGATCGCCCGCCACGCCCGCCGCACGATTCTGCGCCTCTCACGCCACTGGCCCTGGGCAGGACAGCTCGCCGCCGCGTTCGAGCGGCTGCAAGCGCTCCCACCCCCAACAGGCTGACCGCGGCGCCGCTGGGCGCCGCCACCCGACGGCCAATCGCCCCACACCCCGGGCGTCAGCCTGCCCACAAACCGCCGGCCAGCCCCAAAGTGAACGTGTCCAAGCCGCCGGCGCCACCGCCACCACACCGATCCTCACCAGCCACAACCCGACACACCCCATCCAGACCGCTCGCAGAACCCCGCGCGATGCTTACTGCAAGCGACGCGATCCCGCGCCTACTGCAAGATCGAGGTTAGCCTCGGCCAGGGTCTGCAGCTCGTCCAGGCGGCGGAGGAAGAGGAGGTAGGTGATCTGCTCGATGACCTGGAGAGGGTTGGCGATCCCTCCCGACCAGAAGGCATCCCACACCTTGTCGACCTGGCTCTTCAGCGTCCCCGTGACCATTCTTGATGTCCCTTCTTATCTTTGACGGCCGAGCCGACAGCCGGTCAGCGGGCTCGTGTTGTAGAACTGCTGACCGGCCACCGCTTGGAGGACGGGCTCGACGTTCTCGATCTTGCCCGCAAGCTGCTTGTGCTTTTCAAGGATGGCCTGCTTCGTGGGTTCAAGGACGCAGTCCAAGCGCCGGATGACCGTGAGCGGCAGGACCACCTTGCCGTACTCGGACTGCTTGTAATCCCCGCGCAGCAGATCGGCGACCGACCAGATGAAGGCCGCGTGATTTCGGATAGTCTCGCTATCGTCCACGACTACGCCCCAGCTCCCCTGTGCTCATGCAGCACGCGAGCTTACTCGGCCTGCCACGGGAATCGGCAGTTCTGGGTGTCGGAGGATCGGGCTCAACGCGAGAGTGCTTCTGCCAGGGCGCGGGAGGCTTCCGCCAGCTCCTTGAGTGCCCCCACAAATCCCTCCGTGTCTGGCCCAGCCAGTTTCTGAACGGCATCCCCCAGTGCCCTACCGAATCGCGCGCGAGCTTCGGCAGCCTCCGCACTTTCGCGATTCAGCTCCGGTGCCTCGCCATCTGCTGCCTCATCAGGGCCCTGGGGTCTCTCGTCAGAAGCGCCGGACGTTCCGGCAGCTATGAAGCGATCAAGATCAGACGCTCGGACTCTCACACGCCGCGAACCGATGCGAACCGCAGGCAACGAGCCAGCATCGATCCAATTGCGGACCGTCTGCTGGTTGACCTTCAGAAGCTCCGCGATCTCGAAGACGGTGAGGAACGTGTCCTGGTCGATCATGATCGAATTGAGACCAAAGCGGATGGCACGACTTTATTCTAGATGCGTTGAGGCATCCCGCAGGGGAGCCTAGCCCCGACGCGCCCCTGAGAGCCCACAGGAGGCCGCTAGAGCCCCTTGAGCCCCCTGCGCATAGGATTTCACTCATGTCAGCCACCGAAGATCTACGGCAGTCCCTGCAAACTCGGCTCGTAGAGCTGGAGCGAGAGGCCTCCCTGGTGCGTAACGCCCTCCAGGCCCTCGACGGCTCCGCACCGACCAGCTCCATCACATCCGCAAGCACCACGCCCGCCCCCAAGCCGAGGACAACGAGGACCCGCCGTCAGACGCAGCCCACCGAAGTCATCCCCTCAGGCAAGCTCGAGAAGCTCCTGGCCAAGAGCGATGGCATCAGCACCGCCAACCTCGCCAAGCAGGCCAACGCTGAGCCTGATCAGGTTCTCGCCCTCCTGCGCGAGCTGGAGGCAACGGGGAAGGTCAGGCGCACCGGACAGCGGCGAGGTACACGCTGGCACATGATCACATGATCACGGACGAGGAGCGGATCCAGGAGCGAGCCGCCCAGCTGGCCAGCCGCAGTAAGAGCAGGGACAAGCCAATCACCGCTGGCGTCCGGACCGAGCAGCTCTGAGCCGTCACATCGCTGGGGGCTCGGGCTGGTGCTACTCGCCCCGTAGAAATCGAGCGGCCCTGGCGACGAACTTGCTGAACTCATCGTCACGCATAGCGATGATGGTGATCAGAAAGAGCGCGACGCCCCAAATGGCACCGTGGACTGCGTCAGTACGCACGGCGACGACGCCGAAGACTCCGGTGCCCACCCCCCAGGGCACGAGCACTAGCGTGTAGTCGTCCGTGGTTGCCCGCTCGGTCGCTGATGTGGTTGTGACGACCGCCGACGCACTGGACCGAGCCTCCGCCGAGGGAACGAGCAGCATCCGGGTTGTCGCCACCGTAACCGCTTCGGAAACGCGGATCGCCATATCGCTGCTGAGGGACACGTCGCTGGCGTATCGCATCGCATCGAGAATTTTACGCCCCGGTGCAGACACCCGACTGGCCGTGGGTTGCCTTCCCTTGTACTCAAGTTACAAGCAGACTGAGGCCGCAAACCCCGTGGTTACTGGCTTGACCGATCCTGCCGCGCACTCGATGATCGCCTGATGGTCTGCGTTGGGGACCCGAGCCGTCTGCTCCCACGTCCCAGCTGGGATTGATCACGCCGTCGATGGCCCAGGCCGAGACCCGAACTGCTCAGTAGCGACAGCCGGATGCGGGACATCAGTGGCGTCCGTCTACCATGCGTGGAACTCGCAGGACGCTGTGATCAGCCACTTCCCCGGGATGGTCAAGCGTCCATGGGGCAAGCGCCTCCTTTCCGCCGCCTGAGGGGAAAATAGCGCTGGGGTTGTGACCGCCTTCCGGGAAAGGGCGTGTGGGTTGTCGCGGCGATTCAGGCTGCCAGCGGCGTTTCCTGCAGGGTCACGGTGTGCCCGAGGCGCTCGAGCTGAGCGACGAGGCGTCGGGTCTGTCGTTCGGGATCGCGTCGGGCGTAGTAGTCGCCGCCGAGGTCGTTGTAGAGCTCGCCGGTGGTGAGCATGTGCCAGATCGCGCACAGCATCGAGTGTTTGACGGCGCCGAGCGCGCGGGCGTGGCCGAGTTGGGACTTCTTGCGGCGGTAGAGGGCTTGCAGGTAGCTGTCGTTGGTGCGCAGGGCCGCCATCGCGGCCTCTTTGAGCGCCTGGTTGAGCCATTTCGACCCCTTGCGGCTCTTGCCGGAGCGGCGTTTGCCGGCGGACTGGTGGTTGCCGGGGCACTGGCCGCCCCAGGAGGCGAGGTGATCGGCGCTGGGGAACTGGGTCATGTCGGTCCCGATCTCGGCGATCACGTTCTGGGCGGTGCGGACCTCGATCCCGGGGATCGTGCACAGCAGGTCAACCGCCGCCGCGAAAGGGGCGAGCTTCACCTCGATCGCTCCCGTCAGCGTCTCGATCTGCTGATCGAGGAAGTCGAGGTGCGCGAGGATCGCGCCGATCAGCAGCGCGTGGAGCTCGTCGAAGCGACCCTCGAGCGCCTCGCGCAGCGCCGGGATCTTCGCGCGCATCCGACCTTTCGCTAGGTCGGCCAGCACGACCGGATCGGTCGTGCCGTTGATCAGCGCGTTGAGCATCGCGCGGCCCGAGACGCCGAGGATGTCGGTCGCGACGCAGTCGAGCTTGATCCCGGTGTCCTCCAGCGCCTTGTGCAGCCGGTTAGCCTCGCGCTGACGCTCGGCGATCTGCGCCTTGCGATAGCGGGTCAGCTGTCGCAGCTCGCGGATCGGCTTCGGCGGAACGAAGCTCCCGCGCAGCAGCCCGGCCTCGGTCAGCCGGCAAAGCCACTCGGCATCCTTCACATCGGTCTTGCGACCAGGAACTTGTTTGACGTGCCTCGCGTTGACCAACAGCAGCTCGAAGTCGTCTTCGAGCACGTGCCAGACCGGCTTCCAGTAAACGCCGGTCGCTTCCATCGCGACCTGCGTGACACGGTGAGCCTTGAGCCAGTCGCGCAGGGCAAGCAGCCCACGGACGGTCGTCTTGAACTCCGCGAGATGCTGGACTCGCACACCCTGCTCGTCGGGCACCCGCACACAAGCGGTCACCTGCGCCTTATGCACGTCCAGCGCGCCCGGGCGCTCAACGATCACATCCATCAGACCTCCTTGGGATCAACGACACGGATCGCCGTCCGCCAAGAACCTCCGAAACAGACGAGTCTGAGTAAGTGTTTGAGAAGGGCTTATGGGGTTGTCCAGGGTTGGCGTCCGGGTGCCGGGGCGAGTCGTCGTGTCATCAGGCCGATCATCGCCCACTTGACCATCGCGACCGAGGTTTTGGGCAGCCGCTCGTAGTCGTGGTCCAGTCGCCGGCATTTGGTGATCCACGCGAGCGTTCGCTCCACGACCCAGCGTCTGGGCAGCACCTCGAAGGTGCGCTGTCCCTCGGGCTTGCGCACGATCTCCAGGACGAGCCGTGCTGTCATCTTGGCCCACTCCACGAGCTTGCCGGCGTACCCGCCGTCGGCCCACACCAGGCTGATCGTCGGGAACGCCTTGCGGACCGCCTCAAGCGTGGGACGAGCGCCATCGCGGTCCTGGACGCTGGCGGCGGTGACCAGCACGATCACCAGCAGGCCGATCGTGTCGACCACGATGTGGCGCTTGCGGCCATTGACCTTCTTGCCCGCGTCATAGCCGCGCGTGGCGCGACCGACGGTGTCTGCGCCCTTGACCGACTGCGCGTCGATGATCGCCGCGGTCGGCTGCGGATCGCGTCCCTCAGCCTCCCGCACCCGCTCGCGCAGCGCGTCGTGCAGTGCATCAAGCGAGCCGTCATCGCGCCACCGCTTGAAGTGCCAGTACACCGTCTCCCACGGCGGGAAGTCCTTCGGCAGCTGACGCCACGAACAGCCCGTCCGCAGCAGGTACAGGATCGCGTTGACCAGCTCACGCCGCGGGTGCGCCTCATGCCGACCACCGGGCTTCGCCGCAGACAACAACCGCTCGACCAACGCCCACTGAGCGTCGGTGAGATCTGATGGATACCGCGTCTTGGAGGACATGCCCCAAAGTTCGACAACACCCCCTCACAACCTCTTTTCAAACACGCTCTGAGGAGCGCGCTCACGGCGGCAGTCCCGGGATCCGGGGGAGGTCCCCACGCCAAACTGAACCACGGGCTCAAAAGCACCACAGGAAACGGGACGTCCGGCGAACGACGCCCGGATCATCCAACATTTTCACCCGCCCCGGGTCGCCGGCGCAGCCGGCGAGGGAAACTG
>CAWFKF010000131.1:0-121034 GCA_963816005.1 uncultured Solirubrobacteraceae bacterium | reverse complement strand
TATCGGTCGCGGACCACGGTCGCCACCGCCATCACGGCCACCCCCTCCTCGCGCCCAACGAATCCCATGCCCTCGCCGCGGGTGGCCTTGACGCTCACGTGCGCGATGTCGATCCCGAGCGCCTGCGCAAGCGTCCCCCGGATCCGGTCGCGCGCAGGCGCGAGCTTCGGTCGCTCGATCACCACCGTCGCGTCGACGTGCAGCACCGCATAGCCCGCCGCGGCAAGCATCGCGACCACGTTGCGCAGCAGGTCGGTCGAGTCCGCGTCCCGGAAGCGCTCATCGGTATCCGGGAAGTGCTGGCCGATGTCCCCCATCGCGGCCGCGCCGAGCAGGGCGTCGATGATCGCGTGCACGAGCGCGTCGGCGTCCGAGTGGCCCTCGAGGCCGCGCTCGTGCGGGATCTCGACGCCGCCGAGCACCAGCCGCCGGCCCGCGGCGAAGCGATGGCAGTCATAGCCCAGTCCGGTGACCGGCGGGGCCGGGCGCTCCCGGCCGCTCATCCGCCGCGCTCGCGCAGCAGCAGCTCCGCCACGTGGAGATCGGTCAGCGTGGTCACCTTCAGGTTCCCCGGGTCGGACTGCACCACCCGCACCACGCCCCCCACCCGCTCGATCAGCCACGCGTCGTCGGTGGCCGCCGCCAGCAGCTCGGGCGGGGCGGCGAGGGCACGCTCGAGCGCCGCGCGCCGGAACACCTGGGGCGTCTGGACGGCCCACAGCCGGGCCCGGTCGAGCGTGCTCTGCACCGTGCGCCCGTCGTCGGCGACCTGCTTGATCGTGTCCGCCACGGGGGCGGCGGCGATCGCCGCGTCGCAGGCGTACTGCTCGAGGTCGGCCAGCGCACGCTCGAACAGCGCCGGCTGGGCGAGCGGGCGCGCGGCATCGTGCACGATCACCGGATCGTCGCCCGCCGACGCGCGCAGCGCTTCACGGACCGACTCCGAGCGCGTGGTTCCCCCCGCCACGCCGACGGTCCCCGCCGGCGCAGCGCCGAGCTCGCCCGCCGGCAGCGCGATCACGATCTCACTCACCGCGGCGACGTTGCGCAGCGCCTCGATGCTCCAGGCGAGCATCGGACGGCCGGCGAGCGTGACGAGCGCTTTGGGCCGGCCTGACCCAAGGCGCTCGCCACGTCCTGCGGCCACGATCAACGCGACCGCCATCTCGGTGCGTGGCCGCGAACCTACTTCGAGGCCACCACCAGCTTCTCGCTGGCTGACTCCGTCAGCAACTCGTCGAGATGGACCTCCACCTCTTCCTCACCCATCTCGAGCGCGTACATCAGCTCGGAGGCGAGGATCTTCTTGGCGCGGGTGAACATCTGCTTCTCGCCCGTTGAGAGGCCCTTCTCGTGCTCGCGAACGGCCAGGTTGCGGACCACCTCGGCGAGCTCGTAGATGTCGCCCGTCTTGATCTTGTCGCGGTTGTGCTTGAAGCGCCGATTCCAGTTCTTCGGCATCTCGGAGCACTCGTCTTGCAGCACCGCGAGCACCTTCTTGACGGTCTCCTCATCGATCACACGGCGGAGGCCGGCGAGCGCTGCGTTCTCGGTCGGGACCATGACCGTCATGTCGTTGTGGAGGATCTTGATCGTCAGGTACTCGCGACTCTCGCCAAGGATGTCCTTGTTCTCCTTGCGGAGCACTTTGCCGGCGCCGTGATGGGGGTACACAACGTTGTCGCCGACCTCGAACTCGATGTGCTCGACGGCCGCGACGATCGCGAATTCCTGTTCCAGGTTCTCATCCTCATCGAGGTGCTCATCCTCGTCCAGGTTTTCTTCCATTAGCTCTGTGATGGTGTCCTCCTCTGTCGGGCCGAGGAGCGGGGCGAGGATCATCCACCGCGCCGCTGACTATGTCTGCAGGTACCGGTCCACGAGATTGATCTCCTGCTGCCGGCGAAGGCCCTCGCGGATGTCCTTCGCCCGGATCTCGCCGACTCCGTCGACGGTCTCCAACTCGCCATCAGTGGCGGCGAGCAGTTCCTCGAGGCCCCCGAACTCGCTCACGATCCGCTGCACGACGAGCTTGGGCAAACGCGGTATGCGGCCCAGGATGCGGATTCCGCGCGGAGACACGGGGTAGTCAAGAGTGTTCACCTTGCGGTCGTGACCGAGCAGCTCGGCCAGGCGTCCGAAATCGAGCAGGTCATGGTGCGGCAGGCGCACGAGCTGATCGAAGGCGGTGGCGAAGTTCTCGTCGGAGTCCTCGGCTAGGTAGTCGTGGACGAGCGCCGCCTTGTCGGCGGAGACACCGACCATCGTCTCGTCGAGCTGCATCTCGATCAGGCGTCCCTCGGTTCCGAGCTCGACGATGTAGCGCTCGATCTCGACCGCCATCCGCGTCACGAGCTCGGCGCGCTGCAGCACCGTGAGCACGTCGTGGAGCGTCGCGCCGCCCTCGAACTCCAGTGCCGTCAGCCGCGTCGAGACCTGGTCGAGACGGCTGCGGTACTTGTCCAGCGTGGCCAGCGCCTGATTGGCCTTGGCCAGCACGACCGGGATGTCCTCGAGGATGTACTTGACGGCGTCCACGTACAGCGAGACGACCTCGCGGCGCTCGGACACCGCGACGACGAGCGCGTCGGTCTGCTTGGAGGCCCGCTCGGCGGTCCGGTGACGGGTTCCGGTCTCGAGCGTGAGGATGGTCGGGTCCGGCGTCAGCTGGACGTTGGCGTGGATGATCTTGGTCGCGTTCGTGTTGAGCACGATCGCGCCGTCCATCTTGGCCAGCTGGTAGAGGAACGCCGGGGAGTAGTCGATGTCGAGCTTGATCCCGCCGGAGAACAGGAACGCGAGCTCGTCGGCGTCGCCGATCACGATCAGGCCGCCCGTCCGGGCGTGGACGATGTTGTCGATGCCCTCGCGGAGCGCGGTTCCGGGCGCGACCATCTCGAGCGCCCTGACGAGCCGGGGCTCTTGGCGAGACTCGAGCTCTTCTTTGAGCTCTTCCCCGGAACGCGACGCCATAGAAGGGCAATTTTAGCTGGTCTTGAGCTCAGCCTCGTCACTGCGCCCGCGGCGGACGGGCGCCGGCAGCGGGTCAGGCCGCTACGGCGGCGCGCCGATCGCCGAGCGCGACGCGCATGGCGGAGCGCAGCGTGGCGTGGGCGTGCGGCTCGACCACCGGCTCGAGCCCGAACTTGTGCGCCTCTGCGAGCCTCCGCTCGGCGTGGGCGACCGTCCGGAGCTCTCCCGTCAGGCCGAGCTCGCCGAAGCACGCCAGCGGCTTCTCAGCGGCTCCTGAACTCAGCGCAACCCGCCGTGCCGCGCTGGCCACCGCGAGCGCGACTGCGAGGTCGGTGCCGGGCTCGTCGACGCGCACGCCGCCGACGACGTTGACGAACACGTCCGAGGTGCCGAGGCCGACGCCGCCGTGGCGTCCGAGGACCGCGAGCACGAGCGCGAGGCGGTTACGGTCGAGCCCCGAGACGACCCGGCGCGGCGGGACGAGCTCCGAGGGCGAGACCAGGGCCTGGACCTCGACCAGCAGCGGGCGGGATCCCTCCATCGCGCACAGCACGACGCTCCCCGGCGCCGTGGTCGCCTCGCCGACGAAGCGCGCCGAGGCGTCGAGCACCTCGACGAGTCCGTCGTCGCGCATCTCGAACACGCCCGCCTCGTTGGTCGAGCCGAAGCGGTTCTTGATCGCGCGCACGGTCCGGTAGGTGCGCTCGCGCTCGCCTTCGAACTGGAGCACGCAGTCGACGAGGTGCTCGAGCACCCGGGGCCCGGCCAGCGAGCCCTCCTTGGTGACGTGGCCGACGAGCAGGACGGCGATCCGCAGGGCCTTGGCCACGCGCATGATCTCGCCGGCCACCTCGCGTACCTGGCCGACCGACCCGGGCGCGCCGGACAGCTCCGCGGCGTGGAGCGTCTGCACGGAGTCGACCACGCAGACCTCGGGGCGCTCGCGCTCCATCGTCGCGAGCACCGCCTGCAGATCCGTCTCGGCGATGACCGGGATCTGCAAGGCGGCGCCGACGGTCAGGCGCTCGGCGCGGAGACGGATCTGGGCCGCCGACTCCTCGGCCGAGACGTACAGGGTGCGGCGGCCGGCCGCGACGAGGTTGGCCAGCGCCATCGTCGTGAGCGTCGACTTGCCGATCCCCGGCGCGCCGCCGATCAGCACCAGCGAGCCGGGCACAATGCCGCCGCCGAGCACGTCATCGAGCTCGCCGATCCCGGTGCTGAGACGGTCCTGCTCCGCGGCCGCGACATCGCCGAGCGCGACCGGCGCGACGGCGGCCGCCGCAGCGCGGCCGCGAGCGCGGCCCTGGCCGGAGCCGCCCGACGGGCGGCGAACCTCCTCCACGAGCGTGTTCCACTCGCCGCAGCCGGGGCACCGCCCTTCCCAGCGCGCGGTCTCGTGCCCGCAGGCGGAACAGATGTGGACGGAGCTCGGTCGAGGCACGCAGCCGAGGCTACGCGCAGGCGCCGACAGATCAGCTCATGTCGCCGCGCGCCACCGCGATGCAGGCCTCGCAGCGCGGCCACGGCGGGTTCCACGGATAGCCGGTCACATCCTTGCCGCACAGCGCCGTGTCAGGATCCTCCTCGGAGACGAGGTGACAGAGCTCCTCAAAGCCGTCATCGCCGATGCGCGGCACGTTGATGCACCGGGGGTGCACGTTCGGGGTCCTGGCCGGAGCTGTCGCGCTGCGCGGCACGGTAGGACGCAGGATAGGCCAACGCCTCGACCGGCTACACACAGACGAACGGCCGGCGGACGCCGGCCGTTCGTCTGTCATGCGTTTTCAGACTTGCTACTCAGCCGGATCGGGGTCGGCGTCCGGCGCCGGCGGATCGCCCGCCGGCTCCTCGCCGCCCTCGGCACCGACGCCGACCGGAGTCGGCTTGGGCGCGGGCTGAATCACCGAGAGCTTGACCTCGCGCTCCCCGGGATCGTCCGGCGGTGCCGGCTCCACCATCACGGTCGAGCCCGGCGGCACCTCGGCCCGCAGCACGAAGTCCGCCAGCGGATCCTCGATGTAGCGCTGGATCGCCCGGCGCAGGGGTCGGGCGCCCATGGCGGGATCCCAGCCCTTGTCGACGAGCAGGTCCTTGGCCTCCTCGGAGAGATCGAGCTGGAGCTCGCGCTCGGCCATCGACTCCCGGATGCGCATCAGCAGCAGGTCGACGATCTGCTTGATCTCGTCCTTGGCCAGCTTGTGGAACACGATGACCTCGTCGATCCGGTTCAGGAACTCGGGCCGGAAGACCTTCTTCAGCTCGCCCATGATCCGGTTCTTCATGTCGTCGTACGTGATCCCGGTCTCGTCGTCGGAGACGGCGAAGCCGAGCGGCGTGTTGCGCGCGATCTCGGAGGCCCCGATGTTCGAGGTCATGATCACGATGCAGTGCCGGAAGTCGACCGTGCGGCCCTGGGCGTCGGTCAGCCTCCCGTCCTCCAGGATCTGGAGCAGGATGTTGAACACGTCCGGGTGGGCCTTCTCGATCTCATCGAGCAGCAGCACGCTGTAGGGCTTGCGCCGCACCGCCTCGGTCAGCTGACCGCCCTCGTCGTAACCGATGTAGCCGGGAGGCGAGCCGACGAGCCGCGAGACCGCGTGCTTCTCCATGTACTCCGACATGTCGATGCGGATCATCGTGTCCTCGTCGCCGAACAGGAACTCGGCCAGCGTGCGAGCCAGCTCCGTCTTCCCGACGCCCGAGGGGCCGAGGAAGATGAACGAGCCGGTCGGGCGCTTGGGGTCCTTGAGGCCGGCGCGGGAGCGCCGGATCGCCTTGGAGACGACCTCGATCGCCGGGTGCTGGCCGATCACGCGCTTGTGGAGCTCTTCCTCCATGCGCATCAGCTTGGCCGTCTCGGCCTCGGTCAGCTTGAAGACCGGGATTCCCGTCCACATCGAGACGATGTCCGCGATCTCCTCCTCGCCGATCGACGGGCGGTCGGTGGACTCACCGGCCTCCCACTGATCCGCGAGCTCGCGCTTCTTCTGGGTCAGGCGACGCTCCTGGTCACGGAGGTTCGCGGCCTTCTCGAACTCCTGCGACTCGATCGCGTCCTCCTTGGCCCGGCGCGTCTCCTCGATCTCGTCCTCAAGCTCCCGGTACACGGGAGGCGAGGTCATCGACTTGATCCGCATCCGCGATGCCGCCTCGTCGATCAGATCGATCGCCTTGTCGGGCAGGAAGCGGTCGGAGATGTAGCGGTCGGCCAGGTCGGCAGCTGCCTCGAGCGCCTCGTCGGTGATGTTGACCTTGTGGTGCTGCTCGTAGCGGTCGCGCAGACCCTTGAGGATCTGCACCGTCTCGTCGGTCGAGGGCTGGTCCACGGTGATCTTCTGGAACCGCCGCTCGAGCGCGGAGTCCCGCTCCAGGTACTTGCGGTACTCCTCGAGCGTGGTCGCGCCGATCGTCTGCAGCTCGCCGCGGGCCAGCGCGGGCTTCAGGATCGAAGCCGCGTCGATCGCGCCCTCGGCGGCGCCGGCGCCGACGAGGTTGTGGAGCTCGTCAATGAACAGGATGATGTCGCCGCGCTGGGTGATCTCCTTCATCACCTTCTTGAGGCGCTCCTCGAACTCGCCGCGGTACTTGGAACCGGCGACCAGGGCGGCCAGGTCAAGCGTGTAGATCTGCTTGCCCTTGAGCAGCTCGGGGACGTCGGCGTTGGTGATCCGCTGAGCCAGGCCCTCGACGACGGCGGTCTTGCCGACGCCGGGCTCGCCGACGAGCACCGGGTTGTTCTTGGTGCGGCGCGAGAGGATCTGCATGATCCGCTCGATCTCGGTCTCCCGACCGACGACCGGGTCGAGCTTGCCCTCGGAGGCGAGCTTGGTGAGGTTGCGGCCGAACTGATCCAGCAGCTTGGAGGACTTCTTCCCCTCGCCCTGGGCACCGGCCGGGCCACCGGCGGCAGCACCGGGGCCCGCGCCGCGCTGGCGGCTGCCGGGGCCGGACAGCATCCGGATCACCTCGTTGCGGATCTTCTCGGAGTCGGCGTCGAAGTCGAGCAGGATGCGCGCTGCGACGCCCTCGTTCTCGCGGACGAGGCCGAGCAGGATGTGCTCGGTGCCGATGTAGTTGTGGCCGAGGCTGAGCGCCTCGCGCAGCGCCAGCTCGAGAACCTTCTTGGCGCGCGGCGTGAACGGGATCTGACCGGAGGTGACTTCCTCACCGGAGCCGACGATCCGTACGACCTGTGCGCGCACCCGCTCGACGGTGATGTCGAGCGACTCGAGGACACGGGCCGCGAGACCCTCTTCTTCGCGCAGGAGACCAAGCAGGATGTGCTCAGTGCCGATGTAGTTGTGCTTGAGCGTGCGCGCCTCTTCCTGCGCCAGTACGACGACCTGGCGGGCTCGCTCTGTGAATCGCTCGAACATATCTGTCTCTCAGGTGTGGCGGGTTTCGGGCGCTTGGTCGGTGGCTTTAGTTTTCCGGTTTGGCTCTCTAGCTTAGAACGCTGCCAGAGCCGTCAAGTCTTAGCGGTTGGCTGCGGGGACGCCAAAGACCCCATCCAGCCAATGTCATCGGCCGCAACGCCGACAAGAATGAGCGAACGGGGTCGTTCTCGGGCCATGCGCCAGTCTACCAGCCCCCCTACAGCGGCCCGACGGGACAAATCCCGCAACCTTGCCACCACGGTTGCCAGGTGGGCTACAGTCGGTGGTGCATGGGCTTGGGACTTTCGAATCCCCTTCACATCGCGATCATCGTGCTGGTGGTCGTGTTGGTGTTCGGCTCCAAGCGACTGCCCGAGCTCGGTCGCTCGCTCGGCGAGGGCATGCGCGGCTTCAAGGAGTCGATCCAGGGCCACGACGAGCCCGAGCAGGCACCGCAGCCGCCGGCGCTCACGCAGGCCTCGGCGGCCCAGCCCGCGCCGGCTCCCCAGCCGCAGCAGCCGCCGCAGGCCGCCCCGGTCGAGACGCCCACCGCGCCTCGGTCCGACGGCGCCTGAGCGGGTGATCAATCCCGCATCGCCGGGAACAGCACGACTTCGCGGATCGACCGGCGGCCGGTCATGATCATGATCAGTCGATCGATGCCGATCCCGATCCCGCCGGTCGGGGGCATCCCCTGCTCGAGCGCCTGAATGAACGCCTCGTCATAGGGCTGGGCCTCCTCGTCGCCGGCGGCGGCGTGCTCGCGGGCCTCCTCGAAGCGGCGGCGCTGCTCGTCGGGATCGTTGAGCTCGCTGAACGCGTTGGCGATCTCCATCCCGCCGATGTAGGCCTCGAAGCGCTCGACCAGCCCCGGCTCGCTGCGATGGCGCTTCGCGAACGGGGACAGCTCGACCGGATAGTCGAGCAGAAAGGTCGGCTCGATCAGAGTCGGCTCGACGTGCTTGGAGAGCAGCTCGTCGACGAGCTGGGGCCAGGTGTCGTCGGGCGGGACCGCCATCCCGTGCGCCCGCATCTCGGCGGCGAGCGCGTCGCGATCGCGGTGGGCGAGGATGTCGACCCCGGTCCGGTCGAGGATCGCCCCCGCCAGCGTCTCGCGCCGCCACGGGGGCGTGAGGTCGATCTCGCCGGCGTAGCCGATCTGCTCGGCGACGTGAGCGACGAGGCGCTCGGCGCGCGCCGCGACGTCCTCGTAGTCGGCGTAGGCCTCGTACCACTCGAGCATCGTGAACTCGGGGTTGTGCTTGTGCGAGAGGCCCTCGTTGCGGAAGTCCTTGCCGATCTCGTACACGCGCTCGAGGCCGCCGACGATCAGCCGCTTGAGGTAGAGCTCGGTCGCGATCCGCAGGTACAGCGTGCGGTCGAGCGCGTTGTGGTGGGTGGTGAACGGCCGCGCCGCCGCGCCGCCGTAGAGCGGCTGCAGCACCGGCGTCTCGACCTCGACGAAGCCCTCGGCGTCGAGGAACCGCCGCACCTCCGAGATCACGCGCGCGCGGGTCACGAACAGCTCCCGGGCCTCGTCGCTGGCGATCAGGTCGAGCTCGCGGTGCCGGAAGCGGGTCTCAACGTCCTGCAGTCCGTGGTGCTTCTCGGGCGGGGGCCGCAGCGACTTGGCCAGCAGCGTGTAGTCGTCCACCCGCAGCGTCAGCTCACCGCGACGCGAGCTGAAAGCGACCCCGTCGACGCCGATCAGGTCGCCGAGATCGAGCGACAGCAGCCGCTCCATGCGCTCGGGCCCGAGCACGTCGGCGCGGGCCTGCAGCTGGATCCGGCCGGAGCGGTCGACGAGGTCGAGGAACGCCATCTTGCCCTGACCGCGGCGGGCGGCGATGCGACCCGCCACGCGGTGGGCGGAGTCCGTCTCTTCCCCCTGGGCGAGTGCGGCGTGCGCGGCGCGCACCGAGGCGATCGGCTCGACGCCGTCGAACTCGTGCGGGAACGGCTCGATCCCGGCCGCGCGCAGCGACTCGAGCTTCTGCCGCCGCGCGGCGAAGACGTCAAGGGCCTCGGCGGGGCCGTCGTCGGCCACGGCTCCTGGCTCCGGCTACTTCGAGTCGACGTCGATCTTGGTGATCTTGAGCTTCCGCTCGCCCTTGGGCGTCGCGATGACCACCTCTTCGCCGCGCTTGTGGCCGAGCAGGGCCTTGCCGACCGGCGACTCGTTCGAGAGCTTCATCTCGGCGGGCTTGGCCTCGGCCGAGCCGACGATCGTGTAGCGAGTCGAGTGGCCCTTCTCGTCCTTGACGTGCACGGCCGAGCCGACCCGCACGATGTCGGTCGAGAGATCGCTCGCGTCGATCACGGTCGCCGAGCGGAGCTTGTCCTCGAGTTGGGCGATCCGGGCCTCGAGCATTGCCTGCTCGTTCTTCGCATCGTCGTACTCGGCGTTCTCTGAAATGTCGCCGAACTCACGGGCTTCCTTGATCCGCGCCGCGACTTCGCGCCGGCGGGCGGTTGAGAGGTGCTCGAGTTCGGCCTTCATGTTGGCCAGCCCCTCGGGGGTGACGATGACATCCTTAGCCATTGCGTACAGACCTGTCTTGTGTGCGTTCTGGACGGAAAAAATCCCGCATTTGCAGGAGTTGCCACGCCTCTGGCTGACGTGGGCGCAGGAGTATAGCGGCGGTCTGAGCCCGCCCCGGCGGCCCCGTCAGGTGGTCCTCAGCTCGCCACCAGCGCCGGGGCCAGCAACGCCCGGACGTCCTCCAGGGTCGGCGCCGTCTGCAGCGCGGCCTGCAGCTGCTTGCCGCCGCCGAGACGCTCGACGTACCAAGGGTAGAACTTGCGCAGGTAGCGGCCGGCGCGGTCGGCCCCGAGGTGCTCGACCGCGCAGTCGATGACCCAATCGAGCTCGGCCAGGATCTCGTCGCGATCGGGCTCGTCCTCGCGCGTGCCGAGCACCTGCTCGAACAACCACGGGTTTCCGAGCGAGCCACGCGCGAGCAGGACCGCCGCCGCTCCGGTGCGCTCGTACGCGGTACGCGCCCGGTCGGCTGTGTGCAGGCCGCCCGAGATCAACACCGGCACCGGCAGCTCCTCGACCATGCGGCGCGCGAGGTCGTAGTCGGGTGCGCCGCTGTGGCGCTGCGAGGCGTGGCGGGGATGGATGCACAGGCCCGCGACGCCTGCCTCCTCGACGAGCCGCCGGGCGAGCTCGACGCCGCCGCGCTCGCCCGGTCGCTGGCCGGGGCGGAGCTTGACGGTGACCGGAAGGCCGCTGCCGCGCGCGGCGGCCGCGGCCAGCGCGACGGCGCGGTCGGGATCGTCGAGCAGAGCCGCCCCCGCCCCCGTCTTGCACACCTTGGGTACCGGGCACCCCATGTTGATGTCGATCAGGTCAGCGCCCGCGGCGGCGACCGCCTCGGCCGCCGAGGCCATCACGTCGGGATCATGTCCGAACAGCTGCACCGACACCGGGTGCTCGTCGGGATGGATCCGCAGCAGTTCGCGGCAGGTGCGCTCGTTGCCGTAGTGCACGGCGAAGCTCGAGACCATCTCCGAGACGACGAGGCCGGCGCCGTGGCGCTTGGCCTGCAGCCGCACGAACCAGTTGCCGATCCCGGCCAGCGGCGCGAGCACGACGCGGTTGGAGACCTCCACCCCACCGAGCAACCAGCGGTCTGTCAGTTTGCCGGACACGGGTTCATGGTACGAATCCCTGACACATGGACGTCGTCGAACGCATGCGCCCGTGGATGGACGTGCTCCGCGGCGAGATCCCGGGGCTCGAGGTGTTCGACGCCCACACGCACCTCGGCCACAACGATCCGGACGGGATGAGCTGCACGTTCGAGGAGCTGACCGGAGGCCTGATGCAGGCCGGCGCCAAGGGCGCGTTCGTATTCCCCTTGCACGAGCCCGACGGCTACCCGGCGGCCAACGACGCGGTGCTGGCCTACGCCCGCGAGTCACACGGGCTGCTGGTGCCCTTCTGCCGCGTGAACCCGCACGACGGGGCGGTGGCCGAGGCCGAGCGCTGCCTGGCCCGGGGCGCGCGGGGGATCAAGCTGCACCCGCGCGCCGAGGAGTTCACGCTCGACCATCCGGAGGTTCGCAAGCTGATCGCGATCGCCAACGAGCGTCGGCTGCCGGTGCTGATCCACGCCGGGCGCGGGATCCCGGCGCTGGGTGCGCACGCGGTCGCGCTGGCGGGCGAGTTTCCCGACGCCCGGCTGATCCTGGCCCACGCCGGCATCTGCGATCTGGCCTGGATCTGGCGCGCCGCTCCCGACCACCCCAACCTGCTGTTCGACACCGCCTGGTGGATGCCGGCCGATCTGCTCGCGCTGTACTCGCTCGTGCCCCCGGGCCAGATCCTGTTCGCCAGCGACGCGCCGTACGGCGCCACGCTGATGTCGGCGGCGTTCATGCTCCGCTCCGCCCTGCAGGCCGGGCTGTCGCCGCAGCAGGTCGCCTCGATCGGCTCCGAGCAGTCGCTCCGGCTCGCCCGCGGCGAGGACGTGGTGCCCTGCGGGCCCGCGGTCGGCGAGCGCGAGCGGGCGCCGCACGTGCTGCTCGACCGCGTGGCCGAGTTCCTGATGCTGGGCACGATGGCCTCCTTCCGCGGCGGTGACGGCAGCGAGATGCTGGCGCTGGCCCGGCTCGGGTGCGATGTCCCTGACGAGGTCGACGATGCTCCGGTGTTCGCGGCCATCCGGGGTCTGCTGGACACCTATGAGGAGGCCGCCGCCGCGAACCCGGACGACCGCCGGGCGTTCGCCTTCCTGATCCTGGCGGTGACGGTGGCGAGCACGCCGGACGTGCCGATCGCCGCCGGCTGAGCGCCGCGCGCGGGGCCGGCCAGGCGCTACGAGGGAGCGTTCCGCTCCCAGATCAGCCGCAGGCCGGTCAGCGTCAACAGGTCGTCGACCTCGGTGATCGTCTCCCGCACGAACGGCACCAGCGCACGGGCGAGGCCGCCGGTGGCCAGCACCGCCGTGTCCTGGCCGAGCTCGTCCCGCAGCCGGCGCACGATGCCGTCCACCTGGCCGGCGAAGCCGTACACGATCCCCGAGCGGATCGCGTCCACCGTGGACTTGCCGATCAGCGACCGCGGCTCGGTCAGTTCCACGCGCGGCAGCTTGGCCGCCCGCTCGCTCAGGGCCTCGATCGAGATCTCGGCACCGGGGCTGATGATTCCGCCGAGGTACTCGCCGGCCGCCGAGACGGCGTCGTAGGTGATCGCAGTCCCGAAGTCGACCACCACGCACGTGTCGCGTACGCGGTCGTAGGCCGCGACGGCATTGACGAGGCGATCGGCGCCGAGCTCACGCGGGTTGTCGATGCGGATCGGCATGCCGGTCCGCAGCCCAGCGCCGACGACCGGCATCGTGTGCCCGAGGTAGCGGGAGGCCATCAGCGACCACTGCTCGCTCAGCTGTGGGACGGTCGAGGAGACGATCGACGCGAGGATGTCCGAGAAGCCGAAGCCGCGCAGCCCGAGCAGGTTCGACAGCGCGGCGCCGAGCTCGTCGGCCGTCGATTGGCGGACGGTGGCGAAGCGCCAATGCTCGATCAGCTCCGTGCCGCGCAGGACGCCGAAGTGCGTCTGGGTGTTGCCGACGTCCACAACGAGCAGCATCGCGTGGGCATTATGCTGCAGGGCGATGCGCGTGAAGCTCTATGTCGTGCACGGCTCCCATCCCTGCGCCGCGGTCGCCAAGGCGCTGGACCTCAAGGGGCTGCCGTACAGCGTGGTCGAGTGGCCGCCGCCCATGCACGCGGCGATGCAGCAGCTGATCTTTGGCGCCCGCACGGTGCCAGGAGCGAAGATCGACGGCGAGAAGATCTCCGGATCGCGAGCGATCATGCGCCGGCTCGACCAGCTCGCGCCTGAGCCGCCGCTGTACCCGCGCGATCCCGCCGCGCGAGCCGCCGTCGAAGCGGCGGAGCGCTGGGGGGACGAGCTGTTCCAGCCGATCGCGCGGACCCTGATCTGGCCGGCGATGAAGCACAGCCCGGAGGCGTTGGTGGGCTACAGCAGGGGCTCGAAGCTGCCCCTGCCCCCGGCCGCGATCCGGGTCATGGCGCCCGTCATCACGCGGCTCGAGTGCGCGCTGAACCACACCAGCGACAGCGCCGCGCGGGCCGACCTGCGAACGCTCCCCGCGTACCTGGACAAGATCGACGCGTGGATCGCCGACGGCACGATCGGCGGCGATCCGCCGAACGCGGCCGACCTCCAGATCGGCTCGACGATCCGGCTGCTGCTGACGCTCGCCGACGTGCGGCCCCTGATCGCCGGTCGGCCGTGTGAGGCGCTGGCCCGGCGGGTGTTCCCCGACGCGCCCGGCGAGATGCCGGCCGGGTCACTGGTCGCCGTCTGAGCGCTCGCGGGGCAGTCGCCTCTGTGAGACTGCGCTAGCGACCGTCTGAGCCGACCGTCAGCGGCTCCCCGGCCCTGCGCACGTCCTGACCCGGGCCGAGCGCGGCCAGCGAGCCGGCTACGCGCGTGCCATCGGGCAGCGCCAGGTCCGGGTCGAGCTCGAGCAGCGGCACGAGCACAAAGCGCCGGCTCGTCACCTCGGGGTGGGGCAGCGTCAAGCGCTCGCAGACATGCTCGAGATCACCGATCAGCAGCACATCGACGTCGATCGGCCGCGGGGCATGGCGCACCCCGCCCGGAGGCCGCCCGAGCGAGCGCTCGACCGCCTTGCACGCGTCCAGGAGCTGATCGGGCGCGAGCGCGGTCCGGATCCGCACGCACGCGTTCAGGAAGTCGGGCTGGTCGAGGATCTCGCCGACCGGCTCGGTCTTGTACACCGAGGAGCTGGCCACCACCTCGACGCCGTGGCCGCCCAGCGCATCGACGGCGGCCTGGAGATTGCCCCTGCGGTCGCCGACGTTCGACCCCAGCCCGAGGTAGCCGTTCGGCACCGCTACTCGGCCTCGCGCCAGACCTCGACGGAGACCTCGCTGACCGGGTAGGCGAGCGGAGGCTCGGGCTTGGCCGCCTTGACCCACACGGCGTGGGCGCCGTACTGGTCGAGCAGCCGGTCGGCGATTGCCGCGCACAGCCGCTCGAGTGTCTTGTAGTTGCGTTGCTGCGCGACCAGGTTCGCGGACTCGCACACCTGGGCGTAGTCGATCGTGTCCTCGATCCGGTCGGTGACCGTGGCGTCGCATTCGCCGACGTCGAGCCGCAGGTCGAGGAGCAGGCGCTGGCCCACCTCGCGCTCCGCTGCGGTGACGCCGACATGGGTGAACAGCGACAGCCCGCTGACCTCGATCGTCACCTCGGGCTCTGAGCCGCCCTCGTCGTCGTCGTCGGCGTCGTCGTACTCGTCGGCTGGCTCATCGTCGGGCGCGGGGGCGGCCATCGCCCGCGGACCGTAGCAGCCGTCACCGCCAGGGCGTCATGGACGGGGCCGACGTCGTGCACGCGGAATACCCGCGCGCCACGCTCGTACGCAAGCACGTTGGTGGCGATCGTCCCGAACACGCGAGCGCCGACGTCGCTACCGGTGATCCGGCCGAGGAAGGACTTGCGCGAGGCCCCGATGACCACCGGCCGCCCCAGCTCGACGAGCTCGCCGACGCGGCGCAGGAGCTCGAGGTTGTGCTCGAGCGTCTTGCCGAAGCCGATCCCGGGGTCGAGCATGATCCGCTCCTCGGCGACGCCCTGGCCGATCGCGAAGGCCATCCGCTCCTCGAGGAACGCCTTGACCTCGGAGACCACGTCGTCGTAGCGGGGGTCGTCCTGCATCGTGCGCGGGTCGCCGAGCATGTGCATCAGGCAGCAGTCGGCGCCGCGCTCGGCCACCAGCGCCGCCATCTCCGGGTCGTGGCGGAAGGCGGTCACGTCGTTGACGTAGCTCGCGCCGGCGGCCAGGGCGACCGCCGCCACCGGGCGCTTGGAGGTGTCGATCGAGATCTGCGCGCGCGTGCCGGCGCCGACCAGCCCGTCGATCACCGGCATCACCCGCGTGAGTTCGTCGGCCTCCGAGACGCCGAGCGAGCCGGGGCGGGTCGACTCGCCGCCGATGTCGAGGATCACGGCGCCCTCGGACTCGAGCTCGAGAGCGTGCGCGATCGCGGTCTCCGGATCGAGGAACAGGCCACCGTCCGAGAACGAGTCCGGGGTCACGTTGACCACGCCCATGACGCGGAAATCAGGAAGCTCGGCCGCCATCACTCAGGGTCGTCGGGCCAGCGCCCGGTGCGATCGAAGTACTCGCGCGCCTCCTCTTCGCGCTCGCGATCGCGGTTGCTCTCCAGGCTCAGCCGGAACAGCCAGTTGATCATCCACACGATCAGCGCCGCGCCCATCAGGACCACCCCGGCGGCCGCCGTCGGCGTGCGTCCGCGGCCGATGATCACCGCCACGAGGCCGACGATCGCGACCACCGCGGGCAGCCACGACCGGGTCAGCCGCAGCGCCAGGCGGACGGCTCCGTTGCCGGGCTCGGGAACCTTGCCGTCGTCGGTCACTGGCGGCGGCGGGGATAGGATCGGGCGTGCATGCTCGGCCCCGCACGGTACCTGGTCGACTTCGCGCGGTTCGCGGCCACGAAGGGACCACAGGAGCAACACGACGCCGATGCGCTCCGCGAGCTCGAATCCGTCCCGCTCGCACTCCCCGACGGGCTCGAGCTGGAGTGGCTCGGCGTGTCCGGCTACCGGATGACCTACGAGGGCCAGATCCGGCCAGCGCTGGAGCGCTCAGGCGGGCTCGGGCTTCTCAGGCGCGACGCCGCGCGCCTCCGCGGTGCCACCCGCGAGTCCCGGCCGCGGCAGCGGCCGCGGCAGCTCGCGCCCGGCGCGGTCGGCCGGCGTGGCCGGCGGGACCGGGAGCTCGGGCGGCGCCGGGGCCGTGGAGCCGAAGACATCCTCCTCGGTCCGGCCGGCGAGCAACGCCTCGAACTGCTCCTTCTCGATCGTCTCGCGCTTGATCAGGACCTCGGAGAGCTTGCCGAGCGAATCGCGGTACTCGGTCAGGATGTCCTTGGCCTGCTGATGGGCGGACTCGACGATGCGCCGGATCTCGTCATCGATCTCGCGGGCGATCTCGTCGGAGTAGTCGGGCTCGGCGGAGAACTCGCGGCCGAGGAACGGCTGACCGTGATCGTGGCCGAAGACCCGCGGGCCGAGCTTCTCGCTCATCCCGAACCGCATCACCATCTGCTTCGCGGTGGCGGTCACCTTCTCGAGGTCGTTGGAGGCACCCGTCGTCACCTCGCCGAACACGATCTCCTCGGCGGCACGGCCGCCGAGCGTCATCGCCATCGTGTCGAGCAGCTCCGCGCGAGTGGTGAGGAACTTGTCCTCGGTCGGCAGCGAGATCGTGTAGCCGAGCGCCTGTCCGCGCGAGATCACCGAGATCTTGTGGACCGGGTCGGAGTTGGGGAGGTAGTGCCCGACGATCGCGTGGCCCATCTCGTGATAGGCGGTGATCTTGCGCTCCTTCTCGCTCATCACCCGGGTCTTCTTCTCCGGGCCGGCGATGACGCGCATGATCCCTTCCTCGAGCTCGTCCTGGGTGATCTCGCGCTTGCCGCTGCGGGCGGCAAGCAGGGCGGCCTCGTTGACGAGGTTGGAGAGATCGGCTCCGGTGAAGCCCGGGGTCTGGCCGGCGAGCGCGTCGACGTCGATCTCGCGCGCCAACGGCTTGCCGCGGGTGTGCACCTCGAGGATCTTCCGACGGCCCAGGCGGTCGGGCCGGTCCACGACGATCTGCCGGTCGAAGCGACCCGGACGCAGGAGCGCAGGGTCGAGGATGTCCGGGCGGTTGGTGGCAGCGATCAAGATGATGTTGTCCTTCATCTCGAAGCCGTCCATCTCGACCAGCAGCTGGTTCAGGGTCTGCTCGCGCTCGTCGTGGCCGCCGCCGAGCCCGGCGCCGCGGTGGCGGCCGACGGCGTCGATCTCGTCCATGAAGATGATGCAGGGGGAGTTCTGCTTGGCCTGCTCGAACAGGTCGCGGACGCGCGAGGCGCCGACGCCGACGAACATCTCGACGAAGTCCGAGCCGGAGATCGAGAAGAACGGCACCCCGGCCTCGCCGGCCACGGCGCGGGCAAGCAGCGTCTTGCCGGTGCCCGGCGGCCCGTACAGCAGCACGCCCTTGGGGATGCGGGCGCCGAGCGCCTGGAATTTCTTCGGGTTCTCGAGGAACTCCTTGATCTCGTGCAACTCCTCGACGGCTTCGTCGACCCCCGCGACGTCGCGGAAGGTGATCTTCGGCGAGTCCACCGACAGCCGTTTGGCGCGCGACTTCCCAAACGACATCACCTTCGAGCCGCCGCCTTGCACCTGGTTCATGAGGAAGATCCAGAACCCGATGAAGATGACGAACGGGAGGATGTAGGTCAGCAGCGAGAGCCAGCCGTTGCTCGCCTTGCCCTGGACGTCGAACTGGGTCGGGTCGGCGACGTGGCCCTGGGCGTCCGTGATCAGCTGCGTGGCGTAGGAATCCGGATACCCGACCGTGTACTTGGTGCCTCCGTACTGGGGCAGCAGCGTGACGTCGACCGTGTTGTCCTTGGTCTTGATCGTCAGGCTCTTGACCTGGTTCGAGTTCAGCTCCGAGAGCAGGTTCCCGAAGGACTGCTTCGGCGCGTGCGTCGAGTTTCCAATCAGCTTTTGGGCGAAGAATGCGAGCACCACCACGATCAGGATCGGGAAGGCTGCGCTCTTGAAGAACCTGCTCATGGAGATATTCTGCGCTTCCTGCGCGGGAGTGGAGAACCGACGATGATCAAGCGTAGCACCTGGGTTTGGGCCCCACGACAGGCCCGCAGCCGGACTTGCGCGGCGGTGCCGCGGGCGACTCAGTCCTTCAACGCTGCCACGTAGGGCAAGTTGCGGTAGTGCTCCATGTGGTCGAGGCCGTATCCGATCGCAAACCGGTCCGGGATCTCGAAGCCAACATAGCGCGTCGGGAGATCGACCTTCCGCCGCTCCGGCTTGGTCAGCAGGGCGCAGACCTCGAGCGAGCGAGGGTTGCGGGCGCCGAGGTTGCGCAACAGGTACTGGAGCGTGAGCCCGGAGTCGACGATGTCCTCGACGATCAGGACGTCGCGGCCCTCGATCGCTGCGTCGAGATCCTTGAGGATCCGCACGACGCCCGAGGACTTGGTCGCGGAACCGTATGACGCCACGGCCATGAAGTCGACCTCGCACGGGACCTCGAGATGGCGCATCAGATCCGAGAGGAAGAACACCGCGCCCTTGAGCACACCGATCAGCACGAGGTCCCGCCCGGCGTAATCGCGCGAGATATCGGCCGCCAGCTCACGCACCCGCCGCGCGAGATCGTCGGCGGGGACGAGGATCTCGCCGATCGAGTCGTCATCCATCGCCATGGGATCTTCATCCATCGCCATGGGATCTTATGGGCGGGCGGGCGGCGTGCGCTCGAAGCGGAGCACGCCGCGCGCGGCGATCGCCCTCACCCCGGACGGCAGGTCGAGAGCCGCGGTGCCGTGGTCGGGCAGCGCCACGACCTCCTCGGCCCGCCGCGCCACTCCCGGTGCCAGGCCGCCCGCCGCCTGATCGCCGAGCCGCTGGACCACGAGCCGGCGCACCGCCGGGTGCAGACCCCGGAGCCGTGCGAGCTCGATCGTGGTCGCGCCCCCGAGCACGTCGTCGACGAGCGCGTCGAGCACCTCCGCCTCCGCGCGCAGCAGCTCGGCCAGCGCGAGCACGTTCGCCTCGGCGCCTGGGTGGACCTCTCGCAGCGCCGCGACGAGCCGGTGGCGGACCCGCCCACGCGCGAACTCCGCCCCGGCGTTGCTCTCGTCCTCGCGCCAGCTCAGGCCGCGCGCGGCGCAGTGCCGCGCCGTCTGCTCGCGGGTGAACCCCAGCAGCGGGCGCACGAGCGCCCCCTCCCGGGGCCGCATCCCCAGCAGCGCCCGGCGACTCGGCGAGGACGCGAGCCGGTACAGGATCGTCTCGACCTGGTCGGTGGCGGTGTGCCCCGCGGCCACATCGGCGCCGCGGCGGGTCGCGACGTGAGCCGCCGCGCCGTATCGCGCGCCGCGCGCCCAGGCCTGGAGGTTCCCGGTCTCGGGCCGGCGCGGACGGGCGACCTCGAGCTCGACGCCCAGCCGCTCGCACAGCGCCAGGCAGTGGCGCTCGTCGGCGTCGGCGACGTCGCGCAGACCGTAGTTGACGTGCAGCGCCGAGACGGCCCCGGCTCCGGCCACCGTGACAGCCACGTCGAGCAGGCAGACCGAGTCGCGACCGCCCGACAGCATCACCACCACCGGCCGGGCGCTCGCCAGCAGGCCCCCGGCCCGCACCCGGGCGGTGAGGTCGTCGTCCCCGGCCGCACGGCCGGGATCCGAGCTCACTGCGCCTCCTCGCCCTGGCGCGCGACGAAGATCTCGGTCGGCTCCCTGAAGCCCTTCAGCTTGACCTCCGCGATCCGCTCGAACTCGAGGTGCGACCCCGCGTGCTCGACCACCGGCCGGGTCACGAGCACCTCGCCGCCGGCCGCGCGGGCCGCCACGCGCGAGGCGATGTTGACGTCGCGCCCGAAGTAGTCGCCGTCCCGATACAGGGCCACGCCGACGTGGATCCCGATCCGCGGCAGCGGCCGCTCGGACTGCAGGCTCTGGAAGCCCACCGCCCAGTCCACGATCGCCCCCGGGTCAGAGCCGACGATCATCACCTCGTCGCCGATCGTCTTGATCACCCGGGCCTCGTCGGGCAGCGTGATCGCGACCGCCTCGACGAACCGCTCGACCGCGTCCACGGCCTGGAGCTCGCCCTCCTCCTCGGTCAGCCGGGTGTAGCCGGCGAGGTCCGCGAACGCGATCGCCACGCGTATCCGCCCGAGGTCGAGTGCCCCGTCGTCGAGGTCGGCCTCCATGTGACCGACGACGTCCTGCTCCGCGAAGTGCTGCAGGTAGCGCTGGTGGATGTGATCCATCACTTGAGAGGCGAACGGCAGCAGCTCCCGCGCCATCCCCTCCATCTCGTCGGCCATCTCGAGCCCGGACACGCCCGAGCGCATCAGGGGCTCGTGGACATAGAGGTGGAACAGCCTGACCTCGGCGTCCGCGACCTGGGCCAGCGCCTGTCCATACACGCGCACGAGCTGGAGCATCGCGACGAGCGGGAATCCCGCCGTGAGCACCGCGGCGGCGTAGCACAGCAGTTGCACGTCCTCCTCGCTCAGCGCGTCGACCTGAGAGGGGCTGATGCCGAGCGCGGTCGTGATGCGCTCGATCAGGGCGGGCTCGAGTCCGGTCTCGCGGGCGGCCTGCGCGAGCGTGTAGGTGACCTCGCTCGAGGGAAACAGCACGTCCACGTAGCCGAACGCCAGGCGCCCCTCCGCGGTCGCCTGGCGGATCTCCTGCAGCGAGTGACCCCGTCCGCGCATCCGGGCCACGACCCGGGCGTGGCCGACGGCGGCCGGCGTCCAGCTGCCGTCGTACTGCGGGATCAAGCCGTCGCGGGCCCAGCGCCGCCTGAGCGTGGCCGGCCTCACGCCCGCTCGGCGAGCTGCCTCACCGATGCTCATCGCCGGCCGCGGTGCGCTCTGCGTCGGTGGCCGTCCGAAACGAGCGGCGGCGGGACCCGAAGGAAGCCCCGCCGCCCGCGGGCATCACGGCCCGCTCCGTCGGCCGTCGGCGCTCGTCACGTTTCCGGCGGCGCCTCGCGGATACAGGCCCGGTCAAAACCGAGGCCACATCCACGATCCGGCCTGTTGCCTTGATTGAGTCATGAGGTTTACTCGCCATCGGCGCCCCTGTCAACCACGCGACTCAGACTTCGAGGTGGGGGTAGTCCTCGGCGATCATTGCCCGGTAGAGCGCGAACAGCGGCTTCGTGATCGGAATGATCGCCAGCGCCGCCTTGACGTCGCCGCCGGCCTTGATCCGGCGCCGGGCGATGGCGATCGCCACGTTCTCCTTGCCCTGGAAGTACCGGTTGGCGGTATCCGAGCTCATCGCCATCTTCACCTTCGGCTCCCGATCAATCTCGTCCGTCCAGTCCCAGGCGAGATTGGGCCCGCCCGGCTCGCCCGGACGGATGTTCACCACCATGTCCACGTCGGTGAACTCGAACCGCTGCGGCGTGTCGGCATCGCGCAGCCGCGGGCCCATCTCCGGATCCTCGCTCATCAGCGCGAAGGTCCGGTCCATCACCTCGCGGAACTCCTGATCGGACTTGAAGCTGCCCGTCGGCTGAGGCTCGCCTGCGTCGCTCATCGGCTGGTGCTCCCCGGTGGTGTGGAAGACGGGAACTAGCGCTGCTAGGACTGCTTGCGGGGACGAGAGCTCTTGTGCTCAGGGCTCTTGCGCTCGAGCTCCGACACGCGGCGCTCCAGGGCTTCGATGCTCGAGCGAAGCGAACGGACATCCTCACCGGTCGCGACGCGGAGATCGTCGAGCACGTCCCTGACCCGGCTGGCCGCCTGAGCCACGTCGTCGACGAGCTCTTGCGCGCGCTCGCGTGTGACTTGCGCCCCACCGAGCGTCGCCTGGAAGGTACGGTCGACCGCGCTTCTCACCGTGTCCGCTGCGTCGCCGGGCCGCCGTGATGCCATCCCGCGGGAGTGTAACCGCGGGTGGCGGCCCGCCCGCCGGTCCGGCGCGGGTGATCCGGCGGCCCAGGATCTAAGCTCGCGACCCCGTGGGCGCGACGATCCACCTTCATCCCACCGCCGACCTGGCCGAGCGGGTGCTGCTGCCCGGGGACCCCGGGCGAGCGCTGCGGCTGGCGCAGGGCCTGCTCGAGGCGCCGAAGATGTTCAACCACCATCGCGGTCTGTGGGGGTACACGGGGCGAGCCGACGACGGCGCGGCGCTGACGATCCAGAGCACGGGCATGGGCGGACCGAGCGCGGCGATCGTGATCGCCGAGCTGGCCGACCTCGGCGCGCGGCGTCTGGTGCGCGTCGGGACATGTGGCGCGCTCGATCGCGCGTTGTCCCTGGGCGAGCTGCTGGTCGTGCGCGAGGCGCTGTCCGAGGACGGCACCAGCCGCGCGCTGGGCGCGGGCGAGCGCACCCACGCGAGTGAGGGGTTGCTGTCGGCGCTCACCAGCGCGGCTCCGCCGGGCGCCCACTCCGGAGCGGTGGTCTCGACCGACCTCTTCTATGACGGGCCGGCCGGCCAGGAGCGGGCCTGGCTCGGGCGCGGGGCGATGGCGGTGGAGATGGAGACCGCCTGCCTGTTCGCGCTCGCCGCCCGCCGCGGCCTGGACGCGGCCGCGATCCTCGTGGTCTCGGACCTGTTGCTGGCGGAGCGCGTGCGGATCAGCCCCGAGGAGCTGGGCCGGTCCGAGGGGCTGATGGGTGCGGTCGCGACGCGCGCGCTTGCCGTCGGCGCGGCCGCCTGAGCTGACGGCCGCCTCGGCTAACGGTTCAGCGCGGCGCCCGAGCGGACGGCTCAGCCGGTCTGCTGCTCGGACTCGGGAGCGCTCTGCGCCGCCTCGGGAGCGCCCTGCGCCGACTCCAGGCGGGCGAGCGTCGCCTCGATCGCGCTCAGCCGCTGCTCGATCGCGCTCGAGTTACCGAGGCCCTCGATCCGCTGCTCGAGTCGGTCGAGGCCGTCCTCGATCCCCTCGAGGCGCTGCGAGACCCCGCGCAGGCGGCGGGTGAGCCGCTCGAGGTCACTCGCCGAGGGCAGGTTGAGCGCCCCCATTGCGACCTCCTGCGCGCGCATCGCGCGCTCGCGGGTCTCGAACGCCCGCGACAGTGCACCGCTGACGACCGGGTTCTCCAGCAGCTCCTGAGCGAGCTTGCCGATCGTCTCCTCGCCCTGGCGCGTGACGCGCTCGCGGAGACCCTTTTCCTCAGTCATGTTCGATCGGCCTCCGGCGGTGGCTTGCAGAGGGGCTGACTGTAGCGCATGGCCCCGTCTCGGCCATATGTCAAGCTCCACTTGAGAGTGAGAGAGCTCGTTCGCCTTCCGTCGGGGCTAAGGTCCCATAGAACACGAGCCGATGGAGGGGTTGTGGACCGTCCACTGTGGACCGTCCACGACCTCTTCCCGGCGGTCAGACCCAGGCGATCACGAAACCCCTCTCCCAGGAACGGTTCGGCGTTGCAAACCTCAATGGCAGTCAGTAGGTTCCGGCCGGACGCTGCCACCCACCGGTGGCATGGACGGGCTGCCCAGCCTGGCGGCCGCGGGAGTAGATAAGTCACAGTGCTGAGGAGTCGCAAGCTTTCGGTTGCCGTCGTCACCGCGGGGACGCTCGTGGGTGTCTTCGGGTTGGCCGCGATTCCCACCGCCTCCGCGCAGCAGTGCGTCGTCACGGTCACCGTGCTCGGCGGTCAGAAGCTCACGTTCGCGGTGGACGTGCGGCCTGGAACGCCGGTATCGTCCCTGTCGCTGCCGGTGAAGCTGCCGGTGGTCGGCGAGTCGGAGTCGTGCGCGAGCGCGCCCGCGTCGACGCCGACCACGACGACGACGACGTCGACGCCGACGACACCGACGACGCCGACGACACCGACGACACCGTCGACGCCAACCACGGGCACCACGGCGCCGCCGAGCACGACCCCCCACTTCACGCCGCCGAGCGGCGGCGGCGCGCACAAGCAGACGCCTTCGATCAACAAGCACGCGAGTCCGGTGCCGACGGTGACCATCCCCGGCGCCGGCTCGAAGGGCAAGACGGGGACCACCGGCGCCGGCTCAACCTCGACCGCGAAGTCCACCGCTCCCACGCGCACGAACGCCGGCGTGCCGACGGCCTCGAATCCGAGCTTCTCGTTCTCGCTGCCCGGTCCGGCTCCGATCGGGGTGCCGAACTTCTTCATCGACTCGTTCCGGATCCCGCCGTTCCTGCTGCCGATCTATCAGGCGGCGGGGATCGAGTACGACGTGCCGTGGCAGGTACTGGCGGCGATCAACGAGATCGAGACCGACTACGGCCGCAACCTGAGCGTGAGCTCGGCGGGGGCCGTGGGCTGGATGCAGTTCCTGCCGGCGACCTTCAAGCAGTACGGGGTCGACGCGAACGGCGACGGGGTCGCCGACCCGTACAACCCCGTCGACGCGATCTTCTCCGCCGCGCGATACCTGGCGGCGGCGGGCGCGTCGAAGAACATCTCGGGCGCGATCTACGCCTACAACCACGCCTCCTGGTACGTGCAGTCGGTGCTCCTGCGCGCGAAGCTGATCGGCGGGATGCCCGATCAGCTGATCGGCGCGCTGACCGGTCTCGTCGAGGGACATTTCCCGGTCGCCGCGCCGGCGAAGTACGCCGACGACTCGGTGGAGCGGCTGGCCCGCCAGCGGGTGCGCGGTGCCAACGCGGCGATCCCGGTCTCCTCAGATCCGAACGCGAAGGGCGTGAGCATCTTCGCCAAGCAGGGCTCGCCGGTGATCGCGGTCAATGACGGCAAGATCGTCAAGCTCGGTGAGAGCAAGCAGCTCGGTAAGTACATCGAGCTGCAGGACGCGACCGGCAACATCTACACCTACGCGGAGCTCGGAGCGATTCCGTCCGACTATCCGGTGCCCAACCCGGTCAAGGTCTCCGCCGCGCAGATCGCCCAGGAGCTCAAGACCCCGACGGCGCAGGTGGCGGCCCCGAAGGCGCCCGCGAGCGCGGGACAGCAGGATGTCGCGGCGGTCCCCGCCCCTACGACCGTCAAGCCCGGCGCATCCAAGATCACGCTGCCGACCACCGGCAACACTGCTGGCGCCGACCAGCAGCCCGCGGCGGCCGTCCCGTCGGTGCCGTTCGTCAAGGAGCGCCTGTTCGCCCACCCGATGCGGCCGGCGTCGTTCGCGGCCGGTGGCTCGCAGCAGGTGCAGAACCTCGCGGGGCAGATCTCGAGCTTCCAGGACTACTTCTCCAGCGTGCTGCATCTGGGCAAGAACGAGTACTCGCTCAAGCCGCTGCAGGTCGGGTCGATCGTGGTCGCCGGCACGATCCTCGGACGCCTCGCCGCCCCCACCGCCCAGCTCGCCTCGCATGTACTGTTCGAGATCCAGCCCGCCGGCAAGAACGCGCCGCAGATCGACCCCAAGCCCATCCTGGACGGCTGGAAGCTGCTCGAGGCCACCGCCGTCTACCGCGCCGCCGGCAAGGACCCGTTCTTCGGCCCCGGCGCCAAGAACCCGACGATCGGCCAGGTTCTGCTCATGTCGAAGGAGCAGCTCGAGCAGCGGGTGCTAGCCGACCCGCACGTCCCGATCTACAACTGCGGCCGGCGCGACATCCAGGCCGGCATCGTCGACCGCCGAATCCTCGCCACGCTCGAGTTCCTCTCCGGCTCCGGTCTTGACCCCTCGGTCTCCGGCCTGGTCTGCGGCACCGGCTCCACCAGCACTGACAGCGCCGGGGCCACCGGATCGAGCATGGACATCTCGGCGATCAACGGCATCCCGGTCCAGGGCCACCAGGGCACCGGCTCGATCACCGACATCACGATCCGCCGCCTGCTCACGCTCCAGGGCACGTTCCGGCCCGACCAGATCATCAGCCTGATGAGCTACAAGGGCCAGACCAACACCCTCGCGCTGCCCGACCACGCTGACCGGGTCCAGGTCACCTACACGCCGCTGTTCGGCCAGAACAAGAAGCTCTCGGCCCAGATCGCCACGATCCTCCAGCCCGGCCAGTGGATCGACCTCATCGACCGCATCGGCAAAATCCCCGAGCCCACCGTCCCCACCACCCCCAGCAAGTACGCCATCCACACGGGAACCGGTGGTTAGTGGAGCCCGGTGCTGGGCACGGATCCTCGCAGGCGCTCGGGACTGAGCGTGACCGGGACCACTGACGGCGACCTCGAACCTGTTCCGGTTCGCGCAGGTGGAGCTTCCGTGGGCGCTCGGACCACCTGACGGCCGGTACCTGCTGCGGCGGCCGGCGGATCCGCCGGCCGCGCCTCCCGCGCACGTGCTGGTGCTGGCCACGCTCGGCGCGGCCGAGCGCCGGCGCCGGTTGGCCCAGCGCCGGCGCCGTGCGGCCGAGCCCGAGCCGGAGCCGACGCCCGTCTCCACGGGCCGCGCGACGATCATCGACGTCGGCGAGCCGCTGGCCGGCGACGCGGCGGCGCGGGCCTGGCTGGCCGGCGCCGGCGAGGAGGAGTTCGGCCAGGGCCTGGCCGTGCTCAATCGCGCGCTGCATGCCTTCCGCCTCGTCACCGCGGACCCCTACGTCCACGAGATCGTGCGCGACCACACGCTCGTCGCCAGGATCGGCTTCGGCACGGGCGAGCAGGTGGCCGAGGGACTGTGGACCGAGGCGCACGAACTGGTCCCCGTTGCGCGCAAGCTGCGACGCGCCGCGGTCCTCCAGCCCCAGGCGCACCTCGCGGCGATCCTGAACGGACGCCAGCGAGCGCTGGCCTGCGAGGAGCTGACCCTCCGCGCGCGCCTCGACCTCGACCACGCCCGCGGCCGCGAGGCGGCGCTGCAGGTCCTCGTCGCTCTCGATGCCGCCCTGGCCGAGCTGCCCCTCGACCCCGCCGCCGGCGCGCTGTCGGATCGCCTCGACGAGCTGCGCGGCCGCCGCGACAGCGCCGCGCTCGGCGCCCAGGCGGCGCTCGCCGGGGAGCTGGATCAGGACTCGCTTGCGTCGGTCGAGCTCACGCTCGGGCGGATCGAGGCGGCGCTGCGGGCCCGCGCGGTGGCGAGCTCCTAGAGCCCCAGGGCGGCCAGGACCGCCTCGAGCTCGTCCACGATGTCCCCGCCCAGGCGCACCGCCGCCCGGCCGTCCAGCGACGTGTCGCCCTGCGTGAGGATCGCGATCCGCCCGCCTGAGGCGAGCGTCACTGACGGCAGTTGCGCAACCGGATAGACCTCGAGCGAGGAACCGATGCAGAGCATCAGATCAGCCCCGGCGGCGAGCTGCTCGGCCCGCTCCATCGCCACCGGTGGGAGGTACTCGCCGAACAGGACCACATCCGGCTTGAGCGGCTGGCCGCACTCGCAGCGCGGAACCCGGTCGTCCTCGGAGGCCTGGCGCTCCCGCACGTCGGCGAGCGGGTAGCGGCACCCGCAGACCAGGCACGATGAGTGCGCGATCGTCCCGTGCACCTCGACCAGCTCGCGGGTGCCCGCGCGAGCGTGGAGCCGGTCGATGTTCTGCGTGATCACCGCGTCGAGCAGCCCGGCGCGCTCGAGTTCGGCCAGAGCCTCGTGAGCGCGGTTGGGCTGCTTGTGCTCGAGCGACTGGAAGCGCTCCCCGTAGAACAGCCAGAACCGCTCGGGATCTCGCCGGAACACGTCGATGTGCGCGACCTCCATCGGGTTGACGTTCTCCCACAGGCCGGTCCGCGGCGAGCGGAAATCGGGGATCCCGGACGGCACCGAGATCCCCGCGCCGGTCAGCGCGACGACCGAGCCGGCCTCCCGGATCAGATCGGCGAGCTGTCCCGCCGCCGCGGCCGTCGCGCTCATTTGCCCTGGAACCGAGCCGGACGCTTCTGCAGGAAGGCCGAGATCCCCTCGTGCGCGTCCTCGGAGGCGAACACGGTGGCGAACGCGCGCTTCTCGGCCTCGATGCCCGCGTCCAGGTCCCCTGCGCCCGAGACACGCTTGATCTGCTCGATCGCCAGCGGAGCCTGACCGGCGAGCTTCCGCGCCCAGGCCAGTGCCGTGTCGAGGAGCTCATGATCGGGCGCCACGCGGTTGACGAGCCCGAACTCGTAGGCCTCCCCGACGGAGATCGCGTCGCCGGTCAGGTTCATCTCGAGGGCGCGCGCCTCGCCGACGAGGCGGGGTAGCCGCTGCGTGCCGCCGAAGCCCGGGACGATGCCGAGGTTGATCTCCGGCTGGCCGAACGTCGCCGACTCGGCGGCGATGCGGATGTCGCAGGCCATCGCGAGCTCGCAGCCGCCGCCGAACGCGAGCCCGTTCACGGCGGCGATGGTGGCCACGCTGGAGGTCTCCATCGAGCGGAGCAGCGCGTGCATCTGGTCAACCAGGTCCTTGCCGCCGGACGCATCCATCTTCGTGAACGCCTTGATGTCGGCGCCGGCGCAGAACAGCATCGGGTTCGCCGAGGCGATCACCAGGGCGCGGATCGTGCCCGCCCGGGTGACCGCGTCCCAGACCTTGTGCAGCGCCGCCACCGTCTCCGGCGAGATCGAGTTCGCGGGCGGATTGTCGATCCAGGCGATCGCGATCTCGTCCCGTGCCTCCAGCTTGACCGGGCTCTCGTCCCAGCCGGCGTCGGGGCGCGCGTAGGAGAAGAACCCCTGTCCGCTCTTGACCCCGAGCCGACCCTGGTTGACCAGGCGGCGGAGGATGACCGGGGGCTCGAAGTCCGGACCCCATTCCCGGGCGGCATGCTCGAGCTTGACGAGCACGTCGTCGAGCCCGGCCTGATCGGCCCGGGCGAACGGCGGCGGGATGATCCCGGCTCCGGCCATCACGCCCAGGTCGATGTCCTTCATCGAGGCGATGCCCTCCTCGAGCACGAGGCAGGCCTCGACCAGGGCCTTCAGCGTGAGGCGGTCGACCAGCGCTGCAGGATCGAGTTCAGTTGCCGTGCTCATAGAAGCCCTTCCCTGTCTTGGCGCCGAGGTCGCCGGCCGCAACCAGCTCCTGCATCTGCTTGTGGACGAAGAACCGATCGCCGTAGGACTCCCGGAGGCACTCGACGACCTGGAGGACCGTGTCGAGGCCCAGCACATCGGAGAGGCGGAACGGGCCCATCGGCGCTGCCTTGAACTCAGCCACGATCTTGTCGAGCTCCGGGATGTCGGCTCCCGACTCCTCCTGGAATCGCCACAGCTCCGACATGGCCGAGTTGAGGATCCGGTTCACGACGAAGCCCGGCGCCTCGCCGCAGCGGATCGGCATCTTCCTGATCGCCTGCGCGAAGTTGGTCGCGGCCAGCGCGGTCTCCGGCGAGGTGTCGTCGCCCTCGATCACCTCGATCAGGCGGATCACCGAGGCGGGGAAGAAGAAGTGCAAGCCGACCACCTTGTCGGGCCGGCTCGTGGCCTCGCCCAGCTCGGTGATCGAGAGCGAGGAGGTGTTGGAGGACAGGATCGCGTGTCCCGGCGTGACCTCGTCGAGCTCGGAGAACACGGCCTGCTTGATGTCCATCCTCTCCGGCACCGCCTCGACCACGAAGTCGACGTCGCCGAAGCTCTCATAATCGGTGGCGCCGGTGATCAGCGCGAGCTTGCGGTCGACCTCAGCGGCCTCCAGCTTGCCCGCGTCGACCTGGCCCTGCCACAGCGAGCGGGCTTTCTCGAGACCGAGATCCACGAACTTCTGATCGACGTCCTTGAGCACGACGGGAATCTCGGCGTTCGCGATCGCGTGCGCGATCTCGCCGCCCATCGTGCCCGCGCCGACCACGGCGGCTTTGAAGACGAACATGAGCCTCTGCTTTGGTCGTGTCGGGATTGGTACGTACGGCCCCGCTGAGGCGGCGCCGCGCGCAAGTCTAGTCGCGCGGGGCTCGACGCGGAGGGCCTGCGGCCGGGTCTACGGGATGACCCGGGATGCCGAAGCCGACGAGCATCACGCCGTCCCTTGTCAGGCCGTCTGTGATGCCGCGCTCGGATACGTCGTCTCGATCGGGGAGGCAAAGTTGACGGACCAGAGCATCAGCTGGGCCCACAGAGCGCGAGACCGCAGGCGACCGCTTGCTCGCCTCGCGGCGCCGTTGATCGCAGCGGCATTGCTGTGGGTCGCGCCCGCGGCGCTCGCGGCCAGCCCGGCGCAGCCGGTCCTCGCCCCGGGGCCCGGCGGTGGCTCGGTGAGCAATTCGACCAGCCTGTCGGGCGCCGTGTCGGTGGCGGCGTCTGGCAACTACGCCTACACGACGGCCTACTACGCCGGCGCGCTCACCGCGATCGACATCTCAAGTCCGGGCAGCCCCTTCGTCGCCGGGTCGAGCGGGCCGACTCCGGCGAATTCGCTGTTTGCCGGCACGAATGTCACCATCGCCGGCGGCTACGCGTTCGTCGTGAGCAAGAACCGGAACGCCAGCTCCTCCAGCAACGACGACGGCACCGGCAACAGCCTCACGATCCTCGACATCCACACCAACCCGGCCCAGCCCACGATCGTCGGCACGGTGCAGGACCCCACCCATCTGTTCGGCGGGTATGGCATCGCGGTCTCGGGGAATTACGCGTTCGTCGCCGCGCAGGGCCTGCTCTCGGGCCAGCCGACCTCACCGCTCAAGAGCGCCGGCGCCTTCGACGTCGTCGACATCACCAACGTCCACGGTCCGAAGATCGTGGCCAATATCGACAACGGATCGCTACCCGCACCGTGGACCGGCCAGAACGTCCTCCAGCACGCCGACTCGGTCGCGATCTCGGGCAACTATGCCTACGTGACGGCCTCCTACTCCAACCGACTGACCGTGTTGGACATCTCCAACCCACTCGCCCCGAAGATCGTCGCGTCGCTTCAGGGCTCCACAACGCTCAACTTCCCGGTGGACGTCGCTACGCAGGGCAAATACGCCTACGTGGCCGACCAGATCGGGCCCAACGGACGGGTCAGCACGGTCGACATCACCAACCCGCTCGCCCCGAAGGTCGTCGGTACCGTCGCCGCCGGCGCGCTGGACGGCGCCTACCGCCTCCGAGTGCGCGGCAACTTCGCCTTCGTCTCGGGCTCGTCGTCAGACGCGATCTCGGCGGTCGACATCTCCAACCCGCTCAGTCCGCGCCTGGCCGGTTCGTTGACCGACAGCGCGCACCTGCACCGCACCACGGGGCTCGCGTTGGATTCGACCGGTGGCTACGTGATCGCGAACTCGCCCTACCTGTCGACACAGAGCAACTCGACCTACCCCCCGTACCCAGGGCAGGCCGGTGGCCCCACGCTGACGGGCACGATCTCGGTGATCAAGCTCGATCCGAACCCGATCGGGGTCACGATCACGTCCGGGCCACCGACCACGACGGGTCAGACCAGCGCCACCTTCAGCTTCTCCACCACCGACGCGGTGGCGTCGGTTCAATGCCAGCGGGACGGTGGTGCGCTGGGTCTCTGCACGTCGCCCCCCACCAGCCAGAGCTACACCGGGCTCGCTCACGGCGGTCACACGTTCACCGTCGTGGCCACCGACGCCACCGGCAAGACGAGCTCAGCCACCTACACCTGGACGATCAGCGGCCGCCCCGCTCCGACGGTCACGATCACCGCTCCGCCCAACGGCGCGACCTACCCGGTGGGCAAGATCGTCACCGCGAACTACAGCTGCACGGCGGCAACCGGCACGACTCTGACCTCCTGCGTCGGGACCACGGCGAGCGGCGCCCGGATCTCCACCAGCAAGGCGGGGTCCTACACGTTCACGGTCACCGCCCAGCAGAGTGACGGGCAGACGACCGCGGTCACGCACACCTACAAGGTGGGGTCGGGCGGCAGCCTGAAGGCGGCCGGGTCGGCCGTCCCAGCCGTCTCAGCCGGGTCGGCCGTTTCAGCCGGGTCGGCAGGGTCTGCCGCGTCGACCGGCGGGACGTGGCACTAGCCAGCGCGCTGAGGCGCGCGGGCGTGGCGGCCGTCCCAATCCGCTGCTCCCGGCCGCCATACGCTCACGGTGTCCGCCACGCTCCCAGGCACCAAGGCCTCGGTCCCGGAGCGGACCACCTTCACGATCATCCCCGGCTGACGACTGATCGGTCCCGTGGGCGCTACGAAGCCAGCCCGAGGTCCCGTGTCGCCTCGAGCTCCACGCCGAACCGTCGCAGGGTGCTCGCCAGCGACATCGTCATCGCCCGCCGGATGAACACGAGGTCGACGAGCGGGGTCACGATCGAGCGCTGCTTGATCTCGTAGGCGAGCATGAGCTCCACCTCCACCCCTCCCTCCGCCGGCGCGAACGCCACGCTCTGGCGACCGCGGATCGAGTCGTCCTCGACCTCGGAGGTCTGGCCGCCGAGCGGCTCGTGCGCGACCACCCGCTCGACCACGCGGCCCCGGCCGGCCGGGTTCGAGTCCCAGATCACGACCGATCCGGGCCCTGGCCACGGTCCTTCGACCTTCGCCACGTGCGCGAGTCCGTCGACCCAGGTCGGCCAGCGGGTCGTGTCGTACCAGAGGCTCTCGGCCTCGTGCACGGTGGACGGAAAGGCCATCGCTGCCCGAACGGCCCTCATCAGCGGTCGAGCAGCTCCCGGCGGATCAGGTCGATCGTGGTGGCGATCGTGTCGAGGTGAGGCGTCAGCTGCGCGGCGAGCCGCCGGCGCTCGGCCTCACCGGCCGCGGTCAGGCGGTAGAAGCGGCGACTGCGACGCTCGGGGTGCTCCCACGCCCCGGCGATCAGCCCCTTCGCCTCGAGCGAGCGCAACAGCGGGTACATCGTATTCGGGTTCACCGCCACGGCGCCGGCGGTGAGGGCACCGATCCGGTCCATCAGCTGGTTGCCGTAGCACGGCTCCTGCGAGACGTAGTGAAGGACCAGGAGCGGCAGCAGCCCGGCGCGGCGAAGCTCGCCGACGAGCGGGTCCGCCGTGCCGCGACCCGCCGGCCGTCGTGTGCCGGTGGGGGGCTCGAGCGCGTCGCCGGGGACGAGATCCGCGCTGCGGGCGCCGGCCGCGAGCGCAGCCTGCTCCAGCGAGGCGGACACCGCTGCCGCCTCGCGGGCTCGTCGACTGGACCCCGAGGACGCCACGGGTCTGATTATCGCGGTCGCCGGCGTCGCCTTGACAAGAGACGTATCACGATATATCGTTGACCTATCACAATCGATTGTCCGGAGGCAAGGCGATGAAGGGTGAATGGGATCAGGGCGATTGGGGCCCGCGGGCGTTCTGGATGCGCGGACCCGGCGAGCGCGGACGCGGGCGCCACGGCTTCGGCGGCCCGCCGTGGGGCGGTCCGATGGGCATGGGCGGACCGTTCGGCGGCGGTCGCGGGCGCAAGCGCCGCGGCGATGTCCGGACCGCGCTGCTGATGCTGCTCGACGAGGAGCCGCGCAACGGGTACCAGTTGATGCAGACAATCGAGGAGCGCAGCGGCGGGCATTGGCGGGTCAGCCCCGGCTCGGTGTATCCGTCGCTCGCGCAGCTCGAGGACGAGGGGCTCGTGCGCTCGGTCGAGCGCGACGGCTCGAAGCTGTTCGAGATCACGGACCAGGGACGGGCCCAGCTCAGTGAGCGCGGCGACCAGGCGCCCCCGTGGGAGCACGCCGCGGACCCCGACGACGAGACCGGCCTCGATCTGCGCTCGTTGATCGGACAGATCGCGGTGGCCGCGACGCAGGTCGTCCAGGCCGGCGACGAGCAGCAGATCGCCACCGCCCGCGAGACGTTGAAGGAGTGCAAGCGAGCGCTGTACCGGATCCTGGCCGAGGACGCGGGTGACTGACCGCGTAACGTTCGTACCCGTGTCCGCAGGCAACCACCGCTCGACCGCCCCGCCCGCGATCTCGGTCAAGAGCCTCACGAAGTCCTACGGCGAGATCGAGGCAGTGCGGGGCGTCGACTTCGAGGTGGCGCCGGGCGAGGTGTTCGGGTTCCTCGGCCCCAACGGAGCCGGCAAGACGACGACGATCAACATGCTCTGCACGCTGGCCAAGCCCACCTCGGGCAGCGCCAGCGTCGCCGGGCACGACGTCGTGCGCGAGCGCGACGACGTGCGCCGCAACATCGGGCTCGTGTTCCAGGACCCCACGCTTGACGGCTACCTGACCGCCGAGCAGAACCTCCGCCTGCACGCCGAGCTCTACGGCGTGCAGTCGAGCCTCGTCCCCGATCGGATGAAGCAGGTCCTCGAGATGGTCGGGCTGTGGGAGCGCAAGGACTCGCCGGTGCGCAACTTCTCCGGCGGCATGCGCCGCCGGCTCGAGATCGCACGCGGGTTCCTGCACTCGCCGCGGGTGCTGTTCCTGGACGAGCCCACGATCGGCCTCGACCCGCAGACGCGGCGGTCGATCTGGACCTACATCCGGGAGCTGAAGGAAGCCGAGGACATCACGATCTTCCTCACCACCCACTACATGGACGAGGCCGAGTGGTGCGACCGGATCGCGATCATGGATCACGGCCAGATCGTCGCCCTCGACTCGCCCGAGGTGCTCAAGGAGCGCGTCGGCGCCGACACGGTCCGGATCCACACCGCCGACGACCCGGCGGCGATCGCCGCCCTGGCCGACCGGTTCGGGCTCGAGGCCATGATCTCGGAGGGCGCGGTCACGTTCCGGGTGCCGAGTGGCGAGGAGTTTGTGCCTCGCCTGTTCGCCGAGCTGGGCGTTCCGATTCGCTCGGTGAGCGTGTCGCGACCGACGCTCGATGACGTGTTCATGTCCTACACCGGCACCTCGATTCGCGACGCCGAGGAGGACAGCGCCAAGGCCACCAACCGGGCGATGATGCAGATGATGACGGGGGGGAGACGATGAGCACGACCACCGACCGGCCGCAGTCCGGCGGCGCCGCGGCCGCCGTGGCGCAGCCCGTAGCCCGCGTCCATGTCCCCCAGCGCAGCATCGCGTCGGAGCTGCGCGCGATCAAGATCGTCTGGAAGCGCGAGCTGATCCGCTTCCGCAGCGACAAGCTGCGGATTGTCACCTCGCTGGTCCAGCCGCTGCTGTTCCTGTTCATCCTCGGGTCGGGCCTGCAGCGGTTGTCGAGCACGAGCACGCACGGCGTCAATCTGAAGACGTTCATCTACCCCGGGATCCTCTGCGTCTCGGTCATGTTCACGGCCATGTTCTCGGCCGCCTCGATCGTGTGGGACCGGGAGTTCGGGTTCCTGCGGGAGATGATGGTGGCCCCGATCCGTCGCAGCTCGATCGTGATCGGCAAGTGCCTGGGCGGCGCCACCGTGGCGAGCATCCAGGGCGCGATCGTGATCTGCCTGGCCGGATTCGTGAAGGTCCCCTACGCCCCCGTGCTGATCATCGAGATCCTCGCGCTGCAGCTCCTGCTCGCGTTCTCGATCACCGCCTTCGGCGTCATGGTCGCCGCGCGGATCAACCAGATGCAAGCCTTCATGGGCGTCATGCAGATGGTCGTGATGCCGATGTTCTTCATCTCCGGCGCGCTGTTCCCGGTCGCCGGCCTGCCGGCCTGGCTGGCGGTGCTCAACCGCTTCGACCCCCTCACCTACGCCGTGGACCCGATGCGCAAGCTGATCTTCGACCACATCCACACCAACCCGCTGGCACAGAAGGTGCTCAATCCCGGCGTGACCTGGTTCGGCTGGCACGTGCCGGGCCTGCTCGAGGCCGGGATGATCCTGCTGCTCGGCCTGGGCATGCTGGCGATCGCAATCTGGGAGTTCAGCACCACGGAGTAGCCGGGTTCAGGACCGCCTGGCCCTCACTGCTCCGGATCGCCACTGCGGCCGCCACCCCGGCGCTCGCTGCGCCGCTGCGTGCGCTCGATGGCGCGCTGGTTGCGCCGGGTCACCTCGGCCTCGACCGTGTCGAGCTCGGGAGCCGGGCCGTAGAGGCGCCAGGCGTTGCGGGCCAGCGCGATCACGGCCACGAGCGCGACCCACATGGGCCAGAACTGGCCGTTGGCGCCCGAGCTCAGCCAGATGAACGTGCAGAGTGCGAACACGCCGACCGATCCACCCGCCTGCTGCAGCAGGTGACGCTGCAGGGTGGCGCGGCGCTGCGCGAGCTCCGCGCGCTGCTGGGCGGGACTGATGGGAAGCTTCGGTAGGTCGGATTGCGCCGACTGCAGCTCATCCACGGTCCGGGCGCTGAAGACGGCGCTCACGCGGTCGTTGAGCTCCTCGTCGGTGAGACGCCCGGCGGCGAAGTGCTGGCGGATCGCGTCGGCGGCGCGCTCGCGGTCCTCGTCGGAGACGCGCACACCCGAGGGCTCGGTCATGGTGCGGAATCTATCGCTCGGTGGGGCCCCTACCCAGCGGCCCGGTCCGGCGCGGACCAGAAAAAGGGCCGCCGGAGGCGGCCCCGATTCCAATCCTGGTGCCTGCGGCGAGCGGGCGCTCGCGCGGGCGCGTTACGCGTTTGCGGTTGCGGGCTCGTCCACGCGGCGCGGCAGCAGGGTCTCGCGAGCGATCACGAGCCGCTGGATCTGGGCCGTGCCCTCGTACAGCTGCAGGATCTTTGCGTCGCGCATCAGCTTCTCGACCGGGTACTCCTTGATGAACCCGTAGCCGCCATAGACCTGGACGGCGTCGGTGGTGACCTCCATCGCGGAGTCGGCGGCGAAGCGCTTGGCGTGCGAGGACTCCAGCGTGTTGCGGCGGCCCTGATCGAGCAACACGGCCGAGTTCCAGGTCGCCAGACGCGACATGTACACCTTGGTGGACATGTCGGCGATCATGAACTGGATTGCCTGGTGCATCGCGATCGGCACGCCGAACTGGACGCGCTCCTTGGAGTAGGCGACCGCGAACTCCATCGCTGCGCGGGCGACGCCGGTGGCCATCGCGGCGACACCCGGGCGGGTCCGGTCGAGCGTCATCATCGCGATCTTGAAGCCCTTGTTCTCCTCGCCCACGAGGTGGTCGAGCGGGATCTCGCACTCGGGGAACGTGATCGTTGCCGTGTTCGAGGCGCGCTGGCCCATCTTGTCCTCGTGCTTGTCGACGACCACGCCGGAGTCACGGGGCACGATGAAGCAGGAGATGCCGCGGTGGCCGGCTTCCCTGTCGGTCTTGGCGTACACCGTGTAGTAGTTGGCGTACTCGCCGTTGGTGATGAAGCACTTGGAGCCGTTGATGACCCACTTGTCGCCCTTGCGAGTGGCCGTGGTCTTCATCCCCGACACGTCGGAGCCGGCGTCGGGCTCGGTCAGGCAGAACGCGGCCAGCAGCGGGGCCTCGCTGAGGCGCCCGAGGTACTCCTTCTTCAGCTTCTCGGAGGCCGCGAGCCCGATCGGGGCGGTCGCGAGGCCGTTACAGGACAAAGAGGTGCCGACGCCCGAACAACCCCAGGCGATCTCCTCTTCGATGAGCGCCCCGTCGAGGTAGCCCAGGCCGGGTCCACCGTACTCGACCGGGAGGTGGCTGTTCATCAGCCCGACTTCCCACGCCTTGTCGATGATCTCCTGCGGCCAGGTGCCGTCCTTGTCGTACTCCCAGGCGACGGGACGGATCTCCTTCTCGGCGAAGTCGTGCGCCATTTCGCGCATGCTCTTCTGCTCGTCGGTGAGGGTGAAATCGACCACGTGAATGATCTCCTTGAAAGTGGGCGCTCTGGTGGGCGTCGCGTTGTTGTCGTAGGGACTCGGTCGCCCGGAGCCAAGCCTCGGTCGCCCTGAGCGCTACGGAGATTGACTAGTCAGTCAATCTCCGTACTCACAGGGTACCCGATCCCGACCGGCGCGCACAGAGAACCTTTCGCGGCGGTCGGATATGGAGCGGAATCCCGCGTCGGCGCGGCCGAAGTGCGTAACACTTAAGCGGTGCAGAGCACGTTTGCAACGGTCGTCTGGGTCGTGTGCGGTGTGGGCATTGTGCTGGGCTTCTTCGCGCTCGTGGCCAGCGGCAAGGCGTGGGATGACTACGGCAAGAACCGGCTGCTGCTCGACAGCGATCTGTCGAGCGCACCCAGCAGGCGGTCTGCAGCCGCGCTGCTCGAGCGCGACACGGAGATCCGCGAGCTGCTCGAGGCGCGCAACGAGCGCCGGCGGCGGCGCGGCGAGCCGGCGATCGACGTCGAGGACGAGCTCAAACGGCTCACCGCCCCGCAGATCGACGACGAGTTGCGGGCCGAGATCCGGGATCTGGTGCACGCGCGCAACGCACGCCGCGCCCGCGCCGGCAAGCCTCCACTCGACGTGGAGGCCGAGATCGCGCGTGAGATCGCCAGCTTGGGCGAGCTTTAGTCTAGGCTCCACCGAGATGGTCGATTCACGCCAGTTCGAGCTCGACGAGATCCTCAACCGCCCGGGGAGCTATTTCAATCCCCAGACCGAGGTCCTGGTCATCGTCGACGACTCCCCCGAGCTCGACGCGGAGATCTTCAACATGGAGGAGTTCGAGGGCGCTGACTGGGTCCTGATCTCCGACGAGGTGCCGGTCGACGAGCATCGTCGCGACGAGCTCCTCGAGAAGTTCCAGGTCCACTACCACCCCGGCGCGGCCAACTCGATCACCGAGATGGATGACGACGGCCCCGAGGACGAGTTGGAAGAGGACCACCAGGAGATCGGGCGCGAGTAGGGCCTCGCCGGCCTGTGGGGGCGCATTCGCCCCCGGCCCGCATGACGGCTCCTGCCGCCCCCGGCCCGTCTGAGGGCTCGCGGCCCCGGTCGGGCTTACCCGCCGTTGTTGAGCAGCTTCGCGCAGCCCTGCATCTTGGAGATGTCGTTGCCGGCGGCCTGGATGCACTGCGCGTAGCTCTGCACGCTCGATGACGATCCCGTCGTCCCGGTCGCGCCCGCCGAGCCGCCCGTCGCGCCGGTGCTCCCGGTGCTCCCGGTGCTCCCGGTGCTCCCGGTGCCGGCCGCGCCGCCGGCGATGCCGCCGAGCGCACCCTGCAGCGACTGGGCCAGCACCTGCAGCTTCGCGGTGAACTCGTTGAACGGCCGCACGGTCGTCGGCGCGGTGATCGTCTGCGGCTGGTTGAGGTTCGCGTACTCCAGGGTCAGCGCGATCTGGGCCGAGTGAAGGCCTCCGAGCACGCTCGAAACCTGCCCGGTGACGGGGAGCGTGAGCTGGATCGTGACCTTGCGGGCGGTCTTGTCGCTCTTGCCGGTCCACACGTCGACGCTCGGGTTCTGCACCGTGCTGGCCACCTTGTTCCGGGTCGACTCCGAGATGTTGCTCGGGATCTTGCTCGCGTTCGGAACGCCGAGCGAGGACGCCTTCTGGAGGAAGGTGTTGAGATCCCCCAGCAGCACGGCCACGTTGATGCCCGCCCGGATGTGGGTCGTGTCCGCACCGCCGATCGTGTCGCTGCCGACGATCGTCGGGTTGGTGAGCCACTTGAGCGGGTCGATCCCGAGCTTGCCGAGCGCACCGGAGTTCGCGCCCGAGCCGGTGCTCGAGGAGGTGAGGCCCGAGAAGCTCGACTCGAGGCGCTGGAAGGTCGCCGCCGGGAGCTGGTAGCTGGTGCCCTGGAGGCTCACGTAGCCCTGGTCACCGGTCGACAGCAGTCCGAGGGCGCCGGTCTTGCCGAGCGCGCTGACCGTCACGGTGAACGCCGACTCGGGGAGCTTGCCGTTGCCGAGGCTCTGGAACGGTCCGCCGAAGGACAGGCTGACCGGGCCGGTGAGGGTGGTCGAACCGGACGGCGTGATGGTCAGATTCACCGTCAGGTTGCCGCTCTGCACCTTGTGCGGGCCGCTGAAGGTCTGCTTGAGCAGGGACTGCGCCTGGCCGCTGGAGTCGCTCCCGCAGGCCGCCAGGCCGGCGAGCGCCAGCGCCGCTCCGAGCAGCACCAGTGCGGATCTAATGCCCCGAATCCGATCATCCATCGTGAAACTCTCTCCTCAGCGGTGGCGCAGGAACGGATCCGAATCTAGCACTGGGTCGGTGCTCAGGCGCCTGTTCGGCGTGGCCCTCGCGGCCGCTGCCATTCGGTCCTCGGCCGCCGTCGCCGACCGACGCTGGCCGGGCGGCCTGGGCGGAAAGGCGTCTGGGGAGGCAACCGCACAGGGTTCGAGCGAGGGTGGGCCGATTCCTTGCGCCTGTTGCACGTAATCGGCCCACCCTCCCGCGGGACCGCTGCTACGCCAGGCACCGACCCCGCCCGCCGGCTGGCCTCACACCGCCTCCCCCAGCAAGCCCTTCAACGCCACACAGCACCAGCCACCGGCAACGCGGGCCCCCGAACGACAGCCGCCTAGACTCGCGGCACCATGCGCCCGCGGACGATCCTGTACACCGGCAAGGGAGGGGTCGGCAAGACCTCGGTGGCGGCCTCCACAGCCCGCCGGTGCGCCGCGTCGGGGCTGCGCACCCTGGTGATCTCGACCGATCCGGCGCACAGCCTCTCGGAATCGCTGGGGGCCGCGTTGTCGGGCGAGGCGACGCAAGTCGCCGACCGGCTCTGGGGCCAGGAGGTCAAGGCGCAGGAGGAGATGGAGCGGCACTGGTCGGGCGTGCAGGACTGGCTCGGTGAGCTGCTGATCGAGCGCGGCGTGGACCGGATCTCGGCCGAGGAGCTGACCGTGCCGCCGGGCATGGACGAGCTGTTCTCGCTGCTGCGCCTGCAGGCCCAGCACCGGGCCGACGAATGGGACGCGATCATCGTCGACTGCGCGCCGACCGGGGAGACGCTGCGCCTGCTCTCGTTCCCCGACGTCGCGCGCTGGTGGATCGAGAAGGTGTTCCCGATGGAGCGTCAGATCCTGGCCGCGGCGCGGCCCATCGCCCGCTCGCTGCTCGACATCCCGCTCCCGAGCGCGGCCGTGTTCGCGGACATCCAGCGGCTGTCGGAGAACCTGATCTCGATGAACGAGATCCTCCGCGATAGCGAGCGCTCGACGATCAGGCTGGTCATGAACCCGGACAAGATGGTGATCGGGGAGGCGATGCGCACCTTCACCTACCTGAACCTGTACGGCTACGTGACCGACGCGGTGGTCGTCAACCGGATCTTCCCCGAGGATGTCGGCGCCTACTTCGGCACCTGGCGGCAGCTGCAGCAGGAGCACCTGGAGCTGGTCGAGTCCGCCTTCTCTCCGGTGCCGGTGCTGCGAGCGCCGTACTTCGAGCAGGAGGTCATCGGCTCCGAGATGCTCGACCGGCTCGCGGCTGAGCTGTTCGCCGAGCACGAGGCCCACGCCGTCCTGCACAGCTCGATCACCCAGGAGATCATCGTCGACGAGGATCAGGCGCGACTGCGGCTGGCGCTGCCGTTCGCGCGCAAGGGCGAGATCTCGCTGAAGAAGATCGGGCTCGAGCTGATCGTCGGTGTGGGCGACCAGAAGCGAACTATCATGCTCCCCCCCGCGCTCGCCGGCTTCCGTCCCAGCGAGGCGACGTTCGAGGATGGCGCGCTGGAGGTGACCTTCGATGGAGCGCCACGATCCTCCCAACGGCCCGAGTCACGACGACGCTGAGACCGGCGCCGCCGGCGCGCCCGCCGCGAGCGAGCCCGGCACCGACGCCGCCGGCGCGCCCGGCACCGACGCCGCCGGCGCGCCGAGCACCGGCCCCACGACCGCGCATGACGCGCTGCGGCGGCTCGAGCAGCGCCTCGACCGGGCCTCGGAGGCCGCGGAGCGGCTGATCTCGGAGGCGGCTCGGTCCGCCGCGTCGGCCGCCGGCCGCGTTCCCCCGGCCGGGTGGCAGATCCCGCGGACCGAGTCCGACTCCGCCGGTGAGCCCGGGGGCGGCGGCGAGACCGAGCTCCTGGTCCACGTCGTCCAGTCGCTCCGGGATCTCATCCCCCCGGAGCTCCAGCGTCGCCTGGCGGAGGCGATCCGCGAGCTGCTGATCGCGGTCCGGGCGCTGATCGACTGGTACCTGGAGCGGATCGAGCGCAACCGGACCGAGCCGGCCGAGGTCGAGGACATTCCGATCCTGTAGGCGCCGGCCGGCGCCGCGGCGCGCCCCGCCCGGCGCCGCGGCGCGCCCCGCCCGGCGCCGCGGTGCGCCCCGCCCGGCCACCCCGCGCGCCGTCCGCCACCGGACCCGCATCCACCCCCGCCGGGATGCGGGTGCCTACAATCCGCGGGTGGCCCGCACCAGGACTCTCACCGCCCGGGTCCCGCTGGAGCGAACGGGCACCGGCGCGAGAACATGAGCACCGAACGCCCGGCGCCGTCAGCGGCCCGGAGGGCCGGCGCAGGCGTCGGTCGGGTCCACCGCGCATGGAATCTGCTGTCTCCGGATCGGCGACTAGCCGCGATCGCGGCGATCGGCCTGTTCGCCTCGCTGTTCCTGCCCTGGTACCAGGAGACGCTGCTCGACACGACGTCCAAGAAGCCGATCGACATCAGCACGTCGGTGACCGGCTGGGGCGCCTTCTCGCCCGTCGAGGCGGCGGTGCTGTTGGTCGCCGCCGGCGTCCTCCTACTTCTGTTCAAGCGCGCCGAGGGCAACGCCTTCCACGTCCCCGGCGGCGACGGGTTCGTGGTGATGACCGCCGGCGTGTGGACCTGTCTGCTCGTGATCTGGCGCATCTTCGACAAGCAGAGCACCGACCTGCACGGACAGGGCGCGACCATCTCCGGCATCGAGTGGGGCATCTTCGTCGCGCTCGCGGTGGCGGCATTGATGGCGTACGCCGGAAACCGGATTCGCGCCGCTCACCAGCCCGAGCCGCCGCTGCCCGGCGAGCCGGGCGGAGGCGAGCCGGTCAGCAGCGAGCCCCAGCCCCCGCGCGCTCCGAGTCCGGCCCCGACCGAGCCGATGCCCACCCGACGGCGGCCGGCCGCCGCTGCCGCCGAGGGCTCTGAGGCCCCCACCGCGGTGGCCGAGCCGCCCGCGACCGCAGCGGGCCGGCGCCGGCGCGCTCGCATCGTGCCGCCGCCCACGCCGGACCCGACCGCACCGCCCGCCAAGGCCGCCAAGACCACACGAGCCGCGACAGCCCCAACCGCCGCCACGACGAAGCCGACCCCCGAGCCCGACACCACCGACGCCACCGACCCCCCCGAGCCCCGGCCGGCGATCCACGACGAGCAGCTGACGATCCCGCTGGAGCCCGACGAGTGAGCGCCCCGCTGACCACGCCCAAGGGCCTATCAGTGCCCCCCGGGCTGCAGCACGAACGAGAAGTAGACGCTCAGCGCGCCGATCAGCAGGATCCCGGTGATCACCAGCGTGCGAGATTTGATGATGTGCCCGAAGACGCCGATCAGCAGCCCGAACCCGAGCGCGATCTCGAACAGCGTCAGGTGCGAGGCCTGGGAGGCGACGACGATCATCCCCGCGGCGAGCATCGCACAGGCCCTTATATTTCGCGGCAGCCCCAGCCATGAGCATTCCCGAGCCAACATCCGTGCAAGAGGTGAACGACGGCCTGCGCGAGGCCGGCTACCTGCCGGGCGCCTCGACCGCGCTCGTCTCCTATCTCGCCACCAAGCTCGGCAAGCCGATCCTGGTCGAGGGGCCGGCGGGCGTGGGCAAGACCGAGCTGGCCAAGGCGCTCGCCCGCTACCTCGACCGGCGGCTCGTGCGCCTGCAGTGCTACGAGGGCCTCGACGAGGCCAAGGCACTGTACGAGTGGAACTACCGCAAGCAGCTGCTGCGGATCCAGACCGAGTCGAGCGACACCGGCTGGCAGGATGTCCAGGAGGACATCTTCGGCGAGGAGTTCCTGCTCGAGCGGCCGCTGATGACCGCGATCGCCTCCGCCGAGCCGGTCGTGCTCCTGATCGACGAGATCGACAAGACCGACCAGGAATTCGAGGCGATGCTGCTCGAGCTGCTGTCCGACTTCCAGATCTCGATCCCCGAGCTGGGCCGGATCGAGGCGCGCACGCATCCCGTGGTGCTGCTCACCAGCAACAACACGCGCGAGCTCACCGAGGCCCTCAAGCGTCGCTGCCTGTACCTGTGGCTCGACTACCCCGAGCTCGAGCACGAGCTCGAGATCGTCCGCCTGCACTCGCCCGAGCTCGACGAGACCGTGGCGCGCAAGCTGGTCGAGATCGTCCAGGAGGTGAGGGAGCTCGACCTCAAAAAGCCGCCCTCGATCGCGGAGTCGATCGACTGGGCGCGCGCGCTGCTGCTGCTCGGCTCTCGTGACATCGACGCGGCCACGTTCACGGAGACGATGAGCGTGATCGTCAAGCACCGCACGGACCTCGACACGGTCGCATCCCGAGTCGGCGTCAAGCTGAGCGATGCAGCCGCCCCAGCCGCCTAGGCGGTCCATCTACGGCGGCATCCCCGAGCGCGGCCCAGGCTCGTTCGACGGTCAGCTGCTGGCCTTTGCCGAGGACCTGCGGGAGGAGGGTGTGGCGATCGGGACCTCGGAGATGCTCGACGCTTTTGACGCTCTGCAAGAGGTGCCGTGGACTGACCGCGAGGACTTCAAGGAGGCGCTCGCGGCGACGCTGGCCAAGTCCCCCGAGGACCGGCGCGTGTTCGAGCTCGTGTTCGAGCGCTTCTTCTTCCGCGCCGCCGAGGCGGAGGCCACCCGCCAGCAGATCTCCGAGGGCCAGGGCCTGCAGGGCGCCGAGGACATCGACCTCGACACGCTCCGCCGCCAGATCGCCGAGGCGCTGCGCGACGGCCAGGAGGGGTCGATGCGCGACCTCGCGCGGCTGGCCATCGCGGCCTTCGGTCGCGGCGAGGGCTCCGGCGTGCTCGGCGTCGATGTGCAGCGAATCCGCCGTCAGCTCGGACTGCGCGCCGAGCCCCAGGCCGATCTGCCCGAGGATGACCCGCGCCGCGACGGCATCCCTCGCGAGCAGCTGCGCCGCTTCGAGGCCCATCTCCGTCGCGAGCTCGAGCGCGGCCTGATCGAGCGCACGTCCTCGCTGCCGCCCAAGCGCCCGCTCAACGACCTCGACCGCGCGCTGCCCACGGGACCGGCGCAGGATCTCGCGCAGGTCCATCGCGTCGTCGCCCAGCTCAAGCGCCGGCTCGCGACGCAGGGGCGCGAGCTGCGCGGGCGCAACCGCCACGCGCACGTCGACGTGCGCCGCACGATGCGGGCCTCGCTGCAGACCGGCGGGGTCCCGGTCGAGCTCAAGTTCCGCCCCAAGCGGCCGCGCCGGCCCGAGATCTTCGTGCTCTGCGACGTGTCGACCAGCGTCACGAGCGCAAGCACGTTCTTCCTCAGCGTGCTGCACGCGCTGCACGACTCCTTCCGCAAGCTGCGCTCGTTCGTGTTCATCGAGCGGATCTCGGAGGTCACCGACGTGTTCGAGCGAGAGCGCGACTTCCGTGCCGCGAGCGAGGCGATCGGCCGCGATGCCGGCGTCGCCGACATCTCGGGCTACACCGACTACGGCCGGGTGTGGACCGAGTTCCTGACCCTGATCGAGGACGAGCTGCACCCGCGGGCGACGGTGATCGTGCTCGGCGACGCGCGCACGAACGGCCGCCCGCCCCGCGACGACGTGTTCGCCGCGATCACCGCCAAGGCCGGGCGCACGTTCTGGCTCAACCCCGAGCCGCGCCTGTACTGGAACTACGGCGACTCGGTGATCGCCGCCTACGAGCGCCACTGCGTCGCGTTCGAATGCTGGCGCACCGACCAGCTCGAGGATTTCGTCAAGGCGCTGACGACGCCGGCGGACCGTTATTGATTGCGGGCGCTGACGCGCCCGTTGTTTGCGTACCGGTCTGCCGCAGCGCAGGCGCTAGGATGCTGCGCATGTGAAAACCCAGGGGGGCTGGCGGGAAGGCCGGCTGAGATAGCGCCCCTCGCGTGTCACGTGACTCGGCGCTGACCCTTCGAACCTGTGGGGTAATGCCCGCGAAGGGAGAGATGGAGACGATGATCGAGGCTCCGCCGCAGGAGCCTCGCGGCCTCGACGGCCCGGCCGGAGTCCGGATCGAGGCCGCGGACCGAACGTTTGCCACTCGGCAGGGTCCCGTCCAGGCGCTGTCGGGCATGTCCCTGCGCGCCGCGCCCGGGGAGATCGTCGCGGTCGTCGGCCCGAGCGGGTGCGGCAAGACAACGCTGCTCGAGCTCGTCTGCGGGCTGCAGGCGCCCGACCGCGGACTGGTATCGAGCGAGCCGGCGGCGCTGATGCCGCAGCGCGACCTGCTGCTCCCCTGGCTCGGCGCCGTCGACAACGCCGCGCTGGCCCTGCGGGCACGCGGCGTCTCCCGCGACGAGGCGCGGGCCACGGTGCGCCCGTGGCTGGCGCGCTTCGGGCTGGCCGAATTCGAGCACGCCCGGCCCGCGCAGCTCTCGGGCGGCATGCGCCAGCGCGTCTCGTTCCTGCGCACGCTGCTGGCCGGCAAGCCGGTGCTGGCGCTCGACGAGCCGTTCGCGTCACTCGACGCCATCACCCGCCAGGACATGCAGGGCTGGCTCTCACACGTGCTCGCGGAGGAGCGCCGCACCGTGCTCCTGGTCACCCACGACGTCGAGGAGGCGGTCGTGCTCGCCGACCATGTGGTGGTCATGTCCGCCCGGCCCGGCCGCGCGACGGCGGAGCTCGAGGTCGGCGTCCCGCGGCCGCGGCGGCGCACCGACCCGGCGGTGGTCGCGCTGCGCGAGCGGGCGCTCGAGGCGCTGGGGCTGGGCGGATGAAGCGGGTGCTGCGCGGCTGGCCGGCGGTGCTGCTGCTGCTCGGGCTGATCGGGGTGTGGGAGCTCTACGTCGACCTCGGCGGCGTCGATCCGCTGATCCTGTCGCCTCCTCACGCGATCGCCAGCACCATGTACACCGACCGTTCGCTGCTGTGGTCGAACTTCCTGGTCACCGCGCGGGAGGTGCTGTTCGGCCTCCTGCTGGCGGCCGCGGCCGGCTTCGTGTGCGCAATCGGGATCCACCTCTCGGCCACGCTGCGCCGCGCCGTCTACCCGCTGCTGGTCGCCTCCCAGACGATCCCGATCGTGATCCTCGCCCCCCTGCTCCTGTTCTGGTTCGGCTTCTCGATCGTCTCCAAGCTGATCGTGGTCGCGCTCGTCTCCTTCTTCGCGATCGTGGTCACGACGCTCGACGCGCTGTCGGCCGTCGACGCCGATCTGCTCAAGCTGATGAAGACCTTCGACGCCGGACGGCTGCGGACGTTCCGCCACGTGGAGCTGCCGGCGGCTCTGCCGGGGCTGCTGACGGGAGCCAAGATCGCCGCCGTGGTGGCGGTCATCGGGGCTGTGTTCGCCGAGCAGCAGGCGGCCGATTCGGGTCTCGGCTACCTTTTTTTCCAGTCGATCCCGCAGCTCCTGACCGCGAGGGCCTATGCCGCGGTCGTCATCCTGTCCCTGTTCGCGATCGCCCTGTTCGCGCTGCTCAGCCTGGTCGAACGGCTCGCATTGCCGTGGGCCCACACCTCCAGAGGAGACCACCGCAGATGAGAAGACGTGTCATTTCAGTTGCCGTCGCGCTCGCCATCGCCGTCGGCCTCGCCGCCTGCGGCGAGAAGAAGGACACGCTCTCCTCGGCCAACCGCGAGCCGCTGTCGCTGATGCTCGACTTCTTCCCCAACGCCGATCACGTCGGCATCTACCAGGCGCTGGCCGAGGGCGACTTCGCCCACGCGGGGCTCGACGTCCACGTGCAGACGCCGTCGGATCCGGCGCTGCCGCTGAAGCTGCTCGCCGCCGGCAGTGTCGACGTCGCGATCTCCTACGAGCCCGAGCTGCTGCTCGCCCGCGACAAGGGCCTGCCGCTCGTCGCGATCGCGGCGCTCGTGCAAGAGCCGCTCACCTCGATCGTCTCGATCGGCTCCAAGCACATCAAGACGCCGGCCGACCTGAAGGGCAGGCACGTGGGCGATGCCGGGATCCCGTACCAGCATGCCTACCTGACCACGATCCTGCAGAACGCCGGCGTCCCGGTCAGCTCGGTCAAGGAGACCAACGTCGGCTTCGATCTCGTCCCGGCGATGCTCTCCGGTCGCGTCGACGCGACGCTCGGCGCGTACTGGAACTACGAAGCGATCCAGCTGGCCGAGAAGGGCAAGAAGCCGAACGTGATCCGGATGGAGCAGGCCGGCGTCCCCACCTACGACGAGCTCGTCCTCGTCGTCACCCGCAAGACGCTGACGACCAAGACCGACGAGGTGCGCGCGTTCGTGCAGGCGCTGGCGCGCGGCTACGAGTCCGTGCGTGCCAACCCTCAGGCGGGCGTCAACTCACTGGTCGCCGCCAATCCGGGCCTTGACCCCAAGTTCCAGCTCGCGAGCACCCGCGCGACGCTGCCGGTGTTCTTCCCCGCCGCCGGCAAGCCGTGGGGGTGGCAGGACCAGGCGCAATGGAACGCCTACGGCTCCTGGATGCTCTCGCACCACCTGATCACCAACCCGCTCGCGGTCGCCGACGCGTCCACCAACGAGCTGCTGGCGGGCCAGGCGCCGCCGCTGGGCTGATCGCTCGCGGGGCGGCCGGGCGCGGGGCGGGCTGCGGGGCGGGCTGCGGGGCGGGTCCCAGCACGAAGCTTTGCAGCTGAGTTTCGGGGGCCGGAACTCAGCTGCAGCGCTTTGGGCTCACGCGCGCGAAATGGCAGCTGGGGAAAGGGGACCCGGGCCTCGAGCTGCACCGCCTCGGCAGGACCCGGCAGTTTCAGTCGTCTCTCGGCGCCCGGGCGGGCCGGGGACCGACCCGACGCCGTCCCTCCTACGACAGGAAGAAGGCGATCAGGCCGAAGATGAAGGCGTAGAACACGATCGCCTCCGTCAACGCGAACCCGAGCCACTGAATCGACGTGATCTCATCCCGCATCTCCGGCTGACGAGTCACCGACTCGATCACCTTCCCGAAGATGAAACCCACACCGATACCAGGACCGATCGTCCCCAGACCAGCACCCACACCGAGCGCGATCGCCTTGCCGGCCTTACGAGCGATCGCCTCATTCGCGGCCACAGTGTCGGCCGCGGAAGCAGCGAAATGAAACAGTGATTGGAGCATGTCCGCCGTCCTATCGGTGTCGGGCTGCACTCGGCGCTAGGGTTACATACAGGTTGCATGGATCTTCACATACAGACGGTATGCATGTCAACCCGGCCGGCCCGGACGCGGAACCGACCGCGGAGCCGGAGGGCGCGGTGAACGGGCCCGCCGACCCGCCCGCTCACGCACCTGCCCCCTCCCCCCGCCCCCGCACCAAGGCGGGTCAGCGGGAGGCGACCACGGCCGCCCTGATCAAAGCGGGGCGCGAGCTGTTCGCCGAGCGCGGCTACGCGGACGTCGGCACGGAGGAGATCGTGGCCCGCGCCGGCGTGACCCGCGGAGCGCTGTATCACCACTTCAGGGGCGGCAAGGAGGAGCTGTTCCACGCCGTCGTCGTCGAGATCAACGCGGAGACGGCCCGGCATGTCTCCGAGGTCGCGCGCGCCCAGGCGGATCCGTGGGAGCAGCTCGCGGCCGGCGCGGACGCGTTCCTCGATGCCTTCGCCGCGCCCGAGGTGCAGCGGATCATCCTGGTGGATGCGCCGTCGGTGCTGGGCTGGGACATCTGGCGGGCGATCGACTCCGAGCAGGGGCTGGGCCTGGTCGAGGCGGCGATCCAGCGGGCGATCGATGCCGGCCGGCTGATTCCGCAGCCCGCGAAGGCGCTGGCCCACGTGGTGCTCGGAGCGCTCAACGAGGCGGCGATGGTGGTGGCCGGCGCGGACGATCCGGCGGCGGCCCGCGCCGAGATGAGTGCCACGGTGCGCCGTCTGCTCGAAGGCCTGCGCGCGCCGGAAGTCTGAGCGTTAGACGGAAGTTTTTGAGGGTCTGAGGCCCGATCCCCTGTGTTTGTGGGGGTCGGGCCTTCTTTATGCTGGTTGTGTGTAGCCAAAGTCATGACTGGTATCCGTCCGGCGGAGGGTTTATATTGTTGACATGGCGAAGCGTGGTGGTTCGGCTCACGTAGCCACAATCAGGACGAAGGGGAAGGACGGGGCGGTGTACACGTCGCAGCTCCTGCGCCGTTCCTACCGCGAGGGCGGCAAGGTCCGCCACGAGAACCTCGGGAACCTCTCGCACCTACCGCCGGAGATCATCGATGTGGTCCGGGCGATGCTCGCCGGCCGCCGGCTGGTCGATCTTGACGAGGACTTCGAGATCGAGCGGTCGCTGCCGCACGGTCACGTCGCCGCGGTGCTGGGGGTGCTGCGCGGCCTGGATTTGGAGCGGCTGCTCGGCCGGGAACGCTGCCGGGAGCGTGATCTGGTCGTCGCGATGATCTGCCAGCGGCTGATCGCCCCGGGCTCGAAGCTGTCAGCGACGAGGCGCTTTGCGCAGACCACGCTCGGCGATGAGCTGTCGCTCAGCGAGGTCAAGGAGGCCGAGTTGTTGGCGGCGATGGACTGGCTGCTGGAGCGCCAGGACCGGATCGAGCGGACGCTCGCGCGCCGACACCTCCCCGGCGACGGCGACAGCAACGCGTTCGTGCTCTACGACCTGTCCTCGAGCTACATGGAAGGGCGCTGTTGCCCGCTGGCGAGATTGGGCTACTCGCGCGATGGTGTGAAGGGCAAGCTGCAGGTCAACTACGGGCTGATCTGCAGCCCGGACGGCCGCCCTGTCGGTGTGCGCGTGCACGAGGGCAACGTCACCGATCAGCAGACCGTTGCAGACACCGTGCGGATGATCCAGCAGGACTTCGGGATCGAGCAGGTCGTGTTCGTCGGCGACCGCGGGATGATCACCCAAGCCCACGCGGCCACGTTCAAGGAACAGGGAGTGGACTTCATCAGCGCGCTGAAGAGCGTGCAGATCCGCTCGCTGGTGAACTCCGGCGACCTGCAACTGTCGCTGTTTGACCAGGTCAACCTCGCGGAGATCAGCTCGCCGCTATTCCCGGGCGAGCGGCTCGTGGTGTGCCGCAACCCGGCCGTCGCCGCCGAGCGCGCCCGCAAACGCGCAGAACTGCTGGCCGCGACCGAGACGGAGCTTGAGAAAGTCAAGGCCAGCGTCCACGGCCCCCGCGGCCGCTTGCGCGGCGCTGACGCCGGTCAGATCGGGGAGCGCGCCGGCAAGACCATCAACAAGTACAAGGTCGCCAAGCACTTCACCCTGCAGATCTCCGACGGCGCGTTCGCGTATGAGCGCAAGACCGAGCAGATCAACACCGAGGCCTCCTTGGACGGCCTCTACGCGATCCGCACCACCCTCCCCGCCCAGACGCTCGGCGCGCCCGCGGCGGTCCGCGCCTACAAGCAGCTGAAGATGGCCGAGCGCGCGTTCGGAACGATGAAAGACACGATCGAGATCCGCCCGATCCACCACCACCTCGAGACCCGCGTCCGCGCGCACGTATTCCTCTGCATGCTCGCCTACTACGTCGCCTTCGAGCTCCACGCGCGCCTCCCCGAACTGCTGTTCACAGACGAAACCCCACTCGCCGCAGCCGACCCCGTCAAGCCCGCAACCCGCTCCCGATCAGCCCGAGCGAAAGCCGGCAGCACCACCACCACCAACGGGTATCCCGCGCACACCCTCACCGACCTCCTCGCCGACCTCGGCACCCTCTGCCGCAACACAATCCGCATCGGCCACGCCGAGCACACCTTCACACGCCTCACGACACCCACCCCCCTACAAGCCCGCGCCCTCCAACTACTCGACATCACACTCCACCAGTAGCCAAAACCAAACCAGCCGGCAGCACCCGAATCCCGCGCCACCACGCGGGATTCAACGTTTCAACCAAGAAAACTTCCGGTTAGAGTCGCGCCCCGGGCTCTCGGTCAGCGGGATCGAGGCTCGCCGGACCGAGATGAGCACCCCCGGCGACCCATCCAGCCCAGCGCCCGCGGACCAGGACGGTGGCGCAGAGCATCACGACGCGTTCATTTCCTACTCCCACGTCGACGCCGCGTTCGCGGACGCGCTGCGGGTCGCGCTCGAGGCGCGGGGCATCGACGTCTGGATCGACGAGGCCGACATCCCCAGCGGGTCGCGCTGGCGCGAGGAGCTGGAGCGCGCGATCGAAACCTCGGACGCGTTCGTGTTCCTGCTCGGCCCCGACTCGGCCACCTCCGAGCATTGCCGCAAGGAGCTCCAGCACGCGGTCGAGCTGAACAAGCGCATCCTGCCGGTGCGCGTCCGCGAGACGCCCGACGAGCAGGTCCCCGGGGCGCTGGCCGCGTATCAGTTCATCCCCTCGCGCGGGATCTTCGGCGCCGAGTTCGACACCTCGGTGGAGCGGCTGATCCAGGCGATCCAGACCGATCTCGACTGGGTGCGCGAGCACACCGAGTGGGGACTCAAGGCCCGTGAATGGGATCGGGGCGACCGCGACCCCAGCTTCCTGCTCTCGGGCAAGGAGCTCGGGCTCGCCGAGCGCTGGCGCTCCGGGGCGGCCGGCAAGGAGCCCGGCGTCTCCCGCCTGCAGAGCGAGTACATCGACACCAGCCGCCAGGCCGCTACCCGGCGCCTGCGACGCACCCGCGGGTTCGTCTCCGGCGCGCTCGTCGTCGCCATAGCGCTTGCCGTGCTCGCGCTGATCCAGCGCCAGCAGGCGGTGAGCGAGCAGCAGAGCGCGACCTCGGGCGAGATCGCCGCCCAGTCGCTGCTTCAGCTCGGCACCGATCCGCAGCTCAGCCTGCTGCTCGCGGATGAGTCTGCCCGGACCAAGCAGACCCCAGCCGCCCTCGATGCGCTGCGGCGCTCGCTGCCGGCCAACCACCTGCTCGAGACCCTGAAGGCCGACGACCGGCCGCTCGCCGCCGCGGACTGGGGTCGCGATGGATCGCTGGTCCTGACCGCGAGCCTGGACGGCTACGAGCGGGTCTGGAACCTTGCCACCGGCCGTGTCGTGCGCACGTTCCCAGGCTCCACCTACTACACCCAGGGCGCGAGCTTCGACGCCGCCGCGGACAAGGCCATGACCTGGATCCCCGGGCGGGTGCAGATCTGGGACCTGAAGCGGATCGCCGCGCCGGTGACGATCGAGGACGACTCGTTCGGCAAGCTGAGCGGCGCGGCGATCAGCCCGGACGGCAGCCTCGTCGCGACCTCGAGCATCGGAGGATCGGGAGCCGCGATCCTGTGGGACGCGGTGACCGGCGCTCCGCGGCAGGTGTTGCTCCGCGCCGGCCTCGCCTCGGTCACCGACCAGCCCGGCTCGGACATCGAGTTCAGCGCCGACGGGCGGATGCTGGCCACCACCGACCAGAACGGAACCGCCACGGTCTGGGATACGCGCGACGGCCGGCTCCTGAAGGCGATCGATGCGACGGCCGACGCACCCGCCCAGGAACAGTCGGATCTCTCGCGCGCGACCTTCAGCCCGGACGGGACCCGTCTGGCCACCAGCGTCGGCTCCCCGCCCGTCCAGCCCGAGGGCGCAAACGTCTACGAGCGGACCGACGTCTGGAGCCTGGCAAGCGGGCGGCGCCTCTCCCAACTCAACGGGATCGCGGCCATCTGGAGTCCCCTCGGCGGCGATATCGCCACCACCAGCAGCGACGGGACGGCGCGCGTGTGGGTGGCCAACACCGGCCGGGTCGTCTCCCAGCTCAAGCGCTCGGACCAGACGCCGATCGGCGGCCGGGCGCGATTCGCGCCCGACGCCGTCGACCCGACCACGCATACGAGCAACGTGACCCAGGTGGTGACCGGCAGCCAGAACGGCTCCGGCGGTGTCTTCAACGCGATCAGTGGGACCCAGATCGTGACACTGGCCGGTGATACCGGAGCCGTTGACCCGGTGGGCTTCTCCGCGGACGGCAATCGGGTGATGACCTACTCGAGCGACGGAGCCGCGCGGCTCTGGGACACCGGCAGCGTGGTGCCACGCCCGGCGCCGGACCCGCGAGCCCTGCGGGCATCGGACGCCGGTGGCCTCGGGAATCTGCACGCGACGTTTGGGCTCACCCCTGACCCCCTGTCGCCGTTGCGCGCGATCGGGTCCTATCAGACCCCGCTCACGATCGTCGACGTCCGCACGGGCGCCCAGGTCGCGACCCTCCCGGCGGCTCCCGGGCTGTCGTACACCGCCGTCGCCTTCGACGCCGCCGGGCGTGTGATGCTGGTGATGAGCTACGGCTCCGCGGCCCGGCCCGCGGAGCTGCGGCTGGCGCACGGCGGGCGCCTGCTCCACGTGCTCTCCGGACCCGGCAGCCTCGCGACCGGGGCGGCGCTGAGCCCCGACGGGCAGCTCGTGGCGGCGGTCGACGGGCAGGATCGGATCGGTGTCTGGGACGTCGCCTCCGGGCACCGGGTGATGACCTTCACCGGCCACGTCGGTCACCGCACCCCGTATGGGCTCGCCAACGTGGCGATCAAGTTCAGCCCCGACGGGAGCCTGATCCTCAGCGCCGATGAGAGCGGCAAGACGTTCGTCTGGAACCCACGCACGGGGCAGGTGCTCAACCGCATCGCGCTGGCTCCCGAGCCGACCGGTATGTATGCGGGAATGGGTGGCGCGATCAGTCCCGACGACCGGCTGGTCGTCGCCACCGCCAGCTGGGACCAGAACGCGCACGTGTTCCGGATCGGCCACAGTGCCGAGCTGATGACGCTGAGCGGCCATGCCTCGGGGATCGACGACGCAACCTTCGGCCCCGACAGCAACCTGATCGCCACGATCGCCCTCGCCGACGGCACGGTGCGAGTGTGGGACGCCCAGCACCCCTCCCCCCTGCTCACGATCCCCGAGCCGTATATCGGCTCCCGGGTCGACTTCTCGCCCGACGGCCAATCCATCGTCACCGACGGGGCGACACCGTACGAGACGCTGGCGTGCATCGTGTGCGGCGGCTTCGGTCGCCTGCTGACGCTGGCGCGCGACCACGAGACGCGGCAGCTCACGCCGGAAGAGCGATCGCTGTACCTCAGCGGCTGAGCATGCCCCAGCCGACCCCTCAAGCGCACGCATCGGGAGCGCGGATCGCGGCCCCGGCCGAGGGCCGGGTGCAGCGAAACGCCCACCGGCTGCGCAACACCTGGCGCTGGCGCGTGCGGCCCCGGTGGCACGAGTACCGGCCGCTGGTGCTGCTGATCCTCGGAATCTCGGTGCTGGTGCTGGGGACGATCGGGTTCGAGCAGCTGCCGAGCGAGCACTACGACTTCTTCGACTCGTTCTACCGGGCGATCACTCTGTTCGCGTTCGGGGGCGCGGTCACGCCGCCGGTGCCCCCGACGCTGCAGATCGCCCGGATCCTGGCGCCGATCCTCACCGGGTACGCCGCCGTGGGAACGATCCTCGTGCTCACGCGCGAGCAGGCTCGCGTGGCCGGGATCCGCCTGTTCGTGCGCGATCACGTGATCGTCGCGGGCCTGGGCGCCAGCGGCGCGCGGCTCGCCTACGCGCTGGGCGACAGGGAGCCGGTGGTCGTGATCGAGTCCGACCCTACGAACGAGCGCGTGGCGACGGCGCCCGGCCGCGGCGTGCGCGTCCTGCGCGGTCTGGCCACCGATCACGGGCTGCTGCGGCGCGCGGGTATCGCCCATGCGCGCTCGCTCGTCGTGCTGTGCGGCCAGGACGGGACCAACGTGGACGTCGCTGCCGCCGCCACCGAGGCGGTGCCTCACCGGCATAAGCCACTGACCATCTTCGTGCACCTGCGTGACCTCGACCTGTGGAGCTCGCTCGCCGCGGAGGGGCCGGCCCTGGGATCCGGCAAAGACAGCATTCGCATCGAGTACTTCAACGTGTTCGCGACCGGCGCGCAGCTGATGCTCGAGCACGACCCGCCATTCGCCCCGCCCGCTCCCGTCGGTCCGCCGCACCGCCCGCACGTGCTCGTCGTCGGCCTGGAGGGAGTCGGCGAGCAGATCGTGCTGCAGACCGCCCGCATGTGGCGCAGCGTCAAGCGGCGTGCGGTCGACGAGCTGCGAATCACCTTCACCGGGCCCGATGCCGACGCGGATCTGGCGCGGTTGCGGAGCCGGTACCCGGCCATCGATCGCTACTGCTTGCTCGGGGCGCGGCCGCTGGCGATCGAGTCCGCGGAGTTCCAGTCCGGCGCGGCGATGACCGGCGAGGACGGCGCCTGCGACGTCACCCACGCCTACGTGTGCGTGATCGACGAAGGCGATGCCCTGGTCGCGGCGCTGGCGCTGCACGCCCGGGCCGACACGACGGGCGTGCCGGTGACGGTCGCACTCGAGGAGGCCGGCAACGGGGTCGGGATCGTGCTCGCGGCCGAGGAGGGACGGTTCGCCGACATCCGGCCCTTCGGCGTCCTCGCCGCGGCCACCTCGGATGAGCTGCTCCTCCGCGGCACCAACGAGCTGCTGGCGCGGGCCCAGCACGCGCAGTGGCTGCGCAACGAGATGGCCAAAGGACACACCGCCGTGCAGAACCCCAACATCCGGCCGTGGCAGGAGCTCGAGGAGTCCCAGCGCGAGGAGAACCGCCGCTTCGCAGACGACGTCCACACCAAGCTGATGCTCTCGCACTGCATGCTCGTGCCGATGCCACTGCGCGATCCCGCCGAGCCGCAGTTCCAGTGGCGCGACGCCGATCTCGAGCAGCTCTCCCAGCACGAGCACACGCGCTGGATGAACTCCAAGCTCGCCGACGGCTGGCGCTATGGCGAACCGCGCGACGACGCCAATAAGATCCACGACCAGATCAAGCCGTGGGCGAAGCTTGACGAGGAGAACCGGGACAGGGACCGTGACGCCGTCCGCGAACTGCCCGACATCCTCGAGCTCGCGGGATTCCGGATCCAGAAGCTCGGGGCACCCATCGTCGAGCAGCCATGAGACGCGCTGTCAGCATCCTCGCCGTGGCGATCGCCGCCACCGTCGCCGGGTGTGGCGGCGGCAGCTCGCACGCGCACACGGTGGTCGCGGCCAAGCAACTCGCGCCGTACGCCAACGACCGCTCGGCCGAGACCGGCCACGTCGTCGCCGCGCACGACACGGGCAGGGTGGTCGCCTCACTCGGCTTCGAGCTCGGCCGCGACGGGTTCTCGTTCGAGAACTACGGCTTCATCGCCGGCGTCGAGATCGACCCGCACGCGATGCGCGAGCTGTTCGGCAACGGGGTGTGCGCGGGCGCCGCCTCGGATTCCTGCACCCTCACGCCCGCAGCCCAGCAGTGGGCCGCCCAGACGGACGCGGCCATGGCCGGCGGACACTGCTTCGGCTTCTCGGTCACGGCGCTTCGCTTCTTCACCCACAAGCTCGACCCCAACCAGTTCGGCGGGCCGACCACGTTCTCGCTCCCGTTCTCACCCCGGCTGCAGGGCGAATTGGCCTACGGGTGGGCGATGCAGGAGCTCGCGGCGGTGCGGAAGGCCGACATCGCGGACACCCCGACGGGCACCGTCCAGTTCCTGCAGAAGGCGCTCGCCAACCACGGCGACGTCTACAAGATGGGCATCTTCAAGCCCGACGGCTCCGACGGGCACGCGGTCACCCCGATCGCGGTCGAGAGCCTGGGCGCCGGGCAGTACCAGATCGACATCTACGACAACAACTACCCCGACACCCCGCGCGCGATCTTCGTCAACACGACGAACGACAGCTGGACCTACAACGCCGCGCCCGACCCGAGCAATCCGGCCGGCGTCTACAGCGGTCGGGGGACGACGAACCCGATGAACCTGGTCCCCCTGTCGGCCGGCCTCGGCACCCAGCCGTGCCCGTTCTGCGCAACCGCCGGCGCGAGCCGGCCGGGCATGCTCCGCATCTCGCTCGGCGGCAACCCGGTCAACCACGGGCACCTGCTGATCACGACCGCCGACGGAAAGCGGATCGGCTACGTGCGCGGCCGGTTCGTCAACGACATCCCGGGCGCGAGCGTGTTCCAGCCCTACCTCAACCAGGATTGGAACGCCCAGCCCGAGCCGATCTACGAGGTCCCTGCCGGCGGCCCGGTCCAGGTCACGCTCGACGGTGCGAACGCGACCGGCACCGACGCCGCCAGCGTCTATGTCACCGGCCCCGGGTTCGGCGCCACGGTCGCGAACCTCAAGCCGGCGGCCGGCTTCAGTGACCGGATCGCGGTCGGCGCCGGGGGCACCGGGCTCGCGCTGCACGCGTCGACGAGCACAAGCGCAACGGCGCCGACGCTGCAGCTGGCCCGCAACGTCGGCGCCGGCGGCAGCGAGCTGACCGCTACGCCGCAGAGCCTCGCGGCCGGCGCGTCACTCGGCATCGCGCTGATGCCGGCGGGCAACCTCCTGACCGTGACCAGCTCCGCAGCGGCCACGCTCGGGCCGGTGGCGCTATCCCTGCGCCGGGCCGGACCCACCGGCATCCAGACCGTGCACAGCGCCGTCGTGCTGGGCAAGGGCCAGATGAAGGCCCTCACGCTGGGGAGCGGGTAGGGCCCGTCCTACAGCGGCGTCGGCGGTTTCGGCGTGCCGGGACGCACCCGGCAGGCGCTGCCGAAGTTCTCCTGCTGCAGCAGCGGCGACACCGGGCCGTCGGTCTCGAACGGAACGAACGCGACCCCGCTCCTGAGCAGGCCCGGGCCCGCCTGACCGAGATGTCCGCGCCAGCACGCCCACGGGGTGTGGACCAGGTCCACCAGCGGCGTCGCCCAGTACGTGAACGCGTACGTCTGGTGGGGGATGCAGACCACGTAGTCGTTGATGAACAGGTACGTCCGGATGCGACGCTGGATGCCGCACCGCGCGTAGCTCGCGTGGCTGCCCAGGGCCGCGTACACGTAGGCGTGGTCCCCACTCCACTGCACGCTGCGCGAGTGCCACCGGTAGGCCTGCCCCTCGTCGGCGTGCCGCGCCATCCAGAGGTAGCGGGGCTGCATCGTCTTGGGGTCGAGGAGGACCGCCACGTGCTCGAGGTCGCCCTGGTGGTAGTCCGTGTTGCCCAGCGTCGAGCCGATCGGGTCGCTGATGGCCTGCAGCGGGATCCGCACGAGCGGGAAGTAGTTGAGCGGGTAGAAGAACCAGTACTCGAGGCTGATCAGGCCGCGCGGGACGCCCGGATAGGCGCGAGCCGGGATCCGCGACAGGTAGTAGAAGTAGATCTGCGCGGAGGCGAACGGATCGAGCTGCGCCGGATGCTGCGGCCACGCGAGCACCGCCGAGGCCGCGACGCCGAGGTCGCGCGCCGCGGAGTGGAACGTGTCCTGGACGCTGTCGGCCGGCGCCGGGAATTGGAGGTAGTCCGACACCGAACTCCTCCCCGCGAGGTCGAACGCGGTGGGGTCGTGCACGCGGCAGCGGCCGGCCGAGACCAGGCACGTGGAGTGCCCGTTCCAGCGCGCGCCGAGCAGCCCGGCGAGCGAGGTCGGCCAGAACCGGTCGAGCGCACTCACTACCAGCGTCGGCTGGTAGCGCTGCGCGAGCGCCGCCATCGCCGGGGAGTCGGTCAGGGAGACCGTGGGCTCAGCGGTCAGCGCCTGCGCGACGGTGCCCGGCTTGGGCTCGATCAGCTGCGGCGAGGTCAGGAAGCGAACGCCGCCGGAGGTCGGGTCGTAGAGCGCGAAGGCGACCGCGGCGACCACGACGAGAGTGGCGACGGCGAGCGCGACGGCGAGATGGCGTAGCGTACGCATGCAGTCTCCGGTGAGACTCGGATAGATATACCAATCGATGGGGCGACGATTTCACGGCATCGGGGCCGCCTGTATGGTGGCCGGGCTGATCGCCGGGTGCGGCTCGAGCAATTCGAGCACGTCCTCGTCGAGCACGCCGACGACGGCGGCCACGACGACGCCGCGCATCACCACGACGACCGCCGCGGCCCCCACCGCCACCCTCGCGACGCTGGACCGGATCACCGCCCACCGCCGCCTGCGTCCCCGGTTCACCGGCCTTCAGGGCCTCGATCTGTCGCACAAGATCCAGGCGCTGGCGGCCAACGCCGGATCGTTCTGGACCTCCGAGTTCGCGGCCTCGCAGGCCCAGCTACCGCCGGCCACGGTCAACGTCGTCGATCAGACGCCGGTGTCGTGCGGGGCGGGACAGGTCACGACGACCGACCCACCGGAGTATTGCTCGAGTGACGGCAGCATCGACTTCCCGCTGGCGTTCATGCAGAGCAACGTCGCGCCGATCGGCGACGCGGCGGTGGCGCTGGTGGTCTCCGACCTCTACGGCTACCACATCGAAAACGCGCTGGGCGCGCTCGGCGCCGGCTACAGCCCGGCCGACCTGCAGAAGCTGGACTCGTGCCTGTCAGGCGTCTACTTCTACTCGATCCAGGGCAATCTGACCAACGGCGACCAAGCCGCGGTCAACACGATCCTGGCCGAGAAGGCCACCCCGCCCGGTGGTGCGTCCGGCGGCGCCGGCGTGAGCGCCACGGATCTGGCCTCGGCCTTCAACAAGGGCATCCTGTCGCAGGGCAGAGCACAGGTGTGCCTGCCGCCGATGGGCTGATCCGCCGTGACCGAGTGCCCGACCTGTCATCAGCCGACGCCCGAGGGGAACTTTTGCGTTCGCTGTGGCGCGCCGCTTGACGGCGAGCTCGATCACTCGCACGAGCGCCACGAGTTCGCCGCCGCCCCGGCCCAACGCCGCTACGCCCCGTGGATCGTCTCGAGCCTGTTCCCGCAGCTGCCGCGCCACTCGGATCGGCATTTCCGCGTCGCCCTCGGCATCGGCGCGGCGATCGTCATCGCGCTCGGCGTGCTGCGCCTGTTCCCGGTGGCGCTGATCACCGCGGCGCTGCTGATGCCGCTGCTGACGGCGCTCTACTTCTACGACGTCGACATCTACGAGAGCGAGCCGCTGTGGACGCTGGCGTGGACGCTCGGGTGGGGCGCGGTCACCGGTGTCGCAGTGGGGATCTTCACCAAGGCCGTGGCACCCGCCGGCACGGCGCTGATCGACAGGGGCAGCACCTACCACGTGGTGACGGGCGGGATCCTCGTACCGCTGCTGGGCGTCGTGCTGATGCTTGCCGGCCCGCTCGTGCTCGTCCCCTACCGGCGCTTCAACGAGACGCTTGACGGCGCCACCTTCGGCTCGGCGACGGCGGCCATGTTCGCGGCCGCCGTGGCCGTGGTGATCGGCCTCGGCGTGCTCTCCGGGGGCGTGCGCCCGGCCGGTGCCGCGGCGCCGTGGGTCGCGCGTCTGCTCGGGGTCGCCGTCGCCACCCCCGTGCTCTCGATGAGCGCGATCGGAGCCGCCACGGCCGCGATCTGGGTGCGCTACCGAGCGCCGGTCAAGGACCACGGCGCGCTCGGCCGGTTCGGCTCCCCGCCCGTCGCGATCCTCACCGCCGCGGTGCTGGTCATCGCCGGCGCGGTCAGCGAGACGTTCATGCCCGCCGGACTGTGGCTGGCCTGGGTGGCCGCGCTCGACCTGATCGGGCTCGTGCTGCTGCGCCGGGCGATCCACGTGGGCCTGCTCGAGGAGGAGGCCGAGCAGGAGATCGGGCCCGGGATCCGGTGCACCAATTGCGGTGCGATGACCGCGCGCCACACGTTCTGCGGCAGCTGCGGGATCGCGCTCAAGGCGCTGCCCAAGGTGCCCGAGGGGCTGCGTCCGGCCGAGGGCGAGACGGCCCCGCAGCGCGGGGCCTTCGCCGGGCGCCTGGCCCGCGACGTCCAGGGCCGCCCGACACGCAACCGGCGCCTGGCCGCGTTCCTGGCCGTGGCGATCGTGACGATCGGGGCCGGCTTCGCGATCGCCGCCATCGCCGCCGCGCCGCCGCGCAAAGCGCCCTGCAAGCTCCACAACCAGTGCGGCAGCCCACCGGTCCTGGCGCAGGTGCTGACCACCTTCCCCGGCTACGCCCCCTGGGCGAGCCAGGCCCTCGGCTACTCGCTGCGGTTCAACGCCAACCAGTGGACGGTGGCCAGCCAGGACGCGAGCAACGTCACGCTGCAGGCCAGCGACGGCTTCAGCCTGCTGATCGTCAACGCGGCGCCGGAGTCGCAGCTCTCGCCGCGGGCGCTGGCCGAGCAGCGGATCTCCGCGCTCCAGGGCCAGTTGCTCGGCTGGACGCACGACACCAGTCCGAGCGACACGCTGCTCGGTTCGGCCGTCGGCCTCCGCCCCGGTCCGGGGGGTGTGTTCGTCGGCACGGTGTCCTCGCCGCAGGGTCCGCAGACGCCGGTCTCGGTCGCGGTGATGGCCGCGGGCGACGGCCGCGTCAGCATCGCGGTGACCGCCGTGGCGCCCGGTAACGACCCCGGCGACAAGGCGGCCGTCTATCAGCGCGCCGACGACATCATCGACTCGATCCAGTGGTCCGGCCCGTGAGCTTCGCCGCCTCCCATCGCGATGCGCCACTCGGCGGTCGGGTCGGGCCCGGTGACCGCGGTCGCGCGGGCCGCGCCGGCCGCACAAGGCTGCTGGCCGCGCTCGCGACCGTGGCGATCCTCGGCACCGTCACGGCGATCGCGATCGCGCTCGCGGGGTCGGGCTCGGGGCGGGCCACCGGTCCGGTCGTGCGCGTGCTGGGCCCTGCGCCGGCGGGCGACCAGGTGCAGTTCACCTTCCTGCTGCGCCTCCCCGGGGCCGCCCGCCTGCGGCAGGCGCTCGCGGCCCAGCAGAACCCGCGCTCACCGCAGTTCGGGCACCTGATCGGCCCCCGCGCGTTCGGCCGGCAATTCGGCATCTCATCGGCCTCGCTCGCCCGGGTCGAGGCGTCGCTGCGGGCCGACGGGCTGCGGCTGACCGCCAGCTACCCGCAGCGGACCGCGCTCTCGGTGAGCGGGACGGTGGCGACCGTCGATCGGGTGCTGAGAGTGCGGCTCGAGCAATACGGCGACGGGTCGGGGCACCGCTGGCACGCTCCCGTCGGAGCGCCCGTGGTGCCGATGCCGCTGGCGCCGTTCGTGAGCGGCGTCACGGGCCTCGACACGCGGCCGAAATGGCACGCGCAGGATGTGCCGATCGGCGGGCTGACGCCGCAGACGGTTCCGGCGGCCTACGACAGCGCGCCGCTGCGCAGCCAGGGCATCTCCGGCCAGGGGCTGCGCATCGCCGTGATCTCCTTCTCCGCCTTCGACCCGGCCGACCCGCAGGCGTTCGCGTCGCACTTCGGCGTCTCCGGGCCCGAGCCGCAGGTCGTCAACGTCGACGGAGGCACGACCGACACCTCGGGCGCCGGTGAGTCGAACCTCGACATCGACGTGATCCGGTCCGTCGCCCCCCAGGCGCAGATCCTGTTCTACGAGGTCCCGCAATCGTCCTCGTCCTACACCGACGTGATCAACCGGATCGTCGCCGACCACAGCGCCGACATCATCTCCTCGAGCTGGGGCCAGTGCGAGCTCGGGCTCGATCCCGCCCAGCGCGCCGGCGACAGCCAGGCGATCAGCGCCGCCGAGGCCGCGGGCATCTCGATGTTCGTCGCCAGCGGGGACGCGGGGGCCTACGACTGCCAGGAGGGCGATCTCGCCGACCACCGCCTGAGCGTCGACTGGCCGGCCTCGAGCGCCGGCGCGATCGCCGTCGGCGGCACCCGGCTGTACCTCAACGCCGACGGCTCCTACGCCGGCGAGGGCGGATGGGAGGACATCCTCTCCGGCACCGGCGGCGGGGGCGGACTGACGACGGGCGACGCGCGGCCGAGCTGGCAGGGCGGGCCCGGCGTCCTGAACTCCTACTCCAACGGCCACCGCCAGCTCCCCGACCTGTCCGCCGACGCCGATCCCGCGACCGGCTGGGCCACGATCTCCGGCGGCAACCTCGGACAGGCCGGCGGGACCAGCGCGGCGGCGCCGTTCTGGGCGTCCTCGCAGCTCCTGATCGAGCAGTACGCGGCCGCCCACGGGGTGCCGAAGCTCGGCTACGTCAACCCGACCCTGTACGCCCTGGCCGCCACGCGCCAGCCGTTCCCGCCGTTCCACGACGTGACCCTCGGCGGCAACCGCTTCTTCCAGACCACACCGGGCTGGGACCCGGCCACCGGCCTCGGCTCGCCCGACGTCTACAACCTCGCCCGGGACATGACCGCGTACCGGCAGCTGCACCCCGCGAGGTAGACGCGGCGGCCCGGCCCTCGCGGACCGGCCCGCCTCAGCGCCTACAGACCCGTTGTCGTGCCGCCCCCGCCACCCGGGGTGGTCGGAGTCGGGGTTGGAGTCGGAGTCGGCGTCGTGGTCGGCGTCGTTGCACCGCCGCCCCCGCCACCGCTGCTGATGCCACACGTCGCGGGATCGCCGCTGTTGTAGCCGGCGACGAACGCCTGCGTCAGCGACTGGTTGCTCACGTCCGGGGCGGTGATGCCATTGATGCCCTGGAGGGTCGCGAGGAACTGGTTGGCCGCCTGGGTGTCACCCTGCTCGAACAGGTTGCGCTGGTCGATCGTGCGGATGTACAGACCGGTGAGGCAGAGCGTCTGATTGGCCCACTGGGCCTTGCTCAGGTGCCCCTGCTGCAGCGCCTGGGTGAACCCGAGCACGTTCTGGACGTGGAAGCTCCAGAAGATCGCGACGCTGAAGGCCAGGAACACGTCGCCCTTGGGCGCGATGTTCTGCTGCATCCACGGTTCGCGCCCTGCGGCAGCCGCCTCACGGCCTCGCCCGTGTACGCGGGCTGAGCGGACGCTCCTCGATCGCGCGGCACGCCCGCGCTCAGACGTTCGGCCCGATCCGCATCGTCGGCGGCGGTAGGGGCTGCTCGCCGCTCTCGAAGCTCGGCTCGCCGGGCACGCTCTGCAGCAGTGCCGCGGTCGCCTTGGCCGCCGCCGCGCACCAGGCCGCGTCGCGGCCGGCCCGGTACATGGTGGCCTCCGGAGCGCCGGCGCTGAGCCACTCCTCGTACTCGCCGAACCGGTCCGCGAGCAAGGACAGGTTCTGCTGGAGCATCTCCATCAGCGTCAGGTAGCGGATGAAGCGGTGCTGGTCCCAGTCGAACGTGGCCAGGATCTCCCGGCCGGCGGCGCGTCCCCGCTCGAGCAGCTTGCCGATCGTGTCCGGATCGGCGCCCAGGTTGAAGCCCCCCTCGCCGGGCGCCATCCGGATCTGGCACACGCGATCGCGGAACCCCGGCAGCTCGGCCTGGAGCTCGTCGCGCCAGTTGCGCGTGGCGTCCTCGATCTGGCGCAGCAGGCCGCCGAGGTTCTTGACGTTGGTGGCATGGAGGGAGCGCCGGTCGTCGCCCGCCGTGGGCATGAACACCGGCCCGTCGTCGTCGGGCCCGCCGGTCTGCGGCGCCGGAACGAGGTCGAGGCCGAACGTCGGGTGGCCGGGCAGCCACTCGTCGAAGAAGTGGATCGGGAAGTTGCTCGTGATCGCGCCGTCGGAGATGAAGCTCTCGACCGGCCCCTGCTGGTCGGAGCGAGCGGTGTACAGCTTCAGCGCCGACAGGAACACCGGCACGCTCGAGCTCAGCCGAGCGCCGACCACGACCGGCAGCTCCTTGGCCGGCAGGAACCAGGTCCGCGTGCTGTCCCGCTCGGTGGCCGGCACGCCGGCCGCGTCGAGGACGTGGGCGACGACAACGTCGGGGAACATCTGGCCGAGCTCGGCGGGTGAGAAGAGGTACTGCTCCTCCTCGAACGGGATCCGCACCGGCCGAGCCTGGCCGAGGTCGGTGGCCATCATCTGCAGCGTGATCCCGCCCTGCTCCAGCATCGCGAACGTGAGCGGCTGCTCGAGCGGCAACCCCGCGCAACGCTGGACGTTCGCGTACAGCCACTCGACGAGTCCGTCGGCGCCGTCCGGGTCCTGGCGGGTACCGGGACAGATACCGAAACCGTGTGCGGGCAACGAGCGCCACAGGCCGCGGACCATCGAGCCCAGCGGGCCGAGCAGGGCCCAGCCCGCGAGCAGCAGCAGCCCGATCGCGCCGAGCACGACGAGCACGATCGCCAGCACGACGCGGAGGCGATCGACCGCCTCGGCGAGCGCCAGCAGCACGAGCGCCGCCCCGACGAGCGCGAGCAGCGAATGCCATGGCCGGTGGCGCAGCACGGCGCTGACAACGGCCCGGAAGCGGCGCGCGCGGGAGCTGCCCGGCGATCCCAGCGTGAGCGCCAGCGTGAACAGCTCGCGCGCCTCGGGCATCGGCTGGAACAGCGACGCGACCTTGCCGGGCCGGCCGAACTCGGCCACGATCTCCTCGATCCCGCCCAGCTCCATACGGCCGGTCTGCTGGCGGCCGTACTCGGCGGCCGCGGTCATCGCCGCGGCGATCGCGCCGGCCGACGTGCCGCCGACGTTCTCAAAGCGGTACGTGCCCGAGAGCTCGAGCACCGCGCCCGGATAGACCACGCCGCTGGTCACGCCGCCCTTCATGACCAGGTCACACGGCGGCAGGTCGTGCGGATGCATGGCGCTGTATTCGCGGCACCGCCGGTCGAGCCTTCCGACCGGTCCGGTTGGGGCCGTCGCTCGGATCAGGCGGCGAGCCGCAACGCCGCGCCCGACGATCCCGCCCGCAGCGCGTGTACCCCGGCGAGGCCCGCCCACGGCGTGTAGGGGGCGAACAGCTCCTCGACCTCCGCCTCGCTCGCCCGGGCCCGCGGATCGCCGGTACGAAGGCGCCCAACGAGCTTCAGATACGCGAGATCACCGGCCGGCAGCTGATCGAGCCGCCCCTGTCCGGTGAGCGCGAGCGTCTGCACCGTCCAGCTGCCGATCCCGGGAATCGTCCGCAGCCGCCGCCAGGCGCGTTCGTGGTCGCCGGTGTCCAGATCGACCCGGCCCCGCGCGACCTCCCTGGCCGCACGGACGAGCGCCAGCGCGCGCCCCGAGGAGAGGTCGAGTGAGGCCAGCAGCGCCGGGGCCTGAGCGGCCACGGTCTCTGCGGTGGGCGCGTCGCGCAGGCCGGTCCGCGGACAGCGCCGCCCCAGCGTCGCCACCAGCCGGCGCTGGATCCGAGCCGCCCGCTCGTATTCGATCAGCTGCTCGCAGATCGCCCAGGTCAGCGCCTCGAAGGGCGAGGGACGAGCCGCGATCCGTAGGCCGGGATCGGCCCGGACGGCCGCGCCGATCAGCGGGTCGAAGCGGAAGCGCTCGTAGAACGCGCGCAGGTCCTGATCGATCCCGAGCGCCAGCCGCATCCGCTCGATCCCCCACTCGGCCGCCGGCCGGGTGCCCGCCTGAGCGCCGAACAGCACGCGATCGGGCGCCAGCTGCGCGATCCGCACCAGCACCGGCTCGTCCCCGGCGTGCACGAGGCGGTGCAACACGCCCCCGCGGAACGTGACCAGGCCATCGAGGCCGGCGCGGCGCGACAGGCGAAAGGGCGACCGCGGCCGGACTTCGACCCGGACGTCGAGCAGCTCCGCCGGGCCGGCCGGGCCGGCGTTCACTCGCCGGGCTTGCCGAGCAGGTGCACGTCGACGAGAAACGTGCGGCTGCCGATGACCGGCAGCACCTCGGTTGCGCGGCGCGCGAGGCCACGTTGCCGGCGGGCGGTCTTGCGGGTGCGGCGTCGCCGCACCACGGCCAGGGTGGCGGCACCGGCGACGAACCCCGTCGCCGCCGCGGCTGCGGCCTGCACAGCGGGCAGCCCGCTGGGCGGTGCGGGCTCGATCGCGCGGACCTCGGCGAGCACCGGCAGCCCGTCCACGACCTCCTCTTCCGGCACGCCCTCGGCCACGGCTTGGATCGACTCCTCGCTCATCGTGCCTTCATGGTGACAGCGCGGGCGGTCATCTTCAAAGGATCTTTTCGTACACCCGGTACGTGCGGACGATCCGGCCGCCCATCCCCTCCATGGCCCGGTTCATCGACTTGTTGGACTCGAGGATCCAGCCCATCTCGCCGCCGGTCTGCGGCGTCCGGGCGGCCGAGTCGAAGTGCAGCTCGTAGAACTTGGCCGCGATCCCGGTGTGCTGCCACTCGCGCTTGACGCCGAGCGCGAACACGCGCACGCGGCTGATCTTGCCTCGGTAGTACAGCGCCTTGGCCCAGCCGAACGGGAGCAGCCTCCCGTTCATGTGCATCAGCACCTGGTTGTAGTCGGGCAGCGTGAGCGCCGCGCCGACCGTCTCGCCGTCCTTCTCGGCCACCCAGGCCCAGTTCTCGTCCAGGATCGGCTTCAGGTCCTTGGCGTAGTGGCGAACCTCGGCCTCGGTCAGCGGCACGAAGCCCCAGTTGCGCTCCCAGGCCGCGTTGTAGACCTCGAGGAAGCGGTTGATCTCCGCCTCCATGTCCTTCTTGCGCATCGGGCGGACGGTGATCCCGTGCTTGGACTCGACCTCGGCCGCGACCTTCCAGATGGCCTCGTGGACGCGGGTCCGGTCCTGAACCTCGAGGTTCCACATGTACAGGTCCATCGCCTTGGTGAACCCCGCTCCCTCGATCAGGCCCGGGTAGTAGCGGTGGTGCCAGTTGGTGAGGATCGTCGGCAGCAGGTCGTAGCCGTCCACGAGCACGCCACACTCGTCGTTGGTCGTGAAGTCCATCGGCCCGACCATGCGGTCGCGACCGCGGGCGCGGAGCCACTTCTCCGCCGCGTCGAGCAGCGCCTGGGCGGCTTCGGGGTCCTGCTCACATTCGAAGAACCCGAACATGCCCCAGCCGTGATTCTGGAACTCGTTGAAGTGCCGATCGATGTGAGCGGTGATCCGCCCCACCGCCCGACCGTCACGCCAGGCCAGGAAGTACTCGGCCTCGGCGTGCTCGAAAAACGGGTTGCGCTTGCGGTCGAAGAAGCGCTTGCGTTCGGTCAGCAGCGGAGGGACCCAGTACGGCTCGTTACGATAGAGCCGCCACGGAAGCTTGATGAAGGTGTTGAGGTCGCGTCTGGACGTGACCGGCCGGATTTCGAGCGCCATACGGCCGCGAAAGCTACATGCCCACTTCGATCGACGTTTTCTCCAAGGCTCGCGAGCACGAGCGTATCGAGCAACTGAAGGCGGCGCGCGAGCTCGACGCGCTGCCCTACTTCCGGATCCTCGAGGGTCCCACGCTCCCAGTCGTGGAGATGGAGGGCAAGAGCCGGATCATGCTCGGATCCAACAACTACCTCGGCCTGACCGGAGACGGGCGCGTCAAGCAGGGAGCGCTCGATGCCCTCAATCGCTACGGAACCGGGCTCACCGGCTCGCGCTTCCTGAACGGGACGATCGATCTGCACCTGGAGCTCGAGCACGAGCTCGCCGACTGGCTCGCGACCGAGAGCGCGATCGTGTTCACGACCGGACACCAGGCCAACCTCGGGGCCCTGGGGACGATCCTCGGCCCCGGTGACACGGTCGTGGCCGACTCGGGCGACCACGCCTCGATCCTCGACGGCTGCATCCTCTCGCGCGCCAAGCTCAGGGCCTTCCGCCACAACCGCATGGACCGGCTCGAGCACACGCTCGAGCGGGCTTCAGAGGACGGTGGCGGCGTTCTCGTCGTGGTCGACGGAGTCTTCTCGATGGAGGGCGACGTCGCGCCGCTGCCCGAGATCGCCGAGCTGTGCAAGCGCTTCGGGGCGCGGCTGATGGTCGACGAGGCGCATGCCCTCGGCGTGCTGGGGGCGCGCGGCGCCGGCGCCTCCGAGCTGCTGGGCGTCGAGGATCGCGTCGACCTGCGCATGGCGACCTTCTCCAAGTCGCTGGCCTCGTGCGGCGGCGTGATCGCCGGGCCGGCCGACGTGATCGAGTTTCTGCGAATCCAGTCGCGTCCGTTCATGTTCACGGCCTCCGGTGTCCCGGCCGCCGTCGGCGCCGCGCTGGCGGCGGTCCGGATCTGCCGCTCCGGTGAGGGTCGGGAGCTGTTCGCCCGGGTGCTCGACAACGCGCGCTACCTGCACGACGGGCTGAGCGAGCTCGGCTTCCGGGTGATCGGCCCGACGCGACTCGCGGACGGAACCGACGTGGTCACCCCGGTGGTTCCGGTGGTCGTGGGCGACGACTGGAAGGCCGTCTTGCTGTGGAAGGCGCTCTACGAGGCCGGCGTGTACGTGAATGTGGCGATCCATCCCGCCGTGCCCCCCGCCGGCGCATTGCTGCGGACGAGCGTGATGGCCACGCACGATCGGGCGACGCTCGATCAGGCGCTCGAGCGCTTCGGCGCGGCCAAGCGTGCTTTCGAAGCCGAGCACGGCCCGCTTCCGGGTCAGTCCTAGACAACCTCTCTCGACCCCCTCCGGCCGAGATCCCGCCCCCGCCGCTGGACATGCTCGCTCGCCGCGCACTCTTGTCCACAACCGCACAAGACGCGTTGCGCAAGAAAAGTGCGCTCTATGCGCACGTGGCGACGGATGTTGCATTGCTGTGACCTGCTGGTTCACGGTAGCTTGCCCTTCGTCGTGCTGGTGGTCGGCCGGGCGGCGCGAAGGTTGCTCAGAGGCTTGGGGGAGTGACGCGCGTGCGGCAAGGGACCGACTTCGAAGGACCCGCGCGGATCACTAAGGATTTGATCTTGATGATGTTGCTGGCCAGGCACGTCTGCGCGAACCGTGTTGACCAATGGCGTCCGCTTCGGCGGACCGGACGCAGGGAGAAAAACGAATGACGCAGACCGCCATGATGACCCCCGGGCCACAGCGACTTCGGGCGCTGGAACGAGCCAACGAGGTCCGGCTCGCGCGAGCGGGGTTGAAGCGAAGGATCGCTACTGGTGAGGTTTCGGCAGCAGAGATCATCCTCGCTTCTCCCGCGGAGGCGAGCAGTTGGGCAGTGGGTGACCTGCTGAGGAGCCAGAGGCGGTGGGGCACCACCCGGTGCCGCAAGCTCCTGATGCGCCTGCAGATCGCCGAGAACCGGCAGATCGGTCAGTTGACCGACCGCCAGCGGCGTGAGCTGGCGTGCCACCTTGAAGCACGGGCAGCCCAAGACGTGATCGTCAGGGCCGCTCAGGAAATGCAGCTCGTCGGGGCCGCCTAGACCGCGCCACCGGATCCGTCTCGCCCGGCGTGTGTGCGGGCGGGACGGATCCGAGTCTCAGAGCTGCAGCCCGATCGGGACCGGGCTCGCGCCCGCGAAGAACAAGAACCAGATCGCGAACGCCGCGAGAGCGACGCCGGCGCTGACGACGAGCACCGCCTCGAGCACGAGGTGACCAGGGTCCTCGAAGCCGCGGGCGCGGCGGCCGGCGCGATAGACATTGCTCAGCCACACGAGCACCGAGGCGATCGCGGTGATCGTCAGCACCACGCCGATGAACATCGCCCCCAGCGCGGCGCCGAGCGAGGACGTCGCGCCCTGGATCTGGGATCCGACCCACAGCCAGGCGACGGGCGTGCCCACCCACAGCACGAGGCTGCCGATGAACATGATGAGCACGGCCAGGGCCGCACTCGTCCCGCTTCTGAACACGCCGCGCATGCGGCGACTCAGGATAGACCGGCAGTCGCGGCTTCCAGCGAGGCGGGAATCAGCGGGTGGGTGTCTGCGGGCCGCGGATCGTCGTCCGCGACCCCCGGCTAACGGACAGCCGGAGGAGAGTTTGACCTGCCACCACCCCATCAGCATCCCGATCAGGCCGAGGCGCGGGCGCACCTGCCACACGCCGCAGCCCGGCTCGCCGACATCGCCGCGGGCGATCCGGACGAAGCGGTACTTGCCGGGCTCGAGCAGCATCCGCTCGAGCAGGATCCGATTCTCGGCCTGACGCTCAGCGCGCTCGGCGATTGACCGGCGCGCGCTGCGCAGGCGCTCGGCGAGCTCGTCGCGGACGCGCTCGAGCTCGCCCAGGTCGAGCAGCCGCGGCTCGCCGGGACGCGCGACCGGCAGCTCGACGCCGCCCATCTGGAACGCGGTCACGAAGGCGTCGGCGAGCTCATGCTCGAGGCGAGCGATCTGCTCCCGCAGCGAGCGGCGAGCGGCGAGCTCGTTGACCTCGACCTGCGGAATGTCAAACGCAGGATGGCGTGGCGCGTGGATTTCGTGCTCGACTGCCTCCATCGCCTGCTCCTCGGTCGGCGAACAACTTTAGCATCAGGTTGTGCCCGATCGAAGCGGTTGCGCCGCCGGCGTTCAGCCGCTCGCGAGCACCTCGACGCAGATCCACAGCGCCTCCTCGAGATGGATCGAGGGGACCCCCTCCACGCCGACGACGAACAGAGCCATGCGCCCGGTGCGCGGCCCGACCCCGTGCCCGGCGGCGATCTCGCCGAACAGCAGCGCGTGCACGCGCTGGGCGTCGGCGACGACCAGCCGTCCCGGCGCCAGGTGATGCGCAAATTCGGTCGAGCCGAGGCGATCCCCGTCCACGGTCGCCCGGATTCCGAGGCCGCCGGGGTGGACGAGGTCGGCGTCGAGCGCCCAGATCGGCACGCCGGTCTCGATCAGCCCGATCAGCAGCGCGTCGTCGAGCAGGTTCGTGGACCGGAACTGGCCCTGCATCAGCCGCCCTACCGCCGCCTCCTCGATCGGGATCCGGCTGACGTCGGGGTCGAGTCCGATCTGGTGGAAGAAGGCCCGGTAGGCGTGCGGGATCGGCTGGGCGCGGAGCGCCACCACGCTGGCCCCGCGGTAGCGGTTGGAGAGGTCCTTGAGCCGTTGCGACACCGCTCGCGGGCTGTTGCGCCGCCCTCCCTCGACGGTCACCCAGGCGAGCCTCAGCCCCGGCAGCTCGGCCGCCACCGCCTCCTCGACGAACCCGAGGGCGGCCTGGAGCTCGGCCTCCTCGTCCATCTCAGCGGCCGACCAGCGCCTGCACGCGGGCGGCCAGCGCATCGGTCGTGAGCCAGTGATTGCCGATCAGGCGGTCCTTGACGATCCCGCCCCGACTGGCCAGCTCCACCATCGGGCAGATCTGCACTCCGTACAGGCTCTGAACGGCGCCGTCGGCGTCGTAGGCAACGGGGATCGTCCAGCCCCGCGATCGCACGAGCGAGCGGGTCTCGCTGTGACCGGCGCCGACCGCGACGGCGGCGAACTGCAGCTCGCTGGGCGGGAAGCGGCGCGAGAGCGCCTGCATCGTGTCGACCTGGCGCTTGCAGTCACCCGATCCGGTGGCGAAGAACGCGAGCGCCAGCGGCGCGCGCTTGACCATCAGGCAGATGTTGAGCGCGCGCGGATCGTGGTGGGCCGGCGAGCAGGTTGGCTTCAGATTGGCGTCGCCGTTGAGCGTCGAGTTGGCCAGCGGGGCCGCGAACAGGTGCAGCGGCTTCCCCGCCGCGACGCCGGTCGTCCCCACCCCGTTGGTGGCGAACTGGTAGACCGAGATGACCAGCACCAGCATGATCCCTAGCGTCCCGATCATCCACCGGTAGCGCTTGGTGTCGATCACCGGGGGCGGCAGCGCCGGCGTGCGCCCGGCCGAGGCCGAGGCCGACACGGCGAGATCCGGGTCGAGCCGGCGCGCCAGCGCGGGGGTCTCGGCGCTGCCCGGCTGAGCCGCCGCCGGATCCGGCTCGCCGGGATCCGGCGGGAGCGAGGTCTCGCCGGGATCCCGCCGGCGCGACGGGCTCACGCGACCCGGGCCCGGCGGCGCAGGCGCGGCATCCCCGCGCCGGCACGTCGCAGCAGGCCGCGGATCCGCTCGCACGAGTCGCCGCGCTCGGCCAGCACGAGCACCGCCGGGAGCACCAGCAGCACGCCGCCGAGCGACACCGTGAGGTCGATCAGCGTGACGAAGCCGAAATCGCGCAGCATGGTGATGCTCGAGCATACGAGCACGCCGAAGCCGGCGATTGCGGTGATCCCCGACGCCAGCACCGCGGCGCCGGTCGAGCGGTAGGTCCGCGCCAGCGCTTCGGCCAGCTCGTGCCCGGCGGCGCGCTCCTGCCGGAAGCGCTCCGAGAGCAGCACGCTGAATTCGGTCGAGATCGCGATCACGAGCGCGCCGAGCGTCGCCGACATGGGGTTCAGCGGCACCCCGATCAGGAACAGGATCAGCGCCGACCACCCGGTCGCCAGCGCGATCGGGATCAGCGGCATCACGGCGCGCTCGACGCGACGGAAGACCGCCAGCAGCACCAGCCCGACCGCGACCAGCCCCGCCAACAGCGTGAGCAGGCGGCGCCCGGACGAGGACAGATCCGCGTTGGCCTGCGCCGCCAGCACCGGCAGCCCGGCCAGCTGGGCCGTCACGCCGGCCGGCGGATGCAGCTGGGACTGCATGTACTCGATCACCTGCTGCTGGCGGGCGAGCGGCATCAGCCGGATTCCGAACGCGAGCGTCGCCTCGCGATGGTCAGGGGTGATCACGGCCTGCGAGAAGTACGTGGGGACCGCCGCCAGCAGGCTCCGGATCGACGCCTGCGAGAGCGAGGAGGCGCTGGCACTGCCCGCCTGGGCGCCCCCGGAGAACAGATCCGGGAGCGACAGCGCGGGGCACAGGGTCGCGCGCGCGCACCCCTGGGTCTCGAGGTATCCGTAGTGCCGCAGCAGGGCCTGCTCGTAGCCGATCATCCAGCCGACGATCTGGGGCCGGGTGATGTCGCTCGACCGGACCGTCACGTCGATCTCGCCGGAGACGCCGGTCACCTTCTCGAGCGCATGCAGGTCACGCAGCGCGGGCATGTTCGAGGGCACGAGCTTGGTCACGTCGGACTGGACCGAGGTCTGGGTGTCGGCCACCCACCCGAGCAGGGCCAGCACGACCGCGATCAGCAGCGCGCGCTCGGGGCGACGCGTCAGCGGCGCGACGAGGCGCTGGGCGCCCGCGCCGATCCAGGGACCGGTTGCGGCGAGGGCGCGCCCCGGCCGCGCCGTCACCCGCGCCAGCGGCCGGCCGACCAGAGCCGCCCCGTCACGGGTGATCTCGCCCGCTCCCCGCAGCGATGCGCCGATCGCCCCGCCGCTGCGGTCCGCCAGCGCCAGTGCCGCTGAGCCCGCGGTGAGCGCGCACAGCAGCCCCACGCCGATTCCCACCACCAGCAGCACCCCGAAGCCGCGCACCATCGGCACCGGGGAGAGCAGCAGCACGAGGAAGCCGGTGGCGGTGGCCAGAGCGGCCGTGGCGATCGTCGGCGCGCCCGCGGCGGCGGCCCGGGCGATCGCACGCTGGGCTCCCTGCGGGGTTCTCGCCGTGGCGGGGTCGGCGTCGCGGGCCTCCTGCACGCGGGACTGGAACTGGATCGCGTAGTCGACCGCGAGCCCGATCAGGATCGGCAGCACGGCGATCGAGGCCATCGTCAGCGAGGCGCCGGCGAGCGAGGTGACCCCGAAGGTGATCCCCGTGGCGGCGAGCGCGATCCCCAGCGGGAGCAGGCGCAGGCGGGTGCGGAACACGAGCAGCAGCACGAGCGCCATGACCAGCACGGCCGCCGCGAGCAGGCCGGCGATCGAGCCGGTGATCTCCGACGCGAGGTCGTTGACCACGACGGGAGCACCGGTGGCCGTGTACGTGCCGCCGTAGGCCGAGGCGAACATCGGCATCTTGATCGCCTGGCGGATCCAGGTGATCGCGTCGGCGCGCTGCTGGTCACTGAGGTTGGGCTTGAGCCGCACCTGGACCAGCGCCGAGTTCGCGGTCGGGAACAGATAGGCGAAGCGCGCCTTGGGCTGATTGACGCCCCGAGTCTGGTCGAACACGATCTGGGGGATGAACTGCGGGTCGTCGATCCGCGGCGAGCCGGCGATGCCCGAGTCGAGCGCCATCTGCTCGAACTGCTGGATCCCCTGCTGTTGCGCGAGCTGGCCGGCGGCGTTGGCCGCGGCCAGCGCCTGGGCGCGGCTCAGATGCTTGGCGAGCGCGAGCTGCAGCGCCGCCGTCTGCGCGCTGGCGACGCTCTGGCGGAAGTTCGCCAGCATCGTCTGAACCTCGGCGTTGACCGCCGTCACGGCCCGGTTCAGGAACGTGCCCGGTCCGTACACGACCTGGACGGGCTTGTGCTTCATCAGCTTCCCGCACGGGCTGTTGGCGCCGCCGTAGGGCGGGAGCGTGCCCGCCGGCACGGGCTCGAGCGCCTGCGCCTGCTGGCTGGGCACGACCACCTGCCCGGCCAGGCAGGCCTCGAGCTGGGTGAGGGTCGCGAGGTCCTTGGTCTCGACGAGGTTCGGGAGCGACTCGCGGATCAGGATCACGACCGCGTCGTCGCCGAAGTGGCGATGGAAGTCGTCGCTGGCCACGGCGCTCGGGGCCGAGCGGCTCACGAACGTGTCGCTGCCGGCGTTCGGCCGCAGACCGAGCGCGAGTAGGCCGCCGGTGAGCGCTGCGGCGATGACCACGGCGAGCGTCAGCAGCGGCCGTGCGGCGGCGGCCTTGGCCAGGCGCTCCAACCTCTCCCTCACCTTCATGCGACCAGTGAGGCTAGCGGCGCGAGGGGCTGTGCGCGCCGCTCGAACCCACGGTTAATCCATCGTCAATGGGCCTTGCGATTCGCCGGCCAGGAACTGGCGGATGAACGGGTTCTCGGAGTTGAGCATGTCCTCGGCGGGGCCGGCTTCGACGATCCGGCCCTTCCAGAGCACGTTGATGTAGTCGGCGACCCGGCGGGCGCTCATGATGTCGTGGGTGATCACCGCGAACGTCGGCAGATGCGTCTTCTGCTTGGCCTTCGCCTCGTCCATCATGTCGCGGTGGATCTCGAGGATCAGCTCGCCCAGCAGGGCGGTCCGCACCGGATCCAGGCCCGAGTCGGGCTCGTCGAAGAGGACGATGTCCGGCTCGAGCACGAGCGCGCGGGCGAACCCGGCGCGCTTGCGCATCCCGCCCGAGAGCTCGTTCGGATACTTCTCCTTGGAATGACCGAGACCGACCTCGTTGAGGCGGCGCATGACGATGTCCTCGATCTCGTCCTCGCCCTTCTCGGTGTGCTGCCGCAGCGGGAACGCGACGTTGTCATACAGGTTCATCGAGCCGAACAACGCCCCGTCCTGGAACAGCAGCCCGAACTTCTTGCGCATCTCGAACAGATCGTCGTCAGGCATGTTCGGCACCGACTCACCGTGCACGAGGATGTCGCCCTGGTCCGGATACAGGAGGCCGACCATGTGCTTGATGCACACCGACTTCCCCGTGCCCGACGGCCCGAGGATCATCGACACCATCCCCTCCGGCAACCCCATGTTGAGGCCCCGGAGAATCCGGTTGCGACCGAACGCCTTGTAGGTGTCGATGAACTCCACCGCATCGGGACGACCCGACGGATAGACCCTGTAGGTATGCCAGCGGTACTCCTCCTCCGAGGCGCCATCCGGCGGCGCCGGACGCGGCGGCTGCTCGTCGACCACCGACACCCGCGACGAGGACTGCACGGCGGCCGGCTGCTCACGGGTCTCCGCGGGCCGGGACTCGGACTGCCCACCGCGCTCGGGCGCAGGCGGCTCGCCCGAGCCCTGCCCGTCGCCCGGGCCTTCGCCCGGGGGCTGTTGCTGCTGCGGGGCATCGCCGGCGATCGGGGCGGGCTCGTCGCCGGCGGGCCAGGCCTCGTGGCCGACGGGCATCCACTCCGACTGCGGCCCGGACGACTGCGACCCGGACCCGGCGCTCCCTGAGTCCGCCGGCGCGGGCGCAGGCGCGCTCGCGGCCGGGCCGTCGCCCGCCGCCTGCCGCCGGGAGGAGCCGGCCGGCTCCGCGCCACCGTCGTTGCCCTTGTCGGCACCACCACTGCCGCCAAACCTGAAGCGCCTCATTTTCAGCCTCCGATAGGTGCTCTCGGATTGGCGCCCCAGAAGAGCTGAGTCCCGAGCATTCCGATGAGATGAACAGCCACGATGTTCAAGACCATCGACTTGGCGGTGGCGGTACCCACGCCGACCGGACCACCGCTCGCGTTGTAGCCGTAATAGCAGCCGACGAGCACGATCACGGTCGCCATCGACATGGCCTTGATCAAGCTATATAACAAGTCAGGTGGGTTCTGGAACTGCCAGAAGATGAGGAAGAACCCACCTGAGGAGACTTCCCCGATCTGCTGCACGACGGCGAGGTAGCTGGCGAAGAAGCCGGCGCCGATCGAGCAGATGTAGACGAACGGGAGCACGAGCCACGCCGCCAGCAGGCGCGTCGCGCACAGGAAGGTGATCCCGCTGATGCCCATCACCTCGAGCGCGTCGATCTCGTCGGAGATCCGCATCGAGCCGAGCTCGGCCACGATCCCGGTGCCCACCTTGGCGGCCATCATGTACCCGAACGCGTAAGGGACGAGTTCGCGCAGGTCACACCAGGCCGAGAACACCCCGGCGTACGCGGGCGCGCCCTGGCCGCGGGTGAAGTAGGCGCCCTCGATCCCACACTGCAGGCCGATGATGAACACCAGGCCCCAGATGACCAGCGTCGAGGACACGATCAGGATGCCGGCCTGACGCAGCGTCTCGCCAAAGAACCGCAGCGGCTTGAGGCGGAACACCTCGGAGACGATCTTCGAGGTGAACTTGACGATCTCGCCGAACGCTTCGATCCAGCCCTTGGGGGTGACGATCAGGTCGTTCATCGAGCGCTCGCCGTCCGGCTCAGGCCCGCGGCGATCACTTGGCCACGGTCGAGATCTCGGGGTGCGTGGCCAGCAGCGTCTGCGTGAAGGCGTAGTTGAACGCGAACACGCCGAGGAAGGCGATCACGACCGCCTGGTTGACCGCGCGGCCCACCCCCTCGGCGCCGCCCGAAGCGGTCATCCCTTTGTAACAGCAGACGATCGCGATGATGGCGCCGAACAGGGTCGTCTTGAGGACCGAGCCCCACAGATCGGTGGTCTCCGCGTTGGTGAAGAAGGTGGCCCAGAACGGTCCCAGCGGGGCGTTGTTGACGAGCGTCGCCAGCACGCCGCCGAAGATGCCGAACAGCAGCGCGTAGATGTCGAACAGCCCGGTCACGAGCATCAGCGCCAGGAACCGCGGCACGACCAGGTTCTTGATCGGGTCGACGCCGAGCACCTGCAGCGCGTCGAGCTCCTCGCGGATCTTGCGTGCGCCGAGGTCGGCGGTGATCGCCGTCCCGGCCACGCCGGCCAGCACGATCGCGTCCACGAACGGCGCGAACTCGCGAATCGACGCCAGGACGAAGAAGCCGCCGAGGCGATCGAGCGCGCCGAACAGCACCAGGAAGTTGGCGGCCTGCAGTCCCGGTGCCGCGTAGCCGAACGCGATCGTCGAGATCAGCAGCGGAAACCAGCACAGCTTCATCGCGAACAGGAACTGCCCGACGAACTCACTGCCGTACGGATACGGAGGCCTGACCGCGGAGACCAGAGTCTTGCCGGTCAGGATCATCATGTTCCCCACCTCTTCGAGCACGCTCTTGGTAGGCAGGAACGTTCTGTCGGCGACTGCTCGGATCAACTCTGTGTGTGTCCTCCCGGGACAGGCGTCTCCGCAGGCGCGGCGCCTGCGCGTAGCCTAGTCCACCGGGCTATCCGGGGCCAACCGGGAACCGTCTCGGAGGGCCGGTGCCGCGTGGTATGTTGGCGCCGGTTTGAGCGGGTGGAGCTTGAGGAGCGGAGGGATGGCGACCGTCGTCGCGGCAAGCTTGCTGCTCGCCGCGTGCGGCGGTGGCGCCCGGCAGGACGCGAACGAGCCGAAGGGCACCTACAACGTCGACGTGCGGGCGGCCAGCTTCCCCGTCCGCCAGAGCCTCGCCCAGGCCTCGCATCTCGTGATCGTCGTCAAGAACGCCGACACGAAGACGATCCCCAACGTCGCCGTCACGATCACCGACAACAACCTGGGCACCAAGGCCCAGGCCTTCAGCGAGCTGCTGAACATGCCGGGCCTTGCCTCCGCCTCACGACCCGTGTGGATCATCGACCAGGGTCCGAGCCCCGACGGCTGCGGCTACAGCTGCCAGCAGGGCGGCCCCGGCGGGGGGGTCACGGCGTACTCCAACACGTGGGCGTTGGGCCAGCTCAAGCCCGGCGCCTCGGCGACCTTCGACTGGCGCGTCACGGCGGTCAAGTCCGGCATCCACGTCGTCCACTACCAGATCGCCGCCGGGCTGAACGGCAACGCCGTCGCCCAGCTCGCCGGCGGCCAGACGCCCCAGGGAGTCTTCGTCGTCCACATCACGCACGCGCCCCAGCAGTCGTACGTGAACGACAAGGGCCAAGTTGTGACGGTCTCGCGCTGAGAGCGGAGCCCTGCTCGCCGTCGGCACCCTCCGAAAACCCTCGCGGTGTCCAGCGATGGTGCCCCACACGCCCGCAGCACACCACCCACAAAGCAAAACCCGGGCCGACGAAGCCGATCCAACGAACCGGAACCCCAAGAACCGATTACTCGGATCGACCCCGCCGACCGCGGGTCTGCCCCACGTGTCGGAGCGGTGAGGACCGCCCGGGGAGAGGGAGACCCGGGCGGTCCCGCCACCGCAGGGACGGCCCTCACATAGCCGCCCCTGTGCGTGGGCAGGCCGGGAGCGTGTCCTCTTCCAGCGTGCCCGTGCGGATGCAGTCAGCGTCGTTGGCGATCACCAGCTTCATCGCCCGTTAGTAAACGGAGTGCGGCGACGGGCGGCACTGGCCCGATGGAGAAGATTCCGGGCGGTCGGGTTCGACACCGGCATGGATCGGCCGGACGGCGAACCGCGATGGGCCTGGTTTGGACATACGGATAGTGCCGTCGCCGGGTTCGTTCCCTACATTGCTGGCTTCACGTCCGAATCCGGATACGAACCAGTGCGCCCCCGCCGCCGGGCACGCACAGGAAGGAACGACAACTCGCATGCCTCGAATCCGCCAGCAGAACGTCATGGCCGCACAGTGGGCGCCCAACGGGAGTGCGCTCGGCGCGCCGGACCTGACCTCTCCTGACAACCAGGTCTTCGGTTCCAACGTCTTCAGTCCGGCGATTCAGCGCCAGCGGCTGCCCAAGGACGTGTTCCGCCGGCTGCAACAGACACTCGCGCGCGGAGAGGCTCTGGACACCTCGCTGGCCGACGCAGTGGCGCTAGCGATGAAGGAATGGGCGCTCGAGAACGGCGCCTCGCACTACACGCACTGGTTCCAGCCGCTGACCGGGTCCACGGCCGAGAAGCACGACAGCTTCTACGGCCCGACCGGCGAGGGCACGGCGCTGGCCGAGTTCTCGGGCAAGGAACTGATCCAGGGCGAGCCCGACGCCTCCTCGTTCCCGACCGGCGGCATCCGGGCGACGTTCGAGGCCCGCGGCTACACGGCGTGGGATCCGACCAGCCCCGCCTTCATCCTCGAGAACCCCAACGGGGCGCTGCTCTGCATCCCGACCGCGTTCGCGTCGTGGACGGGCGAGGCGCTGGACCAGAAGATCCCGCTGCTGCGCTCGATGGACGCGCTGTCCAAGTCGGCCATCAACGCGCTCCGGCTGTTCGGCAACTCGAGCGCGGCGCGGGTGTTCACGACCGTCGGTCCGGAGCAGGAGTACTTCCTGATCGACGAGCAGTACTACTTCGAGCGGCCCGACCTCGTGACCACGGGGCGCACGCTGTTCGGGGCCAAGCCGCCGAAGGGTCACGAGCTCGACGACCATTACTTCGGCTCGATCCCGGAGCGGATCCTGGCCTGCATGCTGGAGACCGAGCGCGAGCTCGGCAAGCTCGGCGTCCCGGTCAAGACCCGGCACAACGAGGTGGCGCCCAACCAGTACGAGCTCGCTCCGGTGTTCGAGAACTCGAACGTGGGCTCCGATCACCAGCAGCTGACGATGCAGGTGATGCAGAACGTCGCGCGCCGCTATGGCCTCGTGTGCCTCCTGCACGAGAAGCCGTTCGCGGGCGTGAACGGATCCGGCAAGCACAACAACTGGTCGATGGGCACCGACACGGGCGAGAACCTGCTCGAGCCCGGCGACACGCCGCACGAGAACCTGCAGTTCCTGTTCTTCTGCGCCGCGGTCATCCGGGCGGTCAACAAGTACCAGGGGCTGCTACGCGCTTCGATCGCCTCGCCGGGGCAGGATCACCGCCTCGGCGCCAACGAGGCGCCGCCGGCGATCATCTCGATCTTCCTCGGCGCTGAGCTCGAGAAGGTGTTCGAGGCGATCGAGCGCGGCGAGGCCGGCGAGTCGACGCCGGAGTCGTTCCTCGGCCTGGGAACGCCGGTGCTGCCACCGCTGCCAATGCATGGCGGCGACCGCAACCGGACGAGCCCGTTCGCGTTCACCGGCAACAAGTTCGAGTTCCGGGCGCTGGGCTCGAGCATGTCGCTCTCGCTCCCGAACACGGTCCTGAACACGATCGTGGCCGAGTCGATCGACTACCTCGCCGAGGAGCTCGGGAACGCGCTCCACGGCGGCGCCTCGATCGAGGACGCGCTGCGTCCGATCCTCCAGCGCATCTACGCGGACAACAAGCAGATCATCTTCGGCGGCGACAACTACTCCGAGGAGTGGCACGCCGAGGCTGATCGGCGCGGCCTGCTGAACCTGGTCGCGACGCCGGACGCGCTGCCGTTCATCGTCGCCGACGACACGGTGGCCCTGTTCTCGAACTACGGCGTCCTGTCCGAGCGTGAGCTCGAGTCGCGCTACGAGGTCTCCCTCGAGCAGTACGTCACGAAGCTCAACATCGAGTCCGAGACGGCGTGCGGGATCGCGAAGACGATGCTCCTCCCGGCAGCGGCGCGGCACCTCGTGCTACTCCGCGAAGCCGGCCTCTCCGAGCTCGCGGTCGAGACCGACGACCTCGTCAAGGAGTTCGTCGCGGCAATCGGGGCGCTGGAATCGGCCAACCTCGAGGAGAACCAGCCCCACGACGACGTGCTCAAGCACGCCGAGTACATGCGGGACGACGTCGTGCCCGCGATGGGCGCCGTCCGGGCGGCGGCGGACAAGCTCGAGAAGATCGTCGCCGACGACCTGTGGCCGCTGCCCAAGTACTCGGAGATCCTGTTCATCAAGTAGCGCTTCGGCGCCGCCGGCCGGCGCGGCCGGCGGCGCCACCCCGTGCGACTCGGCCGGCGCGGCCGGCGGCGCCACCCCGCGCGCCGCGGCAGCGAGCCCAGGCGGCGCACGCTACATAAATCCCTGCTCGCACCGCAACTTGCGCGCGGCCGACACGTTGTTGGCTACGGTGATGAGGCTTATGCAGGACGACCGCGATGACCGCGGCCGACGGGCGCCGGGATCTAGTCGACTGTGGGCCTGCCTCCTGGCGGCGCTCGCGCTATCGCTGGTGGGTCTGCCCACGGCGACGGCCGGCGCCTCGTCCGGCGGCGCCTCCTTCGGCGGCCCGCCGACGCCTGCACCCACGCCCGCTCCGGCGCCGCAACCGCCGTCGGGCCCGAATCCGTTCACCGGCCGGGCGATGTGGATCTGGGTGCTGTCGCAATCCAACGGCGGCAATCTCCACTCGATCATCGCCGAGGCGCATGCCTATGGCATCCGGACCCTGTTCATCAAGAGCTCCGACGGCTCCGGGATGTGGGGTCAGTTCACCCCCGGGTTGGTCTCCACGCTGCACGCGGCCGGTCTGCGCGTGTGCGGGTGGCAGTACGTGTACGGGAGCGATCCCGGCGCCGAGGCCCGCGTCGGCGCCCAGGCGGTCAAGGACGGCGCCGACTGCCTGGTCATCGACGCCGAGGCCGAGTACGAGGGCAAGTACGTGCAGGCCCAGACCTACATGTCCCAGCTGCGCAAGCAGATCGGCGGCGGCTTCCCGCTCGCGCTGGCCGGCTTCCCGTATGTCGATTACCACCCGGCGTTCCCCTACACCGTGTTCCTGGGGCCGGGCGGCGCGCAGTACAACGTGCCGCAGATGTACTGGCAGGACATCGGCGTGAGCGTCGACACCGCCTACTCGCACACGTATCGCTTCAACCGCCTGTTCGGGCGCCCGATATTCCCGCTCGGGCAGATCTACAACGCTCCGCCGCCGGCGGACATCGTCCGCTTCCGGGAGCTGTCGATCGCCTACGGCGCCACCGGCGTGAGCTGGTGGGACTGGCAGGAGGGCGGACGGGCACAGTGGCGGGCGCTGGCGCAGCCACTCGGTTCGCTGGCCGGATTCTCGCCCGCCCCGGGACTGGCCAGCCTGGGCCGCGGTGCCGTCGGAGATCTCGTCGTGTGGGCGCAGGAGCACCTGCTCACCGCCGGCCAACGGGTTCCCGTCGACGGCGCTTTCGGCGCCCAGACCCAGGCCGCCGTGAAGCGCTTCCAGACCTCCCGCGGACTCGTCGCCAGCGGCCTGATCGACTCGGCCACGTGGCACGCGTTGCTGCGGTTCAGGGCGACGGTCATCCACTGGTCGAAGGCAAAGTCCCCCCGGTCGGCATCGGTGGCGAGCGCCTCAGGCTTCACGCCGCTCCCGATCTCCGCCTCGCGACCTGACGTGGCCAACGAGCTGCGCGGAGCCGGCGGCCGGGGCCGCCCCCCCGGCTGAGCGGGGCCGCGATCAGCCCGGGTGGGGCTGCTGCACCGTGTCGCTGGCCTTCTCCGGCGCGGACAGGTGCACGATCATCCGGGCGGCGCGGGTCTTGTCCTCGACGCCCGTTTGACGGGGGCTCGCCTGGTGGACGAGCCAGTTCCAGACATGGCCCACGTGGTGCGGTGCATGCAGTCTCGGCACGGTCTCGACGATATGCCCCAGTCAGGACTTCGTTATCCGTGACTTCCCGCAGTCGCTGTGCGAACTTGTCCACATGGTTCATGGGCGGGCCGCCGATCGCGACCGATCGCGACCGATCGCGCTGGTCACGCGTGCACCGGTCCACCGCTCTCAACCTTGCCACGCTCGTGTCAAGGTTCGGCCAAACGTTGGTAGCATGAGCCCGATGCGCGACTTCCTGGCCGCCACGCGTGAGCGTGTCGTCGTCTTCGACGGCGGCATGGGCGCGACCCTGGAGCAGTTCGACCTCAGCCTCGAGCGCGACTACAAGCTGCAGGGCCGCTGCCACGAGGCGCTGGTGCTCAACCGCCCCGACGTGATCGAGGGCGTCCACACCTCGATGCTCGACGCCGGCGCGCAGGTCGTGGAGACGGACACCTTCCAGGCCTCGCGGCTCAAGCTCTCGGAATGGGGGCTCGAGGACCACACGGTCGAGATCAACGTCCGGGCCGCGCAGATCGCCCGCAAGGCGGCCGGGGAGCACCGCTTCGTGGCCGGATCGATCGGCCCGACCGGCTTCCTGCCCGCCAGCGACGACCCGTCGCTGGGCCAGATCTCGTTCACGGAGCTGGTCGAGGTCTTCACCGAGCAGGCCAAGGGCCTGACCGACGGCGGCGCCGACCTGATCATCATCGAGACCGCGCAGGACATCCTCGAGGTCAAGGCCGCCGTCTTCGGCGCGCGCGAGGCGTTCAAGCTCGCCGGCCGAACGCTTCCGATCCAATGCAGCGTGTCGCTCTTGCCGCAGGGCGGCAAGATGCTGCTCGGCACCGACATCAGCGCCGTGCTGGCCACGCTCGAGGCGCTCGACGTCGCCGTGATCGGCCTGAACTGCTCCACCGGGCCCGAGGACATGCGCGACGCGATCCGCTTCCTGGGCGAGTTCTGCCCCACCCCGGTCCACTGCATCCCCAATGCGGGCCTGCCGCTGCAGGGCCCCAGCGGCGAGACGATCTTCCCCGAGCAGCCGGAGCCGCTGGCCAGCGTGCTCGGCGAGTTCGTCGAGCGCTACGGCGTGTCGATCGTGGGCGGTTGCTGCGGCACCACCCCCGACCACATTTGCGCGCTCGCCGAGCGCGTCGAAGGACGGACCCCGGGGGCTCGCCCCGGGCGACGCCCTCCACACATGAGCAGCATGATCGCGGCGACGCCGCTGGTCCAGTCGCCGACGCCGACGATCGTCGGCGAGCGGGTGAATTCGCAGGGCTCCCGCAAGGCCAAGGAGCTGCTGCTCGCCGACGACTACGACGGCCTCGTGACGGTGGCCGAGGATCAGGTCACTGGCGGCGCCCACGTGCTCGACCTGTGCGTGGCGCTGACCGAGCGCCAGGACGAGGGCGAGCAGATGCGCCAGCTGTCCAAGCGGATCTCGCTCACCCAGCCGGCGCCGATCCAGGTCGACTCGACCGAGCCCGACGTGATCGACACCGCGCTGCGCCAGATCCCGGGCCGCGCGATCGTCAACTCGATCAACCTCGAGGCCGGCCGGGCCAAGCTCGACACGGTGGTCCCGATCGCCCGGGCTCACGGGGCGGCGCTGATCGCGCTCACGATCGACGAGGTCGGGATGGCCAAGACGGCCGAGCGCAAGGTCGAGATCGCCCAGCGGCTCAAGCAGCTGTGCTGCGACGAGCACGGCCTCGACCCGGAGACGCTGATCTTCGACTGCCTCACGTTCACGCTGACGACGGGCGACGAGGAGTGGCGGCCGTCGGCGGTCGAGACGATCGAAGGCATCCGCCGGATCAAGACCGAGATCCCCGGCGTCAAGACCTCGCTCGGGGTCAGCAACGTCTCCTTCGGCGTCGGGCTGCCGGCGCGGAGCGTGCTCAACAGCGTGTTCCTGCACCACTGCGTCGAGGCCGGCCTCGACCTGGCCATGGTCAACCCGAACCACATCACGCCCTATCCGGAGATCCCCGAGCTCGAGCGCGAGCTCGCCGACGATCTCGTGTTCAACCGCCGCGAGGACGCCCTGGAGCGGTTCATCGCCCACTTCGAGGCCAAGGGAGTGACCGAGAACGAGGGCCAGCAGGCCGATCCCACCGAGGGCATGGAGCCCGAGGAGGCGCTCCACTTCCACATCCTGCGCCGCAAGCGCGAGGGCGTCGAGGACCAAATCGATCGCAGCGTCGAGAAGATCGGCGCCGTGCCGACGCTCAACGGCGTGCTGCTGCCGGCGATGAAGGAGGTCGGCGACAAGTTCGGTGCCGGCGAGCTGATCCTCCCGTTTGTGCTGCAGTCGGCCGAGGTGATGAAGCGCGCCGTCGCCCGGCTCGAGAACTATCTCGACAAGATCGAGGGCTACACGAAGGGAACGGTCGTGATCGCGACCGTGTTCGGCGACGTGCACGACATCGGCAAGTCGCTCGTCAACACGATCCTGACCAACAACGGCTACACGGTCGTCGACCTCGGCAAGCAGGTCCCGATCTCGACCATCCTCGACGCCGCGGTCGAGCACGAGGCCACCGCGATCGGGCTCAGCGCGCTGCTCGTGTCGACCTCCAAGCAGATGCCGCTGTGCGTGCAGGAGCTGCACGAGCGCGGCCTCGACTTCCCGGTCCTCATCGGCGGCGCGGCGATCAACCGCAACTTCGGGCTGCGCATCCTCTATCCGAAGGGCCCGGACTCCGACGAGCTCTACGGGCCCGGCGTGTTCTTCTGCAAGGACGCCTTCGAGGGGCTCGCGAAGATGGACGAGCTGATCGACGCCGAGGCCCGCGAGGCCCTGGTGACCAAGACGCGCGAGGCGGCCCGGACGCTGCGTGAGCAGCCGGAGGTCGTCGACGACGGGCCGCCGGTGACCGACGCCTCGGTGCGCAGCGCGGCCAAGACCGACACCCCGATCCCCGAGCCCCCGTTCTGGGGCGCCCGCGAGCTCGACGTGCCGCTGGACGAGGTCTACCACCACCTCGACACGCACGTGCTGTTCAAGCTTCACTGGGGCGGGCGCGGCGTCAAGGGCGAGGAATGGCGCAAGCTGCTGGCCGATGACTTCCAGCCGCGGCTGGAGCGCATGTGGCGCGAGCAGAGCTATCTGCAGCCGCGCGCGGTGCTCGGCTATTTCCCGTGTAACTCGGACGGCAACGAGCTGATCGTCTGGGACCCCGAGGCTCCCGGCGAGCGCGAGCGCGAGCGCCTCGTGTTCCCGCGGCAGCCCAGGCACGACCGGATCTGCCTGGCCGACTTCTACCGACCGCTCGGGGACGGCGTCGACGTCGTCGCCCTGCAGGCGGTCACGGCCGGCGACGAGGTGACCGAGCTGATGGCACAGCTCGAGCAGGAGGGCGAGTTCGCCGAGCAGCTGTTCGTCCACGGGCTCGGCGTGCAGACGGCGGAGGGCATGGCCGAATGGCTCCACGCCCGCGTGCGTACGGAGCTTGGCATCGACCGAGCCCAGGGCCGGCGCTATTCCTGGGGCTATCCGGCCTGCCCGGACCAGTCCGAGCACGAGAAGGTCTTCCGGCTGCTGAAGGCGCCGTCGATCGGACTGCGGCTATCGGGCGGCTACGCGGTGGAGCCCGAGCAGTCGACGCTGGCCGTCGTCGCCCACCACCCCGAGGCGGTCTACTTCGGGATGAAGTCAGGCTTCCTGCCCAAGACGCCCAAGCAGGCCTCCGACGAGCTGGTGGCGGGCACCGACAAGGATCCGGCACGGCTCGCCGAGCTGCCTGATGCCGACCCCTCACAGCCCAGCGATGTGAACCCGGCGGGCGCGGGCGAGCCGGCGATGGCGGCGGGCACGTAGCCCGAGTCCGAGCCGGCCCCGCCGACCCGAGCGCGCGTCGCACGTAGACTGCGGGCCGTGGGAATCCCTCCGGCGAGCAGTGACACGACCCCCCGGGTCGCCCTGGTGCACGACTTCCTGGTTGACATTCGCGGCGCCGAGCGGGTGTTCTCGAGCCTGTGCGAGATGTGGCCCACGGCCCCGATATTCACGGCCGTGTACGACGAGCGCGGGACCGAGGGGCGATTCGCCGGACGCGACGTTCGCACCTCGTTTCTGCAGCGGCTGCGACCGTCAGCCCGCACCTTCCGGGCCCTGTTCCCCTTCTATCCCGCGGCGATCGAGTCGTTCGACCTCTCTGACTACGAGCTGGTCGTCTCCAGCTCCTCAGCCTGGGCGCACGCGGCCTTCTGCGAGGAGGAGGCCGTCCACGTCAGCTACTGCCACAACCCCTTCCGCTATGCGTGGAACGATCGCGACGAGACCCTGGCGCGACGGAACCCGCTCGTGCGCTCGGTGCTGCGGGACGCTCTGCGCCGTTGGCGCGAGTGGGACCGCATCTCGGCGCAGCGGACGGATCGCTACGTGGCCAACTCGCTCGTCACCCAGATGCGGATCGGCGCCTACTTTCAGCGCGAGTCGAACATCGTCCACCCGCCCGTGGACACGAGCCGGTTCACGCCCGGCCGCGTGAGCGACTACTACGCAATCGTCTCCGAACTGATGCCCCACAAGCAGATCAACGTCGCGGTGGAGGCGTTCAACAAGCTGCGACTGCCACTCGTCGTCGTCGGCGACGGACCCGGCGCCCGCCAGCTGAAACGGATCGCCGCCCCGAACATCCAGTTCACCGGCCGGGTCCCGGACGAGACCGTCGCCTCCGTCCTGCAGGGCGCCCGGGCCTCGATCGTCACCGCGGTCGAGGAGTTCGGCATGGCCGCGGTCGAGAGCCAGGCGGCCGGCCGGCCCGTCATCGCCCGCCGCGGCGGCGGTGCGCTCGAGACCGTCGTCGACGGTGTCACGGGCTGCTTCTGGGCCGGCGGACCCGGCGAGCTCGCCGAGGCCGTCCTGCGGTTCGACGACGGCGCGATCGACCCGTCGGCCTGCACCAGCAACGCGTCCCGGTTCGACACCCAGAGCTTCCGCGCCGGCATCCTGGCCGAGGTCGACGGCGCCCGCGCCGACGGCGCCCGCACCAATGGCCACCGCCGGCCCCTCGCATCGACCCGCCTCGTGAAGCGCGCCGTGAAGCGCGCCGTGAAGAGCACGCAGCGCTAGGACCCGCGTCGCCGTTGCAGTGTCACTGATCTAGGCGGGCCGGCGTCTGCGCCGGGCCCCCGGCCGACGACCCGCCGGGCGACGGTGTCCGGGGTGTCGGGCTTCGGGGGCTTCGGGCGCTTCGGGGCCCGAAGCGTTGCAACTGAGTTCCGGCCCCCGAAACTCAGTTGCAACGCTTCCCCGACCACACGCAGCTCCGCGCTATCCCTCCGCGTTGATCGTGTCCACCGCGCCGCGGCGCTGGGTCTGGCGGCTGGGACGGCGGGCGGGGAGCTTGACCGGGGCGGCGTGCATGGCGCGCAGCCGGACCTCGCGCCAGGACGTGCCCTCCTTGAGCAACGCCGGCATGCCCATGAGGATCGCGGTCGTGACCTCGACCGCCTGCAGGATCACGCCGTAGGCGACGCCGGTGCCGTAGCCGACGTGCCAGCCCGTCGCCAGGACGGCCGCGCAGGCGGCCTGGAACACGCCGAGGTTGGCCGGCGTGGCCGGTAGCACCGCGGTGATGTTGACCGCGAACAGAACCGCAGCGGCGGCGGCGATGCCGGCCTGGTGGTTGAGCCCGAGCGCCACCAGCAGCACGTAGCAGGAGAGCCACTGCAGGGCCCACGCCGACAGCTGGGCGCCGGTCGCGACCGCGCCCAGGCGCGGCCGCCGGAAGACGGCGAGGCCGGCGCGCACCCGGGTCATCGCGCGGCGGATCTCGCCGACGGCGGTGTGCAGCCGGGCGAAACGGGAGTGCTCGCTCGAGGCGCGCAGGACCACCGGCGCCAACAAGACCAGCAGCAGCAGCGTCAGCGGCGCGATGGCGGCGAACAGCAGCGCGTTCTGGTGCCCGTTGAACAGATCGACGGACGAGAACATGACGGCGCCGAGCACGGCGAGCGCGACGATGTTGAGCAGCGTCTGGGAGACGAGCGTCCCCAGCACGACGGGCAGGTTCTCACGTGGTCGTCCGGTCCTCCGAGCCACGACCAGCGCGCGCGATGGCTCGCCGAGCCGGGCGGGCAGCGTCGAGGACATCAGCACGCCGATGAACGTGCCCTGCATCGCGTCCGATAGTCGTACGCGAGCGTGCGGCAGCGCGGCGCGCAGGATCGCGTACCAGGCGAAGGCGCGCAGGACCATCGAGGCGCACATGATGGCCAGGCCGAGGAGCACGAAGGCGGGACTCGAGTTGAGCAGCGCCGCGGCGATGTGGGCGATCCCGATCTTCCGCAGCGCGAGCAGAGCGAGCACGGCGCCGCCGAGCGAGACCGCGACCAGGGCCGCGCGGCGGGCCAGCGCGACCATCGGACGCCGGGCGCCGGTCAGCGCCGGCTCCAGGCTGGGCAGCCGCCGGGCCGGCACGCGACGCTTCAGGTCCGCGGCCCGGGCGCCGACGCGCACGGCGGCGCGCTGGACGGCGCCCACCGGGTCAGGCGTGGCGATCGCATCGTTGTAGGCCTCCATCACCTCGGCGGCCACGCGAGGCCAGGCGAAGCGCTCGACGTCGGCGGCGGCCGCGCGGCCCATCACGACGAGGCGGTCAGGCTCGTGCCACAGCTCGCGCAACGTCTCGGCCAGCGCCTGCGCGTTGCCACGCGGCACGAGCACGCCGTCGACGCCGTCGCGCACGACGTCGCGATAGCCGGCGATGTCCGAGGCCACGACCGGGGTCCCGGCCGCAAACGCCTCGGTCAGAACCATCCCGAAGCTCTCTCCGCCCAGCGAGGGGGCGCACAGCACGTCGGCCTGGGCCAACTCACGCCGCTTCTCGGCCTCGTCGACCTTGCCCAGCGCGCGGACGCCGCGCCCATCCATCATCAGCGGCTCGAGCTCCTCGGGGCTGGGGCCGATCACCGTCAGCTCGGTGGGGATGTGCTCGCGCAGCGCCTCGAAGGCGCGCAGCAGCAGCGGCAAGCCCTTCCGCTCGACGGCCTGGCCGACGAACACGATCCGCAGGCAGTCGAGGCCGTCCTCGCCGACCCGCTCGGCCATGTCGGTGCCGGCGCCCGCGCCGTCGGAGTCCGCGCCGATCGCCGCATCCACGTGAACGCCGTTGGGGATCACGCGGTAGTGACCGCCGAACCAGCGCCGTCCCGTCCAGGCCGCGGCCTCGGAGACGGCGATCCGCACATGGAGGCGATTGAGCACGCGGCGGGCGCCGATCAAGTTGGCGACCCCGTTCGCGGCGCGGTTGTCGGAGTAGGAGTGGAAGGTGCCGACGAGCGGCAGGCGCGTCCGGTCGGCCGCCACCCAGCCGGTCAGCGGGGCGACCGGCTCGTGGATGTGGACGACGTCGTAGCCGCCCGTGCGCAGCTCCTCGTGCAGGCGCGAGATCCCGTACGGCGTGATCGACAGGTTCGACACCGAACCGTTCGCCTTGAAGCCGATCGTGCGACCGAGGGGGACGAGATAGTCCGGCGCGGTGAGCGCCTGAGGGGCCGCCCCGCGATGCAGTGCCGCCGACACGCGGTCGGGCGGATCGAAGGGCGCGAGTACCCGGACGTGATGACCGTCTTCGATGAAGCGCTCGGCGAGCGCTTCGATGTGCCGCGTCACGCCACCGGGGTACGTCCACGAGTACGGCGAGACTAGCGCGATGCGCATGTTCTCCATGGTAACCCCTACCCCGCCCGGACCTGAGCGTTGCTGGGAACTATCATGGAATTCTTCATGCCGGTGCGCCACTTCGTCAAGTACACGTTCTTGAAGGTCGATCCGGCCTGGCGCCGGCTCGACGAGGAGCGGCGGACCGACGACAAGCGCGAGTTCGTCGCCGCCTGCGAGGATTTCGCCGACGGGCACCTGCTGCGCTCGTTCTCGACGGTCGGCACGCGGGGCGACGCGGACCTGATGCTGCTCAGCCAGGCGCAGAACCTGGAGCGGATCCACGAATTCCACGTGGTGCTTGCGCAGAGCGGGCTCATGAAGTGGTGTACCGTGCCGTACTCGTTCCTGGCCATGACCAAGCCGTCCGAGTACTCAGACGAGTCACGGCTCGAAGTTCGACCCGGGCATGGCAAGTACCTGTTCGTGTACCCGTTCGTCAAGACCCGAAGCTGGTACGCGCTCCCCGCCGACGAGCGCTGGCGGATCATGCAGGAGCACATCAAGGTGGGACGCGAGTTCCCGTCCGTCGACCTCAACACCAGCTACTCGTTCGGGCTCGACGACCAGGAGTTCGTGGTCGCGTTCGAGACCGACAACCCGAGCGACTTCCTCGACCTCGTGCAGCGTCTGCGGACCACCGAGTCGAGCGCGTACACGCTGCGCGACACGCCCACGCTGACCTGCATCTCGTGCTCGGTGGAGCGCGCGCTGGGCGCACTCGACGGAGCGCCGCTGTCGCTCGCAGAGTCCTCGTAGTCGTGCCCCGCTCCTGAGCGTCGGCGCCGGCATCGAGCACCTGCGCCGCGTCGACCCCGTCCTCCGCGCGATCATCGACCGGATCGGCCCCGACGGGCTCGGTGAGGCCCGCGGCGGGCGCCCGCCCGATCACTACGGGGCGCTCGTGCGCTCGATCGTCGGCCAGCAGCTCTCGACCAAGGCAGCACGCGCGATCTTCCAGCGCCTGACCGATCGCTTCGGCGGGCGCACGCCGACGCCCGAGCAGGTGCTGGCCGACGACCCCGACGAACTGCGAGCCGCGGCCGGGCTCTCGCGCGCCAAGGTCGGGTTCCTGCGCTCGCTGGCCGAGCACGTGCTCGACGGCGAGCTCGAGCTCGAGCTCGCACGCCTGGACCAGCTCCCCGACGCGGAGGTGATCGCCGAGTCGTGGCGGCCGTGGCGAACGCTGGCGGGCAGGGTGCTGTGGCGCTCGCTCGAGGCCACACCCGACTGACCGCTGCCCGGCGCGCAGTGCGTTAGACCGCTGAGACCTGTTCCTCGTCCGCAACGCGGAACGAGGAGCCGCACCCGCATGCGGCGATCACGTTGGGGTTCTCGACCTTGAACCCAGCACCCTGGAGCCCGTCGACGAAGTCGATCACGGAGCCGCTCACGTACGCGAGGCTCGGCGAATCCACCAGCAGGCGGATACCCTTGTCCTCGAATACGGTGTCCCCGTCCCGCTGCTCATCGAAGGCCAGTGCGTACTGGAAGCCCGAGCAACCGCCGCCGCGAACGCCGACACGAAGTCCGGCCGTGGAGACAGATGCCTGACCGGCGAGGAACTCCCTCACCTTCTCTGCGCCCTTGTCTGTAAGTGTGATCATTGCTTCATTGAGTATAGCGAGCCGACCTCGATACGCTAGGCGCAGTGTCCGCGACTTCAGATGCAACTCCAGAAGAGCTGAAGACCCGGATCGAGGCCGCGATTCCCGGGTCCAGCGCCGAGGTCACCGGCGACGGCCACCACTTCAATGCGGTGGTGAAGGCGCCGGCCTTCGCGGGGCTGAATCGGCTCACGCAGCACAGGCTCGTCTACGACGTGTTCGGCGACGAGCTGGGCGGCCGGATCCACGCCCTTGCCATCAAGACCCACGCCACGAGTGAGGAAGCATGACCGACGAGAGCACCAACGCAATGCGCGACGCAATCCAGAGCGTGATCTCCGAGAACCCGGTGATCCTGTTCATGAAGGGCACGCCAGAAGCTCCCGCGTGCGGGTTCTCCGCTCGCACGGTGGCGATGCTGCAGTCGCTTGGAGCCCCGTTCGCCGCCGTCGACATCCTGCCGGATCCCCGCATCCGCCAGGAGCTCTCGGCGCTGTCGAACTGGCCCACGATCCCGCAGCTGTTCGTCGACGGCGAGCTGATCGGCGGCTGCGACATCGTGACCGAGATGTACGAGTCGGGCGAGCTCACGCAGGCGCTCGGACTCGAGCCTGCCGCCCCCACGGCGGCGCCCGAGGCCGCACCGGCCGAGGCCCCGCCGCTGTCGATCGAGAACCGGCTGTAGCAAGTCCGGGCGCCGTCGAGCGTCCGGACTTGTCTTCAGGAGGGCGCCTCCGGCGCCCTGTTCTTGGCGCCCGGCGCTCCGTGCGCGGCGCCCGGTCCCGGCGTGCGGCGGTTAGCATCGCCGCATGCGCGCGACCCGCCGACCGGACACCGGGACCGTGGTCGCGCTGCGGTTCGAGGGCGGCCGCCTGAGGGCGCTCGACCAGACACTGCTCCCGTGGCACGAGCAGGAGCTCGAGCTTGCGCGCGCGAGCGACGTGGCCGCCGCGATCCGGCGACTGGCGATCCGCGGAGCACCGCTGATCGGCGTCGCCGCGGCCTACGGAGTGGCGCTCGAGCTGGCCGGCGCGGCGAACCCGCGGGCGGCGCTCGAGCGCGCCTGCGGCCAGTTGCGCGAGGCCCGGCCCACGGCGGTCAACCTGGCCTGGGCCGTGGATCGCGTGCGCGCGGCCACGCTGGCCGCCGCGCCGGGCCGCGAGGCTGACGTGGCGCTGGCCGAGGCGCGCTCGATCCACGCCGAGGAGACCGCGGCCAGTGACGCGATGGCGACGCACGGCGCCGATCTGCTCGCCGGCACGCGCCGCCTGCTGACCCACTGCAACGCTGGGGCCCTCGCCGCCCCGGGTCGCGGGACCGCGCTCGCCGTCGTGGCTGAGCTCGCGGCCCGGGGGCAGCTCGACGGGGTGCTGGCCTGCGAGGCCCGCCCCCTCCTGCAGGGCGCACGGCTGACCGTGTACGAGCTGGCGCGACTGGGGATTGCGCACGAACTGCTCGTCGACGCCGCCGCCCCGGGGCTGATCGCCGCGGGTGCGGTCGACGCCGTGATCATCGGCTGCGATCGCGTCGCCGCCAACGGCGACGTCGCCAACAAGGTCGGCAGCTATCCGCTGGCACTGGCGGCCCGCGAGGCCGGGATCCCGTTCGTGGTCGCCGGGCCGACCTCGACGATCGACCTCGCCTGCACATCCGGCGCCGAGATCGTGATCGAGGAGCGCGACCCCGACGAGGTCCGCCACGCCGCCGGCGAGCCGGTGACCGTGGCCGGCACGCGGTGCCGGAACCCGGCCTTCGACGTGACCCCGGCGGCGTTGGTGAGCGCGATCGTGACCGAGCGCGGCGTCGCGCAGCCGGTGGGCTCGGAATCGATCCACGCACTGCTGGCCGCATGAGAGCGGCCGTGTCGCTCCCCGGCGGCGAGGTCAGGCTGCAGCAGCTGCCCGATCCCGAGCCGGGCGAGGGCGAGGTCGTCTGCGACGTGGTCGCGTGCGGGGTGTGCGCGTCCGACGTCACCGACTGGTATATCGCCGCGCGGCTCCCGGCGGTGCTCGGCCACGAACCGGCGGGGGTGGTACGCGCGGTGGGCCCGGGAGTCGGCGGCTGGCAGGCCGGCGATCGCGTCGCGATCCATCACCACGCGCCGTGCGGCGAGTGCCGGCGCTGCCGACGCGGGCACGAGACCCTGTGCGAGCGCTTCCGGGCGACCCGGCTCGATCCCGGCGGGTTCGCCGAGCGGGTCCGGATTCCGCCCGACCTGGTGCGCGAGTTGCTGCCGATCCCGGCGGGGCTCGATCCGGTGGCGGCCACGTTCATCGAGCCGCTGGCCTGTGTGCTGCGCGCCCAGGACCGAGCCGGCCTGCGGCCCGGCGACAGCCTGCTCGTGGTCGGCGCCGGGGTCAACGGCCTGCTCCAGATCGCCGCCGCCCGCGCGCGCTCGGTCGAGGCGGTATGGGTGCGCGAGCCGCGCCCGGAGCGCCTCCGCGTGGCCGAGGCCTGGGGCGCCGAGCACCACGGCAACGAGCTGGTCGACGTGGCGATCGTGTGCACTCCGAAGCCGCCGGCGATCGCCGCCGCCGCGGCCGCGCTCGCGCCCGGCGGCACGCTGTGCCTGTACGCGCCGCCGGCGCCGGGCGACGCGCCGGCGTTCGACGGCACCGCCGTGTTCCTGCGTGAGCTGACGATCACCGCGAGCTACTCGGCCGGCCCGCAGGACATGCGCGTGGCGCTCGAGTTGATCGCCGGCGGCCTGATCGACCCGCTGCCGCTCGTCACCCACCGCCTGGCACTCGGGGACACCGGCCGCGCGCTCGAGCTCCAGCGCAGCGGCGAGGCGCTCAAGGCGGTCGTGCTCCCGTGAGGGCGGCGATCCTGTTCGGGCCCGAGGACCTGCGCGTGCAGCAGGTGCCCGAGCCGCAGGGCGAGGTGATCGTGACGGTCGAGGCCGCGACCACCTGCGGGACCGACGTGAAGATGTGGCGCCACGGCCATCGCGTGCTCGGCCCGTATCCGTGCGCCTTCGGGCACGAGATGGCCGGGGTGCGGAGCGATACCGGCGAGCGGGTGCTCGTCTCGGACTCCGTGTCCTGCCGGCGCTGCCCCCAGTGCCTCGCCGGCCGCCCGCAGATCTGCCGGGACCCGACCTGGGTGCTCGGCGGCTTCGCCGAGCGGATCGCCGCCCCGGTCCGGGCGCTGCACCCGATTCCCGGCGATCTGCCGCCGGCGGCGGCGGCGATGGCCGAGCCGCTGGCGGCGGCGCTGCATGCCGTGGCGCGCGGCACCGACGAGGCGGACGTCGGGATCCTCGGCGGCGGTCCGATGGGACTGATGATCGCCTCGCTATTGACCACCCGCGGCCGCTCGGTGACGCTGGCCGACCGGCATCCGGAGCGCCGGCGCCAGGCCGAGCAGCTCGGCGCCCGCGCCGTCACGGCACTCGACCGGCGCGCGCTCGTGTTCGAGGCCGTCGGGCGGCCGGAGGCGTGGACGGCGGCGCTGCGCGCCGCACGCCCGGGCGGGGTCGTGGTGCTCGTCGGGGGCTGTCCGCCCGGCGCCGAGGTGACGCTGCCGACCGGAGCGGTGCACTACGACGAGCTCGAGTTACGGGGCGCCTTTCACCATGCCCCGGCCGAGGTCGACGCGGCGCTCGCCGCGCTCGCCTCCGGGGAGGTGGACTGGCGCGTGCTCGCCGGCGAGACGATCACGCTCGAGCAGCTGCCCGGCGTGCTTGCCACCCCGCCGGGCGGTCGCGCCCGCAAGTGGGTGGTCGACCCGCAGGCGACCGGCTGACGCGCGACGGTGCGCTACAGCGCGTGCTCGGCGCGGACGCCCTCGCCGGGGCGCGCGGAGTGCAGGCAGAATCGCCCGACGTCGGTCAGCCGCCACAGCCGCTCGGCGTGCTCCTCGTCTCACCCCGCGGTCTCGATCAACCGCCGGGAGGAGGCATCGCGACCAGATTGAAGGACGCCTGCGGTCGCCGCATCCGTCCTGGAGCCGGAACGGCGACCGTAATTCCTACGGGGCCCCTCCCGGCGACTCGGCCGGAGCGGACGCGGCGGCGCGCTCGCGCCGGAACTCGAGGTGCTCGACGATCCGGCGCGAGTCGCAGATCGCCTGTCCGTCGATCACCAGCACGGGAACCCGCCGCTGGCCCGTGAGGGCCTCGACCTCGGGACGGCGCGAGCGCCGCTGCGGCAGCTCCGCCTCCTGGAACGGTATCCCGTCGCGCCGCAGCGCCCGCGCCACCTTGCCACACGGACACAGCCAGTCGGTCGGGGTGTTGCAGCGGTACAGGGTCGCCATCGCACTCAGAGGATAAGCGCGCTCAACAGCCCCGTGCGCCGCATCGCGCCGGCGGCGAGGCGGAGCGCCAGCGGCTGCCGGGCGCCGGGCGGGGACAGACGCCCGCCCTCCCGCTCCCGGTACCAGGCGATCGTCGCCTCGAGGCAGTCCTCGTGAGGCGAGGTGTTCCAGCCGAGCTTGCGCTTGGCCTTGGTGTTGCGAAACGCCCAGTTCAGCGATGCGGCGCGGATCTCGATCGCCGAAGGCGTCCTGACGCCGGGCACGCCCCCGGCCGTCCGCGCCAGCGCCAGCGCGACGGGCAGCGGCAGCTTCACCAGCGGCGGCTCGATCCCGGTCAGCCGCGCGAGGTCGGCGAACAGGCGGTCGAGCGTGAAGTTCCGGTTGCCGAGGATGTAGCGCTCGCCGACCCGGCCGACGTCGTCGGCGAGCAAGTGCCCGCGGGCGACGTCCTCGACGCCGACGATGTTGAGCGTCCCGTTGACGTACACCGGGATCTCGCGTCGCATGTAGCGGCGCACGAGCGTGGTCGAGGAGCGCCCGCGGTCCCCGGGCCCCATCACGTGGGCCGGGTTGACGATCACCAGCGGCAGCCCGCGGGCGACGAACCGCAGCGCCTCGACCTCGGCCTCGTGCTTGGAGTCGACGTAGGGAAGTCCGTAGCGCCCAGCGTCGAACATCTGCCGCTCGTCGGCAGTGGATCCAGGCGCGGCGGGTCCGATCGCGGCCACCGAGGACGTGTAGACCACGCGCTCGACGCCGGCGCGAAGCGCCTCTTCGAGCACGATCCGCGTGCCTTCGACGTTGACGGCGAACAGCCGCTCGCGCGGGAGGTTGAGCCGCGTCGTGCCGGCGATGTGGAAGACGCGGTCGACCCCCTGCATGGCGCGGCGAACCGAGCGCCGGTCGAGGATGTCGGCCCGCACGGTGTGCACGTCCAGCGCCGTCAGCTCGTCGACTCGCGACGCCTGGCGCACCGTCGCGCGCAGCTCGTCACCGCGCCCCACCAGCGCCCGCGCCACGTGCGAGCCGATCAGTCCCGTGGCCCCGGTGATCAGAGTGCGCGCCATCAGCGCGCGCCAGTCTAGACTGGCTTCGCGGCCGTGCGCTGGCGGCGGCCGCTGCTAGGGTGGCGCCGCATGGCCGTCGTCGTCTCCGATAGCTGTCACTACCTTCCGCGCGACCTGCTCGACGAGAACGGCATCCGCGAGGTCAGCCTCTACGTCCGTTCGGGCGACATCGTCGAGCGCGAGAGCGAGATCACCGACTACGACGCCTATTACGAGGGCCTGCGCACGACGGCCGAGCTGCCGAGCACCTCGCAACCGTCGATCGGCGACTTCCTGGCCGTCTACGAGCCGATCCTCGAGGCGGGCGATGACATCGTCTCGATCCATCTCGCCGGCGGGATGTCGGGCACCGTGCGCTCGGCCGAGCAGGCCCGCGAGCAACTCGGCGACCGGGCCGACCGCGTGCACGTGGTCGACTCGATGACGGCCTGCGGCGGCCAGGGGCTGGTGATGCTCGCCGCCGCGGCGGAGGCGGCCCGGGGAGCCGACGCCGCCGCCGTGGCCCAGCGCGCGCACGATGCCCGCGCGCAGCTGAAGATGTGGTTCGCGATCGACACGCTCGAGTATCTGCGCCGCGGCGGCAGGATCGCCGGCGCCCAGGCCTGGGTCGGCGCGGCGCTGAAGATCAAGCCGATCCTCACCGTGGAGTCGGAGATCACGCCCGTCGAGCGCGTCCGCACCTCGCGCCGGGCGTTCGAGCGCATGGTCGACCTGCTGCGCTCGCGTCGCGACGACGGCGCCGACGCCTGGATGGTGCAGCACATCCAGGCCCCGAGCGAGGCCGCCGAGCTGGTCGCCAGGGGCCGTGAGATCTTCGGCGGCGACCCCGTCGTCGTGTCGGAGATCGGCCCCGTGATCGGCACCCACGTCGGGCCCGGACTGATCGGTGCCGGGGCGCTGCCCAGCTCGTTCATGTGAGCGCTCTTCCGCGGCTGTCTGCCGGTTAGGGCCGCTCAGGGCGGATCGAGCCGACCCCGTGCGCGTGGCGCCGGGTTTCTCCGCGCCCGCGCAGCTCGGGCTTACTTCTTGCGCAGCGCGCGGCGCTCCCGCCGCGCTTTGCGCCCGAAGACCAGCGATCCGAGTGCAGCGACGCCGCCGCCGAGCACGAATCCGGCCACGCCCGCGCCGATCGTGACCTGCTGCTGACGGCGGGCGATCTGGCTGCGCCAGTCGGTTAGCGAGACGACCTCGGCCCGCAGCTTGTCGATCGAGACGACGAGCTCCTGGCGATTGCGCTCGATCGAGTCCCGGATCTCCTCCGGTGTGCGGGTGCGCGCGGGCTGCGGCATCTACGGATGCACCTCGGTCTTGACGCTGGCGCGGATCTTCTTGGCCTCGTCGATCGCCATCTGCGGCACCGGCGCGCCGCCCTGCAGCTTCTTGCGCGCGAACAAGAACGCCCCGGCGGTCATGAGCAGGAGCAGGATCAGCACGATCAGGAAGCCGAGCCAGATGCTGCCGATCAGCGAGTTCAGGCCCCAGGCCAGGGTCAGCAGCAGGAACACGACCGCGAACACGCCGAACACGGCGCCGGCGGCGACGGCGGCGGCACCCCTGGCCAGCGTCGTGACCTGCTCGGTCACCTCCGCCTTGGCCAGCTCGATCTCCTCGCGCACGAGCAACGTCATGCGGTCGGAGACCTCGGTCACCGAGGTCGCGATGTTCTCCTGTCTGCCGTTGTCAGCGGGCAAGGCGTCTCAGGATCATGGCGAGCAGGAACCCCCCGGCGAACGCGGCACCGACCGCGACCTCGGGGCGCTCGGACGGCAGCGGCTTCGTCCCGTCGATGGGAGCGGCGGCGCCAAGCGGCGGGGGCGCCACCGGCGCGGGCGGAGCGGGCGGCGCAAAGGCGGAGGGCTTGGGGTCTGCGGGGCCAGGCTCCACGGCGCGGGAGGGCGCGGGGGGCGTCACCGCTGTCGGGGGCTCAGCCGGCGCCGGGGGCGTCACGGCGGTCGGCGGCTCGGCCGGCGCTGGGGGCTCAGCCGACGCTGCCGGCTCGGAAACCGGAGCTGGATCCTCGTGCCAGGGGCTCGGGTGCTCTTCGCTCACTCGGGCGGCTCTTCCCCGAAGATGCGAACCCAGATCACCGCGGCCAGCCGGGTCGCGGCGATCGTCGCGAGCGCACCCATGCCCGCGAGGAGCCCCGACCACAGAAGCCGCTTGACAAGTGGGCTTTCCGTCATCGCGCGAGCATTCAATCACACACCGCCGCGCGAGCCGCGTCGGTACGTGGTCGGGGGTCAGCGCTCGAGACCACGGCAGATCGTCTCGACGATCAGCGTCTTGGCCCGCTCGAGCTCATCGTCGCCGACGGGCACGCTGTCGAAGATCCAGCCCGTCAGCACCTGCTCGACCGCGCCGTAGAACGCGAGCGCCGCGAACTCCGGGGTGATCTCGGGCCGGAACATGCCGTCGGCCTGGGCGCGGGCGACGATCCCCGCGATCTGTGCGTAGGCGTCGCGGATCGTCGCCAGATGCGTGCGGCCGAACGTGTTGGCCGCGCGCGTGACCTCGACGATGATGACCTTCATCAGCTCCGGGTCGTGACGGTAGGACTCGATGATGAAGGCGGCGATCGCCCGGAGCTTGTCGCGCGGCCGCTGCCCGGACGCGTCGACCTCGGCGATCGCGGCGAGCATCACGCTCCAGCGCTCGAGGAACAGCGTGTCGAGGATCTCGTCCTTGGAGGAGAAGTAGTGATAGACGAGGCCGTAGGCGACGCCGGCCTCGTCGGCGATGTCCGACACGCGGCAGGTGTGGAAGCCCTGGCGGGCGAACACCCGCACCGCAGCGTCGAGGATCAGGCGCCGCTTGTCGACCGCGGCCGTCTGCGCGCGGGCCATCAGGCCTCCCACCGGTAGGCGCCCGGGCGCCGGTTGGCCAGCGACGGCAGCCGGCGACGGACGTCGCGCAGCATCCCCAGGTCGAGCTCGGCGACGATCGCGGTCTCCGTATCGGGAGCGCTCGCCAGCACCAGCCCCCAGGGGTCGACGATCATCGAGCGGCCACCCGAGCGCATGCCGGGCGCGTGCGTGCCGATCTGGTTGGGCGCGATCAGGAAGCACTGGTTCTCGATCGCGCGGGCCCGCACCAGCACCGCCCAGTGATCGCGGGTGGTGGCGAGCGTGAACGCGCTCGGCGTGACGACGATCTCCGCGCCGCGAACGGCCAGGATCCGGAACAGCTCCGGGAACCGCAGGTCGTAACACACGCTCATTCCCAGCGGGGTGCCGCCGGCCAGCCCGGAGACGACGATCTCCTCGCCGGGCTGCTCCCCCTCGGACTCGCGGTACAGGACCCCATCGACCTCGACGTCGAACATGTGGACCTTGCGGTAGATGCCGGCGAGCTCACCGTCGGGCCGGACGTGCACGCTCGTGTTCGCGGTCTTGTCCTGACCCTCGACGCGCTCGGCGATCGACCCGGCGACGAGGTCGATCGAGAGCTCGCGGGCCACGTCCCGGGCCCAGCTGATCGCCGACCCGTCCAGCGGCTCGGCGCCCGCGGCGATCTGCGCGGGCGTCCCGAGGGCGCTCCACTTCTCCGGCAGCACGACGAGCTCGGCGCCATCGGCCGCCGCCGCGCGCACGAGGCGGTCGGCCGTCTCCAGGTTGCGGGCGGTGTCGGCGGTCGAATTGAGCTGGACGGCGCCGGCGCGCACAGAACCTCGCTTGTTGTCGATTGACCGGTCAGTCAGTCGGCTTACAAGCATAACGTCGCCTGCCGTTGTTATACCCGTCAGGTGTCCTGAATCGGGGCACAACCAAGCGATGGATGCCACCTCCCTTCCCTACCGCGGGCGCTTCGGGGACGTTCGGCCGCCGGCCCTGGCCGGCCTTCCGCTCCCGCCCGAGCCGATGCCGGCACGCCGGGGACTGCGACCGCTCAAGGCGTGGCGCTACGTGGGGGTCTACGGACCCGAGCTGATGATCTGCCTCGCCGCCGTCAGGATCGGGCCGGCGCGCCAGGCGTTCTGGGCGATCTGGGAGCGCGAGGGCGGGCGGCTGCACGAGCGAACCTCGACCGGGCGCGGTCCGATCAGGCTCGAGACGGGCCGGGCGCTCGTGCGCGATCGCGGCATCGAGATCGATCTCGCGCTGGCCGAGAGCGCCGGCATCGAGACCGTGTGCCGTAGCGGCGCCGAGTACGCGTGGACCCGGAAGCAGGGCGCGGTGGCCGCGCGCGGTCACGTCCGGATCGACGGGACCACGCACCGTCTCGACAGCCGGGCGATGATCGACGACACCGCCGCCTACTACGAGCGCCACACGCACTGGCGCTGGTCGGCGGGGGTGGGTCTGGCGCGCGACGGCCGGGCGCTGGCGTGGAATCTCGTCGCCGGCGTCAACGACCCGCCGCAGAGCAGCGAGCGGACGGTCTGGATCGACGGCGCCGCGGCCGAGACCGGGCCGTGCGCGTTCGCCGAGGACCTGTCCGGCGTGAGCATCGCCGGCGGCGGCTCGCTGCGCTTCCAGTCCGAGGCGGTGCGCGAGCAGCGCCAGGACCTGCTGCTCGTGCGCAGCCACTACCGCCAGCCGTTCGGGACCTTCTCCGGCCGGCTCGCGGGCGGGATCGAGCTCGCCGAGGGCTACGGCGTGATGGAGGAGCACGACGTCCGCTGGTAGCGCCCCGTCGCCCGGAGCCGCCGCCCGCGCCGGCAAACACGCGGCCGTCAGGCCGCGCCTCAATACAAGCCCGCTCAGTCCGCCGCGGCCTCGAGGCCCCGCTGCCGGCGCAGCGCGACCAGCAGCAGCTTCGAGTGCATCGCCCCGACGAGGTCGCGCAGCGGCTCGGCGCCCGACGCGATGATCTCCACCGCCCGGTCGACCTCGACTTCGCCCGCCAGGCGATCGAGCAGCACCCGCACCTCCTCGTCCACCAGCGGCTCGAGCGCCTCGCGGTAGCGCAGCGTGTCGTACACGGTGAACCCGAGCGCCTCGTCGTAGCCGCCGGCCCGGAAGCGCGACATCGCCTCGATGATCTTCACGTCGTCGGCGTCATAGCCCCGTGAGGTGGGGGTCAGCACGCCGAGCTCCTCGAGCCGGCGCAGCACGTTCTGCGGCACGTCGTAGTCCCGGCGCATCTGCGCTCGGGAGACGCGCGACCCCTCGCGCGCGGCGATCGCGCGGTCGAGCAGCCGATCCTCGAGCTCGATCATCACGGCCGCGCGCTCGGGATCGGCGGCCATCACCTCGCGGATCACCCGCAGCGGCATGAAGCGCTGCTCCTGCAGGCGCTTGATCAGACGGATCCGCTCGACGTAGTCCGGCGGATAGTAGGCCATGTTCCGGCTCGTGCGCAGCACCTCGCCGCCCTCGCCGAGCAGGCCCTCGCGCAGGTAGTGCTTGATCGTCCCGGCGCTCACACCCGACTGCTCGGCGAGCTCGCTCATCTTGAGCATGCCGACAGCCGTCGAGCTCATGAGGACAGGAACGACCCCGGAACGGCCCCCGCCGGGCCGGCGATCGCGCCGGCCTCGGCCATCGCGGCGATCTCCTCGGCGCCGAATCCGGCCTCGGCCAGCACGGCCTCGGTGTCCTCACCGAGGCGCGGCCCGGGAGCGCGGGTGGGATCGCCCGGCGTGCGGCTGAGCTTGATCGGCACGCCGAGCAGCTTCACCGGGCGCTCGGCGCCGGGCTGGCTCAGCTCGACCACCATCTCGCGCGCGCGCACGAGCTCGGAGTCGAGCACCTCGTCGAGGTCGAGCACCGGCTCCAGGCAGCAGTCGTGCTCGGAGGCGAACAAGCGCCACTGCTCGCGGGTGCGCTCGGCGAAGATCGCCTCGAGCTCACGGTGCGCCGGCGTGCCCGGCCGGTCGAAGGCGTGATCGAGGAGATCCTCGCGCCCGACCCCCGTGCAGAACGCGCTCCAGAACTTCGGCTCCAGCGCGCCGAGCGTGATGTAGCCGTCGGCGCAACGGTAGGGCCGGTAACTGATCAGCGCGCCCGCGAGCAGGTTCTCGCCGCGACGGTCGGCGCGCCCGGCGGCGAACGCCGCCGCGGCCACCATCCCCAGCCACGAGAGCGCGCCGTCGAACATCGAGCAGTCGACCAGCTGGCCCGCGCCGGAGCGCTCGCGCTCGCGCAGCGCGACCAGGATCCCGATCACGCCCATCATCCCGCCGCCGCCGAGGTCGGCGATCTGCGCGCCCGCCTGGACGGGCGGCCCGTCGGCCTCGCCGGTCAGCCCGAGGACTCCGTTCAGGCCCAGGTAGTTGATGTCGTGCCCGGAGCGGTCGCGGTTGGGGCCGTCCTGGCCGTAGCCGGTGATGGCGCAGTAGATGAGCCGCGGGTTCTCCTCCCGCAGGCGCTCGTAGCCGACCCCGAGGCGATCGAGCACGCCGGGGCGGAAGGACTCGAGCAGCACGTCCGCGCCCCGGACCAGGCGCAGCAGCACCTGCTTGCCCGGCTCGGACTTGAGGTCGAGCCGGATCGAGCGCTTGCCACGGTTGAGCGACAGGAACAGAGCGCTGCGCGCCGTCTCGTCGGCGCCCTCGTAGTACGGCGGCGACCAGCGCACGTAGTCGCCGGGGCCCGTGTCCTCGACCTTGATCACGTCGGCCCCGAAGTCGGCGAGCATCAGCGAGCAGAAGCCGCCGGGCAGCAAACGGGAGAGATCGAGCACCTTGAGTCCGTCTAGCGGAAGCTCGGTCATGCCGGCTGCGCCTCCCGGGTCGTGATCCCCAGCATCCCCCGCGCCTCCTCGACGGTGGCCGGACGTCGGCCGGCATCCTCGGTCAGCTGCCGGGCCCTGGCGACGAGGTCGCCGTTGGAGCGGGCCATCTCCCCGTTCGGGAGGTAGAAGTTGTCCTCCAGCCCGACCCGGATCGAGCCGCCCAGCGTGAGGGCCGCGGCCACCATCGTCCACTGGTCGCGACCGATCCCGATCACGCCCCAGTGGTGCTCACCAGCGGGCATGTTGTCGGCCATCGCGGCCACGTTGCGGGCGCTCGCGGGCACGCCGCCGACGACTCCCATGACGAAGTCGGCGTGCAGCGGGGACTCCAGCAACCCCATGTCGACCAGGGGCTCGAGCGACGCGACGTGTCCCACGTCGAAGCACTCGTGCTCGGGCTTGATCCCGAGCCGCCGCATCGCGCGCAGCAGCTCGATGATCTCGTCGAACGGGTTCGCGAACACGAACTGGAACACGAAGTCCTTGCGGCTGCGCGAGTACTTGGCGTAATTCAACGACCCCATGTTGAGCGCCGCCACCTCGGGCCGGCACGCCTGCAGATAGGCGACCCGCTTGTCGATCGAGACGCCGATCGTGCCGGTGGAGAAGTTGATGATCGCGCGGTCGCCGATCTCGGCCGTGATCGCCTCCTTGATGGCCTGGAAGTCCTCGATCTCATAGCTCGGCGCGCCGTCGGGCTTGCGCGCGTGGATGTGGATGTGCACCCCGCCCTGATCGACGATCCGCCGCGCCTCGGCGGCGTACTCCTCGGGCGTGTAGGGGATCGCCGGGCATTGGTCGCGATTGGCGATCGCGCCCGAGATCGCGCAGCAGATGACGGCTGGCCTCATACCGGCACCACTCCTGATCGCTTGTAGGGACGCTCGACGTGCTTGCCGGCCGCCATCTCCAGCGCGCGGCAGATCGTCGGGCGGGTCTCACGGGGATCGATCACGTCGTCGATCATGTCGTTGCCCGCCGCGATGTACACGTCGATGATCTTGCGGAACTCGTCGATCAGCTCCTGGCGCTTGACGGCGGGGTCCTCGGCCGCCTCGACCTGCTTGCGGAAGATGATCTCCACCGCTCCCTCGGCGCCCATCACGCTGATCTCGGCGCTCGGCCAGGCGACGATCAGGTCGGGCTCGTACGCGCGCCCGCACATCACGTAGTAGCCGGCCCCGTAGGCCTTGCGCAGGATCACCGTGATCTTGGGGACGGTGGCGTTGGCCGTCGCGTAGAGCATCTTCGCGCCGTGGCGGATGATGCCCGCCTCCTCCACCTTCGTCCCGACCATGAACCCGGGGACGTCCTGAAGGAAGACGAGCGGGATCCCGTACGCGTTGCACAGGTTGATGAACCGCGCCGCCTTGTCGGCGGAGTCGTTGTCAAGGATCCCGCCGAGCTGCTTGGGCTGGTTGGCCACGATCCCGGCCGGCCGGCCGCCGAAGCGGGCCAGGCACGTGATCACCGTCTTGGCGAACTGCGGCTTCATGTCGAAGTAGACGCCGTCGTCGACGATCCGCCGGATCACCTCGTACATGTCGTAGGGCTTGCGGTTGGACTCCGGCAGGACGTCGATCAACGCCTCGTCACCGCGGTCGATCGGATCGTCCGTGGCCGTGATCGGCGGCGGCTGCTCGCAGTGCTGGGGGAAGTAGCCCAGGTACTGCTTGATCCGCTGGATGCACTCCCGGTCATCGGCGACCTCGAGGTCGCCGACCCCGGACTTGCGGCAGTGCACGCGCGAGCCGCCGAGCTCCTCCTGGGTGACGTCCTCGCCGACCGCGGCCCGCACGAGGTGGGGGCCGGCCAGCGCCATCGAGCCGCGGCCCTTGACCATCGGGACGAAGTCGGCCAGCCCCGGGATGTACGCCGTCCCGGCCGCGCACGGCCCCATCAGCGCCGCGACCTGAGGGATCACGCCCGAGCTGATGACCTCCTCGCGGAACAGCTGCCCGGAGCCGGCGAACAGCGATCCCACCGCCTCCTGGATCCGCGCGCCGGCCGAGTCCAGCAACCACACGAACGGGATTCGCTTGGTCAGCGCGAGCTCGCGCAGCCGCCCGACCTTGAGCTCGCCGGTCATCCCCATCGAGCCCGCCATCACGGTGAAGTCGTAGGCGGCGACGGCGGTCAGGCGGCCGTCGATCTTGCCGTAGCCCGTGATCACGCCGTCGGCCGGCGCGTCCTTGCCGTCCATCGCCCGGGCGGAGAAGTGCGGCCGGCCGTGGATCCCGAGCTCGGTCCAGGTGCCGGGATCGATCAGCAGCTCCAGGCGCTCGCGCGCGGTCAGCTTCTCGCGCGCGTGCTGCGCGGCGATTTTCTCCGGGCCGCCCCCCTGTTGGATGCGCTCGCGACGGGCGGCGAGGTCCTCGGCGAGCGGGCGGAGCAGACCGGCGGTGGGGGCATCTGTGGTCATGATCTCGAGTGTGGTCGGGGGCGGGGCGTGGGCGGGGCGTGAGCGGGATGTGGGCGGGGCGTGAGAAGTGAGACGTTCTACTTCCCACTTTGCCAGGCGCCCGGCCGCGTCGTCAAGGCGCCCCTACCGGTGGGCCGATGTCCCTCAGCGTCCGGTCCACACCGGATCGCGCTTCTCGAAGAAGGCCTTGACGCCCTCCTGGATGTCCTCGGTCGAAAACGCGATCGTGAGCTGGGAGCGCAGGAAGTCGAGCGCGTCGCCGAACGCCATGTCCTGCTGGCGGACCATCGCGTCCTTGCCCAGCTTCATCAGCACTGGCGACTTGCCCGCCAGGCGCTCCGCCCACTCGGCGACGCCGGCCTCGAACTCGTCGGGCGCCAGCACCCGATTGACGATCCCGATCCGCTCGGCCTCCTCGGCGGAGATCTGCTCCCCGAGCAGCAGCAGCTCGTTGGTCTTCTTGCGCCCGACGTTGCGGTAGATCAGCGCCATGATCATGAACGGGAACACACCGACGTTGATCTCGGGGGTGCCGAAGCGCGCCCCCGACCTGGCCACGATCAGGTCGCAGGCGAGCGCGAGTCCGAGTGCGCCGGCCAGGACGTGGCCGTTGGCGGCGCAGATCGAGGGCTTGCCGAGCTCGCCGAGCAGGCGGAACACGCGCGGGAACAGCTCGGTCCCGAAGTGCTTGTGCACGAGCGGCACCTCGGCCGCGAACCCGGCCAGGTTGCCACCGCTCGAGAACACCTTCTCGTGCGTGGAGGTGAGCACGACACAGCGGACGGCGGGATCGTCGCGCGCGCTCTCGAGCGCGGTGACGAGGTCGTTCAGCAACTCGTTCGAGAGCGCGTTGCGGGTGTCGGGTTGATCGAGGGCGATGGTCGCCACGCCGCTCTCGGCGACGTCATAGCGGAGTGTGTCCAGGGGCATCCGCGGAAGCCTACGCATGATTGCCGGCGGCCGTCGTCAAGTGAGAAGTAAGAAGTCCTACTGTTTACTTTTCACCGGCGCTCCGCTACGGTCGGCCGCGCCGTCCGCCGCAGTCCGCGATCGCACAGGAGACAGCCAAATGGCCACCGCCGACGTCCTCAAGCCCGACTTCGCATCCCAGCGCCGACACTTCATCTTCACCGACGAGCACGATCAGCTGCGCGAGTCGATCCGTCGCTTCGTGATCAAGGAGCTGCAGCCGCACGCGGAGGAATGGGAGGAGAAGACCTTCCCGGACTGGGTGTTCAGGCGGATGGGCGAGCTCGGCTTCCTCGGCCTGGACAAGCCCGAGCAGTACGGCGGCCAGGGCGGCGACTACTACACGAGCCTCGTGCTCGCCGAGGAGATGGCCCACGCGCACTGCGGCGGCCTGGCGATGGGGCTCGCGGTCCAGACCGACATGGCGATGCCGCCGATCCTCGCCTTCGGCACCGAGGAGCAGAAGCAGGACTGGGCGGCGCCGGCGATCGCCGGGACGAAGATCCTCTGCCTCGGCATCACCGAGCCCGACGCCGGCTCCGACGTCGCCGGCATCAAGACGCGCGCGGTCCGCGATGGCGAGGAGTACGTGATCAACGGGTCCAAGACGTACATCACCAACGGCCACCGAGCCGACGTGATCGTGCTCGTGACCAAGACCGATCCCGACGCCGGCTACGACGGGTTCACGCTGTTCCTCGTCCCGATGGACGCGCCGGGCGTGATCCGCGAGAAGCGCCTACAGAAGCTCGGCATGCACGCCTCCGACACCGCGCTGCTGGCCTTCCAGGACGTCCGCGTGCCCGCCTCGGCCGTACTCGGCCAGGTCGGCAAGGGCTTCTACCACATCATGTGGGAGCTCCAGGGCGAGCGCTTGATCGGCGCCGCCGGCTGTGTCGCCGGTGCGCAGCACGTGTTCGACCAGACGCTCGAGTACGCCAAGGAGCGTAAGGCGTTCGGGCGCTCGATCGGACAGTTCCAGGTCATCCGCCACAAGTTCGCCGAGATGGCGACGAAGATCGAGACCGCCCGCCAGATGGTCTACACGACGGCCTGGCGGCTGCAGAACGGCGGGTACCCGGTGCGCGAGATCTCGATGGCGAAGCTGTACGCCGCGCGGATCTCCGTCGAGGTCGCCGACGAGTGCATCCAGATCCACGGCGGCGCCGGCTACATGAAGGAGTACGGGATCGAGCGCTCGTGGCGCGACCTGCGGCTGAACCGGATCGGCGCCGGCACCGACGAGGTCATGCTCGAGGTGATCGGGCGCTCGTACGGGCTCTAGGAACGGATCTGCCGGCACCGGCTCCGGATATCGTTCGCACCATGGGAGCGGGGCTCGCGACCGGTGGTGGTGCCAGGCCGCTCGGGGTCGGCGAGATCCTCGACGCCGCGCTCAAGCTCTATCGGGCGCGGGCGGTGGAGCTGTGGAAGCTCGTGGCCCTGATCATCGTCCCGGTCGAGGTGATCGACCGGATCGTGTTCGCCGCCTCGCTGCCCAGCGGCGTGTACGCCCACGACGGATCGCTGTACGCGCCCGTCGGGACCGTCGGCGGCGCCTGGATCGTGGTCACGGTCGTGCTCCGCTTCGTCGGCGCGGCGCTGGTGATCGGCGCACTCTCGCGCGGGCTGATCGACGCCTACATCGGTCATCCCAGCGGCTGGCGGCAGTCGCTCGCGTACGCCGTCGACCGGCTCGCACCCCTGCTGTGGCTCGCGCTCCTGAGCAGCGCCGTGGTGCTCGTGGGCTTGATCCTGTTCGTGATCCCCGGGATCTACCTGCTCGTCGCGCTGTCGGTCTCCGTCCCGGTGCTCATGTTCGAGGCGATTTCGGGCCCGAATGCGCTCGCGCGCTCGCGTGAGCTGGTCAGCGGTCGCTGGTGGCCGACGTTCGGGGCGTTGCTCGTGGGCGTGGTCCTGATCGTCGCCGTCGACTTCGTGATCGCGGCCGTGGTGGGCGCGATCGAAGCCGGCGGCCACGTCAACAGCGTCGGGCTGGTCGTGGTGCTCTCCGGTCTGGCCACGATCGTCTCCAACGCGCTCACCTATCCCCTGCTGGCGGCGATCACGGCCGTGCTCTACATCGACCTGCGCCACCGCAAGGAGGGGCTCGAGCCCGGAGCGCTGAGACAGGGCTCGGCGCTCGACGCTCCGACCGCGCCGACGTGACCGCCGAGCGCGTGAGCGGATGAGCTCCGCCAGCCCGTCCGAGAAGGCGGGGGCCGCCAGCGCGAACCGCCGGCCGCTGCCGCCGTTCACGCTCGAGCACGAGGACTTCCGGGCCGCGGTGCGCAGCTTCGTGGAATCGGAGCTGTACCCGCACGCGACCGAATGGGAAGCGGCGCGCTGGTTCCCCAGCGGGCTGTTCGGCCGCCTGGCCGAGCTCGGGTACATCGGGCTCAAGTTCCCCCGGGAGTACGGCGGCGACGGCGACGCGGTCGCTGACGCGGTGTTCGTCGAGGAGCTCGCCCGGTGCGGCTCCGGCGGCCTCGCGGCCGGGATCGGGGCCCATAGCGGGATCGCCCTGCCGCCGATCTGGAAGTTCGGCACCGAGGCGCAGAAGCAGCGCTACCTCGTCCCCGGGATCCGCGGGGACAAGCTCGCCGCGCTGGCCATCACCGAGCCCGACGCCGGCTCCGACGTCGCCTCCATCCGGACGCTCGCGCGCAAGGTCGACGGCGGCTACCTCGTCAACGGCGCGAAGATGTTCATCACCGGCGGCGTGCGCGCGGACGTGATCGTCACGGCCGTCAAGACGACCGTGGACGGAGGCCATCGCGGCCTCTCGTTCCTGATCATCGAGCGGGGAGAAGGCGTCGAGTCGACAGCGATCGAGAAGCTCGGCTGGCACGCGTCCGACACGGCGCACATCACGTTCGATGACGTGTTCGTGCCCGAGGAGAACCTGCTCGAGCGTAGGGGAATACCCTGCATATGCGGGCTTTTCGTAGGCTCGATCACGCTAGCCGCCCTGCCCTGAGGCGCTCGACGGGTACTGAGCGGGTACGTGTTGCGCGCGCGCTTGCCTGATCGCTTCCTCTGCGTCGATCTGCGGGCTGTCGCGGAGCTCCTCCACCACGTGCGCGTAGGTCGTGAGCGCCGTCGCCGGCGAGTGCCCGAGCCATGCGGCCACCTCGACCACGCTGCGGCCCTCGTGCAGCGCGAGGCTGACGGCGGCATGGCGGAGGTCGTACGGGCGGATGTCGAGCTCGAGCGCGCGTGCGGCGGGCCGGAAGACGCGACGTCCCCAATTGCGCCAGTCAGCCTCGCGCCAGGCGCCGCCGGCGGGCTTCGGGAACACGAGCTCGTGGTCACCTGGGCGTCCGCTCGCGAGCCTCCACGCCCGGAGATCAGCCCTCACGGGCGCCATCAGCCGCGCTGAGCGCGCCTGTCCGGTCTTGGTGCGCTTGGGCCGCCCGTCGTCGTTGGCCCGCTCGATCAGCAGCGTGCGCTCTCCGACGTCGCTCCAGCGCAGCGCCAGCGCCTCTCCGGGCCTCAGGCCTACGTAGGCGAGCACACTGACCAGCACGGCGTCTCGGGGGCTCAGGGCGGCTCTGAGGCGCTCGACGTCGCCTGGGCCGATCGCCCGGACGCGTGGCTTCTGCTCGAGCTTCGGCGGGCGCACCGACTTCGCGGGGTTGCCCTGGATCACGCCCTCATCGACCGCGCGGCTGAGGCACGACTGCAGGACGGCTTTGGCCCGCCGCACGGCCTGCCTACCGACGCCGGCGGCGATGAGCTCGTCCTGCCAGCGGCGCACGATCGGCGCGGTGATCTCGCGGAGCGGGTAGCCGCCGAGCTCGGGGCCGATGTGCCGGTTCCACGTCCACGCGTAGCTCTCGCGCGTGGCGCGCTCCAGGTTCGGCACCACGTGGGCCGGCCACCACGTGCCGCCGGCGAACGCCTCGAGCGTCTGTTTCCCCGCGCCGAGCGTGGCGAGCTCGCCCATGCGCTGCCGCCGCGTGATCTCCGCCTCGTACAGCCGAGCGTCCGCTTTCGTGCCGCACACGTGGGCGCGGTTCTTGCCCGCCTCGCGCCACCTCACGCGCCAGCGGCCGGTAGATGTCCGCTCGATGCTCACGCCTCCTCCCGTCCGGCGGCCTTGCCGGCCCGGTAGCCAGCCTCGGTCAACCTGAGCACGGGCCCATCCTGGCCCATCCTGGGCAAGCCGTCCTCGTCGAATACGAGCTCGGCGTAGCCGCGCTCGAGCATCTCGTGGAGCCCTAGAGCGATCGTCTCGTCGCTCCACTCGCCGGGCAGTTCGGCGGTCCAACCGCGCTCGCTGGACACCACCACGCGGTGGGGCGGCTTGTCGTTTGACTGGGCCATTAGCGCTCGTCCTCCCACTCCTCGATGGACAGGGACGGGCCGGTTAGCGCCCTCAGCCTGCGCCCCGTAGGGCCGCTGGGAGGGGTCGCGAGTAGCGCGTCCACGGCCTCCGGGCGAATCAGCAGCCGGGTACCAACCCTCGCCGCTGGTAACTGCCCCTCCCTGATCAAGCGATAGACCGGGCGGGGCGTGGTGAAGCGGAGACGCTCGGCGACTTGCCGAGGCGTCAGTAGGGCGTGTTGCGATGTCGTAGTCATACCTCGAATGATGGCACGTGGGGCGGAACTGTCACGCCTGCCTGTACCTGTTACCACACGTCTTGTGGTAACAGTCACTTCGGCAGTCGCCACAAGATCGCGCGCCGGCCGGGCGGACCCCACACCTCCACGTCGCCGGTCCGCTCGATCGAGCCGTGCTTCTCCAGCGCGCTCATCGCCCGCCTCGCGCCCATGTTGCTGACACCGCAGTACTCCATCGCGAAATCACGGGCGAACGTGAACGGCTCGCCCGTCCCGAAGCCGCCTCCCGCGTCACGCAGGCCGACGTAGAGCGCGATGTGCTGGGCGACGCGGGCGACTGTGCCGCCGCACCGCTCGGGCGCTGTGACCTCCACGGGCGTCGGCTCCAGCACGCCCGCGCTGTAGTCCAGTAGCTCTCCCCAACGGCACGCGAGCGCGTCCGCGCCCAGCAGGTGCACGGAGCCGGTGCGCTGGGCTTTAAAGATTTCGGTGAGCGACAGGCCCGCCGCGGTCGGGTCCTTCGTGTGCGGAGCGGTGATGTCGTTCGCGCACCAGTAGCGCCGGATGCGTCTCGCGACTCGGATTTTTGCGTCGTGCTCCTCATGCCCTGGGACCACACACGCGAAGCTCTCGCCGGGCTCTGCGTTCACTCCTACGGCTGCTGCTCTCCTCCTCCAGCACTCCAAGGGGGACCACAGAGTCTTTGACGTTGGTTGTTGGTGGTCCCTACTGTCCTGTAGTGCAGTAGGGACTCTGTGGTCCCCCCCCTGTAGAAGTGTGAGGTGTGGCCTGTGGTGCCAGAGCCCTAGGGCCTGGAGGATGTCCTCACGCGAGCAGCCTGCATGGCAGTGCGTGAGGTCGCGCCCGTCGTCTGTTTCGCTGATCGAGAGCGACGCGCGCGAGTCGTGGTGACTCGGGCAGTGCGCGTCGAATTGCCTGCGTGACCACGCTCGAGCGGGGAGGAGCCCGCGTTCCTCGAGCGCCTCGCGGATCTCGTCGAGCGTCGGGCCGAGATGCCTATGTCGTGTGTCGGGCTCGTGCGCTAGAGTGGCCACTGAGCGCTCCTTTCCTTCCGTGGTGTGCTCACTGCGATGCTCCTTCCGTAGGGGTTGGGGTTGTGGTTTTCGGGCCGTCCGGTTGGTCAAGCCGGGCGGCCCTTCGTTTGCGTCAGTTCATGCTGAAGGCGGGCATCAGCGGTTCCGGCAGGATCATGGGGCACGGGAGCAGCTCGCGCAGAAACTCGCCCATGTCCTCGCGCGCCAGGGCGCGGGCCTGCACGACCTCGGGCGTCTCCTCGACGTCAGGCGCGCTCATCCGCCTGAACACGATCGTGGCCGCCGCGAACTCAGCCCACAGCCTCACCTCGGTCGACAGCGTCCTCTGAAACTCCTCGGCGTGCTCGACGAGGATCGTGCGGACGCTCGGCGGGACGCGGGCGGCGATAGCGTGGGTTCTACGTGGGCGTGGCACGGGCTGGCTCCCTCAGTTGTGTCATCGTACGGTAACCACTCCCGCGGCGCTCACCTCAAACGCGTTTTCACTGTCTCTCGACGTGTGTCACCCGCGCGGTAAGTCGTCGGGCGCGTGGGAGGGCGCGGGCGGTCAGTAGCGCGCACGCTACATCGAAGCGCTGTAGCGCGTGTGCTACAAAGCGTGACATGGACGACTTCCCCCGCATCGCCGCGTGGCGTTCGCGCCGCGACCTGACGCAGGCCGAGCTATTACGGCGCGTGGCAATTACTACGCCATGTGGCAGTGCATTTGGGTGTGTCAGCGTGATAGTATTGACTGTGTGAAGAGTGACGCTAGACGGGTGTCAGGCACGACTCGGGAAGCGCTGCGTGAGCGGGGTGTGAAAATGGTGTTGGCCGGACGCACTCACGCGGTTGTGGCGCAGTCCTTGGGGGTGCATCTGCGGACGGTGTCGCTGTGGATGGCTCGCCACCAGCTCAGGGGGTTTGAGGGACTGAGGGAGGGGCGGCGTGGTCGGCGCTCGCGCGAGCAGATGGCGCTCACCGACGCCCAGCAGGCAGAGCTGATCCGACTGATGAAGGGCACGAACCCCGATCAGCTGCAGATTCCCGGCGTGTTGTGGTCAAGGCAGGCCGTCAAGGCGCTGATCGAGCGGCGGTTCGGGCTCGGGCTCAGTCGCCAGACGGTCGGTGTCTACCTGCGGCGCTGGGGGTTCTCGGGCAAGAAGCCGCAGCGGCGGTGGCTCGAGCAGGACCCCGAGCGGGTGCGGGTGTGGCTCCAGGACGAGTTCCCGGCGATCCAGGCGCGCGCGCGGCGCGAAGGGGCGCGGATGCTGTTCGGCGATGAGATGGGCGTGCGCGCCGGGCAGACCGCCGGCAAGAGCTACGCGCCGATCGGCGAGCGCGCGATCGTGCCGCTGACCGGCAAGCGCTTCTCGGCCAACGTGATCAGCGCGATCGGTGCCGACGGCACGCTGGTGTTCGAGATCTTCGAGGGCAGCTGCGATGAGATCCGCTTCCTGGACTTCCTCGACAAGCTGCTCGAGCATTTCCCCGAGCGCAAGATCTTCTTGATCGTTGACAACGCCTCCTTCCACAAGTCTCCCGCGGTCGAGTACTGGCTGCTGGACCATCCGCGGATGGAGCTGTTCTACCTTCCACCGTACGCCCCGGAGCTCAATCCCGATGAGCTGCTCAACCAGGACGTTCACACCCACGTCGCGCGACGCCGCCCATCCAACCTCGCCAAGCTCGTCACTCTCACCGTCGAGTATCTCGCAACCCGCACAAGTGAGATTGTCAGCAAGTACTTCGACGGCGAGTACGTCGCCTACGCCAAGTAACCACGCACTAATTGCCACGCAGCGTAATAGCGGACCGGATCGGGATTAACCGCGTGTCGCTCGCCCGGATAGACTGGCAAGACCGACCCCAAGGCCAGCACGCTCCGAGCGCTCTCCCTGATGCTCCTCGTCCCCGTCGAGGATCTCTACCGGGCGCCCACGGGCGGCACGGACGACCAGGCGGGCGCCTACGAGTGCCTGGCCATAGCACGCTGGCACTCGCGCGCTGCCCTCCGCGCCCTCGAACGCAAGACGCTCACGCCCCGCGAGCGCCAGCGCGTCGCCGAGACCGCCGAGGAGATCCGCGCCGACGCAGAACGGATACGCGAGCGCGTCGATCACGCCAGCACGTGAGCCGTGTCCCCCGCCGGGTGACGCCGGAAGCCCAGGGCGTCCCCGGCCCCGACGGGCTCCCGCGGCTCCAGCACGGCGGCCAAGACGGCCACGTGGTCGGCCGGGCCGGGGGCGGCGTTCGAACGCGCAGCGCCACCACTCGACGTAGCCCGGGTCCGACAACAACGCGTACCACCCATGCCTGTCCGACCACGGGTGCGGGAGCGACAAGTTGGCCGTGACCAACCTCCACGACAGATCAAACGGGATGCCCTGTCGCCTGCCTGTCGTGTGTCAGGTCGCTTACCGTGGGCGCGCCACGCGAGCCCCTCCTCTCCTCGGCACGCGGGACACGCCCGGCCTGGCACAACCGGGGCAACAATGGCCGGCGACCGCCGCGGTACGCGCACTCGTCCCGTCTGCGCGAGGCGGCGGTCCGGCCGGGCCCTCAGCGGGGGCCAGGAGGACGGGGGCTCCGCAGCCGCCGCGGTCAACCGAGCCCGTTCTTGCGGGGGCTGAGCGCGGCGATCAGGGCTCGTCGAGCTTCCACAGACACGCCGAACCGATTCAAGACATCGTGGGCCTGCTGTGCCATCGCCTGCGCGTCGATGTCGGCCCTGAGCACGCCGAGGTCGCGCGGGAGCACGCCGACCGCCCGCAGCAGGTTCGCTTGTGCTGCGAGCGCGTCCAGCCTGGTCCTGATCGCTCCGACACGCGTTGCGTCATGCTTGCTGGTGGCCGAGATTTCCGCCAACTCCTCCTGCGCGCCCTGGTAGTGGTCGAGCATGTCGTCCACGATCTCGATCGGGTCACGCTGACGCAGGCGCGGGTGGCTCGCGCGGTAGTCCGCGAGGATCTGCTGGCACTGCCGCTCGCTGAGCCCATAGTTCGCGGCGATCGTCGTCCATGACTGCCCGCGCATGCGGGCGGCGACGATCTCGTTATCGCGGCAGTCCGTCACGGGGCGCTGGGACGGCGCCTACGGTCTCCGCTCAGCCTCACCCTAGTCCTCCCGCGGCCCTCAACGTCCGCGCATGGCTGCCGATAGTCGTGGGTCTGGAGGCGCAATTCCCCCGTGTCGCTGGAGGGCGTGACCGGAGATGGACGGGGAGGCGGGACGGGAGGTTACGGAGGGTGATCTGGGGTCGTTTGGGGGCTGAGCCCTGGCGAAGCTCAGCGCGCGCGTCACGCAAGCTTGCGCCTCCCCGAGCAGGCGAGCCCGGGGAGGTTGGCCCCGGGCGCGCAAGCGGGCCGTATGATGCCGGTCGTGGCGAGAACCGCTTGGAGGATGCGATGAGGGGACCGCGGCAACCGCGTCAGGCGCACCTTTTCGGCGTGACGCTGGTGACGGTCGTGCTATTGGCGTTCGCTGCGGCGCCAGCGTCCGCCGTACACAGCCACGCCGCTACCTATACAGGTACGTTCGCGGCAGGCGGGTCGATCGCGTTCGACGTGTCCGCCGACGGCGACTCGATCACGCGCCTGAAGGTCACCGACGTTCCCACGGAGTGCGGCACGCTCACCGCGGCGTTCGGCTATGTGCCGGTCCAGAACGACAGCTTCAGCCAAACGACACCGCCGCTGGGGTCTAGCGGCGGCGACGGGGCGAACGCCAACGGCGGAACCGCCACCGGCGGTACCACCATCGGCGGTACCGGCGGAATTGGTGGTGCCGGTGGTGTGGGTGGTGTGGGTGGTGTGGGTGGTGCGGGTGGTGCGGGTGGTGCGGGTGGTGCGGGTTTCAGCGGGGCGTTCCTGAGGTTCAGTGGGACGTTCACGGCGCCGCAGAAGGCGCACGGCACGCTCCAGTACGCGCAGGTCTACCCGCCGTGCGCAAGCTCGCAGTTGAGCTGGAGCGCCACCACACGCACGGCGCCGCCGCCCGGCCCCGATCAGATCCCGCCCGTCGTAGTGCTGTCGGGCAAGACGACGCAAAAGACCGGCGCCGCTGTCAGCGTGACCGTCTCTTGCATCAACGAGGCGTGCCGGACCAACGCGACCGGCGCCGTGAGCGTACCCGGCAGTGGGCGCTATACCCTCACGAGCGCTGTGGCGCGGATCGCGAAGGGCGCCACGGCCCAGCTTGAGCTAAAGCTCCCGGCCGAGGCGCGACGGGCGATCAAGAAGGCGCAGCGCAAACGGAAGGCCATCAACGCGGGCATCACCGTCACCGCCCGTGACGCAGCGGGCAACAAGACCGTGAAGACACGCACGATCCGGCTCACCTGAGCCGAAAGCCCGCCGCGGGCAGGTGGACTGTGCCACCACGGCGCCAGCGCATGTGAGGCGATCCGTTAGAACACAAGATCGAGCCCGTCACCGACCATGCATGAATGGCCATGCCGCGCACCAATAGGTTGACGATCAGCTGACCGAGCGGCCGATCGGGTTCCTTCCTCCGCCGGGCGCTCCCCCGAGACTCAGCGCCCCCACAACTAAAGCGCCCCCCATCGACCGTGATCGTCTGGGGGGCAGGTCCAACAAAGGCTTGAGCGCTAACCCGGTTCAGGGCCCGTCCGGGCCGCAGCGGCTCTCGCCGCTTGGAGTGAGCCTTGATGGACGAGAACCATCCTAATCGGCGAGCTGGACAAGTCTGTGCGACATACATCACTCATGTGCGGCCCTCGTTGCCTGCGAGCGGCTGAAGAACAGCGGCGGCACGCGGCGACGTGCGGGCCTGCTCGACTGCGGGGACGCGGTCAGGGTGATGGTGACGGTCGTCGGGTCAGCACGCGCGACCGACGCGAAGGGGACTGCCGGGCCGCGGAGGGGCTAATGGTTCGCTGGGCCATGCGGGATGACCTGAGAGGCTCGCGGCTCGAAGGGCGCAACGCTCCGCCAGGACGAGCCGCCGCGCGGCTGGAGCGTCACGCATCCTCCGGTCCGGCAGCCAGCCGCACCCCGGCTCGTCCACTTTCCAGTCCGCTGGAGTTCCTGGTCCGCCGTCTTCATCGGCTTCCGCGGACACTGCCCGAGCCGACGGCGCAAAAACGATTCGAGAGCGAATCGGTGCCTGCCGCAACTATGGCAGTGCAGCCGTGTTTCTTGGGGTTGTGGGGGGACGGCTCTCCCTACGACCCCATTCGGGAGAGCGCACAGTGCGTAGGCGAGTAGGAGCAGTAGCAGCAGTCATCGGATTGGTTGCCGCGGTCGGAGTCACGGGCTCTGCGGTGGCCGCCAAAAGCCGGCTCTCCGGGCATGATCGGGGGTGACGACACACGAACACGCGTTTTCTTTCTGGCCCTCCGAACCGCGTCACCCGTATTCCGCCACGACGCTCGCTCGACCCCGGGATGACCCGGTGCGCACGCACGGCAAACGGCGCAACGAGAAGGGAATGGAGCAGGCAGCTCCCCGGCACGCCACGACCCCCGTCAACGCGGGCAGCGACCCCGACGCCCCCCAACGACGCCCTATGGGGCGAGTCTCGCCATGATCATCCGGATGCGCCTGCGCGCAGGCGCGGCCATCCCTGGCCGCTTGAGCACGCATCCGCTGTGCCCACGATCGCCGGGCACGGGGCCCAGCGAGCAGTCCACAACCCAGCAGCAGAGGCGCACGCGACTTCCACCCTCCGCTCCGACGACCAAAAGCCCTGCTCAGGACGGAATCTCGATCGAGAGTCACCCCCGATCATCCACGGAGCCCCCAAAAGCCGCGCAGTCACCCTGACCCAGCTGGGAGCGCATATCGTCCAGCGAGGCACTTCCTTCCAAGCGGTGTACAGGGTCACAAGCTCCCTGGACGGGAGCGGTGCGTCGGTGCAGGTCAGCAACGTCAAGGCCACGGACTTCCCGCTCAGCGGCAGCGATACGACTACCACGTACTTCGCAAACGGAGTGTTGAAGACGAAGAACACGTTTACGCTGGGCACGCCGAATGCCCAGGGGATCAGCGCGCTCACCGGAACCGGCAAGTGCGTAGGGGGCGGAACCGGCGTCCACAAGCACGAGCAGTGCAGCTACACCTTCAAGGGCACCTACAACAATTTGACCACCCTCACCGCGGTCAAAGCCACCGGGACTGATACGCGCTAACCGCTTTCGGCTTGGGGTCCGGTCGCGGCTGGGACCGCAAGCCGAACGGGTTCTGCTGCATGGTTTGAGGCTGCTATGCGGATGCGCCCCGCGTGCAGGGTTCAGGTCACCCTGCGGCGTTGCGTCCGGTTCTCCAGATGGCCAGATCGTCATGTGGGCATTCTGGCCATCTGAACCTGGCCACCTGGGGGGCCGCTGCGACACTCCTTCCCGGACGAGCTGGTGCGGCTGGATCTCTCTCTCCTCGGTCCGCCGAGGAGCCGCACCCGGCTCGTCCCTGGTGTGTTGCGGGTTCAGGGGGTCAGGGCTCTCGCGCATGGCTTCTGGCTCCCTGACTCTGTCTCACGCCCACCAAGCGAGGCTCCCCCGGCGCGCGTCCACGATAAGCCACCGGATGTCACGGGCACAATGAACGCAGCGGAGGAGCCTGTTGCCCGAGGCCGCTACGAAACGTCATGACCGGTGTCGATCACGCGGGGAGCGGGAGTCCGGGATTGATGCCCGGGTCGGTCGAACCACAAACGGGTTCGGCTCGCTGGAACCGGGACCGTCCTTGCGTGGGGCGAGCACCCCCGCCTCTGATCGATTCTCCGGCCCTTCCCCGGTCGGGGATTACTGGACAACCTTTGATCATCATCGTGCGCCCTCCGAGCGGCTCACAGGGGTCTGGAGGGGCCCGACAGGCGGCTTTCTGGAGTCTCACCGTCCGTGGGCTGGCTACACCGAGGAACACCGTGCTCGATTTGTCCGCCCTCTCCCAGCTTGATGGGCTGTTCGGGCCGATCCCGGTGTCGCGCGACTGGCCTGAACGCCTGTCGTAGTCGCCCCCATCGAACGTGCGCGCCTATCCGCGCATTGGGCTCGC
>CAWFKF010000130.1:0-48749 GCA_963816005.1 uncultured Solirubrobacteraceae bacterium | reverse complement strand
CGTCGATGCCCGGGGCACCGGCTTTCTGCTCGACGCGTCTGAGCGCCTCAGCGAGATTCTCGCGGGCCAAGACCTGCTCCCACAAGCTCGCCTCGGCGGGGTGAGCTGCGGTATCGCCAGGCGCCGGGGATGGACTGCGCTCTGGTCGGGAACCTTCGGGCTTCACCCTCCGGCCCTCCCGTCCAGGCCCCTTGCGGGGTTGGCTGCGTTCAACGTCCATCCCACGAGCACGAGCGTCCTGCATCTCGGCTTCGCGTTCAGCCCTTCCCAGCGACCTACGATCCCGCTGGTACTACGGCGTCTGCTGACTTCTCCACAGCGAGCGACGCCCTCGCGGACATCACCGTCCCGCACCACCCCGCGAACCGACTGGACGGGGCATCTGGGACACCCGTGGAGACCTCCCCGAATAAGACCAACGGCCTTCACCGCGCACCCATCGCGTCTACGCAACGGCCCCTTGATGGACATCGGGCTTCGCCATGCGATGCTGGCTCGCCCGGTGGACCGCCGCGCCTCATACGCGCAGCCCACCCGACCGCGAACGGTCGCGATGCGCCATGTGTTCCTAGGGTCGCGGTTTCGCCTCCGGCTTCCTTCCCGCCCCGCCTCGCGACGACGCAGTTGCCATTGGCTTGTGGTTGGTGCCATCAACCTCCACAGGGGACTCTCACCCCCGAGTCGTTGGTCATGTCGGGCGTACATCAGATGCCGGCATTGCGCCCGCAACGCCGGCGGCGTGTGGTACGGGTACACGTGCCACCCGTTGCCGACCGGCCTGAACTCCATGACGGGCCGGCGGCGGTGGATATCCCGGGAGGGATGGAAGCCGACGACGCCGACGTTGAGGTTGAGCGACCAGGCCAGGACGCTCTGGAACGAGAGCTCGCTCGCGGGCACACCGCAGGCGGTCACCGCCGCATGCCCGCCGACCCGCGCAATCACTCCCTGCAACCGGTTGATCTGCCGCGTGCGTGCGCGCTCGTGGTAGATGTCCTTGTGCTCGGCGGTGATGCTGAGGCTCAGATCGCGGAGCGGTTTCGGTTGTTCGGGTGGCAGTTGAACGAGCGGCAGCGAGGAGCGTTCGCGGCGTCGGAGGCGCGGACGTTCGGGCGGGGTTAGGGCGTTCGATGCGCCAGCCGGAAGAAGCACGGCGTCGCCCTTAGGCAACGCTTATCGCTCGACCATAGATTGCCTCAGGGCGACCGGGAAGCGGGTAGCTCATTCGATATGGCGGGAGGACCTCATGCTTAGGGCAGTTACGGCAGCAGTCGCGCTCGCCGTGATGGCGTTGATGGCGGCCACGGCAAGCGCCAGGACGATCACGCTGCACTTGGCGGCGACGCCAAGCGCCAAGACGATCACGCTGCACTACTTCTCAACGCCGGCCAGCCTCCAGTTCCTAGACGGGGCCGGTCACCCGGCCAACCCCAACAATCCGCCGGCCGCTGGCTACGTGCTGGACATAAACGACCGTGACTACGTTGGGAACCACACGCATCACGCAAAGCGGTGGACCGCGACCGATCACCTTCGGTGCGTGTTTCAGAGCGCGAACAGCGCTACGTGCGACGGCCAGATTGCGATCGGCGGGTCGATGCTGCTCGCAAACGGGATTCATCCAAACCTGAATGCCAATCCGGCCACGTACATCCTCAACGCCGGCACCGGCGTGTTCTTCGGCGCGCACGGGACACTGACGACCGTTGCGGTCCCGCCCGCGAACAGCAGCCGACTTCACGATCAAGGTCAGCGTCTGAGGTAGACGGCGTTGGAGGAACGAGATTCCTCCCATCGGTTCATACTCCAGCAGTATCGGTCGTCGTCGTCCTGATTCGTCGTCGTGACGTGGTGTCGAGGCCCGCCACCCGGCGACCGTCGGACCGCCGCAGTGAAGGGCAGGGGCATCGCTGAGCTGGAACGTTGGCGGCGGTGCAGTTGCAGCGCCAGCTCGGGATCCCCCGGCACGAGCGGGCGTGGATGATGCTGCAGAAGCTGCGCCGAGCGATGGTTGCGCCCGAACGCGAGCCGCTGGGGCGCGAGGTCGAGGTCGACGAGTTCTTCCTCGGCGGTCGTGATCAGCGCCGATGTGATCTGCGGCGGCAACGAGCGCGTGACCCTGGAGCGGCTCGTCGACCGCGCGGAGCAGGAGCTCGAACACGCCGGCGTCAGCGACAGTGTTGAGGTCGCGCTCGCCGATGCCGGGTTCTGGAACACAGACCAGATCGCGCGGCTCACCGCGTGCCTTCCTCGCTGGCAAGCTGCTCGCGCATCCCTACATAGTGCGGCTGTTGTTGGCGGTTCAGGGGCGGGTGACTTCCGACCGGCCGAGTCAGGGCTCGCGCGGCTGTTGTACGCCGTCGTATCCACGTTCTTGCGTAAACGCTCTCCCGGAAGGACCGTGCCGCGGAGCATGACGGCCGTCGCGGCCACGCCCATTGCAAGGCACCGGGTACGGGGGAGTCCCTGAAATCCGTATGAACGCGGCCCTGCGATCCGAATCTCCCGGCACGGCGATCGGCGAAGCCGGTTCCGACGCTGCCACTCGCCGTCTGTCAATGGGTGGGGGAAGCGAGGTGCTCTAGCGCATAGCCGAGCCAGAGCGGTGCCCACCTTTGCCACAAAGATTCGGAGTGCCCGCCCTGGTAGATCTCGAAGAGATGAGGGATGTGGTGCTCGGTGAAGGACCTGTCGAGCAGGATGTTCGCGGTCAGGAAGCGCGTGTCCTGCCGTCCGACGTAGAAGGCGATGAACGTCGGCCGCCGCGTCACCCGACGGTTCAGGCGCCGGCCTCGCAGGACTCGCGCCTTCCGGTTTGCGCTCGTTGAGCCCAGGTTCAGCGTGACCAGTCCGCTCGGATCGGTGGCGGCGAAGTACCCGCTCCAGGACTCGACCGCGGCGAATGTTCCAAGCCGGCGGAGGCCGACGTTGAACGCGCCGAACCCGCCGGCCGAGAGGCCGACGAGAGCCCGGCCGGTCCGGGCCGCGATCGTCGTAAAGTGACCATCTATGCAGCGCGTCAGATCGTGCGCGATCGCGGCTGGCCAGTTCTCGTCGGGTGCCCAGTTGAGGTATTCGCGGTCGCTGTTCTCCTCGCTCGCGCCCTGCGGCGCGACGACGATCGCCCGGTGGCCGCTCGCCGCGACGGCGTGCGCCACGAAGGCGTTGGTCTTGTAGGAGCCAGGCCCAGCGGGGAGGCCGTGCAGGAAGTAGATCACGGGGTATCGGCTCGACCCGTGCAGATAGCCGGCTGGCAGGTAGACGGCAGCGGGAAGCACCCCGCCGAGAGCCGGCGACCGGCAGCTCACGTTGAGCTCGCGCGGAGGCGACGGCGGCGCCGCCGCCGAGGACGAGTGGCCACTCGGGACGACGGCGGCCACGGTCGCGGCGAGCGCCAGCCCGGCCGTGGCAGCAGTTCCGATCAATGCGCGGTTCTTCCGCCTCACGGTCTCACCCATTGACCGGGAGCGAATAAGCTCACTCCGTATGCTCGAGGGACGACCGTCGGCGCTGCGCCGGCCGGTACAGGCTCACGGAGCTCGTCGTCTTGGTCAGCAGGAACAACGCTTATGAAGATCGTCGCGCAGTCGGACCCCAGAATGCCGGACGCCGGGCCGACGACGCGCGGCCGTATCGGGCGCGCACTCGGCACCAGTGCTCGTAGCGGCGCGGCGATCGTCGCGCTGCTCGCCGCGTTGCTGGCCGGGGTGGGGTGGCTGTATGTGTTGCGCGGTCTGGGCTGGCTCGCCAGCGGCCCGGACGTCCGCGATTCGCTGCCGCTTCTGCAGCTCGCCGGTTTCGACGCGCAGCCTTTAGCACGTGTGGTGGTGGCTTGGCTGGCTGCAGGCGTGCTGGCTGGCGTGGCGCTCGTCACCATGCCGCGTCTGTGGCGATCTGTGCTGGCGGGTGTGCTGGGCATGGTCTTGCTGTTGCTCGCCTCACAGGCTGCGTTCGCGCTGACGCGCAACCTGCGGCTGAGCGACGTGTTGTGGTCGCGTCATCCCGGCTTGGGGCCGTGGCTGGAGGCATCGCTGTTCGCCGTCGGTTGCGCGCTCCCGGGCCGGGTGCCACAGGACCAGCAGGTTGCTGGCTGGGTCGGTCGCGTGCGCACCGTCGGGCTCGCCGGGCTCGAGCGTGTCCGCGATCTCCGTCTGCGCGCCGGACAGGACCGGGACACAGGCGAGCACCAGCGCAACGGCGAGGAAGTGAGCGCCGGCCGCGGCGGGGGTTCTTCCCAGTGACTCGCCGAAGGCGAGCAGACCGCAGCCAAGCGCCACGAGCGCGGCGAGGCAGTTCATCAGCGAGATCCCGGTGATTGCGCTCCCCGCGCGCAGCGCTGCTTGGAATGCGAGGAATCCGGCGAACGTGCTTAGCAGCGCGAGCGCCGTCCAGCCCGAGAGCAACGCGGTGGCGCCGTGCGCTCCCAGGCCCACCGAGACGGCCTTGATCGCGGCGTCCGCGACGCCGTAGAAGAGCCCCGCCGCGATCGCTCGCAGAGGTGCCGCGCGGGACAGTCCCATCGGGATCGCGGCCGCGAGCGCCAGGCCGACGGATACGGCGAGCCGCCCTGCTTGCAGGCGGTCGCCCGCGGTCGACAGGCCGATCGGCAATACCGCCAGTCCAGCGGCGACGAGCAGCACCGCAAGCCGCTCGCGCCGGGAGATGCGGTAGCCGAACAGGCCCGCGGCCAGCGGAACGGACAGCGCCAGCCCGCCGGCGGCAAACGACTGCACGAGCGACAGCGGCGCGATCGACACCGCGACGATCTGCGCCGCGAAACCAACCCAGCCCAGCGCCTGACCGCCGAGCCATGAGCGGTTGCGCAGCGTCGCCTGCAACAGCACCCGGCGCCCGCCGCTGAGCGACCGGGTGGCGCTCAGGCCGCGGTGCTGGAGCAGGAAGCCGAGGTTGATCGCGGCGGCCGAGACGAGCGCGAGCAGCAATGCGCCGACGATTCCGCCTGGGCTGGTCGTGCTCGTCGTGCTCACCCGGCCCCCGCTGAAGCGAGGATCGAGGTGTGAGCGAGGTTGGCCGTCGGCCGCCGACGAGGAGCCGCGCGGACGCGCCGGTGGACTCGCGCGGGCGCTCGCCCGCGGGGTACGAGCCGCCCTGTGCGCGGTAGCGGCTCGAGCACGTCGCGACCCGCCAGGATCAGCATCTGGTTCAAGTGGCCATGCCACAGTTGCCAGTCGTGGCCGCCCGGGTAGATCGCATAGTGGACGTACGCTCCGTGGGCCTCGAGTGCCTTGTCCATCGGCACGATCTGGCGCTTGGCGGAGTCGCCGCGACCGACGAACATGAACACCCGCAGCGGGACCGCCGCGAGCTCGCGGGAGAGCTTGCGCACGTACTGGATCGGGCTGTTGTAGGCGAGCTCGGAGCTCGTGGCGTGCGCGAAGACGCCGCTGCGGGCCTGGGTGAAGTAGCCCGACCACACCTGGACCGAACCGAATACCCCGAGATGGTGCAGGGCGATGTTGATCGCTCCGTATGCGCCCTCGGAGAAGCCGCCGATCACACGGGCCTGCCGATCCGGGATCGTCGCGAAATGCTGATCGACGCTGTGCACGATGTCCAGTACATAGCTCTCGAACTGGCCGGACGGCGTATTCGCCCACTCCGAGTCCGAGAACATGCTGCCGTTGATGCGCCCGTCGGGGAACACCAGGATCATCGGCGGCACCTGGCGCTGGCTGAGCCGGTTGTCGAGCCGGATGTCCATGTTCGCGACGTCGATGAACGCCTGCGGCCGGCTCGGAGTGCCGTGCAGCAGGTAGAACACCGGATAGCGTCTCGACGAGTCATACCCGGCCGGGAGGCACGCCAGATAGTCGGCCGAACGTCCCAGTGAGTGGGAGTAGAAGTTGATGCTCAGCAGCCGGCCGGCGCTCGCCCGCGGCAGGTGCGCGACACTCGCGAAGCCGCGATGCTGGTAGTAGGCCTCCCAGTAGCTGCCCGCGCCGAGCAGCCCGACGACGACGAACGCTCCCGCCAGCAGCCCGAGCAACGGGCGCCAGAAACCGAGACGCCTGATCCGGCTTCCTATCGAGATGCGGCTAGCTCGCGGCATCGGCCCGCGTCGATGTCCGCAAGCCTCGCGGTAACGGGCGCACCCGGCCCGGCAGCCGCAGCGGCCGGCGTCGCGGAAGGTACCCCTCGGCTTGAAGCACCCGGAGCGTCGCGCGCGGCAGCCCCATGCGCGATTCGCAGACCAGGTAGCGCGGCCGCCACTCGGGGAAGAACTTCTCGTTAAAGCGCACCAAGCGCTCCATCTGGAAGTGGCGCCTGAGGACACGCAGCACGAACCGGTTGACGCGCGTCGGCTTGCCGCTGCCGCTCGCCCGCTCGCGAGCGAGATGACCGAGTCCGGCGTAGTTCAAGCTCACCTCGCGCACGCCGCGCTCGCGAGCGACCTCAAGCGCGCGGCAGACGAGCGCCTCGTTGAGGCCGTTAGGCGTGTCGTGCACGCGGCGCATCGCGTCCAGAGACAACCTTCCGCAATGCGAGACGAAGCGCATCACGGCGCGCAGCTCACCCTCGGGAGAGCGCCCAAGGAGATACAGGTCGTCCGGTCGGACCTCCGCGTCGAAGGGCCCCATCCCCATCGCAAAGCCCAACAGCCGCTGCTTGCCAAGCCGCCATGCAGCCTCGATCGCATCGATCTCCGAGCCGAGGGCTTCGTCCAGCTCGCGCCCCTCGAACACGCCGATCTGCCAGCCGCGGCGCTCGATGCGATGAACCGATTGGCGGAGCTTGCGCACTCGGCGGCCCTCAAGCGTGAACTTCTCCGGGTCCACGAACGCCTCCTCGCCCGCGCATACCGCGCGCAGCCCCAGCATGCGGTAGGCATCGAGATGGCGCGCCGACGCGCCCCACACCGCAACCTGCCAGCCCCGCCTGCGGGCGTGCTCGCGAAAACTCGCGAGCACGCGCGGTGCCTCTCCCTCGGGCGCAACCGGATCGCCGGAGATCACTGCCGTCTCACCGATCAGGCGGTACGCAAGCACGCCATCGCCGTCGAAGTGAAAACCCTTATCCGGTCGCAGGATGAACGGAGAGAGCGAGTCCTCACCATGTCGCTCAACCGCAGCCCGGACGGCCCGGTACTCCTCGTCGGTGTGACCGCTGAGCTCTCCGGCAGGACGAAGCAGGGAACGCAGTGCCAGCAGTGAGATCGCCGCAGCACAGCCGATCAGCGCCTCCGCGAGGAGAATCCACGCTCCGCTGAGCCGCGGCGATCCGAGCGAGAAGTGGAGCATGTGACCAATCGCGTGGTGCACCGCCCCCCTGATCGTCCGGCCGCGGTCGGACGCCAAAGGACCGGCCAACACGGCGCTACATGCAAGTGCCCAGGTTCCGATCGCAGCGAATACGAGCACCGCGGACGGACGGTTGCGGGACCCGAGCGGGAACGCGCGTCGGGCGACCACGAGGAACAGGGCAAGGCCGAGCGCCAGCGCGGCGTCCTCGTAGTCGAGCCCCTTGACGATGCTGAGCACAGCGAGCGAACCAAGCGCGGCGATCGCCAGCGGAACCGCGGTGCGGTGGCCGCGCGAGAGCTTGGGCACGAGGACCAACAACGCAAGGCCGACCAGGACGGCGAGCACATGAGCCGCAGACGGCAGCGCGGCTGGCTCCAGACGAGCGATCAGACGCCCGCGGACGGGATCACTTGGAGCTGCCGCCGAGAGCACTGCCTCGATTCCCACCGCCGCGACTCCCAAAGCTGCGGACTGCCGAACGCTCAAGAAGCGAATCATGTGCACAACCCCCCGATCTCGATCCTGACCTCGCAAAATCTAGCCAGCAACGACCGGGATCGACCTTTCCGCACGCGTGCATAACCGACCGCTAACGACGCGACCGCTAACGACGCCACCATGTGGACAACAGAGTCCCTCCGAGCGCCCGCGGCGCCGCCTCTGGGCGTGCCGTATGCGCCGCTGAGCGGCTGCTTTCCGGGCTCCCTTCGCGGCGTTCCAAGCCAGCCGCCGTGGGCGCGACGCTCAGGCCAGCAACCACGATGCTTCCCGATACCACAATCGTCGCTCATTGCAGCGTCGGAGAACGCTCGGTCGTGATGCGCGGCCAGCGCTAGCGACAGACCCACGAACAGGTGGCTCATCTGCCCAGCTCCACTCCGCGCCAGCGCGCTGCGCTGCCGATCACAGGTGTACGGCGGCACCAGCGGCCGACCTTGCGTCGGGACGCATGCGCGACGATGTCCGGAAGCACGCGCGGCGCACGGTTCCTCGTCCTCCTCGGTGCCGACGTGAGACTCAGGTCAGTGGCCATGCCAAGCAACGAATAGCCCCGGCTAGTGTTCGACCAGGTCACGCGTCAGAGCACCTGCCAGGGCTCAACGACTCTCTGGATCGAGTAGCAGCGCGCGCGTGGGGCATCGATTAGCGGCGCGACGCGCGTACTCAATCAGCTCGAGCGGCAGCTCTGGACGCTTGAGGATTGGGTAGCCCGACTCGTCTAGGTGGATCCATTCCGGGAGCAGTTCGGCGCACAGCCCGTGCCCGACGCAATCCATGGGGTTGACTCGAAGTTGCATAACTAGCCTCGGTGCCTGGCGGCGATGGGTGTCGGGAGCACGGCGGAGCGTCGACAGCGCTGACAAGGACTGCGTCCGGCGTGATTCCGGAACTCGTCTGCGAACCAGCGCAAGGAGCTGGTGATGAAGCGAACCGCGCCGTCTGGTGCTGTCCGGCGCCGCTCCGGGGCAGCTCGCTGACCCACTGCTCGACGTCCCAATGGGCCGGTCGGGCGGCGGTCCCGTTGGCGAGCTTGGTGGACGGTGTAGGCGATCGCGTCGAGGCCGTTGACGCACGGGCCGCACTGTCTGCTGCTCTCGGCTGCGAAGAAGTCCGCGATCCGGCTGGTCTCAGCCACGGGGCATGCGTCCGCACCGAGCGCGACGATCACGCCGGCGCCGTGGGTGCGCCGTAATTGGCCAGGTGCTCGCCGGCGAATCGCACGGGCGGCACGTCGATTGCGGGCAGCCAAGTGATGCCGACCAGCAGACGGGGCAGCAACTGCTCGACGGTCACGGCCATCACGCGCCTCCCTTCGGATCGCTCGGTCCGCTCGCCACCCGCTCGAGAACCGCGGCGAGCGGGCCGGTGACTGCACTCCCGCTCGGGTGACCCTGCAGCCGGGCGAGCACCGCGACGGAGTAGCGTGTGCTTCTCACCGCGGCTTGGGTGCCGGCGCCCCGACGGCCGCTCACGCCGCGGTATCGCGCCCGGCAGGCTCTCATCTGGCCGTGGCAGCCGACGACTCAGAGAGATAGAAGGGCGATCCATTGCAAGTGTGATTGTCAAGCGCGGTCATAACGGCCGATAAGTAAAGGGTGAGAGGTCACTTAGCGGCAGGTGAGATCACGCCTACCAGTCCCCGCAGGTCAAACACGGGTGTTGCGCTTGGTCCATGTCCATGCTCCCGCCGTGCTGAGCCCCGAGGAGCTCAGCGACCCGCAGGGCCGGCACGGCCGGCACGGCGAGGCCTGCCTTGGGTGATGGCGGCGAATCGCTGCTCGGGCCAGGGGTGCAGGATGCGGGGCTGGGGTAGCCATTGGTCAGCGAGGCGCCACATCCGCTCCCAGGTCACCGTCGTGCGCTGGCCGCGGCGCCGTAGCGTCTTGAGCCAGTGCCGGATGAGCCCTTTGCGGTAGGCGGTCAGCGCCGCGCTGTTGTCGGGCACCGCGTAGTAGTTGTAGTGCCCGTGAGTGAGACACGCCGAGATGACGCCTCGGCGGTCGACCACAACATCCGTACGGGAGGTACCGACCATGGCGAAGGTTCGCAGTTGGGCTGGCCTGGACGTGCACGCGCGTAGCGTGCTGGCGGCGATCATGGACAGCGGGACGGGCGAGTTGCGGGTGCGCAAGCTGTCGGGTGAGACGAGCGAGGTCGTGGACTTCTGCGCCTCGCTGCCCGGGCCGACACGGGTGGCGTACGAGGCCGGACCGACGGGGTACGGTCTGGCACGGGCGCTCCTGGCGGCCGGCGTGGACTGTGTTGTGGCGGCGCCAGGGAAGATCGAGCGTCCCGCCCAGGATCGCGTGAAGACTGATCAGCGCGACGCTGAGCGGGTCCTGCGTTTGTTGATGATCGATGCGCTGCACGCGGTCAGGGTCCCGAGCAGCGAGGAGGAGGCGTTGCGGGATCTGGTCAGGGCGCGCGAGGCGCTGCGCGGGGATCTGATGCGCGCGCGCCAGCGGATGGGCAAGCTGCTGTTGCGCCACGACGTCCGCTATGAGCAGAACGTGAGCACCTGGACGAGGTCTCACCGCGCGTGGCTGGCGAAGGTCCGGTTCGCCGAGCGGGGCGCGCAGGCGACGTTGCTTGACTATCTGGGCGCGATCGACGCGCTGGTGATCCGCCGCGACGCGCTGGAGGCGACGCTCTCGGAGCTGGTCGCCGATTCGGCGTGGGCGCCGACGGTCGCCCGGCTGCGGTGCCTGCGCGGGATCGACACGCTCTCCGGCCTCGACGAGCATCAGTGGCTCGGTGCGGTTGGTGGCGAACGCGTGGTATTGCCAGTCGGGGAACCCGCTCGACGCGCGCCGGGTAGCACCGGTGCGCAGCCTGGATCAGCGCATAAACGCGCTCCGCAGGGCCAACGAGGTCCGGACGTTTCGTGCGCAGCTCAAGCGCGACCTCAAGGCCGACAGGGTGTCACTCAGCCCGTCGGGGAGATGACAGAGCCGTCCAGGTGATGCTGGACGACGCGACCGACTGCCTCGTGGACGCCCTCGACCACGGGCATGCCGACACCGTTGAGTGGCTGGCGTGCGCGACGCACACGAGCCTCGACATGCCCGAGCGTGACGCCGCCGACGAACAGCCGCAGGACGCGCTCGGGCGGCTGCTCGCCATCTACGCGCACCTCGCCGGCGCCGTCGTCCAAGCCGGGCCGGATTGGTTGTGCGCGCGCCGACCACAGTCCCGAGGACGAGTAGACGAGATAGGTCCCTGACGGGTGCGCGCGCGCCTGAGCGCCCCTGCTCGGCCTCGAGCGCCATCGGTCGCGACTACCCGTCGCTGTCGCCCGAGCCTGGCATCACGTCGATGCGGCCCGAGCTCGCCGCTACGCCCTCCATCAAGCCCCAGCAAGGGCGTCCAGCACCGCAACCCCCGATCTACCCCCGATGAGCGGGCTCCCGAGAATCGAGGCTAAAGCGCTCACGAATGAACGACTGCTGGGGTTCCAACGGGTCAGACGCCTGCAAACACTCGGATGAGCCCGTTGGCGTCCGGACCGTCCGCGACAATTCGATGCAGTAGAGACGACGTTTCCCGCGCGATGCTCACGGCGATTTCACAGCGATTCCCTGGACGGGAGATGAGCGTGCGTGAGAAGGGGCTGTGGGCGCAGGCGTTGAAAGCGCTGGACGACGCGCGTTTGAGCGGGGAGATCCGGCTTAGCGTTGGCGTGCAGATCGACGTTGGTTGCTGCGATGAGATGCTGCACGACGCCGTCGCGGCGGGCTGTCGCTACAACGAGGGCGAGGTGCTCGCGTACACCGCCGCGGTGGCCACCGAGCTGGCACTGCAGCCGCAATCCGAGGCGCGACGGGAGTCGGCGTGGGCGGGCTGAGTACTGGACCACGTACGCCGGTTGAAAACCGGGATGCCGGGCGACCGGCCCGGTGCGGACCCGCACGCCGGGTAGTGTGGGCGCGCCGGGGTGAGCCGGGCCTATCCGATCCAAAGCAATAAGGAGTCCCATTGCCTGACACCGCACAAGAAGTGAAAGCGATCCTCAGCCGCACACTGCGCGAGCTCGACGAGGCGATCGAGAACCCGAGCGTGAGCTCGGTCCTCACCGGCCTCGGCTCGCTGCTCGGCATCCATGACGCTGCCACTACAGCTGCGCCTGCGGCACAGGCGTCGCGCAAGAGCCCTTCAGGCGCGTCGCGCCGCAGCCAGTCTGCGCGTGGCGGCCCAAGCGCCAGCCGCGCGCGCAAGTCCGCGCCAACACCGACGCGGGGCAGGCGCAGCGCTCCCGCGACTGACCGCGCGAAGCCCCGCCAGGTGACAAAAAGCTCAAATGGCGCCCGCAAAAGCAGCCGGCGAGACGATCTCCTCGCACTCGTCCGCGAGCAGCCGGGCGTCACCCTCGCCCAAGCAGCAACACGGTTTGGGCTGAAGGATTCGAGCAGCCTGTACAGCGTCGCGCAACGCCTGCAACAGGAGGGCCTTGTGCGAAAGGCCGGGCCTGAGCTGCATCCGACCGGCAAGGCACAGAAGGCATAGGCGCTGCGCTCACGCCACGAACCCGACGATCATGCTGGCGTGACCTCGGTCAATCGCGTGCGCACATGGCCCCATCGAGACTGCCGGTATCGGCGAGAGCGGTCGTGATTGTGTCGTGAGCGCGGAGAACGTGTTGGGCCGAGGCCGGTGGGTAGCCCGAGCTTGTGAGTGGCGGGCTGGCGCCTGTTTAGTCTGGATCGCGGCTTGTGGTGTCGAGTTCGAGTTGGAGCGGTAAGGGCTTGAGCGGTTCGTCGGTGGTGCATGGGCGCCCACGGTTTGCCCAGTGGGTGTGTACTTCGCGGGCGCGGCAGGCTCGGTAGGTGATTCGCCGGTCGAGCGGTTGGAGGGCCAGGCCGTCCGGCGCCTGGCCCCGGTCACGAGCGCGTGGAACCGGCGGCCGAGCCGTTCGATCTCGACGATGTCGCCCACCGCCAGCGCAACGGTGCGTCCGCTTACCTCGATCCTCGGTCAGGAAGACTTGCTGAGGTTTTAGCGGGGCGGGAAGCGGAATCGGAGTTCGCGGTCGTTGAGCCAGGGGATCGGGGTTGGTGTGTCGGCGAAGCCGGCGGCGATCAGGACGGGGTGGTAGGTGCGGATGTCGAGCTCGACGGTGAGCGCGTCGGGGGTGGTGTGGACGGTGCCGGTCGCGTCGAGGAAGTGGCGCCAGAGCTTGTCGGGGGTCGCGTTCTCGTAGCGTGTGAGGCGGCGGGCGAGGAGGCGGTAGAGGTTGCCGGCGATGACAGTCAGGGTGGCGTCGATGTCGACGTTGAGCGGGAGGCCTGAGGAGAGCGCGTTGAGGTGGAAGCCGCTGATGTAGGCGTCGAGCTCGTTCTCGATGGTCATGCGCTCGGCGTAGCGGGCGAACAGTTGCTTGGTGGTGAGATCGATCACGTTGGTGATCAGCATCGTGGGGTGCTCGCGGCCGATGTTGCGCACGGCGAGTTGGCGCACAGGCGCGTCGATGCCCTTGATCTGGATCAGCTCGTCGTGGATCTCGGGTTCGCGGTAGCGGCCGCGGCGGTCGACACGAACTTTCGTCCACTCTGTGTCGGGGAGCGCTTCGAGATCGGCGATCAGTTTCGGGCCGCGCTCACGCAGTGTCAGCCAGCGGATGCCGCGCGCGGTGAGCTCGTCAAGGACTCTGTAGGTCGTCAGTTTGGAGTCGAACACGAGCAGGCCCGGGTCGTGACCGGCGATCTGTTGCCAGTAGTCGGCGAACGCGATCACCTCGCGTGCCTGTTCGGCTTTGGTCAGCTCAGCGTTTGAGTAGACCATCTCCTGGGAGGCGTGGTCTTGGGCGAAGAACGTCAGCACAGCGCGGGTCCGTTGCGAGCGGGCCGGGACATAGTGCTTCTCCAGCGGGACGTCGGTGCCGTGGTGGCGGATCGCGTGGAAGTCGAGGTTGAACCCCTGCTCGCCGGTGGCGAGCCCCAGCTCGCGCATCCGGCCGGTCACGCCCGACAGGAGCTTCTCGCTGGCGGCACGCCGCGCACGGTAGGAGTAGCTGGTCAGGTGGGTGGCCTTCGGCAGCGCGGTCAGTCCCATCAGCAACGCCAGGCCCGGGTCATCAGCGAGCGCGTGCGCGTGGCTTGCACGCGGGGTCCGCGCACACTTGTGCAACAGCAACGACCCGAGCGAGTGCCACGCTGAGAGCACCGTCGTTGACGGGTAGCCACAGGACCCCGCGAGCTGTGAGAGCCCGAGCCGTGCGATCGCGGGAACGAGCAGGAACAGGCCGGCGTGATCGCAGCGCACCTGCCTGTCCGCCGGCCAGTCTGCGAGCGCACGGGCCTTGACCGCTGCAAGGCGTGGCGGTGCGCCGCGCTCGGAGCCCGCGCGGCGTGGCAGGCGCTCGATGCCCTCGGCGTGCAGGATCGTCCAGACCGTCTGCGCGGACACCGGCGTGCCGGCCGTGACCAACTCGGCGGCGATCTCCTCCACAGAGCGGTCCAGAGCACGCAGCTCGAGCACGCGGTCACGGACACGGTCGGCCTTGCGTGCCGATCGCGGCCCGGGCCTGGAGGAGCGGAAGTACTGCGCGCTGCCGACGCGTAACTCGCTGGCCATCTGATGCACGCTGGCCGGCGAGTAGCCGAACCGCTCAGCGACCTCGCCGGCGGCGAGCCCGTCAACGAAGTACGCGCGCATCGCCTCGTAGCGACGCTGCGCGGGCTCGGAAGGCTCAAGGAAATACGCCGCTCCGACCCGCATACCTCAACCGATCTTCCTGAACAGCATCCTCGCAGCGTAGAGCGGTTATCGGACAGCTCGGCACGCCCGACACCCCTCACCGTCTCGGATACTCACGAATCGCACGTTTTCAGCTACTCGCCGGGCATCCCGGTCAGCGCGCCGTCCTAAACAACTCGGCGTGAATGAGGCAATAGTTCAGACAGATCCATTGAGGTCAAGCTCGGCAACGATCGCCAAAGCCCCAAAACAACAACAAAAACCGCGCCCCGCCCGCCCCGACACCCCCGCGCCTACCCTCCCGAGGACCGAGGCTTATCGCGGTTTCCGCACGAACTCTCGATAGACACCCATCATAGGACGGCGATCGCGTTGCACAGCGGAATCCCAACCTGCACGACGATCACCGCGACCGCACCAATTACCGCGAGCGGCTGTAGGAGGTGACGCTCGAAGCTACCTCCAGTCTTGATCCGCAACGGCCTGGGAAGCACCCACACCCGCCGGCGACTGGGCCACCACAGCCGGATCGGCGCGATCGTCATCGCGTCGGCGAGCAGGTGCGACAGGTAACCGCACAAGACGCACAGGATGACCAGCGGCATCGCCCCGGAGGCTCGCGTGACGATCCACGACACCACCGCGGTGGGATCTATACGCAGCGGGTCCGCGCCGGCAACGAGCTGCGAGATCAGCTCGACCATGTAGCCGCTGCCGACGATCAGCGCACACCCGAGCGCCGCGTACAGCGGCGCGGCGAGCACGGCCCAGATCGCCGCGAAGGCGAGGGAGTGCGTGGCGCCGCGGTGCTCGAACACCGAGCGCGCTAGGACTCCCACCGCACGCGGTGGGATCGAGAGCAGCTGCCCTAGCAAGACCGCGGCGCTCGCGCCGCGGCCACGCAACGGCAACAGCCCGTGGGTCACCACGCTCCGCGGCGTGTCGATATCGGGCAGCACCCCTGCGAGCGTGCCGATCGCTACACCGACCGCGAGCTCGGCGGGCGTGAGATCCAGCCCTACCGCTCTTGACAGCGGCGGTGCGACGGCGCCCGTCACCAGCGCGCCCAAGGCGTAGTGCGTGACCGACTTCACCTGCCCTACTTCTCAAGCAGGGTCCCGGGACCTCTTTCACTACTGCCGCCAGCCAAGCAGGCCGCTTGCCGCCGGGGAGCGGCCGTGCGGGCGAGCGCCGCGCGCGGCGTGCTCGCAACGCCGCGGTCGCGGCCGCAGCGCCGGCAATCCCGATATCCGCGCTTGTTTCTCGCATACCCGTAGTGCGGGAGCCACTTCGAGGCGACCGGGTCCGCGGCGCGCCGCAGCGGCACGATCGCGACCATGATCACGATCACCGCGATGATGATCAGGATGTCCCCGGCCTCGCGGATCGAGCCCCCACCGGCCGCCCACCGGCGATGTCGTGCGCTCATCCGAGAATTTCCTCTCCCCCGCGCCCGACGGGCGCACGCTCGCCAGCGCCAGCGCCAGCGCCAGCGCCAGCGCTGGCGGCGACGGTGCGGTGCGGCTGTGGGACCCCGGCGGCGACCAGCCGCCCCGCATCGTGAAAGCCATCGCGACGGGGTGGGGGCGGTTGCGTTCGCGCCCGACGGGCGCACGCTCGCGAGCGCCGCGAAGAATTCGCGGGAATGGAGGCTGATCGTCCGGCGGATTCTCCGGACGTTTCCTTGGCTGTGAGCGAAGCGAGATCGGCGCGGGCTGGGTCGCTTCCCGGATCGACCCGCGCCGTACAGGATTGCTACGTTGCCCGGACGCGGGTCATTGTCGATAACAGCGAGGGCGCCGAGGCCCAGTTCGTCTCCAATCTGCGGGGAGCCTTGAGCGCTGCGGGCTTCGAGGTCGAGGCGTCTCGACCCGGAAGGTCGACCGGCTCGTGGAGCAGCTGGGGATCGACGGGATGACCAAGGACCGCGTCTCGGCGCTGTGCCGGGCGTTGGATGAGCAGGTCGAGGCGTTCCGGCAGCGGCCGCTGGAGGGCGTCTACCCCTATCAACCGATCTGGTCGGGGTCTCTAATGCACGCGTTTAGACCGCTGAACCCCTCAGGGAAAGAGTTCCTCGCTTGGAAAGTTGACGGCAAGCCGCCCGACGTTGAAAAAGGAATCGCCCGCGCCTATCGGCGAACCGACGGAAGCGATCGAGCAAGCTCAGCATCACGCGGACGACCACATCGATCCCATGGGCCCGGCGGCCATAGACAGAGCTCAGCGTGACGCGGAGGACGAAGTCCCGAAGGGACCGACGGGCAAGATCCTCAAGCGGGAGATCCAGGTGCCGACGGCCGTCGGTGCGAAGGCGAGGTGAACAAGGGCAGGGCCAATCCAGATAAAGGGAGAAAGTCTGATGAGCACCCTCACTGCCGCTGCCCCAAGGGGAGCACGTCGGCTATGGGACCGGCAGCTACCGCATTACCCGGACACCAACCGACGGATGGCGTATCTCGGGATCACGGTCGCGGCGACGATCACGCTCTACTACGAGCTGTACATCCAGGGCGCGGTCGCGACCAAGATCATCTCCCACTTCGGGTTCACGTTCACGCAGTTCGTGTTCGTGCTCGTGATCGGGAATGCACTAGGCGCGTTCGCGTCACTGGCCGCCGGCTTGGCGGATCGCTGGGGCCGCGCGAACCTCGTCGTCGGCGGCCTGCTCCTGACGGGGTTGATCATCCTGTTCGGGCTCCCCAACGCTTCAAGCAGGGCCGAGTACACGGTGATGTTCGCCCTGCTCAGCATCGTCGAGGGGGTATGCCTGGTGGCGACGCCGGCGCTGATCCGTGATTTCTCGCCTCAGCTCGGCCGTGGCGCGGCGATGGCCTTCTGGACGATGGGGCCCGTGCTCGGCAGCCTCGTCGTAACCGAGGTCTCGAGCCACACGCTCGCCAGCCACCCGGATTTCCAGTACCAGTTCAGAGTCTGCGGGATCGTCGGGCTGATCGTCTGGTTCATCACGTTAGTCGGCTTGCGCGAGCTCTCGCCGAAGCTGCGCGACCAGCTGATGGTGAGCATCCGCGACCGCGCGCTGATCGAAGCGCGTGCGGCCGGAATCGAGCCCGAGAAGCTGCTCAAGAATCACTGGAAGCAGATGCTGCGGCTGGACGTCATAGGTCCGGCGTTCGGGATCAGCGTGTTCCTGCTGCTGTACTACATCTTCATCGCGTTCCTGGTCGTGTTCTTCGTGACCGTGTTCGGCTACACCGAGGCGAAGGCGAACAACCTCGGCAACTGGTACTGGATCGCCAACGCGATCGCGCTGCTGGTCGCGGGGCTTCTGTCGGACCGGCTCAGGGTGCGAAAGCCGTTCATGATGATCGGCGCGGTCCTGAGCCTGATCGGGATCGGCCTGTTCGCTTCCACGACCACGGACCCGAGCACTACGTATCACCAGTTCGCGTGGCTGTTCGTGCTGATCTCGGTCGGTAGCGGGTGCGCGTACGTGACCTGGATGGCCGCGTTCACAGAGACGGTCGAGAAGCACAATCCCGCCGCTACGGCCACCGGCCTCGCGGTGTGGGGATGGATCATCCGGATCGTCGTCACGTTCGGGTTCGCGATCCTGCCCGCGGTCGTGCCGGCGACGAACACGATCGTCAACAAAGGGCCTCATGTGCAGCAGATCGTCGCCACCTACCCGGCGCAGGTGAAGGTGCTCCAGGCGGTCGACCCGGCCACGTTGGCGGCCCTGAACAAGAACCCGAATGACCAGCCCGCGCAGGCACAGGCGGTCTCGGAGCTCTCAGGCGTGCCGGTCGCGACGGTCGTGAAGACCGCCACGCTCAGCGCGACCTACTCGCAACAGCTGGTGACCGCAGCAGCGCTGTCGCCGGCCACGAAGGCGGCGCTCGCGGCGAACCCGACGAACACCAAGGTCCTGGCGGCCGCCGTCGGCGAGATCGCGCTCAAGCTGGGAATCCCACCGGCAGCGGCGCAGGCGCAGCTGCTGGCGCTCGGCAAGGTACCGATCGCCGATCTGACGTTCCTGACGGTGAACGGACCCAAGGTCCAGAAGGGCGCGGCACAGCTGAAGTCGATCTCGACCGTGCCGCCGGCGGATCTGGCCTATCTGCAGGCCAACGCGGCGGAGCTCGCGAAGGCACAGAAGGACAACCCGGGCCAGTGGCAGACCTACTGGTGGATCTGCTTCGCCGGCCAGATCATCTTCATCCCACTCGCGTGGCTGCTGACCGGGCACTGGAGCCCACGCAAGGCACGCGAGGAAGATGAACAGCATGAGCGGTGGGTCCAGCAGGAGCTCGAGCGGCTGCAGGCCGCTCAGGCCCAGGCTGCCGGTCCCGAGGCGACACCGACCACGTAGGGCCGCCCCGGTGGACACGGCCTCGCCGACCCGTAGCACTCAGGGCCGGCGAGGCCTCGGCCGCCGCGCATCGTGCCGGCAAGTGAGGAACCGATCAGGAGGGCCTGCTCGCCCTCGGCGTCTACGTATACGCCGACGGCGCCCTGCACGTACACGCGACCGCTGCCGCCGATGCGCTCGTGACGGACCTGCGCGAGCGCGGCGGCGAGATCGCCATCGCCTACGCCGGCACGCCGAGCGACTGCTATCTCGTCCCACGCCGAGGTCGTCGACGACAGCGTCCAGCGGCGCAGGCACCGCGGGCTGCGACTGCTCCTCGAGTAGCCGCTGCGCACGGTCTCGAGCGGCAGGCACTATGCGGACGCCTACCCCGACATCGTGCGTGGCGAGCACAGGAGCGAATGGGGAATCGCGGACGCCCTCGTCAAGCAGCAAAGCCGAACTACGCCCTCGCCAAGCGCCTCCAGCGATGGCGGGCCATCGCCTCGTGGGCGGCGGGCGAGCAGGCGTCGTTCAATATCGCACCGCCGGCCTGGTCCCGCTCGGCCACGAAGAACCGCCTCTTGGCTGCTGGGTACTACGGCGCGCGCTACGTCGGAATGGAGGTCTTCACCCCGGACGCCATGCGAACGGTCATGACCGCGCTCCTCGTCCACGACCTGCACATCGGAGCTCCAGCGCCAGGCGAACATCCCGAGCGCACCGTCGCTCGCAACGCCGTCCACGGCGGCTACTGGCGGCGCCCCTACAACATCCGCACCACGCTCACCTACACGGCGGTGCTCGGACTGCCCCAGACCTATACCCCGACCGTGCTCTCCCGATGAACCGCGACGCAGCTTCGCTCACAGGCCTCAGCGGTAGTAACGGACTGGGTTTCATCCCGGACAAACTCCCGCGATTCTCCGAGCGCCGGTGCATTGGGCGAGGCTCGCAGCGGGAAAGCCGCTCTACAGAGCCATCTTGGCGCCGTCGCGGACACCGAACTCAAGTCACGCGTCGGCTGGATACTGCGGCCGCGTGCCGAGCTGCCGCGATCCACGAAAGAGCAGTCTCGATCGAGCAAAGGGGCTCGCCACGTGCCCCTCTTGAGCGCCCACCCGCATCACCGGGCCTCGATGGGAGTCCGCGTGGACGGCAGAGGTCTCTGACCAGGGGCTGGTCCGGCCCCTGGTATTCGCCAATCTCGCGACTGGCCTCGTCGTCGGCTCGTTCGGCGGCGCGGCGCTGCAGGCGGCGCCTGCTTTCCCGCAAAGCAGGCGCATACGCTCGTTCCCTGCATTGCGCTCAACTCAGGTCTCTCGCCCTGATTCTCGAGAAACGTGCTTCTCGCCACCAGCGAGGCCCGGCTCGTCGCCGACCCTCACGCCGTCGTGCGGTTGAGCCCGGAGACCTGCAGTTTCATGAATGCGAGGCTGGGGAGCTCGGCGCCACCGGACCGACCCCGAGACGCGCGTTCTTCGAGAGCAGGTGTCCGCGAATTGCGTGGCCCGCACCCGCTATGCGCGGAATCCGCGCACGTCTTCGTTCGTCTGCTTGCAGGATTCCTGCTAGCGGTCGGGTCGAGATACGGCAGCGGCCCACGAGCCTGAGGTGGCTGCTGGCGGCCAAGAGCAGCGGTGGATGTCCGGCCGCCACGTGTGGCCCCTTCGCCGCTGAAGCGGCCACGGCGAATCTGCCTGGAGTTAGCTGACCCACCGCTCGCGAGTTAGCACTTCGACAGAGTCCGCCAAGGTGGCGCCGGCTCGCGCTTACGCAACGAGAGCGAGTGCGTCGATCGTCCATCGCGAGGCTATCGAGATTGGGGAGTTGTGCAATGACGCGCTCGACGCGCCGCGCTCCCGCTTTCATGACCCGACGCGCATCTCGCGGCTCCGGGCGCGCGCCCTGCTCCGCGCGGCCTGCGGGGCAGACCGGCCGCGGTGTCCGAAGGCGCGCTTTCAGTAGCGAGGAGGTCTCTGGCCCGCTCGGTCTCGGCCGACGCCGGCGCCCTCCGTGCCGCGCGAAGGAGGGCGCGTGGCTCTCTTCCCTGCTGAGCTGGCGAAGCAGGGCGCGCAACGAGGCCAATCTGAGGCTGACGCCGCCCTGCTCTCGCGAACTTGCAGGTCTTCGGCGTCGTCGGCCACGACGACGAGCGGGCCGACGTCGCGGCGGGCCGCGCTCCTGGCGACAAGCAGGGCCTGGCCAGATTTCGCCAAGAGACCCCTCGGAGAATGGAAGCAGGGCCGCGAGCTGGTGCCAGCGCAAGCGGTCGCGCATACGCGTCGCTGAGCGAAAGCAGGTGCTTCGGTGAGACGGTGGCGAGCATCGACGCGTCGACGGCGCCGAGAGCCTCGCAGATGGCGACAAGCGCGTCTCTGGCGATTTCGCCCGGGAGACCCCCGATCTCTGAATGCGGGATTCTCGGATCGGGGCGCGGCAGCGAGTAGCGCGTACCCTCGATCGCAGAAAAGGAGGTCTTCGGGGCAGACGGTCACGACAGCGGACGGCCGACGACGCGACGAGTCGCGCTGCTGGCGAATACGGGGTCTCTTGGATCGCGCGGGGCGAGCCCTGCCTTCGTGTTGGCGCGGGCATTTGCCGCTCAGGCGTTCGCGTGGCTCCTTATGTCCGGTAGGAGCAGTGTGGCGACGACGGGTGCCGTGACTGCTCCGTCACAGATGGAGCAGTCCGCGGACGCGGGTGGCGGACACTCGCAACTCGTCCGTTCCACAAGCCCGGCACCGGCTGCGTGGCATGCCCGTGTTGCCGGCGGAGCAGAAGAACCGCTGTTAGTCGTGTCCGATCGAGCAACGCCGACGGCACGATGCATATGCAGCTTCATGCCGACGACGGACGCGCGCGCGATCCCGAGCGGCTCTCCCTTCGCCTGTGAGAGCAGTTGCGCTCGCCCGCGCGAACGCCGCGCTGTCGGAGATCGTCCGTTCCGGCAGCTAGCGGGCTCCTGGGTGCTTGATCACCTTATGAGAGGGGGCGTGCGCGTATGAGAGGGGGGCGTGCGTCCTCCGTTGGCGGCGGCTGTCGGGCAAAGCCTCGGTGAGGTCGGCGGACGCAAGGGGTGGGGTTGGACGCGTCGGTGTCGGCGATATAGACGCCGCCTGACGCGACCAGGCCGAGGGATGAACGCCGCCGGGTTGACACTCACTTCACGTTTGGCGGGCGGACCGGCAGACGCAACGCGGCGCGTGCTCGTCACCGAGGGTCTGCGCTACATCCACTTGCCGCCGGTAAAGCCCGTCGTCTGCGCAAACGTGGCGGGTATGCCCTCCGAGCCGCAGCGCTCCAGTACCTCGAGGTGTCGGCCGAGAAACCAATAGTCGTTCATGTCACCCGCTGCCTTCGCCCGATCCATGCGAGTTCGAAGGAAGACCTGGGCCTCTCGGGAGAGCAACACGGGATGCTGCTCGATGAGGGAACGAGCCTCCTCCCAGTTTGCGCTGAGGAGAAAATCGGTCATAGGTCCACGGAGCGATGGGTCGCGCCCGCCGGGGAGAAGGTCAGGATTGCAGTCGATTAGGTAATGGAGGTTCTCTCGTGGCGCGTGATAGACACCTTTGGCGAGGCGGTCGTCCCAGTCTGCTCCGAGTCGCTGGTACAAGAGGTGCATGAGCATGTCTCCGTGCTCTTCCTGCTGCTCCTCTGACGCGCCAGTAACCGGTGAGTAGAAGACCGGCACGGACGCGCCGGGTCGGTAGACGAGCAGAGGCATGCCGAAGGCCATGACCGTGGCGCATTGGGGACACGGACAGCAGTGGATGATGTCGTCGCGGATGCGCTGCGCGAGGTCGGGACGCTCCACCGTGTCGACGATCACATACAGCTCAGCCTGGAAACGCGCGCTGCAGCGAGCGCATTGAACCGGCGGATACTGCGCAAAGCTTACGTTCGGAGACACGATCAGCCCCCGGGTGGCCTCTGGGCAACACAGTGTATGACCTTCTGCTTGGGGCGTGGCTACTTCAGAACGAGTTCCCATTTGTCTCTGCGGTAGAGGCGCTGCTGGTCGCGTTTGATGTGGAATTCCCAGTAGGCGTCGAGGTCGCCTGAGAGGTAGACGGCGCGGAGGCGTAGGAGGGCTTCGGCGGTTTCGGGGGTCCAGCGCATGCCGGAGCGCTCGAAGCGGTCGCGGATCAGGTTCTTGCAGGCGCCTTCCACCGAGCCTGATGCGATTGGCCATCCGTTGGCGAGGTAGTGGTCGTAGCGCGTCCGGTCGCGGTTGCGGTAGAGGTAGCTGGCGGCGTTGAGCAGCGTCTTGGCGTTGTTGCCGGTGAGGCGGCGTTTGGTGACGATCTGGCGTAGGCCTTTGACGACCTGGCTGGCCATCCCGCAGAGGATCCGCTCGGCGCGTTGGTAGACGAAGTCCTCGGCCTCGCGGCTGCCCTCACCGTAGAGCGCGTGGCCGCAGGCCCACAGCTTGTCCAGCACGTGCAGGAGGTCGAGCACGAGGGTGACGTCGGTGAAGGTTCGGCAGACCCGCTGCTGCAGCGCTCGCTCGCCGTCGGTGACGATCACCCAGGTTCGGCGGTGGTGGGGGTCGCGGCGGGTCATCTCGGCCTTGACGTCGGTGATGAACGTGTCCTTGTCGGCGATCAGGCTGGCCCACACCCGCTTGTGCTGGGGTGGCGTGCGCTTGGGGCGCTCGGGTCGTTGCTCGCTCGCGAAGAGGCTCCAGAGCACGTCCTTGGGCGTTCTGATCATGGGCGCCTGGCTGTGCACCGCGGCGACGGTCGCCATTCGCTTCTTGTTGGCCTTCTCGCCCTTGCCGCGCCTGAGGACCCGCAGCGCGCGTTCGGGCTTGACCATCGGGATGCTCTTGCAATCGATCGCGCCGACGAGGATCTCGCCCCGGCCAGGCTTCACCGCGGCGTGCGCGCGCTCGGCGTAGAACGCGTCGAAGTCAAGGGCGGCCTCGCGCACGATCTGCTCGGCCGAGCGCTTGGGCACGCTCACCCCGGTCATCTCGCAAACCAGCGTGATCGCCTCGTCAAACGGCCCGCAGATCACGCCGCGGATCAGCCGCCGCTGGCACTCATAGCTGTAGATCCGCTCCGGCAGGCACAGCTCGACATCAAGCGGATGAAGCGCCTCATGTCCGGGAGCGCCGTAGCCCATGCGCGTGATCCGCAACTCGCCGAACAACGTCAGCACCGAGCGAGTGTGGGGCCGCTTGTAGGCCAGTCTGAGCGGCTGGCCGTCCTCACCCGGGACGATGATCGCCGCGCCGAGATCACCTCACCACGAGAGTCCACATGCGCCTGCAGCTCCAAGCGCGCGAGCTCCCGGACGCGACGCTCTGACCCGCGCTCGAGCTCGGACAGACCCAGGCGAGCGTCGGCGGCCTCGGACAGGAACCGCTCAAGATCCCGGAACGCCTCAGCGCCGCTGGCCGGTCGATCCGGCAGACCCACGGTCCGCATGGACGATAAGTATGATACTTATCGATGACGGAACAACAGCCCTCCAAGGCCCAGCTCAAGCGGCGCCTAGAACGCGTCACCCGCGACTACGAGGCCGCCAAGGCCCGCCTCGCGGAGGTCGGCTTCACCTGCGAAGGCAGCCTCGCCGAGCTCTACACCTCCTGCGGCAACCCCAACTGCCGCTGCCAGGACCCCGACCAACGCCACGGCCCCTACTGGCAGCTGACCTGGAAAGAAGCCGGCAAGACCATCACCCGCCGCCTATCGGCCGACGACGCCCAGCTCTACCAACAGTGGATCGCGAACCGCCACCAGCTCGAAGCCGTGCTCGAGCAGATGCGCGACCTCTCCCGGCAAGCCGACGAGTACATCCTGGCCGCCACCGACCGCCCGTTCCACGGCCCCCAACGGCCCCGCCGCCCGGGCCGCTCAACCAACTAGAGGAGCGGAAACCCCCGGGTTATCCCGATATCCCTAGGTTTCACGCACCCCAGAACCGTCTCTCCATCGCAAAAAAGCGCGAATTAGCAGGCACTCTTCACTCGTTCTGAAGTAGCCACGCCCTTCTGCTTGCTATGAGCTCCGTCCGGGCGTAACGTGTTGCCTGATGGCGACGGGGCTGACCATCGACGCTGTGATAGCTGCGGTCCTCCAGGCCGACTCGACCGAGGCATGGAACCGCACTGTCTCTGAGGTCGGCCCGGCATTTCTGGGGAGCCTTGAGCTGGTCGGTCAGTTTCCCCAACGGGTCCTGGCCCTGCGGGCAGCAGGCCGGGATGAGGATGCGGACCGGCTGATGCGATGGAACGAGGCGGTGCAAGACACCCAGGCGATGGGACGGATCCAGTCGATCCTCATCGGGGCGCAGTCCGACCGCGAGCTGACCCAGCTGCTCGAGCGTCACCGCGACGAGATCCAGCCCAAACTGGTTGAGAGCGCTCTCTGGGAGAGCCGCCAGCTACTCAGCGGCAGGGGTCAGATGCCTCCCGGGATGGCCGAGCTGACGGCCGAACGCATTCTGTGGATCGCCCTAGCGATTTCCGATTTCCTGGGGGATTCGCGGTTGAAGGCCCAGTGCTTGACCCTGCGTTCGCAAATCGCCGTCGGAAGACAGGACTATGAGGCGGCGGCCAGAGATCTGATCGCTGCCGCCGATCTGTTTCGGCAACAGGGAGAGATGTTTGAAGTCGGCCGGTGCCTGAGCATCCTCGGCGACACCTTCCACGAGCGTCATCGCAACCATGACGCGGTCCACCACTATCTCGAGGCCATTGAGATCCTGACCGCGTGCGGCGATGCCGATGCGCTGCTTGCGCCTACCTACGAGTCATTGGCCATTGCCCAACGAGAGCTCGAAGCTCAGCAGCATTGACGCATTCGCCCGCGCCGGCGAGCACCGTCTCGCCGCCGGTCAGCTTGAACGAGCGGTGCCGTTGCTCAGTCTGGCGATCAGTTCACGTCTTGCGGCAGACGACCGTGAAGGCGCCTATGCGCCGGCACGATCGCTGGTTGACGCCATCGCCCGCGCCCCCGGCGTGGCGACAATCGATCCGGACATCGTGGAGCTGATTCGTCGCGCGGCGAGCGCGGTCGTGGCCGACGCTTTGCCCGAGTCTGGCCATCTGCAGGCGATCCGAGATCGGTGGGAGGGCGCAGATACGGAGGCTGGCTATACCACCTATCTCAGCCCTGACGCCGTCGACGCAGCGCGGAATTGGCAGTCGCTTGCCGCGAGCGCCAACCGGCTTTCGCCGACCGAGGACGGCAACGCTCACGTTGCGTTCATGGAAGCGTGCATTGCCGTGATCGACGGCGATTTTGCTCGCGCGGCTCGCAGCGGCCGATCGGCATTTGATTATTACGCCGCGCACGGGCAACAGGCTGAGGCCGATGGGGCGGCCGCGATGCTGGTGCGCGCCGAGACCGAGCAGGGGCATATCTCGGAAGCGATCGAGTGGTGCATGCGCGCCCGGGGGCTGGGTCAGCAGGCCGAGCCCAGAGCGGCATGGCTGACCACGGAGGCTTCGCTGCTAATACGCGCAGGTCGCGCCCGCGAGGCACTTGTGCGCCTTCATGCGGTTCTGGATCAAATCCAGGATGTCGACTTGGTGACGCAAGGGTCGACGTTTCATTCACTGGGCGAGGCCAACGAGTACCTGGGAGACCTGGACGCGAGCCTTTACGCGTTCGTGCGCGCTCACCAGATCGCAGGGGATCTCCAACTCCGCAGCGCGGAGGCGTCAACCCTCCTTGCTCTGGGAATTCTTATCGGCCGCGCACGCGAGGGGCGTTTCGGCTCGTTGGCACCAAGCCGGGTCGGAGAGATTTTGCGCCGACTGCCCCCGGTAGGTGACGGGCTCACGGCTGACGTGTCACTCGATCAAGCGCTGGCGACCACCGGTGCCGGATTGGCGGAGCGGGCGGCCGACATCTACCGAACAATCGACGATGAACGTGGATTGAGCGCGGCGCAATCCGTACTCGCCAACTTCGTGCCCAGGGATGAGCCCGGCAACCGGGTGGTCATTCTTGAGCAGGTGGTCGCGCTCAAGCAAAGGCTCGGAGACCGACTTGGGGAGGCGATTGCCCTGGCCAACCTCGGCACGGCCTACCGCGCGCTTGATCGGCACCAAGACGCGATTACGGCCCTGACCACAAGCCTCGACCTTGCACGCGCGTCCGGATTCTTTGAGTCGGCCTCGGCATCCGCAGTCTCGTTGGGCAGACTGCGCGCAGAGGCCGGGGAGATCACGGCGGCAGAGGAGCTTTTCCGGGAGGCGATCCGGATGATCGAATCAGCACGCCAAGACCTGCCGATGGTCGATTCCTATCGGATCGGTTTCTCCCACGACAAGACCAAGGCGTACGAGTTGCTGGTAGACCTGCTACTAGATCGCGACGCGGTGGGCGAGGCCTTCGCGATCGTCCAGCACGCGAAATCCCGCGCGCTAGTCGAGGCGTCATCCCGAGGCGAGATCGAGCCTACCGGGCCTGCTACCGGACGATTTGCCGCTTTGCTCGAGGATGAGCGACATGCGCTTGCGGGCCTTGCCGAGGCGCAGATGCGCGGCGAAGTTCAGGCTGACGCTATCGATCCGCTCGCGACGCTCGATCGAATCTACGAAGAGATGACCCAGTTCGACCCCGAGTACGTTTCGCTGCGCAAGGCGACACCGATCGATCTTGAGCGGGTTCGTGAATGGCTCGCGGCGCAGAACCGGTCGATCCTCCTCGTCGACTACTTCCTGACTGACACTCGGCTCGCCCTGTTCCTGGTACGGGCGGAATGGGCCGAACCAAAGTTAGAGGCCGTCGAGCTGACGCCGGAAGGGCTCGCGGCACGCTGCGTCGAGTTTCACCGTCAGGTCATCGAATATCAAAATGCGGCAGGAGCGGGATGGACGGAGCTCTCCCGGTTTTTGACCGCTCCCCTTCAGTCTCATCTCCGGCCCGGCGAAATGATGTATGTCGTGCCGCATCGTGCTTTGCATGGCCTACCGATTCACGCCCTGCCGCTCGACGGTGCGCCGTTAGCAGCACAGCACCCGGTCGCCTATGTGCCGGCAGCGAGCCTGCTGCCATTGGTGCAGAACCCCCGCAAGGGCACAGGCAAACTCAACTCGTGCGCCGCCTTCGGAATCGTATTTGAGGAGGAAGCGCAGGTCGTCGCGGAGAGATTCGGCGGACAGCCTATCGCCGCTAGGGGGCTCACAGCTGAACAGATCGTCGACACCTGCGTCGGAAAGGACGTCTGCCACTTCTCTTGCCACGCTTACTTCAATCCCACCGACCCTTTGAGCTCTGGGCTCATCCTCGACGACGCCGATGCCGACCACGAGTCACTCGCCACGGTTCTCACTGCCCGCGAAGTCATGCATATGCGGCTGCGGCTAGAGCTGCTGTGCCTGAGCGCATGTGAGACGGCGGTCAGCGAGACGACCGCCGGCGACGAGATACTCGGACTGATTCGAGCATTCGTGTACGCCGGAACGTCGTCCATTATTGCCAGCCTGTGGGCGGTTGATGCCACGACGACGCGAGATATGATGGTCGTGTTTTACGACCATCTCCTCCACCAATATGCTGAATCGGGCACGATCGACAAGGTCGCTGCTTTGAATGCGTGCCAGCTTGAGATGATGCGCAAGGTTGGATCACGAGCGTCCTACCTGTGGGCGCCGTTTGTCTTGATCGGCGACTGGAGCTGACCCGACGTGACAAGCACAGAGTCAGCCTGGAACGTCACCGCCGAGCCCGTGGAGATCGACCTGACGCCGATCGGTGTTGACCCACAGAAGGGCCCGGGCGAGGACGAAGGCGTTCTCTCAACCGCACGCGGCCGCCGCAACCGGATCCGGTTGGGCGCACCCCGGTATCGCAACTACATCGAGACGCTGATGGCTAGCTCGGCGACGCTTCCGCGCGACGTCGAGACCGAGGTGAAGAACGGCTATGACTTCCACGAGGTCGCGCCAACGCTGACGCTTCTGCCGGATCGCGACTGCTCGTTTGTCGCGGTGGAGTTCGGCATAGAGCTCAGTGCCGCCGCCGAAGACGGCACAGCAGCCGACCCAGTCACAACCTGGGAGATCGATCCGCGAGAGGTAGTCCGCGAACTCGCATACCACGAGAGCTCGAGCAGCGAAATCAGAGTCGGCGGCGACGCGGGTGTGCCCGCGGCCAAACTCCTCGCCGAGCTCACCAAGGAGCACTCCTACGAGCGCGATGGTGTCCACTACATCCGAGATTGCTACGGCTACGGCCTCAACTTCTTCGAATTGGGTTGGCGATTCCAGGCGAGCGTCGACCACGAGCTCGCCGGAGACATCGATGATCTGCGCTTCGTGGCTAAGGTGCCCCGGAGCGCCAGGCTGTCGGGACGGTTTCACGTCGCCGCAGAGATTGCCATCCACGCACGCGTGGATGGGTGGCTGACGCGCCCGCACGCCCCGAGCCGCGGCCAGCCTGTGCTTGAGGCGCGCTATCAGCTCTCGACGTAAGCGGACACCGAGGAGTGGACCGCGCAACGGAGGGCGCAGTCTGAGCCATGGTCATGCCGCAGGCGACTGACCGGCCACTCGCCAGCCGCCGAGCGTCATCGACGCATCCTCGTGGCCATGGCGGCTGGCGGTCCGCAGCGCGTTCCACTTGCCCTTCGTACAACCCCGATCGACTTCACCTCGGCTTCCATGAGCTCGTTCATGCTTCCCGTGACGACGTGCGGTCCGGAAACGCCAACAGCTCGTCAACGAATGGCGCTGCCTGCGGAGACGGAGGACTTCCACGAAGAACGTATCGAGTGGCTGTCGGGGTCGGGCCGCGGGTCGTAGCAATCCAACCGCCCAGCGCCTGCTGAATTCGCTCCGACTCGGTTTGGCGGCGCCGAACGCTCCGACCAAGGGCGGACGAGGCCAGGCTGACCGCCGCCTCAGATTTCTCCGAGGTTCCGGACAACCTCGGAGCTTCGGGCAGGATCGGCAGTCTTTGTGCCTGACGAGGCGTCTTGGCGACCCGTCGCGGGGCGACGGCTTCGCATGACCGTTCGGCCACGACTCCGCTCGCCCCAGCGTGGCCGAACTGGTTCGATGTGTGGACGCGTCTCTCGAGGCAAGGGCCAACGTACCCGCCACGGCGGAGCGCAGGCGGCCACGCCCCGGTTCGCCTGGCTGAGCGACAGCCAACTCCGACTAGGGCGAGGGGCTACCGAGAAAGGACGATCTCCGAGAGCGCGGCGTTCGCGCCGGGCGAGCGCAACTGCTCTCACAGGCGAAGGGAGAGCCGCTCGGGATCGCGCGCGCGTCCGTCGTCGGCATGAAGCTGCATATGCATCGTGACGTCGGCGTTTGCTCGATCGGACACGACTAACAGCGGTTCTTCTGCTCCGCCGGCAACACGGGCATGCCACGCAGCCGGTGCCGGGCTTGTGGAACGGACGAGTTGCGAGTGTCCGCCACCCGCGTCCGCGGACTGCTCCATCTGTGACGGAGCAGTCACGCCGCCGGCCGTTGCGCCGCTGCTCGTTCAGGCGTCAAGCGGCAGCGTCCGGTCAGTCGCGCCGGGAAACGAGGGCCCGGTCACGACAGACCCGCTCTGCGGGCGCCACGAGCATCTCCGGCGTGACGCCGAGTTCCCTGCCTTGCGCGGTCTGCAGGGGCCAGGACCGCCGAAGTCCGAGCCGCGCCGTCAGCTGCAGCCCCAGAGCCCCGCAGGCCGCGCGTTGCAGGGAACTCCAGGACCGGGTTGAGATGCGCGTGTCGCGACCAAAGCAGAAGCGTCGCGCGCCGCCGCGTCCTACCGCTGCTCCCCAGACTGAGAAGCGTCGCGGGTACCGGCGTTGACGCCTCCTCCCATGGGTGAGCACTGTCACCGCGTTTGCTAGGGAACCGAATCTGACTGACCCCAGCAAGCACGGCACCGGACCGCGGATCATCGCCGGGTGGCGCCCAGGCAATCGGCGCTCGCGGCTGAATCGTGAATCGATGCGCGCGGAGGGCTCGTTGTGCTGCCCGGCGCGCAAGGATTGGCGTGTCCGTGTCTTGCACTGGAAGTGTGCGGCCGACTACCGTTCTAGCGCGCGTGACCGGCGTCTAGCGTGCTGGGTATGGCGACGAGTTGGACATCGCATCTCGGTTGTCGTGCTGACCACGGAGCGCTTGGGAAGGTGGGCGCTGGTCTTCTGATCGCGGTTGTGCTGGGGTCGTTCGGATTGCTGCCGGCGGTGGCACTGGCGGCGGGTACGAGCGCGGTGCCGTCGTCGGTGTGGATCACGAACGGGATGGTCACCTCGGTGCTGCCGGCCGGCGAGGTCCTCTATGTCGGCGGTCGCTTCACCTCGATCGGGCCGTACACCGGCGGCGGGGTGCCGATCGGCCGCGCGACCGGGCGGCCGCTGCCACGGTTTCCGAAGTTCGACGGTGCGGTCTACGCCGTGGTCGCTGACGGCCGCGGCGGCTACTACGTTGGGGGTCAGTTCAGCGTGGTCGGGGGTGTTGCCCGGGCGGACCTGGCACACGTGACGGCCGGTGGTAGCGTGGATCGGGCCTGGAATCCTCGTGCCAGCGCTCCGGTGTTCGCGTTGGCGTTGTCGGGCTCGACGGTGTACGCCGGAGGCGAGTTTCGCTCGATCGGTGGCCGGCCGCGCAACCGGGTCGCCGCTCTGGACGCCAGCTCCGGTCGCGTGACCGGGTGGAACCCCGGGGCCAACGGGACCGTATACGCGTTGGCGGTGTCGGGCTCGATCGTGTACGCGGGCGGGGAGTTTCGCTCGATCGGCGGGCGCGCACGCAGCTACATCGCCGCGCTGAATGCGAGAACCGGTCGCGCGACCGCGTGGAACCCGAACGCCAGCGGCAAACCCGCGGGCTATCTCGGCATGAGGACGTTGGTGGTGTCGGGCTCGACCGTCTACGCCGGCGGCAACTTCACCTCGATGGGCGGCCATGCGCGTCACTACATCGCCGCGCTGAACGCCAGGACCGGTCGCGCGACCGCCTGGAACCCGAACGCAGACTCTACGGTGAGGGCGCTGGCGGTGTCTGGCTCGATCGTGTATGCCGGCGGCGACTTCGCCTCGATCGGCGGCCGCGCACGCAACTCCATTGCCGCGCTGGACACCAGGACCGGTCGCGCGACCGCCTGGAACCCCCGAGCGAACAGCGGCGTGCTGGGGCTGGCGGTCTCGGGCTCGACCGTGTACGCCGCCGGGTTCTTCACGTCGATCGGCGGCCGCGCGCGCAACTCCATCGCCGCGCTGGACGCGAGGACGGGCCGGGCGACCGCTTGGAACCCCAACGCGGTAGATGACGCCGCGAAGGTGGTGGCGGTGTCACGCTCGACCGTATTCGTCGGCGGCTACTTCAAGGCGATCGGCGGCAGCGAGCGAAACCGGATCGCCGCGCTGGACATCAGGACCGGTCGTGTGACCGCCTGGAACCCCGGGGCGAGCATCTCCGTCGATGCACTCGCCGCGTCAGGGTCGACCGTGTACGCCGGGGGTGGGTTCCGCGCGATCGGCGGCAAGGCGCGCAACTACCTCGCCGCGCTGGACGCCAGGACCGGCCGCGCTACCGGCTGGAACCCCAATGCGAGCGCCCCTGTCTCGACGCTGGGGGTGTCGGGCTCGACCGTCTACGCCGGCGGCTACTTCCGCCACATCGCCGGCACCGCGCGTGACGGGATCGCGGCCCTGGACGCGAGGCACGGCCGCGCTACCGGCTGGAACCCCGATGCCAACGCCCGGGTGACCACACTCACTGTGTCGGGCTCGACCGTCTACGTCGGCGGTCACTTCGGAGTGATCGGCGGCGCCAAGCGCAGGGCAATCGCGGCGCTAGACGCAACGACCGGCCGCGCGACCGCGTGGAACCCCAATGCAAACTTCGCGGTCGACACGCTGGCGGTGTCGGGCTCGACCGTGTACGCCGGCGGCTACTTCACCTCGATCGGTGGCCAAGCGCGCAACGGGATCGCCGCTCTGGACGCCACGACCGGCCTGGCGAGCGCCTGGAACCCAAACGCCCAAACCCAGTTCGCGAACGAAACCGCAAGCGTCGGCGCGCTGGCAGCGTCGGGCTCGACCGTGTACGCCGCCGGCCAGTTCGCAAGGATCGGCGGCAAGCCGCGCGATGAGATCGCCGCGCTGGACGCCGTCACCGGGCGCGCGACCGCGTGGAACCCGGACCTGAACCTGACCGGCACATTCGCGCTAGCCGTCTCGGGCTCGACCCTGTACGCCGGCGGCGACGTCGGGCTCGTCGCCTTCGGAACGACACCCTGACCCGTGAGCATTGACCACGAGCGAGATACGTGAAGCCATGTGGTGCGAGGGCGCACACGGTCTCCCGCTTGCTCTGCCGGCCGAGCCGCTCTTTGGCAAACGTGCTGGCTGCCGCCCTGCAACCGAAGGAGGCGTCCACACCGGCGCCTCGTCGCTCCCGAGTTGGAACGAACTCGCGCATCTCGCGACGCTCAGGGCTGAGTATGGCCCTGAGGGGAAAGCAGGTGTGGTGGCCGGGGGCCGCAGAGACGTGCAAATCGCCACAGCGAGGCCCAGCCCCCCGTCAGCTGGCCGGTCATCGACTGCGATCAACCCGGAGTAGCGCGTCTTCACGAATGCAGGGCTCGCATGGCTCGACGCCGCCGACTGATCCGGAGACCCACAAATTTCGAGAGCGGGTCCGCAGCCGACGCGCTGGCCGGACCCGCCTTGCGCGGATTCCGCGCCTCAGCGGCCGGCTCCGGCGTCGCGGCGGGCTCCGGAGCTGCAAGCGCCCCGCTGGCCGCGCGTTGCGGGGAACACTTCCGCAGCCGCGAGATGCTCGTGCTGGGAGGAGAGCAGGGGGTCAGCGGCTCCCGGCACCATCGAACGGAAGCTGCTGGATCACGCCTATACCGGTCACGGCGCCCGCGCGGCTACTTTGCTCGGCGACCGGTAACGCGGCTGGGCTCAAGTTCGGTCGGCAGCTCCCGGCCGGCCGGCGTACTTCCGCATTGCGAGGATCCGACGGTCCGGGCGGGCGCTGTCCCTAGTCGTCCATCGCAGACGTCTGGAGCTACGGTCCGAATGCGCTCGCAAATGGACGGAAGCGAGAGTGCTCGAATCGTCGAGACGCGGCACAATCGTCTCCCCCTTCCTCTGCGTTCGCATCCGGTCTGGCCAGCGAGAGGAAGCGTCTGACCCGCCGGCCGTGCCGCCGCGGACGGTCCTCGTCGCCGGGTCGGGTGAAGACGATCGCCCGATCCCGGGCGCACGACCACGCGAGCTCGGTGCCGACTTGAAGCCGATTGTGAAGCGGATCTTTCGTGGATGACCGGTGTGGCGGCGGCGTCCGCCCCCGGTCGCTGAAGGCATCGGGCGGAGCCACTGACCGGCACCGTGGTAGCCGTACAGCGTCGTCGAGGGGCGCGGCCGGATACGGTCGTCGTGTGACCGCATCCGATGCGAACGTCGTGGCGCTCGCGGACGGCTCCGTGGCGGCGATCCGCCCGATCGCCGTGGGTGACGGGCCGGTGATCGCGGCGACGTTCGAGGCGCTCAGTCCGGAATCGCGCTACCGGCGGTTTCTGCAGCCGATGTCGCAATTGAACGAGCACACGCTGTCGTTCCTGCTGGATGTCGACCACCACGACCGCGAGGCGCTCGTCGCCGAAGATGTTGCGACTGGGAAGCCGCTCGCCGTCGCGCGCTTCGGACGGTCGCGCCACGATCCCGCGGCCGCCGAGCTCGCGGTCGCCGTCGTCGACCACGCGCAGGGCAACGGGTTGGGCAGCGCGATCACGCATCGACTGGTCGACCGCGCGCGCGAAGAGGGCATCACGCGCTTTACCGCACTCATCCTCACGAACAATCAGGCCAGCCTGGCGCTCATTCACGAGCTCGGGACGCCGAAGGCGGAACCGCAAGGCTACGGGACGGTGGAGGTCAGTGTCGACCTTCCGCCCGCTGCGGGAATCGGCGGCGGGGTGCGTAACTGGTTGCGATCGGCGGCGTCCGACAAGGTCGAGTTCACGTCCGCCGCGCCTCGGGCGAACGACTGAGCCGCAGGCGAGGCCTCGGGCCGCCCACGTTGCGATCGGCGTCGGTGACGCGAGGCACTCGCTGGTGGCTCTGCCCCGCAGGTGACCGGAGATCACTTCACCGATCCCGATGCGACCGATGTGGACACGGCGCGGCCGCTCGGCCTCCGGCGGCGCTCTCAGAGGAGACGAGCAGGTCTCTGACCTGACCGAGGGAGTCACGAAGTTAGCCCCAGCTCTGGATACCCGCGCGCAGACGAAGGCAGCTCTACCGCCGCTGACGGCGCGGGTCTCGCAAATCGCCAATCTCGCAACTCAGTGCGTCGTCTGCGGGACGACGTCGCGGCCGATCAGGCCGGAGCCCTGGTTTCCCGCGACAGCAGGGCGCATGCGCCTCTTCCCTGGTTTGCCCTCATCTGAGGGAAGACGCCGACGTCATAGGACGGTCGGAGCTTCCCTGGATTTCGCGGCATGAAAATGGCGTTTGAAGGGTCCGTCTGGTCGGGGCCGAACGTTTGGTTCATCCGGGACAGGGGCCTTCATTGGGAGAACGCAGACGGGTAGGCCGTTTTTGGCGATGGGCTTCGAGCCCGTGCTTTTCGTTTGGCCGCCCCTGCGACTTGCCTGGATTGAGCGTTCGAGCTCGTATCGGTCTGTGTCGTTTTTCCCGCTGGTTCTCCCACCTTGTCAACCACCATGCTGTGGAGGTGAAGGGATGGCGTTGGTCAGATGGGTGGGTCGTGCGATCGGCCTGGATGTGCACCGCGATTTCTGTGTGGTCGCGATCTGCGAGGACGGGAAGGTCCGCTCCGCGGGGCGGGTGCCGAGCACACCGGAGGGCCTGGGGCTGCTGGCGGAGAGTCTGCTGGCGACCGATCGGGTGGCGTTGGAGGTGACGGGTTCGTGTTGGGAGGTCGCGCGACTGCTCGAGGCGCACGTGCAGCGGGTGATCATGGTCAGTCCGGATGACACGGGCATCAGCAGCGCCCGCGCGAAGACCGACAAGCTCGACTCTCGCACCCTGGCGAGCCTGTTGTGGAAGGGCGAGCTTGACGCGGTCTGGATGCCCGATGAGCGCTGCCGGATCTTGCGCACGTCGGCTCGCGCGCCGCGAGCAGCTGATGCGAACGCGCACACGCGCAAAGAACGAGATCCAGGCGGTGCTTCAGCGCCGGCTGCAGGAAAGGCCGCCGTTCGCTGACCTGTTCGGGGTCAAGGGCCGCCAGTGGCTCGCCGGCCTGGAGTTGCCGGTCGAGGAGCGCGAGTCAGTCGACGCGGGTCTGCGGCAGATCGCGTTCACGGACACCGAGATCGCCGCGGTCGACCGGTCCATCGCCCAGCAGGCACTGGCCTGGCCGGAGATCCGGCGGTTGATGACGGTGTCGGGCGTGAACCTGATCTGCGCCGCGTCGTTTATGGCCGCGATCGGCGAGCCCTCTGTTGAGCGCCGCTTTCGTTCAGCACGCGAAGGCTGATCGGCGCCGCTGAACGTCGGGACGCGCCGTTGGCCGGGCGGAATCCGGGTGTGCGCGGTCGTCGGCGGTCTGATAGGTGTTCCCACACCAGCCGCCCCTTCCCGGCCGGGTCGGGGTCTGGAAGGGTTCGTGGTGCATGCGCGAGGAGGTGATCCTGGGTGTTGACGGTGGCGGTCAGCGAGCACGAGCTGGAGGCCGTGCTGGACGCGGGCGAACTGTCGTGCCCGGTCTGCTCGGGGCGGCTGTCGCGTTGGGGGTTCGCGCGCGGGCGACAGGTGCGGATGCTGTCGGGCGCGCGCTCGGCTCGTCCGCGGCGCGTGCTCTGCGATGGCTGTGGGCGCACGCACGTGCTGTGCCCGGCGTGGAGCGTTCCGCGCCGGCGCGACGGTGCGGAGGTGATCGGCGAAGCGCTGCGCCAGGCTGCTCAGGGCGCCGGGCACCGTGCGATCGCCCAGCGGCTGGGTCGCGCGCCGGGCACCGTCCGTGGCTGGTTGCGCGCCGCCCGCGCACGCTCAGAGCTGTTGCGCTGCAGCGCCGCGCGCTGGGCCGACGCACTGGATCCGGAGCTCGGGCGCGTGCAGCCGGCCGGCTCGTCGCTGGGCGACGCCGTCGAGGCGCTGGCGATCGCGGTGCGCGCGTGGAAGCTGCGCTTCGGCCGCGAGCACGCCGGCGGGTGGGAGCGCGCGGTCTGGCTGACCGGCGGTCTGCTGTCCGGGGTGCCGCCCCCGCCCCGGTAGCCGGTCGCTGCGGTCGTGCGCCAGCACGACCTCATTGCCATCCAGCTGCGCGCGGTGGCTGCGGGTCAAGCGCCGCCGCGACCGCCCGGTGCTCGCCGGCGCCGTCGATCGGCGCTTGACGCCAGCCGCCGGCGCAGCTACCTCGCCGCCCGGTCTGGCCGACGCCCTGGAGGTGGGGCTTTGAACGTTTGAACGTTCGGTCGTTGCCGGTCTCGCTTCTTTCTTCGTTCGTTCGTTTGCCACGACGATCCCGACGATGAACGGCATTCCCGTGCTGAACGAAAGCGGCGCCCAACACCCTCACGGTTCTTGACCAGCCGCAAGCTGGTGGCCTACCTGGGTCTGGACCCGAAGGTCCGCCAATCCGGCGAGGCACCGGCACGGTCGGGCCGGATCACCAAGCGCGGGTCGGCGTCGGCGCGGTGGGCGCTGGTCGAAGCGGCGTGGAGCGTGGTCAAGCAGCCCGGCCCGCTGCGCGTGTTCTACGAGCGCCTCCGCGCCCGGCGCGGTCACGGCAAGGCGATCGTCGCGACCGCCCGCAAGCTCACCGTCCTGTTCTGGTGCATGCTCACCCGCGGCGAGGACTACGCCCACCAGCGCCCCGCGCTGACCAAGAAAGAGCAGCGTCAGCTCGAGCTGACCGCCGGCGCCAAGCCGCGGACGAAGGCCGCTCCTGGGATCTGGTCAACTAACCGCGCGATCAGTGACGCCGAACGCGCCCTCGCCGAGCAAGCCGAAGTGTCCTACCAACGGATGATCACCGACCAGCAAGCCGGACGACCATCACGAAAAGTGGGCGCGAGCGCGACACCGGAGCGCGCATAGATCAGGCCCTCGAAGGGCATAGCCGCGCGGCAGACCGACAGCTCCTGACGTCTGCACTTCGCTACGTCAGTCACCCGCGCCCACCCGACAACCTAACCGCTGAACTCGACGTCGACCACACCGGCGACGATCACTCCTGCGCAAATTCGGGCAAAAACCGGGCCGAGATTGCCCCGGCGCGCCGAACCGAGCTCACAGGAGGCGATCTCAGCCCCCCGACACCGGCCACCCGACCGATCGACCGATAACACCCCCCGAAATGTTCTGCCCAGCCCCCCTTGACGCTCTTTCCGCACGTCTGGTCGTCTATTTCTCCCCCCACCCTTCGGCCTCGGCCGCGGCAGTGAGTGACAGTGCCTGAAGTTCTGAGGTGAGCTGGCGTAGGCGCCGGTTGTTCTGGAACCAGGCGCGGTAGCGCCGCGCCTGCTCGGCCGTGAGGTTGCGGGTGACGGTCTTCTGGCTGACCTTGCGCGTCCACGCGAGGTAGGGCCCGTGCAGCTGGGGCGGGTCGTGGTGGCAGTGGCAGCCTGGGTTGGGGCAGCGGATGTGGCGCTCGGCGACCGTTCCGGGGAGGCAGAACCCGAGCGTCGCGAGCTCTTCGAGGATCTGTTGGAGGCGCCGTTGGTGCTCGGGCGCGATCGGCTGCTGCTCGTCGTCGGGGTGGGGTTGGGGGTGCTGGTCGGGCATCGTGGTCGGGTTCGTCCGGTAGCTACGGTACTAATACCGTAGCTACCGGATGGATGATTCATGACGATCAGCGCAGAGCAACCGTTCGAACTGGCCTCGCAGGCGCTGGGAGCGCTGCCGATCCTCGGCCACTTCCTCGATCGGCTCGGGCTCGAGCATGTCCTCGAGCGGCATCTGCCCGACGACGATCAGCGCGTGCTGATGGCGGCCGCCCGGACGATCAAGGTGCTGGTGCTGAACCTGTGCGTGGAGCGTGAGCCGCTATACGGGATCGGGGAGTGGGCCTGCCGCTTTGAGGCGGACGCGCTGTCACTTGAGCCAGGCGAGGTGGCGCTGTTGTGCGATGACCGCGTCGGCCGGGCGTTGGATCGGTTGTTCGACGCAGATCGCGCGTCGCTGTTGACGGAACTGACGCTGGGGGCAATCAGGGAGTTCGGTGTTGACTGCTCGCAGCTGCACAACGACTCGACCTCGATCACTCTGCACGGCGAGTACCTGCAGGCCGATGGGCGCGAGCGGGGCGGCCAGTCAACGGCCGCCGCGAAGCGCGGTCACAACAAGGAGCATCGCGGCGATCTGAAGCAGCTGCTGCTGATCCTGACAGTGTCGGCCGACGGGGCGGTGCCACTCGCGCACCGCCTCGCGGACGGCAACGTGACCGACGATCAGACGCACATCGAGACGTGGGACGGGCTGTGTGTGCTGGTTGGCCGCCATGACTTCCTGTATGTCGCCGACAGCAAGTTGTGCACGCGCGAGCAGATGGGCCACATCGAGCGCCACGGCGGACGGTTCATCACGGTGCTGCCGCGCTCACGCTCAGAGGACGGGCGGCTGCGCGAGTGGATGAGCACGCAGGCGCCCGATCGGGTCGAGGCGTGTCGGCGGCCCGGCAAGCGCAACGGTGATCCCGACCTGGTCTGGCGGGTCTGCCCGGCGCCGTTCCCGACCACGGAGGGATACCGCATCACCTGGGTGCACTCAAGCGCCAAACAGCACCACGACGAGAGCGCCCGCGCCGAGCGGATCGACCGCGCCGGCCACGCCCTCGGGGAGCTATCGGAGCGCTTGGCCGGCCCGCGCGCCAGGATCACCACCCGCGTCGCCGCCGAGGAGGCCGCCGCCGCGCTGCTGACCACAAGCGGCGGCGAGCGCTGGGTGTCGGTCACGGTCATCGAGACCGTCGAGGAGCGCTACCGCCAGGAGAAACGCGGCCGACCCGGCAACGACACCCGCTACCGCAAGATCGCCAAGACCCGCTACGCGCTCGAGGTGAGCGTCGATGCCGAGCAGGTCCGCTACGACGCCGCTTCTGACGGTCGCTTCCCGCTCACGTCCAACGACTCGGAGCTGACCGACACTCAGGTGCTCGCCGCCTACCGCTACCAGCCGAACCTCGAGAAGCGCCACCACGAACTGAAATCCGTCCAGGACGCCGCGCCCGTGACACTCAAGAGCCCGTTCCGGATCGAGGCGCTGTTCGCCTGCCAGTTCATCGCGCTGCTCACCAACTGCCTGATCGAACGCGAGCTACGTCGGACGATGACCCATCACAACATCCCCGAGCTGGCGCTCTACCACGAGCAACGCGCCTGCACCGCCCCGACCGCCGCCCGCATCCTCGACGCCTTCACCAACGTCCAACGCCACCACCTCACCCGCGACGGCCAACGCATCCAGACCCTCGACCCCCAGCTCACCCCGCTGCAACACCAGCTACTCGAGCTGCTCGGCCTACCCGCCAGCGCCTACACCACCGACCCCGACCGCTGACCCCACCGGCGCCCGCGATGGGGGACGGATATCGACCACCAGACGTGCGGAAAGGGCGCCTTGACTTTCATCGGTCGCCGATATCGGGGTTCGGCGCGGAGACCGTCCCGCAACGTATTCAGGAGGTTGGGAATGACCGATGGGCCAGTATCCGCAGCGCTCGTGACTGGGGTTGATTTCGTAGCCGTGCCTGCGCGCGACTTCGATGCCTCGGTCGATTTCTACGGCACCGTGTTGGGGTTGCCGTTCGTCAAGCGGTGGGGCGAGATGCCTGGGGTCGAATTTCAGGCTGGCAACCTCACCATTGCGGTCATGGAGCCGACCGCGTTCGGTCAGGAATTTTGTTCGCATTCACTCCCGATCGCGCTCCAAGTCAGCGACGTTCCCGCAGCCCGCAGGCAGCTAGAAGCACAAGGAGTCCAGTTCGTGACAGACCTGATCGACAGCGGTGTCTGCCACCAGGCGATGTTTCTCGACCCCTCCGGCAACACCTTGGGCCTTCACCATCGCTACGCGAACAGCCCCAGTTAGATCCTTTCGGCGCGGCGAGAACAGGCCCAGCCCTACTGCCTTTCGCGCATTGCGCAAGTGGCTTCGAAGCCGTCCGGCGCTTGCAGATGGCGATGGAAGACGACCATGAGCTAACCGTGGCCGTCCATCTGGCTGCGCTTGCTGTCGTAGCCTGAGCCGTCGTGCGTGAGCAAGCGGTGGCGCTGGCCTCGAGCTATCTGAGCGGTCGGTCGCCATCTGGCGAGTTGCCCGAGTTTGGCGAATTGCGGGGCTCCGTGGATGATCGGGGGTGACTCTCGATCGAGATTCCGTCCTGAGCAGGGCTTTTGGTCGTCGGAGCGACGGGTGGAAGTCGCGTGCGCCTCTGCTGCTGGGTTGTGGACTGCTCGCTGGGCCCCGTGCCCGGCGATCGTGGGCACAGCGGATGCGTGCTCAAGCGGCCAGGGATGGCCGCGCCTGCGCGCAGGCGCATCCGGATGATCATGGCGAGACTCGCCCCATAGGGCGTCGTTGGGGGGCGTCGGGGTCGCTGCCCGCGTTGACGGGGGTCGTGGCGTGCCGGGGAGCTGCCTGCTCCATTCCCTTCTCGTTGCGCCGTTTGCCGTGCGTGCGCACCGGGTCATCCCGGGGTCGAGCGAGCGTCGTGGCGGAATACGGGTGACGCGGTTCGGAGGGCCAGAAAGAAAACGCGTGTTCGTGTGTCGTCACCCCCGATCATGCCCGGAGAGCCCGAATTGCGAGACTGACACCCTCGAGGGCGCGGCCCCTGCTTTCGTGGCATCGCGGGTACGCCACGGTAGAGCGGGCGTGACGCAGTCGTATTGAGCTCCGTTAGACAATGTGGCCGAGGGTCCCGGTAGGCTGACCGAAGTTAAGCCGTCGCGGGTAACTGCGAACGGCCAGGTCTAAGAAGAAACGCCCGAAGCCCGGGGCGTTCGGCGCAGGATTCGGCAACGAAGAAGGAGCAAGCCGCGCAGCCATCCGGATGCGCCGGTGTTTGCTGCCGTCGCTGGGATTTGGCTCACGGTGTCGTCCATATCAGTGACTCATGCGCCCCTGGCGGGTCCCACCCGGAAGGGATGAAAAGGGCAGGCTCCCGCAGGCCCTACGGCCACGACGTGCGGCAGGCCGTACCGCACGGGAAGCCCTCAGTGATGGCACCTGAGCAGGCATTTTCCTCCCAGCCTCTTCCGGGTGCAAGGCCATTTTCGATTCAGTTTCCCTCGCCGGCTGCGCCGGCGACCCGGGGCGGGTGAAAATGTTGGATGATCCGGGCGTCGTTCGCCGGACGTCCCGTTTCCTGTGGTGCTTTTGAGCCCGTGGTTCAGTTTGGCGTGGGGACCTCCCCCGGATCCCGGGACTGCCGCCGTGAGCGCGCTCCTCAGACTCGTCTGTTTCGGAGGTTCTTGGCGGACGGCGATCCGTGTCGTTGATCCCAAGGAGGTCTGATGGATGTGATCGTTGAGCGCCCGGGCGCGCTGGACGTGCATAAGGCGCAGGTGACCGCTTGTGTGCGGGTGCCCGACGAGCAGGGTGTGCGAGTCCAGCATCTCGCGGAGTTCAAGACGACCGTCCGTGGGCTGCTTGCCCTGCGCGACTGGCTCAAGGCTCACCGTGTCACGCAGGTCGCGATGGAAGCGACCGGCGTTTACTGGAAGCCGGTCTGGCACGTGCTCGAAGACGACTTCGAGCTGCTGTTGGTCAACGCGAGGCACGTCAAACAAGTTCCTGGTCGCAAGACCGATGTGAAGGATGCCGAGTGGCTTTGCCGGCTGACCGAGGCCGGGCTGCTGCGCGGGAGCTTCGTTCCGCCGAAGCCGATCCGCGAGCTGCGACAGCTGACCCGCTATCGCAAGGCGCAGATCGCCGAGCGTCAGCGCGAGGCTAACCGGCTGCACAAGGCGCTGGAGGACACCGGGATCAAGCTCGACTGCGTCGCGACCGACATCCTCGGCGTCTCGGGCCGCGCGATGCTCAACGCGCTAATCAACGGCACGACCGATCCGGTCGTGCTGGCCGACCTAGCGAAAGGTCGGATGCGCGCGAAGATCCCGGCGCTGCGCGAGGCGCTCGAGGGTCGCTTCGACGAGCTCCACGCGCTGCTGATCGGCGCGATCCTCGCGCACCTCGACTTCCTCGATCAGCAGATCGAGACGCTGACGGGAGCGATCGAGGTGAAGCTCGCACCTTTCGCGGCGGCGGTTGACCTGCTGTGCACGATCCCCGGGATCGAGGTCCGCACCGCCCAGAACGTGATCGCCGAGATCGGGACCGACATGACCCAGTTCCCCAGCGCCGATCACCTCGCCTCCTGGGGCGGCCAGTGCCCCGGCAACCACCAGTCCGCCGGCAAACGCCGCTCCGGCAAGAGCCGCAAGGGGTCGAAATGGCTCAACCAGGCGCTCAAAGAGGCCGCGATGGCGGCCCTGCGCACCAACGACAGCTACCTGCAAGCCCTCTACCGCCGCAAGAAGTCCCAACTCGGCCACGCCCGCGCGCTCGGCGCCGTCAAACACTCGATGCTGTGCGCGATCTGGCACATGCTCACCACCGGCGAGCTCTACAACGACCTCGGCGGCGACTACTACGCCCGACGCGATCCCGAACGACAGACCCGACGCCTCGTCGCTCAGCTCGAGCGCCTCGGGCACACCGTGACCCTGCAGGAAACGCCGCTGGCAGCCTGAATCGCCGCGACAACCCACACGCCCTTTCCCGGAAGGCGGTCACAACCCCAGCGCTATTTTCCCCTCAGTTAGCGAGCGCGCTCGTCACGGGGGGTGTCGCTGTTCGGGCGGTGGTCTTATGCTCGCGTCGTGAGAGAGCTACGGGCTCGGTGGATCTCGGGGCGGCTTCCAGGCTGGTTGGAGCGGCTTGTGGAGATCGGTGAGTTGTCTTCGGATTCGGAGGAGCTTCGGATTCGCAAGGCGGTCTTGGTGTTGTCCTCGACGTTGATGGCGAGCCTGTCGTGCGTGTGGGTGGTGACGTATGCGGTGCTTGGTCTGTGGTTGTCGGCCGCGATTCCGCTCGTCTATCAGCTCGCGTCGGCGGCGAGCATCTACACGTTCGCGCGGACGCGCCGGTACATGTTGTTCCGACGTAGTCAGCTTTGGATGAGCCTGGTCCTGCCGTTCGTCCTGCAGTGGAGCCTGGGTGGCTTTGGGAACTCGTCGGCGGTGTGCCTGTGGGGGTTTACGTCTCCGCTGGGGGCGTTGTTGTTCGTCGGGGCGCGGCAGGCGGTTTCGTGGTTCGTCGCGTTCGTCGGCCTGGTCGCGGTGTCCGCGGCGATCGATCCGGCCCTGGCTGCCGGCGCGCCTTACATCCCCAGCGGCGTCGTGATCATCTTCTTCGCGCTGAACATCCTCGGGGTGACGACAACCGCGTACGCGCTGCTGCAGTACTTCGTGCGGGCGAGTGAGCGCGAACAGGCCAGGTCCGAGCGCCTGCTGCTCAACGTGCTGCCTGAGTCCGTGGCCGCCCGGCTCAAGCAAGACGACGGAATCATCGCCGACGCCCGAGAGGACGTGACCGTACTGTTCGCCGATATCGTCGGCTTCACGCGTCTTTCTGAACGGCTCCCCGCCGCGGACGTCGTCGCGCTGCTGGACCGCGTGTTCTCCAGCTGGGACTCGCTCGCCGCTGAGCATGGTGTCGAGAAGATCAAGACAATCGGCGATGCCTACATGGTCGCCGGTGGCATCCCGTTATCCCGCGAGGATCACGCCGAGGCGATCGCCGAGACGGCGCTCGCGATGGCCCCGGAACTCGCCGGCCTGGCGGCCGAGACCGGAACGGTGCTGCAGGTGCGGATCGGGATCGATACGGGGCCGGTCGTCGCCGGCGTGATCGGCCGGGCGAAGTTCATCTACGACCTCTGGGGCGACACGGTGAACACTGCCAGTCGCATGGAGTCCCACGCGCAGCCCGGCACGATCCAAGTCACCGAGCGGACCTATGAACGTCTGCGAGAGCGCTACGAGTTGGTCCCGCGCGGCACCGTCGAGGTCACGGGAAAAGGCCAGATGACCACTTATCTCCTCCTTAGCCGGCGCGGCAACCAAGCTTCAGCTCGTCCGGATGTTGACGCCGGCGTAGCGCGCACGGCCGCCCTCGACAACCCGACATTCGCAGCAACCACGAACGCCGACGCGCGCGACGCCCGTAGTCGCTGACGCCCCCCGTCGCGAGGGGCCACCAGCCCGTCGCCGGTGGGCTCGCAGGGCCTCCGGCTACCACTCTCGCGGCTGGCGAGAAGGAGGACAGCGGCGCCGGTCGCGCTACTCCTTTCATGGGAAAGAAGGCGGTTCGGGTGGCCGCGCCGTTGTCTTTGTTTCGCTATCTCAGGGCGCCGAATGCGCCAGCGAAGAAGACGAGTGGGTCGGTAAGGGGCGAGATGCGCACGTCGTCGACGCGGCCTATGACGATCGAGTGATCGCCGGTGGGGTGCTCGGCGAGGGTCTCACACTCGAGTGTGGCGAGGGCGTCGGTGAGCAGCGGTACGCCGCGGGGTCCGAGTTCCCAGTTGAGGCCGGCGAATCGGTCCGCGCCGGCGGGGGTCGCGCGCATCGCGAACCGCTCGTGTTGCCGTCCCAGGATGTTCACGCCGAACCGTCCCGCGCGCCGCATCCGGGACCATGTGAGCGAGCTGCGGGACGGGCAGAACGAGACCAGGGTCGGCTCGAGCGAGACGGAGGTGAGCGAGTTCACGATCAACCCGGCGGGCTCGCCGTCAGGCGCCGCTGTGACGAACGCGACGCCGGTCGCGAACCTGCCGAGCGCGTCACGGAACGAGCGCGCCTCAGGCGCCGGCGCTGCGGGGGCTGGAGCTGCGAGAGCCATCTCAGTGCAGCGACGTCTGTTCGCCGAGAGCGACGTGGCCGAGGTAGTCGTAGGCGCGGTTGGCGCCGAGGGGGTGCATGAAGGAGCCGGCCTTGACGTCGCGGTAGGCGCGGGCGAGCGGGCTGCCGTTGACGTAGCCGGCGCCGCCCGAGAGCGCGAGCGCACGGTCCACGATGCGGGCAGCCGCCTCGTTGACGAACGCCTTGGCGGCCTGGGCCTCGGCGAACAGCGCGCCGAGCTGCTCGCCGCTGCCGTCGGACGCAGGGTTGGCGGCGCGATGCTCGTCGATCAGCATGGCCGCGCGCGAGATGACGCCACGCGAGGCGGCGAGATCGATGGTGTTCTCGGCCACCTGCATGCGGGGGCGCGCATCGCCGTTGATGCGCCCGGCGATGCCGCGGCGGGCGGCCTGGTCGGCCGACTCGGCGATGCCGAGCGAGGCCGCGGCGTGAAACAGCCCCGCGACCAGGTTGCGCTCCATGTACGGCAGCGGGTCGCCGGCGCGAAAGCCGCCGCGCACACCGGACTCGGGCAACTCGACGCCCTCGAACGAGACTGAGTTGCTGCCCGAGGCGCGCATCCCGAGCGCGTCCCAATCGTCGTGAACCACGACGCCAGGCGCGTCGGTAGGCACCATCGCGTATGCGTAGCGCTCGGTGCCCTCGCCGTCGGCATAGGTGACGGCCACGTAGAGATCAGTAGCAGCGGGCGACATCGTGCAGAAGATCTTGCGACCGTCGATCCGCCAGCCTGACTCGGTGCGGGTCGCACGCGTGCCCGGCCGCGTGAGGTCCTGCCCGCGCTCACTGATCGCGGCGGCCAGCACGACGCCGTGGTGGGCGATCTGCTCCAGTGACGCCGCGAAGCCGCGGGCGCGGCGCTCCGCGCCGGCCGCGAGCGCGACTTCGCGACGGCGTTCCATGTTGAGCACTGCGACGAGGTGCATGTTCACGCCGATCGTCACGGAGGCGTCGCCGCGCGCCAGGCGGCTTGACGCGACGACCAAGTCGTGCGCGGACGAGACGCCGAGCCCACCGAGCTCGACGGGAACGGGCGCTGCGAAGTAGCCGGCCGCCTTGAGCGCGTCGATCGCCTCGAACGGGTAGCTGCCGTCGCGGTCGTGTGCGGCTGCGCGGGTGGCGAGCTGCGGGGAGAGCTCCTCGGCGATCGCCACGAGGCGGGCGACGGCTTCGGTATGAGCTGTAAGTTCGATGGGCATCGCGGGTTCTCCGATCTGCTCGTCATGGACCCGTCGCCGGAGCGTGGCTCCGGCCACGGGTCTCATGTGAGGCCTAGTGGGTCGTCACCTCGACGGCGACCGGCACGCCGTTGGTGACCATGTCGTAAACGGCGGAGCGCTTCTGGGCTCGCTCAACGACCTCGCGGAGCTTTTCCTCCGGCGCGTTGCCCGTCACGCGGAACGACACGCCGATCCGCTCGAACCCGTTGCGGGGCTCGTCGTCCACGCCGAGCGCGCCGCGCACGTCCATGTCGCCGGTGAGGGTCGACTCGACGGACGTGAGCTCGACCTTGCGCGCCGCGGCCACGTAGACGATCGTTGTCGTCAGGCAGGCGGCGAGCGCGTGCAGCAGGTGCTCAACCGGGTTGGGGCCGGTGTCGGTTCCGAGCAGGATCGCGGGCTCCCCCGCGTCGATCACAAACTCTTCGCTGCGAGTGGTGTCCTCGCCGCCCGCGGCGTAGAAGCTCCTGATCGTCGAACGGTTATGCGACCCGTCGATCCAGCGGTTGCTGGCGCGGAACTGGAACTTCGCGAGCTCCGGCTGTGCCTTGATCAGATCCAGCGTGGCGAACATCTTCTCGGTGTCCACGCCGTTGCGGATCGTGTCTGTAACTGTGCTCACTTTGACCTCCTGGGTCGTTGTGGTGTTGGTGGGACCCTCCTCCCAGGTCGCTTGCGCGACCCGGGCGCCACCACCCGGATTCGGGTTGGAGACGTGGCGTGATGCAGGTACCGGCTTGAGCGCGAACAGCGAGACGCTGTGAGCGCCGTACTTGTCGCTCGTGCGCTGCGCGCGCTCACTACTGAAGCGGTAGCCCGGGTTGGCTTGAATCACCTGCAGCTCAAGGCCCGCGACCGCAATGTCGGCCAGGCAGAGATCTCGCTGACTGGCCCCGGCGATGGAGGCGGCCCAGAGATCGGCCTGGCACGACGTCCGTGCAGCGATCCGCCGCTCGGTCACGATGTCGGCGAGCGCGAGCCGTCCGCCCGGCCGCAGCACGCGCGCCGCCTCGGCGAACACCCGGCGCTTGTCGGCCGAGAGATTGACCACGCCGTTGGAGATCACGGCGTCGAACGAGCCGTCCTCGAAGGGCAGCTCCTCGATCCGCGCGTGATGGAAGCTCACGTGCTCGTCGCGGCGCAGGCGCTCGGATTTGGCGAGCTGCTCGGGCGTGATATCCACGCCGACGACAGAGCCCCCCGGCCCGGCCTGCGTCGCGGCCGCGAACACGTCCATGCCCGAGCCGCTGCCAAGATCAAGCACCCGCTCGCCCGGGAGCAGGCACGCCAGACCGAGGTGGTATCCGACGCCCGCGAACGAGTTCACAGCGTGGGCGGGCAGCAGGCCGAGCAGATCGACGGGATAGCCGAGCGTCTCGGCGAGCGGACGGCCGGTAGGGAAGTGCAGATCGCGGCCGGCCTCGGTGGCCACGTCGCGGTACATCTCCGTGATCTGACGGTCGAGCTCCTCGCGATCCGCGCCCCCAAGGGCGGGGTATGTGGTGTTCGTTTGCATACCGGCAGCGTCGCCGGCGCAAGCGAAGGGGATCAGCCGTCGGCTTGTGGGGAGTGCTTGGTGGTGGCTCATGGCGACGATCTTGCGCCGCCGTGGCGCCCGTGTCGCTAGCCGACCCGTCCCAGTGTTTTGTCCTAGGGCCCCAGTCCGAGCGCTGCCGGCAGCTCCCCCCGCGAGCCGACGTCGAGCTTGCGATAGACGTCGCGCAAGTGCCACTGGACGGCTTTGACGGTCACGAACTGGCGCTGGGCGATCTCCCTGTTGGTCAGGCCCTCCGCCGCCAGCGCCGCGACGCGATCCTCGCTGGCCGTCAGCGACTCCCGCCCCGACAGCAGCCGCCGGTCGCGGCGTGGGCGCGCGCCCGCGGCGACCAGCTCCTCGTGCGCGCGATCCGCCAGTCCGCTCGCTCCCACGCGCGCCGTCGCGTCG
>CAWFKF010000129.1:0-38466 GCA_963816005.1 uncultured Solirubrobacteraceae bacterium | reverse complement strand
GCCGCGAGATTACGAAAGGCCGCGAACACTGGCTTCGCGTTGCTGGTTCTGCAACCGAGTGGCCCCTTGTCGAAGCGGGTCTAGGTTGACCTCAAACTACCAGTTAAGCAGCGTTTTTGTCTCGATCGGACTCTTCAAGCCTGCGTCCCTCCAGGGGACCTGCACCCGCGGAAATCAGGCACCGTCGTCGAGATGCGCACTTGCCGCGCTGAGTAGGGACCGTGGAATCGCCGCCGAGACGCCCGTACGACAACGAAGGCGGGTCTACGTCGGCCGTCGCGAGCTGGCCGAGTGTGGCTGCTCCACGCCTAAAGCAGCCACGCCGAGGTCGTGACCGCTCCGCACCACAAGCAGCGACCCCACGGCCGTGGATCGCGTGGCTGCATTACGCCTGAAGCGATCACGCCAGAGGCGGCTGCTTTCACGGAAATGGGCTATCTATCTAACTCAGGCTGAGTACGACGACATAGGCGGTCTGCGCGTCGGCCTGAGAGCTCGCGTCCCGCCCTCTCGCGCGAGCCACACGGCGGCTGGTGCTCGGTTTGCCGTGACCGAGGGTCGGCTGCCCACCACGGCCGCAACCGGACTCAAATAGATAGCCCCTTCACGGAATACCAGCAGCGCCGCCGCCGGTGGTCGCGCTGATGCCTCTGGGCGGGAGCGAAAGCGCGCTCGGGGAGCTCGTGGTCGCCGACCGTGGCGCGGGTGCTTCTGGACGTCGTCCGGTGCCGTCACCTCCTTCGCGGCCAGCGCGGTGACCGCATAGCCATGTCGGGACAAGGAGCGTGCTCTCCCTGACCGGACCAACATTCAGAGGCCGGACGCCCGTGGTCATCTGCGATCACCGGAGGGCTGACTAACTGATCGGGCTTTTCCGGGCGCCCGATCGTCATTCGCGAATTTCGGGGCTCCGTGGATGATCGGGGGTGACTCTCGATCGAGATTCCGTCCTGAGCAGGGCTTTTGGTCGTCGGAGCGGCGGGTGGAAGTCGCGTGCGCCTCTGCTGCTGGGTTGTGGACTGCTCGCTGGGCCCCGTGCCCGGCGATCGTGGGCACAGCGGATGCGTGCTCAAGCGGCCAGGGATGGCCGCGCCTGCGCGCAGGCGCATCCGGATGATCATGGCGAGACTCGCCCCATAGGGCGTCGTTGGGGGGCGTCGGGGTCGCTGCCCGCGTTGACGGGGGTCGTGGCGTGCCGGGGAGCTGCCTGCTCCATTCCCTTCTCGTTGCGCCGTTTGCCGTGCGTGCGCACCGGGTCATCCCGGGGTCGAGCGAGCGTCGTGGCGGAATACGGGTGACGCGGTTCGGAGGGCCAGAAAGAAAACGCGTGTTCGTGTGTCGTCACCCCCGATCATGCCCGGAGAGCCCGAATTTCGCGAAGACACGTGATTCCGCCATCCGCTGTGATGAGAAGGCCGTCCGCAGCTTCTATGCAGCTCGCGTACGGGTACGCGGTGAGGCGCGCGATCGTCTGCTCTGCGCCGGTGTCGAGGTCCCAGACACGCAGGGTCCGATCTCTGGAGGCGGACACGGCGCGCCCGTCGCCGCTCAGCGCCACCGCGTAGACTGTGTCGGTGTGGCCCTCGAGTCGGTGGAGCTTTGAGCCCGTGTCCAGGTCCCAGACGCGCAGGGTGTGATCCATGGAGGCGGACACGGCGCGCCCATCGTCTGTTGACGCCACCGCGAAGACCGGGGCGGTGTGGCCTTCGAGTCGGTGGAGCTCTGTGCCGGCGTCCAGGTCCCAGACGCGCAGGGTGTGATCCGAGGAGGCGGACACGGCGCGCCCATCGCCGGTTAATGCCACCGCGTTGACTGTGAGGGTGTGGCCTTCGAGGCACTGGAGCTCCGTGCCGGCGTCCAGGTCCCACACCCGCAGCGTCAGATCCGAAGAGGCAGACACGGCGCGCCCATCGGCGCTCAACACCACCGCCGTGATCGCGTCGATGTGGCCTTCCAGGCGTCGCAGCTCCGAGCCGGCGTCCAGGTCCCACACCCGCAGCGTCCGATCCCAAGAGGCGGACACGACTCGCCCGTCGCCGGTCGACGCCACCGCGGGAACCCGGTCGGTGTGGCCTTCCAGGCGTCGCAGCTCCGAGCCCGTGTCCAGGTCCCACACCCGCAGCGTCCTATCCGCGGAGGCGGACACGACTCGCCCGTCGCCGCTCAGCGCCACCGCGTCGACCCAGTCGGTGTGGCCTTCGAGGCGGTGGATCTCTGAGCCGTTTTCGAGGCCCCAGACGCCCAGCGTATGATCCGCGGACGCGGACACGACGCGCCCGTCGTCTGTCAACGCCACCGCCGTGACCGAGGCGGTGTGGCCTTCGAGGCGGTGGAGCTTTGAGCCGGGGGTCAGGTCCCACACCCGCAGGGTGTGATCCGAGGAGGCGGACACGGCGCGCCCGTCGTCTGTCAACGCCACCGCGAAGACTGTGTCGGTGTGGCCTTCGAGTACTCGTTCTAGCTGGGGGGATTCGCGTGTGGCCGACCAGACCAGCTCCAGGTAGGATTTGCCGATCTGCGCTAACCGTGAGCGCGCCGTCTTTGCGGGCGCCTCGGCGCCCAGCGCTATCGCGCGGTTGAGCACTTGTTGCCAGAAGTACTCCGGGTGGCGGTGGCGGTCCCAATGGCGCAGGGTGCTGGCCTCGCGGTCAAGCACTCGGCGCTCGAGCGCGAGCTCGTCCGACTCCGCTACGGCGACTGCTGTGTGCAGGTCGCGCAGCAGGCTGTCGATCCCCAGCCGCGAGGTCTTCGCCTCGATGAACTCGGGGTTCAACAGAAGCTCCACGAGGGTGTCGCGGCGCCGGCGGCGAGCGTCGCGCCGCTCGGCGAGCCGCACAGCTTCCGTGAGATGACCGGGAGTTTCCGCGAGCGCGTATGCGCGCGAACCATCGCAGGGCTCGTCGCCGAGCCAGTCGTCGCCGTACTCGTTGAGGAAGTACCGCGCGAGCGCCTCGCTTACTTCCTCTGGATACACCGGATAGTCCGAGCCGTCGAGTAGGAACTCGCGAAATGACTGGTGATAAAGGCGCAGCCGGCCTTCGCCAGCCGGGGGCGACAGGTACTGGGAGAGGACGCGCAGCGCGTCGTCCACCGTCGACCGATTCAGTCGGGCGGCGCCCGCCAGCTCGCTTGCCGTCAATCCTCTGTCGCGCGCGACCGCGAGCATCCCTAGCAGCGGCCGGTACAGCTCGCTCCAGCACCCCTGGTCGGTTGCCAGTTCGCGCTCGAGGAACTCGCGATAGTGCCCGTCGAGGCCATCAGGCAGTGCAAGAGTGCCCGGATCGGAGAGGCGTTCCGGGTCGGCCACCAGCTCAGCGATCACGTAGCGGGCGTAAAGGAAGTTGCCGTGCCCAGCGTCGGCGACCCGTTTCGCGACCCTCGGCCGTTCGCCCGAGGAGAGAGCCGTCGAGTCGAGCTGTCTCTCCGCGTACTCCCGCACGTCGTCTACGTCGGCCGGAGCGTCGGCGATCAGGTCAAGCGTCCTGTCGGCGATCCGGGTCGTGGCGCGCGGATCGGGACGACTCGTGAACAGGAACCGCACCTGTTCCGGTAACTCCCCGGTGGCGTCCGTCGCTCGTCGCAAGGCCTCGACCAGGTTGGGCCGCGCCTGGTAGCTAAGCGCCTCATCCAGCGCGTCGATCAAGATCACCACGGGCTCCGAGCGCTCGGCGTACAACGACTCGAGCGGGCGGCGCAGACATCGGTCAAACGCCTCCCGCGCCGACAGCCCAGCGAGGTCAAGCATCCCGATGCGCACGCCAGTCACCTCCGACTCCACGGCGTGTCCTGCGGTGGCGGTGCCCGTTATTGACACCGTGACGCCTCGCCCCTCGGCCTCCCTGAAAAGCGCTTCCCGAAACCGCGGCACGCCCGTCGCCAGCTGCAACGCGATGTGCTCAAACACGCGCAGCGGATCAAGCGACCGATCCTCACGCGCCCGACAAAAATGCGCGGCCGAAAGGAACCCTTTCTCAAGCCGCGCCCGCCCACTCGGCGGCTCGCCCCGGCTAAAGGCCACCAGCCGCGCCGCGACCGTCGACTTACCCGTCCCGGCATCCCCAGTCAGCAAAAACCGCCGCTCACCCCGCGCCAACCACGCATCGGCCTCATCAAACACCCAACCACGGCCGGTAAAGCCAGCCGTGCTCCCGGCAAGCTCGGCCGGCTCGGCTACAACGACACGCGACTCTCCGTTACCTAATGCCCCCATTACGTTCATCCCCTGTTTACGGCTGCCGACCTCTTCGACTGTGAGCGCGGGCCACAGCACTGTGAGCGGCATTAGCTATAGGGTCTTGTCGAGCGTATGCTAATCCGCTGTGGAGCCGGTCACACTCGCGGTAGTCGGAACGACCGTCCTCACAGAGGGGATCAAGTTCCTCTATGTGCAGGCCGGGGAGGTGATTAGCCGCTGGCGCCACCGACGAGACCAACCCGTCCCAGTGCCGGCAGACGCGCCGCTAGAGGGCACGCTTGAGCCGGCGAAGGTAGACCCGGCGGCGATGGAGCGGCTCGAAGGCGAAATCGTGGAGCTGCGGCGGGCGCTGAGTCCATACCTCGACGACGTCGCTCCGGAGCCGGTCGACCCCAACAACTCAGACCTAATCCTAAACCAAGCGTAGGTTAGGTCGGAGGACTCGGGGGCGGGCCCTGCAAGGCCGTTTGTTCCGGGGTTTTGTGGGCCGACTGCGAGCCGATGCCTGATCGTCTGCGTGCGTGTTGAGGTGAAGCGTGCCCGGCTACGGATTGGGCTGCTTGTCTGAGCTTCAGCTCGGCGGCTTTGGCGGCGATCTGTCGCATCTGTTGGATGAGGTGTCGCAGTCGGCGGTCGTTGGCGATCCATTCCTGGTAGAGCTCCGCCTCGTTCTCGGTGAGTCGGCGTGTGACGGTCTTGCCGTTGATCTTGGCGGTCCACTGGTAGTAGGGGCCGTGGGGCTGGGGCGGGTCGGCGTGGCATTTGCAGCCGGGGGTCGCGCAGCGGGTATAGCGGCGGGTGACGCTGCCTGAGTGGATCAGGCCGATGGTGGCGAGTTCGGCGGCCAGGTCGCGATATTTCTGCTCGTAGTCGGCCAGTCGCTCGGCGGTGTTGGTAGGTGGCATCTCGTTTCTCTCCCGCGGTTAGTATCCACCACGATACCAGACAGTAGGGCTACTGTCTGGTATCGTGTGTGGCACAGACTCAAGAGGCCAGGAGGAGAGACCGATGAGCACGAACCGCCGCACGCGAACCGCCCGACTGCGCGCCGAAGCGACCGCGATCCAGCGGCGTCTGGAGCGCGCCGTCAGACCCAACATGACCGGGCCGGTGCTCGGACGAGCGAACATCGCCTACGAGCTCTCGGCGCGCACGAAAGCAACAGGGCACGGCGGTATCGGCGCGATCGCGAAGCTGATCGGCAACGTCGGGCTGGCCAGCGAGATCGACAGCTCGCTGGATCTGCTCAAGCTGCACAAGCCCTACTACGAGTCCGATCACGTCCTGAACATCGCCTACAACGCCCTGTGCGGCGGGCAACGCCTGCAGGACATCGAGGCGCGCCGCTGCGACCGGGTGTTCCTCGACGGGTTGGGGACCGAGAGCCTCCCGGACCCGACGACCGCCGGGGACTTCTGCCGGCGCTTCGACGCAGCCTCGATCATGGCTCTCCAGGAGGCGGTCAACCTGGCCCGGTTGAAGGTGTGGCAACGTCAGCCGGACGCGTTCTTTCAGCAGCCGGCGGTGATCGACGCCGACGCCAGCATCGTGCCGACCGACGCGCAGACCAAAGAGGGGATGGATATCTCCTACAACGGCATCTGGGGGTACTCGGCGTTGGTGGTCTCGCTCGCGAACACCAAAGAACCCTTGTATCTGGGGCTTTTGGGTGCCAACCGGCCCAGCCACGAGGGCGTGGTCGACTACTACGACCGGGCGATCACCCTGTGCCGCGAGGCCGGATTCACAGAGATCCGTCTGCGGGGCGACACCGACTTCTCGCTCACCGCCGAGTTCGACCGCTGGGACGCCGACGGGGTGCGCTTCGTCTTCGGCTACGACGCCCGCGCCAACCTCATCGAGCAAGCCCAGAGCACCGACGAGGAGATCTACCACGAGCTCGTCACCCGCGCCGAACGACAGATCGCCACCACGACGCGCACCCGCCCGCGCAACCTGAAGGACGAGATCGTGCGCGAGCGCAACTACAAGACGCTGCGCCAGAAGGCCGAGGACGTCGTCGAGTTCTCCTACCGTCCCGGCAAGTGCAAGCGCGACTACCGAGTCGTCGCGCTACGCAAGAACATCTCCGTCGAGCGCGGCGAGAACGTCCTGTTCAGCGAGTACCGATACTTCTTCTACATCACCAACGACTGGGACATGACCGCCGACGAAGTGATCGACCAAGCCCGGCAACGCTGCAACCAGGAGAACCTCATCAGCCAGCTGAAGTCCGGCGTGCGCGCCCTGCACGCCCCAGTGAACACCCTGTGCGCGAACTGGGCCTACATGACCATGGCCGCGCTCGCTTGGAGCCTGAAGGCCTGGTGCGCCCTCCTACTACCAGTCAGCCCGCGCTGGGCCGAGCGCCACAACGAGCAACGCCGGCGCCTGCTCACCATGGACTTCCGCACCTTCCTCGCAGCCTTCATCGAGATCCCCTCCCAGATCATCACCACTGGCCGGCGCGTGCGATGGCGCATCCTCACCTACAACCCATGGCTGGGCGCGTTCTTCCGCCTCCTCGACACCCTCTGACGCTCTTTCGGCACCTCAGACGTGCGGAAAGAACGCCCTGACGAACCGCGACCCGCCATACCGACCGCCGGCCACACCAGGCCGGCACACCAGCAACCCCGAACAGGGGACAGACCGCGTCATGTGACACCCACCCACACCGAGCGCGAGTCCGATCGCCACCCAGATCCGTTCCTCACCCCCCACAACCGCGCTCAAACCTCAGCCGGTCGAGCCCAGAACCGTGAACCAGCCTCGCACGCCCGAGATCGCTTGTTTTAGGCCTAATCGAAGCGACGGACGGTTTGCGCCGCTCGCTGGAGGCGGTGCTGGGGCAACGGATCCGCTTCAAAGGTGAGGCTGGCAAGCCGTCAGGCCCGCTCGTGGAAGGCGAAGTCAACGTCGACGACGTGCTCGGGTACGTGTCCGGGGTCCGCGCGCGCAGCATCGAGGGCGGCCACGTAAAGGGCACTGCGAAGGCGAAGCGCGTCGGCCCAGGCGGCAAACTGACCGGCGTCGACGCGGACCGCGTCGGCTAACAGGATCGTCTTCTAGCTAGACCTCTGGTGGACAGGGGGAGCAGCGTCACGCCGGGCTGCTGCGGCATCAGGTTGGGAGCCCACCGAGATGACGTGGAGGTCGTTGCCAGCGTCGGACGACACGCGGCAGGCCGCTCCGCTCCTTCGCGCCGGAGCGGTGCCCGTACACGCCGCTCTCACCGCGGGCCGCGACCCAATAGACCCGGCTTTTGCGGCTCCCCTGCATGTTCCGTGGGTGAGGTGAACGCGGTCGGGGGGTAGCGCGGCCGTCGTCGTTTGATCAAGCAGCGCACGACCGTGGTCGGCGGTGTGGGCGACGTTTGCGCTGCTCGTGGTGGGGTTTGGCGCTGCTTGATAGCCGCCGCCGTCCGCGCTCTGGGCTGGTGAGGTCGGGGCGCTTGGAGCGCCCGACCTCGGGGCAGGAGGGGCGCACGGCGCCGTGCTCCTACGGTTCCGGCTTCTGACAGTCAGGAACCTGATGAAAGGAACGGTGGCGACGTGCGCTCGCTCAGGGTATGGAAGCAGCTGCTCGGACTGCGCCGAACGGTGCTTGAGGAGGTCGAGTTCGACGAGATCGACGGGTCGGTGGTGATCTCGGTTCGTCCGCGTGCGAAGGAGTGCGACCGCTGCCCGCACTGCCGGCGGCGCTGCGCGGGCTATGACCAGGGTGAGGGACGCAGGCGGTGGCGGGCGTTGGATCTCGCGGCCACATTCTGCTTCCTGGAGGCCGACGCGCCCAGGGTCAACTGCCGCCGTCACGGGGTCGTGGTCGCCGCGGTCCCGTGGGCCCGCCACGACGCCGCGTTCACGAGATCGTTCGAGGATCAGACGGCGTGGTTGACGGTCAACACCAGCAAGACGGCGGTCGCCGAGCTGATGCGGATCGCGTGGCGGTCGGTCGGCTGGATCTGCCAGCGGGTCGCCGCCGAGGCCCAGGCGCAGCGCGACCTGTTCGCCGGACTGCGGCGCCTTGGGGTCGATGAGATCTCCGTCCGCAAGGGCCAGCGATACCTCACGATCGTGATCGACCACGACACCGGCCGGCTGGTATGGGCGCACCCCGGTCGCGACAAGGCCACGGTCTACAAGTTCCTGGATCTACTGGGCAAAGACCGCTGCGAGCAGCTCCAGCTGGTGTCCTGCGACATGGCCGACTGGATCGCCATCCCCGTCGCGGAACGATGCCCGAACGCCGAGGTGTGCCTGGACCCGTTCCACGTGGTGCAGGTGCGCCACGAGGCGCTGCCGGTTCGTGCGGGGTGCAAGACCCTGCCGCCGGGCTGTCGCGGCAGCCCGGTGAAGCTGAGGACAGTCTGACCCCGGAGCTGCGGGCGAGGACGGCAAGCAGTCCTGACAACGACGCGACGTGCGGGAACTATCGGACCGCGCGGGCGCGGCAAGCAAGACCGAAAGGCGTAATGCAAGTGCACCAGTGGCAGAACCCCCTTGAGTGTGGATCCCGGCTCAAACCCGATGGATATGGGCTGGGTCAAGCGGTGAGCGAGTCCCCGGATGCACGGGGGACCGTCCCGACCGGCGGATTGACGCGCCGGGAAGGGACCGCGACGCGCGGTCCGCGTGAGCGTCGCGGCAGGTCCGCAGGGGAAGAGCTGGGCGCCGACCCGGACAAGCGAACGGTAGTGAACGTGGGAACCCGACCGGTGTCGCCGACGTGCCCCTCGGGGTGCAGGCAAGGCGCAGCGTCCGCCGATGGCCCGGGTCGGGGGCGGAGCTCTCGTAGTAGTCCGAGCCCGGGAGAGCCGGGTACATGGCGAAGGGGAGCAGCGGGCTTGCAGCGCCCGTCTGGAATGCGAGGAGGTCGCCGGTGAATACTGGCGCTCCATGGCCCGCGCCGAAGGAGGCGCAGGACAGGGTACTCGGGATTCAGCGCAAGCTGCACAAGTGGGCATCTGACGATCCCAATCGGAGGTTCAAGGACCTCCACAACCTCGTCTGCGACCCGGCCACGCTGATGATGGCGTGGCTCAGGGTCCGGTCGAACCGAGGGTCGCGCTCAGCCGGAGTGGACGGGCAGACCGCCCGCCACGTCGAGCAGCAGGTGGGCGTGCAGCGGTTCTTGGACGGGCTCCGTGAGGAGCTGCGGTCCGGGAGCTTTCGGCCTCTGCCGGTCAAGGAGCGGCTGGTTCCCAAGCGCGGGGGAAACTCCGGCGACTCGGGGTGCCTGCCCTTCGCGATCGCGTGGTTCAGGCTGCCCTCAAGACGGTGCTCGAGCCGATCTTCGAGGCCGACTTCAAACCCTGCTCCTACGGGTTCCGGCCCGGACGCCGCGCCCATGACGCGATCGCCGAGATACACATGCTCGCGACCAACTCCTATGAGTGGGTTCTCGAAGCAGACATCAAGGCGTGCTTCGACGAAATCTCGCATTCGGCCGTTCAGGACCGGCTGCGGGCCAGAGTCGCGGACAAACGCGTCATGGCGCTGATCAAGGCGTTCCTGAAGGCCGGGATCCTGACCGAGCTGGGCGGCCAAGAAGAGACGCTCGCTGGCACCCCGCAAGGCGGAATTCTCTCGCCGCTGATCGCCAACGTCGCGCTGTCCGCGCTGGACGAGCACTTCGCCCACGCATGGCAGACGACGATGGCGACACGGCCCGAACGGGAGAAGATCAGACGCCGAGGCGGAGCCACATACAAGCTGTGTCGTTACGCGGACGACTTCGTCATCTGCGTCGCGGGCAGCCGTGAGCACGCCGAGGCGCTGAAGGCCGAAGTCGAGCAAGTGATCGCGCCGCTCGGCCTCACGCTCTCCCCGGAGAAGACCCGCGTTGTGTCGATCGATGACGGGTTCGACTTCCTCGGATTCGCGATCAAACGCGTCCGGGGACGTCACGGCCGGATGGTGATCCATACCTACCCGTCGAAGCGGTCACTCCAGGCCGTCAAGGCGAAAGTGCGCCAGATCACCAAGCACACCGGCCCCGACCAGGAACCCGACCAGCTCTTGCATCGCGTCAACCGCGTGCTGCGAGGCTGGTGCAACTACTTCCGCCACGGCGTCTCCTCGGCGACGTTCGGCTATCTGCGCCACTACGCCTATTGGCGAGTGGTCGGCTGGCTGCGCCGAAAGCACCGCAAGCGGAACTGGGAGTGGCTGTTCCGCACCTACCTCAAGGAGCGGTGGCCCGCCCACAACGGCGTCGAACTGTTCAACCCGGCGGCGGTGCACACAACGCGCTACCGCTACCGGGGCGCGCAGATCCCGCTCCCGTGGACGGCCGGCTACATCGCACTACGCGACCACGCCACGGCCATGGACTACCTGGAAGGACTGATCGCCAGATGACCACCGGCATGCCCGTGGAGAGCCCGGTGCGGGGGAACTCGCACGCCGGGTGTGCGCGCGACATGACCAGCAGCTCGGGGGTGCGAGTCCCCTGTGGAGGTTGATGGCACCAACCACAAGCCGATGGCAACTGCTCAGTCGTGAGGCTGGGTGGGGAGGAAGCCGGAGTGCGCAGTCGCGACCCTAGGAACACATGGCGCGTCGGGATCCTCGGCGTGCTGCGCGTAGAAGGCGGGGCGGTCCGGGCGAGTCTGCACCACGAGACGAAGCCCGATGCCATCAAGGGGCCGTTCCGTAAACGCGGTGGGTGTGCGATGAAGGTTGCTGGTCTTACTCGCGGAGATCTCCGCGGGTGTCCCAGATGCCCCGTCCGTTTGGTTCGCGGGGTGGTGCGGGACGGCGATGCTCGTGAGGGTGTCGCTCGCTGTGGAGAAGTCAGCAGAGGTCGTATTACCGGCGGGATCGCTGATCGCTGGGAAGGGCCGAACGCGAAGCCGAGGCGCAGGACGCTCGTGCTCGTGGGATGGACGCTGAACGCAGCCAACCCCGCAAGGGGCCTGCACGGGAGGGTCCGACGGTGAAGCCCGAAGACGCCCGTTCAGAGCGCAGTCCATCCCCGGCGCCTGGCGATACCGCTCCTCACCCCGCCGAGGCGAGCTTGTGGGAGCAGGTCATGGCCCGCGAGAATCTCGCCGAGGCACTGAAACGCGTCGAGCAGAAAGCCGGTGCCCCTGGCATCGACGGGATGAGCACGAAGGAGCTACGGCCGTGGTTGAAAGACCATTGGCCGCAGATCCGCTCGCAGCTGGACGCGGGCACCTACCGTCCGCAACCGGTCCGGAGGGTGATGATCCCCAAGCCCTCGGGTGGTCTGCGGAAGTTGGGGGTGCCGGCTGTGGTGGATCGGTTGATCTGCCAGGCCATCGCGCAGGTGCTCACGCCTGTCTTTGACCCGTTGTTTCATCCCCACAGCTTCGGCTTCAGGCCGGGGCGCTCGCAGCATCACGCTGTCGAGCGGGCACGCCAGTTCATCGCTGATGACGCGGCGTGGTGCGTCGATTTTGATCTCGACTCGTTTTTCGATCGCGTTCAGCACGACGCCTTGATGGCCAGGGTCGCACGACGGGTCCACGACAAGCAGGTGCTCAGGCTGATCCGACGCTACCTGGAAGCGGGCGTCATGGATGGCGGGCTGGTGGCCGCGAGCGAGGAGGGGACCCCGCAGGGTTCTCCGCTCTCGCCGCTGCTCTCGAACGTCATGCTTGACGACCTCGACTGGGAGCTCGAGCGGCGCGGGCACCGGTTCGTGCGCTTCGCCGACGACGGACGGATCTACGTCTCAAGCCGGCGGGCGGGCGAGCGCGTCATGGCGAGCATCACGCAATACATCGAGCAGCGCCTGAAGCTGCGCGTCAACCGACAGAAGTCGGCGGTCGCCCTCGCGGTCGAGCGGCCCCTGCTGGGGTTCCAGTTCTTCCGCTACCGGGACGGCAGGATCGGCGTGACGGTCGCCCCGAAGGCTCTCAAACGAGCCCAGGAGCGGATCCGTCAGCTGACCACGCGCAACTGGGGCGTCTCGATGGAGCGGCGGATCAAGGAGATCAACCGCTTCACGGTCGGATGGACCGGCTACTTCTCGTTTGCCGACACCGTCCTGCCGTTCGAGAAGCTCGAGAAGTGGCTGCGCCGCAGGCTACGGCAGGTGCGTTGGAAGGAGTGGAAGCGCCCACAAACGCGCTACCGGAACCTCCGCGCGCTCGGTATCCCCGACCGGGACGCCCGCAGTTGGGCGGCGTCGCAGAAGGGGTACTGGCGCGTCGCGGGGTCCTGGCCACTGCAGACCGCCCTGCCCAACGCCTACTGGCACAAGACCATGGGCCTGAAAGGATTCACCGAACCCTACCGCCGTGTCCGGGAATGCTGAGCGAACCGCCCGGTGCGGACCCGCATGCCGGGTGGTGTGGGAGGGGTCAGGGCAAGCCTGGCCTCTACCCGATTCGGCGGGCGGCCCGCGGAAACGGAGCGGCCGAAAGGCCGCCACCGCGCCGCGGGCCGACCCTACCTCTCCACCGACGCGCTGGACGAAGTCCGCCGCGAGGTCTGGAACGACGCCCGCAAAGCCGGACAGCCCGGGCTCGCCCGCGAGCTCAAGGGCGCCCGGTTCGCGCTCTGGATGAACCCCGAGCGGCTCACCGAACGCCACCAACAGAAGCTCGCCCGCGTCCAAGAGATCAACAAGGATCTGTACCGCGCCTACCTCATCGCTCAACAGCTGCGGATGATCTACCGCGTCCCTTGCGAGCAGGCGCTCGAGCTGCTCGATGCATGGCTCAACTGGGCCCGGCGCTGCCGGCTTTCCCCGTTCGTCAAGCTCGCCAAAACGATCAGCAAGCAGCGCCCGGGGATCGAGGCAGCGCTGCGGCACGGACTGTCGAACGCGAGAACCGAGCAAGTGAACACCCAGATCCGGCTGATCACCCGACGCGGGTTCGGCTACCACTCACCCTGGGCCGTGATCGCGCTCGCGATGCTCTCCCTCGGCGGCCTCTGCCCAGCACTACCCAACCGCTGACACCACCCACGGTTCATGCAGGAGCTTCGCTTTGGCTCCCGCCCAGCAGCACGAGCGACATGCCGATCCGCGAGGCGCCTGCTCCGGTCGCGAAAGCGGCAGTGATTCGAGGGCCGGAACGGGCCCGGCGCGTGACTGCTGTCGGACAAAGGCAGCCACCAGGTCCGCGTCAGCGACGTGTCTGCATTTGGTGCTAAGGGGGCACGATCTCGGCCCTGTTGCGGCTCGCAACCGCGACTGCTATCGGACAAAGTGAGTCACGACGACCACGCTGGCTCCGCGTACACGCGCTGACACGAACGCAGGTCTCGGCCCCGCAGACGACGTCCGCCTCGCATCTCGCCAATTCCAAGACTCATGGCTCTGTCCGCCGAGCGTTGGGATTTGAGACGCCGGCTGACGTCAGCATCGAGGTCGGTCTCGACGCCCGATCTGTCGCAGTCATCGATCGGCTTGCGGACTCTGTCGCCCCTCTAGCCCGTCGGTCCGTACGCGCTGCCCCGAGTGCTGAGTTCCGCGCATGGCAGCGTCGCCACCCTGGCCACCGCCCCGCCCGTCATGAGATGGAGGCGGGTCCCGCGCTACGCCGGCTCCCGCGCGGCGAGCTCGGCCGGCGTGACGTTCTCGATGCGGGCGGCCAGCATCCACTGGTTGCCGAACGGATCGCCGAGGCGGCCGCCGCGCTCGCCGTAGAACTGGTCAGCGAGGGGGTAGATGACCTCGGCGCCGGCGCGAACGGCACGATCCCACGCGGCGTCGACGTCGGGCCAGTATGTGCACAGCAGCGCGGTGAACTTGTCGTCCTGGGCGTCCTTGACCATCACCACCGAGTCGCCGATCAGCAGCTCGGCGTGGACGAGCGTCCCGTCGGGCATGTGGTAGCGCTCGCCGAGCTCGCTTGCATCGAACGCGGCCTTGTAGAACTCGATCCCGGCTGCGGCATCGCTCAACGCGAGCCGCGGCGTGACCGTGTGGAGGTGCTCGGGCACCGGCCTGACCGTCCGTTCGCGTTCAGCCAGGCCGGGCTGCTGGTAGATCCCGATCACGTTGCCGGCCGGATCGCGAACGTGCCCCACGCGCTCGCCCGGCGCCGCGTCCTCGTTCAGCACCTCGCCGCCGGCGGCGCGGACGGCCGCGAGCGCTGACTCGAGGTCGGCGACCATGATGTGGACCATGATCCCGGGCTCGGTCGACGGCGGCCTGCCGGTGACCCACGAGCCGCTGACTTCCTTGACCGCGTCGTCGAATGCGATCGTGCCGTCGCCGCGGTTGCGCAGCTCCCAGCCGAACGCGTCGCGGTAGAAGCGCGAGGAGCGTTCGACGTCGGCTGCGGGGATCTCGAGGTAGCAGATCTTGCCGGTTGCGAGTGTGGGGGTTCCGTGTGCCATTCGCATTAATGTACACGTAAAGCAAATGTCGGCAAGGTCATCCAGAGAGCGCTCGTCGAAACGGTCGCAAGGCGGCGGGTCCGCCAAGTTCCGCACCGCTCGTCAGCCGAACGGCGATCGCCAGGCAGCGGTGGAGATGGCGGCTGATCGGCCCCGGGGTCGCCCGCCGACGATCGATCGCGAAGCCGTGCTCGACACGGCGATCCGCCTACTCGACGCCGAGGGCGTCGAGGCGCTGACGATGCGCCGGCTCGCGAGCGAGCTCGGCGTCTCCGCGATGACGCCCTACCGGCACATAGGCAGCAAGGACGAGCTGCTGATGGTGCTGATCGACCGCCTCGCGGCCCGGCTCGTGTATCCGTCGCGCCCGCGGGACCCGAAGGGCGTGATGCTCCTGCTGTGGTCGACGATCTACGACAGCCTCGCGGAGCACTCCTGGATCCCTGAGGTGCTGGCGCGCCGCCGGATGATGGCGCCGTCAGTGCTCGGCGCAATCGAGGAGATCCATGCAGCGCTGCGCGACGCGGGTCTGTCGATCGAGGCGGCGGTGCGCGCGTACCGTCTGATGTGGAACTTCACGCTCGGCTCGCTGCTCGTGCGCGCCGGCGCAAGCTCTCAAGGGCCAAGCCAGCAGCAGGAGCTTCGCGGCGCCCCCGATCCCGAGCGCTACCCGATGCTGGCGGCCGCCGCTGCAGCGTGGACGACGGCTCACAACCGCGACGCCTACCGCGAGGATCTCACGGCGCTCATCGACGCGTTGCTGGCGGATGCGTGTCACTCCTGGGCCTGAGTGCCGCATCCGCCCAAGGACTCACAACTCTGCCGCCGTCCGCAGCACGGCCGCGATGAACTCGGCTGGACTCGGCCGATCGCCGGGACGCGCCTTCCGCGCATAGGGGGTCCGACGCGCGGGCCGGCCACAGACCCGCTCTCGAAACTTTCGGGTCTCTGGATCAGTCGGCGGAGTCCAGCGCCGCGAGCCCCCTTTCGTGAAAACGCGATACTCGGCGTTGATCGCCGTCGCCGACCGACCAGTGGACGGCGTGCCGGGCCTCGCTGGTGGCGAATCTCAGGGCCGGATCCCTCGTTGCGGTCCCGCCCTGCTTCCGCGACGCCGCGGGTATCGCGCCGAGCGACTGCTGGGCGATAGCGGGCGATCGGGATCGTGGCAACTAGAAAGCGCCGGCTGGGTGAGTGCCCTGCTCGCGTTCACGATCTTGCGGGTCTGGGCGGTGGGCGCTGACCTGTCCCCGTGAGTGTTGCTCCTGGCCGCTCGTCGGGTTTCCCGCTCAGCGCGAGGTTGGCCGCGGCTGAGCAGCACCGATGCCTCAAGCGCCTCCCCCGGATCGGTGCCGTGTCCAGATGCGGGTTTCCCGCATGACGAACGGGGGTGGCCCTGATGTCGGTTGATGAGCCGCGCGCGAGCATCGTCGGGGTGTCAGGTGAGCCCAACGTAAGGATGCTCCGCCCGCTCGCTGCTAGGAGCCTGGGTCAGTAATACTCAGTCTCATTATCGAGGCTCTGAGAGCCGTTCTGCGGCCATCCGAGCGATCGCCGCTGATGATTTGATCCCCTGAAACGGGCCAAAACGGCGTTCTGCGGGCATAGTGACCCACGCTCCTAGCGCTCGCGTTCGGGGGGCCTTTTCGGCGGGCCGATGCGATGCGCGCCGCTCGCGTCTGGCTCTCGCGCTTATTCTCGTGATCGCGCCGGCGAGCTTCGCGCGGTGTGCCGTGGCGCACGCGGCCGGCTCCACAGCCGTGCCGACCGCCAGCTCGGCGCTCGCCGGAACATGGCGGCGCCTGTCGCCGGCGCCCTCACCTGCCCCGACCGGGATCACGGTGAGCGTGTGGACCGGCAGGCAGATGCTGGTGTTCGGCCGCGCCCAGCCAAAGCCACCGCTCTCGGTCGATGTTGCGGCTGCGTACAGTCCGGCAACCGACAGGTGGAGCAGGCTGGCGCCCTTCAAGGGTCCCGTCGGCAACTATCAGGGCCACTACACCGCCGCCTGGACGGGCAAGGAGATGCTGACCTTCGGTCCATTCGACTTCCAGGCCTACAACCCGCTGACGAACCACTGGCGCAGGCTGCCCGCCCCTCCCAGGTCCAGCGGCCCGAGCGGGCTCGTCGTGTGGACGGGTCACCTGATGATCTACTCGGGCGGCGGCTGCTGCGGTGACTTCCAATCGGACGGTGCGGCGTTCAACCCGGCCACGAACAAGTGGCGCACGCTCGCGAGCTCACCGCTCGCTCCCAGTCAGACGCCCGCGGGTGTGGACCGGCCGCGAGCTGATTGCCTACGTCAGCGGTCTCGATCCGGACGGCAAGCCGTATCCGGCAGGCCTCGCGCGCGCGGCCGCCTATAACCCAACGACCAACAGTTGGCGGAGGATCGCGCCGCTGCCCGCAGTCCGCTATAACGCGACTCCCGGCTGGGACGGGCGCGAGATGCTCGTCGTGGGCGGCTACGGCGCGTCGCACGCAGGAAAGCCGGCGACGCTCGCGAGAATCGTGCTCGCGTACAGCCCAGCGACCAACCACTGGCGTCAGCTGGCCCGGATGAGCTCCGGCCGCGAGCAGTTCGCCGAGGTGTGGACGGGAAAGCAACTCCTGATCTGGGGGGGAATCACGAGCCTCACCGGCCCATCGCAATCGTCGCAGGGGTTCGCCTTCGACCCGACGGCGAACCGCTGGTCGACGCTCCCCCAGGCGCCGCTCAGCGGGCGCGTCACCCCCGCAGCCGTATGGACGGGGCACGTGATGATCCTCTGGGGCGGGGCAAGCGCAAGCCGTCCGTCCAGCCCTGTCGGTGGAGCCGCCTTCACGCCGGCGACCCGGTAGGAGGGGAATCCTCCATCGGTCAGCCGTGAAGATGCACCGCAGGCATCCTTCCAAGGGCGAAACTAAATGCGGGGCTGGACCCAGGCGGCCTTGGCGGCCTCGTCCTGCTCGAGCATCTCGTGCTCGAGCAGGGCCTGCGCGAGTGCTTCGAGCCTGTCGCAGTTGGCGCTGATCAGCTCAGCGACCTACTCGTGGGCAGCTTCGACCAGGTTGCGCACCTCGTCGTCGACGAGCTACCGGGGATGACGGGAGAGAGATGTCGCATGCGCCTCATCGCAGCCACCGTGCCGTCCGGGTCCCAGTCCCGCTTCGCGACGACCACGACACTCGCCGCGGCTTCCAGCCGTCGGCGCGCCTGGAGCGCAAGCCGCCGAGCCACGAGCTTGCGAGCGCCCGGCCGGGAAGGACAGCCCCAAGGCCAGGTGCGGCCGGCACGCTCACGCGCGCTTTGCCACGATTCCGATCGCCCGCACGACCGGACCCGCTTCCGGGTCGGGACGGGCCTCCGCCGCCACCCGTCGGCTGCCCCGCTTCGCGCGGCCTGCGGGGCAGACCGGCCGCGGTGTCCGGAGGCGCGCTTTAGGTAGCGAGGAGGTCTCTGGCCCACTCGGTCTCGGCCGACGTCGGCGCCCTCCGTGCCGCGCAAACGAGGGACTCTGGAGGGTCGGGGCCGGATGCCCGAGAGATGACAGAAGGGGGTCTCTGCGCCGGGGCGTTAGGCGCGCGCGTCGGCAGGCAGGCTGACGAGCTGCGCGCTTTGTTCCCACAGGCTCCGTGCGAGGTTGTCGTCCTGGGCCTGGTCGCTGGGAGCGACCACCTGTTCGTCTTCGATGTACTTCCCGGTGAGGGCAGCGGCGTCGCCGAATAGGGCGAGCCACACCAGCGAGTGGGCGCCGCGCTCCGGGGAGCGGAGGAAGGGCGCACCCAGCGTAGCGATGACCTTCCAGATTCCGTTTTCGTTCTTGGCGAAGCCGGTGCGCACGACGCCGGGGTGAAAGCAGTTGGCGTTCAGCTCCGGCGCGCGCCTGGCCAGCTCGCGGGTGAACAGGATGTTGCACAGCTTCGAGGTGCCGTACACGCGTGGCGAGTAGGAATTCTCCGATTGCAGGTCGTCGAGGTCCAGGCGCCCGGACCGGTGGGCGCCGGACGCGGTGGTCACGACGCGGCCGCCGGCAAGGCGGTCTCGCAGCAGGTTCGTGAGCAGGAACGGTGCGAGATGGTTGAGCGCGAAGGTCTGCTCCAAGCCCTCAGAGGTCACCTTGCGCGAGGCGAACAGTGCCCCCGCGTTGTTGGCAAGGACGTCGACGTGCTCGTGGTGCCCACGGATCTCGTCGGCCAGCACCCGGACGTTGGACATCAGCGATAGGTCGGACACGTGCCCGTGGACCCGTCCACCGCCACCGGCTGTCGTGGCTTCTTCAGCGACCAACCGGACGCGCTCAGGATCGCGTCCCACGAGGACGACCTCGGCTCCTCGCCGAGCGAGCTCGATCGCGGCCGCTCGCCCGATGCCGCGAGTAGCTCCCGTGAGCACGACGACAGTCACGCAACTGACCTTACCTGCGCCCGCTCGCCTCGCCTGTACACCGTGGATCGCCGAGCGAGCCGCGGGCGTGGCCCCGAGAGTCCCCGGATCCGCGCATTCCGAGGCTGAGGCCGCCGCGGGTCGTCGCATGACCAAAGCAGGGCGGCGGCCCGAGTCGGCCAGGCTCAGCGGCTTCCGTGACTGCTCCACGCCTAGAGCGATCACGCGGGCTCCGTGGCCGCTTCGTGGCACGAGCAGGCACGCTGACAGCTGTTGGCGCGCTGATGCTTGTGGGCGAATCCGGTCGTGCGCCGCGGCGCAGATCCGGCCCGATCCGGACGAGCGCTTCGTCGCCCATATGGAGGAGCGCTTGTCTAGGGGTAGGGCTTGATGGCGGTTGTCTGGTTGGTGGTTGGGGTGGTTGATGTAGTTGCGGCGTGCGGGGCGGTCCGGGCGTCCGCGGGTTCGCGACGGTGATTCGCGGCTTGTCCCAAGGCCTTTGTTCGTCGAGTTCGTCGCACGTCCGCTGTCTATTGTCGGGCGCGGCGGCTGTTGGGCGGGTGCTCAGGCGACGAATCGCGGAGTTGTTGTGCGCGAGCCGGGATGTTCGGGCCGCCTCGCTAGCCGCAACGGGAGTGTTCGAAGGAGTCAGCGCGAGTTGGTGAGCCTCCTACAGTGTGGGCGTCGGTTCGAGCGCTGTGGGGCGTAGGTGGCGATCTTCCAGCAGTAGCCGGCGAGTTCGCGGGTGATCGCGACGGCCACGATCCCGCCAGGTTTGCGGCGGGCGTCTTTGAGCTGGCGCCCAGGGGGCGTTGAGCCGGCGCTGGGGGCGCGAGGCGATGTTGATGATCTCGGGTGCTTGCCCGCGCTGGCGGCGCTCGAGGGTCGCCGAGCACGAGTGCCCGCTCCGGCTCGACCATCCGGACGACGAATGTGTGGTCGTCCTCTGGCCTCATCGGGAAGACGTCGCCGGCCTGGACCTGCTGAAGCTCCGGACCGATCCGCTCGGCGCTCCGGACACCGCCGTTGTCTTGACCGTCGTAGCTGTACTAGCCAGCGCGCTGGCATCCCATCTGCTCAAGCCAGGGCCAGATCTCAGCGGGGCGAGCACGGATCGTGACGGCGTGGTTCCGCGGGGCCTTGGCGTCCGCTACCAATTCATCACCGGGTGGCGGCCGCACCGCCTCGTCCGCGAGCGGACGGATCGGGCGCCGCGACCACGCCGCCGTCAGCAGCACGCCCAACAGGCTCATGGCATCAGGGACCATGGCGGCGGCGACCGGCTCACGGGCGCGACCTACCGGAACATGCTCAACCTGTCCGCCAACCAGCCTCCGAGCCTGCCGCCGAATTGCCCCACAACGATCCTCGCCCGTCGGCAGCCACGGATCAGGGCAAACGCTGAAAGCCGCTCGGGAACGCCCCACACTCTCAGCCAGCGGTTTTTTCTTCAAGCTCAGTCGTTGAGCTGGTGTGAGGCAGCCCTGCAAATGCTCACTGACGCACGGTGTTACGTGAACCTCGCGGTGGCCGTGATGTGCGAACGAATCGCAGGAAGGAAAGCGGCCAGCTCATGGTCTCGCAGCTTCGCCGAACTCGATCACACTGAGCAGCGGGCGGTCCAGGCACAGACGGTTCAGTAGTTCAGGCATGGACGGTTCAGTGGTTCTCCGGCCTGCAGTTCCGTGCCTTCCCCCGATGAGGTTCGCCGACGACCGTTGTATATGTGGAAGCACCAAGGGAGGACGAGATGGCAGTTCAATCGCAGGAATCCCTGGTTCTGGGACCAGCTTCGGCGCCGTCTGCCGAGTCTGTCCGTGTCGTGGCGATTGTTGAGGCTCGCGGTGTTGACAAGCGTTATGACACCGGCGAGGTCGAGGTGCAGGCGCTGCGTGGCGTCAGCTTCACGGTTGGGCGCGGGGAGATGGTGGCGATTATGGGTCCGAGCGGGTCGGGCAAGACGACGTTGCTGAATTGTCTTTCCGGTCTGGACCGGATCGACGGTGGCGAGGTGTTGATCGAGGGGGTGTCGCTCGGCTCGATGTCTGATACGGAGCGCACCGACTATCGCGCCCGCCGGATGGGTTTCGTGTTCCAGTTCTACAACCTGATGCCGGTGCTGAGCGCGGTCGAGAACGTCGAGCTGCCGCTGCTCGTTGCCCGTGTGCCGGCCAGGGAGGCTCGGCGGAGGGCGTTGGCTGCGCTGGAGATGGTGGGGTTGGCCGAGCGTGCTGCGCACGTGCCGGAGGAGCTCTCGGGCGGGCAACGGCAGCGGGCGACGATCGCGCGCGCGCTCGTCAACGATCCGGCGATTGTCTGGGCCGATGAGCCGACGGGAGACCTCGACAGCGAGAACGCCCAGGATGTCGTGGCGTTGATGCGCCGCCTGAACCGCGAGCGTGGGTTGACGTTCCTGATCGTCACCCACGACATCGGCGTCGGCCGTGCGACCGATCGGATCGTGCGCATGGTCGATGGCCAGATCGTCGACGAGGAGCGTCTGGAGGTGAGGCAGTAATGGTCGCACGCGTGACGGTTGCCGAGATCGATCCCGTGCGTCAGAACCCTCGGCGCGCGATCGAGCGGTTCGAGACAGAACTGATTCCCGCGCTGCACGACCAGGATGGCTACGAGGGCTGTTATGTCCTGCTCTCCGAGGAGGGAAAGGTGTTGGTAGTCAGCCTCTGGTCGAGCGAGGAAGCCGCGCACGCCTCGCAGGTGAGCGGCTTCTATCAGTCCCAGATCGAGAAGCTGTCCGATGTGGTGTTCTTCCGCGCGTCGCCTGGTCGCGAGGCGTACGACGTCGTGGTCGCGGAGGCGCCGGCCACCGCTAGGTGAGTCATGCAAAAGCTGTTCGGGATCCCGGTGGGCTCGCTCGCGGAAGTACTGGCGGTGCTCGTGGTGGTGTTGCTTGCGGTCGTTGCGGTGTTCGCGCTGCGCAATCGCGTCTTCTTCCGCCTCGGCGTCCGGAATGCCAGGCGCCGGCGGGGTCGTGCCGCTCTGATCGTCGCGGGGTTGATGCTCGGGACGGCGATCATCACCGCTTCGTTTGCGACCGGGGACACGATGAGCTCCTCGATCCGCTCCTCGGCGATCGCCAGGCTCGGCAGGACCGATGAGGTTGTCGGCGCGAAAGGGCTGACGGCTTCGCTTGCGGTCGGCTCCGTCGGCACCGGAACCCGCTACTTCCCACAGAGCTACGTCGAGCGGGTCGCGGCTGCCGGGCGCGCCTCTGGGCTCGTGCGTGCGGTGGCGCCGGTGCTCGTGTGGGGCAGCGCCGTCCAGGACGTGAGCCGCAAGCAGTACGAGCCGAACGCGACGCTCTTTGCCGGCGATCCGGTCACGCTTAGCGCCTTCGGCACGATGCGCGCAGCCGGCAAGGCGGTGTCGCTGGCGCAGCTCGGGCCGAACGAGGTTTTCCTGAATGCGAAGCTCGCCGACGCGCTCGGCGCGAAGCCCGGGGACACGGTCCGCGTCCTCACCGGCACCGGCCTGGAGCGAGCACGTGTCCGCGCGGTGGTCGATTTCCAGGGTGCGTTCACCTCCAACTACGGGGTGTTGATGCCGCTGGCGCGGGCGCAGACGCTGCTCCACGAACCGGGCCTGATCGACGGGATCTACGTCGCCAACCGTGGCGGCGTCGCCGCGACCGACACGGTCGTGAAAGCGCTGAACCCAACGGTGAGCGCGCCCGGCCTCGAAACCGACAAGACCAAGCAGGACGCGCTGAACGCGGCGGACAGCACCGGAGCGGCGTTCGTCTCGTTGTTCACGACGTTCGGCGCGTTCTCGATCGCCGCGGGGATCCTGCTGATCTTCCTGATCTTCGTCCTGCTCGCAGCCGAGCGGCGCAGCGAGCTCGGCATTGCCCGCGCGGTCGGGACCCGTCGCGGCCACCTGGTCCAGATGTTCCTTTACGAGGGAGCGGCCTACGACCTCGTCGCTGCCCTCGTCGGCGCCGCGCTCGGCGTGCTCGTCGCCGACCTGATGGTGCTCGGCATGGGCGGCCTGTTCGCCTCGTACCCCGGCTTCCATCTCGCCTTCGCCGTCAAGCCGGCCAGCCTCGTCGTCGCCTACACGATCGGGGTGCTGCTGACCCTCGGTGTGGTCGCGTTCTCCGCCTGGCGGGTGAGCCGGATGAACATCGTCTCCGCGATCCGCGACCTCCCCGATCAGCTCGTCGCTATGAGCACGCGCCGCAAGCGGATCGGCGGGATCCTGATCATCGCCCTCGGCTACTCGATCGCACGCAGCGGGATCCACGCCAAGAACGAGATCACGCTCGGTCTCGGCGTCTCGCTGCTGATCCTCGGTCTTGCCCGGCTCTCCGAGGCGCTTGGCGCCAACAAGCGCGTCGCGCGTACGGCCGCAGGCCTGGCGCTGATCGTCTGGTTCATCGTTCCGTCGATCCGCCAGCACCTGTTCGGCGCGATGACCGTGAGCTCCGGGATCTTCATCCTCGGCGGACTGATGATCGTGATCGGCGCCACCTGGACGATCATGTACAACGCCGACGTTCTCCTCGCCGCACTCGGTGGCGCCCTCGGACGGATCCGCAGGATCGCGCCTATCGTGCGCATGTCGATTGCCTACCCGCTGAAGAGCCGGTTCCGCACCGGCGTCACGCTGGCGATGTTCATGCTGGTCACGTTCACGCTCGTTGTCGGCGCGACCACCACAGGATCGTTCACCAATGCCTTCAACAACGTCCGCGCCTTCGGAGGCGGCTTCGACGTCCACGCGACAGCTTCGCCGACGGCGCCGGTGCTCGACATGGCAGCCGCCGTTAACCGGTCGCCGGCCCTCAGGCCGCTGATCAGCACCGTCGCCACCAGATCCTCACTGCCGGTCAGGGCACGCCAGCTCGGCACGACGCACACGGCCCAGAACTACCCCGTCGGCGGCCTCGACGACAGCCTCCTCACACACACAAGCTATGGCTTCGACACCTGGGCGCGCGGCTACAGCTCACCCGCGGCCGTCTGGCACGCGCTGCTCACCCACCCCGGGCTCGCCGTCGTCGACAACCTCGCCGTCCCGCACCGCCAGAACTACGGCAGCACCCCGACTCTGAAGTTCAAGCTGACAGGCTTCTACGTCGAAGACAAGCACTGGGCGCCCGTGCGGGTCTCCGTGACCGACCCGCAAACCGGCAAGCACACCACCCTGACCGTGATCGGCGTCCTCTCAGACAGCGCCCCGGCGGAGATGACCGGCATCTGGACCTCACAGGCCACCCTCACGCCCGTGTTCGGCAACCGCGTCCTCCCAACCACCTACCTGTTCAAGCTCAACCCCGGCGTCAATCCCACCACTACCGCCAAGACGCTGCAGAACGTGTTCATGGCCAACGGCCTTCAGGCCGACTCGATGCAGAAGCTGCTCAACCAAGCGATCGGCGCAAGTGTCGTCATCGACCGCCTCATCGAAGGATTCCTTGCGCTCGGCCTCGTCGTCGGCATCGCCGCGCTCGGCGTCGTCACCGCCCGCGCCGTCGTCGAACGGCGCCAGCAGATCGGCGTTCTCCGCGCGATCGGCTTCCAACGCCGCACGGTGCAGGCCAGCCTGCTGCTCGAGTCGTCCTTCATCGCGCTCACCGCGATCATCCTCGGCGCCGTCCTCGGCCTCATCGTCGCCCACAACATCATCAGCTCGTCCGCTGCGACGTACGCCGCAGGCTCCGGCATAACCCTGAGCCTCGCCGTTCCCTGGCTCATGCTCGGCGTGATCTTCCTCAGCGTCTACCTGGTAGCGCTCGCGACCACGCTCATTCCCGCCCGCTACGCAGCCCGCGTCTACCCAGCCGAAGCACTCCGCTACCAGTAGACGCCGCCTGGAGTTCCCCGTTTTCGACGACGGCGCCCACGACACGGGCGCCCACGACTGCTTCCGGACACAAGCCGTTACGAAGCCCCTCGGCTCCGATACCCGTGCGGGAACGGATGCGGGTCTCGCCCCGCGTCGAGGCCACGCACCTGCTAATCGCCGTGCGACGCGAGGTCGCACGCATTGAGTGAACTACCGGATTGGAGATCGACGGATGTGAGTTGAGCGGTAGTTCCAGGTCCGTGCTCGATGGCCTGTCCCCGCCCCTGACGTGCGTCGCCGGTAACGGCGGGGTGCGAAGCTCAGGGGGAAGCCGAAGCGTCGCTGGTTCCACCCCGGGGGCGCGGGCGAGGGGAAGACCGGACGGGTGAACGTGATTGAACCCCTGTTGATGGCCCGTGAAGGAGAGCCTCGCATGGTGGGATGTTGTGGCGGGGTTTAGGGACTGGTCGCTGGGAAGCGGCGGGTGCCGGTCGGGGAGGCGACCCGGCCGGGTGAGCACCACTGTCCTCGGGCTATAGGGGGCACCCACCCCGGTCGCAGCTCGTGCGTGCGGAACGTGGTAACCCCGTCGAGGTCCGGCTGTGCCGGTAAGCCGACCGTGAGGAAGGCCCAACTCCCCGGCGGGAATCGGATGACCAAGAAGCGAATGCCGGCAGCCGAAAGGCAACGGGAAACCGGGACGCGATGGTCGCCCCCTCCAGGCGGTCGCCCCGCATAACCGGCCGGATACCGAGCTTCATGCCCGGGCGCGAAAGCGCGCTGACGTGGTCAGGTGAGCCAGCGAAAAGAAGATGACGAAGACGCCAGCACCAACGGACAAGTTAGACGCCGCGACCAACATCGCGGTGAACGGACCCGCGGACAACACGCTCTGCGATGAGCTGATCGTACGGCGTCGCGCCAGCGGACCTTCGACGGCTTGCTTGAGCCGTGTGCGGTGAAAGTCGCTCGCACGGTTCTTAGGGGAGCCGGGCACAGCAATGTGCCCGGCTTACCCGACACGAGCAGGGCGCCGCCCTGCCGCGAACTCGGCGAAGCCGCTTAGCGGTACGTTCCTGTTCCGTTACTCCCGGGAGGCCAAATAGCGCCGTCAGAACCACGCCAGGTATCGCTGAGGATCACACGTGGGGGAGGGGGCCTCGGGTTCGTAAAACGGGACTCCTCGTCGTTTGGGGGTGAATCGGGGCTGCTGGGCGGCCAGCCGCGTGGTGGGATCGGTGCCGGGCGGGGGATCAAGCGGCATGGATGCCGCGCCGTGATGTCTGGATGATCGATGCGAGGACTCGCCCGTAGGGCGCCGTAAGCCGTCGCCGTGCGCGGGGCCTTGATGCGCCGAGGCGTTGCAAGGATCGATCAGCCTCGCTTCGCTCTCAATGCTGCCGTTTTTCGGTTTTTCGGCGTGCGCTGGGCACTTTGAGCAGAACCCGTCAGCCGGCAAGTTCGGTGGCCTCCTCGCCGAGGGCTCTTGGTCCCCATGCGGGCATGCTCGCAAGATGCGCACTCGGCCGACCCGCGCGCCGTGCTGTGCTTTGTGCCGGGAGCGGGTGCGTGCGAGCGGGGGTCGCCCGACGACGCATGGATGCCGGGCGCGATGGGCGCGGATGGCGTCGTGCTCGCCGCGCGGCGAGATGTGCGCGAGTTCCGGGACCCTGATGTCGTCGCAGAACCTGCGTGATAGCAGGCGATTCGCCACGGTCGAGGCGCGCAAGTCACCCCCAAACGAGGAGGAGAGCCCGTAAAACGGAGTTTTAGAACCCGAGCGTAGGTAGCAGGCTAGCGCTCGCGCGGCGGACACAGCTCAGGTGGGATGCCCTCGTGATCGTCGCTGGCGTCGTCGTAGACGCGCACCCGGTAGGCGTCCGTCCAGCGCTCGCCGACGCGCCTGGCTAGCGCGACCGGAAGCTGATTCTCGCCCGTCATCCACGTGTACGCTGGCAGGGCCACCTCACCGTCGAAGCGCTCAAATCCGAGCTCTGAGGCCCAGAAGCCGATCGGCCGGCCGTCGGCTAGCTCTGGGCAACTCACTGAAGCCGGGTGATCATCGCTGGCGGACTCAAGGCAGACCGTCGAGCCATCTGGCAGCAACACCTCCCAGAACACTCTTGCGAGCGTCGCCTGCACATGCGTACGCCCGGTGGCACGCAGCGCGCGGATCCGTTCAGATATGGGGGCGCAGGCTGGGTTCTGCTCGGCCAACAGCCCCCAGCTGGATTCCAACTCACCCGTGAGCGAAAGCTCGAACGGCTCGCCGGCGCGAGGTACCACGAACCATCCGTGGTCGCCGGCGCAGTAATCGTAGGCGGGTTCCTCGCCTGGGCCGCGCTCATTGGACGCTGGCATCGCGAACAGGTCGCTCAGCTTGACCGAGTCGGGATGGGGCAGTGCACGGGCTGAGTCGCCCACCTCGGCGTGCCCGGACGCCTTGATGCGGCTCGCCGTCTTTCGCGTGCGTGCGTTACGGCGCTCGGCTTTGCGTCGGCGCTTGATGCTCATCGCTTCACGGTAGCGCCGCCGGCGGCGGAGATCGCGGTGACGAATGTCGTGGGCACCCCTAACGCTTGAGGCGTCTGCCGCGTTCGTGAGGGGTCTTGGGGAGCCGTTGAGGAACGTGGCACCAACCGCCAAGGAGCGCGCGATCGGCCCTCGCCCTTCGGCGGGGGGCTCACCGGGCCTCATTGCCGCACTCAGGCCGATCGTGCCCGTTCGTTCCTCCCCGGCGCCCGAGTTGACCGACACCCAGCGCTGTCTGACGGCCGCGCGATCAGCGCTTCGACGCGGGCGATGTTGATGCGCGAACGCTGCGTGGCCGGACGTTGATGCGGATGGTGAGGAGCACCCAGAGGCCAACGGGAACACCGATGAGCACGCCCATCGCGGCAGCAATGGCGGCAATCACAGAACCTCCGGTGAGCAGCAAGACGCAGACGGCGACGACGGTGGCACTCACCGGTATCGCACGGAAATAGCCGCGCAGCGCCACGGCCAGGCCGGCCAGCCAAACGGCCAGCACGACGACGGTGATGAGGATCGCTGAGATTACGGGCATTCGGTCATCGCGGTCAGGTAATCGGGTAAGCGCTTACTCATAATCAGAACGGAACGTCGTCGTCCCGAAGCCAGTCGTCCGATTCGTCGATCGAGGACTCTGCGGTCGCCAGCCCGGCGGCGTCGACCACCGCGCCGTCCAGCCCCATCGCTTGCAGGTCCGCAGGGTCGAAGTCAGAGACCCGCAGTCCGTACGGCGCGCCCCCCGACGTAAAGCCGACGGCCCAAATCAGCTCACCGCCCCATTCGACCCAGCCATCGTCCGCCAGGCGCTGCGCCTCAGTCCGTTCGACCTCCCCATCGAGCCGCCGCCGGCCGTTTCGCGACCCGCGACGGCGCTTGGAGCGCGCCGGCGATCCGGATGACCTCTGTGCAGCGCCGTTTCGCTTCGCCACGGTCCCCGAACTTTAACCGGGTGCCCAGACACGAAAGTCCCGTTCACGTGGCCGGCGAGAGCGGGCAGGTGGGCCGAGCCACTTCCGCGCACCTTCAGAGAACCAATCTCTGACCTAGATCAGTGGGTTAGCTGGTAGGGGATCGTCTGCCGGGATCGATGAGATATTTGGTTGGGGCATAGAAAAGCCCCGCAAATGCGGGGCTTTCCGTCCGACTGGGCCGTCATTGTTTGGGGTGCGAAGTCCAACTTTGACGGTGAGGGGATGCCACCTTGCGGGTGAACGACAGTGACTGTTACAGAGGACCCGGACGGCTGTCGTTCAGAGCAGACGATCCGAGCTTGACCCCGTATGCCGGGCTGGCGATCGTGGGTGAGCTGGCGCGCCGCACGCGGCTGGTCGAGCTCGTCGACGCGGAGCTGTCGGCCGCTCGTGGGGTGCGGGCGGTCAAGTCCCGCCGGCGTGGGCTGTCGCCCGGTGCGCTGGTGGTGTCGCTGTCGGAGTGCCAGATCGCGGGGGCGGAGTGCTTCGATGACATCGAGAACGTCCGCGCGGACACCGCGGGCGCGGCGCTGCGCGCAGTCGCCGCGACGCCGTCGGCACCGACGGCACGCCAACTCGCGATGCGTTACCGGCGTACCCATGTCCGCGCGATCGAGCGGGCGCTCGCGCGGGTCGGTGACCGCGTCGACCGCCAGCTCGGTCGAGACGTGACTGAAGAGGTGACGTTCGATCTGGACGCGACCGAGACGGAGGTGTACGGCCGCGGCCCGCGGCGGCGCGGCGCGGCGCGCAGTCACTCAGGCGCGCTGGCGTACCAGTCCTATGTCGTGACCTGGGCCGAGCGCGGCCGCGCGCTGACCAGCGAGCTCGAGCCGGGGAACCGCGCGAGGATCACCGCGCCGGAGTCTGCGCGGATGATCGCCCGCGCCAAGAGCTTGCTGCCGGCGGGGCATGGCCAGCTCACTGCCAGGGTCGACAGCGGGTTCTACTCCGTCGAGCTGATGACCGGGCTGCGCCGGCAGCAGGTGCGGTTCTCGATGAGCGCGCCGCGGACCAGCAGCATGTGGCGTGCGATGGCCGAGATCCCCGAGCAGCACTGGGCCGACGCGGAGGAGATGCGCGACGCGGAGGTCGCTGAGACCACGCTCACCCCGCACGGCTGGGGCCACGAGCCGCTGCGATTGATCGTCCGCCGCGTCAGCGTCTCAGCCGAGGAGATCCACCGCGGATCCCCACGCGCGCGCAGACGCTCCACGATCCCGCCAGATCAGCTGCAGATGGTGCTCGACGGCCAACTGGACTCGACCTACGCGTACAGCTTCATCGTGACCGACATCCCCGCCGAGGAGAAGTCGACGGTCGAGGTCGAGCACTTCCACCGCCACCGCGCGCACATCGAGGAACGCTTCAAGGACGCAAAGCTCGGCCAGCCGTTACGTCACCTCCCGAGCGGCGATCTGAACGCGAACCGCGTGTGGCTCACCGCCAGCCTGATCGCGCTGAACATCACCGCGCTGCTGTGCGACCTCTCACCGGCCGCCGCAGCCTCCGGCAAAGCACCCAACGACACGCCGCTGCGCCGTCACGCCAAAGCGCTACGACGGATCCTGTTCTGCGTCCCTGCCCGCATCACCCGCACCGCACGCCAGATCACGCTCCGGCTCCCCACCGGCTTTCGCTACCTCAAGACCTTCCAAGCGACCTACGACGCCGTCACCGCTCTCGGCGTTCCATAACCAACCCGGCCAGCGCCATCGAACACCAGCCGTGCCGGACCCGCTCCGTCAGCGACCCCGAAACGGCGCCGACAACCGTCCGCCGGCCGGCCCAACACGCGCGCCACACGCCACGAACAGCGTCAACACCCGGAACGAGCGTCAACCATCACCCCGAACACGCCACTCAGCAACCCGCCCCGCCGTACTCACTGAACTAGGTCTGATAGCGCAAGGTGAACCGGCCGGTCGAGCGGCAAGCTGCGGAATGTTTGGCCGTCAGCACTAGCGAGAGGTTTTCGTAATCACGCTCGATAATGCTTAGTTCGACGACGTCGGCGAAGTGCTGTAGCCAGCACGCTTAGCCGCGATCGCACAGGAGGACGAGGCGGCCCAGGGCATCCGGCGCGGCGGACTGGATGGCACGTTCATCGCCGTGAGCGACCTCGTCTCGTTGCTCGAGCCAGCGCCTGACGGCTCGGCCGCCCGCCATCTGCACGTCGGATGGCGGACGTGGGAGAGAGACCGGACGGAGAGCAGTGGAGCGCCGCCGCCGGCCGTGACGAAGGCTGGCCGCCGGCGCGCTCGGCGCGCACCGCCCGGACTGTCCATCCGCTTGTCACCCACCGACAGGCCGCGGCCCCGAAGGGGCCGCCTTGGTCCTTGTCGATCAGGGAGGACATGCTTCGCGTCGAGGTGGTTGGGGCGCGACCTGGAGACAGCACGCTGGAGGACCGGAGACTGCTCTCCTATGTTCTGCGGATGGCTATGTTCTGTAGGCGCTTCGGGCTCTGCGTTCTCCCTGCTCAGCACCAAGTCCGTGGTCGAGCTGCAGCACATAATCGGCACCGGCTGAGGAGGCCGAGGTGTCGGTCGTGTCCCTCATACCACCTCAGGCAGCCGCAGCTGGACACTCGCCGCGATCGGGGGGCGCCATCTGGTCGAAACCCCCGCCGCGTAAGGGAATCACCTCCCGACGGCGACGCATTGCACCGGCCGCTTCGACGTCGCTGGGGCCCGCCGCATCTCGGACCAGAGAGCACGTGAGCATCGATCGCAGGTCGTCGGTTATGTCCCGCGCCTCCTCACCCTAAATTCCGCCGAGCAGGGGAAACCCGCGGCGCACTTCATCGACAGCACATAACCAGACGCAGAACATAGGAGCAGTTATGTCCTGCAGCACATGACCTCGACTTGGGCGTGGCTACTTCAGAACGAGTTCCCATTCGTTTCTGCGGTAGAGGCGCTGCTGGTCGCGTTTGATGTGGGATTCCCAGTAGGCGTCGAGGTCGCCTGAGAGGTAGACGGCGCGGAGGCGTAGGAGGGCTTCGGCGGTTTCGGGGGTCCAGCGCATGCCGGAGCGCTCGAAGCGGTCGCGGATCAGGTTCTTGCAGGCGCCTTCCACCGAGCCTGACGCGATTGGCCATCCGTTGGCGAGGTAGTGGTCGTAGCGCGTCCGGTCGCGGTTGCGGTAGAGGTAGCTGGCGGCGTTGAGCAGCGTCTTGGCCTTGTTGCCGGTGAGGCGGCGTTTGGTGACGATCTGGCGTAGGCCTTTGACGACCTGGCTGGCCATCCCGCAGAGGACCCGCTCGGCGCGTTGGTAGACGAAGTCCTCGGCCTCGCGGCTGCCCTCACCGTAGAGCGCGTGGCCGCAGGCCCACAGCTTGTCCAGCACGTGCAGGAGGTCGAGCACGAGGGTGACGTCGGTGAAGGTTCGGCAGACCCGCTGCTGCAGCGCTCGCTCGCCGTCGGTGACGATCACCCAGGTTCGGCGGTGGTGGGGGTCGCGGCGGGTCATCTCGGCCTTGACGTCGGTGATGAACGTGTCCTTGTCGGCGATCAGGCTGGCCCACACCCGCTTGTGCTGTGGTGGCGTGCGCTTCGGGCGCTCGGGTCGTTGCTCGCTCGCGAAGAGGCTCCAGAGCACGTCCTTGGGCGTTCTGATCATGGGCGCCTGGCTGTGCACCGCGGCGACGGTCGCCATTCGCTTCTTGTTGGCCTTCTCGCCCTTGCCGCGCCTGAGGACCCGCAGCGCGCGTTCGGGCTTGACCATCGGGATGCCCTTGCAATCGATCGCGCCGACGAGGATCTCGCCCCGGCCAGGCTTCACCGCGGCGTGCGCGCGCTCGGCGTAGAACGCGTCGAAGTCAAGGGCGGCCTCGCGCACGATCTGCTCGGCCGAGCGCTTGGGCACGCTCACCCCGGTCATCTCGCAAACCAGCGTGATCGCCTCGTCAAACGGCCCGCAGATCACGCCGCGGATCAGCCGCCGCTGGCACTCATAGCTGTAGATCCGCTCCGGCAGGCACAGCTCGACATCAAGCGGATGAAGCGCCTCATGTCCGGGAGCGCCGTAGCCCATGCGCGTGATCCGCAACTCGCCGAACAACGTCAGCACCGAGCGAGTGTGGGGCCGCTTGTAGGCCAGTCTGAGCGGCTGGCCGTCCTCACCCGGGACGATGATCGCCGCGCCGAGATCACCGTCACCGCGAGAGTCCACATGCGCCTGCAGCTCCAAGCGCGCGAGCTCCCGGACGCGACGCTCTGACCCGCGCTCGAGCTCGGACAGACCCAGGCGAGCGTCGGCGGCCTCGGACAGGAACCGCTCAAGATCCCGGAACGCCTCAGCGCCGCTGGCCGGTCGATCCGGCAGACCCACGGTCCGCATGGACGATAAGTATGATACTTATCGATGACGGAACAACAGCCCTCCAAGGTCCAGCTCAAGCGGCGCCTAGAACGCGTCACCCGCGACTACGAGGCCGCCAAGGCCCGCCTCGCGGAGGTCGGCTTCACCTGCGAAGGCAGCCTCGCCGAGCTCTACACCTCCTGCGGCAACCCCAACTGCCGCTGCCAGGACCCCGACCAACGCCACGGCCCCTACTGGCAGCTGACCTGGAAAGAAGCCGGCAAGACCATCACCCGCCGCCTATCGGCCGACGACGCCCAGCTCTACCAACAGTGGATCGCGAACCGCCACCAGCTCGAAGCCGTGCTCGAGCAGATGCGCGACCTCTCCCGGCAAGCCGACGAGTACATCCTGGCCGCCACCGACCGCCCGTTCCACGGCCCCCAACGGCCCCGCCGCCCGGGCCGCTCAACCAACTAGAGGAGCGGAAACCCCCGGGTTATCCCGATATCCCTAGGTTTCACGCACCCCAGAACCGTCTCTCCATCGCAAAAAAACGCGAACTAGCAGGCACTCTTCACTCGTCCTGAAGTAGCCACGCCCCCTCGACTTTCGTGATTTTCGGGTGAGGTGAGCCCTCAGCCCGCGGCTGGTCGGGGAGTTATTGGGCGCGGAGGCAGCATTTCTTGTACTTGCGTCCGCTGCCGCACCAGCAGGGGTCGTTTCGTTCCGGCGGCCACGGTTGCACGAGGGCGCGTTCGACGAGCGTCGTGGCGTAGCTCGCGCGGGTGTCGGACTCCTCGGGTTCGCGGTCGTTATCGCTGCACCAGGCGAGATACTCGTCGATCGCGATCGGGGTGAGCCCGAGGTGCTTGACGCCTTGGGCTTTGAGGTCGCGTAGGAGCAGCTCGAGGCGCGCGCAGTAGGCCTGGTAGGGGCCGTGCTGGTAGTCCTCGGCGAAGCTCGGCCAGGTCTGTAACGCTCGCGGGTATTGGTCGGGCGGGAACCACGCCACGCCGATTGAGGCCTGCTGCGGCGCGATCGTCTGTGGCTGGTTCCAGCGGCGCAGGAACTCTTGCTCGTATTCGCGGTCCTGCTGCTCTTGTTGTTCGATCAGCTCCTCGGCGCGGAGCTGGAGCTCGTCGGGCTGCAGGCCGATGATGGCCATCGTCTCGCCTCGCTCGCCGGTCAGATACCACGCCAGCTCGCCCTCCTCATCGCCGGCCACGAGCGCCAGCTCGAGTCCTTTGGTCTGCCACGGCAGCGCCTTTTTGTATAGCCCGACCCTCCTGTAGGCGTCGCTTGCGGCGGAGTGCACCCACGGGTTGTGGGGATCTTCGCGTTCGGCCTGCGCCCATGCCTCGTCGGCCTCGTGGTCGCGTCCGGCGCGCAGCAGCAGGTCGGCGATCAGCGCCTGCGCGCTGGGATGATCGTCGAGCTCGCCGTCCCAGCCGGCGGCGACCGCCTCGCGCATCGCGTCGATCGCCTCCTCGAAGCGACCCAGCTTCTCGTAGGCGTAGGCGAGCTCGTCGAGATAGTCGGCGCGGTCGGGCTGGGAGTCGGGCAGCGCCAGCGCGGCGGTGATCAGGCGGACCTGCGCGTGGTGATCATCGCGCTCGCGGGCCTGATCGAGCTCGCGGTTGATCTGCTGCAGATCTCGCACACGCGGGCAGGCTAGCCGCTACCGCTGCTGGCGCAAGGAGGGGCGGCGGCGACCCCGAATCCGGTGGCGTCAAAACCCATCGGTCGCGGGGCGTTGCGAGCGTCCCCGCGGCTCTCCCACCGGGAGGTCGCCGCCACGTCAGAGGTTCCCACTTCGCTGGCCGGATTGCTGTCCCTGCTGTCGGGGTGCTTCACGCAACCGACCTTTCAGACGTTCAGCATGTTGCTGGTCGGGTTCGTCGGCCGGATCCGCGACTGCACGGTCTGCGGGATGCTGCAGGCCGCTGGGCTGGCGGGGGTGTGGCATCACAGCCGTGCGCACGATTTCTTCGCCCGCCGTCGCTGGGACCCGGATCAGCTCGGGCTCGCGCTGCTGGACTTCCTGGTCACGGTGTTCGTCAAGGCCGGCGCGCCGATCCGCCTCGCCGTCGACGACACCCTCTTTGGCCGCTCGGGCAAGCGCGTGTGGGGCGCGCACTACCTGCACGACGGCGCCCAGCCCGAGGGTCCGGGCGCCGCACCCGGTGGGGGAACTGCTGGGTCGTGGTCGTGCTCGTCGTCAGCCTGCCCTGCCTGGGCGGCCGGCAGGTCGCGCTGCCGGTCCTGTTCCGCCTGTTCCGCCCCAAGGACGATCAGCACCGGATCGGCCCTCCCAGCCCGAACTGGCGAGGACACTGATCGACATGGTCATCAAGCGCTTCCCCTCACGCCAAGTCGAGCTGGTGATGGACGGCGCCTATGCCAGCCGGGCGTGGCGCGAGCTCCCGGACCGCGTGACGGTCACGACGAGGATGCGTGGCAACGCGGCGCTGCACAAGCTGCCGCCTGCCAGGCAGCCTGGCCGCCAAGGCCGCCCGCCGCTCAAGGGCGCCCAGCTGCCCACGCTGACCGAGATCGCCGCCGGTGCGACGTTCCGACCCGTCACAGTCACCGGCCCCGACGGCCGCGAGCGCACCGTCCACGTCCACGAGCTCATCTGCCTGTGGTACACGCCCTTCTACACCCGGCCGGTGAAGGTGATCCTGATCCGCAACCCCGGCACGACCGACGGGTTCGACGTCGCGATCGCCTCGACCAACGCCGACGTCCCGGCAGCCGAGCTACTCTCGCGCTACGACAGCCGCTGGACGATCGAGACCTGTAACCAGGAGGCCAAGGCGCACGGCGTCGGCCAGGCCCGCAATCGCGTCCAGCAAGCCGTTCGGCGGACCGTCCCGTTCGGGTTCCTCGCGCAGACGATCACGATCGCCTGGTACCAACTCCACGGCGACCCCGACGCTGACCTCGCCAGCCGGCTCCGCACCGCCCCCTGGTACCGCCAGAAGACGAGTGTCAGCTACGCCGACATGCTCACCGCGCTCCGCCGCGAGCTGATCCGCCACGAGTTTTGGGCACAAGCACCCCCGATGACCACCAACCCGAAACTCACACAACCCCAGTCACCGTCAGCCCACGCGGCCGCCTGAGATCACGAAAGTCGAGACATAACTCCTCCTCGATCAAAGACGGCATGAGCAGGCGACGTGGCGGCCGGTGAAGGCGGCCGGCCCTCCGCGTCGAATGACGTAAGTTGAAGGCGCGCGCGGTGCTAGCCGCGCGGCCGGTCAATCGAATGCGAAGGGCCGACCGTGACCCACGGTAGCTGGTGGGTCGGGCTGAACGCTGCTCGCGCGGGTTCGACGAGGAGGGTTGACGTATGGCGATCGTGATGGGACTCGATCAGCATCGGGCGCAGATCACCGCGGAGTGGATCGACACTGTGACCGGCGAGGTATCGCGTGGTCGGATCGTGCCGGCGGACCGCTCGGGCGTGCGGAAGTTCTTGGCCCGGTTTGCGGGTTCAGAGCTCGAGGTGGCGCTGGAGGCGACGACGGGCTGGCGGTTCGTGGTCGAGGAGCTGCGGCGGATTGGCGCCAGCGTGCATCTCGCGGAGCCGGCGGAGACGAGCGCGCTGCGCGGGAACAAGCAGCGCGCGAAGAACGACCGCGCGGACGCCAGGCATCTGCGGGAGCTGTTGATGGCCGGCCGGTTGCCGGAGTGCTGGATCGCGCCGGACCATCTGTTGGATCTCCGCGCCAGGGTCCGGTTGCGGCACACGCTCGTGGACGAGCGTGGCGAGTGGCAGCAGCGGATGCAGGCGGTGCTGTATCACCATGGGCTGCCCAAGCGCGCTGGTCTGCTCACCTGCGAGAACCGGGCATGGATCGAGCAGCTGCCGTTGCCGGCCGCGGGACGCGAGCAGATCACGGTCGCGCTCGGGATGATCGACGCGCTCGAGGTTCGGGTCGCACCGCTAGATAAGGAGCTGCGCTCCTACGCGCGGCGCCAGACCGGCTGCCGGGCGCTGCAGACCGCGCATTACGGGATCGGCGCGCTGACGAGTGTCGTGATCCTCGCCGAGCTCGGCGACACACGCCGGTTCTCCTCCTCGCGCGAAGCGGTCCGCTACGGCGGCATGGACATCACCGTCCACGCCTCCGACAAGCGCCGCGCCCCAGGGCACCTCTCCCGCCAAGGCCCGCCAGCTCTGCGCTGGGCGCTATACGAGGCCGCCCAGGCCGCCAGGCGTCCAGGGTCGCCGGACCGCGACTACTACCGGCAAGCCGCCGAGCGGCTCGGCGGTAACCGCGCGTGCCTGGCGCTTGCTCGCAAGCTGCTCAAACGCAGCTACCACACACTTCGAGAACTCGGAGACGAGGCGCTCGCGCCTGCGTGAAACCTCCCGTGCGCGCAACGCCTGAATGTCACCGATGCACCGCGGCCGGCTCCCGGCATGCTGCTGCCGCCACGTTCGCGTGGACGGCCTCCAAAGACCGAGCGGCCGCAACGCTTCACCCAGCGGGAACAACACCCCATCAACCATCATGTCGCCGGCCGGGGAGCCAACCCCAGGTCGTGGACCGAGATAAGCCTGGGCGCCCGCGCGTACCCGACCAACCTCAACAACCTCAAACCCCCTCGGAAGGCTCGACAAGGACCGCCCTGCACAGATAAGCAGCACTCTCGGCGGAGGCGAGAGTGCTCTGAGTGCTCGCTCGCTTGCATGCGTTCCATCGTGGACCTCGCCGGTCAGGGTGAACCGCGGGGCGTGGGCGTTGACCGGATGTGGACACCGTGACAAATCTCCCAGTTCGAGCTGCGGCGTTGATGTAACTTTGGCTCGGACGGTCGGCGGGGCCGGCCGACAGCGGCGACGTGGGGGACGGGTGCTCGGTTTAGGGCTCAGACGTACGGAGAGAAGCGACGCGGCGGTAGCCGCGACGCAGATCGACGCGGACTTGTCGGGTGCGGTGATCAACGGACAAGTCGCGATCGGCGAGCACATTCTTCAGATCCATGCCGAGCATGGAGCGATCGTGAACTACCGGCCCGCAGCCCAGCGCGCGATGCCACGCGTGCGCCCGGTTCCGGTTGCGCTTCTTCCACGGGCGTTCGATGCGCTTGTGGGACGCGACGCGCTGTTGTCGGAGGTCCACTCGGCGTTAGCTCGGGGCGGTCCAGTCGAGCTGGTCGGCGAGCCGGGGATCGGCAAGACGTCATTGCTGCGAAACGTCTCTCATCACCTTGCGGAGCTCCAGCCGCACGGGGTTGTGTACACCGCGGCCCGGGGTGTTCCGGCATCGGACGTGCTGCAGTTTCTGTTCGAGAGCTTCTATGACTTTGGTGGAGAGGTGGTCGTGGCCACTTCGGAGGAGCTTTTCCGCTATCTCGGCGATCGGCGGGCGCTGATCGCGGTCGATGACGCCGAGCTGGATCGCCAGGAGCTCCAGCGGGTCATGGACGTGGTCGCCAGCTCGACGTTCCTATGCGCTTGCACAGAACGCCAGGTCTGGGGAGAGGGCGAATCATTCGATGTGAACGGACTGGACGAGGACGCGACGATCACGCTGCTGGAGCGCGAACTCGGCAGGCCGCTCGCGTCGGAGGAGGGACACATTGTCCTCGATGCGTGCAGGGCGCTCGAAGGCTCGCCGCTTCGGATCCTGCAGTTCGCGGGACTGATGCGAGCCGGCGTGGTCGGTGCGGGTGAGATCACGACGGATTCGGTCGAACTGACGACAGCTAGGCTGGACCAGCTGCTAGCGAGGGAGCTATCGGATGCCGACCGCCGCGTCATCTCGTCCCTTGCCGCGGTCGAGGCTCCGGCGCCGATCGACGCAATCGCCGCGGCGACTCGCATGAGCGACGCTGCTGAGCGGCTATCCCTTCTGGAGGAAAGCCACATCGTGGAGTCGCACAGCCCGCGCTACTCGCTCGCGGGAGATCCGACGCCGGGCCTGATCTCGACGCCAGGCCGAAACGACG
>CAWFKF010000128.1:0-41724 GCA_963816005.1 uncultured Solirubrobacteraceae bacterium | reverse complement strand
GAGCAGCGCGCGATTCGACGGTCGGTGCCGATCGTCGCCACCTTGGGACGGGCATCGACGCCCAGCGCGGACTACTGCTTCGATCAGGGCGCTAGCACGGAGGCTGCAAGCACCCGATGCGCGTTTGTGGCGACGAGCAGGACCGCGCCCGTCGGGAACGACAGTCCTGCTTTCGCTCAAGTTCGACGCCACATCACGGCGTCGCGCCGCGGTCGGCGCACATTCGGACAGAGCTCGAGCAGGTCGAGGAGCAGGGCCGTGGCGGGGGCGTCTCGGGGGACAGCGGCCGCGAACACCCCGTCGCTGAATGCCTCGGTCCGGCCGGTGTCCCAGCGGTTACCCATCGTGCCGCGTTCGACGCCGGGCACCGCTGATCGTGCGCTCCCGCCAACGAAACGATGACAGGCCCATCAGCCCCGGCCACTCATCCCGGGCGCTGACGATCGCTAGCGTGAGAGACCGCCCTAGCCGTCCATCATTGCCACTGCAGAGGGGACCGTAGCGAGAGTCCTCCGAACGAGCGAGCGAGCGTCGCCTTTTGTCAGAGGCCTGTTTCCGCCTTGATCTTGCCGGAGGTGACGGCGTCGTTGAGTGCTTGGTAGTCCTGTTCGTTTTGGTCGGCGTAGGCCTTGGAGAATTCGACGATCGCGCGGTCGAAGCTGTCGCTGTTGCCGAGGTAGGAGGCGATCGCGATCCGGTCGCCGCTGCGGGCGTGTGCGCGGGCGAGCGTCCAGCCGCATAGCTTGCCGTAGGTGGCCATGCCCTTGGGGACCATCTGTTCGATCTCTGCGGAGCCTTTCCAGTCCTTGAGCTGGCGGCCGTAGAAGTCGCGGGGTTTGCCGTCCAGGCCGGAGTCGACGTGCAGCCAGCCGAGGAAGATGTCGCTGCTGGCCTGCATCAACCGCTGACCGACGACGACGCGTTCGCCGTGGTTGGCGAACTCGCTCGGCCCGAGGAACTCCTCCATCACCGAGGCTTCGGCCTCCTTCATCTGCAGGAACAGGGGGTCCTGCCCGTCGCGGCCGAGCAGCAGCGCGATCCACGCGCGCGTCCCGACGCTCCCGACCCCGACCACCTTGCGGGCGAAGTCCATCAGCTCGAACTGCTCGAGCAGCACCCGGCGGTCGAACTCGAGCGTCTCGCGGAACGTGCGCAGCAGCTCGTGGAGCTCCTCGAACATCTGGTCACGACTCTCGCCCTCGACAAGCTTGTCGATCGGCACGATCAACGGCGACTGGTCCACGATCCGCGCTTTCCCGTCGACGACGCTGGTCAGCTTCGAGAACGCCGTCATGCTGTCCTTCGTGCGCGCCTTCGCGAGCGTCTTCTCGGTTCGCTTCACCGACTTTGGCTTGAACTGCGACGCGTAGTCCTGGAGGACGTCCTCGATGTCGAGGTGCGCGTACCACACGTCAAGGTTCTTCATCGCGGCGAAGTCGGCCATCGCGGTGCGATACCGGGCGACGGTGTCGAGCACGATCTGGTCCTGGTCCTTGGCCTTGAAGCCATTGGAGCGCGCCGCGATCAGCATGCTCACGGCCAGGCGCTTGACGTCCCACTCCCACGGCCCGGGCAGCGTCTCGTCGAAGTCGTTGACATCGAACACGAGCTTGCGCTCTGGCGAGGCGAAGACCCCGAAGTTCGACAGGTGCGCATCACCGCAGCACTGCACGGTCAGCCCCGACCGCGGCGTCCCGGCGAGGTCATGGGCCATGATCGACGCCGCCCCGCGATAGAACGTGAACGGCGAGACCAGCATGCGCCCGTAGCGAATCGGCACCAACTCCGGCACCCGCGTTTTCGCCTGACGCTCCAATAGCTCGACCGGATCCGCGCGAGTCGGCAGCGGCTCAAACAGCGCGTGACCGGCGCGCGGCACCTCCTGGCGCGCGGCCTTGCCACGCGCAACCCGCTCCGCCACCGACAAGTGCGGAACCGCCGCGACCGGTTCGGCCTTCCGCGCCACCGGGCTCTTCCTCCTCGTAGCCGCAGTCGCGTTCTTCCGGCTTGGTCTGCTCGTCGTCGCCATCGCCTTCGCCTTCCTCTCGGTCAGATGCCGCTGTTCATAACGTGTGTCTTCTCAGCTGCGAACTTCTCGTCGATGACCGCCCGGCTGGGCGTGGAGGCGCGGGGCGCTCTCGGTCAGGCGTGGGCCCTTCCTCGCTGGGTTCCCGAGCTTGGGTCACGGGTGAGGCAGGAGACCCGCCCTCTCAGCGAGCTGGACAGCCTCCGCTCGCTTGGTGGCCCCGAGCTTCTTGTAGATGTTCTGGACGTGCGTCTTCACGGTGGGACGGCCGATGCCGAGCTGGAGGCCGATCGCGGCGAGCGTTCGATACGTCGCCAGGAGGGCCAGGACTCGAGTCTCGGCCGGCGTCAGCGAAACCATCCTGAGGGACTCCTTCGCGTGCGACCGGTTCGACTGATTGCTGATCGTGCAGACGGTACGTCGTGGACGATCGATCCGTCATCGGCCTAAATGGCTGATATCTCCGTACGGACCCTTCCCGATGGGGCTTGGCCCTGCCGCATGGACACGACTACGGGCTCACACCGGCCGAGCTTCGGCTCATCGCATTCCTGCCGACGCATCTCTCGCTCAAGGAGATCGCCGATCGGCTCTACCTCGCACGCGCCACCGTCAAGACCCACGTCGCGTCCATCTACGACAAGCTCGGCGTCCCCGGCCGATCCGAAGCAGTCCAGATCATCGAGCAGTCCGGCCTCGGATCGACAGACGCCAAGCTCACGATCCCAGATCCACATCTCTGACTGAAGCCGCGAAACCGGTGCCGGATCGCCCTCGGCTGAGGGCCGGACGATCTCCGCCATTTCGGCCGATGCGACAGCGAGCCCCCACCCGTAGCGTTAGGGGCAACGACCGATCCCCCAAGCCGTCATTCCCGGGCCGGGAATGCACCAGGAGGCGAACCTGATGGTCACCATCGCAAGCAGCTACCCGTTCCTGAACATCCTGTGGACGATCCTCATCTTCATGGCGTTGGTGATCTGGATCTGGCTGGTCATCATGGTGCTGATCGACATCTTCAGCCGCCCTGACCTCTCAGGCTGGGGCAAAGCCGGCTGGGTGGTGCTCATCATCGTGCTCCCATTCATCGGCGTGCTGTGCTACCTGATCGCCTACAGCGCCGGGATCTCCGAGCGCCGCGCCTAGCACGCCGTCGCCTCGCAGACACGGCTCGACGACCATGTGCGCACGACCGCCGGCACCGGCGGCGTCCGCCGAGGTGCGAGAGTCCGAGAGGCTCGCCCGCCACCCGGGCGCTGACGGGCGGCCCGATCTTTCCAAGCAAATAGAGGAGCATCACTGTGTTTTCTGGACTCTCAATCGGCCTGAGGCATGACGGATCGCGACCCCATGGAGGTCGCGCGCTTGCCCGGGTGCCCGTGGCAATGGTCGTGGCCGGCGCGCTGGTCGTGCTGGCGGGCTGTGGGAGCAGCAAGCCGGCGTACTGCTCGGATCGCACCAATCTCGAGAACTCGGTCAAGAATTTGCCGAGCGTCGCCTCGAGCAGCGGGATCAGCGGCCTGGCTACTCAGGTAACGACGATCAAGAATGACGCGACGTCGCTGGTCAGCGCCGCCAAGAGCGACTTCCCCACCGAGACCAGTGCCGTGAAGTCATCGGTCGACACGCTCCAGAGCGCCGTCAAGGCGCTCCCGTCGAGTCCTTCAGCTAGCCAGATCGCCGCGATCGCGCTCGACGCCGGCAATGTCGTCAACTCGGTCAAGAGCTTCGTCGACACCAGCAAATCGAAGTGCAGCTGACGTTGAAGGACGGGCCGTGGAACCCGCGATCGCGCACACAATCGCCAGTCGAAACCATGTAGGTCAGCGCACCCGTTTCGGTGATCTCGTGATCGAGCACGTCGAGCGGGTCGCGTCCGCCGTCCCTCCGGACGCTCGCGCCGTTGCGCTGCTCCACGACCTGTTCGAGCTCTGCCCCACCGGGCGCTGGGCCCTACGCGGCACAGGCCTGACTCGCACCGAGCTGGGGGCCCTGGAGCTGCTGACGCACGACCAGGGCGAGCCCTACGAGGTGTATGTGCGCCGGATCGCAGAAGCGCCAGGACCGGCCGGCCGCCTCGCACGGATCGTGAAGCTCGCTGACCTCGAGGACCATCTCGCGCACGGATCGATCCCATCACATGCTCCCGCGTACGCGTGGGCGCGGGAGCAACTCCTCACGGCTCGCGACCGGGCGGCGCACGCAGCCCCGGGGGCGCCTTCGCGCGCACGTCCATCGTCGGCGCGGCGCACGAGTTTGGCGTCGAAATCGCCGAGGTCGTGACATGCCGCTCCGAGGCCACGCCACCGTGTCCGCCGACGATCGGTTCTCCGCAGACGCTGATCCGGCCTCCATCGTGCGTGAGCAGCGAACGATGAATGCCTGGCGAGAACACAGGACCAGCGGAGCTCCGCGTCGGACGGGGCACGATGGGTAACCGCTGGGACACCGATCGGACCGAGGCGTTCAGCGACGGGGTGTTCGCGTTCGCGATCACGCTGCTCGTGCTCGACATCGACGTTCCCGAGTCCGCGTTCAGTCATCTGTGGCGCGGGATCGCTGATCAGTGGCCGTCGTACCTGGGCTATGCGACGAGCTTTCTGACGGTCGGGGGGATCTGGCTCGTGCACCACGGCATCTTCCGACGCGTGCAGTACGCAAACCGCCGCGTCATGACGGTCAATCTGCTGCTGCTGATGGCGGTCGCGTTCCTGCCGTTCCCGACCAAGCTCGTGGCCGAGGCGATCCGCAACGCGTCCGCTGAGCGCGCTGCGGTCATCTTCTACGGCGCGTCGCTGCTGGTGATCTCACTCCTATTCAGCGCGCTATGGGCCTCGGTCGCGAGCGACCGCAGCCTGCTCAAACCAGAGGTGAGCGAGCAGGAGGTCAACGCGATCGCGCGGGCGACGACGCCGAGCCTCGGGTTCTACGTCGCAGTGATCGTGCTCGCGTTCCTCGCCCCAAAGGTGGCCGCGTTCGGATATCTGCTGATCGCGATCGTCGCCATTCTGCGGGCCGGCGGCGACAGCGCGCCGGCAGGACGACGACCGGATCTCCGTAGCCACCTTCCTGCTCGGGCATGAGAGGGTTTGTCCCGGCGGCGATCCCGGCCAGGGACGAGCTTCGAACGCGCTTCGCCATTGCGGCAACCTGCGGTCCTGACTTTGCGAATCAGCCATTTTGGCTGATGTTCCCGCGCGGACCTTCGAGTACGTTGGACGTGAGAGTTGCCGGACACGTGCTGCCGGCCGTGTGGCGGCACTCCCTGCAATCACACGGCAATCGGCCAGTCCGAAGACAGGAGTTCAGATGAGCGATAACCCAATCTTCGTCTACGCAGCGACCTATGCCAGTACCGACGATGCGTGGGGTGACTACGACATCCTGCTCGACCTTCATGCGCAGAAGCTTGTGGGCACCTATGACGCCGCGGTGATCAACAAGGACGTCGACGGCAAGGTCCACGTCCACAAGCATGAGAAGGCCACCCAGCACGGCGCCTGGGGCGGCATCGCCGTCGGCGCGCTGGTCGGCGTTCTGTTCCCGCCATCGATCATCGCCGGGGCGGCGGTCGGCGGGGTCGTCGGTGGCCTTGGCGGACATTTCCGCAAGGGCGTGTCCCGCGGCGACGCGAAGGAGCTCGGAGAGGCGTTGGACGCGGGGACGGCGTCGCTGGTCGTGATCGGCGAGTCGCGCGTTGGGGAGCAGCTCGACAAGGCACTCACGCACGCCGAGAAATCGGTGGAGAAGGAAGTCGACGCCGACAGCAAGGACTTCCAGGCCGACCTCGAGGAGGCCGAGAAGGAACTGGCGAAGCAGGAAGGCGCCGCGAGTTAGCTCCGACGGATCGCGCCCGCATTGTGGCGCCGGTATGGCGGGCGGTCGACAGGCCGCCCGTCGCGTCGATTCCGGCGTCGTGGATCCGTGGTTGTACGGCTGCGCCGGTGTCCCGGGCGGCCGTCAGGTCATTTCAGGTCGTGGATTCCGGCGATGAGGAGGTAGAGGCCGATGGCGCCCGCGGCCACGACGAGGATGGTGCGGCTGTGCGCGCTGAGCCAGTGGTCGAGGCGGACGACGAGCGCGCGTGTTTGGTTGGGCGCGATCGTGAAGCCGAGGATCGGCAGCTCGAGCAGCGCGAACATCACGAGGTTGAACGCGAGGACGGCGATGATGTCGGTGCGGGTTCCGGCGTTCAGCTTGATCAGCAGAGCCAGCCCGGCGAGGTAGTAGGCGCCCGGGACGCTGTACGCGACCCCGGCGGCCAAGGCCGGCCAGAGCGAATCGTCCCTGCGCAGGCGGTCGGCCAGCGTCGGGCGGCGCTTGTGTCCTGATGCTGGTGTCGGTCGTTTCGCTTGGCTTTGAGCCGGTCGGTCAATCCGGAGCCGATGGCCACGGCGATGGCAAGCAGAATGACGCCGACTGCGATCTCGATTCCGGGGCTTGCTGACCCGTTCTGGTTGACGGGTGGGCCGGGGCGTCCGAGTGCCAGCACGATCACGAGCCCGATCGTGGTGCTGAGCCCGAACGCGCCGAGCCAGAAGGCCAGCAGTTGGCGCTGTGGGCGCGGGCGGCCCAGAAGCAGCACGACGGCGGCCAACAGCACCGCGTCGATCGATGCGGCGAGCGCGAGCAGAAACACCTTCGTCACGTCGCCGGGCTGTACCCGCGAGCTACCGGGCCCGGCCGGTGCGCCGTCCGGTACGGCGTTGCCGGACTGGCACCCGGTTTCTTCGGTGCGGTGATCGGGTGGCGATCCGCTGAAACTACTTAGGCTCAGCTGGCCTTCAGGTTCGGAAACGTTGGGGCTCGCTGCGAATCAGCCATATCGGCTGATGCTTCCGCGCGGACCTGCGAGTACGTTGGCGTGAGAGTCGCACGACCCGTACGGCCGCCTTAGCGGTTGCGGAACCTAACCTAAAGGAGTAGCGATGAGTGCCTCGGAAGATCTCTCGAAGCTGTCGGATCGAGCTGCGAAGGCCGAGAAGGACGTCGCGGCCGCAAAGGCCAAAGGGCAGGCAGAGCTGAAGGCGCAGGCGGACGCGGCCCGCAAGTCGGCCGATGCGCACGCGGCGAGCCTGAAGAAGAGCGCCGACGCTGCTGCCGCCGCAGCGAAGGCGAAGGGCGCGGACGTCAAGGCGAAGTCGTCTGACTCGTGGAGCGAGGTCAAGCGGCAGTGGAGCGAGCACGTAGCCAAGGTGCGCAAGCATCACGATCAGTCCAAGGCAGCCTTTGACGCCAAACGTGCTGAGCATGACGCGGAGGTCGCTGAGCGCGACGCCGCGGACGCCCGGAGCCTGTCAAGCCCGGTGAGACGCTTTGGTGTGGAATTTAGTGAGCGACCTCCTTCGTATCGGCCGGCTTGTTGATCCAGGCGGCGGTCGGCAGCTCCGGCGGGACCGGCGGCTTGCGGACGAACCGTTCCGGGTGCTGCTGGTAGGCGGCATCGAGCACGACGGCGCGGTCGGCGTGCAGTTGCTTGGCGTGTCCGTAATGCACTGCGGCGGGGGCCATCAGCCCGATCCCGGAGTGGCGGTGGACGTGGTTGTACCAGTCGACGAACACGCGGCAGTGACCGCGGGCGCGGTCGATGTCGTCGAACCGGGCGGGGAACTCGGGCCGGTACTTCAGCGTCTTGAAGTTCGACTCCGAGTAGGGATTATCACTCGAGGTGTACGGACGCGAATGCGTTTTCGTGATACCGAGGTCCGCGAGGAGAAAGGCCACCGGCTTGGCGCGCTGCGGCGCGCCGCGGTCGGCGTGCAGCGTCAGGATCTTCGGCGTGATCTGCTGCTGCTCGGTCGCCTGCTCGATCAGCGCCATCGCGAGCTGGGCGTTCTCCCTGTACTGCACCGTCCACCCGACGATGTAGCGGCTGAAGACATCGAGGATGACGTACAGGTAGAACCAGGTCCACTTCGCCGGACCTTTCAGCTTGCTCACGTCCCAGGACCACAGCTCGTTCGGGCGTGTGGCGAGCAGCTCGGGCTTGGCGTAGGGCGGGTGGGTGAGCTGAGCACGCCGCTCCCGGACACCGCCGTGGTGGCCGGCGAGGACCCGGTACATCGTTCGCGTCGAGCACAGGTAGGTGCCCTCGTCCAGCAGCGTCGCGTAGGTCTCCTCCGGGGAGACGTCGACGAACCGCTCGGAGTGCAGCACGTCGAGCACCTGCTGGCGCTCGGGCGCTGTCAGCGCCCTGGCCGGTGTCGGCCGCGGCTTGGGCGTTCTGGGCTCGGGCGGCCTCCGGCGACGGTACATCGTCGCCACCGACGCGCCCAACGCCCGGCACGCCGGCCTGGTGCCGATGATCGGCGTCAGCTCCTCGACGGTGACCGCGATCATCGCTCGGTGCTCCTCTGCGCGCTGCCCGATCCGAGCATCTCTTCCAACAGCGCCGAGACGTTTCCCTGAATCTCCACAACGCGCTTCATCTTCGCCAGCTCGGTCTCCGCGCGTTCCGCCCGCCGCGTCAGCGCCGCGATCTGAGCGTCGCGGTTGTCGGCTGGCTTGCGCCCGCGTGGCTTGCCGAGCTCCTTCAGCGCGCCGTCCTTGCGCTGCTTGCGCCAGTACGTCAGATGCGATGTGTACAGCCCTTCGCGGCGCAGCAGTTCGCCGACCTCACCCGGACGGGTGCACGCATCAGCCTTGGCAAGGATCTTCGCCTTGTACTCGGCGGTGAACGAGCGGCGCTTGGCCTGCTCGACCAGCTCTGGATCAGGGACCTCCCCAGGACCGCCGACCCCCTCGGGCGCGGCGCGCCCGCCGGCCCCGAATCCCAGCTCGGCTACGCCAAGCTGGTCTTCGCGGCCGGCGGCAGCAGCAGCCTCAACCGCTGCTCCAGCTCCATTCGTGCTCGTCTCCATGTCCGGCATGCTCCGTTCTCGCCCTCAAGGTTCATTGATTCCTCGATGGTGAGCGTCTCGCCGGACGTTGACAGAGAGGGGCCGTCGATTTCGCGTACTGCGCTGTCGAAGAGGCCGAGTCCGCTGTCCTCGACGCGATCCAGGCGCGCGCCGCGGCAAACGACCCGGAGACCGCGCAGAGCCTGGCAACCGCTTAGGCGCTGTGCGGCGACGGCTACCCCGGCGACTCGTCCTGGGCGTTTGTCGGCACGATCCGCAGGGTCGTCGTCGACGTCGCCGGCGATCCGGGTCGACCTCGAAGGAGAGGTCGTCGCCGCGTTCGCGACTGACGCACACCCCGCGAGCGGCGGACAGGAATCTCCTTCCGCCGCCCGCCCGTAGCCTGATCAGGAGACCGAACCATGAGTGAAACGTCGATCGAACAGCTCGAGACCGAAGAGCCGATGTTCGTGCAGACCGCACAGGGCATCGAGAGCGCAGATAGTGCCCTCACGTTGCGAGGGATCACCCCGTCGACGCTCTACTTCTCCGATCGCCCCAGCGGGTCGTCGGGCATATGAGCACCGCCGATTTTGTTGACCTGTGGGGCGCCGGAGACAACAGCTTCGAGACCGATCCACCCAACGCCGTTCTGTCATTTCTCGAGCCGGGCGCTGACGTGCCCGAGGACGTAGTGATCGTGCTCAAGGAGCCCCAGCTCACCAACGGCGAACTGTCCTACTCCATCGAGGTGCTCGAGGGAGCGATGCCCGCGAACGCGGGACCCGTCACGCTGTTCATCGACCCCTTCGGACGGCCGCTGTCGCCCGTCTCGGTATGCGGCGTGCGCAGACGCGGACGGCGACGCGCGCGGCGACGGATGTAGAGCCGCACATCCAAATCCCAGTCACCGGCCCCGGGCAGCGACCAGGGCCGGTGAGACGGAGAACCGAGGTCAGTCAGATCATGCACAGCAACGATCCTCTTTCCAGCTGGAGCGAGAGCGCAGCGAAGACCTCGATCCTCGAGTTCGTCGCCTCCGTCACGGAGCCCGGCGCCTCCTACGTGCCGCCCGTCGAGCGCGTCGCAACCTTCGAGAACGACGGGACGCTGTGGTGCGAGAAGCCTGTTCGTCATCATCACCGCGAGCAGCCTCTGAGCGGTTAGCACCGGTTCATGGGAACTATCTTCGCGCTGGCCCTCTTTGCGGCGGTCTACCCGACGCTCCTGGCCTGCGTTGTGGTGATTTTGCTGTTGCCACGGCCCGAGCGCCTGCTGCTCGGCTTCTGGCTTGGCGCCATGGCGATGAGCGTCACCTGCGGGCTGATCGTCGTGTTCGCGCTCGGCGGATCATCCGGCGCGACGAGCACGGCGAAGCACACCATCAGCCCGATCGCTGAGATCATCCTCGGCGCGGTCCTCTTGCTGCTCGCCCTCGTGTTCTTCAGCGGACGCAACCAGCGCTACAACGCGCGGCGCGAGCGCAAACACGAGGAGAACGCCGAGAAGCCGCCATCGAAGACGATGCAACTGCTCCAGCGTGGCACGCCCCGCACGACGTTCGTCGTCGGTGCCGTGATCATCGGCCTACCCGGGGTCAGCTACCTCACCGCGATGGACCTGCTGGCCCGACAGCACGTGTCGACGTTCGCCGCGGTGCTCGTCGTGCTGGCGTGGAACGTCATCATGCTTCTCCTATTGGAGGGCCCTATCGTCGCCTACGCCTTCGCGCCTGAGGGCACCGCCAAGGCGGTCAATAGCTTCAAGAGCTGGCTGACTCGTGACGAGGGCCGGATCGCGTACTGGTGCGCGCTGATCGCCGGAGCTGCCCTCCTCGCGATCGGCGTCGTTCACCTCGTGAGCTGAAGGGAGCCCCCGCCGGTCAAGCGGAACACCAAAGGGGGCCTGTGATACGTCCGGCGGATTGTTCTGCGCGATGAAATTGCGTGGGTCGGCGCCCTCCCGCTCACCAGCGTGGTCGTGCCGCCGACCACATCCAGGAGGCATCGCCAGCGTTCTCGCTGCCCACGGGGTTGCCTCGAGCGTAAGCCTCGTATGGACATATCAGCCATTTTGGCCGATGACGGACCGATGGCCCGCGGCGTACGGTCAGAGCACCATCACCAGCGAGCCGAACACCAACAGCACGAACGAGTCCCACAAGACGGGCGCGGTCGTGATGGTCTCCAGCGACCCGTACCGGCTCGCGTGTAAGGCCCAGGTCGCGGGCATCAGCGCACATCCAGCCCTGGGGCCACCAAGACCGCCGACCCAACGTGATTCAGGAAAGTGAAGACGTGACCATGAGCCAGACCGTTCCTCCTGCACCGGCAACAGCCATCCCGCCCGAAATCACCACGCCCGACTCCGTCGAGACGCGAATCGGCACGCTCGAATACAGGGACGGCGCGCCCAGCGCGGAGACGGTTGCGAGGGTGTACGACAACCTCGATTTGATGCACGCCGTCGAGGCGTTCCTGAACGCCTACGGCGGCGCTTCGACTTCCGCGCTGCGGAGGGGCATGATCAGTGCTGGCGTCGCGGACAACGAAGTCCTGATCTTCTCGACGCTGATGGGCGCGGAGTCTCTGTTCCTGACCGCGAACGCGGACACGATCTATTTCTGGTCGATCCTGGACATGACGGGCGGCCCGATCGTGCTGGAGACGCCACCGATGTCGCTTGGCGTGATCGACGACATGTGGTTTCACTGGGTGACCGACTTCGGGCTCCCGGGGCCCGATCGGGGCGCGGGCGGGAAGTATCTGCTGCTTCCACCTGGCTACACGGGCGAGGTACCGGAGAGCGGCTACTTCGTCGCGCCGGTGCGCACGACCCGAGCGCTGATGCTCGGGCGCGCGTTTCTCGAGAACGATGATCCGGCTGCTCCGGTCGGGCTGATCAAGAAGACGCTCAAGATCTACCCGTATCAGCCGGGCGGCTACGGCACGACCATCGCCAGTGCCCTGGCGGGCACGTCCTCGCTTCGGCGAACGCCTGAGGGCCACCTCGACTGGTCATTTCTCAAGCCACAGCCGGCAGCCACGTTCATCGAAGGCAGCGGGGTCGCGATCAACACTGTTCCCCCGAACGACTCCAGCTACTACGAGCTGATCCACGAGCTCGTGCAGGACGAACCGACCGGCGCGCTCGATCCCGAGATCATGGGATCACTCGCCGCGATCGGCATCGTCAAGGGCAAGGCGTTTGCGCCCGACGAGCGCATGCAGAAGATCCTGACCGACGCGGCGGCGATAGCGACGGCAACCGCACGAACTCTGAACTGGCGCGCGCGCGAGTCCGAGGGGTTCGCCTACTACCCCGGCTCGGCGTGGACCAACTACCTGTTCGTCGGCGGCTATACGTTCCAGGCACCGCCGCCGCCGGTGAGCGCGAGCGGGGTGGTGACGCCTTCCCCGCCGACCGGATACTGCGCTCTGCACCAGCGCAGCGCGTTCTTCTTCTACGCGACCGGGATCACGCCGGCGATGATCATGCGCCTGACCGAGATCGGCTCGGAGTACCTCGGCGCGTTCGTCGATTCCAACGGCGACTACCTCGACGGAGGCAAGGCCTACAAGATCACGCTGCCGCCGAACATCCCAGCCGCCAAGTTCTGGTCGCTGACCGTGTACGACAACCAGTCCCGCTCGATGCTCCAGACCGAACAGCGCTACCCCCGCGCGGGCAACCAGAGCTACCCGACGCCGGCGGCGGTCGCGGATGCCGACGGCACCACCACCGTGCACTTCGGACCGGCCAAGCCCGACGGCGTGAAGGACGGCAACTGGATCCAGACCCTCCCCGGCAAGGGATGGAACACGCTGTTTCGCCTCTACAGCCCGCTCGAGCCGTTCTTCGACACGACCTGGCGCCCGAGCGAAATCGAACCGAACTGAAACCCGGAGGATCAACGATGACTGCGACGACTCACAACCCCATCTCAGCTGAGACGCTCAGATCGATCTCCACGGCCGACCGGGTCGAAAGCCGTCTCGGGACGCTCGAGTTCGACGACGGCGCGCCGACGGATGCGACCGCCGAGTTGCTGTACGACCACCTCGACTTCGTGCGCGGAGTGGAGGCGTTCCTGAGCGCGTTCCCCGCCGCGTCGATGGCCGCGATGCGCAAAGGCTTCCAGGCGATCGGCATCGAGGACAACTCGCTGCTGATCTACTCGCCGCTGGCGGACTCCGCCTCCCTCTACCTGACCGCGAACTGCGACACCCCGTACTTTGCCGGCTTTGTGGACCTGAGCGACGGACCGATGGTGCTCGACGTGCCGGCGCTCGCTGCGCCTTCGGGCATTCTCGGCACGATCGATGACATGTGGTGGGGATGGGTGACCGACTTCGGCGTGCCGGGTCCCGACCGGTCCGCGGGCGGCCGGTACCTGCTCCTGGGGCCGGACTACACCGGCCCACTGCCCGACAGCGGCTTCCATGTCTCGCGGGCGCGGACGACGCGCGTCTTCATCCTCGGCCGGGCGTTCATGGTCGACAACGACGCCAGCCTGGCAGTTGACACGGTGCGGTCCGGCTTGCGGATCTCGAAATACGTCCCCGGTGCCCAGGGTACGGCGATCGCGACCTTCCTTGCGGGCAAGGCGCCTCTGGCAGCGTTGCCGACCCCTCCCGCAACGCGCTTCACCGAGGGCGCCGGTGTGCCGATCAACACGATCCCACCCAGCGACTTCACCTACTGGGAGCTGATCAACGGTCTGGTGCAGCAGGAGCCGGCCGGTGCCGCCGACCCCGAGATCATGGGTCTGCTCGCGTCGGTCGGGATCGTCAAGGGCAAGCCGTTCGCGCCCGACGCGCGGATGCGGAAGATCCTCGAAGACGCCGTCGTCGTCGGCAACGCCACCGCGCGCACGATCTCGTTCGCGCCCCGACCAGCAGAGGGCTTCGCCTACTACCCCGGCTCCGCATGGCTGAACCCGCTCTGGGTCGGCGGCTACGACTTCCTCGACCCACCGCCCCAGATCACGCCAAAGGGCGTCGTCCACAGCCCCAGCGACGGCGCACGCAAGCTCAACGCGCGGATCGCGTGGTTCTACCCCTACACCGGCGTTACCCCCGCGATGTGCATGCGCCTCCCCGGCATGGGATCGCAATACCTCGTAGCGATGCGCGACGCAAGCGGAGAGTTCCTCGACGGCGGACGCGACTACCGGCTCACCCTCCCGCCCGACATCCCCGAGAGCCGCTTCTGGTCCGTAATGCTGTATGACCGGCAGACCCGCTCCATGCTCCAAACCGATCAGAAAAGGCCGGACCTCGGGAGCCAATCGGGCAAAGTGCAAACCAACAAGGACGGCTCGACCGACATCCACCTCGGGCCCACCGCCCCTGATGGAATGGCCAACAACTGGCTCCAGACCATCCGGGACAAAGGCTACTTCGTGATCCTCCGACTCTACAACCCACTCCAACCGTTCTTCGCCAAGACCTGGCGGCCTGGCGAGATCGAACCCAACGCCCCAGACGCCAAGTAACACGCCGAGGTGACGGTCAACGGCTCGATCGTGGTCCTTAGCGCGATCGCAGTGGACGCGTGACTGACCCGATCTGTCTCAACGACATCGGCAGACGCGGCAGCGCCCGAGCTGAGTACCGCGCGTGCATCAGAGCAGGTGTCTCGCCGGCGCCGGTCCCGCACCTGAATTTCGCCACAAACGCGCATCGGGTGCTTGCAGCCTCCGTGCTAGCGCCCCGATCGAAGCAGTAGTCCACGCGGGGCGTCGATGCCCGTCCCAACGTGGCGACGATCGGCACCGACCGTCGAATCGCGCGCTGCTCCTTTGCCCACAGGCACCAGTTCGACGGCGGCCTGCCACGCGGCTGCTCACGCCGCAAAGGAGCAGTCGCGCCGGCGCATAGATCAGCCGTCGAGGCTGCTGCTTGCGGACAAAACCAGCAGCTAGCTCCTCGCTGCCCACGCGAGCACGAGCACAAGTCTGCCGCCGAGCAGCGTCGAGACTGCCGCGCTCCGGCAAGAGCAGGCGCCGGCACCTGTCTCCGTTAGCTGGCTCCGGGTGGTTCAGCAAACGCACCGCGTGCTTGCTCACGATGGGATTCCGGCCATCGAGCTAACGATCTGGCGGTCAAGGTGGCCCGGGTGTTCGCCCAGGAGGAGCAGCAGTTGCGGCGGCCGCGGGACGATCCCTTTCGACGGCAAGCACTCGTGCCGACGCGACGAGGGCGCGTGATCGCTTTGCCACGGATGGAGTCGTCTGTCTGCCGGAGGCCGCACGGATCGCTTCGGCGACCAAGCGCAATCCCGCGTCCAGCCGGTGCTAGCCGTTCAGGAGCAAGCACCGTGTCGCCAGCGCCGTCGGCGACGGTTGTGCATCGCTAGGCGAGCAGGAGCCGGGCGGCACAGGGACGGCGTGATCGCCCCGGACGGGCAGCAGCGGCGCTGGCGCGCCGGTGTGGCGATGCTGCTCGCTGATCGGGGAGCAGAAACGAAAAGCGGACCTCGGCAACGGAACGGCATCGGGCCTGGTGGGCACCGCCGCAGCAACTGTCTCCCGGACCGGTGGGCCACGCGAGAGCCAGCAGTGCCTGGCGCTGATCAGAGCCCGGGCGGGTGGCGGGCGACGAACCCGGCTGGCCCGGTGCCGGCGGTGCTCCAGCGCGGGCCGGTGGGCGGCGGGTTGGGCGGGTTGCCCAGTCCCGCCGCCGTGTCGAAGTAGATCCCCGCGACCTCGACGTAGGCGTGCCCCGCGTTCGCGTAGATCGTCACCCACTTCCCCGGACCAGACACGCCGACGCTCTCAAGCTCGCCCGAGACATCGACGCCACCGCTCAGCACGCTCTGCCCCAGCCCGCCGCCCCACAGCACATACGAGGTCGCCGAGGAGCAGTCATAGCCCGGGCCGCCGTTCTCCTCGGCGCCCGGTACCGCAGCCGGGTTCGGGTTGGACTGGTTCATCGTCTGGGCTGGGTCGCCGTGCGCGCCGCCGTAGCTGTAGGCGAAGCGGTTGATCCGGTTGCCGGCAGCGATCATGTCCTGCACGGCCGCCGGCGCGTCGGCGGGCGCGGCAGCGACCCCGTCGGCGAGGATCCGCGCCTTCGCGCCGGGGATGACCGGCGTGCCGAACGCGGCGCTGCACGCGGCTCCGACCGCGATCGTCCCGGCGCCCTGGTAGGTGTGGGCGTCGGCGATCACCCGCGCTGCGTAGGCGTCGGCTGCCGGGCCGGCTCCGTTGTATGCGCGGGCGTAGTCGCGGTAGGCGTCGATCGGCTGGCCGCTCGGCGCTCCCTTGTCCTTGATCAATACCAGCGCCGCGAGTTCGACCGCGGTCGTCGGGTCGTGCGGCCCGAACGACGGGTCGGGGAGGAAGCGCCGCAGCGCGTCGTACTCGTCCCCGGCGGCGCCGCCGATGCCGATCTGCATTGGCCCGGACGCCCCCGCGAAGTTCGCGACGCCCGGGCCCTTCGCTCCCGGCTGTGGAGTGCACGACGGGTCAGGAAGGCGGCCATGGTCACACTCCTCCTTGCCGATTCCGGCAAGGATCTCCCACGGGAGCTTGTACCGAGCGCCGACCTGCTGGTAGATCGCGAGCATGCTCGCCGGGATGTCGCGCACCGCCACCGGCGAGGGCGCATCGCCGACACCACCGCCCGAGCAGCTCTGACCGATCATGACCGTGAGCACCGCCGCGCCGCCCGCCAGCAATAGCGGGAGGCCAGCCGCGACGACCAGCAAGATCCGGACGCTTCGCCTCCGCGTGACGACAGGCAGAGGAGCTCACCCCTCCTCGACGCTGCTCACCGCCCACCGGCCAGTCGAGCGGCTGAGGGTGAACTGCAAGCGATACCGCGCGAAACCGCCGTCGTCGATCAAGCCGTCGCGACCACGAACACCGGCGTCGTGCCGACCGTCTGCACCGACACGACCCGCGGGCGGCGGCGACGCTCGACCGGCGTCAGCTGAGTCCGTTTCGACAACAGCTGGCGGCGCAGCGTCTGCGTGATGCCACGGATCGCGAGTGCTCTGCCGCGGCCGTACGCGAACGCCAGATAGCCGGCGAGGAACCGCTCCGCCACCCGGCGGGCCTGAAGCATCGCCCCTGTGGAGACGGGCAGCGGGAGCCGTCGTGACGAGGTCCGCGGCACGGTCGCGACGGGGTGCTGCGGGGGCGACCGTCGCTCTTCGCCGCCGTGTGATGCGGTCAGCGTCAGGGCGGCCATCACCGCACCGAGCCCCAGCAGCGCCCCGACCGCGACCACGAACCGGCGAACGCGTGCTGGGAGGCGCTCGAGCGCCGCGAGCACCAGGTCGCTCATTCCGCCGACGCGACCTCCACCGCGATCAGGTAGATCACGAGCAGATGACCGAGCGCGTCGGCGATCAGCCCGGGCACGAGCATCGGTTCGTGCGCCGTCGCCGCGGTCGCGCGCGTCAGCGCCAGCGTCGCCAGCCGCGCCTGCTCCAACGCCACCGACAGGCCCTCCTCGTCAGCGACGCTCCCGCTGAGCTCACCGTCGGTGTCGTCGACCGCGCGCTCCACCCACGCGTCGGCGCGATACCCGACCTCGAGCGCATGGGTCTCGAGCGCCCGGTGGGCAAGCCGCATCGCTCCCGACGAGGCACCGATCAGCGTCTGCGCCACCAGACAGCAAGCGCGCCGCTCCGACGCGTAGGAGTGCAGCAGCTCGCCGTACAGCGCCACGTCCGGCAGACGCAGCGTCGACAACGTCAACAGCCGCAACGCCCCGAACTGCCGCTCCCGCTCGGAGCTGCACTGCGTGTTTGCCACCCCGAACGCGACCGCCCGCCCGTACATCGCGCGCCGGCGCCGTGCGTCCAATGCCGCCACCGCCGCGACCGCCCGCGAGATCTCACACGCTTCACCCACTCCCCGCTAGGTATGGCTCAGGCCCCTTGGCGCCCCGGCACCCGGGCCCCTCGCCCGCCGACCAAACGTGGGCGTCGACACGAGGCCGCGGTATCCGCCACCTCCCGTCATGCTGCCAATCCAGAGTGATCGACCTCAGCCAGACCTACCGCCATCTCGGGCGCCCCTGGACCCACGAGGAACTCGCCGTCCACTACCTGGCCGCCGACGCCCACGGCGGGCTCCTGCTCGGCAATGCCGCGGACGCCATCCCAGAGCGGGCGATCGCGCTCCTGGCGACGGCCATCCCGTCCACCGCCACGCTCAGCGTCGCCATGCACCTCCTCCACGCGCTCCCAGACAGCGTCCAAGACAAGCTCCGGGGAGAGCTTCTCGACACCGCCGAGACCAACGCGGCCGACGCCCTTCACCGCTGCCACCGGGCGCTCGAGCTCGACGGCGACGCGCACGGCTACACCGCCGAGGAGTGGCAGCCGGTCATCTACGACATCGCTGGCCCGCTGCTCGAGTCCTCCCGGCTGGACCAGGAGCCACCGTCGGTCGTGCGGGAGACTCAGGAGGCGGTGCGCTGGCTCTCAAGCTCGATCACCTGCCTCGACGAGGACTCTCGCGAGACCCCGGCGGCCCTCGCCGACACGCTCGCTCGCCTGCTCGTCGTGTGCGTGTTCGCCGACTCCGCCCGCTCGCGCTTCGAGTAGCGGCCCCCGCCCAGGCGCTGTCTATGCGGCGCCTACGCATGAGCCGCCGGCGCCGTGGTCGGTCCGTCGCCCCTGCCTGTGGCGACAAGCACGTCGCTGGTGAAGGGCGGGCCGACACCTGCCTTCGTGCCCGCGCGGGTATTCGCCGCTGACGGCGCCGGCGTGGCCGTCTATGTCCCGCGAGGGGTAACGCGGGACACCGGCGGCGACGTCGCAACCGTGACTGCTTCGGACCCGCAGGAGCAATCGGTCACCCGGCCTGACACAGCCGTTCAGCGCGACGCTGCTTGCGACGCGGACGGTCGTGGCTAGCGGAGGCCCCCCTAACGCATCTCCGGGTCCACTCTGAGGACGAAGATGGACCCGGAGATGCGTTACTGCCGGATGTCAGCGCAGCGACGCGCCGCCGCCGGCATCGATGATCGCGCGGCGCATGATGTTGGGTCGGCCCTGGTTGGCCTCGAGGATCTCGCGGATCTGCCGGACGTAGGCGCGCTCGTCGTCCTGGCGGTTGGCGTGCAGCTGCATGAGCATCAACAGCCGGTTGGTGCGCTCGCGGTTCTTCAACCCGTACGCACGCGGTTGGATCGACGCGCGGACCGGGTTGATGAACGCGTCCAGCGGCGAGGTTGTCAGCGGTATGTCCGCGGGCCGCTTCCAGCGCGGTCCGCGCCGTTGGAACTGCTCCTCGACGATCCGCCCGGTGCTGTTCAGCCAGTCGCTCAGGCGGGGGATGCCGGCGGCGTGTGCGCGCTTGAGGAACGGCGCCCAGAACGAGGGGCCGGTGAACGCCGCCTCGACCTGCTCCAGCAGCTCATCGATCGCGTCCTTGTGCTGGCCGTCCTCGGCTCGGATCTTGCCCATCAGCCGCTCCAGCGCGCGGCGCAAGTGCCACTCGCACAGGTACAGCTCGGCGTCGGGGAAGCGAGCGCGAACCGCGTTTGTGAGGCCATGGTCGTTGTCGCACACCACCCGCGGCGGCGCGCCCCCCAGGACGCCTAGGAACGCCTCCCAGTCAGGCTGCGACTTGCTTGTGAAGGCCTCCAAGCGCCACAGTTTCGGGCGCCCTTCCTCATAGCCCATCGCGCAGAAGATCCGGAACGCGATCCGGTGGCGGCCACTGTCTGGGTCGCGGACCCTGAACGGCAAGTCGTCCAGCAGCAGCGACCCACTCGCCGGCCACTCGCTCGGGCGGTAGGGCTCAAAGACGACCGGGGCGAATACCTCCACCCAGTCCATCACCAGCGATCCGTGCCGCGAGAACCGCAGCTCGCCGCTACCGGGGTCGGACCGCAGTCGCTTCGCCCGCTCCCGCGCGACCAGCGCCGCGTCGCGGTAGGTCGAGCCGGCCCCGACCATCTTCAACGCCTCGGCGATCCCCCGAGCGACGAACTGATACCTACTTGCGCGCCGCGTGTGGACCCTCGTGGAGGTCGACGTCGCGCTCGCAGGCCTCGCAAGCATCCGCCCAGGACTCCTCGCGCGGCAAACGCTCGGTGAAGCGGTGCGGGCGATCGCTGTTCGCCGGGACGCACATGTAGCGCTGTCGACGGTGCTCCGGCGGACCGTGACGACCAGCAAACCGCACCCGCGACCCGGCGTGCTCCGGCCTCGGACAGACCGCCTCGGCCTGGCTCCAGCTCTTCCCACGTGACGACATCGCTCACGCCAACATAGCCCCACCACCAGACGACTAACGCATCTACGGGATCACTCTGCGAGCGAGAATGATCCCGAAGATGCGTTAGGGGGGCGGAGGCTAGACCGATTCGCCCGCGCAGGCTAGTCGGTGGGGACGTTTCGTTCGAGGTCCGTGAGGAACTCTGCGGCCAACTGGTCGTCCGGGTCCACGTCGACCGCCGACCTGAGGGCGTCGCGCGCGTCGCGGTATCGGCCTTCCGCGAGAAAGGACTGAGCCGCGCAGACCAGCAGCGGCGCATGGGGCGGCAACCTGCGGATGGCATCTTCGATGATCGCGAGGCTCTCCCGGAAGACCGGGTCAGCGGAAGGCTCGCCGTTGGCATCTAACGCAGGTTTGCGGAGCGCCTGCACGAGTAGGAGGATCGTCCACGGCTCGTCTGGCGCTTCGCGGTGCGCGGCCCGGAAGAACTCGATGGCGCGCGTATGCTCACCGAGCTTCTCGAACGCCTCGCCTACCTTCAACTCCACTCTCCAGCGCTCGTCTGGCTCCGTGGCGAGGGCTCGTAGGTACGCGAGTTTGGCCTCCGCATGTTCGTCGTGCACAGCACATAGATCTCCGAGTGTCTCGTACGCGCGGGTACCGTCGGGAAACCGTCGCGTAGTTTCCTCCAGCACGCGCTTCGCCTCGCCCGTCTTCAGTTGTGACTCGAGCACATCCGCGAGCGCGAGGCGATGGTCAGGTTGGTCCGGATCAAGATCGACCGCCTCACGCAGTTGACCTTCGGCGCTCGCGAACCGTCCATAGGCTGCCTGCACCAAAGCCGCATCATGTCGTGCCGCAGCCTGCCGTGCGCGAATCGGTTCCGGCTGATACAGCTCATCGAACCGGTCGAGTCTCGCGCGCGTGTCGGCGGAGAGGTTGGCATGTTCCGGCTCGGCAGCTGTTTCGACCGATCGCAGACTCTGCGACTTGTCGTCGCCGTACCGTTTCTGCACGAATTCGGCGAACTCACCAACGTCCGGATCGGCCGGATCGATCCTGAGGAGCGCGGTGACGATTGCCCGGATTATTTCGATTGCTGCTGGGGCATTTACGGTGTATGCGCCGAGCCGCAATAGCCCCCCAGCAAAGTACGGCTCGTATGCGAGGGCCTCTAGCAGAACGAATACCGCACGATCCTCAAGTGTGTCATCCGCGGCGGCAGCCTCGACCGCCGCGAAGTATGTCTGCGTGTGAACTGTGCCGTCCGGTAGTTCTAGCGAAAGCGTGGTCCCGCCTGACCCTGCCGAACGCTCGTAGAGTCTGTGGAGTACGCCCGCCAGGATGTATGTCGTGCGAAGGCGCCCGGCATTTCCTTCCTTGAGATGAGCCTCGAGCGCGTCCTCGAGGGCCTCCCGTGCCTCGTCGAGCCGTTCCAGGCGCTCGAGTGCGAGACCCTTCGCCTCAAGAAGAACGCCGTGGCTTCCCTCCTGCTTGAGAAGCAGCTCCGCCACTCGCAGGGCCTCTTCCACACGGTCTTGTTCGAGCAGGGTAAGCACGTCGAGGATCGGAGCATGCGTCGCCCACGCCGTCTCCGGGCTGGGCGTCACGTACGGCTGGAGTTTCACGACGCCGCCAGGGACGGGCACGAGCCGTGCAGGATGCAGCTCCACGTCCGGCAGGTCGGAATGAGGGTTGCGTTCCTTGCGCTGTGTCACGGCCCAGCTGACATATCGTGCCGTTCCCGGCTTGTAGCGGCAGATCTTCACGACGCCCGCGCAGTAGCCGAGGCGGAGGTCGACGAGCTCGAAGACGATTGCCTCGTCACCCCGTGTGATGCGGCGACCAAGTGCGTAAGGTGCCCCGTCCAGATGGAGGTATTTGCCCGAGAAGACGCGCTCGTCGTCTGGATCGGTGGCGAGCGCGAGGAACTCCGGCGGCTCAGCAAGGAGGAGTGAGATCCTAGAGGGCCACATCGCCAAGGGCGCCGAGGTCGACTCGCAGCGGGTTGACCACGAGGTACAGTGGGGAGCCGCTGAGCGTGGAAGTGGCGGCATCGGCGCCGACGAGCCGGACGAGCCCCTCGAGCGGAAGCGCGAGTCGCCCCTCAAACAAGAAACGATTTGTCGACGTCGGGATGTACGTATCGTGCTCGCGGTTGAGCCCGGAAAACTCGCTCTTCACACAGCTGAGGACCAGCGTCCATCTCCCGACAGGCCCTTCAAGGTAGATAGCAGGTGAGCTCGGATCCCACGCCGTCGCGCGTGCGTCGAGCGTGACTGAATACCAATCGCAGTCGAGCTTGCCTTTGGACTCGACGATCGCTCCCAGATCCCCGATCCGCACGGTCTTCCGGAGGTATCGCAGCACGAGCGCGAGCCGAGAAAGCGTTGCCCGAGCCGCGCGTGGATCCTCCGCGCCAGCGTCAGGATGGCCAAACGAGAGCTGCGTGAGCGCGTCGTCGGGCCGCGGGGCGGCTAGCGTCTCCGCGTCGATCTGCGCGAAGAGTTCGTCCAGGCGAGCGCGTCTGACATAGCAGATGTACTGAGGCGCCCGGAATGGAGGCGGACCTGCGATCGGTTCAGCACGCTGCTCAGCCCATTCTCGCCGGACCGGTCCCGGGGGCACCGGTGGTTCCGGCGGCGGTGAAGGCGACGGATGCTCGTTTATCGTTGCGCAACACTCGGCGAGCTGGCCAGGCCGGGCGGCGAGCGCCATCCGCCATGCCGGCTCGACCGTCGCGTCGCCGCCGCCGAAGAACCAATAGATCGCCATCCGATCCGCCACTAACTTGGCTTTCACGGGCCAATCGGAGCCTTGGCGCGGCTCGGCGAACAGATACCCGCGCGGCAGGATCGCGACGACCATGAGCGCACTGCCTCTGACCTGCCCGCGCCATGAAAGCGCGAGCGGGTCCGCGAAGGGCTGGTGACGCAACTGGTACCGGTACTCCGTATAGCCTGGCGGAACCGCGATGCACACGACCCCCTCCGGCGCCTCGAGAAAGTCGGCGGGGCAACGCTCGGCCTCCCAGAGCACTACGAGCTCGCTGCTGGCGTCGACCGGATCCCAGTGGTAGACGGTTCCGCTTCCATCGACGGGGTTCGCGAGGTCGAGGATGACCAGCACGCGGGGACGTTCAGGCGCCATCGTCTACGGGTCCTGCAGACGGCCGTCAGCGTCTTGCTTCCAGATCCTGCTCGTGCTGCGGCGCCGACCATCGCTGCGCCCCCAACCCTTCGGGCCCTCCACGATCCGCCCCTCCTCCAGCATAAAGACGCGTTCCTCCGGGCCGCCACTCTCGGCGGTGACCCGGACCAAGAGCTCGCGCCTCGCCGCGTCCCAGTGTAAGCACTGCGCTTCGTAAGGCAACCTAATCTCGGGCTTATCCGAGCGCAACGCCGCGAAGAACCTCAGCTTGGGCTTCACGTTGAGCCGCCGCTTGGACGAGACATTCAGCCGCGCCGTTCCCGCAAGGTAGGTCCCGGCCTCCACACGCGGATTGTCGCGCTCCGGGTCCCCCCGGAAGACGAACGTTCGCCGCGTCCCTACGTCCCGCGTCATCGCCGTGCGGAGACGGCTCCCGAGCACGCGGAGAAACTCGTCGTCGTCCAAGCAAAGGATGTTGCCGCTCGCAGCGATTACGACCTCAAGGCCGTCGAGGAGCGCGAAGTAGTCCTGGCGAGTCTGTGTCGACAGGACGAGACCTCCGGTCTGGAAGTACCAGGTCCCGAGAGTGCCGCGCAGTTGCTGCGCCTCGCTCTTCGACAGTGGATCCGGCCGCCCGTATTTCGCGAGAACCCCGAGTTCCTTCCAGAGCGCCTTATAGGCGTCGACCCTCAGATCCCGAAGCGACGCATCGAACTTCAACTGCAGGTCGCGCCGGGCGGCGAAGTATGTGCCCAGGCCGCCAAGCACGGCCGACACCACCGCCGTGACGATCGCAACCACCAGCGCAGTCACGAAGTCCAGTGTAGGCGGGTGCGGTCATGTCGAGGGTCTTTGCCCGCACAGGAATCGGGACCATGTGGAGGGAGAGCGCACCGAACCCCATTCCGGGAGCGCCCGTGGGACGATCGAGGAAGCGTCGCGGCCCTCCAAGCCGAGTACCGCAACCACGGCAAGGCAGGTCTCCGGACCAGAGAGCTGAGCGACCTACTCGTCGCTCGATCCGTGACCGGCGACGTGCTAGCCGCGACCCCGTCGGCAGCAAGCACTTCACGGAACCGTAGAACCACCAGGTCCGCAGCGGGCTTCCCATGTTCCATGCGAAGCGCCCACCACCGCCGCACCACCGGTGTAGGCGTGATCCAGCAGCGTCCGGTTGATCGCGCCGGGAACCGGCGACCCCTGCTCTCCTTCCAGCACGAACATCTCGCTTTTCGAGCAGTCTTCGCCGCAATGCGCGGAACTGAGGGAACTTGATCGGGGCGTTTCCGTGAGCGGGGCTGCCTATGCAATCCGCTCATTTGAGACGCTCCCGCTGGCCGAAAAGTCCGCGCATGCCAAGCTCGTCGGCGGCCGACCGAACCCGCCGGCCCTGCATCGGAGCAACGGGATCAGCCGATCGATCGAGACCACCAGCACCTGCTGCTCAACCCGCTGGACCCGCCGCGCGCGAACCACGCAGACGACCGGCGCCGCGCCGCGCCGACACCAACCGCCGACGCCGGCGCGACAGCCACGCCGCCTGCTCGCGCACCCGAGCGAGATGGCGATCGTCGTACGTCCTCGTTTTCGTCTCGACGGCGAACGCGAGTCCGGTCGGCGCAATCGCCAACGAGTCGATGTCCCCGCTCCCGCGCCACGCCAGGGAATGACGCATCCGCCACCCCTCTCCGTGAAGCGGCGCAAGCGCACGCCGGACTTCGTCCTCCGAGCGAGCGCCCACCCGGCTGCGCTCGGCGAGCGACAGCCAGTGGCGAGCGTAGAGGCCGGACCCGAGCGCGACCGCGAGCAGGACTCCAGCCGCCGACACGACGCCCGCGCTCGCGGCAGCCAGCGCCAGCATCATGACCGCGGCGCTCGCCATTGCGGTCACACCCGCTCGCGACGGCCGGCGGTACTGTTGGCGACGCGCGTAGTTCAAGCGGCCTCCTGGAGCGACGGCACGACGCCATCGTCTCACCGGCATCCGACGGCTCCCGTCACACGCCTCGCGCGCACCGATGCGTTCTTCGCCCGCTCGAGCGGGGCTACTTACGACCGACCCAGTACGTAGCCCATATGCCGGTCTACAGGAGCCAGAGGTGACAGGGAGCGGGTTTGGGATCTCAGCCGCCAATCCCGCTTCGCGCCGCGCCTCGGACTCGCGGCGAGCCCGTCGACTATGACGATGTCGCGCTGGACCGGCTCGCGGACCTGCTTGTGGATCGGCTCGCCGTCAGGCTGGGCGGCCTCATGCCGGAACAGCCCGAGCAGCTGGTCGACGCCACCGAGATCGCCCGGCTGCACGGCAAGACCCGCTGGTGGGTGTACGAGCACGCCGGCGAGCTGGGCGCCGTGCGCCTCGGCTGCGGGCCGCGGCCACGGCTCGGGTTCTCGCCCGCCCGCGTCGCCGTGGCGCTCAGGAAGGTAAGCGATCCGGAGCCGCTGGCGCCGCCTCCGCGAGCGAAGCCGCGCCGGGAGCGGCGCCGCCGCACCAATCGCACCGCTTCAGGTGCCGAGCTGCTCGGTGTCCGCGGCCAGGACGGCCACTGACGGGCTGTCCGCCGGCACCGGCGGGCGATCCGCGTCCGATCATGGCTCCCGCAGGCCGGGCCACAGCCGACCGCTAGGCACTCGGCGACGAGGAGCCAGAACGTAGCGCGCTCGCCCGCATCAGACCACCGCCCGGGCATTCCGTGAGACCGAAGAGCCTTCATACTGAGCCCGATGTCGGCTCCTCGCGAAAGCTGATGGCACCTCGCGCGAGCGGAGAGGTGCTCCCGCCCGACGGCCGCCGGCGCAGCTTCTCGCTGCGCTTCCGCGCCTTCGGCAAGCGCCAGGTAATCAAGCTCGGGCGCCCCGAGGATGGGTGGACGATGCAGATGGCCGAGCGCGAGCTGGCGGTCGTGCTGCGCGACGTCGACCTCGGCACCTGGCGGCCTCAACGGCCTGATCCGGCCCCGGTGACGGAGATCGATCCGACCTTCCACGAGTTTGCGTACGACTGGTTCGCCACCAAGGAGCTGGAGGTCGAGCCGAACACGGCCAACCACTACCGAAACGATCTGACGAACCACCTGCTGCCGTTCTTCAAGAGCCATCACCTCTCGCAGATCACAGTCGCCGAGGTCGACCGCTACCGCCAGAGCAAGGTGCGCGAGGCGGCCCAGATCACGGCGGCGGCGGAGAGCGGGAAGCCGATGATGGTCTCCTACGTCGATCGGCGCGGCCGAAGCTACCGCCGGCGCGCGCGCGCCCTGTCGCCGCGCTCGATCAACATGCACATCGACCTGCTCGCGCAGATCCTTGCGGTGGCCGTCGACCACGGCCAGATCCCGGCCAACCCGGCGGTCGGCAAGCGCCGGCGGCTGAAGGCCTCGAGGCCGCGGCCCGTGCACCTGGACAGCGCCCAGCAGATCGCGCTCCTGCTCGAGGCCGCCGGCCAGCTCAACCGCGGCGAGGCGGTGATCGAGGTCAGCGACCGCCACGGCCGCAGCTGGACGCAGCGCCCGGCGGTGCAGACGACCGGCAGGCGTGCGGCGATCGCCATGCTGATGCTCGGCGGGGGGCGCGCGTCGGCGACCGGGGCCCTGCTGTGGCGCGACGTGGACCTCGCTAACGGGCGCTTCGAGGTCGGCCGCGACAAGACCGACGCGGGCATGCGCGAGGTCGACATGCTGCCGCTGCTGCGCGAGATCCTCACCGAGCACAAGGCGGCGAGCGAGCGGACGGGCCCTCAGGACCCGGCGTTCGTCACCTCGGCCGGCAAGGCCCGGTCACGCGACAACCTGCGCCACGACATCGTCGACGCGGTCGTGGCACACGCGAACCGGCTCGTCGAGGAGCGTGGCCTGCAGCCGCTGCCGGTCGGGATCACTCCGCACAAGCTGCGGCACACGTTCGCCTCGATCCTGGTCGCGATCGGATCGGCAAGGACCCGACCCACGTCATGCAGCAGCTCGGGCACACCGATCCCGCCTTCACCCTGCGCGTCTACGCCCACGCGATGCGCCGCAGCGACGAGGAGCGCGAGCGGCTCAAAGCGCTGGTCGAAGGCCACGATTGGTCACACATCGGTCATAAAACGGCCGAATCGACCTCCGCAGCGTCCAAACGGACCCGACGCTAGAACGCAGAAAGCCCCACGTTAGCAGGGCTTTCTAGCAATCGGGGCGCCCGGATTTGAACCGGGGACCTCACCGACCCGAACGGTGCGCGCTACCAGGCTGCGCCACGCCCCGACGATGGGTCCAGTATCCCACGTGTCAGCCCGTGACGGCTTTGAAGTAGCGAATGGCCAGACCGGTGATCAGGGTCTGAAAGGCCTCCTCCAGGCTAATGTGCTCGTCGGCCGCGTGGCGGGCGAGGCCACGCCCCTCGATCAGCTCGCTCTCCCGGATCACATCCTCGACGAGGTCGGGGTGCTGGTCGCAGAAGTAGGCGCCGATCGAATACAGATGCGTGTCCATGAGCCACTCGATCAGTGGCTCATCCTGGCCGCCCGCGGGCTCTTGGCTGCCCTCGGGGACGGTCAACCGTTGCCGTGCGAATTGCCGACGAGCGGAAGTGAGGAGATCACTTGAGTCGGCTTCAGCAGCGCAGGTACGAGCGACGTGGGGTTAGGAAAGGGCGGCAGCTTCGGGACTGACAGAAGGTGCACCGCCGGCATCTGCGGGAGCTTGGGGACCGACACCGGAGGGAGTGAACCAACTCCCGGCAGCTTCGGCAAACTCGGCAGCTGCACGGGCGGCACCTGCGGCGGCTGGATGTGCAGGTTGGGGAGGGCGCCGGCAGCGTTGTGACCGTGGTGGGCACCCCGCCGACGGCCTTGACGGGATCAATCGGCCCCGAGCCCGAGGCGCCCGTGGACGGTGAGGACTGGCTGGCGGCGGCGGATCCCGGAGACGAGGAGCCGCTCCGCGATGAACCGACAGCGCGCCCGCCGGCGATGCCCGATCCCGGTCCGCCGACGGCGGGCAAGCCGCCACCGCTGGAGGAGCCGGTCCCCGCAGCAGAGCGGGTGAGGTGCGCCGTCGTCCCGCCGCAGGCCGCGCCCGCGCTGTGAGCCGAGCGGGTACCGTGGGCGGCGCTCGAGTGAGCTGCCGGCAGGCCGAGCAGGGGCGCCTTGGGCGCCTGGCCGAGGCCGACGCTGACCAGGCCGCCTCCGGCGCCGGCGATGGCCAGTGCGCCGCGGCCGGGGAGGAAGGGCAGCGGCAGCAGGGCGGCGATCCTCTGCGCCGGCCCGGGCGTCTCGAACAACGAGTCGTCGAGACCCTGGAGACGGGCATCGCGCCGGCAGGGCTGGCAGCGCGACAGGTGCTTGGCCATCCGGCGACGCTCGCGGATGCCGAGCGAGCGCGGCGATGCTCCACCCTCGGCCGAGAGATCACCGCCATCACGCGCTCACAGCGACGGCCGCTGACGAGCTCGTCGTACTCCTCGGTCAGCCGCCGGCGGGCCCGGAACAACGTGCTCTCGACGACCGGCAGCGACATGCCCGTGCGCTCGCCGATCTCCTTGTAGGGGGGCCTTCGAGCTCGCGCAGGACGAGAATCTCGTGGTGGCGCTCCGACAGGCCCCCGAGGGCGCCGCGCAGGTCGTCGAGCTGCAGCTTGCTCTCGACCTGCAGGTCGGGCGTCGAGGACAGCGTCAGCGCGCCACGATCGGCGTTCGACACCCCCTCGTCGGTCTCGAGCGGCACCTCCTCGGCTCGGCGCGAGCGACGGAAGTGGTCGATGCAGGCGTTCTTGGCGATCTCGTAGACCCAGGGCTTGAAGGCGACCGGGCGCCCCGTGTCCCGCATCCGCCGCAGCGCCGAGATGAACACCTCCTGGGTGACGTCCTCGGCGCGGCCTTGATCGCCGACCATCCCGAGCACGTAGGTGCGATCGGCCTGCGGAAGCGCTCGTACAGTTCTGCGAAGGCCCGGCCGTCGCCACGGCGAACCGCGCCGACGGGCTCGTGCTCGTCGCACGTCGAGGGTCGCGGGGTCACGCTTGGCGCCTGGGACACGACCAAGTCGTTCACCGAAGCGGACTCTCTCGATCCCCTGCCGGGCACGAATCTGAACTGGGTCGTTTATGCGAGGCTTGTCCAGCCATCAATCGCCGATCAGGAGCCTCGTGGCTGAAACCGCCGACATTCTCGCTTTCTTGGACAGACTTCTGATGGTGGAGGAGTTCGAGGACTACGGCCCTAACGGCCTGCAAGTACCCGGGCGCGATCAGGTTGACACCATCGTCACCGGCGTCTCGGGTCAGCTCGCCCTGTTCGAACGGGCGGCGTCGCTGGGCGCGCAGCTCGTCCTCGTCCACCACGGGATCCTGTGGAACTTCCAGCAGCGACGGATCTCACGCGAGCAGGCAGCGCGGCTGCGGACGCTGCTGTGCGGCGGGATCGGGCTGGCGGCGTACCACCTGCCGCTCGATGCCCACCTCGAGCATGGCAACAACGCGCTGATCGCTCGTGGCCTCGGGTGCGTGGAGACGACGCCGTTCGGGGTCCACCGCGGACGTCCGATCGGCGTCGCGGGCCGCTTCGCCGAGCCCGGCGTGCCGATCGACGAGCTGATCGACCGCGTCCGCTCGCTGACCGTCCGCGAGCCGCTGCTGCTCGGCGACGGCCGCGATCCCGTCCGGAGCGTCGGAATCATCTCGGGCGCCGGTGCCGACAGCCTGCCCGAGGCGGTCACCGCAGGGCTCGACGCTTTCATCACCGGCGAGCCGCGCGAGCACGTGATGGCCGACGCGCGCGAGACCGGGGTCCACTTCATCGCGGCCGGCCACTACGCCACCGAGACGTTCGGCATCCGCCGGCTGGGCGAGCTGGTGGCCGGCCGATTCGGCGTCGAACACGTGTTCGTCGACATCCCGAATCCGGTCTGATCGAGCCCGGGCACACCGCACCGATCGCTCGTTGCGCAAGACCCTGCTCCTGAGCGGCCCGGACGGCCAATTTCCGTTGAGGCCGTCCGCGAGAAACGGCATACTTATGGTATGGAGTGAATCCCCAAGGAGGAAGCACCGATGGCCAATCACCTGACGCCCACCGAACTCGCACGCGAATCCGGCTTGGAGCGCCGAGATGTGATCGTCAAGTGTGTCGAGTTGGGCATCCCGATCTTCAACGGTCGGATCGACAAGACCCTCTTCCTCTCCAGCCTCCGTGAAATGCCATCAGCGCAGGCCACGCCGCACCCAGCCGGGATCTGATCCCGGTCCTCGGTCGCCCGTAATCCGGGGCGCACCAAGAGGAAGATCGCCCCAACGGCAGGAGTGCTGACTCGGGCTGGCTCGAGGGGCTACTCCTGAGCGGACTGCCGTAGCAGCGTCGAGGTCGTCTGCTCGAGGATCTTGCGCCACGCGCGGGTCTTCTCGCGCTCGGCCTCGAAGTGTTTGACGACCTTGCGCACGCGCGTGGCCGAGATCTCGATCCCGTGGCGCGCGCACACGCGCTTCAAGCGGGGGTAGTCCTGAGCCAGCTTCAGCGTCACCGACTGGAACCCGTGGCGCGCGATGTCGACACGGGAGGTGTAGTTCATGACGCTGGTCTGGAACATCAGCTCGTCGTTGGGCTCGGGCTCGATCAGGACGATGTCGACGCCGGGATAGCGCTCCTCCCACCGGCGGGCCATCTCGTGCAGGCGCTGATAGGCGAGCAGCTTGAACGTCTGGTAGCCGATCTGGGGGAAGCCCATGTCCGACACGCGCCGCGCCCGCGACCCCGTGATCGTCGGAATCTGGCGCTCGAAGTCGTTGACGTATGGCACGAGTGGGTTGACCACGACGACGAACTTGGCGCCAGCCTCGACCGCGATGTCGAGGTTGGTCGTCGAGAGCACGCCGCCGTCGATCAGCTCCCGGTCCTTGATCTTCACCGGCTTGTAGAGCATCGGCAGCGCCGTGGACGCGCTCACGGCCTTCGAGATCGGCACGTCGTCCCAGCCCTCAGCCCCGAAGACGATCCGCTCGCACGTGTCGAGATCGGTGGCCGCCAGGTACAGCTCGCTGTCCAGCAGCCGGAAGTCATCGGTCCGGTCCGGATCGGACAGGATCGTCCGCACGTAGCGCTCGATCCCCTCGCCCGAGTACAAGCCCGAGGGCAGCGCCTCCGCGAGGCCGACGGCGATGTCGACCGCGGAGATCTGGCCAAAATCCCGGATCAGTGTGCGTGCTAGACGGGCGATCTGGAGCGGCAGCAGTAGCCCCTTGAGCGCGAACTCCTTGTAGTTCGGCCGCAGGAGCGCGTTCACACTCGCGTCGGGGAACGGGGTCGGGACCTGCTGGACGATCACCCGCATCATCTCCTCGGGCGTGACGCCGTTGGCCACCGCCGAGGCGACAAAGGCGCCGGCACTCGTCCCCACGTACACGTCGAACTCGTTCACCGTGCGGTTGACCGACAGCAAATCAAGCGCGCGGAGCGCGCCAATCTCATACACGCCGCCGGTGAACCCGCCGCCACCGAGCACCAGCGCCGTCCGGGAGCGCTGCTGGCGCCGTCGCGCGACGGACTCGCGCGAACCCGCCGACGGACGATCGGTCGAGGTGTCGAGCTTGACGACCTTGCCCATGCGATCTTCGATTGTACGACCACGCAGTTGCGCCGGAACCGAAGCTTTTGCCGCTGCGAGCGGTTACATACGTCGATGAGGGCTCTCCTCACGGCGTTCGCAGCGGTGTCGGTCATGCTCGCCGCGCCCCCGGTGGCCGCCGCGGCAGGCGTCGCTCCGGGCCCCGCCGCACCGGTTTCCGCCCATACGCGGGCGGCCGAGCGCGCCGTGAGCCGGGCACTGTCGGCCGGCCTGCAATCCGCCGGTTCCTCCAGCGGCGCGTACGTCGTGGATCTCAGCACCGGGGCGAAGCTGTACTCGTCCGCCGCCGGCATCGGGCGCTACCCAGCCTCGGTGGAGAAGGTCTACACGACCTCCACGGCGCTGCTGAAGATGGGCCCGAACGCGACGCTGGTGACCCGGATCTTCGGGCGTGGCACGCTCGGACCGGACGGGGTCTGGACCGGGACGCTGTACCTGCGGGGCGGCGGCGACCCGAGCTTCGGCTCGGCGAGCTTCGACTCCTCGGCCTACGGAACCGGGGCGACCATGCAGCGGTTGGTGTCGAACCTGATCCGCCAGACCGGGATCACCGCCGTCCACGGCGGGGTGGTGGGTGATGAGTCCTACTTCGACTCTCTGCGCGGCACCGCTCCTTACGGCTTTCAGACCGCCTACGACATCGGCGGCCCGCTCAGCGCGCTCGACTACGACCGCGGGCTTGCGGACGAGCAGGGCACATCGCTGCAGATGCACCCGGCCGTGTTCGCCGCCCAGCAGCTCGTGTTCGCCCTCCGCTCCGCGGGCGTGACGGTGCCGCACGGCACGCCGACGGCGTCCGGCGTGACCCCCGCCAACGCGACCGCGATGGCCAGCGTCAACTCCCCGCGCCTGGGAACGCTGATCGCCCTCACCAACACACCGTCGGACAACTTCTTCGCCGAGATGCTGCTGAAGGGCGTGGGCGCGCAATTCGGCGGCGCCGGCTCCTCGGCGGCCGGCGCGGCGGTCGTGCGCGCGACGATGGCCACGATCGGGGTCCACCCGCGGCTCGAGGACGGGTCCGGGCTGTCGCGCAATGACGTCAGCAGCCCGCGGCAGGTCGTGACCGTGCTCGGGCGAATGGCCACCAACGCCACCTTCGTGCACTCGCTGGCGGTGGCCGGCCAGACCGGAACGCTCTCAGACCGGATGATCGGGACCGCCGCCGCCGGACGGTGCCTGGGCAAGACGGGGACGCTCCGCGACGTGTCCGACCTGGTCGGCTACTGCCACGCCAGGGACGGGCACACGCTCGTGTTCGCGTTCCTGATGGACGCGGTCGACCCGACCGCCGCGCACGGCTGGCAGGACTCGATGACGATCGCGCTGGCCCGCTACAACGGCTGACCGTCGAACAGGGCCAGCAGGCCCTCCTCATCGATCACCGGGACCTCGAGCCGCTGTGCCTTCTCGAGCTTGGACCCCGGGCTCTCGCCGGCCACCACGTAGTCGGTCTTCTTGGAGACCGAGCCGGTGACCCGCCCACCGGCGACGAGGATCCGCTGCGTCGCGTCCTCACGCGTGAGCCCGGGGAGCGTGCCCGTGAGCACCAGCGTCTTGCCCGCCAGCGGCCCGTCGCCGGGCGGCGGCCCCTCCTCTTCGAAGGTCAGACCCTCGCCGCGCAGATCAGCGATCAGCTCGCGCATCTGCGGATCGGCGAGCTGGGCGTGGATGATCACCGCCATCTTCGGGCCCACGCCCGGGGTCTGCTCGATCTCCTCGGCGCCGGCGGCGAGGAGCGCGTCGATGGTGCGGAACTGCTGGGCGAGGCTGCGCCCGGTCACGTACCCGACCTCTTCGATCCCGAGCGCGAACAGCACGAGCGAGAAGGGGCGCGGCTTGGAGTCCTGGATCGCGTCCACCAGCTTGCCCGCGGAGACCTCGCCGAAGCCCTCGAGCTCGGCGATCGCTCCGGCCTGGAGGCGGTAGAAGTCAGCCGCCGTCGTGACCCAGCCCAGGCGCATGAACAGGTCCACGTGCTTCTCGCCGATCCCGTCGATTTCCATCGCGCCGACGAAGTGCTTGAGCAGCTGCCACTGACGGCCCGGGCAGACCCGGTTGGGGCACTTCGTGAACACGCTGCCCTCCGGCTTGACCGTCGGCGTATTGCAGACCGGGCAGCGCTCGGGCGGATGCGGCGCCGGCGGGCGGTCCGAGCGCTCCGCCACGTGCGGCGCGGGCGAGAGCACCTGCGGGATCACGTCGCCGGCCCGCAGCACGATCACCTCCTCGCCGGGGCGGATGTCCTTGCGCGCGAGGTCCTCCTCGTTGTGCAGCGTGGCCAGCTTGACCGTCACGCCACCGACGTGGACCGGCTCCAGGATCGCGTACGGGTGCAGGTCCCCGAACTTGCCCGGATTCCAGCCGATGTCCTTGAGCGTCGTCACCGCGGTCGTCGGCGCGAACTTCCAGGCGATGGCCCACCGCGGTTCGCGCCCGACCGAGCCCAGGCGCCGCTGCAGCTCGACGTCGTTGACCTTGACGACCACGCCGTCGATCTCGAAGTCCAGCGAGCCCCGGCGCTCCTCCCAGGCCCGGCAGTGCTCGATCACCTCGTCCTCCGAGCTGAGCAACCGGATGTCCGGATGAACGGGGAAGTGGTGCTCGCGCAGGTAGCTCATCGCGTCCCAGTGCGTGGCGAACGACAACCCCTCCGTAGCGCCGATGCCGTAGGCCCAGATCGACAGCGGCCGCTCCGCCGCCAGCTTGGGATCGAGCTGGCGCACGCTGCCGGCCGCGGAGTTGCGGGGGTTCATGAACGTCGACAGGCCGGCCGCCGCGCGGCGCTCGTTCAGCGCTGCGAAGTCCGACAGCGACATGTAGACCTCGCCGCGCACCTCGACCAGCGGCGGCGGATCCTCGGGGTCGTTGGCCTCGATGCGGAGCGGCATCGCGGCGATCGTCTTGAGGTTGTGAGTCACGTCCTCGCCGGTCTCGCCGTCGCCCCGGGTCGCGCCCCGCTCCAGTACGCCATCGCGGTACACGAGTGAGATCGCGAGACCGTCGATCTTCGGCTCGGCCACGAACTCGAACTGCGGATCCTCGATCCCCTCGCGGGCCAGGTGGTTGCGCATCCGCTCGATCCAGGCCCGGAGCTCCTCCGGCGAGCGCGCGTTGGCCAATGACAGCATCGGCTGCAGGTGCTTGACCTTGGCCAGGTAGTCCACCGGCTCGGCTCCCACGCGCTGCGTCGGCGAGTCGGGGGTCAGCAGCTCCGGGTGCGCCGCCTCGAGCTCGCGCAGCTCGGTCATCAGCGCGTCGTACACGTCATCGCCCACGTCGGGGTCGTCGTAGACGTAGTACTGGCGGTTGTGGTGCTCGATCTGGCGCCGCAGCTCGGCGGCTCGCGCGGCCGCGGCGCCGACGCCGCTGGCGGCCGGACCGCTGGTGCTCCCGCGCTTACCCTGGCCGCTGCTCAAGGCTCGATCTCGCTCGCGGCCGGGACGATCAAGCGCGCCAGGTCGTGAGCGCGCAGGGCATCGATGCCCTCGTGATCGGTGAGGTCGAAGTGGATCGGCGTCACCGCGATCCGGCCCTGATCGACCGCGGCCAGGTCGGTGCCCGTCTCCTCGCGCTCATAGCTCGCATCGCCGTAGATGCGATAAAGACGCCGTCCGCCCGAGTCCTGCATCAGCGACAGCTCGTCGCGATAGATCCGCTTGCCCAGCCGCGCCACCTCGACGCCCTGCGGCTCGGTGCCGGGAACGTTGATGTTGAGCAGCGTCCCGGCCGGCAGCGGCACCGCCTCCAGGTCCGAGACCAGGCGTGCCGTGAACCTCGCCGCGACGTCGAAGTCGAAGCGAACGCCGACGCGGAAGTCGAGCTCCAGCGCCCGCGACTGCTGCGAGACCGCGATCCCCGGCAGCCCCAGGACGATCGCCTCGAGTGCCGCCGCCACCGTGCCCGAGTACGTGATGTCGTCGCCAAGGTTGGACCCGTGGTTGATGCCCGAGACCACCAGTTCGGCCTCGAAGCCTTCGATCAACCCCAGCCGCGCAAGCCGCACGCAGTCCACCGGTGTCCCGTCCGTCGCATACCCCACCGTGCCGTCGCCGAACTCGACCTCCTGGACCCACAGCGGCCGGCGCGTCGTGATCGAGCGCGCCATCGCCGAGCGGTTGCCGTCCGGCGCGATCACCGCCAGGTCGATCCCCGGCAGCGCGAGCAGCTCCCGCCGCAGCGCCTGCAGACCCGCGGCCTCGATCCCGTCGTCATTGGTGAGCAGCACACGCATGCGGGTGATGCTAGTGGTGAGGGCGGTTGCGTTGGGGGGGCGGTGGCGTCGGAGGCGGTGGCGTCGGAGGCGGGGCGTCGGAGGCGGGGCGTCGGAGGCGGGGCGGCTATGGGATGCTCGGGTTCGGGATGGCGGCGTGCAGCGCCTGGGCGATCCGTACCGCCACGGCGATCGGCTCCTCGATCAGCTGCTTCCATGTGACGCGCATCACCCGGTAGCCCGCGGCCTCGAGGATCGCGTCGCGCTTGCGGTCGCGCTCGAAGCTGCGCGCGCTGGAGTGAAACGCGTACCCATCCACCTCGACCACCAGGCGCTGCTCCGCCCACAGGAAGTCGACCTCCACGTCGAGCACGCGGGCGTTGGTGCGCGGGGGCGGGAGCTGCGCTTCGCGAACAAGCACCAGCATCCGGCGCTCGGCGTCGGAGCGGGTGAGGGCGGGCTCACCCTCGTGGTTCAGCAGGGCGCGAATGCGCGCGGTGCCGGTTCGCCGGGGGGCGCGATCAGCCGCGGCCTCGAGCTCACCGGGGCGGAGCAGCCGGCGCACCCGAGCTTCGGCGATGGCTCGGCGAGCCTCTTCGTCGGACGCTGCCCCTGCGAAGTCGAGCAGGGACCGGGCCGGCGCGGTCACCTGGATGCCAGACCGGATCCGTCGGTCCAGCGCGTGGAGCTCAGCGACCCGGTGAACCCGAATCCCGCTCCGTGACTTGCAGTTCCACCCGACCGCGGTCACATCGACGTCGGACCCAGGAGCCCGGACGAGGTCCCACAGCGCAACCGCCGAGCCGTGACTGATGTACACGTGCTCACCGCACGCCAGCACCGCGGCCAGCAGCGGCACGTTTGGATGCGGGACCGGATGGCCCACGAGATACACACCTCGGTGCAGCGGATGCAGCCGCCCGATCTTGACGCGATGCCCAAGCGCCCCACGCTCGATCCCGGCGAGCCGGAGCTGTTCGGTAGTGACCAGCCCGAGCTGTTGCGCGGCAATCCACGAAATCGTGGCCTCGCGACCCTCGCCGGCGTGCATATGTCGACAAATCGCCGCCGACGAGACGACCTTGGGCAGATAAGCATGCATGTCGTGCTTAGGCGGCCGAGGAGTCTCCGAGGCTGGTCGATTTGTCGACATAAGCATGAAATCCGTGAGCGGTCGCCCCAGGATCGGTCATCCCCAGCCACCCCACGCCCGATCCCACCGAATCGGCACACAGACCAAGCACACCCGTCGCACACCCGACACGCAGCGTCACAGACCCGTCACACGCCCCGCCACGGCGGCCCCGCCCGCCAGCCCAACCTCCCTTCCCCAGCAAGCCGCCACGCCGGCACCCCCCGCTTCGCCGGCACCCCCGCCACGCCGGCACCCACCGGAACGCCCCCACAGCCGGCGACCCAGCAACCGCCACCAACCGCTACCGCCCGGCAACCCAGCCGCTCTACCCCAGGACCCGCTCCCCCCCATACCCGACGCCGGCCAGGTACAGCCCGTGCGCCGGCGCTGTCTTCCCCGCCTCCGCCCGCCGGCGGCCTCCGAGCAGCGCCGCGAAATCCGCCACCGTCCGCCGCCCGCCGGCCACCTCGAGCATCGTCCCGACCAGCACCCGGTTCATCTGCCGCATGAACGCGTCGGCCTCGATCCAAAACTCCAGCACGTCCGAGGAAGCGCCCACGCCCCCAAGACGCCCGAAACGCCCAAGACCCCCAACACCACCCCGCCGCCACTGCGCCCGATACACATCCCGCTCGAACCGCACATGCTCGGTCTCGGTCGGGGTGAACGCCGTGAAGTCGTGCGTCCCCACCAGCGCCGCCGCGCACCGATCCAGCAACCCCACGTCAACCCGGTGCGGCCACCACAGCGCGCGCCCGGACTCCAGCGCGCTCCGCGCATCCCGGGCCAGCACCCGGTAGCAGTACGCCCGGCTCGTGGCGTCGTGGCGAGCACTCCAGCCGTCGGGGGCGACCGAACACGACAGCACCGACACATCGTCGGCCAGCACCGCGTTCAACCCCCGCACCGGCGCGGGCGAACCCTCGTAGCTCGCGACCTGGCCCCACGCATGGACCCCCCGGTCGGTCCGCCCCGCGACAGTGAGCCGAACGCCCCCGCCCGCAGAACCCGCACCGCCCGCAGAACCCGCAGAACCCGCACCGCCCGCAGAACCCGCACCGCCCGCCCCGCCTACAGAACCTGCAGAACCCGGACCGCCCCCCAGCACCACCCCGAGCGCCCGCTCCACCTCTTCCTGCACGGTGCGATGCCCGGGCTGACGCGCCCAGCCGGCGAATCCGCTCCCGTCGTACTCCAGCAGCAGCCGAGCCACGCCCATGACCGCCGCCCAACCCGGCCGCCAGCCGCCCCCCGACCGGGTTCCTACACCAGCTCCATGAAGACCATCTCGGTCGAGTCGCTGCGGCGCGGCCCGAGCTTCAGGATCCGCGTGTAGCCACCGGGACGTTCGCTGTAGCGCGGCGCGATCTCGTCGAACAGCTTGTACACCGCGAACTTGTCCTGGCCCAGCGCCGACAGCGCCTGACGGCGCGCGTGCAGATCGCCGCGCTTGGCCAGCGTGATCAGCTTCTCGACCTCAGGCTTGACCGCCTTGGCCTTGGTCTCGGTTGTCTTGATCCGCTCGTGCTCGATGATCTCCTTGCAGAGGTTCATCAGCAGCGCCTTGCGGTGCGAGGCGCTGCGGCTGAGCTGGTATCGCTTCCGCTGGTGGCGCATGGTCAGGACAGGTTAGTCGTTCCGAAGCCCGAGGCCCCGCGCGTGCAAGGTCTCGATCACCTCGTCGATCGACTTCTTGCCGAAGTTGGGGATCGCGTTGAGCTCCGACTCGGTCTTGGAGATGAGGTCGCCGACGGTCTGGATGCCAGCGCGCTTGAGGCAGTTGTAGGAGCGGACGCCCAGCTCGAGCTCCTCGATCAGGATGTCGTCCATCGCGTTGGCCGGACGGCTCGCCGCGGCCAGGCCGGCGCCGGCTCCGCCGAGACCGGTGTCCAGCGCGCCCGGCGTGCCCACCTCGCGCAGCTCGATCACGCGGTCGGCATCGGTGAAGATGGCCAGCTGGGAGATCAGGATCTCCGCCGCCTCTCGCAGCGCGGCGTGCGGATCGATCGAGCCGTCGGTCTCGATGTCGAGCGTGAGCTTGTCGAAGTCGGTCTTCTGGCCGACGCGGGCCTGCTCGACGTTGTAGGCGACGCGGCGCACGGGCGAGAAGATCGAATCGATCGGGATCACGCCGATCGGCTGGTCGGGGGACTTGTTCTCCTCCGCCGGCCGGTAGCCGCGCCCGCGACCGATGGTCAGATACACCTCGAGCTTGGTCTTCTTCTCGAGCGTGGCGACGTGGGCGTCGGGGTTGAGGATCTCGACGCCGGAGGGCAGGTCGATGTCCTTGGCGGTGATCTCACCGGGGCCGGTGACGACCAGGGGCGCCTCGATCTCGGTCGCGTCGGAGTGCATCCGGCACACGATCCCCTTGAGGTTGAGGACGATGTCGGTCACGTCCTCCTTGACGCCCCGGATGGTCGAGAACTCGTGGGCCACACCCTCGATCCGAACGCTGGTGACAGCCGCCCCCGCGAGCGACGACAGGAGCACGCGCCGCAGCGAGTTGCCGAACGTGTAGCCGAACCCGCGATCGAGCGGCTCGATCGTGAACGAGCCGCGATTGTCGTCGACTGATTCGCTGGAGATTCGGGGGACTTGGAAGTCGAGCATCAGGGTCCTAACGTCGTGGGTTCCTGCCGTCGCCTGGGACGACTGTCAGCGTCGCGCCGATCCCGGGGATCGCGCGACTGAAAGCTTTGGTCCTACTTGGAATACAGCTCGACGATGAGCTGCTCTTCGACCGGCGCGGCGATCTCTCGCCGCTCGGGCTTGCGCAGCACCTTCGCCGTCAGCGAATCGTGATCCGCCTGGAGCCACGCCGGCACCTGGCCGGTCAGCTCGGTTGCCTCGCGGATCACCTGCGCCGCCGTCGACTTCGGGTCAATGGCGATCACGTCGTTGTCGCGCAGCTGGTAGCTGGGGATGTTCACGCGACGTCCGTTGACGGTCCAGTGACCGTGCAGGACCAGCTGGCGGGCCTGGCGACGCGAGGCCGCAAAGCCGAGGCGCACGAGCACGTTGTCGAAGCGGCACTCGAGCATCCGCAGCAGGTTCTCGCCGGTGATGCCGGGCTGACGGCTGGCCTTCTCGTAATAGAGCCGGAACTGCTTCTCGAGCACGCCGTAGTAGCGGCGGGCCTTCTGCTTCTCACGCAGCTGGACGCGGTACTCGCTCTGCTTCTGGCGCCCGCGGCCGTGCTCACCGGGCGGATACGAGCGACGCTCGACCCCGCACTTGTCGGTCAGGCAGCGCTCCCCCTTCAGGAACAGCTTCTGGCCCTCGCGGCGGCATTGCTTGCACTGTGGCGATGTGTCTCTGGCCATCGAATCCCCTGGCTATACGCGGCGCCGCTTGCGAGGGCGGCAGCCATTGTGGGCCTGCGGTGTGACGTCCTTGACGCCGGTCACTTCCAGCCCGGCGGCCTGCAGCGAGCGAATCGCCGTCTCACGGCCGGATCCGGGGCCCTTCACGAACACCTCGACCTTCTGCAGTCCGTGCTCGATGCCCTTACGGGCGGCGGCGTCGGCTGTCACCTGCGCGGCGAACGGCGTCGACTTGCGCGAGCCCTTGAACCCGGCTCCGCCGGCGGACTCCCACGCGATCACGTTGCCCTCGCGATCGGTCAGCGACACGATCGTGTTGTTGAACGACGTCTTGATGTGGGCCTGACCGATCGGGATGTTCTTGCGAACACGGCGGCGGCCACGCGCGGGGCGCTTCGGTGCCGGCATTAGTCCTCCGCGGGTCCTCGGGACCCGCGTTCTGAAACTGTTGCCCGGCCTCCGAATGGAGTCCGCCGCGGGGCATCCAGCCCCGCGTCCTGATGCCGAGGCTCCGCCTCCGGCATCGCTTCAAATCGTTCGCGCTTCGCGCTCACTTCTTACCCGCCTTCTTCTTGCCGGCCACCTGCATCCGCTTCGGACCCTTGCGCGTGCGCGCGTTGGTCTTCGTGTTCTGACCGCGGACGGGCAGGCCGCGACGGTGCCGCAGGCCCCGGTAGCAGCCGATCTCCTGCAGGCGCTTGATGTTCTGGGAACGCTCGCGGCGCAGGTCGCCCTCGACGGTGAGCGAGGAGTCGATCAGGTCGCGCAGCTTGACGACCTCCTCCTCGGTCAGGTCACGGACGTAGGTGTCCGGGGGGACGCCGACCTCGGCGAGCAGCTGGTTCGAGGTCGACCGGCCGATCCCGTAGACGTACGTCAGCCCGATCTCGACGCGCTTGTTCAGTGGAATATTGACGCCAGCGATACGTGCCACTTAGCCCTGCCTCTGCTTATGTCGCGGGTTCGAGCAGATCACCAGCACGCGGCCGTGCCGGCGGATGATCTTGCACTTCTCGCACATCGGTTTGACCGACGGTCGTACCTTCACGCTCGTTCGCTCTCATCAGGTGATTTCAAGAATGTTCCTCGCGGCGTCGGCTCTGGCGACCGGTACGGTCCCCGCTACCGCGCCGAGGAGCGCCGCGCAGCACGAAAGCATGCCCCGCAAGCGCAACGGGTGATATTAGCAGGGGCGGTTGAGCGCCTACGGTCAGGCGGCAGCACGGCCGTTTGCGGCCTCGTGCCAGGGGGTCAGGATAC
>CAWFKF010000127.1:0-60082 GCA_963816005.1 uncultured Solirubrobacteraceae bacterium | reverse complement strand
CGCCAGGCCGCGGTGCTCGCGAACGGCAATCGGGATCGACCTGCGCGATGACTGGCCGGCAGCCCTCGCAGCACACGGCTTCGCGCCGGGCCAGACGACGGCGTGGATTGCCGAGGGGCTCCTCGCATACCTGACACCGCATGCCCGGATCGACCTCCTGTCCCGGATACATGCGCTCACCGCCCCGGGCGGCACGCTTCAGCTCGACCGGATCGAGGGCGATCCCACCGGCGGCGACCGCGTCCGGGAGCTATCCGAGCGCTCGGGAATCGACATGACGAGTCTCTTCGCCGGCGGTGAATCCCGCAACCTCGAGGCTGTTCTGGCCGCCAGGGGCTGGCGGGTCGATGAACAGCCCGCCGCCGAGCTCGCTGAGCACTACGGACGCGACCTCAGCGACCCCTTCGTGACGGCTGCCAGTCGGCTCTCGCGCAACCGAGCCCCCGTGGCTCGACACTGTCTTCCTCAGCGCTCAGGCCGCTCAACCCTCGGCCAAGGATCAGTGACGCGCGCTGGTCGAAACAGTGTCCCGAACCATGTCCCGAACTTGTCAAATCTGACCCGCCGCAACCCATCCAGCCTCACCCAACCCCCAAACCCCCAAGAACCACGGGAAATCCCTGCTCAGGGCGCAATCTTCAAAACCGGCAGGGCGGGGCAGCCCCCCGGCTTGGAAGGTTCGATTCCTTCGCCGCGTCGTGGCAGCGGATTCCGCCGATAGCGGGGAATTCATCGCGAACCAAGGTCCCGAGAACAGGGTGCCTCCGTGGGTCAGCGTGCCAGGCCCATATATTTCCCGTTGGCCGCTCCCCCAGCCGTTCCCCCGACACGGTGCCGCACTTTATCGGTGCTCCTCACGAGGCGCGGTGCAGCGTTCGGCGTTCCTGCTGAATGGAAGTGCGGGTCGGGCGCCTACCATGAGCGGCAATGTCCCGCTGAGGAGGAGAACCCACCTAATGATGCATCTGGCTGTGCTGCCCGACGAGCGGGCCGCCTCACATCCGGGAGGGCCGTGTCTCGCTGACGGCCGCCGAGAGCTCGACAACGCGAGCTTCGCGGCGGAGGTACGCCGGGTGTCCGGCGCACTGGTCGGGATGGGCATCGGCCGTGGTGATGTGGTGGCGGTAGTGCTTCCCAACAGCGTGGAGCTGGTGACGATCATGTTCGCTGCCTGGCGGCTCGGCGCAGCGCTGACGCCGGTGAACCCTGCCCTGACAAGACCCGAGGTGCAGTACCAGCTCACCGACTCGGGCGCCCGGCTGGTCGTGGCGGATGATTCGTCGTTGTCGAAGGTCGAGGGCGGCGTCGCGCGCGTGTACGTGGTCGACGAGCTCCTGCGGCGAGACGGCGCGACTGACGTGATGGCGCCGAGGACGGAGCCCGACGAGCTGGCCTTGATGATCTACACGGGTGGAACGACTGGACGCCCAAAGGGCGTGATGCTCGACCACGCCAACCTCGTCGCGACAACCGCGATGATCGTCGACTGGTTCGAGATGACGGCTGCCGATCGCTGTTTGCTGGTGTTGCCGTTGTTCCATGTCAACGGGATCATGGTCAGTGTCGTCTCGCCGCTCGTGGCGGGCGGCTCCACGGTGATCGCCCCCAGGTTCGACCCGAAGACGTTCTGGGATCTCGTGGAGCGGGTGCGGCCGACGTTTTTCTCCGCCGTACCGACGATATACGCGATGCTGTCCGGGCTGCCGGCGGAGGTCCGGCCGGACACCGCCTCGCTGCGGTGCGTGGTCTGCGGAGCCGCGCCGATGCCCGCCGCGGCGATTCACGAGTTCGAGGATCGCTACGGCGTTCCCATCCTCGAGGGATACGGCCAGTCGGAGGGGACGGTGGTGACGACGGCAAATCCGCTGAGCGGCTTGCACAAGCCCGGGACGGTGGGTTTGCCGTTGCCAGGGCAGGAGGTCCGCGTCGTGGGCGAGGACGACGAGCCGTTGCCGTCCGGACAGGTCGGCGAGGTGACGGTGCGGGGCCCGAACGTCATGCGGGGCTATCTCGGTAAGCCCGAGGAAACGGCCGAGACGCTGCGTGGAGGTTGGCTGCACACCGGCGATCTCGGCCGGTTTGACGAGGACGGCTACCTGGTGCTCGTCGACCGGCTCAAAGACATGATCATCCGCGGTGGCGAGAACATCTACCCCAAGGAGATCGAAGACGCCCTATACGCCCATCCGTCCGTGTTCGACGCGGCGGTAGTTGGTCGGCCGGATCCGCTGTTCGGTGAGGAGCCGGTTGCGTTCGTCGTGCTGCGTCCCGGCAGCGCCGCCGAGCCTGACGAGCTCATCGAGCACTGCAAGAACGTGCTGGCAAAGTTCAAGGTCCCGCGCGCCGTCTTCATCGAGGCCGACCTACCCAGGACCCCGATTGGCAAGATCGCCAAGCCGGTGCTACGCGAGCGCATCTCATCCCCCACCGCGAGAACGACGTGATCACCCGCAGCTACCGGAGATCGATCGCGACGAGCGGTTCATCCTCGTTCGGTTGGCTCGCTACCGCCACGCTTCAGCCCGCCGAACCACTATGTGCTGACGTGCCGCAGCCGCCTCGGACCAGACAGGTCCCTGCAGCCGGCTGTTCTACGTTCGATCAGCCAGCCCGCAGGCGTGTGAACTGCTGCTAACAAAGCTCACTCACACTGCCGGCACACGGGGCGAGGTCGCCGGCACCGCGCAGGGCCGATCGGGACGATCGCTATTCGCCAAAGCGCTCGTGCGCACTCCCGCAGACCGACGGCTCCCTCCGTGGTGGCAATGCAAGCGTCCGGCTCGCCGACGATCCGCGCATGCCGCTGGGGCGAAGGCGAGCGCCGTCGTGGCTCTCGAGATCGCCTCGATGGCGCAAGTGGCTGCCCCGGCCTGTCGTGGGGCGAAGCATCTGGATCGCAGTGTGCAGTCGACGTGTGCGGCGCAGGAGCTCTCGCTCGTGGTCACCGGTGAGACTCGCTCGGCTTGGGCCACGGGGCGTAACCGAGCCGACCGGAGCTTGGATCTTGGCCGTAGAGCCGGCACAGCTCGGCGAGCACGTCCTCGTGGGAGAAAGCGATATTCATGACTGTGTCGTTACCGGCGTAGTAGATGACCGTGCTCCCGTCGTCGCGGCGAAGCATGCCGCACGAGAACACTACGTTGGGGACGTGCACGTAGTCGGTGTCGGCGACACGGCAGTCGGCGCGGGACGGGAAAAGTATCGGGATGCTTGACATCTTGACCTTGCGTGGATCGTCAAGTTCGTGCAGGGCGACGCCCAGGACGTAGGGGTTACCGTCCATTGTCGTGCGGACGCCGTGGAAGAGGTTCAGCCAGCCGTGGCGAGTCTTGACCGGGGGCGCACCCGGGCCGATCTTGTCGGAGAATGCGCTTGGTCCACCTCCGGTGCGCATGATCGGCTCCTCATCGATGTCCCACGGGCCTGTTCGTAGGTCGTCGGCGAAACCAATCCGGATCTGCGTGTATGCGCCTTCGGTGTCGCCGGGGGTCGTGTCGTTGGGGCGGAACAGGCCAACGTAGCGTCCGTCGAGCCGCTCCGGAAATATCACTACGTTGCGCATGTCCTGTGCGAGCAGCGGGCCGTGACGGGTGATCTGCGTGAAGTGCTCGGTCGTAGCGAGCGCCACCCGGACGCGGTTCCTTACGTGCGCGTGGTAGGCGCTGTAGGTGATCGCGTAGGTGCCCTCGACGACGTTGATCCGGGCGTCCTCGACGCCACCGGATTCCATGGCCACGATCTGGGCGGGTTCGGTGTGGGCTCCAAACACGTCGAGGTTTGTTGCCGGCATCAGCACAGGCCGAGGGTCGACCGTCCAGCTGTGGACGCCATCAAGGCTGCGAGCGAGGCCGATTACGCTGATGCCGCAACGCAGATGGGAACGAAATAGCAGGACGGTTAGCCCGTCGACGACGCAGGCGCCGGCATTGTGGACGGTCACCACCTGCTGTTGGGGTTCCCGCCACACGTCGTTGACGTGATGTGCTGTCAGGATCGGATTGCCGGCGTAGCGCAAGACGGGTTCATGCAGCGACACCGTCCCGTACGCACCGTCGCCGGTTTCGACGGTCCGCTGCATCATGTGTTCGTCCGTAGTGGCTCCGCTCCAGCCCACGAGTGGCTACCTAGCGCTGCGCGATGGCGAATCCGCCAGCCTGCACTGCCACAGTAACGGTCGAGTCGCGTGCTGACGGGGACGCGCCACCGGCGTCCGTGATTGTCGTAGCCCGTGGCGATCGTGGGACCGCGGCCGGGCAGGTTGAGCATGCGCGCGCGTTGCGTGTCGGCCTCACTATTGAGCAGAGCGACGCCGTGCCCGTCGCCGGCGATGATCGGGACTGCGAGCAACGGGGACCAGAACGGCGTCGAGCTGGCCCGTGCCGTTTCGCCTGTTTGCGTCAGCTGGATCGCGGTTGCGAGCAGCCGAAATCATACTGCCAACCATACGAACGCGATCGGACGCCCCGCGGGGCGTTGGCCACGTCCCGGCTGCTGGAGCGATCGTGAGCGTCAAGCCATCCGAACGCTCGGATCCCGATTGATCTCGCTCGTCCGGTCGGGCGGAAGCGGACGAGCGCGCTTGGGCGATTGCGCAAGTCCGAGGGCCACGCCGGCGAGCCGCGGCCGACTGCTCTTCCAGCGCTGGTGCTCAGCCGAACAGGGTCGCAGCTAGCGATCTTGCCGTCCCTGCTACCCGCGCAAACGCAGTGCCGTGCGAAACCACGAGGCACGGTCCTGCTGGTCGCCGAATGCGGCTATGTTGAATTTGGGTGCGGCTCTCCTGGAGGGTCGTCAAGCCGCGGGTATCGCGCCGAGCGACTGCTGGGCGATAGCGGGCGATCGGGATCGTGGCAACTAGAAAGCGCCGGCTGGGTGAGTGCCCTGCTCGCGTTCACGATCTTGCGGGTCTGGGCGGTGGGCGCTGACCTGTCCCCGTGAGTGTTGCTCCTGGCCGCTCGTCGGGTTTCCCGCTCAGCGCGAGGTTGGCCGCGGCTGAGCAGCACCGATGCCTCAAGCGCCTCCCCCGGATCGGTGCCGTGTCCAGATGCGGGTTTCCCGCATGACGAACGGGGGTGGCCCTGATGTCGGTTGATGAGCCGCGCGCGAGCATCGTCGGGGTGTCAGGTGAGCCCAACGTAAGGATGCTCCGCCCGCTCGCTGCTAGCGCTCGCGTTCGGGGGGCCTTTTCGGCGGGCCGATGCGATGCGCGCCGCTCGCGTCTGGCTCTCGCGCTTATTCTCGTGATCGCGCCGGCGAGCTTCGCGCGGTGTGCCGTGGCGCACGCGGCCGGCTCCACAGCCGTGCCGACCGCCAGCTCGGCGCTCGCCGGAACATGGCGGCGCCTGTCGCCGGCGCCCTCACCTGCCCCGATCGGGATCACGGTGAGCGTGTGGACCGGCAGGCAGATGCTGGTGTTCGGCCGCGCCCAGCCAAAGCCACCGCTCTCGGTCGATGTTGCGGCTGCGTACAGTCCGGCAACCGACGGGTGGAGCAGGCTGGCGCCCTTCAAGGGTCCCGTCGGCAACTATCAGGGCCACTACACCGCCGCCTGGACGGGCAAGGAGATGCTGACCTTCGGTCCATTCGACTTCCAGGCCTACAACCCGCTGACGAACCACTGGCGCAGGCTGCCCGCCCCTCCCAGGTCCAGCGGCCCGAGCGGGCTCGTCGTGTGGACGGGTCACCTGATGATCTACTCGGGCGGCGGCTGCTGCGGTGACTTCCAATCGGACGGTGCGGCGTTCAACCCGGCCACGAACAAGTGGCGCACGCTCGCGAGCTCACCGCTCGCTCCCAGTCAGACGCCCGCGGGTGTGTGGACCGGCCGCGAGCTGATTGCCTACGTCAGCGGTCTCGATCCGGACGGCAAGCCGTATCCGGCAGGCCTCGCGCGCGCGGCCGCCTATAACCCAACGACCAACAGTTGGCGGAGGATCGCGCCGCTGCCCGCAGTCCGCTATAACGCGACTCCCGGCTGGGACGGGCGCGAGATGCTCGTCGTGGGCGGCTACGGCGCGTCGCACGCAGGAAAGCCGGCGACGCTCGCGAGAATCGTGCTCGCGTACAGCCCAGCGACCAACCACTGGCGTCAGCTGGCCCGGATGAGCTCCGGCCGCGAGCAGTTCGCCGAGGTGTGGACGGGAAAGCAACTCCTGATCTGGGGGGGAATCACGAGCCTCACCGGCCCATCGCAATCGTCGCAGGGGTTCGCCTTCGACCCGACGGCGAACCGCTGGTCGACGCTCCCCCAGGCGCCGCTCAGCGGGCGCGTCACCCCCGCAGCCGTATGGACGGGGCACGTGATGATCCTCTGGGGCGGGGCAAGCGCAAGCCGTCCGTCCAGCCCTGTCGGTGGAGCCGCCTTCACGCCGGCGACCCGGTAGGAGGGGAATCCTCCATCGGTCAGCCGTGAAGATGCACCGCAGGCATCCTTCCAAGGGCGAAACTAAATGCGGGGCTGGACCCAGGCGGCCTTGGCGGCCTCGTCCTGCTCGAGCATCTCGTGCTCGAGCAGGGCCTGCGCGAGTGCTTCGAGCCTGTCGCAGTTGGCGCTGATCAGCTCAGCGCCCTACTCGTGGGCAGCTTCGACCAGGTTGCGCACCTCGTCGTCGACGAGCTACCGGGGATGACGGGAGAGAGATGTCGCATGCGCCTCATCGCAGCCACCGTGCCGTCCGGGTCCCAGTCCCGCTTCGCGACGACCACGACACTCGCCGCGGCTTCCAGCCGTCGGCGCGCCTGGAGCGCAAGCCGCCGAGCCACGAGCTTGCGAGCGCCCGGCCGGGAAGGACAGCCCCAAGGCCAGGTGCGGCCGGCACGCTCACGCGCGCTTTGCCACGATTCCGATCGCCCGCACGACCGGACCCGCTTCCGGGTCGGGACGGGCCTCCGCCGCCACCCGTCGGCTGCCCCGCTCCGCGCGGAAAGCGCGCATCTTGTCGACGATCGCTTTGACCCTCCACCGACTCGTCGGGCGGCGATTGCCTTGGCGACGCAGGACTCGTTCTCCGGGCCCATCTCCGCCAAGGGCGGACGCTGCTCCTCTTGTCGGTCGTGGCTCGAAGCGGTAGTGCCGCATGGATGAGCTGCGCGGCTGGAGTCCGACCGACAGTGAACCTTCGACTTGGAGCTAGCGTTGCGCCCGTGACCGAGACCTGCGTGTTGTGGCTGGTTGCTGCTGCCTGCCGAGCTCGCGGAGGTGCTCGGCGGGCGCCAGTCGGATCCAGTAGATGTCTACGCGGTCGCTTGCGAGTAGCGCAGCGATCCGGGCGTGTAGAGCAGCTCGCCGGTCTCCAGCAGCGTCTTCAGGCCGGCGAGGATCATCGGCCAGCCGCCGTAGATTTCGGAGTTGGCGTCCTCAGCGAGCTCGTCGTGGGTGACCCTCAGCCGGCAGGAGGTTCCGACCGGCTCGATCTCCCAGGTGCCCCTCGAGGTCCCGGCGCTCTTGACCTCCTCGCTCCACAGCGCCTGGAAGCTCTGCACGAGCCGGCGCGGGGGTCGACCTCGAGGTTCTCGCCCGCGGCGATGTCGATCACGCCTGGGACCGACGCCTTGTAGTGCGAGCCAGGCGCCCAGTCTGAGTCGGTCCGCACGCCGAAGCTGTACTTGGCTCTCAGGTGCGGATCGGTGATCGCCTCCCACAGGCGCTCCGGGGTGGTCTGGATGTAGGTCTCGAACACGGTCATCGCGCCGTGGCCGTTGACCACGGTGTACTCGTCCATCGTTCCTCCTCGAGTTCGCACTTGATGCCGCTGATCGTCGTCGCCAGCGGTTCGGCGTATTTGCTCACCCACCGGTCGTGGATGAGCCGGATTGGGACGGGGTTCAGGTAGTGGAGCTTCTCGCGGCCGCGCCGCTGCGTGGTCACCAGGCCGGCCTGCTCGAGCACCTTCAGGTGCTTCATGACGCCAAACCGGGTCATCGGCAGCCGCTCTTCGAGTTCGGTCAGCGTCTGACCGTCGCGCGCGAACAGCTCGTCGAGCAGGCTCCTGCGAGTCGGGTCGGCGAGGGCCTTGAACACCGCGTCCACTCCACCCACGATACGTGACCTAATAGTCACATGTCAAGCCGCGCGACAACTGTTAGGGCACTTCGCGGGCTTCCGGTCTCACGCAACAGCAACCACGACAGAGTCGCCTGGTGGATCCGTACGTTGCGTAGGCAACGCCTGATCGACGGCCGACCGGACGTTGTTTGCGCGATCGCAGCCGCAGGCGTCTGGCGGCGAGCGACGCTGACGATCGCTTCGCCGGTGCCAGCGCCGCTCCGCCGGGCCAGTGCTTCAGCGACATTGCGATCGCCCCGATCCAGGCCCGCAAGCGCTACGGCGCGCTATCGGATTCGCCGGCGAGCGGCGGTCTCGGTGCCGCGGGATCGGAGACCGCTACTCAGGTTCCAAAGGGGTCGTGTCGGGGCGCCTGAATCGCGGTCTCGTGACTCCCGCTTCCGGTAGTCGGTGGGCTACCCCGTTAGCCGATCGCCACCATGCGCTCGATCGGAACACGGGCGCGTCGGGCGATATCGGCGGGCACCTTGACCTCGTACTATCCGTCGCGTAGAGAGTCGCGCAGCTTCGGCAGCGTGATCATCTTCATGTACTTGCATACCGCCTTCGGGTTGACCGCGGTCAGCTGCGCCCGTGGGGCCGCCTTGTGCAACGGGTGCAGCATCCCGGTCTCGGTGGCGACGATGAAGTCGCCCTGCGGATGCTCGCCCACGTAGTTGAGCATTCCACTGGTGCCGAGCATGTGCACGTCGCCGTCGACGATGTCGCCCGCGGCCACGTCCTCCATGCATTGTGTGGCGCATCCGCACTCGGGATGGATCAGGAACTCCGATCCGGGGCGCTCGGCGCGCATCCGGTGGATGTCGTCTGCACTGATCCCAGCGTGCACGTGGCACTCGCCCGGCCAGACGATCATCGACTTGCCGGTGACCCGCTCGACGTAGGTTCCCAGCCACATGTCTGGACCGAAGAGGATCTCGACGTCCTCGCCGCGCTCTGCGCGTACGCGCTCGACTACCTCCACCGCGTTGGCCGAGGTGCAGCAGTAGTCGGTGTCCGCCTTTACCTCGGCTGAGGTGTTGACGTACATCACGACGACCGCTTCGGGATAGCGGCGCTTCCAGTTGCGAAGCTCGTTTGGCGTGATCGACTCGGCCAGTGAGCAGCCCGCGTCAAGGTCGGGGATCAGCACCGTCTTGTCGGGGGCGAGGACCGAGGCCGTTTCGGCCATGAAGTACCCCGCAAAAGACGATCAGCTCCGCATCCGTCGCCGCCGCCTGGCGGGACAGCCCCAGAGAGTCGCCCACGAAGTCGGCCAGATCCTGGATCTCGGGCACCTGGTAGTTGTGCGCCAAGATCACCGCGTCGCGCTCATCCGCGAGCGCACGCACCTCCTGTGTGAGCTCCTCGATCTCCTCACAGCTGAAATCATAGAACCGTTACCGGCTCCTCGATGGTTGGTATCTCTCGCATCGTGATGGACCGTGCTGGGCGTGCATGGTGATGTCCGGGGAGACTGATCGTAGGGCCGTAGTGGCAGGCAGTCATCCGTAATTCCCCACTGCGGTTCAGCGGCGTGGACCCCTTGGGGTCCGGAGCGGAACGCGACACCGTACGATCGCTGAGATGTCGCAGCGCGCAAGAGCACGCCGTTCGCCTCGGCGTTCGCGAGAGGCGGACCTCGTGGTGGTAGGGGCCGGTGCCGCCGGCATGTATGTGGCGCTGCGCGCGGCCGAGGCGGGCGCACACGTGGTGGCCTGACCCCCCGGGTTCGGTCCGACCCTTGTGAGAGTTTCTCGCGCCCTGGATCATGGGCGAGGAAGGAACGATCACGTGAAGCGACGCAGGCACACGCCGGAGCAGATCATCCGCAAGCTGCGCGAGGCCGAGCGGATGCTCGGTGAGGGCAAGACGATCCCTGAGGCGGCGAAGGAGCTGGGGATCAGCGAGCAGACGTATCACCGCTGGCGCAACCAGTACGGCGGGATGAAGGCCAATGATGCGAAGCGGCTGAAGGAGCTCGAGCGTGAGAACGTGACGTTGAAGGCGATCGTCGCCGATCAGGCGCTCGAGGTGCGGGCGCTGAAGGAGGTCGCGAAGGGAAACTGGTGAGCCCAGCCCGTCGGCGCCGGGCGGTCGCGATGGTTCGTGACCGTCTCGGCGTCAGCGAGCGCTGGGCGTGCCGGGTGCTGGGCCAGCACCGCTCCACGGAGCGCTATGAGCCCAAGCGCGCTGAGGATGACGCGGTGTTGCGCGCCGAGTTGCGGCAGTTCTCCAAGGACCGTCCGCGGTGGGGGTATCGCCGTGCGCATCATCACCTGCGCGAGCTGGGCTGGGATGTGAACCGCAAGCGTGTGCAGCGCTTGTGGCGGGAGGAAGGGCTGCGGGTGCCGCAGCGGCGGCGCAAGCGCCGGCGGCTGGGGGACTCGACCGTCGCGCAGCGCCTGCGCGCCGAGCGGCCCAACCAGGTGTGGGCGTTCGACTTCCAGTTCGACCAGACCGCCGACGGCAGGGTGCTGAAGCTGCTCAACGTGGTCGACGAGTTCACCCGTGAGTCGCTGGTGATGCTGGTCGAGCGCAGCATCGACGCCGACCGGACCGTCGGCGTGCTGGAGCGCCTGGTCGCCGAGCGGGGCGCCCCGGAGTTTCTGAGGTGCGACAACGGCCCGGAGATGACCGCGCACGCGCTCCAGGACTGGTGCGAGCTGAGCGGGACGGGAACCGCGTACATCGAGCCGGGCTCGCCGTGGCAGAACCCGTACGTCGAGAGCTTCCACTCGCGCGTGCGCGACGAGCTGCTCGATGTCGAGGAGTTCTCCTGCCTGGCCGAGGCGCGCGTCGTGATCAGTGACTGGCGCGAGGACTACAACCACCGCCGGCCGCACTCATCGCTCGGGATGCGCGCCCCGGCCGTGTTCGCCGCGCAGTGGACCGAGCCGGTCGAGATCGCCGCATGAGGCGACCCGACCGCTCGACCTCAACGATCAGGCCGAGCAAGCGATGAGAAGAAGGGGTGGGCGCCCTTCCCCGGGGCGGCGCGCCCGCGACCATCGCCGCTACGCCTCGCTCCGCTCGGCTCCGCGACGATGGTCGCGGCACCAGGGGCGTGATCCGTCCGAGCAGGCCGCTACCTTGCCCCCACTACATCCACCACCCTCTCACTCGTGGTGGACCGAAAACCGGGGGCCGCCCAGTGGTCCTGGTCTCCCGCAAGCGTCTCAGTGAGGCAGTGAGGCAGTGAGGCAGTGAGGGAGAGCGCGAGCTTCTGGGCTCAGGGCGGGCTGGCGGCAGCGCTGGCCCCGAGCGACTCTCCGGAGCGCCATGCGCAGGACACGATCGACGCGGGCCGGGGTTTGTGGGCTCTCCGGGCATGATCGGGGGTGACGACACACGAACACGCGTTTTCTTTCTGGCCCTCCGAACCGCGTCACCCGTATTCCGCCACGACGCTCGCTCGACCCCGGGATGACCCGGTGCGCACGCACGGCAAACGGCGCAACGAGAAGGGAATGGAGCAGGCAGCTCCCCGGCACGCCACGACCCCCGTCAACGCGGGCAGCGACCCCGACGCCCCCCAACGACGCCCTATGGGGCGAGTCTCGCCATGATCATCCGGATGCGCCTGCGCGCAGGCGCGGCCATCCCTGGCCGCTTGAGCACGCATCCGCTGTGCCCACGATCGCCGGGCACGGGGCCCAGCGAGCAGTCCACAACCCAGCAGCAGAGGCGCACGCGACTTCCACCCGCCGCTCCGACGACCAAAAGCCCTGCTCAGGACGGAATCTCGATCGAGAGTCACCCCCGATCATCCACGGAGCCCCGGTTTGTGCTGCCCGGCGGCGGTCGAGGCGCTCGTGCACGAGGCGCCGGGAGCGGTCGAAGAGCTGATCGCGCGCGGCGTAGGCTTCGATACCCGCCCTGACGGGAGCCTGGCGCTGGCCCTGGAGGGTGGGCACACCGCCCGGCGCATCGTCCACACGGGCGGCAGCGCGACGGGCAAGGCGCTCACCGACCGGCTGATCGAGCTCGTGGCGCCACCCCGGCCATTGATGTGCGCGAGCGGACCTCGGTGGCAGCGCTGTGGAGCGACCGCGAGCGCTGCGCCGGGGTGATCACGGACCACGGACGCGTGGGGGCGCGAGCGACGGTGCTAGCAACTGGCGGCGGAGCCGCGCTATGGGCTCGCGCCACCAACCCACGGGGTGCGATCGCGGTCGGCTCGGTGCTCGCTCACGCCGCCTGCCGCGCGCGTCGCCATCGCGGCCGAGCCGCGTCCCGGGGCCCGGAGAACGATCGATCTCTAGTCCCTGCCCCAGGCGAGCACGACCGCAAGGTCAAGCGTCGAGATAATCCCGACCGGCCGCGCGTCGGGCGCGGTGGCAACGATCAGATGGCTGACGCCGTGCTCGCTCATCAGCTCGGCAGCGCGCTTCAGCGGTTCGGCGGGATCGATGAAGATCGCGTCGGCGCCAACGAGCTCACCGGCTGTCGCGTGCCGGTTCCCTCGAGCGGCCGCGCCTGCGAGCTCGACGTCCGACACGATCCCCCAACCTTGACCGGGCCTGGCGCCCGATTCCGAGTCGACGCCTTCGACGACGATTGCGTGCACGTGGTAGCTGGCCATCATGTCGGCGACCGCGCGGACGCTCATGCCCGCCGAGCAGCTAATGATCCCCGCACGCATAGCGTCCGCAACCGTCGCGTGCTCAAACGCCGGAGCGATCAGTCGCGATGTCCTGGACACACTCACTTCCCCCCAGTTTCTAGCGCGCAGCCTCAGGGACCACAAGCCGCGGAGGTTGCAGGGACGTTCGGCCATGCTGGAAACGCTGCCCAGAACAGCCGACCGCTCTGCGGTCACACCATGCGTCCCGATCACGAGCACCTCCCCGTCCGCAGCGGCGAGGCCGGGAGCGACTGGCAGGACTCCTCACCGGGTTCCTCACGCTCGCTGATCGTCCAGGGCACGACGAGGCTCTGATGGGAGTGCTCCGCCTGGAGCCCAGCACCTCTCCTCGGCGTGTGCGAACGCTGCTGTAGTGATTCGTGCGGTGCCGTGGTTCTCCTCGGGTCCGCACGAGGCCCGGGCTGTGCGGAGATCCGAGCGGGCCTGGACGGGATTCGCCGGGGATTTCTGTTGTTGGCAGTTTGGCTTGGTGCGGACCGGGCTCCGGGGTGCGTGCGGGAAGATCCCTAGCGTGGATGTGGGCTCGTGCGGATGGCGGCGCTGATCGTATGCGGGAGGATGGCGGCATGCAGTTCCATGACCGTCGCGATGCTGGGCGTCGGCTCGCTGCGCAGTTGGCGCCGCTGGCACAGGAGAGCCCGGTGGTGATTGGGTTGCCGCGCGGCGGGGTGCCGGTCGCCTTCGAGGTCGCGCGGGCTCTGGGAGCGCCGCTGGATGTGCTGGCCGTGCGCAAGCTTGGCGCGCCGGGGAACCCTGAGTTCGGCGTCGGGGCGATTGCCGAGGATGGCACCTCAGTGCTGAACGCCGACAGCGCGAGGCGGGCGGGCATGACCGAGGAGGTTCTGCTCGGTACTGTCGAGCGGGAGGTGCGGGAGCTGCGCCGGCGGGTGGAGCGCTACCGAGACGGGCGTCGGCCGCTGGATGTGCGTGGGCGCACGGTGATCGTGGTCGATGACGGGCTTGCGACGGGGCTGAGCGATCTCGTGGCGGTGCGTGCGCTGCGAGCTCGCGGCGCGCGGCGGATCGTTGTTGCGGTTCCAGTCGGTGCGCGCGAGTCGGTCGCGCTCTTGGGCGAGGAGGCCGACGAGATCGTGTGTCACACGATCCCGCACGAGCTACTCGGGGTCGGGCACTGGTATGAGGACTTCTCCCCGGTGTCTGACGCGGAGGTGCTCGCGCTGCTTGGTGCCGCTGCGTCAGCCCAAGCGCCGGCGCCTGGCCAGATGCCGCCTTCGCAGCGGACCGCGCGTGTGGTGCGGCCGATGGAGCACGAGCTGTTGCTGGACATCGGTGGTGTCGAGCTCTCGGGTGATCTGACGCTCCCGTATCAGTCGCGGGGTCTTGTGATCTTCGCCCACGGCAGCGGATCGAGCCGCTTGAGCCCGCGTAACCGCGAGGTCGCCGCGACGCTGAACGAGGCGGGGCTGGCGACGCTCCTGTTCGACCTGCTCACCGATCAGGAAGGGCGCCGGCGAGAGCTGGTGTTCGACATCCCGCGGCTCGCCCGTCGGCTGGAATGTGTGACTCGCTGGGCGATCGTCGAGCCCGACACCCGAGGGCTGCCGGTCGGGTATTTCGGTGCATCGACCGGCGCGGCTGCGGCATTGCGGGCCGCCGCGGCGGCGGGTGATGTCGTTCAGGCTGTCGTGTCGCGGGGCGGCCGTCCCGACCTCGCCGCCGACCGGCTCCCGTACGTGACCGCCCCGACGCTGCTGCTCGTCGGTGGCCGCGACCCCGAGGTGCTCGAGCTCAACCGCCGCGCCGCCGCCATGCTGCGGTGCCCGCACCGCGTGATCGTCGTGGAGGGGGCGGGCCACCTGTTCGCTGAGCCCGGAACGCTGGAGACTGTCGCCCAGCTCGCTGTCGAGTGGTTTGACGAGCACCTGACCGGAGCCGCTCAACCGCTGATGGTTGCCGAGGGATGACGCTTTGTCCACCACCTTGGCCCTCCCTCTCGGTGAACGTGAGGTGCTTGACGCGCTGCGGCGTGAAGCGCATCCGCTGACCGGCGACCACCGCGACTACGACGCGCTGCTCTCGCTGGTCGGCGATGCGCGGATCGTGCTGCTCGGCGAGGCCAGTCACGGCACGCATGAGTTCTATCGCGAGCGGTCCCGGATCACGAAGCGCCTGGTCACGGAGCACGGCTTCACCGCGGTCGCGATCGAGGGCGACTGGCCCGACGCGTATCGCGTCAACCGCTACGTGCACGGGGCGCGCACCGACCCCCACGCCGAGGCGGCGCTGCGGGGCTTTCGCCGCTTCCCGACGTGGATGTGGCGCAACGCTGACGTGCTCGATTTCGTCGGCTGGATGCGCGCCCACAACGAAGGGCGCCACCGCAGCGCGCGCAAGATCGGCTTCTACGGACTTGATCTGTACAGCCTCGGCGCGTCGATCGAGGCGGTGATCGCCTATCTCGACGAGCAGGACCCGCAGGCCGCCGCCCGCGCTCGAGCGCGCTACGAGTGCCTACAACCGTACGCCGGTGACAGCGCCTCATATGGCCAGGCGGTTCTGCTCGGCGTCGGCGAGCCGTGCCGCCGAAGGGTGATCGAGCAGCTCGTCGAGCTGCGCCGCCGCGCCGGCGAGTACCTGTTACGTGACGGGCTCGCCGCCGAGGACGAGTACTTCTTTGCCGAGCAGAACGCCGCGGTGGTCGCAAACGCCGAGGAGTACTACCGCACGATGTTCGGCGATCGTGCGGGGTCGTGGAACCTGCGCGACCGGCACATGGCCGACACCCTCGACCAGCTTCTCGCGCACCTCGATCGTCACGGCGGCACAGCCCGGGTGGTCGCGTGGGAGCACAACTCGCACATCGGTGACGCTCGCGCCACCGAGATGGCGGCGCGCGGCGAGCTGAACCTCGGCCAACTGATGCGCGAGCGCCACGCCCGGAACGCCGTCAACGTCGGCTTCACCACCTACGCGGGCACCGTCACAGCCGCGTCGCGGTGGGGCGGGCCGGCCGAGCGCAAGCGTGTCCGCGCAGCGCTCCCAGGCAGCTACGAAGCGCTGTTTCACGCCACCCACCTCCCGGCGTTCCTGCTCTGCCCGCTCAGCGCCGGCGACAGCGGTCGGGCGCTCCGCGAGCCGCGGCTCGCGCGCGCGATTGGCGTGATCTACAGACCGGAAACAGAGCGGCAAAGCCACTGGTTCTCCGCCAGCGCCACCCAGCAGTACGACGCACTCGTCCACCTCGACACGACCCGCGCGGTCGAACCGCTCGAGCATACGCAGACCTGGGAGCGCGGCGAGCCGCCAGAGACCTACCCGACCGCGCTCTGACAGACCGGGCCTCCGCTGGCAAGGAGGCGTATGCGCGTCGCGGCGCGAGGGCCAGCCTCGCCGCTGAATCGGTCGCGACCGCCCCGAGCGTCGACGTGAGTCCCGCGGCGGTCGGTTTGACCGTGAAAGTCTCGTTCTCCGCCTCCTGTGGGAGCGCGATCGTCACCCCGACGAGATCGCCGTGCGTCTCGGCCTCCGGCGACGGACGGTCGGGTCGCATTCGAGGCCTCACCCTGAGAACAAGACCCGATTCGCCCAGTCGCGCTCGAGCGCCGGCTCTGACTGCGAGCACTACTTGAACACGATCAGCGCCGCGCGCGGCGGTCCACAGGCGGCGATCTGGGCGCGGAGCCGCAAGCCGAACGTCATGCCCTGCCGTATGAACACGGTGGCGCGGGCGTCCTCTGCGCCGGCAGCCTGGGTGATCGCCTCGGCAAGCGCGGACGGGTCGGCCGCCTCGGCGTCGGCGGGCAGCAGCAGCCCGGTGACGTGGCGGCTGGCCGCCTGCTGCTCGGAGACGGCGAGCAGCCGCTCAGCGGCCTCGGACACCGCCTGGACCCTGAGCCAGGAGTCGACGATCAAGAACGCGTCGCCGGCGGCCGGAGTGTGGCCAACCGGCCGTTGGTCGGGAGGAGCCCGGTGAATCAGCCGAAGTCGACAGAGAAGCCGTTTGCGATCCCGAAGCGGGCGGTGGTGGAAGCGTTCAAGAAGGTGAGGGAGAACCAGGGTGGGCCAGGGGTGGATGGGTGCACGATCGAGGAGTTCGAGTCTGAGCTGCGGGACAGGTTGTACCTCGACTTTCGCAGTTTTCGGTGGGTGGACGGGTGCGGGGCGGCGCCTCGGTCGTGGCTGTCGGGCTGATGGTTTGAGCGCCTGACCGGACGCTGGTAGGGAGGAGCACCGGCGGCTTCCCCGAAGCGGTGGTTGTTCACGCCATTTCCGCGGTCGGGCGGGAGGCCCGTTCGCGGCTGCCCATGGGGGTTGCCGCCGATGCTCTGCGTCCCATCTTCGCTGGAGGAGCTTCTGCTCCTGTTCGCGCCATGTTTCTCTCGCCCGACGTTTGAGACCTTCAGAGCGATGGTCGTGGGGCAGGTCTCGCAGACGTCGCTGCGCACCGTCTGCGGGATGCTGGTCGGCTCGAGGCTCTCCGGGGTCTGGCATCACAGCCGCGCGCACCGGTTCTTCAGCTCGGCGGAGTGGTCGGTCGATGAGCTCGGGCTGATGGTTGCGGAGCTGATCGTCTCCCGTTTGGTGGGAGCGCAGGAGTCGCTGGTTGTGCCGGTCGATGACACGTTGGTGAAGCGGCGGGGGCGCAAGGTGTTCGGCTGCTTCTGGCATCACGACGCGACCGCCAACAGCAACAAGGGATCGCTCGCGTGGGGCAACAACTGGGTCACTGCCGGGATCAACGTCAAGCTGTCGTTCCTTGAGCGGACCGTCTGCCTGCTGGTGCTCTCGCGCCTCTGGCGCCCGCGGCGCAAGGAGATCCCCAAGCACAAGCCAGACCCCGAGCGGCCCTCAAAACCCCGGTTGGCCAGGGAGATCCTGTGCCTGCTCGCCAAGCGGTTCCCGGCACGCAAGATCCACGGCGTCGGCGATGCCGCCTACGCGAACGGCGCGTTTGCGGGCCTGCCGGAGAACGTCACGATGACCTCCCGCCTGCGCTCAGACGCCGCGCTGCACCGGCTGGCGGCGCCCCGCCCGCCCACAGGGCAGCGCAAGCGCGGCCGGCCGCCCAAGAAAGGAGCGCAGCTGCCAAAGCTGGCGCAGATCGCCGCTGATCCCGCCACCGATTGGGTCAACACGACCGTCCGCCGCTACGGCAAGACCGAGCAGGTGATGGCCCACCCGTTCCAATGCCTGTGGTACGAGGCGCTCAGATCCCAGCCCCTCCAGGTAGTGCTGATCCAGGACACCACCAAGCCCTCCGGCTACGAACTGGCGCTCGTCTCCACCGACCTCGACGCGAGCGCCGCGCAACTGATCGAACGCTACGCCGAGCGCTGGCCGACCGAGGTCGCCTACGAAGAAGGCAAGGAGCTGGCCGGCGTCGGACAGGCTCGCAACCGCGCCGAGAAGGCCGTCCAACGGACCGTCCCGTTCCAGTTCCTCGCGATGTCACTGACGATCATCTGGTACGCGCTCTCAGGCCACCACCCCGACGACGTCAAAGAACGCCGCGAACGCCACCCCTGGTATCTCACCAAGACCACCCCCTCATTCACCGACATGCTCGCCAAGCTCCGCCGCGTGATCATCGCCAACCAATTTCACCCAGGACGGGGGTGCGCGCCCACACCCCGAGAAATCACCAGCGTCCAGCAAGCGTGGGCGTCCGCCGGACTATGAACTGCAAAAGTCGAGGTTGTACGTGACTTGGAATCAAATGTCCTCGGGGTCGTACGTTCCGCCTCCGGTGAAGGTTGTCAAGATACCGAAGCCGCACGGCGGTGGCATGCGGATGCTCGGGGTGCCCACGATCTCGGACAGGATCGCCCAAACGGTGGTGGCCAGGTATCTGGAGCCTTTGGTGGAGCCGAGGTTCCACCAGGACTCCTATGGCTACCGGCCGGGAAGGGCGCCGCTGGACGCGGTCGGGGTATGTCGGCGGCGGTGCTGGGAGTTCGACTGGATTATCGACTTGGATGTCAAGAAGTTCGTCCTGCCCGCGATCAGCCCCGAGGCGCTCAGAGCCAAAAGCAACCGGCTCCGCGAACTGCGGATCCACAGGCACACCAACCTGTCGCTGGACGACCTAGCGGAATGGCTGAACCCCATCGTCGCCGGGTGGATGAAATATTACGGCCGGTACTACCGGACCGTGATGTACCCCCTCCTGCGGCGCGTCAGCATCTACCTGAGGCGCTGGGCAGGGAAGAAGTACAGACGGCTGCGGACCCACATGCGGTTCAAGCGGTGGTGGACCGGGCTACTCCAACGAGAGCCCGGGCTGTTCGCCCACTGGCAATGGGTCCGTTCGCCCTGAAGACCGGTGAGAAGAGCCCGGTGAGGCGAGAGGGTCACGCCGGGATCCGAGGGAGCCGGGGGCTGCAATGCCCCCGGCTACCCGCGTGCGCCCAGCATGATCAGCAGCTCGGGGGTGCAAGTCCCCCGTGGAGGAGATGACACCAACCACAAGCCAAGGGCAACTGCGTCGTCGTGAGGCGGGGTGGGAAGGAAGCCGGAGGCGAAATCGCGACTTTAGGAACACATGGCGCGCCTGGATCCCGTTCGGGGTCGGGCGGGCTGCGCGTAGGAGGCGGGGCGGTCTGGGCGAGCCAGCTCGGCATGGCGAAGCCCGTTGTCATCAAGGGGCCGTCACGTGGACGCGGTGGGTGCGCGAGGAAGGTTGCTGGTCTTACCTGGGGAGGTCTCCATGGGTGTCCCGGGATGCCCGTCCGGTGCGCGTGCACCGCTCGTCGGGTGGGGCGGGACGACTGCGGTCGAGAGGCCGTGGTTCGCCGTGGAGAAGTCAGCAGACGCCGTAGTACCAGCGGGATCGTGGATCGCTGGGAAGGGCTGAACGCGAAGCCGAGATGCAGGACGCTGGTGCTCGTGGGATCGACGTTGAAGGCAGCCAACCCCGTATGGGGCCTGGGCGGGAGGGTCCGACGGTGAAGCCCGGAGACGCCCGTTCAGAGCACAGTCGATCCCCGGCGCCCCGCGACACCGCAGCTCACCCCGCCGAGGCGAGCTTGTGGGAGCAGTTGTTGTCCCGCGAGAATCTCGCTGAGGCGCTCAGACGCGTCGAGCAGAAAGCCGGTGCCCCAGGCATCGACGGGATGAGCACCAAGGAGCTGCGGCCGTGGTTGAAAGACCACTGGCCACGGGTCCGCTCACAGCTTGACGCGGGCACCTACCAGCCGCAGCCTGTCCGGAGGGTGATGATCCCCAAGCCCTCGGGTGGTCTGCGGAAGTTGGGGGTGCCGGCTGTGGTGGATCGGTTGATCTGCCAGGCCATCGCGCAGGTGCTCACGCCTGTCTTCGAACCGCATTTCCATCCCCATAGCTTCGGCTTCAGGCCGGGGCGCTCGCAGCATCACGCTGTCGAGCGGGCACGCCAGTTCATCTCAGATGATGCGGCGTGGTGCGTCGATTTTGATTTCGAATCGTTTTTCGATCGGGTTCAGCACGACGCTTTGATGGCGAGGGTCGCCAGACGGGTCCATGACAAGCAGGTGCTCAGGCTGATCCGGCGCTACCTGGAAGCGGGCGTCATGGATGGCGGGCTGGTAGCTGCGAGCGAGGAGGGGACCCCTCAGGGGTCGCCGCTCTCGCCGCTGCTCTCGAACGTCATGCTCGACGACCTCGACTGGGAGCTGGATCGGCGCGGGCATCGGTTCGTGCGCTTCGCCGACGACGGACGGATCTACGTCCGGAGTAGGCGGGCGGGCGAGCGGGTCATGGCGAGCATCACGCAATACGTCGAGCAGCGCCTCAAGCTCAAGGTCAGCCGCGAGAAGTCGGTGGTTGACCGGGCGACGAAGCGCCCTTTCTTGGGGTTCGGGTTTCGGTACCGCGGCAGTGAGGTCAAAGTCACAGTCGCCCCCAAGGCCCAGAACCGAGCAAAGCAGCGCTTGCGCGAGTTGACCTCGCGTCGGTGGGGCGTCTCGATGGAGCGGCGGATCTTCGAGATCAACCGTTTCACGGTCGGGTGGACGGCCTACTACTCGTATGCCGATACGCCGTGGCCGTTTGAGAAGCTCGACAAATGGCTCCGCAGGCGACTGCGGCAGGTTCGCTGGAAGCAATGGAAACGCGTCCGCACCAAGCGGCGCAGGCTCATCGCGCTGGGCATCCCAGCGGGCGACGCGCACAAATGGGCGTGCTCGCGCAAGGGCTACTGGCGCATCTCGAGCTCTCCAATCCTCCACCGCGCGCTGCCGACCGCCTACTGGACCGACCAGGGCCTGGAGGGGTTCCTCGAACCCTACCGCCGTTTCCGGGACGCCAAGCGAACCGCCCGGTGCGGACCCGCACGCCGGGTGGTGTGGGGGGCGCCGGGGTGAGCCCGGCGCCTACCCGATCCGCGGCGCGCCGGAGCGCTTGCAAGGCCATCAAGAGGTCAGGCTCTGCAGACGACCCGCAGTTCGCGGCCGCTGGCGCAATGCGCGACGAGCGCGAGCGGCGCGGTCGTCGCGCGGTGAGTTCAGGGTGAGGTGGGCGAGCGGCGGGCTCGAGGATCACGAGCGGGATCTCGCGGTTGGTGCGTTGCTGGTAGGCGCGGTATCCGGCGTATGTCGCGACCGCCTTCGGCCAGAGCCGCTCACGCTCCTGGGGAGTGGCGCCGCGGACGGCGCGGCGCTCGGCGCCGATCTGCACTGTCGTGTCCGGGTTCGCGCGCAGATTGTGGTATCGCGCCGGATCGCGGGGATGGCCGCCCTTGGAGGCGACGATCACGACGTCGCGGTCATCCTCGACGTCGATGAGCGGCGTAGTGCGTTTGGTGCCTGGTTTTCGAGCCGACGTGATCGAGCGACAGCATCGGTGGCGCCCCGGGGAACTGGTGGCCGATGAGGCCGTTGCTGACGCGATAGATCCGCGCGTGGGCGCCCATCAGCAGGCGCAGGACTGGCCACGATCGGTCGGCCAACGACATCATGTCCATCGCCGGATCCTAGAACAGCCGACTGCGCCCCCAGCTGCCCTTTCGCGCGGAGAACCGCTGTAGACGCGACCAGGGACCCGACTGACATGAGGGGGCGACCTCGTTGCGCCGGTATCACTGTCATGGCTGAGTATGGCCGTTCGAGCACGGTGCGATGCTTGACACTGTGGTGTGTGCACTCGTTCCTTGTCCAGTCTGGCCCGATCGCGTTCGCTCACCGAGGCGGGGGCGGTGAGGCGCCGGAGAACACGCTTGAGGCGTTTGAGATCGCGGTCACGCTCGGGTACACGTACATCGAGACTGATGCCCACGTCACCCGCGATGGGGTGCTGGTCGCTTTCCATGACGAGCGGCTCGACAGGGTCACGGACCGCACTGGCGCGATCGCGGACCTCGGGATCGTCGAGGTGGAGGCGGCCGACGCTGGTTACACGTTCTCGCTTGACGGGGGGAGCAGCTTCCCGTTTCGTGGTCGCGGCATCCGTGTCCCGCGGCTTGAGGAGATGCTCGTGCGATGGCCGGCCGTCCGGGTCAACATCGACCCCAAGTCCGATGCGTGTGTCGGGCCGCTGGCGGCTCTGCTCGATCGCCTCGGTGCCTGGGAGCGCGTCTGTGTTGGATCGTTCTCTGACCGCCGCCTGCGCCGGATCCGCACGCGCGGGCGAGGGCGGGCGTGCACGTCGATGGGGCCTCACGCGGTTGCGCTTGCACGCCTTGCCGCGACGTCCGGCGTGATGCCGCGCCTGGGCGCTGACTGCGTCCAGGTACCGATCGGACGAGGACCGGTGCGGATCGTCACTCAGCGATTCGTCGAGGCCGCGCACCGGGCACGCCTCGCCGTGCACGTCTGGACGATCAACGACGAGGCTACGATCAACGAGCTTCTTGACCTTGGGGTGGACGGCGTGATGAGCGACCGCATCCGGCTACTGCGAGAAGTCTTCGCGCGGCGCGGCCTCCCGCTCAGTGGATAGGCCTTGCCTACTGATGGACGCACGGGCCCGTCGGGTTGAAGATCCGCGGCGCATGAGCCGCGTCTCTGAGTGCTCCGCGATCGGTCGCGCACTCGATCTGTCTTTCGCCGGCGCATCGGCCGGTCTGTCTGCAGTTGCGCGACGGCTGTCTCGATTTGCTCGGCGGCGAGGACCCGACCGGCTCACATCCGGGCCAGCGGTTGATAGCCAGCCGCGCGCCGCCGTTGACCTATGAGCGGCTATGGCGCCCGCTCGGCGGACGCTTACTGATGGGCGCGATGGGTCCTGGCATCCGCGGCGAGCACCGGACCGCGCTCGAGATGCCTTCCCTCTCGGGCGGCGAGCGGATGCGGGATGTAGCCTACGGCACGGGCGACTTCACGCGCGGTTTCGCCCGCGCTTCGGGCGACGGCGTGGTCGTGGGTCTGGACGCGTCGAGGACGATGCTGGCAGGCGCAAATACGTGCAGACCGACATTGTCGCCTACCTGCTGGGCGACGCCTGCGCGTTGCCTTCCGCGACGGCTGCTTCCACGCGATCTGCTGCTTCGCCGCGCTTTATCTGATCGAGCGTCCGATGCAGGCCGTGGATGAGATCGCGCGCGTGCTCGCGCCGGGCGGTCGGGTTGCGCTGCTCTCCAGCTGCAATCGAGGTCCCGTGCCCGCGGCCATCACCCGTCCGCTCGTAAAGAGCCTCACCGGCGTGCGCGTGTTCGGCCGCGAAGGAGCTAAGGAGTCATGAATGAATTAGTGGGTTGTGGCAGGATGTTGGGTGGTGGCGGCGTATCGCGAAGGCATGATCGATGAATCGCGGATTGCGGAGCGTTATCGCTCTCGTTCCGCACTTCTCGTGGCCGTTATGTCACCCCATGCCCGACGTGTGAGGAGGTGTCGCTCAGGGGCCTGTGGAGTGGCTGAGGTAGGCGTTGGCGGGAATGCCGAGTAGGTCGAGCACTTGGTGTTGGAGGTCGTTGAGTTCGGGCTCGAAGATCTGCACGATCTCGCCGTTCCGGCTGGTGAGGTGGTGGCGGGCGGTGTCGGTGTAGAGGTCGAAGACGCGGGCGGCGGTCGGCGCTTTGGTGGCGCGGCCTTCGTGGTAGAGCGCGAGTTCGGGCACGTACTCGCGGGTCATGGCGGCGCGTAGCTCGCGTTCGATCAGGCATTGGCAGAGCAGCGCGATGAACTCGCAGCAGGCGAGTCCTTCGATCCGTGAGGCGGACTTCAGCTCGATCGGGGCGGCGCTGAGCACGGTCTTGAGCTGGTGGTGGCGTTTCTCGAGGTTCGGTTGGTAGCGGTAGGCGGCGAGCAGTTCGGGGTCTGTGAGGTCGCGGTCGTTGCTGACGAGCGGGAATTGCCCGTCGGTGGCGGCGTCGTAGGCGACCTGCTCGTCGTTGACGGCGAACGTGAGTGTGAAGATCGTCTTGGCGGTCTTGCGGTAGCGCGTCTGCTCGCCGGGGCGGCCGCGCTTCTCCTGGCGGAAGCTGTCCTGCACGGTTTCGGTGATCTCGAAGGAGAGCCAGCGTTCCGAGCCGGCGCTGCTGAGCGCGTCCTGGGCGGCCTGCTCGGCAGTCAGGCGTGTCTTGAGTCGTGAGCGTGGGCTTGCCAGGCGCGCCTGGACGTCTTCCAGGGCTTGCATCCCTTGCTCGATCCGGGCGCGGCGCGCCTCGGCGTCACACGCGGTCTTCTGGCTGGAGCGCACCCAGGCGATGCGGTGCCCCTCGCTGGTCGGGATCGGCGCGGGCGCGGTCCAGTAGACCTGATCGGGATCGCCCTTGCGCTTGCCCGGACGCCTCGCCGCCTCGGTCCAGTCAAACGCGTGCGTCTGCGCCCATTCGCGGATCTGTGAGTCCTCGGCGCGTGAGCGCGGCAGGACGCTGAGGAACCGTCCGTCGTGGGAGTCGATGTGGCTCATCTGCTCGCGTGTGGCGAGCTTGCAGTCGGCGACGTAGAGGAACCCCGGGTGGCCGACGAGCGCGACCAGGTCGTCCCAGGTGGTGATGTGCGTCTGATCGTCGTTGGTGTTGCCGTCCAGCAGGCGATGCGCGAGCGGGACCGCCCCGTCGGCGCTGACGGTCAGCGTCAGCACGAACTGCTTCAGATCGGGGCGGTGGTCCTTGCTGTGCCCCAGCGCCGCCGCGACCGTCGGCTTGCCGGCGCGAGCGCGGCCGTCCGCCGCCGTGTACTCGCCGTGCAGCGTGATCGACGTCGAGTCGTTGTGCAACTGCGAGCAGTCAACCTGAAACTCCTTGATCACACCGAGCATCAACTCGGTCAACAACGAGCCGCGATCGGCATCAAACAGCTGGTCAAGCGCACGACCGACGCGGTCGTCGTTGAGCAGGGCGGCCTCGTCCGCCGCCAGCCCCAGCAGCCCGGGGTCATGACGCGCTGCCCACTCAGCCAGGCCGTAGAGCGGCTCGCGCGCCACGCACAGGTTGCGCACCAGCAACCCGATCGCGACCGCGGCCGGCAGCATCACGCGCCGATCGCCCGCTGGCAGATAGCGCTCCAGCAGCTCCTGCAAGCCGATCCGCGTAAGGAACCGGTCGACGATCGGCAGCGCCCCCAGGCGCTGCGTGGAGAGCTCGAATGGCTGCTGCGGGCGGTCGGTCATGCCGGGCTCCTCGTTTCGCTTCTGTCCAGCACCTACGATATGAATACAGTAGGTAGCGGACGGACACCACCAACCCACCGTCAATGAGCGAGAACACCGACCAGCCCCAATCCCGAGCAGCCGAGATCCACGACGAGATCGCGGCGCTCGGACCCTGCCTACCCGGCACGCTCAGCAGCCGCATGCTGCGCTGCGGCAACCCGAACTGCCGATGCCGCGACGCCAACACCGACCAACGCCACGGCCCCTACCTCTACTGGACGCGCAAGATCTCCGGCAAGACCGCCAGCAAGCTGCTCAACGCCGAGCAGGCCGAGCGCTACCGCCCCTGGCTGGCCAACGACAAACGCCTACACGACCTCGTCCGCGAACTCGAAGCCCTCGCGATCCAGGCCGCCCAACACGCCGAAGGGTGGAGGGCGTCCCGTTAACTGTGTAGGCGGCTGATGGTTAGTGTAACCGTGACTCCGTGAGTGTCGATCAGTGACAGTCAGTTTGCAGTGTCAGGGACGCGATCACCGAAGTGGATCTTGAACGCGAGCAGCGCAGTCGTCCAGTTCCGACATCGCGTCCATTGCGGTGTCGCGTTCTGCAGCGCGAGGTAGACGAGCTTGCGGGCGGCGTCCTCGTTCGGGAAGCTGCCTTTCGTCTTGATCGCCTTGCGCAGCTGGCGGTTGAGCGCCTCGATCGCGTTCGTCGTGTAGATCACGCGCCGGACCTCGTCGGGGAACGCGAGGAACGGTGTCACGTGCTCCCACGCGTTCAGCCACGCCTGGATGATGACGGGGAACCGCTGCCCCCACTTCTCGTCGAAGGTCTCGAGCTCGGCGTGGGCCTGGTCGGCGTCCTTGGCGGTGTAGATCGGCTTCAGGTCGCGGGCGACCTGCTCGCGCTCGCGACGGGGCACGTACTTGAGGCTGTTGCGGATCAAGTGCACGATGCACGTCTGCACGGTCGTCTTGGGGAAGATCGCCTCGATCGCCTCGGGGAACCCCGCGAGGCCGTCGACACACGCGATCAGGATGTCGCGGACGCCGCGCTGCTTGAGATCGGTGAGGACCTGCATCCAGAACTTCGCGCCCTCGGTCTCCTGGAACCACATGCCGAGCACGTCGCGCTCACCGTCGAGCGTGACGCCCAAGGCGAGGTACAGCGCGCGGCGCTGCACCGTGCCGCCCTCGCGGATCTTCAGGACCATGCAGTCAAGGAAGACGATCGGGTAGATGTCCTCCAGCGGCCGCTTGCCCCAGTCGCGCACGTCGTCCATGACCGCGTCGGTGACGCGGCTGATCAGGTCGCGGCCGACCTTCACGCCGTAGATCTCCTCGAGGTGCGCCTCGATATCGCGCGTGGAGAGCCCGCGGCTGTAGAGCGCGAGGATCTTCTCGTCAAACCCGACGAACCGGCGCTGACGCTTTTTGACGATCTTCGGCTCAAAGCTGCCGTCGCGATCGCGAGGCGCGTCGATCGGGACCTTCCCGTGCTCGGTGACCAGCGTCTTCGGGGTCGTGCCATTGCGCGTGTTCCCAGCGCCGCCTGGCGGCTCCTGATGCGGCTCGTAGCCGACGTGGTCGGTCAGCTCGACCTCCATCGCCCGCTCCACCAGGCGCCGGGTCAGCTCGGCGAGCAGCCCACCACGCCCGGCGATCTCCTCCTCCGTGCTCGCGCCGGCGAGCAACTCGTCGATCACCTCGTTGCTGATCCGCCTGTCAGACGGCACGCCGAGAGCTTGACGAACCCGACGGCGGCCGACAGCCCGGTCCACAGCCTCATCGACGAGCTCGGCCGACACGGCCGGGTCCGCGGCGGACGCGCCGCGCCGGGGTTGCCCGGCGACGATCTCCAACCCGAGAGCCTCAAGCTCCGCGGCGCGCTGCTCCAGCTCGGTCCTGGTCCTGCTCTTCTGCGTCCTGCTTCTCGTGGTAGTAGACACGAACGTCTCTTTCGTTCGTGCCTACACAGTTCCTCGGACAATCCCGGCCACACCTGCTCGGTGACCTGCAAGCAGGTGTGGACCAACCGGCCGGGCGCGGAGTACATGTGGTTCAACGACGTCGAGACCAAACCCGGGCTCGGGTATCCGAAGCGGTGGGAGGACCAGGAGAAGTGGCGCGGCGGGTGGGAGCTTGATCGCAAGGGCAGGCTGCGGCTGAAGGCCGGTGGCCGGCTGAAGAAGCTCGCGCAGATCTTCTACAACCCCGAGCTGCCAGAGCTGGACGACTACTACGAGCCGTGGACATATGACTACGAGAAGCTGATCACCGCGCCACTGTCAGACCACGATCCGGTCGCCCGCGCGCGCTCGCAGATCACGGGCCGCGAGATGGACGGCATCCAGTGGGGGCCGAACTGGGATGACAACCTCGCCGGCACCTACGAGCGGATCGACCAGGACCCGCTGATGGCAGGACTCCAAGACAAGGTCAAGGCGACCTACGAGCAAGCGTTCATGTTCTACCTGCCGCGGATCTGCGAGCACTGCCTGAACCCGTCGTGCGTCGCGTCGTGCCCGTCCGGGGCAATGTACAAGCGCGAGGAGGACGGAATCGTGCTCGTCGACCAGGCGAAGTGCCGTGGCTGGCGGTTCTGCGTGTCGGGCTGCCCGTACAAGAAGGTGTACTTCAACCACCGATCCGGCAAGGCCGAGAAGTGCACGCTCTGCTAGCCGCGGATCGAGGCCGGGCTGCCAACGATCTGCTCAGAGACCTGCGTGGGAAGGATCCGCTACGTCGGGATCGTGCTCTACGACGCCGACCGCGTGCACGCCGCCGCGTCCACCCCCGATCCCCAGCAGCTGCTCGCGGCGCAGCGCGACGTGTTCCTGGACCCCGACAACGACGAGGTCTGCGCCCAGGCGCACCGCGACGGGATCCCGGACGACTGGATCGACGCGGCGCGCCGGTCGCCGGTGTGGGCGCTCGCGCATCGCTACCAGGTCGCGCTGCCGCTGCACCCCGAGTACCGGACGCTGCCGATGGTCTGGTACGTACCGCCGCTCTCACCGATCATCAACACGCTCGAGACCGACGGGTACGAGGCGAACCCCGACGACGTGTTCGGCGCGATCGACTCGATGCGGATCCCCGTCGAGTACCTCGCCAACCTCCTGGCGGCCGGCGACAGCGAGGTCATCCGCGGGGTGCTGCGCCGTCTCGCCGCGATGCGCGGCCACATGCGAAAGCGCGAGGTGCTCGGCGAGCACGACGAGCAGATCGCCGCCGCTGCCGGAATGACAGTGCACGACGTCGAGGACATGTTCCGGTTGCTCGCGATCGGCAAGTACGAGGACCGCTACGTGATCCCCAAAGCGCACACCGAGCTCGTCGGCCGGCTGCTCGAGCAGCAGGGCGCGTGCGGCCTGGACTTCGAAGGAGGCCCCGGGAACTGCGGCATGATCGCCGACCCGACCCCCGACTACGGGCGATTCATGCTGACCCAAGAGCCAGTCGAGCTCGACATCATCAAGATCGCCCAGGACCGCAACGGGGACGCGGGATGACCCGGCGCGCCACCCGCAGACGATCGGAGCGCGCGATCGCCTGCAAGCTCTGCTCACTCGCACTGCAGTACCCGCACGACGAGCTGATCGCGAGTCGCGAGGAGCTCGCAGCGGCCACCGGCGAGCTGTCGCACGGTCCCGTAGCGGAGGCGCTCGGGCTGTTCTTCGCCTGGTTCGCACAGACGCCGATGCTCGAGCTAGCACGGCACTACGTCAGGACGTTCGATCTGCACAGGCGCACCGGGCTGTACGTGACCTTCTACTCGCACGGCGATCGCCGCGAACGGGGGCAGGTTCTGCTGCGGCTGAAGAAGCTGTACCGCGCGGCCGGCTTAGAGCTCGAGGTCAACGAGCTGCCTGACTACCTGCCGCTGATGCTCGAGTTCGCCGCGGCGGCCGCCCCCGCACACGGCGACCTCGTCCTGCGCGAGCAGCGCCCCGCGCTCGAGCGGATCCGCCTGTCGTTACGCGAGCAGGAAAGCCCGTACGTGCACGCGCTCGACGCCGTGTGCGAGCTCGTAGGCGGGCTCTCAGCCAGCGAGCGGCTGAGCCTCGACCGGCTCCTCGCTCAGGGACCGCCGCAGGAGCTCGTCGGGCTCGAGCCGTTCGCGCCGCCGGAGGTCATGCCGAGCGTGGGAGCGCGCCGGTGAGCACCAGCGACATCTTCCTCTGGGTCGTGATCCCTTACGTCGCGATCGCTATCTTCATCCTCGGTCACATCTGGCGCTACCGCCACGACCAGTTCGGCTGGACCAGCCGCTCGACCCAACTGCTCGAGCGTCCCCTGCTCAAGTGGGGCAGCCCGCTGTTTCACTACGGCGCGCTCGCCGCGATCGGGGGCCACGTGCTCGGGATCCTGATCCCGCAGAGCGCGACCAGCGCGATCGGCATCGACGAGCACGCCTACCACCTGATCTCCGCGATCGCCGGCACGCTCGCCGGCGCAGCCGCACTGACCGGCCTGGTGATCCTCGTCTACCGCCGCGCGAGCGTGCGTCGCGTGGCCGTCACCACCTCCTACGCCGACCTGCTCGTCTACGCGCTGCTGTTCTTTGTCATCGGCCTCGGGATGGGCGAGACCGTGTTCCACAACGCGCTCGGCGCCGGCAACGGGTACGACTACCGCCTCACCGTCGCGATCTGGTTCCGCGGTGTGTTCGCGCTCCAGGACCACGCGCGGCTGATGGCATCCGCCCCGCTCGTCTACCAGCTGCACGCGCTCTCGGCCTGGGCGATCCTCGCGCTGTGGCCGTTCAGCCGCCTCGTCCACGCCTGGAGCATCCCCTACCAGTACATCGGCCGGCCCTACATCCTCTACCGCCGCCGCTACCAAGCCGCCCGCTGATGGGCGACAAACCGGCTATACACCGGTTCGAGCAGGTCCTCAGCGCGATCCCGCCCGCCTCTGGCGCCGTCGTGATGGGCACCGGGATCGTCTCGATCGGGCTTTCGCTCGACCGGCACGAGACGCTCTCGCGGATCCTCCTCGCCGTCGCCGATGCGGCATGGATCGCGCTCGGCCTGCTGCTCGCCGGCCGCGCGCTGCGCGACCGCGAACGAGTGCACCAGGAGGCCCGCTCGCCAGCCGCGCTGACCGGCGTTGCCGGCACCGCCGTGCTCGGCACTCGCCTCACCCTCCTCGGCTGGGGCTGGGCCGGGATCGCGCTGCTCGTGATCGCAGCAGCCTTCTGGCTCATCCTGCTCACGCCCGTACTCACCCACTGGGTGACGCCAACCGTTGGCGTGTCGCTCGTACTGACGGTGTCCACCGAATCGCTCGCCGTGCTGTCCGCGGCACTCGCCGCAAGCGAGCACGCGGCCTGGCTGCTCGATGCGGCGCTCGCACCGTTCCTGCTCGGCCTCGCGTTCTACGTGTTCGTGATCTCCCGCTTCGACCTGCGCCAGCTCGCCGTCGGCCGCGGCGACCATTGGATCACAGGCGGCGCGCTCGCGATCTCGACGCTCGCCGCCGGGCGTATCACGCTCGCCGCCAAAGCCCTTCACCAGCTGACCGGCATCTCGGGAACGCTGAAGGTCGTCTCGCTCGTACTCTGGGCGCTCACGATCGCCTGGCTTCCCGCGCTGATCGCCGCGGAGGCGCTGCGACCGCGACTGCGCTACGACGTGCGCCGCTGGTCGACCGTGTTCCCGCTCAGCATGTACGCCGCTTGCAGCTTCGTCGTCGGCGCCGCCGCCACCGCCGCGGCGATCACCGACTTCGCGCGCGTCTGGGTGTGGGTCGGCGGCGCTGTCTGGCTCGTGGTGTTCCTCGCGATGCTCCGGCGCGGCCTCCAGCTCACCCGCGGCGAGCACCCGCCACTCAGCGCCGGGCGCCTCCAGGAGCTCGCGCCGAGCCAGCGACGGAGCCCGTAGCCGCCAGCGCCTACTCAGGCGTTCGCCCGTTTGGCGGCGTGCCGGGGCGCGTACAGCTTCTCCTGGATCGTCATCGCGCCGGGATGCCCGCTCCCTGGCCACGGTGTCAGCAACAACAACAGACGCGCGTCGGCAGATGCGACGACCTCGTGCCGCTCTCCCGGAGCGAACTCGACCAGCAGCCCGACGCCACCCCCCGCGTGCTCGCCCGCGGCGGTCGTGACTTGGATCTCGCCGTCGAGCACCACCAGCCACGCACGCTCGTGAACCTCGTGGTCAGAAAGGCTCTCACCGGCCGCGAGGTCCAGCACGACGTCATCGCTCGAGGACAGGATCTCCGGCAGCCGCGGCCTCAGATCGAGCGCCTTCAGGTCCCAGCTATTCACCATTCCTCCTTACGATCACCGTCGGAGGCCTCGAACATCGCCTTCAGGAGGCCCAACTCGCCGCGCGATCATGGCTGATCGTCTCGGTCGCCATCGCTGACTCCTCGTCGCTACTAGTTCACGTCCAGGTCGGAGTGCGCTTTACGCAGAACGGGCTATCTATTTGACTCAGGGAGACCAGTATTTGCGGGCGATTGCCGCCAGGGACGGTGCACGGCCGCCACGGTGGCGACGCGGCCGGGCTGGGTCGCGCGGGTTGGCCTGCGTCCGGTGGGGCTGGGGTTGGCGATCAGACTGCGGTAGGTGATCGGCTCGGCGAGGATCGCTTGTTCGAGCAGCCGGTAGAAGAGCAGGCCGCGGCGCCTGGAGCGGCGGCGGTTGAAGCGGAAGGTGAACTCGTTGAGGTAGGCGTCGAGGTGCTCGGGAGTGACCGCGCCCTGGTGGGTGCCCAGCAGCCAGCGCTGCAGCAGGCTGGCGACGCGATGCACGCCGGGCATCACGACATCGGCGGGATCGCTCTGCTGGCGCATCACTGTTCGCTCGTGCTCGTAGCCGCGGTCGCCCAACGTCAGGTACGCCTGCCAGCCGTCGGTGTGGATGGTGCTGCCGGGCTGCACCGCGCCGTCGATGAACGGCAGCATGCTCTCCTTGGTGACGTCGGGCACGTGTCCGAGGCGGATCCGCCCGAACCCCTTGGGATTCTCGATCTCCACGGCGATCGCGACGATCGCCTTGGTCTCCGTCTGGCGCCCGTGGACCTTGTCCTCGACACCGCCGACGTACGCCTCATCGACCTCGACGTGCCCCGAGAGCCGCTCGCGGCCAGGGCGGACCATCGCCGCCCGGTAGCGGTGCAGCATCGCCCACGCCGTCTGGTAGGAGCCCAGTCCAAGTGACCGCTGTACCCCCAGCGCGGACACGCCGTGCTTCTGACTGGTCATCTGCCAAGCGGCGGCGAACCACAACTGCAGCGGCGTGCGCGTGCGGTGAAAGATCGTCCCCGCGGTCACCGACGCCTGGCGGCCGCAGACCGCGCACTCCCAGCGGCCGCTGCCCAGCCGCCAGCCATCGCGCCCCGCGCAGCGGGGACAGCGGACCCCGTCCGGCCAGCGCAGCCACTCCAGGTAGTCCAGGCACGCTTCATCGTCCGGGAACCAGGAGAGCAGCTCCGCGTAGGAACCCGGATAGTCGCGTCCTGCCGCCGGCACGGCCCAAGACTACCTGACTCAAATAGATAGCCCATTACGCAGATACCCGATCACCACAGAGTCGTCCGATTGCCGGCGCTCGACGAGCTCTCCGGTGCAAGCGCAAAGGTCGACAACGACCTGCTCGTTCGTGATGTCGACGACCCGCCAATGGGCGCCAGAGAGCACCCAGCGCTCGAGGTGTTGGACGGTCAGGGGTTCGGTGCTCATCGGAGCTCCAATCTATCCGAGCTCGTCGCTGTGAGCAGGCGCATCAGCTCCTCCCACCCGCCAGCTCTCCTCGCCGCGGGGCGCAGACCGCCGCAGTAGCTCTGCCCCGAGGGTGAAGACCCGTCATCTATGACTGCTATCGCCGCTGTCAGCGACCTCGGTCGACCGACGCCGGCTCACCGGCGACCTGCTATTTGCCGGCTTCCCCCGAATTGCGCCCGGAACCAGGGTCGACCAGCCCCCGCCGATCGTGATCGCGCGTCAGGCCGCGTTAGGCCTCGGACGCGTCTCGGTCGGCCTGGAGTAAGGCGTGGAGGCTGTCGTGGTCTTCGGCGCATGCGGGGCACCCTTCGAGGTGCGCTTGCATTCCGGGGACGGCCGCGGCGTCGCGGCCTGCATGTTCGAGCTCGACGTACCGGTCGAGCTGCTCGAAGCATTGTTCGCAGGTGAGTTCGGGGCCGGCAGGGCCGAGCAGCCCGCCGACCAGATCGGCGAATCGCCGAGAGTTGGGGTCGCTCACGGCGTCCGTACTTCTTGCAGGTAGTCGAGATCGTGCCCGTCCGCGGCGAGCCGGGCTCGGAGTTTCTTGCGGCCGTCGTGGAGGGTCTTGTAGAGCGCTGGCTAGGTCCCGCAGGCGTCGTTTGATCTCGAACCGCGCGGCGCGCACGAGCAGGGCGTGCAGGGGGGCGCGAGGCTATGTGTGCGGTGGGCGCCTTTGGCGCTGCGGCCGTCAGGCCGGCGATAGGCGGCGGTGTGCCCTCAAGTGCTCCCACCCGGCGTCTGACACCCTGATGAGAAGGCCCCATCCCGACCCGCGATCGCGCGCGATGAAGCCTCGATCGTTCGCCTCCTCCCACACGGGCAGCCGCGGACACGACGTCCGCCAGGCCTCAAGCACGTCCGCGTACGGGCCAGGGTTCGGGCCCATCCACTCAAGGAGATCAAGAATCAGGTTGTCGACGGCGTCTTCCACAGTTAGCTACCAGCATAAGACCTGCGGTTCCCGCCGTCGCCCGGATCTGCCGCGGGCTGACGTCTGCTCCCCGTTGTTAGGAGGCGCCGGATTACGTCGCCCGTAAGGCACAAGCTGGTGGACTCGCCAGGGGCTGGCGCGGCGGACCAGCGCATGGGCGATCGCCCGCCGCGCGCTGGCGGGAGGGGAAGCGATCCCGGACCGCGGCAGCGGCACGCTCGGGATTGGGCGAATGCGGGCGTGACCGCGCGTTGCCGCTGGTCCTGGCGTTTTCGGTCGATGTGCACGTGTTGTGCTATGGACGGCGGCGGACGGGCACGCTATATCTCGCCGAGTAGCTTCGCCTTCGCTGCAGCGTACTGGTCTGCGTCGGACGGTTCATGCTCCGCCAGATCGGACGCTGATGAGGTGTCCGATGGGGGTTCGGGAGCCGCGCCGACTCCTCGCCGGAGCTTCACCTGGGGTATGAACCAGGCTGCGAGGAACGCGATGGCGCCGATTGGCGCGGCGATGACGAACACCGTTTGGATCGACTCCGCGTAGGCTGCGGCGATGCCGTGATGGACGGCCTGCGGAAGTCTGTCCAGGATGGCCGGCGTGACGCTCGAGCTCGATAGCCCGGTTGGCAGCCGCGCGTTGCCGAGATGCCTGACCAGGTTGCCGACGAGCACGTTCGAGAAGATGGCACCGAAGATCGCGGTGCCGAACGACCCCCCGATCGACCGAAAAAAGGTCGCGCCCGAGGTGGCGACTCCGAGCTCGGGGTAGGGAACGGCGTTTTGCACGATCAGCACGAGCACCTGCATCACGCAGCCGAGTCCGACGCCGAGCACGAACATGTACAGCGCTGCGACGATCAAGCTCGTCCCGACCCCCACCTGAGACAGGAGCACGAGCCCGACGGTCATGAGCGCGGTGCCGGCAATCGGGAAAGCCCGGTAGCGGCCGGTCCGGCTGATGACTATCCCTGATCCGGTGGAGCAGATGATGAGGCCAACCAAGAGCGGCAGCAGCCGCAGACCGGAGATCGTCGGCGACTCGCCGTGCACGATCTGGAAGAACACCGGCAGGTAGACGATCGCGCCGAACATCGCAAAGCCGACGATGAACCCGACCACGCTTGTGACCGAGAACCCACGGTTGGAGAACAGGTGCAGCGGCAGCACCGGCTCGGTTGCCCGTCGCTCTACGAATACGAAGATGACGAGGAGTACCGCGCCGGCGATGCCCAAGGCGATGATCGTTGGCGAGCCCCAGGGATAGGTCGTGCCACCGAGGCTGGTGAAGAGCACGAGGAAGCTCGCCGAGAACACCAGGACGGCAGCTCCCAGATAATCGATGACGTGGTGGACGCGGCGCAGGTTGCCCGGAACCTGGATCGCCACGACCGCGAGCGCGACGGCGCCAATCGGAATGTTGATGTAGAAGATCCAGTGCCAGGAGAGCTGGTCGACGAAGACGCCGCCGAGCAGCGGCCCGATGATGCTCGCCACACCGAACACCGCTCCGAAGAGCCCTTGGTAGCGACCGCGCTCGCGGGGCGAGACGATGTCTCCGACGATCGCCTGCGCACCGACCATCAACCCACCGCCCCCGAGACCCTGAACGGCCCGGAAAGCGATCAGCTCGGTCATGCTGCGGCTGAGCCCGGAAAGGGCCGAGCCGCACAAGAAGATGACGATCGCCGCTTGGAAGAAGAACTTGCGCCCGTACTGGTCGCCGAGCTTGCCCCAAAGCGGTGTAGAGACGGTCGCGGCGAGCAGATAGGCAACGACGACCCAGGCGAGGTGCGACGCGCCATGCAGGTCGGCGACGATCGTTGGCAGCGCGGTCGAGACAATCGTCTGATCCAGAGCTGCCAGGAACATCCCCAGCAGCAACGCGGCGATGATGATCAGCACACGACGGTGGCTGAGATCGAGGACGGGCGCCTCGTCCAGCGGTCCGGTGGACGCCTCGCTCATCGCTTCCCACGGGTCTCGCTGGAATCCCCGGATCTCGACTTCGCACGGTGATGATCGGTGCGCTTCGTTCGAACCGGCAAGATGACAGACTTCGCTTCATCGACGAGCCCGTTGGCAAGGCTGCCGACCGCGACGAACCGTCGCCGCAGGCCGATCGCCGAGCGCGCGGACGCCGCACCGTGCACTACGCCGAACCCTGCTAGCCGCGCTGAGCCTGCGTCGGGCGCAAGCGCCATGGTGGAGATCCGCACCAGCGTGGTGTTGCCCGCGCCGCTGGGGCCCGGTAGCGCGAGCACCGCTCCGGCGTCGGCGCTGAGGGCTACGCCGGCCGGTGCCTGGGTGTCGCCGGACACCTTGCGGATCCCGCGAGGGGGGACGTGCTCAGCGCCGGTGGTCCGCACGCTCGTGCGCCACTTCAGGCGACGGGACGACGATCACGGGCCGGTCGGCGTGCTGGAGAACGGCGTGGGAGACGCTACCGAGCAGCAGCGACTTGGCCCCTGTCAGCCCACGCGAGCCGAGCACGATCGCGCTTGCTCCCACCTCGTCGGCCTCCGCGAGGATCGTTGCAGCGATCGTCGCGTGCCTGGCCCGTGTGCGTGGCTGGGCGTTCAGACCAGCGCGCGCCGCGCGCTGCGCACCCTCGGCGGCTCGCTCGCGGGCGCTCTCCTCGTAGGCCTTGTCGAGCGCCTCGAAGTCAATGACACCGGGTCCAACGCCGAGGCCGGTGCGCGCCATCACATCTACGAACGGCTCCCACACCGACAACACGGTCGTCGGCTCGCCGGACATCAGATCGCCGGCGAGATCAATCGCGGACTGGGCGTCCGTCGATCCGTCATAGGCGATCAGGATCACGCACTTGGTCCTTCTTCTTGTGCACGTTCGCGGGACCCCAAGCTACCCGAACCGGGCGCCTCCGACTGCGACAGACGCGAGTGCGAGACGCGATCCGCTCCTCAACAACGAATCGGTCGCTCGACAGCGCAGTTCGACGGCGGCCTGACCAGGCGCACACGCATCTCCCACAGATCTGCCGCAGCGTAGGACCGTAGCTCGAGCGTCCGGCAATCCTCCAGCACCGCCGTGGCTGCGCCACGAAGCGGATCGAGGCGCCCCACAACCCGGAACAGCCGCCTGCCATCGGTTACGTACGCGCCCCCATCGAGCCCGACGGCGCCGGCCGCGCCTGAAGCCGACGATCTGAACGACAGCAACGACATCGCCGAACAAGTTAGCCCCGTGCAAGGTGCCGCGCATCGGCGATCAGAACGGGTCCACCGTGCGGCAAACCACTGATCCAGTGACCGAAAGCGATCGGACAGTCGTCGTCTAGGGCCGCCGCCGGCTTCCCCGCTCCTCGCCGATTGCGCGACGGTAACGACTGGCCGGTCCGCTTCCGCCGACAGCACTATTAGCGATCCGCAGCGGACCGTTTTCTCGCGTTGGGCGCCCCGCCAGGTGCCGCTCATCTGACCTGCTCGTGAACGGCGCTCCAGCATTGCGATCGACGACGACAGCGCTGGCGACCGCAGGGTTGGTTAGCGCTCCGGACGACTGGCAGCTGTCTGCTCCACCGCTGGCCGGCTCTCGCTCTCGCCCATGAGCGAGCGCGGGTGCCTACGCGAGCCGGGCGGCGGCTCGCTGCCGCGCCGGGCGGGCCTCCATGACCGACAGGTACTCGGCGATCCTCCCCTGAGGCTCAAACGCCCCGACGCGCACAGCGACACGCACAACCTCGCTCGCGACGATGTCGGCGACGGTCAACTGACCGCCTACCAAGTGGTCCCGGCCCTGCAGCGCGTTATCGATCGCGGACACGCTGCGGCGGACACGGTCGCCCGCAGCATCGGCGATCGCCGGCGCGGCTTCGCGACGCCGGTAGCTCTCGATCGCCGGCGGTTCGATCTCAGTCATCGCAAAGAACGTCCACTGATACACGAGCGCCCGGTCGTGCGTCCCCACGGCTGGCACGAGACCGGCGTCAAGATGGAGATCCGCGACGTGCAAGCACAATCCACTCGACTCGAACACCACCCCCTCGTCGTCCTCGAGGACTGGCACCCGACCCAGCGGATGACGGGACCGGTGCTCATCACCAGCGGCCTCCTCCGAAGTCAGGATCACCAGGTCATACTCGGCGCCAAGCTCCTCGAGGGTCCATACGATCCGGATCGGACGTCCCGCTCCTCGGCGATGGTAGATCCGCATCAGCGGATCCTACGACCTACAGCACGGTCGGTAGCCCCTCCCCGCGACCGGTTCCTGCCGTTCTCGACAGCGCCGCCTTGTATTCCGGCCGCTTGCGCTTCCATCCGGGGCCGGAGCGAGCGCTGCCTTCCGCGATCGCGTGTTCCCGCCTTCCGGACGCCATCCGCGAGGACCGACACGATCGCGCGCCGCTCGTCGCACGCGGAAGCACAAGGGAACCGCACGTCCCGAGCCGGCTGAAAGCGGAAGTCAGCGGCGACATGTTTCCATCATCCACAGGGCCGACCGTCGCGAGCACCGTCGGGTCACTCGATGTTGTCAACGATCTCGCTGGCTTGCGACCATTGCTCGGGCGGGACCATGAGGTAGATGTCCCCGCGACCGAAGCGGTCGAGCGGATGATCGGCCACGCAGCATGCGTCGACACCCATGGATCGCAGCTGGTCACGCCAGGCTACCGCCGTCTTCTGATCCTCAAACGTGCTGACCGACTCCCAGCCCTCGATGCGCGGGTCGCCGACCAGAACCGCCTCTTCGTTGGCGACGCGACCCTTCAGGAAGCGCGGAATCGGCATGCCCCAAGCGTACGCGTCGACCAAGTCCGCGTACCACAGCGGGCGAACAAGGGACAACCGGACGCTCGAATCTGGGCGATTGCACTCGTCCGGCACCGCCGTCGCAGAGCACGATCCGGACGCCTCCTACGTCGCCAACGCGATCGCGCGATGCGAGGCGGCGGGAGAGTGAAAGCGATCCCGTGCGGACCGTGGCAGCCAGACGCTCGAGATCTGCGCGAAAGCGCGGTGGCGGCTCGCGTGCGATGGTTAGCTCGGCCGACCGAGTTCAGTCAGGAGCAAGCACCCAGCGTTTGCTGCGGCGCGCTGCTTCGGCTAACGCTGCTGGCCATCTTCGTTTGGCTGCAATCCACAAGCGTGCTGTCCTGGATGGTGCCCTAGGTGGAGTCCCTGAGGATTACTTCGGACTTGGGTGAGCGTTCATCTCGTTGGCTGGGTGGTCGGATTGGACGTGGGTCGTGGTCGGCCAGGCGGGGACGACGGGGCGGAGCGTCGGCGGGCTCGCCCGCCGACGCTCGCTGTTGTGGGTCTCACGCCATCGTTAGCTCGCGCTCCGCGCGCAGCCCGTTTCCGAGCTCATCGCATAGGCCCTCTTCGATGTGGATGAGCGCGCTTGGAGATTTCGCCCTGATCGGGCTTGCGCCGCCTCGTGTTGGGCTTGCGCGAACTAGTGCGCTCGCTGGCGACGGGCTTGGCACGTTTCTCGGTCATCTCGGCACGCCTCTTGTAGATTGCAGGCCCAGCGTCGCTGCCGTGAAGCTCCGACGCGAAGATTCACGCTGCGACCTGCCCGCCGGGGCGCCGAGCATTTTCGACGTCACGGCAGCAGCCCTTCCACGTCCGCCGAAAGGTTTCTTACGGCAGCTGGGCCGGCATCTGGGATGATCTGTTACGTGGGGCCGTGGGCTCAACCGCGACTCTCTCTGAGCGTGTGAGCGTGGCTGCCACGGCGACGCTAGCCGGGCTGCGTCGGCGTCTGGAGAAGGTCGTCGGGGGTGAGCATGTGCGGACCGATGCAGGCGCGCTCGTGACCTTCTCGACGGACGCGACGCCGCTCGAGCGCGGCTCTCCCGATGCGGTCGTCTTCCCGGCGACCGCTGAGGAGGTCGCCGGCGTCCTGCGGCTCGCCAATGAGCTCGGGGTCCCGGTCGTTCCGCGCGGATCGGGCACGAATCTGAGCGCCGGGACGGTTCCGCACCGTGGCGGCATCGTGCTCGTGCTGACGCGTATGAACAAGGTCAAGGAGGTCAGCGATGCGGAGCTCGTCGCGATCTGCGAGCCGGGCGTGCGCACGCTCGAGCTTGCGCAGGCTGCGGCCGCGAAGGGGCTGCTGTTCCCACCCGATCCTGGGAGTCAGTCGACAGCGACGATCGGCGGGAACGTGGCGGAGTGCGCGGGCGGTCTGCGCGCGCTGAAGTATGGGGTCACGCGCGACTACGTGCTCGGCGTGCAGGCGGTGCTGGCCACGGGTGAGATCATTCGCAGTGGCGGGCGGCTCGTGAAGGACGTCGCCGGCTATGACCTACGGCGACTGCTGTGCGGCAGCGAGGGCACACTTGCGGTGATGACCGAGCTGACGCTGCGGCTGGTGCCCGCGCCCGAGTCGTCCGGTTACGGGATGGCCTACTTCCCCGATCTCGCCGACGCCGCGCGAGCGGTGTCGGGCGTGCTCGCCTCAGGCGTTCTCCCGGTCACCCTCGAGTTTCTCGACCGGGTGTGTATCGGCGCGGTGGAGGACTACGCGCAGATCGGGCTCGACACGTCAGCCGGCGCGCTGCTGATCTTCGGCCAGGACGGGAACCCCGCGGTGATCGAGCGCGATCTGGAGCGGATCGTGCAGGCGTGCGCGACGGAGGGCGCGACGTCGGTGCGGATCGCCGAGTCTCCGGAGGCGGCGAGCGAGGTGCTCGAGGCGCGCCGGGCCGCGCTGCCCGCACTCTCGCGTCTGGAGCCGCTCACGCTGCTCGAGGACGCGACGGTGCCGCGGTCCCGGATCGCTGAGATGGTCGATTTCATCCAGGAGGTCGCCGAGCGTCACCAGCTCAAGATCGGCACGTTCGGCCACGCAGGCGACGGTAACCTGCATCCGACCGCGGTCCTCGACTCGGCGGACGAGGGCGCAGTGGACAGGGCCCGCGCCGCCTTCGATGAGATCTTCGCGCGGGCGATCGAGCTCGACGGCACGATCACCGGCGAGCACGGGATCGGGATCCCGAAGCTGCGCTACCTCGAGCGACAGCTCGGCGCCGAACAGATGGCGCTGCTGCGGCGGATCAAGGCCGCGTTTGACCCTAACGGCATCCTCAACCCCGGAAAGCTCGGTTCATGAGTGCTGCGGACATCACGCCGGCGAAGGTCGCCGAGGCGCGCGGGGTATTCACGCCCGAGCTGCTCGACCGCTGCATCTCCTGCGGCTTCTGCCTGCCCGCCTGCCCGACGTACGCGCTGACTGGCGTCGAGACGTCATCGCCGCGCGGGCGCATCAACCTGATGAGAGCGCTCGAGTCGGGAGTGTTGCCCGACGACGATCCGACCGTCTCGGAGGAGGCTTCCTTCTGCCTCGGCTGTCGGGCGTGTGAGCCGGTGTGCCCCGCGGGCGTGCAATACGGCGAACTGCTGGAGGAGTGGCGCGACCACCTGTGGAACGGGCGGCGGCGGCCGTTCAAGGTAAAGCCGCTGCTGTGGGCGGTGGACTCGCCACGGCGGGTGCGCTCGATGGGGATCGTCCGCCGCCACGCCGGTCGGCACTGGGAGTCGCCGGGGCCGGTGAACCTCATGCTCGGGTGCTTTGAACGGGTTCTATACCCGCGGGTTAGTCGCGATGCGCGGGAGCTGGCCGTCGAGCTCGCGGCGCCGTCTGCCCAAGGGTGCTGCGGCGCGCTACACGCGCACAACGGAGAGCTCGCGCGCGGCAAGCACCTGGCCAAGGAACTCGGCGAGGCGCTTCCCGGGACGATTGTGGCGACTTCCGGCGGGTGCGCAGCGCACCTGGCGGGCGTGCTCGGACCCGACCGCGTCAAGGAGTTCTCGCAGTGGTTGTTCGCGCGCGACGGCGCGGGGGCTGCGACGCCGGCTGATGGCCGCCCGCGGATCGGGCTGCAGGACTCGTGTCACCTGCGCAACGGGCTGGGCGTCTGGCGCGAGCCGCGCGAGCTGATCGCCCGCGTCGGCGAGTACGTCGAGCTGCCGAGCGCCGCGGTCTGCTGCGGCGGGGCGGGCTCGTACGCGATCGTGCGACCGAAGGACAGCGCGCGCGTGCTCGATCAGCATCTCGACGAGATCGCCGACGCCGACCTCGACGTGATCGCCGTGGTCAACGCCGGCTGCTATCGGCAGCTCCAGCAGGGCGTCAAGCGCCGCAAGCTGAGAACGCGCGTCGTCCACCTCGCCGAGTTGCTCGCGGACGAGAAGTGAAGAGGCGATCGGGTATTCTGCTCTTCGCTGAACCGAGTCCAGCACGTGCGGGTTGCGCTTTTCATCACCTGCCTTAACGACACGCTATTCCCGCAGACCGGGCGCGCGGTGGTGACGCTGCTGGAGCGGCTGGGTTGCGAGGTTGATTTTCCCGAGGCGCACACCTGTTGCGGGCAGATGCACGTAGGTTTGGGCTACTTGTCGGTTGGTGCCACGTTCCTTAACGGCAACCCGTCACCTGACAACCGGCTGACGCCGGCGCTGCCAACCGCTGTCGCAATTCGGTGACAACTTGCTGTCGCCTGTGGGCTCCAGCCTGAAAGGTCAGTGAGCGTCTGGGCTCGGGACCGGTTCCAGCACGAACACTTCGACAGCCAGGTCGGGGTCGATGTGGTTATCGCTCATGAAGCCGATCACCTTGCGTCCTGTCAGCTCCTCGATTTCGCGGCTGACGTCCTTCTTCATGATCATTTGCCAGCGATGGCGCAGATCGAGCACCGTCTCGCTCTGGCCGGCGTCAGCGAGCGTCTGTTCGCCGCGTGTGAGCGTGCAGCACCACGAACACGCCATTAGCCTCGATTATCGGTAAAGAAGACCGGCTGAGGTTCAGCGGGGTGGGAAGCGGAACCGTAGCTGGCGGCCGTCGAGCCAGGGGATCGGGGTGGTTTGGTCGGCGAGTCCGGCGTCGATCAGCACTGGGTGGTAGGTCCGCACGCGGAGATCGACGGTGAGCGCGTCCTTGCTGATGTGCACGGTGCCGGTGCTGTCGAGGAAGTGTCGCCAGATGCGGTCCGGGGTGGCGTGCTCGTAGCGGGGGAGTTGGCGGGCGAGTAGGCGGTAGAGGTTGCCGGCGATGACGGTCAGGGTGGTGTCCAAGTCGACGTTGAGTGGTAGGCCTGAGGAGAGCGCGTCGAGGTGGAAGCCGCCGATGTAGGCGTCGAGTTCGTTCTCGATTCCCATCCGTTCGGCGTAGCGGGTGAACAGCTGCTTGGGGGTGCGTTCGATGTCGTTGGTGATCAGTAGCGTTGGCTGGTCGCGGCCGATGTTGCGCACGGCGAGCTGGCGCACGGGCGCTTCGATGTCCTTGATCTTGACGAGCTGGTCGTGGATCTCGGGCGTGCGGTAGCGCCCGGAGCGCTCGACCCTGACGGTCCTCCACTCGCTGGCGGGCAGCGCGGCGAGATCGCGCATCAGTTTCGGGCCGCGTTCGCGCAGGGTCAGCCAGCGGATCCCGCGCTCGGTCAGCTCACTGAGCACCTTGTAGGTCGTCAGCTTGGAGTCGAACACCAACAGCCCGGGGTCCTCGCTGGCGACGTTCTGCCAGTAGTCGGCGAACGCGATGATCTCGCGCGCTTGCTCGGCTTTGGTCAGGTCGGCGTTGGCGTAGACCATCTCGGTCGAGGCGTGGTCCTGGGCGAAGAACGTCAGCACCGCGCGGGTGCGCTGTGAGCGGCGCGGCACGTAGTGCTTCTCCAGCGGGGTCTCGGCTCCGTGGTGGCGGATCGCGTGGAAGTCGAGGTTGAACCCGTGCTCGCCGGTGGCCAGCCTGAGCTCGCGCAGGCGGCGGGTGAGCCCGGCCATGAGCTGCTCGTTGCTGGGCCTGCGCACCCGGTATGAGTAGCTGGTCAGGTGCGTTGCCTTGGGCAGCGCGGTCAGCCCGAGCAGCAGTCCGAGCGCGTCGTCGTCTGCGAGCGCGTCGGTGTGACTGACGCGGGCCTTGCGTGCGCACTTGGCCAGCAGCAGCGTCCCCAGCGAGTGCCAGGCTGAGAGCACCTTGGTCTGCGGGTAGCCGCACGCCGAGATGAGCTCGGGCAGGCCGAGCTCGACGATCCCGGGCACGAGCAGGAACAGCCCGGCATGATCGCACGGCAGGCTGAGCCCGACCGGCCAGCCGTCAATCGCGCGTGCCTTGACCGGCTCGAGCCGCGGCGGTGGCGGCGCGCCCCGCTGCACAGCCGGTCTGCGCTCGAGCCGTTCCAGCCCCTCCGCGGCGAGGATGCTCCAGACCGTCTGCGCCGAGACCGGCGTGCCCTCGGTCCCCAGCGCCTGGGCGATCTCGGTGACCGAGCGCTCGGTCGCGCGCAGCTCAAGCACCCGGTCGCGGATCCGTGGCGTCTTGCGCGGGCCCTTCGGACCCGGCTTGCCCGAGATGAAGAACGCCGCCTTGCCTGAGCGCAGCTCGGAGGCCATCTGGTGCACGTTCGCCTGTGAGTAGCCGAACCGCGCGGCGACCTCGGCGGCCGAGAGCTCCTCGACGAAGTAGCAGCGCAGCGCCTCATAGCGCCGCTGCGTGGGCTCGGTGGGCTCCGTGAAGTACTCGCCGCCGGCACGCATCTCTCAGGCGATCTTTCTGAACGACACGCCGCCAGCGTAGAGTCGTTCTCGGACGGACGGGCGGCAGATCGCGGATCGATCCCGACAAGACCCAATAAATCAGGGGTCCGGCGGATCCCGCTTGCGAATCTCCAGCGACCTCGGTCAGAAACTACGCTGCGCCAACAGCCACGCCATTCAAATAGTTCCCCTGAGCCCGCCTTGATGGCGGCCCTGCCAACCAAGCGCTCCCGCGAATCACGGGCACCCTCACCCAGCCATCAGCGGGTCCCGAGAATCGAGGTTAGGGCCGAGCGTGGTCTTTGCCTTCGTGGGGCCACGACCGGTCGTCCGGGACAGCGCCCGAACGACAGTGTTCGAGATCTGGGCGGCGAGTTGTCCGTCGCGGATCGGGCTTTCGGTGGTCATCGTGCTCCTCCGCTCTCAGCCGGCAAATGGTGTCCCGCGGCTCGTTCGCACAAACAAGGGCGAGGGCGCAACGGCGCCACCCGTCCCGCCTCCGGACACCCGAACACGGTCCGAGTCACGAGTCCGGCGCGCCGTGACCGAGTCTACTCGTGGTGCTGGTAAGAATCGTGGCATCAGCTGCCATTTGCGTAGAGACCTGTCGCCGGCGGGGGATGTCTCAGCCGGCTGATGCGCCGGCGGGGCTCATCGGTTTGCGGTGAATGGTCGGGCGCTTGGCCTTGCTCGCGTCGTTGAGATGCCCGTAGACGGTGGTGCGGGGCACGCTGAACAGGTCGGCGATCTGCTGGACCGTGTCGTCTTTGTCGTCTTTGTCGTCTTTGTCGTCTTCGTCGTCGTCGCCGTCGTCTGAAAGAGGCGTAGGCGACACCTCCCCCGATCTCACGTGTCCATAATCGATCGCTTTATGAGACGCCGCCTTGGACGGCGTCCTTACTCCCTGCCCCCAGAACGTGTACCAAGCGTCGGCGCTAGGTCTGCGCTGGCGTGTCGAGATCAGGGCACAGACGCAAGTCATCATGCCCTCGACCTGCTGGGTGGCTCGGTCGACGGACAGTGGCGCGGTGCTTATCATGACCGCGCTCCTTTCTGGTCCCGCGGCTGTTCTGAGTGCAGCACAGCCGACAGTCCCGATAGCGAACAACCGGGCTAGCACAGATCGACCCGCCCGGCGAGCCGCGATCTCGCTGTTTGCGGAGGAATCGGCGACCGGGGGCCAGGCGTCCGGCGATTGTTGGTGATGGTTTAGGGGTTCCGTGGGCCGGCTGGTGTGGCGGCGCTCGCGCCGTGGTCGCGACGGGTTGTGCGGCCACCGAGGTAGCGCACCGAGAGGTAGGCCGCGACGCCGGTGACCAGCATGCCTACGGCGACCTGACCGTGGATGTGCGCTCCGGCCTGTCCGAAAAGCGTGGGCAGTTTGAGGATGCCGGCAGCGAGGATCGGCGGCGTCGCGAGCAGGAACGCGAAGCGGGCGGCGTCCTCGTGGTCAAGCCCGCGCCACAGCCCCCCGACGATCGTCACGCCCGAGCGGCTGATTCCGGGGAGCAGTGCGAGTACCTGCAGCAGGCCGACCGACACACCGTCGCGGTAGGGAAGTCGGGAGATGCGCGAGTCTGACGCATAGGCTTCGGCGAGGTCCTCGGCCGAGCGAGGGCCACGGAACGAGGGGGTGAGTACTGCAGCCTGCGCGTCAAGCTCACGCGATGCGCCGGCGATCGGCATCCGCGGGCGTGGCGCCAACCCCGCCGCCGTGGCAGCCGTCTCCGCGCGCCGGCGTGCCCGGTCGCCCGCGAGCAGAATCAACCCGTTGATGACCAAGAAGATGCTCGCCGCAAGCGGCTTGGCGAAGATCGTGCGGAAAGTGTGCTCCAGCAGTAGCCCGGTCAGGCCGACGGGGATCGTGGCGATCACGATCAGCCACGCCAGCCGCTCGTCCGACCCCTGGGCGCTGAACCTGCGGTCGCCGAGGCTGCGGCGGGCGCTGCGGATGAGCCCTCCGATGATCCGGATCCAGTCGGCACGGAAGAACCACAGCAGCGCCAGCGCGGTGCTGACGTGCAAAGCGACAATGAACGCGAGGTAGAACGAGCTCTCGCTGTTGGCCTCGGCGGATTGGGTGACCAGCGTTTGCCAGCCGCCACCGAACCACGCCGGGACGATCACCGAGTGTCCGAGGCTCGAGACCGGGAACAGTTCGGTCACGCCCTGGACGAGCGCGATGACAATCGCCTGCAGGTAAGACACGCCGGATCACCTCAACAACGCAACCCGCAGGCGCCTGCTTTCGCTCGACTCTTGGCGGCGGGCTCGCCGGGCCCGCGATGGTGCCTTAGCGACGGTGGTCGGGCGCACACCGGCTCGACTATCGGCGACCGCCGGAAGCCCTTGGCCACACCGTCTGTCCGCACCTCGTCTCCATAACGGTTCTCGAAAACAGGCCGTTTTGCAGGGCTATTCGACATAATGACCATTATCGAGCGCAGATTATGGACCCCGACTTCCTTCGCCGACTTGTGGCACCATGGCGAGGAATGTTCAAGCACACGGCGCTTGATCAGATCGTTGTTGTGGTCGGCACCCAAGTGCATCTACATACGGGCGCTGGACGCGGCGCTGTGAACGGATCAGCAAGGCATCTGATGCGCGTCGGGAAGGTGTGCGCCTCGGAGGGAGAGACCGGGCCAACGATCACCGCCATGCTCGAGCGCGGCCCGCTCGCGGGCCGGCGCATCGACGTAGACGTCGTGGAAGGCCGCCCGCCGAAGACGATCGACCTGCGGGCCGACGACGGGAGCGGCTGTCGCTACTGCCTCGCGGACTGGGTCCAGAGCGGTCCGTCCGCGACCTACACGTTCTTGTACCGCGTATAGCCGGTCCGCGATGGTTGCCGCTCCTTCTGCGGGCGGGTGACAGCGAACGGCAACATGACGACCCCGGTGCCGCCCTGAACCCAGCCGCGGACGACGCCGCCTGATGCGCGACGTCGTGCCGCGCTACCCGGCCCAGTGCTCGGGTCCGTGTCGCCAGCCGCAAGGTAGCGTCCACTAATCCTCGCCGGCGGACGGCAGCTCAAGCAGCTTTCGCGTCCCGACTGGGCGAACCAAGGTCGAGATGGGTGTTCATGGGTGTTCAATGTCGCTGTGGAACGTGCAGTAGGGGTGCCCTGCTTGTTAGAAGACGCCGATTTCCGCCGTTGTGATGCTCTTTCCGCACGTCCGGCGGTCAATATCTGCCCCCAATCGTGGGGGCTGATTCAGTGAACGGGATCGCTGGTGTAGGCGCTGGCTGGAATCCCGAGGAGCTTGAGCAGCTGGAGTTGCAGCGCGGTGAGCTTCGGATCGAAGGTCTGGATGTGCTGGCTGTCGCGCGTCAGGTGGTGACGGGTGATGTTGGCGAAGTGGTCGAAGAGACGTGCGGCGGTGGGAGCGGTGCAGGCGCGTTGCTCGTGGTAGAGCGCCAGTTCGCGGATCCCCTCGTGGGCCATCGCCTGGCGTAGCTCGCGTTCGATCAAGCAGTTGGTGAGCAGCGCGATGAACTGGCATGAGAAGAGCGCCTCGATCCGAAACGGGCTCTTGAGTGTCACGGGTGCGGCGTCTTGGACGGATTTCAGCTCGTGGTGGCGCTTTTCGAGGTTGGGTTGGTAACGGTAGGCGGCGAGCACGTCGGTGTTGCTGAGCTTGGGGTCGTTGGTGAGCAGCGGGAAGCAGCCGTCAGAGGCGGCGTCGTAGCCGACCTGCTCGGCGCTGATCTGCACGTCGAGCGCGAACCGGGTCTTTTCGGTCTTGCGGTAGCGAGTGTCCTTGCCGGGGCGGCCGCGCTTCTCCTGGCGGTAGCGCTCCTCGATCGTCTCGGTGACGGTGACTGACACCCACCGTTCGGCGCCCGTTGAGGCCAGCAGCGCGGCCGCGGCCTCCTCGGCAGCGACGCGGGTACTGACCCTGGCGCGCGGACCGGACAGCCGCTCGGATAGTTCGTGCAACGCGCGCCGTGCGCGCTCGATCCGCTCGGCGCGGGCGGTCTCGTCGCGGCGCTGCTTTGAGCTGGAGTGCACCCACGTGATGCGGTATCCCTCGGCGGTCGGGAACGGCGCGGGCGCGACCCGCCAGACCTGATCGGGGTCGCCCTTGCGCTTGCCAGGCTTGCGGCAGGCCTCGCTCCAGTCAGGCGTCGCGCGCACCATCCACTCGCGCAGGCGACCGTCTTCTGCGCGCGATCTGGGCAGCACCGTCACCAACCGCCCGCCGCGCTGGTCGATGTGACCCATCTGCTCGCGCGTGCACAGCTTGCAGTCCGCGACATACAGGAAGTCGTGTCGGCCGGTCAGCGCGCACAGCCCGTCCCACGTCGCGATGTGCGTCTGATCATCGGTCAGATTGCCGTCAGCGAGCCGGTGCGCGAGCGGGACCGCCCCGTCAGCCGACACGGTCAAGATCAACAGCAGCTGCTTCAGATCCCCACGATGTTCCTTGTTATGGCCGCGCTTCGCCGCGGCGGTCGGCTGGCCGCCCCGCTCGCGACCGTCGGCTTGACAGAACTCGCCGTACAGCGTGATCGAGGTCGAGTCGTTGTGCAACTGCGAGCAGTCAATCCGAAACGTCTTGATCGCGTCAAGCACCAGCCCTGTCAACAGCGACGCGCGGTCTGCGTCAAACAACTGATCAAGCGCGCGCCCGACACGATCATCACACAGCAGCCCCACCTCGTCCACCTCGAGGCCGAGCGCGCCCGAGTCAAACCGCGCCGCCCACTCCCCGATTCCGTACGGCGGCTCGCGCTCCAGGCACAGGTTCAAGACCAGCACCCTGATCGCCCGGCCGGCCGCCATCAGCACGCGCGGGTCGCCTGAGGGCAGATGACGCTCGAGCGTCGCCTCAAGCCCGAGGCGATCGAGGAAGTGCGCAACGATCGGCAGCGCGCCCAACGCGTGGGAGGAAAGCTCGAATCGCTGATCTTCGGTCATCGTGGTCTATCTTCCGTCCGAGAGCTACGGTATTAGTACCGTAGCTCTCGGACGTACACACCAGCCGATGCCCGACCAACACTCCCAACCCCGAGGCGCAGACAAGCTGCCCGTGATCGCGCCCGAGCACGAGCACCGCCTCAGAGAGCTCATCGCAGAGCTCGCCACACTCGGCTTCTGCCTGCCCGGATCGGTCGCCGAGCGCCAGATCCGCTGCCCCAACCCAGGCTGCCACTGCCACGCCAACCCGCCCAAGCTGCACGGACCCTACATCGCCTGGACGCGCAAGATCAACCAGAAGACCGTCACCCGCAACCTCACTCCCGACCAGGTGACCCGCTACCGCCCCTGGTTCGAGAACAACCGGCGCCTGCGCCAGCTCACCTCAGAGCTTCAAGCGCTCTCCCTCAAAACCGCCGCCGAGGCCGAGGCGTGGGGGGAGAAATAGACAACCAGACGTGCGGAAAGAGCGCAGTAGGGGTGCCCTGCTTGTTAGAAGACGCCGATTTCCGCCGTTGTGATGCCGCCACGGCGGGATTAGCAGACGATCCACCGGACGGAACCGTCCTCAAATGGGTGTTAGAAGACGCTACTTTGCGGCTGGCGACACGGACCCGAGCACTGGGCCTACCCCTACGCGCGAAAGGGACAGCGACAAGCGCATCGCCGACGACTGTCGGTCTTCGTCCGAACCTGCGCCGTCCGGAGGCCCGCTCCGATCAGGCCGGTTTCATGATGTGGGCTACGTGCCGGCGGTGGTCTGGGCCTCGATCGTCAGGACGTCGGCGCCTCCGGTGATCGGCACCTTGCGGGGCTTGGCCGACTCGGCCACCGGGATGCGCAGCGTCAGCACCCCGGTTTCGTAGCTGGCCACGAGGCGCTCCGCGTCGAGCGTGTCGCCCAGGAACAGCTGGCGAGTAAAGGCGCCGTACGGGCGCTCGGCGGCGATCACCTCATCGCCGTCTCGGCCGTCAAACCTCCGCTCTGCCTTGATCGTGAGCACGTTCTGCTCGACGGTCAGGTCGATCGCGTCTGGGCCATGCCCGGCAGGTCAAAGGAAACCACGAACTCGTCGCCGCGCCGATACGCGTCCATCGGAAACGGCCGCGGCGTCAGCGCCGCCGCGAGCTGCTCGGCCAGCCGGTCAAACTCGCGGAACGGATCGAACTGCATCAGCATCGCAATGCACCTCCAAAGGGTTTGAGTGCGGGTTGGTCTCGCGGCGGCCGTCGAGCGCATACGTTCGCGACACGCTTCTTGGGCGCCGTCCGCACACCCAGCAAAACTGGCCGACACGCGCCGGGGGCGGACGGCGTGTCGCTCGCCGTCGTCGCTTCGCTCGCGCGGCGATGCCCTTTCGACAGGACGCCTCGTTCGAGCGGCGGCGAAACTGTAGAGCGCGACATGTGAGCCATCGTCGCCGACAGCTGCTCGCGCGCGGGACGTTCGGCGACGCGGGTGCGGATCTCTTCGGGCAGCGTCAGCTGCCGGCGCAGATTGTGGGCCTTGCGGGCGCTGATCCCGAGGTCGGCGCAGACGGCGCTTCCATCGTGCTGCCGCGAGCTACGACTCAAACCGCGAGTAGTAGTGCTGGGCGGCCGCGCGCACCTCAGCGAGCTCTGGCCCGGGATGCCGAGCTGCAGCGCTCCTGGGAGCTCTCCCTCAATCTCGCCGCTGCGACTTCGCGCGCAGGGCGTCTCGGGAGCCGCTCGGATCGCGGCCACCCACTCGGCGAGGGCGGCGTCGGCCAGGGCCACGTCAGGGGCCGATGCTTCTCGGGACGGTGAGCTCCTGCTCGGCACTGCGAGCCGCCGCCCCGGCCTCGCCATGGGATTCAGCGTGGCCCTCGCGCGTGCCCGCGGGTCCAAAGGCAGACCAGCGAAAGCCGCCGTCAGGATCCTCCTCGACCGAGTAGCCCGACGCGCGGCCCGGATCTTGTGCATCAGAGGGCATCAAATCAAATCTACCCGGTGAAGGAACGACCATCACCATGCTGACGCGCCGGCGAGCGGACAAGACTCTTCGGAAGTCCGATGTGCTCGAGCGAGCCAACGCCTAGCTTGAGCTTCCGCTTGACTACGGAGGACCAATCGTCGCCATGGGCTCCGGTCTTCGCGTCCTTGGAGCGATCGTTGGTCGTGAAATCTTCGTTCGCCCGCACGGCGACTGATGCCAGTACCAGGCGAGCCCGGTCCGGGCCACGCTGGCGGACGGCGCGATGCAGGTCTGGGTGGGCGGAGTCTGGTCGGCGGGTGGTCGGCTTCGTCGCCGCAATGCTCCACCGAGAGCAGCACCTGGGGGAGATCTCGATGCTGGCCGTCGATCCTGAGGATCAAGCCCGGCGGAGAACGCGAGGCCGCGGTCAGGATCTGGGCGGCGAGTGTCTGGGCCGGCTGGCAGGAAGACCACGAGACCATACGGGGATGGACCGAGGCAGCGCTCACATGAGCCGACGCGCTGGCCCGCGACGCTCGATGGTCAGCCGCTGAGATCGATGTCCCGGCTGATCTCGTGCAGCACGGCGTGCAGGGCGGGGAGCGCGGGGTTCTGCGCCTGCCAGACCACGACGACACATGCTTCCTCGCCGTCCAGCGGCACGAACCGGACGCCGCCGCGGCGGAGGCTGCGCGATGAGAGTGGCAGACGGGTTATTCCCACGCCGGCCGTAACCAGCGCGAGAAGGTTCTGCGGGCTAGTCCCGCGCTGCACGACACGTGGACGGTAGCCGGCGAGCGCGAAGTCCTGGTCGTATTTGCGATGCCACGGGGGCCACGACGATCGTGCGGTGAGCACCCACGGCTCGTCCGCGAGCTCGCCGAGCGTCAGCGTTTGCCGGTCGGCGAGCGGATGACCTTCGGGCAGCACCGCGGCAACTGGTTCGCGGAGGATCTCGTCTGTCTCGAGGTCGTCGACGAGCGGTGGACGGCTGAGGCCGGCATCGAGTGATCCGTCGCGGATGCCGGCGACGATCGCGGCGATCGGCATCTCCTCGGCGCGCAGCGGCGATCTCGGAGTCGCTAGCGGCAGAGGTCGAGCCGTTCGGAATCCGGGTGCTGATCGTCGAACCCGGCGCGTTTCGCACCGAGTTCGGCGGCGCGCGCATGCGCCGCTCGCGTGAGATCGAGGCGTACGCCGAGACGGTCGGTCCCACGCGCGCGTCGATCGACGCGATGGACGGAACTCAGCCCGGAGACCCCGACAAAGCGGCGTCGGCGATCCTCGCTGCACTGGCTGCGCCGCAGCCACCGCTACGACTCGCCCTCGGCGAAGACGCCGTCAGCCTGATCGGCACGGCGCTCGACCGCCGCCGTGCCGACCTCACCACCTGGCGGTCGGTCAGCCTCGACACACAGCTGGCCCCATAGCCTCCAGTCACCCGACGCGGCCCTCGCCCAAGCGATCGGCATGAAGGGGGTTATGCCGATGTCGGCATAACCCCCTTTCGAGAGCAGATCGTTGACCGACCCGCTCTACCGGGCCTCAGCCCAGCCGCGCCGGTCACCCCGCAGCGGCCACCGTCAGGATGCTGCTCCCGTGAATTGGGGCAGCGAGATGTCGCGGCCGGCACGTCGCCCCGGCCTCCTCAACCCAGCACAGATTTTCGGCGTCCACTTGCGCTTCCGCTTCGACCGCCACGCGCTTGCGGGCGGCCGCACTTGCAAGCAATCGAGCGTTTGCAGCAGCGTACGGAACGGCAAATCGGCCGACGGCGTCCGCGCTGATCGGATCTCCGCCGACGCGTCGCCGGGAGACCCGGATATGGCGAGGAGCAGGGCGCTGGCCTCCGTGGCGACCCACCTCCTTTGGCGTCGCCGCGGGCACGCTGCCCGCCGGCGGACGCCTGCCGCACGGTCGGCCGGAGTGCGGGGTTTAGCCCGATCCAGCGCTGTTGCCATTCGCGGGAGTGCTGCGGCTCCTCACGACCAGCGGCGTCGCCGACGTCGACGAAGGCTTCCGCCTCGAGCGTCGGTGAAGCTGAGGTCGAGCGACGTGCCGGTCGGGCACGAACCTGGCGGTCCTGCTCAGGAATTAGCGGCGTGTGACTCGCACCTGGTCACGAGAGTCGTTGAGCGTCACGAGCCAGCACTTCTGGGATCGAAACCCTTTCCTCGGGCTCAAGACAGATACCGAGCAGACAGTGACAGCTTCACCGAGCCTGAAGACGGGGATCGTTCTACGACAGTCGCCGCCGTTCTCTTGCGCCACACGTTTGGCCGCTTCATCAATCGTGAACTGAAGAGCGTCTCGCCGTCGCACAAGCGCCTCGCGCTCAGCGGCCAATCTGTCCCGCTCTTGGCGCGTCGCGGTTTCCTGTAGCTCGAGTTCTCTGAGCCCGCCTTCAAACGCTGCGCGCCAGGTCTCCGCATCGGTTCGCAGGGTCTTGGCAAAAGACAACAGTGTTGCGAATTCTGCGCGCAACGCCAGCTGATCTTGGCTCCGAGATCGCGCCCGCGCCACATATTCGTGTAGAGCGGCCAGCTGTCGGCTCAGCTCTTTGTGCTCCGCCCATCCCCACCGTGGATAGTCATCCTCAGACGTGGACCGATGCTCGTTCAGCGTCTTGTCAACCGCAGCGGCCTCGCGATCGATCGAGACCCGCCACCGGTCGATTTCAGAGACAACGTTGGTTTGAGGGTCGACCCGCAAAGTCAAATCGTTTCGCCGTACCGGACACGCGTCAAGGTCGGTCGCCGCAGAGTGCCGCAATGATCGAGGAGGAACAGTCCGTGACGCCAGTGGGCGAACAGGCCGGGTGCTCGGTCGAGCAGCCCGGTCCACCACCGTTGGAACCGCTTGTAGGTCCGCAGCCGCCGGTACTTCTTCCCAGCCCAGCGCCTCAGGTAGATGCTGACGCGCCGTCACGCCGGGATCCGTGGGAGCAGGTGGCTGCGATGCCCCCGGCTACCCGCCCGGTCGCCGGTCAGGTGCTTGCAGCTTCCGCGTGGCCGGCTAGCGCCGAGCGCCTCGGGCAAGCTCGATCCGGCGACCGAACCGTACTCCGCGCCCGCCACCAAGATGCACGCTTGTGGCGAGAGGCAGGTCCAGTGCCGTCGGTCGGCAGAGCCGTGGTTTCGTCTCATCGGCGGCGGCGCCTTCGTAGGCGCAGCGGCAGGCGAATGACCGGGTCGTTTGAGGATCCTCAGCCGGGATGCACGTGGTCTACAAGGTCAGACCTTCGCTTGTTTGTGGCGGGCGAGCTGTTCGACGGCGCGCGGGATGCGCGTCTCGAGGTCGAGACCTTTCGCTCAGTACGCGGTGAGCGTCATGCGTGTCGTCTGGTCGCACCGACAGCCCACCTCGGCCTTGCAGGCTGGGTGGGCTGGCCGCCGTCTCCCGCCTCTGACTCGGGAAGTGCGCAGCGTCAATTGTCGGTGTCCAGGATGTCGCGCAGTTTGCGCGCGAAGGCCTCGGGTTGGCCGGCGTATCCGAACTCGCCGCCGACGAAGCCACCGTGGTGGCTCGGGAACACCCTCGCGTGCTGACCGAGCAGCTCGGCGGTGGCTACCGCTGTGCGTCCGGTGAACGTGCCGAGGGACTCCGCGCCTACGGCGATCACGATGCGCGTCGGTGCCGCGACGAGCGCGTCGACGTCGCGGCGATAGCTGCTGATCGCCCAGGACCGGTCGAAGAGCAGCGGGTCCCCGCGGGAGCCGAGCCAGTTCGACGTGCACGCTCTTGGTGCACAGAGGCCACGTCGGCGTGCCGGGCGCCCTCCTTCGCGGTGACGCGCCCGATCGGAACCAGGAGCATCCAGTCTCGTCGGCCGGGTGAATGCTGTCGCACGACGTCGGAGAGTGCTCGCGGCCAAGCCTTTCGTGGCGAGCCGCCTCGTCGGACCTGCGTCAGTGAGAAAGCGGCGTGACGAGAGTGCCTGTCGGGCGTCGCTGGCGCCGCTGGTGGTTCTCAGCTGCGATCAGCGCTGTTCACCGCGGCCAAGACTGTCGAAGTAGCCCGACGCAGCGGAGCTCGGTAGAGCAAGAGGGTCGCGTCCTGGGCAGCCGGTGTCGAGAAGTGACGCTCGGCTGACCGCCGAGCGACCTAGACTCGCGGCGATGTCGTTGCACCTCTTCGCGGGTCTGCGCGTACTGGACTTCCAAGCGGCGCGACCGTGGTACAGCAGGTTGCTCGGCGAGCCCACGTTCTTCCCCCACGCCACTGAGGCGGTGTGGACGCTCGCCGAACATCGGTCGGTCTACGTCGTGGAACACGCCGACGGCGCGGGCCACTGCGTCGCGACGATCTTCGTCGACGATCTCGATGCGCATGTGCCCGCGATCGCTGCACGCGGCCTCGAGCCCGACGAGGTCCTGACGTACTCCAACGGCGTACGCAAGGCGGTCTACCGCGAACCTGACGGCAACGAACTGGGATTCGGTGTCGCACCCCCCGTGGTTCCCCCACGGGCCGAATCCTGGCGATCATTTCGCGGGATCCCGGATCGGCCGGACGTCAACGTCAACCGTGAGGCCGGGCCAGGCGTGGTCAGCAGTCAGAACGGGGGTGGACAGCCGGTGCGCGAGCGCGAGGCATGCGCGATCTGCGAGTGAGAGCCCCGCCGAGTAGGTGAGCGGGCGTAAGCGAGCAACCTCGATCGCGTCTGTGGTGGTGAAGGGCTCGACTGCGATCGCTCCATCGAGCAGGCCCCGGTCAGTGAGGCCCGAGGCGACGTCCGCCGGGTCGCTGCCACGGGCTGCCAGCGTGCTGAGTGCGTCGCCGAGGTTGACGGTGGAGATGGTCGCGCCTCCGGCGATCGCGTCGGCGACGACGTCGGCGCCGGGCTCATTGCCGAGGTAGGCCAGTAACGCGGAAGCGTCGAGCACAGGCTGGGTGCTCGCGTCTGGCATCTACTGCTCGCGCTCAGCTTCGGCGCGACGGTCGGCAAGCAACTCGTCGACAAGCGAGCCATCTTCGGTGAGGTTCGCGAACAGACCGCGGCTCTCATCGGCCACGGTCCGGTAGGGCCGTAGCCGCAGCGAGCCGTCTTTCTCGGTGCTCAGCAGCATGTGGACGGCCTACCGAGCCCCAGATCGAGCACCCCATACACATACGCGACGTTGGCCGTGATCCTCGACGGGCCGCTCCCCGCAACAAGCGCCTGTTGCTCGGTAACGCGCGCTCGTACCAGCTCTTCCGCTCCACGTAACCCATCAATGAACGACAGATACGCCACGTTCAAGCTGGCGATCCATGGCTGACCTATATCCAGCGCCAACCGGCGGCCCTCCTCTGCCGAGGAGTAGCTGAGGTCGAACCGGCTCCGGCCGAGAAGATGCGCGGCCTGCGCCTGCAAGGCGGCCGTGTCCTGACCAGCGCGACAGCATCGCTTGCCGGCGGCGAGTTTCGCTCCTGGACGATCCGGCCCGCAGCGCTTGGCGGCGGGTGGGGGAGGGGTGTGTAAACAGCGCACCGAAACGCGCCGTTCGCCCGAGGCGCCGATGCCTGGCTTGCTGAGAATGCACAACCGACGAGCCGACCCCGGCAGCAACACAGCTGATCAGGCCTGCGGCCCCCACGCCGGCGACGAGCGGCGACAGCGCCAACCCATGCCACCTGTCTGGCTCGAGGAAGTGAGCGTACTCGTGCGCGACCTCGAACCGCAGCGCATCCAACGGCCCGCTAGCCGCCAAAGCACGTCGGATCTCGATCCGCGCCGGACACCCGCCTCCTGCTTCCACGTACTGGGGGTGATCGGCAGTGAACGTCACGACCGGAAGCGGGCGGTCGCCGGCGATCTGCTTGAGCTCGGCGATCACGACCGCGAGTAGTTCTCGGTCATCACGACCAGATCCTGGTACTTCCACGCGCTACATGGTCTCAGCGCCCTCGAACATCGTCTCGGAACCCCCTTTCCAGACGGGACTCGCAGGAAAGCAGCCCTTCTGACATCGGGGGATCCGCCATGGAAACCTGCGCCGAAAACGAGGGGTTCGTCGGGACTAGTGGTGCCTCCGGGAAATTCGTTGACTGATTCGCGAGCGAAAATCGAGCATGGCAAGGACGCAGGATGCCGTCGTAGCAGCGCTACGTCGGAATCCGAGGACGCCGCCAGGCGAAGATTTGCAGCCGCGAATCGGCAACGAATTTGCGGGAGGCACCACTAGAGCGCCTCCGGGCTTCCGGTCGCCGGGACGTTGGCGACGGCCGGATGCCCCGGGCCGCAGTTTCACGCGCGACTTCTTCGGCCTGGATGGTCCGTCGACGGCCGGGGCGGCGGGAGCGGCTAGCTCCGCTAGGCCGTCGGAAGGCTGGATGACGGTTCAACTCCGCTCGCCGTCGGAACGGCGCGCAAGATGGGATCGCGGAGTCGCCCACGTGCGACGTGGGCGGGGGGGTCGGCGCTGATGACCGGGCCCAGCCGGGCTACCGGCATGGGCGGTCCGGTGGTGGATCGAAAATCGGACATCCGCGCTGGCCGAGGTCGAGCTCTGTAGCGAGGTCGGAACGGTGGCGCAGCGATCGTTAGGGTAGGTAGGGAGGCCCCTCCACCTGTGGTCTGGTGCCCGGTTCCGTCTGTAGGTTGATGTCGGGACCGCAGCGGAGCGGTAGCTTCCGGGCGTGGCTGACGAGTCAGGTCGGGCGTGGGCCCAAGCAGATGAGGTGCGCCTCCTAGTTCCGATCTTCGCGCTTGCTGTCGCGATCGTGGGTGCTCTGGCTGACCCGTCATCCGTCGTGGATCTGATCCTGATGGCGATCCCGGTCGCGGCGTTCGTGTTGTGGACGTGGCTGCGGAACGTGCCCCTTTGGGTGGTCTTTGTAGCGGTGGTGGTGCCGGTCGTCGCGGCCCAGCGCTCCGGAAGCCACGAGCCGCTGATGTTCGAGGTCTCGGTGCTCGCGTTTGTTGTGGGGCGCTGGTCGGGGTCGCTCACTACGGCGGTCGCGCTCGGCTTGCTGGCGGTCGCCTCGCCGGTGGTGGTGGGCCTGATCGAGCCGCGAGGCAGTATCTCCGTCGCCGTCTGGATCCTGGGGATCGCCTTTCCCTGGCTGATCGGTCGCGCGGTCTTCCGCCAGGGGCAGCTGGCGGCTGCGCTGCAGGCCACGCGGCGTGAGCTGGCCGAGCAGGCGATGCTGGAGGAGCGCCGTCGGATCGCTCGTGATGTCCATGACTTCGTGGGTCACGGATTGGCTGCGGTCATGCTTCAGGTCACGAGCGCCCGGCACGTGCTGCGTCGCGATCCTGCGGCGGCCGAGGAGGCGCTGCTGTCGGCGGAGGAGGTGGGCCGTCGCAGCATGCAGGAGCTGCGTCGGACGGTCGCGGTGTTGCGCAGCGATGACGAGCCGGGGGTGCTGCCGTCGGTTCCGTCGGCGGTGGAGATCCCGGCGCTCGTTGACCATGCTCGGGCCGGGGGCCTCGCGGTCGAGCTGCACGTGAGCGGCGACTTGTCGGAGATCTCGCCGAGCGTCGGCGTGGCGGTGTACCGGATTGTTCAGGAGGCGTTGGCGAACGCGGCTCGTCACGCGCCGCGGGCGCGGACAGTGCTTGAGCTGAACCTGTCCGATGGGCATATTTCGCTCGTCGCGGAGACCGTGGGCCCGGTGGTCGCCGCGCCGGCTAACGAGCCGCAGCGACGCCGTTACGGGCTGATCGGGATGCGAGAGCGTGCCACAGCGCTCGGCGGCGAGTTCGCCGCTGGGCCCACTTCCGACGGGTGGCGGGTGAGCTGCAAGCTTCGGTTGGAGACCGTGGACGGGCTGCCGGGCAGAGGGCCCCGCAGCGGATGATCCGGGTCGCTCTCGTTGACGATCAGGCGATCGTTCGCACAGGATTGGCGCGGATCCTCTCGCCGGCTGACGGGTTTGAGGTCGTCGCCGAGTGCGTCGATGGCCGCCAGGCGGTGGAGGAGCTGCCGGCGCTGCGCCCAGAGGTGGTGCTGATGGACATCCGCATGCCGGTCCTGAACGGGATCGCTGCGACGGCGCAGCTGCGCCGAGCGGTGGACACGATCGCTGTGCTCGTGCTGACGACGTTCGGTGAGGATGAGGTGCTGTGGGGCGCCTTGGAGGCGGGCGCGGCGGGGTTTGTTCTCAAGGATTCCTCGGCGGAGGAGCTGATCGCGGCGGTCCGCGCGGTCGCCGCCGGCGCGGCGTGGTTCGATCCCGCTGTTGCACCGAGGATCCTCGAGCACTACCGCGGGCGGGTCGCGCCGGCCGCCCGGGAGGCGGCGCGGCTCGAGCTGCTGACCGAGCGCGAGGGCGAGGTCCTGCGGCTGATGGCGCGCGGCGCGAGCAACGGCGAGATCGCCGCCGCCTTGTATGTCGCTGAGGCGACGGTGAAGACCCATATTGGGAGCATCTTCGGCAAGCTCGGCGTCCGCGACCGGGCCGCGGCGATCGTGTTCGCTTACGACCATGGCGTGGTCACGCCCGGTCCCGGACGGCCGTAGTCGTCAGCGCCTCCGACTGTGGTCGGAGGTCAACTCGGGCTCGTGGGGCGATGTGCGATCGGCCACCGGCGCTTAGCGTGGCGGCATGAAGAACACATCGATCGAGCTCGACGGTCTCCACAAGTCCTACGACGGACAGCCGGTGCTTCTTGGCGTGTCGTTCGCGGTCGGCGGTAATCGGATATTCGGCATCGCCGGGTGCGACGGCGCCGGGAGGGCGACGAGGGTGGCGATCCTCCAGGGTTTGTGCAGTCGCGACGGCGGCCACGTCGCGGTGCTCGGCCTCGACCCGGCGCGCGAGCGCGAGCGGCGGCGTCCCGACCTGGGCGCTCAGCTGCAAACTTCGGTGCTCGTCGATCGGCTGCCGGTCGGGGAGGCCCTGCGGCTGGCTGATCGTCGGTGCTCGATGTTCCCACGAGCGGCTGCCTTGTATGGGATGCGCCACGCGCGG
>CAWFKF010000126.1:0-38604 GCA_963816005.1 uncultured Solirubrobacteraceae bacterium | reverse complement strand
ACTCGGTCGTAGGTGTTCCCCAGTTCGTCCTGCGTGATGTTGACCGCGCCGTCGTCGGCCGTGAGGACCAGGTCCTGGTCGAGCACCTCGGTGCGGAACTTCCACCCCGGCGCAGGCTTCAGCCGGCCGCCGAGATCCTTGAGACTGTCGTAGGTCTGATTGGGGTCCACGATCAGGCTGGCGGACTTCATGCACCACGTGTTGCCGTCCGGATCGTCGAGCAGGAAGACCGGCGAACCGCGGTTGATCCCAAGCTGGGTGTCGCGCTTGCCGTGGATCGTCTTGTAGGCGACGCTCTCGTGCTTGCGCATCTCCTTGGGCACTTCGAGCCACATGACCCACCGCGCCTTGAGCCCCATGAGGTCGCGCTCTCCGCCGACCATGACCTCCACCCAGTCAAGGGTCCAGAGCCTCGGACCGTTCTTGAAGGCGCCGAGAATGTCGTACTGCTCCTTCAGGGCGTCCACATCGACCTGGTCGAGCACCGCTTGGGGGCAGGTATCCCCGGTTCCTTTGGGGTCGTTCAGCCCGATCGTGTTGTAGACCCCGGCGTTGAGGTCGTGGATGATCGCGTGGCCGCCGATCAGGAAGATCTCCGTGTACCGTTGGCCGCGAACGTTCTCGAAGCGCATGAGCTTCGCGTCCGTGTCATCCTGCGGCAGCTTGGCCGATACTAGTTTTTCAATCTTGTCAAACACGTTTTTTCTCTCTCGGTTTCGTTGACCAAAAACTTCCGACTAGTCCTTAGCGTCGGCGGCGAGTTGCCGCTGGCTCAATCGACCTGTTCGATTGGCGGGCATTTCCAGGTCGCGTCGATCACCTCCGGTCGCGGCAGGTACATGCGCAGGATCACGAACCACTCACCGTCGGTCGGTGAGGGCAACCAGTTCGCCTCCAGATCACCGCCCGGCGACTTGGACTGCAGGTAGATCGTCAGCCCTCCAACGGCGTCCTTGTTCAGGCCGGCGGTGCGATCGCCGATCGAATAGCGCTCAATTGGGTTCGGGACCAGGTTGAGGTCGGTGCCGTACATCCCCAGCGACCAGAACGAATCGACCGGCGGCATATCGTCCGCGTCGAAGTGGATCCGGTAGCTACGGTCCGCCTTGAGCTTGTCGCCCTTGGCGTCGTCGAAGTTGACCAGGTACACGCCCTCGACGGGGTCGTTGCACATGATCCCCGCCAGCGATTGGTCGGCCGCGCGGAGCAGGTAGTCGTCGCCGTAGCGTCCGATCTCCGGCGGCGGGTAGCGCCAGCCGTTGACGATGTTCGCCCAGTCACCGCTCATGAACTGCTGCTTGAGCAGCGCCATCCCGAGCACCTCGGCCCGCATGAGACCCTGCTTGACTGCCTCCGGCTGCTCATCGATATCGAGTCCCGGGCCGATCCCGATCCGCGCGAACTGGTCGAGCAGCAGCGCGTGGTGAGCCGGCGGAGGGTTCTCCTCGAGCATCGCGTTGAGCGTCTTGAACGGCCCCAGCGGATCCTGCTCGGGCTCGATCGGCACAAGCACGTCGCGGCGCTCCTCGCGGACGACGTCGGCCTGGCCCCACTGACTCAGCGGCGTCAGCAGATACTCCTTCTGCAACTCCTTGACCGTGGCGACATCAGCATCGCCATTCACGAGCGTCCGTCCCATGACCAGGACCATCGGGCTGGGCGAGTGCTCGCGGGACTGATCGACACCCTCGGGCAGCTCGCCCTCCCAGTCGGGTCCGACGATCGCGAAGCTGCCCGCCTTCGAGCCGGTCGCGCGCTGCCCGATGTAGTCGAAGTTGTCCGATCCAGCGCCCATCAGCTCGAACGTGAAGTACCGCTCGCCCATGTCGGGGTGCGAGAGGATGATCGGCTCCTCGCTGAGATCCAGCCACGCGATCGAGTACAGGGTGTCGTTGTTAGGGCACCCACCGTCCCGATACGTGGCGTCCATCAGCTGGGCGGCGTGCCAGAACTCGTTCAGCGCCGCGTACGGCACGAAGTCCGGGTTGCGCGGCTGCGTCACCCACTTGTAACGGGTCTGGGCGTTGTAGATGTACGGAAATCCGTAGATGAAGGCCTGCAGCCCGAGGCTGTAGGCGTACTCGCCGTGCCAGTCCTCGACCTTCCCGCTTACCAGCGGCTTGACCGCCGACTTCAGTATCGGCGCCGCCTTGGCGAGCTTATGGACGCGTGTAAACGCCATTGCTATCTCCATTTCTTCCGGTTCGTCGGGCCGGATCTCAACGATCTTGACTGCGCGACCACGCGCCTACGCCAGGCCGCCGGCGCGTGCCGCGGCGTGGTCGGTCGGTGCGATCAAGGCCCCGATGATCCACAGGAACGGGAGGAAGAATCCGATCCAGAACAGCCAGTAGTGGCCATTGCGGAACGTCGCCAGGCCGAAGTAGACCCAGCACGCTACGTACAGGATGGCCAACAGAATCCAGAGAACGGTCATGAGTTCACGGTCCCTTCGGAGTAATGCCGGGGTTCTGTTCGATGACTCCGGCTGATGGTGTGTGCGGCTGGGCGTCAGGCTCGGCGTTCTCGGTCTCGAGTGGGGTGAGGCTGTGCAGCGTGAGTCCAAGTCCAGCGATTCGCTCGAGCAGCCCCTGGAGATGCGAGGGGTCGATGATCGGCCCCGTGATCTCCGTCGTGCCGTTACGTGCAGAGACCGTCATTCCGTCGAAGGCGGACGCATAGCGTGGTCCCAGTTCTCCTACGACCACGACGCTGTAGCGAGACGGCGACATGCAACCTACCATGACGCACCACGCCCGCGGTTTGGGCCTATGGGCGGAAGATCACCCGGGTGACTGAGTGGAATCGAGCAGGCCGAGCGCGTCGGCGCGCGCGACCGCGTCCGCCCGCGACGTTACGTCCAGCTTGCGGTACAGCTCGCGGATATGGGTCTTGACAGTATTCAGCGAGATGTACAGCTGCGCGGCGATCTCGCGACGGGAGAGACCGCTCGCGAGGCCTCGCAGCACGGCCAGCTCGGCCGCGCTGGGTGCCTCGACGATGGGACGGTGTCCGGCATTCGCTCTGACCGCGGTGAGGTCCTGCTCAACGGAAGCCGCGAGCGCTGGTAGCCGCCCCGGATCGGGAAACTCCGCGATCATCCTGCGCGCGCGTTTGAGGTCGCCGGCGGCCGGCTCCAGCCGGGATCGCGCGACGCGGACCTGCGCGAGCACGAGCAGCGCGTGGGCGTGACCGACCGTCGGCTGCGACGAGCGGCGCAGACGCTCACCGCGCAGCGCCTCGAGCTCGGCCTCGTCGAGACGTCCGACCGCGGCGCACGCCAGCGCAAGCCCAAGGTGCGCGAGCGACACCGTCCAGGAATCCGCTTGGAATCGGGTGCGCGCGAAACTGATCGCCTGATGAGCCCACGCCTCCGCGCTCTCGGTTCGCCCTTTCTCGGCGTCGAGCAGGGCGAGCAGCCCAAGACTTCCGACGTAGCCGTCGGGCACGTCCGGCGCGTCAGGCCGCTCCACGGCCTGCACCGCGATCCGCCGCGCCTCGTCGAGCTCGCCGGCGAAGAACAGCGCCTGCGACAGGGCTGCGAGGACGCCGACGCTCAGGACGTCCGCGCCCGCGCAAGCGGCCGCGACCGCCCGACGAGCGTGCTCGACCGCCGCGCCCACATCGCCGCGCTCGACCCCCTGCGAACGGGTGACCTCTACGATCGCCTCGACGTACGGCGACCACAGCTGCGGCCGCTCCCGGCGCGCCCGCTCCGCCACCGCAAGCAGCCGCTCAACCTCGACCTCAGGGCGCGCGAGCATCGCCGCGGCTACCGCCCCGCCCGCCGGCAGCGACGGGTGCTCGAGCAGCAGCTCAGAGGGAAGCCAACGCACCCAGCCAAGAAACTGCGTGAGCCGCCCGCCCCAGACGAGCTCGCGGTCGTGCTCGACGAGCACCTCGGCCACCGTCCCGGCGTCCCCAGCGGCGGCGGCGTACTCGATCGCGTCCTCGACGAGACCCTGCGCACGGCACCAAGCCGCCGCCCGCCGGCGCAACACAACCGCGTCCTCGCGCCCGAGATCAAGCTGCAGAAGCTCGCCGAACAGATGGTGATAGCGGTACCACTGCTCGCGCGCGTCCAACGCAACCAGGAACATGTTCGAGCGCGCGAGCTCCGCCAGGACCGCAGCCGAGTCCTCGCGACCAAGGACCGCGTCGCACAGCTCGGGGGTGAACCGTTCCAGCACCGAGGTGCGCTGCAGAAAGTCCCGCACGTCAGGCGCGAGTGCCGTCAGAACCTCTGCGGTCAGATAATCGGCGACGTGCCGAGTGCTGCCGACGAAAGCTCGCACACCCTCATCGGCGTCCTCGAGATCACGCAGCCACAGCGCCGCCAGGTACAGCCCCGCGGGCCATCCCTCCGTCCGCTCGACCAGCAACTCGACGCTCTCGTCGGACAACGCGACCCCCTCACGGGCAAACAGCTCACGCGCTTCGTCGACCGTGAACGCCAGCTCCCGCGCACGGATCTCCGTCAGCCCCCCTCGCGCCCGCAGGCGCGCCACGCTGATCGCCGGGTCCGAGCGCGTCGACGCGAGCAGACGCGCATTGGCAGGCAGCCGCTCGATCGCGTGCTCGATCGAGCGAAGCGAACGCTCGCTCCCAACCGCGTGCAGGTCATCGAGCACGATCGTGGCCGGACGACCGTACGCAACCAGGCCGTTCATCACCTCATCCACCGCCGTCTCGATCCCCGCACCCCGGACACCGAGACGCACCAGCGCCGGACCTCCAAGACCCTGACCGAGCCGCTCGACCGCCGTGGCCAGGTGCATCCACAACCGCACCGGATCGTCGTCGGCCGCATCGAGCGTCATCCAAACGACGGCCTCCGGGCGCTCGGCACACCACGAGCGCAGCAGCGTCGTCTTGCCGTAGCCAACCGGCGCGTCGACCACAGTGAGCACGGCCCCCTCGTTGCCATCCAGCACCCGGAGCAGACGTGATCTCCGCAACATCCGAGGCTGGACCCGCGGCAGCATCAGCTTCGGCTCGACCACCAATGGATTCGCGCGATCTGCTCGCGAGGTCTGTGAACTCATTCCCGCTACCGCCGCACCAACCGCCCGGGCGATCATCAATCACCCGGGTGAACATCACCTGAGGCCGATCACACACCAGACAGCCAGAGCGATCATGTCGTGGTCAATGGATCGCTGCATCCGTGGAAATCCGCACATCCGTTCCGACACACCTGCGGGTCCGGCAGTCACGCCAACGCCGATGACCCCGGCCGAATGCCTCCGCCGTGATGGCTCGTAGACGCCCCATTCCCGATTGGTCACAGGGGCTCCCGAACACACGGGAGGCGCTCACCTACGCCGAGCGCCAACACGCAGGCCAGCCGCGCGCAGCGGACGGCGCCCCCTTCATCGTTCACCCACTCGAGGTCGCCGACCTGCTCTACCACGCCGGCGCACCCGACCACGTGATCGCCGCCGGCGCCCTTCACGACACCATCGAAAAGACCGACGCCACGGCTGCCGACCTCGAGACACGCTTCGGTTTACGGATCGCGACGATCGCGCTCGCCGTCAGCGAGGACCCGCGGATCACCGGCTACGCCGAACGCAAGGCGGCGCTCCGCGACCAGGTCGCCAGGGCTGGCCACGACGCGCTCATGGTCCTCGCCGCCGACAAGATCTCAAAAGTTCGCGAGCTGAAGCTCGAGACCACCCAGAGACGCGCGCACACCGCGCCAGTCTCCTGCTCCCGGGAGCGCCTACTCACTCACTACCGGCACTGCCTGCGACTCCTCGAGGAGCACTTGCCCGACTCCCCGCTCGTCACTACGCTACGGACAGAGCTCGAGAAGCCGCCGCTGGTCCCGCCGTCGCTCCGACCGGGCGCGGTCGCGTGAATCGGACCCGGTCGATTCACCGTCCGAATCACCCGGGTGATCCTCCGCCCGGAGGGCCCAAACAGCGGCCACCGTCCGGCATGCTAGGGCTCGCATGTCACCGTCTCGCCATCGCCTCGTGATCGCCGGAGAACCGGGACCACGCTACGCCTCGGCGTTCGACGGGATGACGCTCCGCGCCGATGACGGCGAGACAGAGATCACCGGGCCGATCATCGACCTCGCATCTCCAGGGGCTGCTCGAGCGGATCGCCAGCCTTGGACCCACGCTGCACAGCCTCACCCCACTCGAAACCGAGAACGCCGAGGCTGGCGCGCAGCCGCGCACACCGTCAGCCGGGGTCACCGAACAGAACCCCGGCGCTACCCCGAAGGGACCGTGAACTCATGACCTTTCTCTGGATTCTGCTGGCCATCCTGTACGTAGCGTGCTGGATCTACTTCGGGCTGGCGACGTTCCGCAAAGGGCACTACTGGCTGTTCTGGATCAGCTTTATCTTCCCGATCCTGTGGATCATCGGCGCACTCATGGCGCCCACGCCGGCCGCTGCCGCCAGGGCGTAGGCAGCAACGCCGCACAACCGACATCTCGACCACCTTGGAGGGCCTCATGACAACGACGACACCCAGGACCAAGCGGCCGGCAGCGCGGAAGCCGACAGATGCGGCAGTGCCGCATCTGTCGGTGGCGGAGCGGGTGGCGCGCGGAAAAGCGGCGCGGTCCGAGGTCCCCCGCTCGAGTCACGCCGTGTTCGAACCGTCGAGCACGCGGCCTGACCCCGTCGAGTTGCTCGAGCGTCAGGCGAAGACGCGCGTGCCGGAGCTCGTGCCGATCCGCTACGGGCGGATGCTGGTCTCGCCGTTCACGTTCTATCGCGGGGCCGCGATGCTCATGGCCAACGATCTCGCGACGACGCCGCGGTCTGGGCTGACGGTGCAGTGCTGCGGCGATGCGCATCTATCGAACTTCGGAGTGTTCGCGTCGCCGGAGCGGCGGCTGGTCTTCGACGTCAACGATTTCGACGAGACCCTCCCAGGTCCGTGGGAGTGGGATGTCAAGCGTCTTGCCGCGAGTATGCTGATCGCGGCGCGGGACAACGGCTTCCGCGCCAAGGAGCAGGAGCAGATCGTGCTCGACACCGTCGCGCGCTACCGCACCGCGATGGCCGGCTTCGCCGGGATGAACAACCTCGACGTGTGGTACTCGCACCTGGACATCGAGAGCGCGCTCCAAGAGTACGCCTCGCAGTTCAAGCCCAAGGCGGTCAAGCGAACCGAGAAGAACCTCGCGAAGGCCCGCACCAAGGACAGCATGACGGCGTTCTCGAAGCTCACCGAAGTTGTCGACGGGAAGCCGCGGATCGTCGATCAGTCGCCGTTGATTATGCCGGCCAGGGTGCTCGCCACCGGCGCCGAGTTCGAGCGGCTGTTCGGCATGCTGCAGGGAGTGCTGCGCGGCTACCGGGAGACGCTCGCGTTCGATCGCCGCGTGCTGCTCGAGGAGTTCGAACTGGTCGACGTCGCCCACAAGGTCGTCGGCGTCGGGAGTGTCGGAACGCGCGCGTGGATCGGGCTCTACCTCGGCCGCGACGGCCAGGACCCGCTGTTCCTGCAGGTCAAGGAAGCAGATCCGTCGGTGCTGGAGGAGTTCCTCGGCCCCAGCGAGTTCTCCAACCACGGCCAACGGGTGGTCGTCGGACAGCGACTGATGCAGGCCACCTCGGACATCTTCCTTGGCTGGCTGCACGTCGACCGCGGGCTTGACGGCAAGCCTCGCGACTTCTACGGCCGTCAGCTGAAGGACTGGAAGGGATCGGCGGAGATCGAGCAGATGGTCCCCAAGGCGATGGCCACCTACGGCAAGCTGTGCGGCTGGACGCTGGCCCGTGCGCACGCCCGCAGCGGCGATCGCATCGCGATCGCCGCCTACCTCGGCAACGGCGACAGCTTCGACCGCGCGATCCTCGACTTCTCGATGGCCTACGCGGAGCGCAACGAACTGGACTACCAGCAGCTCGCCGCGGCCGTGAAGTCCGGACGGATCATCGCCCAAACAGGCCTCTGACGAGGACCCTGCTGCCCAGACCAGTCAGGTGAGCGCGTCGATGCCCTTGAGATGGCATAGATCCCTCCGATCAGCGCCAGGCCGGCCGCGAGACTCCAGCCGTTCCGTTTGAGCCACTCGTGAAAGCGCTCGATCCCTGCTGCGACGCCGCCGGGCCTGATGAACATCGCCACCAGTGGGATCTCGACGAACAGCATCACGCCAATCGCGCAGATGAGGACGGCGATCACGTCGCTCGAGCCCGAGTCGCCGCAGTCGGCGATGTCCTTGACCGCGAGCAGGTACAGCGGTGAGGGGAGGAACATCACCAAGCCGAGAACGAACGCCCATCTCTGGCTCGTGGTCGCCCGCCGCGACCACTCCGCGATCCTGCCGCCACTCCCCTTGCCCTCGTCTTTGCTCTCGTCCGGGTCGCGGGCCTTTCGCCGCCACGCCCAGACGGCAATGCCAGCAGCAACAGCCCAATTAGGATGTAGACCCAGCCGCTGGCCGTGCTCGAACTCTGGGTGGTCAACCCGGCCGTGTTCAGCAGCGCGAGCGCAATCAGGCCCGCGCTGATCGTGGGCAGCGCCGCGCTGGCGAAGTACGAAAGGACGAGCCGGCCGGGGGTGCTTGCCGGTCAGCACCAGCAGCGCCGGCGGGTAGAACGAGGCGCTGATCGCGAGCGGAAGCGCGCTCATACACGCGCACTTCGGGGAGACACGTGAACTCGACCGCCTGATCGAGAACCGCTACCCACGGCCGGCCTCGTGCGCCGGGCTGCCAGCGGTGGCGTCGATGCAACCGCTCGCGCCCGTTGTCTGCGCGGCGAGATTGATCGCCCGCGCAAGCTCGATCGCCGCCCGTTCCTCCTCCACGAGAGCGAAGATGTAGCGACGGTAGCGCTCTGCACGTTCGCCGGCGTCGGCGGCAAGCCACTCGTTCCACGCGCGCGTGACCCTCCGTGCCGCGCGCCGCCACGCGCGCCATTCGAGAGGCTCTCGCGACTCATCCTCCTGAGCCGCTAACTCGATCGGACCCGCGGCGCCATCAGCGTGCTTGTGACGTTTCCTCAAACCAAACAACATGGCGCCTCGCACCGAGCCTCCTGACGAGAAGACCCTCGGTCGATCAAACGTCCGAGATACGGTGGCCGCACGCGATCAGCCCGTAGATGGCCAACACGTCGAGCGTGGAGGATCGACAGCAACCAGGACGGACACGCCGGCATCATCAGCAGCTGAACGATCCCATGGAGGCCGAGCATGATCACGCCCGTACAGCGCCAGAACTCGTTCTTCACGAACACGCCCAACCCGACGAGCCATTCGACCACGCCAACGCACAGCACGACCCAGCCCCACGTGTTGCGGTGGCCGATCATGTCGTGCTGACCCGAGGTGAGTCACGCACAGCATCAACGCTCCGCCTCCCGGCTCAAGCTGGGTGCTCCGTATGTGCGCGTCTTCTGTTCGGCGAGGAACATCAGCGCCGCTTTCACACGGCGACTGATATGCGCGGAGCGGGACGCCTCCAGGCCGAGCTTTGGGAAGATCGAGTTGAGATGCTTCTCCACGGCCCGCTTCGTGATGAAGAGTGACTTGGCAATCGCGGCGTTGCTCTTCCCCTCCGCGACGTGAGCCAGGAGCTCACGCTCACGTGCGGTCAGCTCTTCCAGCGACAAACGCGGGTACCGACCGGTCGTGCGCACCAGCGCGCTCACGATCCCTGGATCCACGACCAACTCGCCGCGGGCGACCGCCTCGATCGCGCAGATCAGCTCTCCGCTATGACGGATGCAGTGCTTCAACAGGCAACCACGGCCGCCAGACCCGCGCTCAAGCAGCTGCTCGACGTACCCCGCATCGCCACCCCGCGCCAGCACCAGAACCGCGACGTCCGGATTGGTTCGCCGAAGCCGGGCGGCGAACTCGATCCCCTCAGACGGGGTGGAACCCAGCATCCGGGTCTCGGTGAGGACGACACGCGGGCGCTCCCACGCGAGCGCGAACTCGAGTGCGGCCGGGTCCGAGCACACCGCGACGATCTCGACACGATCATAACCGCCGAGCATGTACACAAGACTCTCGCGAATCAGATACGACTCCTCAGCGATCACAACCGTGATCGGGCCATCCGCAACCCGGAGCGTCTGCGGGACCCCTCGCAGCAACACAGGACGCGAAAACGATGCGAGATCGGAGTGTGTGCGCGATCGGACTGTGTTGACATGACCTCTCAGAGCGCGTGATGAACAACGTGCCGTTGGTCTGACCTTAGGGCACCGCCTTGTGGAACAGCAGGGTGTGGGCCCCAAGTCACCCGGGTGAATCGGCGCGACCGCGACCTCACGATTGCGGCGCCCCGCCGCCCTTAAGTCCCGACTCGATCACGTCCAGGCGAGCTCCGATCCGATCCAGCTTGGCGGAGATCTCGTTCGTGGCGTCACCCTCGACACGACGACGTGCGGCTTCGATGAACGTCGACGTGATCGCCGCGGTGATCACGGTCAGGAAGCCGATCCCGATGACCATCACCAGCGCAGCGACGAGACGCCCGGCCTCGCTCGTCGGGACCAGGTCGCCATAACCGACGGTCGTGACGGTCTGGATCGCCCACCACAGCCCCGCCCCGATGTTCGGGAAGTTCGTGGGATCGGTCAGCGTGATCAGCAGCCCACCGATGATCGTCACCGACACCGTGACGGTAGCGATGATCCTTGCCGCCCGCCACGCTGTCAGGCGCTTGCGAAGCAGCATCTTCGCGGCGCGAGGTTGGGCCGACGGCGGAATGCCTGGACTCCCCTGAGACGTTGTCATGATCGGGTCTCCTAGCGGTTGACGTGGCGCACGACGTGTCGGCGCGAAGCCGCATCGTTGCAGGGGGCTATCGCCGCGCTTGCGGCTCACCCGGGTGATTGGGAGCGAAGGGCTCGCCGGCCCCTCGCCGGCTGCAACGATTCCCTCCAGCATGAGCGCGCTGCGCTCCCTGCCTCGCTTGACCTGCGCTGCGACCGTGTCCATGATCGCCAAGAATCCTCCAACCGAGGGCCTCTGGAACTGGCCAGAGCGCGAAGGCTGGCCCGGACGAATCACGCCGGGCAGCACAGTCGCTTTGGCGAGCCAGTGATCGACCACATCGAGCGGGTCGCCGCGGCGGTTCCGCCTGGGGCTGGAACGACGGAACGACCGCATTGCTGCACGAGATACTCGAGCTCACACCCGTGTCGCCCGCGAAGCTGCGACGCCACAACGTCTCGCGCGTCGAACTCAAGGCGCTCCAGCTCCTGACCCATCGCCCCGGCGAGCCGTGTGACCAATACGCGCGCAGGAAAGCCGACGCTCCAGGCCCGGTCGGACAGCTCGTGCGACCGTGAAGCTGGCCGACCTCGACGACCATCTCGCACACGCGTCGATCCCCAGCGGCGCCCCACCGTACGCCTGGGCCCGACGACGACTGCTGACCGGCCGTGACCTCGGAGCACAGCCGGCACCCTCATCTGATGCCAAGACGACCGCCTCGGGGCAGGGCCACCGTGGAACGGTCCGGGTCTTGCAGTCGCCGACGGTCAGGTCGAGCGAGAGGCAGTACGACTCTGCGTGACGACCGAACAGGCCGAAGCCGCAGATGTCGGCGGCGTTGGCGACGATGACGCGTCGGCCACCGGCCTCGCGCGGGCGGACGCGGTCGCGCGCGCCGACGCGCTCGGCCTGCTCGATTCCACTCAGTCACCCGGGTGATCTTCCGCCCATAGGCCCAAACCGCGGGCGTGGTGCGTCATGGTAGGTTGCATGTCGCCGTCTCGCTACAGCGTCGTGGTCGTAGGAGAACTGGGACCACGCTATGCGTCCGCCTTCGACGGAATGACGGTCTCTGCACGTAACGGCACGACGGAGATCACGGGGCCGATCATCGACCCCTCGCATCTCCAGGGGCTGCTCGAGCGAATCGCTGGACTTGGACTCACGCTGCACAGCCTCACCCCACTCGAGACCGAGAACGCCGAGCCTGACGCCCAGCCGCACACACCATCAGCCGGAGTCATCGAACAGAACCCCGGCATTACTCCGAAGGGACCGTGAACTCATGACCGTTCTCTGGATTCTGTTGGCCATCCTGTACGTAGCGTGCTGGGTCTACTTCGGCCTGGCGACGTTCCGCAAGGGCCACTACTGGCTGTTCTGGATCGGATTCTTCCTCCCGTTCCTGTGGATCATCGGCGCGTTGATGCAGCCGACTCCGCGCGCTGCCGGCATAGCGTAAGCGCGTCGTGCTAACCGCGTACTCGAGCGCTCGTCGATCCGACGAGCGCTCACGCATCGCCCGGGCCGGTCAGCCGCGTCGTGCTCTAACCCTTTCGGATGATGGCGTCGGCCGTGGCGAGCCAGAGGCTCAGACCTCCGGTAGTGGAATCAGATTAGTGGCGTTGTGCAGGGGTTTTGTTTGCTCTAGAGCTTGCAAAAGTATGTTTGGTTTGGTATTGTTGGGGTGTTGAGCGGGTCGACAGAGGCAGGCGGGGATGCGGGCCAGTTGCCGGGGATGCCGGCGCCGTTGGAGTTGCGGTTGGAGGCGGTCGGCGAGGACGTGGTGGTGTCCTGTGGCGGTCGGGCGTTGGCGTGCTATGAGCGGGGTGATCGGGGGATGCGTAACCTCGCGATCGTGTCGTTGACGCGGGCTGGGGTGAAGGGCGTTGAGGTGGCACGCGTGTTCGGGATCAGTGCTGAGCATGTGACTCGTCTGCGGGGGGAGGTCGCTGAGGGCGGGTCTGGGGCGTTGGTGCGGCCGATGGGTCGCCCACGGAAGCTTGATCGGGACGCGGTCGCGCGGGTGTATGAGTTGTCTGATCGGCGTGTCGCGGGCAGCGAGATCGCGAAACTGCTGGGTGTCTCGGAAGCGACGATCTCGCGGTTGTTGGCGCGTCGCCCGGCGCGTGAGGTTGAGCGGCTGCCGGTGAGCGAGCTGGGGGAGGTGAGCGACCTGGCGGATGTGACTGGCGGCGCTGAGACGACCGTGGCGGATCTGACCGCGGCGGACGTCGCTCAAAGCGCCGAGTGTGGGGTGAGCGTGGCGGATCTGACCGGGCCGGTTGAGGTCGTTGGCGCGCGGATCGGTGAGGGTGGCGGCCGGTCGGTGTACGCGGGCGCGATGCTGCTGCACCCGTTCCTGGAGAAGGTCGGCGCGAGCGCGGTGCTCGGCGTGCTCAGCTCGGGTCCTGAGCGGTGCTATGACACGATCGCGGTCGCGCTCTGTGGCGTGTTCGCGTTCGCGTTGGGGACCTCCTCCCTGGAGGGCTCAAAGCACTTGCAGCTCGCCGACGCGGGGCTGCTGGCCGGGATCGAGCGTTTCCCGCATCTGCGGAGCCTGCGCCCGCGGCTCGGGGCGCTCGCGGACGCGGTCGATCCGTTGCGGGTCCAGGTCGCGCTGTCAAAGGCGATGCTGAGCGCCGACAGCGAGCCTCCGTCGGTGTTCTTTGTCGATGAGCACTTCGTTGCGTATACCGGCTGCCGGCCGGTCGCCAAGGGCTGGAACACACGCCGCCGTCATGCCGAGCCCGGAAGGCACGACACCGTGATCGTTGATGACCGCTGGCGGGCTGTGTGTTTCGCCTCAGGCTCTCCGCAAGGCCTCTCAGGCGCGATGCTTGACCCGGTCGACCAACTCCTTGAGATCTGCGACGGGCGACCGTTGATGCTCGGCTTCGATCGCGGCGGCGCCTATCCCAAGACGTTCTGTGAGCTGCGCGATCGCGGGATCGACTGGATCACGTACCGTCGCGCGCCGCTGGCCGTCCCGACGGTCAAGCCTCGCCGCTCGTGGGTGAGGCTCGACGGGCAGCGCCATTACGTGCGCGTCGCTGATGAGCTCGTCGAGCTTGACGGATACGGGAAATGCCGACAGCTGAGCGTGTATCAGGACGGGCGGGTCGTGCTGCAGATCCTGACCAGCGACCTGCGCACCCCAGCCGCGCGCCTCGCGCACACGCTGCGCTGCCGGTGGTGCATCGAGAACACCTTCAAATACCTCGAAGACCATCACGGCCTGCACTGGCTGTGCGACCACGAGATGAGCATCGCCCCGGACACCACGCTACAGCGCAACCCCGAACGCACCACAGCGCTCGCACAGCTTCGAGCGCACGAGCAGACCATCGCCGAGCTCGAACGTCAGATCGGCCAACACACCACCGACAGCAACGCCGCCGACACCAACCCCGCCGAGACGCTGTGCATGCTCCAAGCAGACCTCTACACCGCACAAGCCGCCACCCGCACAGCCAAAGCGACGCTGAAGCCGATCCCCGCGAAGCTGCCCGCCAACGTCATCGACCCCGACGCCAAGCGCGCCACCCCCCGCGTGAACCGTCGCGCGCTGCAGACCGTCCTACGACTGCTGGCCTACAACGCCGAGCTTGACCTCGCCCGCGCGATCAACACCTACCTCGCTGACCCCGACGAATACCGCGCGATCACCCGCCACCTCCTGCACCAGCCCGGACAGATCGACTACACCCCAACCCGGATCACCGTCACGATCGACCCGCCGCACGCCCCCCGCATCGCCCGCGCCCTGAACCTCCTGATCGACCAGATCAACAACAATCCACCCAAGCTCACCGGCGACCGCCGACCGATCAGCTACCAGATCAGCGCAAAACCTTGACATCACGCGCCGCCCTACTACCGGAGGTCTGAGCCTGGGGTAAGGCCCGGAGCGAAAGCGACGGAGCAGCCGCCGGACCCGCGTGGTGCGCGCGCTCAATTTCTATCCCGACCGGATCACGATGGCCCCGACCATGCGTTGGGAAAGCGCCGGGATCAACCGGCATGGAGACGGAGATGCAAGTTCTCTACATCGAAGATCTCGGCAGCAGCCGACAAGGCTTCAGATCTCCGGTAGTAGGGGCTGGTGGGATGTCAAGGTTTGATGCTGGTTTGGTAGCTGATTGTGCGGTGGTCGCCGGCGAGTTTGGGTGGGGTGGTGTTGATCTGGTCGATCAGTAGGTCTAGGGCGCGTGCGATGCGGGGTGCGTGGGGGTTGTCGATCGTGACGGTGATGTGGGTCGGGGTGTAGTGGATCTGTCCGGGTTGGTGCAGGAGGTGGCGGGTGATCGCGCGGTACTCGTCGGGGTCGGCGAGGTATGTGTTCAGGGCGCGCGCGAGGTCAAGCTCAGCGTTGTAGGCGAGGAGGCGGCAGACGGTTTGCAGCGCGCGACGGTTGACACGCGGTGTCGCACGCTGCGCGTCGGGATCGATCGTGTTGGCGGGCAGCTTCGCGGGGATCGGCTTCAGCGCCGCTTTGGCTGCGCGGGTGTTGGCGCGGGCGGTGTAGAGGTCTGCTTGCAGCATGCAGAGCGTCGCGGCCGGGTGCAGGTCTGTCGGGGTGGGGGTGGTGGTGTGCTGGCCGATCTGTCGCTGGAGTTCGGCGACGGTGTGCTCGTGGCCGCGGAGTAGCGCGAGCGCTTTGGTGCGCTCGGGGTTGCGCGCGAGGGCGGTGTCCGGCGTGATCTCCATCTGGTAGTCGCACAGCCAGTGCAGGCCGTGGTGGTCCTCGAGGTACTTAAACGTGTTCTCGATGCACCACCGGCAGCGCAACGTGTGCGCGAGGCGCGCCGCGGTTGTGGTGAGGTCGCTGGTCAGGATCTGCAGCGCGACGCGCCCGTGCTCGTAGAGCGTCAGCTGCCGGCACTGTCCGTACCCGTCAAGCTGGACCGTCTCATCAGCGACACGCACATAGTGGCGGCGACCGTCGACCGTCACCCACGAGGAGCGCGGCTCGACGGTCGCGGTGACCAACGGCGCGCGACGATATGTCACCCAGTCAAAGCCGCGGTCGTCAAGCTCGCTGAACACCTTCGGGTAGGCGCCGCCGCGGTCAAAGCCGATCATCGCCCGCCGCTCCCCGCACAGCTCGCGCAGCTGATCGAGCGGTCCGAGCATCCCGCCGGTCAGGCCCTGCGGCGGCCCCGAGGCAAAGCACACCGCCCGCCAGCGATCGTCGACAATCACTGTCTCGTGCCGCCCCGGCTCGGCATGACGCCGACGCGTGTTCCATCCCTTCGCGACCGGCCGGGACCCGGTATACGCGACGAAGTGCTCGTCGACGAAGAACACTTCCGGCGGCTGCGGATCGGCGTCGAGCATCGCCTTGGCGAGCGCGAGCTGCACCGTCAGCGGGTCGACCCCGTCCGCGAGCGTCCCGAGCCGCGGGCGTAACGTCCGCAGATGCGGGAAGCGCTCCACGCCGACGAGCAGTCCCGCGTCGGCGAGCTGCAGGTGCTTAGAGCCCTCAAGCGACGAGAAGCCCAACGCGAACGCGAACGTGGCAGCCAACGCGACCGCGGTCGTGTCAAAGGACCGCGACGCCCCCGAGTCCAAGACCGAGAACACGCCGCCCGCGCCGACCTTCTCAAGGAACGGGTGCAGCAGCATCGCGCCCGCGTACACCGAGGAGCCCGAACCCTCCCCGATCCGCGCCGCCACGCTCACCTCAGCGGTATCGCTCACCTCAGCGGTATCGGTCACGTCCGCCCCGTCGCTCACCTCACCCGACTCGCTCAACGCCAGACGCTCGACCGCACGCGCCGGCCGGGCCGCCAGCAACCGCGAGATCGTCGCCCCCGAGACACTCAACGTCCGGGCGATCTCGCTGCCCGACACACCCCGATCAGACAGCTCATACGCCCGCGCGACCCCACCAGCATCAAGCTTCGACGGGCGCCCCCGCGGCGGCAACAGCGCCCGCGCCCCGCCCTCGGCCGCGTGCCGGCGCAGCCGGCTCACATGCTCGGGGCGGATCCCGAACAGCGCCGCGACCTCCACACCCGGCACCCCAGCCCGCGTCAACGACACGATCGCAAGGTTACGCATCCCCTGATCACCAGACTCATACAACGCCAACGCCCGCCCGCCATAAGACACCACCACACTGTCACCCACCGCCTCCAGGCGCAGCTGAAGCGACGGCGGCATCCCCGGCAGCTGATCCTCGGTCTCGACGGTCGGCATCTGCTCGTTCACCACCCCACAAGACTACCAAACTAGCGATGATTTCGCAATACCATTGAGCCAAGAAAATCCCTGCTCAACACACAAAGCCAGAATCAACTACCGGAGGTCTGAGGCTGGTGGTGGACGCTCGTGGGCCAGGTAATCCTTCTCTCGCTGACGGCTTCGCTTAATCCGACGTTGGTCGCGGCCACGACGGTGATGCTGCTGCTTGAGAGTCCGGCGAAGTTGATGCTGGGCTATCTCCTTGGTGCGTATATGACGAGCATCACGCTCGGGCTGGTGATCGTCTTCTCGGCATCAAACTCGAGCACGACCAACACGACCGAGAACACGATCAGCCCATCGGTCGACATCGCGTTGGGAGTGATCGCGTTGATCGGCGCTTGGGCGGTCTGGAGCGGCCGCCAGCAACGCCTCAGCGAGCGCCGCCGAGCGCGCAAAGCGGCGAAGCCAGATAAGGAGCCGCCGAGGTGGCAGCGGGAGCTGAGCAAGGGATCCCCGCGAACCACGTTCGCGGTCGGAGCGTGCCTCACGCTCCCCGGTGCCTTGTACCTGGCCGGCCTCAGCGACATCAACAAGCTGAATTACTCGACGACGGAGACCGTGCTGCTGGTCATCGGCTTCAACCTGGTCATGCTCTGGCTGCTCGAGGTCCCGCTCCTCAGCTTCCTCGTTGCTCCGGAGTGGACACCTCATGCGATCGACCGAGCCAAAGCCTGGGTCTCCCGGCACTCACACATGTTCGCCGTCAGAGGACTCACCCTGCTCGGCGCGCTGCTAATCATCAAAGGCATCGTCGGACTGACCTGACCCACCGCAAGCTGCCGGGCTAGGGCTGTCTCCGTGGCTGCGACCGCAACGCAGACCTTGGGGCCGCCGACAACAGTGAGGGCAACCGGTCGGCTCCTTGCGGAGGCCATCCGGGCACAGCCCACAGCTGCTGCTGTGGGCCTTTGCACAGCCTCGATTGACGTAATCGGGCTCTCCGACACTGCTGCTCGCGAACTATTTCAGCACTCTGGTCGTCGCCGTAACCGACGGCCGCCAAGCGCCTGGTTTCGTTCCATAGCAGTCGTATCGGAACGCCCGGACCGGCGCCTCGAGGCCTGCTGCTTCTCACGTGCGACACCAAATGGGCCGGGGCGTGCCGATGATGGATGTCGGCGCCAGGCGCTACTCGTCCTGCGCTTCCCAGTGGGCCTCCGCCTCCGCCTCCATCACGGCCAGGCGGGAATAGTAGTCCGGGAACTCATTAAGGTGCGCTCGGGCGATCTTCGCCGTCACCACTACGTCGTCGTCGGTGACGTTGGTCTCGAGATCATGGGTACCGTGCTCGAGTTCGACGTCCATCCCCATCCGGAACTGCTCGACCTCGAACCGGGATGTCGCCCAGTCGATCCCGATCTGCTCGCCAGCGGCACGGGCCTCCTCGGCCGTGAAGTGGGCTGCCTCGCTCATGACAACACGCTAGCGCACAGTCCGACGGTGCGGTCGTCGCGCGCAATCCGACAATCCACCCGCTCAGGCGAACCGACCTGCGATAGCGTGACGGGCGGGGCAGCCCCAGCCTCCGCACTGCTGGTCACCGCAAATGCAACACTGACGGCGCGGTCTGCCGTTCGTGAAGCAGCTGCAGCAGCCTGGGAACCCGCGACGCCGATATTGCTCCTCGAGGGCGGTTGCAGGAGCCAACGCGTTCCGGTGCTGGCCGAGCGGGCGCGTTCCAGCAAAGGCCGACCGCTTGCTCACGATCGAGCTCGACCGCGCCGAGCTAACGATCGCCCCCACCCTCGGCGCGCTCGGTTTCGCCCAATCTCGAGCGTCCGGCTGCCGCGGTCCGCACGATCGCTCTTATCCTCCCGCCGCCTCGCGTCGCACGATCGCCTTGGCGACGAAGCGCAGGTCCGCGACCGGCGGGTGTTAGCCCCCGGCCCGATGGCCAGCAAGCGGCCGCAGGCGTGAAAGCAGAAGACTCGATCGGCGGGGGAATCTGTGATGCTCCAGACGACGAGCAGCACTCTGCGCAGACAGCTCCTTCACCGAGAAGCAGGGGCGACCAGCGCAGCGGACCACGCGCCTGAGTTTGAGGACAGGCGGCACGCTCGGCAGGCGATCGTGCCGCTCCTGCTCGGCCGGAATGCAGAAGTACTCGGCGTGCAAGCTGTCGCTGTTCCAGCGTGGTCTCCGTGCCCGAACCGTCAAGGCTCGGCGGATGCCTAGCCCGAAGTTCCCCCTGTAGTCAGCGGTTGTAGAGGCCGGGATCCCTGTAGTTGCGGGGATTCCGGCCTTTTTGCTGATCCTAAGTGTACCCACTACTATCAGGTCGACAAATGGGGTATTGTCCAGATATGGGAAGGCCAGCCAGGCAAAGCGGTGCGATGCATGTGAGCACGACTACCCGCCGGTCTGGGGAGAACGAGTACAACGCGACGTTGCTGCGCCGCTCCTACCGCCAGGACGGGAAGGTCAAGAAGGAAACGCTCGCGAACCTGTCACACCTCCCGCCCGAAGCGATCGACGCGATCCGTGCCGTGCTCGCCGGCAAGACGGTGATGAGCGTCGATCAGGCGTTCGAGATCGAGCGCTCCCTCCCGGCCGGGCACGTCACCGCGGCGCTGACGATGGCGCGTCGGCTCGGGCTGGCGAAGCTGCTGGACCGCTCACCGTGCCGGGAGCGGGATCTGTGCGTGGCGATGATCGTCGGCCGGGTGATCGGCCCGGGATCGAAACTCGGGATGGTCCGCACCCTCGGCCAGTCAACCCTGGCGCAGGAGTGCGGCGTGGTTGGAGCGGATGAGGATGACCTCTACGCGGCGATGGACTGGCTCGTGGAGCGCCAGGACCGGATCGAGGATCGTCTCGCTGCCCGCCACCTGCGTGACGGGGAGATGGTGCTCTACGACGTGTCCTCGAGTTACTTCGAGGGTCGCACGTGCCCGCTCGGGAAGCGTGGGTACTCGCGGGACGGGAGGCCCGGCCTGCCGCAGATCATCTACGGACTGTTGTGCGACACCGACGGGCGGCCGGTCGCGGTCGAGGTGTTCACCGGCGAGCTGCACGACGACAAGACGCTGCCGTCACAGGTCGTGAAGTTGAAGGACCGGTTCGGTCTCTCGCGGGTGGTGGTCGTCGCCGATCGTGGGATGGTCACGAAGGCGAACATCACGCTGCTGTCAGAGACCGACGGGGTGGACTGGATCACCGCGCTGAAAGCGCCGACGATCAAGAAACTCGCCCGGTCCGGGGTGTTTCAGCCGTCGCTGTTCGACGAGCAGAACCTCGGGGAGATCACCGACGTCGCGGAGTTCCCCGGCGAACGACTGGTCGTGTGCCGCAACCCGCTGGTCGGCGCGCAACGTGCCCGCAAGCGCAACGAACTGCTCGCCGCGACGGAGATCGACCTAGCCGCGATCGCTCACCGTGTCACCGCCGGGACGCTCACCGGGGCCGACCTGATCGGTCTTGCGACAGGTCCGGCGCTGAAGCGTTACCGGATGCGCAAGCACTTCCAGACCACGATTACTGACACCACGTTCACCTACACCCGCAAGACCGCGGAGATCGCCGCGGAAGCTGCGCTCGACGGGTTCTACATCCTGCGGACCGGCCTCACCGAGACCGACCTTCAGACCGGTGATGTCGTGCGCGCCTACAAGAACCTCGAACAGGCCGAACGGGCGTTCGGATCGATCAAGGGCCCGGACCTGCAGATCCGTCCGATCCATCATCACCTCGAGGACCGTGTTCGTGCGCACGTGCTGATCTGCATGCTCGCCTACTACCTCACCTGGCATCTGAAAGCCGCGTGGAAGCCGTTGTTGTTCACCGACGAGCACCGGCCCGTCAGTCCTGATCCCGTCGCGAAAGCTGAGCGCTCCCCCGCCGCGCGACACAAAGCGCAGACGAAACGGACCAGCACCGGGCAGTCCGCGCACAGCTATCGCACGCTCCTCACCGAGCTCGCGACCCAGACCCAGAACACCACCCGCCTGCACGACCACGCCAGCACCTTCGAGAAGCTCACCCAGCCTACCGCGCTGCAAGCCGAAGCGCTCGACCTCGCCGCCCACGCCCCCGTCGTGGTCGATCGGTAGACACGACCCGAACACCCCAGAACCCCCGAAAACCCTGGGAACAAGCGGAATCTGGCTACCTCACCACCGGGAACTTCGGCCTAGCTCGTGCCGCCCAACCGAGTCACTCCTCTTCACTCGGCGACGGCATCGGAGCGAGCACACTGCGGGCGCTGGTGATCGTGCCCCACGTGAGCAGCTTCGCGATCACGACGCGCACGCGAGCGATTGGACGACCGACGCGACGGCTGCCGCGTGTGGCGACCTGCCGACGTAGCGGGTCTGCGAGGCGCGGTGTCATGGACCTGCTCGGTCCGAGGGTGCTTTCAGGATCGCGAGGGACGCGATCGCATCACTGGACCATCGGCGCCGGCGATGCAGCCGGTTGCATCGAGGTGTTGCAGGCGACGCGCCTGTTGAGCGCGCTCGCGGCGAAGAACATCCTGCTCGTAGTTCCCGTCGGCCACCCGCGGTGGCTGTCCCTCGTGCACGCGCGCGACGTCGGCGAGCCGGTGGTGCACTTCCTGACGGCGGCGGATCTCCGAGGCTTGACTCATGATCCATCCCCACCAGACGTTGAGCCCCAGTAGGAACTCGGGTGATTGCCACCAGGCGGACGGGACTCGTCCGTTCGGCCAGAGGGTCCAGGGGAGGACGCCGGAGTCGTTGAGAAGCTTGCGCCCGGCGTCGATGTGGCGCTCGGCTGTGCGCCTGGTCGTGCGCTCGTTGGTGCCGCCAAGTCTGAGCCGGTCCGCGACTCGAGCGGGAGGGAGTCCGAGGCCGTCGGCCAGCCAGGCCGCGCATCGGATCTCCTCGCACGCGGTGCTGCGAAGTCCGGGGTTCCCGAGCGTCCGAGACTTCCGCAATTCGTCCAGGATCCTGGCGCGTTCTTCGGGGGTCTTGGCGGTGCGAAGGCGCGCGACCGCACGGTCCCAGGCGGCCCCTTCCCCGCGCTGCTGAGGCACCAGCGGGAAAAGGTGCGGCAGGCTGATCGGCCCAGCCTGCAGCGCGCGAGCGAGCCAGGGCCGCTGCCAGCTCGGGAGCTCCGTGACCTCGCTGGCCGGGGGGATGATCCACGCCCACGCCGACGGAGCGCCCCGCGCCAGCGGAAAGGAGGAGATCCACAAGGGCTCCCCGAGTTCGTCGCGTTCCCAGCCGCTCGGCGGTCCTGGGGGGGCCAGGTAATCCCCAAACAGGAGCGGTTGTTGGCCCTTATCAGGCAGGGCCAGTGCTGGTGAGATGCGCTCATGCTTGGTCATGCAGACAGAGCTTACACAGAGGCCCCGACCGGACTTCTGACTGTTCAGGAGGTCGCCGAGCGCCTCGCGGTGTCGTTGGCGACGGTCCGTCGGCTGACTCGGTCGGGGGAGCTGATGAAGGTCAGGATCGGGGGCTCGGTCCGGTACGAACCCGTTGATGTTGAGGCCCTGATCGCACGCGGCAAACAGGGTGCTCTGCCGGACGGCACCGTGTGTACCACTGACGATGGCGCCCAACGCAACGGCCCGCCTGGCGTGGCGGGCCGTGGCAAAGACTCGGTCTGGTGGGACCGACGTGAGCAACTCTAGTCACGCTCGCGGCGGCACGACGCCACACGCGATCGCGGCTCAGCGCGACGGTCTGCGGTCCGGGCGTGCAGGCGCCGGCGACGGGGTCGAGTCCGGTGCACGAACGGGCGTGGCGGATCCAGGTCGGGAGATCGCAGGGTGGGTGCAGCGCGCGTTCGACTTCGACTACACCGGATCACGCGCGTCGGACGACGACGATCGGACTGCCGCGTGACCTCGCTCGACCGCGTCCGCGCGCGGCTCGATCGATGCGGCGGCAATCCGGGCGCTGGCGGTAGCGTCGCCGCTCGCTGCCCGGCACAAAACCACCGCAACCCGGTTCTGTGCGTTCAGCAGGGCGATGATCTGGAGCCGCTGCCCGGGGAGCGGGAAGCGTGAGCTCTGGAGTCTGCAGCGCGATGGACGGCGCTGACCTGCTCGATCAGGTCGCGCGGTTCCTACGTCGGTACGTGGTCTTCCAGCAGCCCGAAGCGGCTGTGTTTCTCGCGTTGTGGGTGCTGCACACGCACGCGTTTGAGGCGGCCATCACCACGCCCTACCCGCGGGTCACCAGCGCGGAGAGAGAAAGCGGGAAGACGAGGCTGTTTGAGGCACTGAACGTGCTCGTTAGGCGTCCGTGGCTGTGCGTGTCGGTCAGCTCGGCGGTGGTGTTCCGCAAGGGTGACCGCGACGCTCCGACGCTCCTCCTCGACGAGGTTGACAACCTCGATTTCACGAGCCGAAACGAGCTGCTCGGCGTGTTGAACGGCGGCTATCGGTACGGCGTGAAGGTCCCGCGCTGCTCCGAGAAAGGCGAGATCCATGAGTTCGACTGTTTCTTCCCGAAGGCATTTTCGGGTATCGCGGGCGGCAAGCTACCTGACACGCTGCACAGCCGGTCGGTCGTCGTGCAGCTGCAACGGCGCCGCCCGGATGAGCGGATCGAGCGCTTCTACCATCATCATGCTGATCGCGAGGCCAAGCCGTTGCGCGAGGCACTCGAAAGCTGGGCCCTCGCACACCTCGACGAGCTCGCCGCGCACGAACCGGAGCTACCCGCGGAACTAGGTGACCGCGCGCAAGAAGTGTGGCTGCCGCTACTCGCTATCGCCGACCTCGTGGCGGGTGAGTGGCCAGCTCGTGCGCGCGGGGCAGCGATCAAGCTGTCGGGGCCGGCGGCCGCGGCGAGCAGCGACGAATCCTGGGGCGCACGGTTGCTCGGCGACGTTCGCGCGGTGTTCGGAGCCAGGGGCAACCCTGGCGAGATCTTCACCCAGGATCTCGTTGCGGCCTTGAACTCCGACGAGGAGATGCCGTGGGGCGGCTGGAACCACGGCGACGGTATCCGCGACCGCGACCTCGCCCGAGTACTGAAGCCGTTCGCGATTGGTCCACATTCGATCTGGACACAGGACGGCGGCGAACAGAAGGTGCGTCGCGGCTACCGGCGCAGACAGTTCGAGGACGCGTGGTCAAGGTACGTCGGACCAAGCGCTAGCAGTGCTAGTCCGCTAGGAACCCCGCTAGGGCAAGGGCCTAGCAATGGCGGGCAACCTAGCGCCCTAGCGGACCTAGCGCTCGACTCAGACGGCCCGGACGCGACCCTGTTCGACCCGCCGCCCCCCGGCCGTAACACCGGCGGAGAGGAGATGCCCGGATGTCCGACGGGTACATCGGCAACGAGCGCGTTGCCGCCCCCGACCTGATGGACTGGGTCGTGGGTTTGCGCGGGTTCACGCGCAGCGGGCACCAGCTGCAGTCGCCCTTCCAGGAGACCACTTGGGGGCACCCGGAGATGACCGCCGTCTGCAACCCGGGTAGCAAAGCGACGAGGGCGGCGCTGCTTGCGCTCGGACAGAAAGCGAGCAAAGCCACGAAGGCAGCCCAGACAACGCTTGCGCGACAGCGGCGCATACCCCTGCACGCCTCCCCCGCCGAAGATTGTCACTGCGGCGTGTACGGATATCACGCCGACGACGAGCACCTGGCCCTGCATCCCATCATCGCGATCATCCGCGCGCGCGGCCGGATGATCGTTCACCCGCGCGGGTTCCGCGCCGAACATGTCGAGGTGATGGCGCTCGCGTTCGACCCCGAGCTTGGCAACGCCGTCGAGGACCAGCGCATCCGCGAGGTCACGCGCCGTGCCTGCGCCTGGTGGCGCATCCCGCTGCTCGGGCGCGAGCAGCTGATCGCCAGCCTCCGCGAGTTCGGCTCGCCCATACCGATGGAGCTACGTCCACACACCAAGACGGAGGAAATATGACGTTGCCAGGACCTGGTCGCGAGATCGTGGTCGAGCCGCTCGAGACACCCGCACCGGACCCGCATCGCGAGCCCGAGCCGCGCCGCGGGCCCGAGCCGAAACCGGTCACCGTGCCTGAGCCGGAGAAGGTGCCCGCGTGATCCCGCTCGACCACGCACACGAGTGGCTGACGCTCGGCGCGCGCGTCGTGCCGCTCGCCGGGAAGAACCCCGGCGCGCTGCTCGGTCGCGACTGGCCGCAGAAGGCGACCACGGATCCCACAGTGCTCGCTGGCTGGCGACGGCGCTGGCCACGAGCCAACCTCGGCGTACTTCCCGGCCGCGCGTTCCTAGCACTCGACGTCGACGACCCAGACGCGCTGCACAGCCTCGAGCACAAGCTCGGACCGTTGCCACCCACCCCCCGCTACCTCACCGGTGGGACGCCGGATCGCTGCCGCCTGTTATTCGCGCACCCGCACACGACGCTGCGCACTCGGCCTGCGAACGGGCTCGAGCTACGCGACGCCAGCCTACAGATCATGGCGCCGCCGTCCGTACATCCTGCGACCGGCGTCGTGCTGAAGTGGAAGACCGCGCTGGACGAGCTGCCGCTAGCGCCGCTGCCGGAACGCTGGCTGAGCTGGGCTCGCGAGCCGAACAGGAACAACGAGGCACGGCCCGCGGACGAATACGCAACGCTCGCGCGCGGCGTGCACGAAGGCAAGCGGAACGCATCGTGTGCCCGCCTGGCTGGCTACCTACTCAGGCGCAACGTTGATCAGGCCGTTGTCAGCGAGCTGCTGCTCGGCTGGGGAGCACGGTGCCAACCACCATGCGACCGGGACGAGATCCAGACCGTCGTCCAAAGCGTCGCCCGCGCAGAGGCCCGTCGCCGCGGTGTCTAACGACTACGGAATTCCCCGCCGGCGCGCGGAGCTCGCGCGATGGGCAGCCGAGCACCTCGAGAAGCTCCGCGAGCTCGACCCCGCGTTCGTTCCCGGGCTCGATGACCGCCCGTTCGAGGCACGGAGCCGCTGCTCGCGATCGCCGAGCTCGCCGAACTCGAGGGCAGCGCGGACTGGACGGAGAACGTGCGCAGGACGGCGCTGATCCTCACCGGCTCGCGGCCGGCCGACGCCGACGGCGACCGCGTCGCCGCGCTCGCGGCGATCCGTCGCGTGTTCGACACCGGGGGCGTGAACGCGCTCGGCTCAGAGCCGATCGTCGAGGCGCTGAACAGCGACGACGAGCTCCCGTTCGGCGATTGGCGCAAGGGGGCGGGCATCGACGCTCGCGGACTGCCGCGGCTGCTGCGGCCGTTCGGGATCGCGCCGCGCAACGTCAGGGCTGGGGGCGTGCAGTGCAAGGGCTATCACCGCGAACGGTTCGTCGATGCGTGGGAGCGGTACTGCGAGCCGCCCGAGGGGCTACGAGAAACACCTCCCGACGCGTTCTCGCCCCAGGAGGACTGTCCTGATCCGTCCCACCGTCCGGATCCCAATCACCACGGTGGTGTTGGGCATGTCGACGATCCGTCCCCAGACCCTCAATGGGACGGACGCGAAAGCGCCGAAATCGCCGGCGAACACGGGGAATTGGACGCTGGGACGGATCAAGACGGCCAACCCGGGACCGAAACACGTATCGACGTACTTTCGGCACCGTCCGCGAACGGTCGCGCGGACCTCGCCAAGCTCACACACGAGCAGCGCCTCGAGCACTGGCAAGCTCGCCGCGAGCAGCATCAGCGCGAGCTCAAGACCGGCGTGCCGACGCTCGCCGAGCTCAACCCCGAGGAGCTCCTCGCGATGTTCCCGGGTGCGGAGCTCGAGCGGACCGACGTCGACCGTGCGGCCGAGGTGCTCGCCTGCTCGCTCGCGGGCGCCAAGCACGTGCTCGGGCAGTGGTGGCCGTCGGCGCCGATCCGGCGCGGCTCACGGTGTACGGGATCACCGACGAGACCGTGATCGAGGCGGCACTGCAAATGCTCCAGGTGCAAGTGCGAAGGCAGGGCGCGACCGGCGCCCGCTGGAGGCTTGAGCGCACCCCCGAGCTCCCCCGCCCCGCCATCGAGCGGACCGCCCCATGCCGCTGCGGCCCGCGATCCCGGGAGTCGCGGCTCGCAGCCGGCGGGGCGTGGACATGCGGCGTATGTCATCCACCGGTCGAGGGACTCAGGGTCGTGTGGAGGAGCGACGGGCTTGCCCAAGTGTGCGAGGACGATTCGGCGTGAGCGAGCCGCCCAACCACACCCTTGCCTCGGCGCCACGGCTTGCGCTGAACGTCAAAGAAGCCGCCGCCGCGCTCGGCCTGTCGGGGGGCACTTGTCTGGCGGAGGCGATTGCATGAGCGCCGCGCCGCTCGCTCGCGCCCTCGTCGCCGCGATTGCCGCGGACCCGGACGCGCTCGGGCAACTCCGCGAGTTGCTCCGCGATGACACCGACCACCAGGGGCAGCCGACGCGCGCTGCGTTCACCGTTGCTACCCTCGCCGCCGACCTCTACCTCTCGCCGAAGGTAGTCCGGGCGGCGATCCGGCGTGGCGAGTTGGCGGCCGTCAAACGCGGCGGACGGTGGGTCATCGCCAGCGAGGCCGTCGCCGCCTGGGCGACTCCCGTCGCAGCGTCGGCGAGGCGCAGATCGACGCCGAGCAGGCTGCGAGCGCCGGCCGCCGCGGGACCGTCGCTGCGATCAGTGTTTCGCGAGTTGGCCGACGGCGAGCCCGTAAAATGAGCCGCACATGAAAGCGGTCCCGCGGCGCGCCAACGCCCGGGGCCCGGCACCGAACGACGGGCGTTCGGCGCGCTCGCAACGCCATCGCTGCGATCGCCGTCGGGGGCTTCGAGGAGGCGACAACCCATGAGCGTCGAGAAGGTTCAGCGAAGCAGCGGCTCGGTTTGGCGCGTCCGCTGGCGCGAGGCGGGCCGCAATCGCGCCCGGACCTTCTCGACCAGGCGCGACGCGCTCGACTTCGACGCCGAGATCCGTCGCGCCCGTCGCGCAGGGCAACTCGCTGCGCTCGACGCCGGGACCGAGACCCTCGGTGAGTACGTGGCGCGGACGTGGGCACCGACGCACGCGGTCACGCTCGCGCCTAAGACCAGGCAGCACTACGAGAGTCTCTACGACCGGCACCTACGCCCGGATCTCGGCGCGGTTCGGCTGCGTGACCTGACGCCCGAGATCGTGGCGCGCTGGCAGGCGGCGAAGCTGCGTAAGGGCGCTGGCCCGGTCGCTGTCCGGCACGCGCTCGACCTGCTCGGCTCGATCCTCGAACACGCCGTCGCGTCTGGCCGGATCCCGACGAACGCCGTGCGCCGCGTGCGCCGAGCGCCGAGGCCGCGCCGCGACGAGGTTCGCCCGCCCGCGCCGGCGACGGTCGAGGCGATGCGCGCCGCCGTCGGTCAGCGCGACGCGACGCTGATCGGCGTGCTCGCCTATGCCGGCCTGCGACCCGGCGAGGCGCTCGGTCTCAGGTGGGGCGATGTTCGTGATCGGACGCTGCTGATAGAGCGGGCCGTCTCGCTCGGCGAGCTCGCCGACACCAAGACCCGGGCGCACCGGACGGTACGGCTGCTCGCGCCGCTCGCGAACGACCTGCGCGAGTGGCGGCTCGCTTCACGCCGGCCCAGCGACCGCGCGCTGGCGTTCCCAGGACACGACGACGAACCGTGGACAGAAGCCGCGTACCAGTCCTGGCGGCGTCGCACGTTCAAGCGGGCGCTCACCACCGCCAAGATCGAACACGCCCGACCGTACGACCTCCGCCATAGCTTCGCCTCGCTGCTCCTGCACGAAGGACGCTCGGTGATCTACGTCGCCCGGCAACTCGGGCACGACGCCCGCCTGACATTGACCACCTACGGACATGTAATCGACGAGTTGGAGGCCGGTCCGACGCGCGACGCGGAGGCCGCGATCAGGGCCGCCCGCGAAAGCGCTCGTACCCGCCTGGTACCCGTCGTGCCGGCGGCACCGCCGAAGTGATGGCCGGATGCGCGCCCTCAAAACCGCTGGGTTTGCAGGCTAATCGTGGTCTAGTGGAGCTAGCCGGGCTCGAACCGGCGACCTCCTGGGTGCGATGAAGCTGGTTTCGCACCAATTGTGCTGATTTGCTGGGCGTTTATCGACTCTCGACCCGGCGGTCGGTTCAGATTTCTGGAACCGTTTGCAGGGGTTTGTCGGGAGTCTGGTCCGCGCAAACGCGTGCGCGGACCAGTGGTGACGTGCCGATCATGGCCGCGTCGCGCCCTCCTCGGAGCACCGACGCTCCGAGGAGGTGAGCACTAGCAGTTGAGTTCCTCACAGTCGGGGCCTCCGCCGCGCGGGCGACCGTCGCGGCGGGGAATTCCCCCCTTAACGGCTTCGACCCCCTGGCCAGCTGCGACAACAGCTGAGGGGGATCGAACCAACAACAAAGGCTCTGAGTCCGTGGCTGGACGAGAGCACAGTCTAGCGACGCCGTGGACGGATCCACGAGCGCGTGTGATCGCCGCTGCCTCGGGCCGGTCGCGCTCCTGGTCGCCGTTTCTCGCCCTGGATCACCTCGCAACCGCGGGAGCGTCGCTGTGAGCCGGCAGGCGATCGCTGCAGGTCTGGCGCGCGGCGATCTCTCGGCGGGTGAGCGGCTGGTGGCGTTCTCGCTTGCGAGCTTCGCGGACCGCGAGAACCGCGCCTGGCCGGGCGCACGGGCGGCTGCGGCGCGAGCTGGGCTGAGGCGGAGTCGTTACCTCGAGGCGCGCGAGCAGCTCGTGCGCCGCGGTCTCGTCATCGTGGAAGAGGCTGCGACTGGTCGCGGGCGTTCGAGCACGCTCGCGTTGAGGTTCGCGAGCGAAGGTCCGTGGTACGAGGGCGAGATCAACGCTGAGCTGTTCGAGGCCGTGCTCGGGTACAGCGCTGCTCGCGGCCCTGCGCGTTCCCTGTTGGCGGCGATGGCCGCTCTCGCCGACGGGGAAGGCTTCGTCGAGGATCTCTCGACCGAACAGCTGTGCGCGGCGGCGGGGGTCGCGGACAGGACCTACCGCCGCGCCCGGCAGGCGCTGCTCGGGTCGGGCGAGCTGAACTTGCTCAGCGGGGTCGGCGGACGAGGGAACACGAACCGCTGGCAGGTTGTGGACCCTCGGCAGGTGGCCGGCGAAGCCAGGCGTCCGTCGTCCGAGCAGCGTGTCGCGCCACCGGCCGGTGCGCGGCCACTCGTCGTTTCACTCGCCGAGCCCGGACCGGAAGCGGCGCCAACGAACGTCGACGCGCTCGCGGGTGGCGTCGCCGAGGTCAGCGGGAACGACGAGGTCGTATCGGCCAAGGGCGGTCACGATCGGACACTTTCTCCCGTAAACCGTCCGGTCCTGACCGGGGTTTCCGACGTAAAGGGCGGTCAGGATCGGACACTTTTCGACCCGGACGGCGCGAAAACCCCGGCACAAACCCCGGCACAAACCCCGGCGCCCAACGCGCGCACGGGAAGGAACCCCAGAACCCCAGAACCAAAAGAACACCCCCCCAGCCCCCCTGAAGGGGGGAGCTCAGACCAGTCGATCACGATCGAGGAGACCTACCTGACCGACCGCGGTCGACGGCGACGGCGCCGGGTGAACGTCAACCTCAACGAGGTCCGCCGAACCCTCGGCGTCCCAGGACCCGCGGACCATGCGGCCTGGGAACAGATCCGGCAGCTTCTCGTCGAACGCGTCGGCGAGAGCACGTTCGACATATGGCTCGACGCGGTTCAGATGGTCGCCGTCGACACCGACGGCGCGCTCGTGCTCGACGGTCCTGAAGGGACTCGCGGCTGGGTTCGCGAGCGCTATGAGCGCGTGATTGCGACCTGCGCGGGGCGGGCCGGCGGCACCGTCAGGTTCGCCAGTGAAGCCCAGGCCATCGCGGTCGGTGCTCGATGACCGCGCGTTCCGCACGGGCTCGCAAGCGGCGCACGACGTCGGCGACGGGTGTCTCGTTCTTCGCCGCGCGTCCGGCGTCGTCGTCCTGTCCGCCTTTGGCCGTCTGCTTTCAACTACGAACCCGGAGGTGTCGTGATGGTCTGTGCCGTGGCAAATCAGAAAGGCGGGGTGGGCAAGACCACGACCGCGATCAACGTGGCGGTGCTGCTCGCTCGCCGCGGCGAGCGGGTACTCGTGATCGACGCCGATCCGCAGTTCGCGCTCACTCGCCAGCTCGGTCTCGAGGTCCGGTCGTTCGGCGTGAACCTCGTCGACGTGCTCGCCGGCCGGGCTAGCGCTCGCGACGCGATCGTCTCCGACGTGCACGGCGTCGACGTGATCCCCGGAGCGCGGGAGCTCGCCGGGATCGAGATGAGCCTCGTCGGAGAGATGGACCGAGAACGGTTTCTCCGCGAAGCGCTCGACCCGATCGTGGCCAACTACGACCAAATCGTGATCGACACGCCCCCGAGCCTTGGGCTGTTGACCGTGAACGCGCTCGTGTGCGTCGACACCGTCCTCGCGCCGGTCAGCGGCGAGGACGAGGCGTCGGTGCATGGGATTCTCGAGCTGCGTCAAACGATCACGAAACTCGCAGAGCGACTCGACGTGCCCCCCCCCCGGCGTTGATCGCGGTGCTGAGCCGATGGCAGCCGCATCGAATCAGCAGCCGTCGGATCGAGGCCGCGCTGATCTGTGCTGACCTCCCGCCAGCAGCGCGGATCCGCGCGCGGTCGGCGGCTGTGGTGCGGGCGGCGGAGAGTCGTGTGCCGCTCGCGGTGAGTGACCCGGACAGCTCGTTGACTCTTGCGTATTTCCGGCTCGTCGAACTGCTGGCGGGGGTGAACGTCTGATGAGCGTCACACGAAGGCGGGCCCTGCGGATCGACGATCCGATCCGCGCAGCACCCGACAATGGCAACGACACCGTGGCCGGGATGACTGATGGCGGTCCTGACGGGTATCGACTGCGCGAACTCGCAGTCGTGGAGATCCATCCCAATCCTGACCAACCGCGTAAGCACTTCGACAGAGCATCGCTTCAGTCGCTGGCGGCGTCGATCAGCGAGCGTGGCGTGCTGCAACCGGTGATCGTGCGGCCACGCGGGGCGGGCGGGTACGAGCTCGTCGCGGGCGAGCGGCGCTGGCGGGCCGCCCAACTCGCCGGACAGTCGTCGATCCCCGTATTGATCAACGACGTGGTCGATGGGGCCGGTTCGCTGGAGGTTGCGCTGATCGAGAACGTAGCCCGCGAAGACCTCAGCCCGATCGAGGAGGCCAGGACGATCTCGTTGCTGCTCGACGACTTGAACCTGACCGCGGGCCGGCTCGCGAGCCGGCTTGGCCGAAGCCGCGCCGACATCGTGCACACCGTCCGGCTGCTCGACCTGCCAGACGAGGCGATCGACCTGGTCGATACCGGCGCGCTCACCAAGGGCCACGGCAAGGCGCTGCTCAGCGAACCGGACCACCACCGCCGGCGCGTCCTCGCCCGGAGAGCTGCGGACGGCGGGTGGTCGATCCGAACGCTCGAAGCCGAGATCGCCCGGGGCACAAACCCGCCGCGCAAGCCCCAAGAGCCGCACCCAGACCAGTCGGCCGCCGCCGTGAGGCTCCAGGACGCGATCACGCAGGCGACGGGCTGCGACATTCATGAAACCTCGCATCTCGGGTCACGTTAAACCGCACCTCGGACGGCTCAAGAGCCAGACCGGCTGTGATCTGCAGAGGTATCTGGCGTGATCTTCACGCCGGTATTTGGCACGATTTAGTGGTTGCCGATGACGAGGGTTTCGCGGGCTGCTTCGACGACTTCGCGGGTCACGGTCTGGAGGTCGTTGATCTCGAGGATGCGTTGGATTTGGGCGAAGAGGCGGTGGACGAGGCGGAAGTTCCCGCCGGTGATGCGGGCGACGGCCGCGACGGCTTCGGTGTCGGTGAAGTCCTCGGCGGAGAGCTGCAGCCCGAGCTTTTCCCAGTGATGGCTGAGCACGAAGTGCAGCTCGTCGGTGCTGAGGGTGCGGTATTGGTGGGAGAAGCCGATGCGGCTGTAGAGCTGGGGGTAGCGGGCGAGGCGTTTCTCGAGACCGGGGATGCCGATCAGGATCAGTCCGATCGGGTTGCGGTCGTAGAAGTCGCGGAGTTGTTCCAGGCCGGTGGTCTTGAGTCGGTCGGCCTCGTCGACGATGACGAGCTCGACGGCCCACATGTCGCGGCTGTATCGCAGCGGCTGGCTGCCGGCCGGGTCGGTGTGGTGGTCGATGATGGCGCTGAAGCGTTGGCACAGCCATGGGACTTGCTGGTCGAGTTGCCGCGCGGTGACGGTCACGATCGGGGTCCAGAGCACGCTGCGTGAGCTGGCAAGTTCGGCCGGTCCCGGATGGTCGTCATCGGCAGCGGGCGTGGTCCAGTAGGTGTCGTGCAGGGCGGGTTCGATGGTGTCCCAGTTCGTGTATCGGCGGGCGGAGAGCGTCTTGCCGACGCCGGGCGCCCCGCAGCAGACGCCGATGAAGTGCTCGCGGCGGCAGGCGTCGGCGAACTCGATGAACCGGCGATGCTCTTTGGTGACGAGAAACTCGGGCGTGGCGCGACCGTCGGAGGCTGCTTCAGCGATCGTCGAGTGCGGCGGCATGCGGGTCAGTCCTCTCGGTAGAGCTTCAATCGACGGGCCGGTGCTGACGCCCGCGGCGGTGACGGCGGTGCCCCGTCGGCCGGGTGGGCGGCCGCTGGCCGCAGTTCGTCAACGAGGCTGCGCCGCTGGTTGATCTGATCGCGTAGCTCGCGCCGGCGGCGGTTGCGGGCCGCTCGGACTTCGCGCAGGCTGATCGTCTGAGCGGCCAGGTCGGGATTGACCGCGCGGCACAGAAATCGATCGCGGTGAAAGACGCGGATCTCACCGAGATCCCGTGGGTCATAGCGGATCGTGACGGCCTCCCCGACGTAGTCAGAGAGGCTGAGGTCGAAGTACCGCTGAGCCTCGAAGCGGATCCCGTCACGATGCACGATCCTTGGTTTCGCGACTGTCAGGAGCAGCAGGTCGAGTTGCTCGAGCGAGTCGGGCATCCGCGGCAGCCAGCCGCCGGCGACCCACCGGTCAGCTGGTGATTGCCGGGTCTCGGGGTGCTCGCGCGCGTTGTACGTGGCACGGATGAACTGGCCGAGCGCGGCGTCGAGCTGACTGAGCGACAGCCGTGGCGGGTTCTCCGGCGCGCCGCGCCGGTCGGGCGCGAGGTGACCAGGAAGCGTGGGCAGCAGCTCGGTGGTGATCGTGCCGAAGAACCGCTCGATCTTCCCGCGACCCTGCGGCACACCGGGCGTCGAGAACGTCAGGCGGACGTGCAGGTCCGCGGCGACCTGCTCGAGATGGTGGCTGGTGACGTCCGAACCGTGATCGGTGTACAGCACGTCGGGAAGCCCACAGACCGCCCACGACGGCTCGGCCTTGCGCCAGATCGCTTGGCGCAGCGCGAGCGCGGTCTGTAGCGCGGACGGGTCTTCGAGATAGACCGCGTATCCGGCGATCACGCGGCTGTAGTCATCGAGGATCACGGTCAACCACGGCCGCGCCGGCCGACCGGAAGCGTCGAGGATCATCACGTCGAGCCGTGTGTGGTCCGCCTGCCAGATCGCGTTCGGCGCCGATGCTTCCCACCGGCGGACGAGCTCGAACCGATCGCGGTACGCAGCCGTCCCCTCATGCGCGAGGACCATCAGCCCGCGATCGAGAGCGCCGATGATCGCACGCACCGCCGAATAGCTCGGCGATGGCCATCCCCGCTCGGACGTCAGGCGCACAGCGTCGCGGTGGACCTGAGCGATCGACGGCGCCGGCCGGTGCAGCGCGAGGCCCTCGACCAGACTCACGACCGTCGCCAGCGTGCGGGGCTGGCCGCGGTCGGAGCGCGGTGTTCGCGCCAACCCGGCCAGGCCGTGCTCGCGGAAATCCGTCAGCCACCGGCTGGCGGTTCGCAGTGGGACGCCGGCCGCTGCGGCGGCGCGAGTGAGCGGAACGCCGTCCTCGATGACCGGCTGCAGCACTCTCCACCGCGCGAGTGCCGTGGAGCGAGCAGTTTCGGGGAGAGCAGCCAGCGGATGCGGGCTGCCCTCGACCATCGCTATTCCTCCGAGCCGATCCCAGGGGCGCGGTCACCGGGCGCGCTGCCGTCAGCGGTGACGAACGCAGGTGCTCGGGGTGGGAGATGACGGTAGAGGCTGGTGCGCGGGATCCCGGTCGTCTCGACGATCTCCGCGATCGTGCTGCCGGTATCAGCAGATGAGCAGCCCATGCCAGCTTTGACGGGTCCACGAGGACCGGTCGGCCGACCCGGCGTCCTTTCGTGGTCGCGACCGCTCGGGCGTGCGCGGCGCGTTCCATCGTGTACGTCCGCTCCATCTGCCCGAACAGCGCGAGCAGCACGACCGCCAGCTGCGCCATCGGATCCTCGGGATTGCTCGAATCGACCTTGATCGGGTCAGCGAGGTTCCGGACGCCGATCTTGCGCTCTGACAGCTCGTGGATCAGGTTATTCAAGGTGTCGCGGACCGTCCGACCGAGGCGGTCCAGAGTGTGCACGACGATCACGTCGCCCTCGCGCGCGTACGCGATGACTTCCCGCAGCCCGGGCCGGTCGGTCGTCGCGCCGGACTTCTTATCAACGTAGATCCGATCGCGCGGGATCCCGACCTGCTCGAGCGCGTCGATCTGCCGATCGAGGTCCTGCTTCACCGTCGACACCCGCGCATACCCAAGATCCACCTGATCGACCGTACCGGAGGTCCCGGCCGAGCGGGAGAAACGGCACGACGTTTCGGGACCAACTTCTGGGATGGCCGGCCTCCAGTAACCACGGAGCAGGCTGACGAGCTGGGTGGAGCGTTCCACTTCCAAGGAAACGGACCGCTCGTCGGCGACCCGGCGTCGCTCCAGCTTTCCGCGCAACTCAGGTCTGGCCGGCGCTGCGAGCAGAGACCTGCTCTCGAGTTTCTTGAGGTGTCCGCGCCGATCGGGTGGCGTGAGGTCGCGCACCTCTGCTTTCGCAGAAACGCGCTATACGGGCTCATCTGTCACGGCGACGGACTGCCCGACGACAACGCCGATTGCGCTGCTGGCGCCACGAGCACTCCGCCGTGGTCTAGAACGGCCGCCGCTACACCGCATGGACCAACCAGAGATCGCCGCAGCTTGGAGGACACTGCGATCAAGCGGCGAGCGCCGGAGCTCGTGCTCGCGGCCTGGGCATTACCCGAGAGAGTCGATGATCGCGGCTCTTTCGGCGTTTCAGGACTAGTAGGACTTCGTTAGCTGTGTGCAGGAGTTCGTGCGGTTGCAGGGAACTTTGGTGTCGTGGCGAGTTTGCGGGTCGGCGAGCATGGGGTCCGGGCGGCTGATCTGGACGCTCAACGGGCGGGGCTGATCGCGTTCGCGGAGGAGATGTACGGGTCGCTGCCCAGGTGTGATCAGCGCGCGAAGGGTGAGCAGTACGTGCGCGGGTTGTTGTTGGAGGGGCGGCGGAAGTCGATCCAGCCGATGGCGGCCAGCTTGCCGGACGGGGATGAGCAGGGGTTGCAGCAGTTCATCACCGACTCGCCGTGGCGTGAGATCCCGGTCAGGCGGCGGTTGGCGGTGCGGATGACCCGCGAGATCGAGCCCGTGGGGTGGGTGGTCGATGACACCGGGCTGCCGAAGGACGGTCGGTTCTCGCCGGGGGTTGCGCACCAGTACTGCGGGGCGTTGGGGAAGACGGCTAACTGCCAGGTGCTGGTGTCGGTCAACGCCGCGACCGATCGGGCGTCGTGCCCGTTGGGGTGGCGGCTGTTCTTGCCCGAGAGCTGGGATCAGGATCAGGAGCGCCGTGCGCGGGCGCGGATCCCTGAGGAGATCAGGCACGTCCCGAAGTGGCAGCTCGCATTGGAGATCATCGACGAGCTGCTCGGCTGGGGCCTTCCGCGCCGGGTGGTGCAGGCCGACGGCGGCTACGGGGACATCACCGCGTTCCGCACGGGGCTTGAGGAGCGCGAGCTGCACTACGTGGTGCAGGTCAAAGGCACGACCTCGGCGCAGCCCGGTGATGCCGTCCCGGTCACGCCGGAGTATCACGGGCGCGGTCGACCGCCCGTCCCACGCTACCCCCACAAGCCCAGCAGCCTCAAGGAGCTCGTGCTCGCCGCCGGCCGCGACCAGGTCCACACGATCGGCTGGCGCGAGGGTGACCGCGGGCTGCTCGCCGGCCAGTTCATCGCGATCCGGGTCCGTCCCGCCAACGACGCGCAACGCGACCAGGACGGCGTGCTCCCCGACCGCTGGCTGCTGGCCGAGTGGCCCAACGGCAACGACGAGCCAGTCAAGTACTGGCTCTCCAACCTCCCCGCCGACACGCCACTCGACGAGCTCGTGCAGCTCGCCAAGCTTCGCTGGCGGGTCGAGCACGACTACCGCGAGCTCAAGCAATGCCTCGGCCTTGACCACTACGAAGGCCGCACCTACCGCGGGCTGCATCATCACCTCACGAGCGTCACCGTCGCGCACGCGTTCCTCACCTGCTACCGCCTCGCGCGCGGCGACCCAGACGCCGTCCGCCCTCAGACGGCGGCAGCCTGATCAGCCTCTACCAAGCCCAACGCGAGATCCAGACCGCGCTGGCGTCCTGGCACGGGCACTGCCCGACCTGCCAGCGCAGGCTGCCGCCATGACCCAACCTAACGAAGTCCTACTAGCTACCGGCGGCGACGTGCCCGATGCGCGTGCCGCGGCGAGAGGGAGGCCGGTTGTCACCGGGCGCGGCACCGGTTAAGGTCGCGCTAGGAGCTCGGGTCAGTAATACTCAGTCTCATTATCGAGGCTCTGAGAGCCGTTCTGCGGCCATCCGAGCCATCGCCGCTGATGATTTGATCCCCTGAAACGGGCCAAAACGGCGTTCTTTCGGGATTGTGACCCACGCTCCTAGGCCCGAACGCCCGAACCGCGTCGGGTCGTGTGTGGAGGCTGACCTTCCGCGATGACCGTCCTGAACATCTACTCGCCACCCCACATCACCACCGGGGGGACCGTTACGCAGTTCCTCGCCAATCCGTGGGGATCGGCGGACAATCCCGCCTCGGACGTCTGGATCCAGTGCACGATGTCCGCTATCCAAGGTGGCGGCGACCTGTGGCTTATGGGATTCGGCATCATCGAACTGGACTTCCTCGACGACAACGGGCAGTTTCAGCGCACGACCTTCGGCGACGTCTCCAACCTCGGCAACGTGGCGCCGCTCAACCTGCCACAGAGGAAGTTCGTCCGCCGGATGTTGTCGGTGACGATCGCCGGGCTCGTAGGGGGCGGTCGGGCGCGCGGCATGACGACCCTGTTCCAATGGGGCTGACCATGGACTCCGGCGCCGCAGAAGAATCCACGGCCGACGGGATCGCCGGCTCCGCAACCGTCCACGTCGTTTACGACACGCGGACCGGCGAGATCCTCCACATCCACCACTCGGTCGTGTTCGCGAACGACGTCCCTCCGAGGGAGACAGCAGAGGCGCGGGCACTGCGATTCGCGCCCGACGCTGAGGATCTCGCGGTGCTCCAGGTTGACCCCTCCGAGGTGGATCACCCAGAGCCGATGCGGGTCGATCCCGCGAGGCGGGCCGTGCTCCGGGGTTGAGCGCCTGGCGGTTCAAGGCCCGCTCGACTGCGGTCGCCGTTACACCGCACGGACCAACCAGACGCACCGCAGCTTCGTGGACGTCGCGCTGAAGCAGCGCGGGCGCTCGAACTGGTGATCGCGGCGTAGAGCCGCGTCCGAGAGCCGCTACTGGCGGCTCTCTCGGCGGTTAAACGGGCTTTCCGCCACTGGACTGGAGTTGAGACCGTGCGGGCGGTGAAGCCGCCGGATCAAGCGCTTAGC
>CAWFKF010000125.1:0-154624 GCA_963816005.1 uncultured Solirubrobacteraceae bacterium | reverse complement strand
TCAGGGGCTCCGTGGATGATCGGGGGTGACTCTCGATCGAGATTCCGTCCTGAGCAGGGCTTTTGGTCGTCGGAGCGGCGGGTGGAAGTCGCGTGCGCCTCTGCTGCTGGGTTGTGGACTGCTCGCTGGGCCCCGTGCCCGGCGATCGTGGGCACAGCGGATGCGTGCTCAAGCGGCCAGGGATGGCCGCGCCTGCGCGCAGGCGCATCCGGATGATCATGGCGAGACTCGCCCCATAGGGCGTCGTTGGGGGGCGTCGGGGTCGCTGCCCGCGTTGACGGGGGTCGTGGCGTGCCGGGGAGCTGCCTGCTCCATTCCCTTCTCGTTGCGCCGTTTGCCGTGCGTGCGCACCGGGTCATCCCGGGGTCGAGCGAGCGTCGTGGCGGAATACGGGTGACGCGGTTCGGAGGGCCAGAAAGAAAACGCGTGTTCGTGTGTCGTCACCCCCGATCATGCCCGGAGAGCCATGTTTCAACTCAGCGTATGCTCGCGGCCGGACGGGAGCGCCGCAGGGCTGGTTACGCTGCTGGTCCAGCGATCCGTGATCCGCCTGCTGCTCGTGCGGAGCGGGTTGGGGGAGGATTCCGCTGGCGGGCTGGTGGCACGCGTCGCTGGCGCCCTGTGGCGAGCGTGCGTGTAGGGCGGCGGCCGCCAAGCATGCGCGCGTGCCGGGCGCGCAGCGCCAGCAGGGCAACCGTCGGGTCCTGGAGCTGGCTGTCTGGGAGTCTCCATAACGGCATGGGTGTGATGTTCGTCGATCGCCAGGACGGAAAAGACATTGCAGACCGCTGCGCCCAGCGTCTCCCGGCAGCCCTGCCGCCGGTCCCGTCGTTGACGTCGATCACCACACCCTCGGGGTTCCATACTCAACGCCCCGATAATGACCATTATGTATGAAAGCCCTGGAAATCGACAGGTTGTTGGCTGGCGCCTGACAACTCCCCCGGCTCCAAGCAACAAACGAGACACCAGATCCGTCTACAGCGGCTGCAGGAGCAACACGCCGGCTGTCGAAGCCCGCGCAGGAAATCGGCGGTTCGGTGGCACTGAAGGCGGACTTTGGGCTCTCTCGGCATCGATGTGGTGTCAGCCACGCGTCCCCTTGCGCTCCGTGGCGTCGATGACGCCCCGGCGGTGTTTGTGCTCGAGCTCGTATGACCGGACCGCGGCGGCGACGTCTTCACCAGCGTCGTGGAGGCGCTTGGCGATGACGGGCACCGTCTGCTGGTCGTACCCGGGCCACGGAGCGGCGGGCTCCTCGCCGTGCAGCCCTGCCGCAGCGGCCGTGAGCTCCTGCAGGGCGGCGAGGAGGTCGCCGGCCAGGTCCTCGAGGTCGTGCATCACGGCGAAGTCGCCAACGAGGCCGAAGTTCAGCGCCCCGTTGTAGGAGACGATGGCGATGCCCAGGTTGAGGTTGGAGCCGAGCGGCACCATCGGGAAGATGTCGGTCAGCTCGCGGCCGTCGAGGTAGAGCGGGAACTGCGGTCCCGGCACGTTAGTCACGACGAGGTTGACCAAGCGCTGGCGGGTGACGACCAGCCGGAACGCCTCGTGAAGCAGCGTCGGCGGCGCGAAGCCGCTGAGCTCGGTCAGCGCCTGCGCCCCGATGGCCTGCCCGGATTGCTTGACCACGCGCATTTGCGCGGAGATCCTCGCCAGGCACTGCACCGGGTCCGCGCAGCCGACCGGCAGCGTGGTCAGCATCCCGGAGACCTGATTGCCGGGCGTTCCGCGGTGACCCTCGGTGCGCACGCTCACCGGTACGAACGCTTTCAGCTCGAGCTCGTCGATGTCCTCGCCGCGCCGCATCAGGTGCCGGCGCAGCGCCAGCGTGACCACGGTCAGCACGACGTCGTTGACCGTCCCGCCGAGCGTGTTCTTGATCGCCTTGACGCCGTCGAGCGAGGCGCGCGTCCACGTGAAGCGCCGGTCCGGGCCGACCTGGGAGGCGTTGTAGGGGGTCGGCGGCGCCGGTTGCCGGCCCGCCCAGGCCAGCGCGCCGGCGCCGACGGCAGTCTCCGCAATACGGCTGACGGCCTTGCGCGGGCGTCGCACGACGGCGCGCAGCGGGCGCACCAGCTCGCCGACGTTCGTCGCGCGCTCGAGCACCGCCTCAGTCACCAGCGCGGCGCTCGAGGGCGCCGGCTCGGGCCGCCACGGCCCAAACTCCTGCTCGTCGGACGCGAACAGCACGCTGAGGATGTCGAGGCCGGAGATCCCGTCGACGAGCGCGTGGTGGGTCTTGGAAAGGATCGCGAAGCGGCCGCGATCCAGGCCCTCCACGAGCCACATCTCCCACAGCGGCCGGTCGCGGCGCAGGTGATGGGAGAAGACGCGGCCGGCGAGCACCTGCAGTTCGTACTCGCTGCCCGGCCCCGGCAGCGCGGTGTTGCGCAAGTGGTAGCGCAGATCGAAGCGCTCGTCGTCGACCCAACGCGGGCGGGCCTGGGCGAGCGGAACCTCCGCGAGGCGCTGCCGGTAGCGCGGCACCAGGCCAAGGCGCGACTCGACGCGGGCCAGCAGCCGCCCGTATGAGGGTGACTTCCCGGCGAAGATCAACGCCGCCGCCATGTGCATGTGCGACGTCGCGTCCTCCAGATGCAGGAACGATGCATCAAGCGGACTAAGCCGGTCTTTGGTCATCTCTCGCCGTCAGCTCATCTTCCCGTCGCCGGCACACCCGAACGCCACCACTGCAGTCTCCTCCTCCTCGCAGCAGATTGACGCAGCCAGACCGAGCAGACCTACGAGAACGTGAACGGACCCCATTCATCCGTCCACCTGCTGTGACCCCGGGAAGCCTGATTTCGAGGAGCGATCGGCGCCGGGATCACGGGCTCGTCGATCTCCCTCTCGTCGTAGGCGCGCAGCGACGCGCGCATCCTCCCCGATCCCGATTCGCCTCCCGCCACTGGAAGCACGCGCGTCGATCCCGGCTACGGATTCACCGGACGTGCTCGGTCAGATCTGACCGAGCCCCTCCTACTCGCCCCGTGGGACAGCTTGAACAACGCGCCTGCGGCGCGGGCGGCCAGGGCGAGGGGGCGCTCGGCACGTGTAGTCTCGGCCCGGATATTGTCGGCGACCAAGACCCGCTCGAGCATCGGGCGGCACCCGAGCGCAGCCTGGATCAGCGCATCGACGCGCTCAGCAGGGCCAACGAGGTTCGTACGCTTCGCGCGCAGCTCAAGCGCGACCTCAAGACCCACAGGGTGTCGATCGGTGCGCTGCTGCTCGACCCGCCTGCGTACCTGGAGGCCGCGAAGGTCTTTGACATGCTGCTGGCCGTCCCCAAGGTCGGGAGGGTGAAGGCAACCAAGATTCTGCACAGCTGCCGGGTCTCGCCCAACAAGACTTTCGGCGGCCTGAGTGAGCGCCAGCGCGCGGAGCTCGCCTCGCGATAACGCTGGTCCGCGTCGGGATGTGTGAACAGCACGATACGGTCTGCGGCGACTGTGGTCAGCGCGTCGGCGATCGCGTCGAGCGGATCGCTCTCCCCGGTGTCGCCGCTGACAGAGACACCGGCGCGTCGCCTAGCTCGCGAACGGTCGCCCGCCAAACTTCCTCGGCTTTCGCGATCGCGTGATCGGCGTCGGACAACCGGAACTGAAGGGCGCTGTCTTGTAGCGCCGGCGCGACCACCATCACTTCGGCATCTTGTGGATCGACATCGACGGGAGGGCGCTACGCAACTGTTGCGCCTCGATCGGCTCGCTGGTGAGAACCAGCACCTTCACTATCGATCCTCTACCCATCGCTGATCAAGGAAGAACTAGCTGGATGCGACACCGGCGAGGCCTCAGCGACCGCCATCTGCGGCTTGGGGCACGTCAACGCCGGCCCGATCCGCGCCTCGGATTCGCCGCCAGCAGGGCGTGGAGCTCTCACAGCGAATGCGCGCAGCGCTTGGCGGTGGAGAGCGGTCCGGAAGCGCTCGGCTGAAAGCCTCTGGGCCGGCGTGGCGTCCTGTTCTGCGGGGTAGCCTCAATAACCGTGGATCTCCTGCGTCCCGTCCGCGCTTTCGACCGGTTCCAGCAACGGCACCGCTGGCTTGCGGTCCCGATGGCGGTGATCAGGAAGTTCGGCAACGATCAGGCGGGCAGTCTCGCGGCGCTGGTCGCCTACTACGCGTTCTTCTCGCTGTTCCCACTGCTGCTGGTGTTCGTCACGATCCTCGGCTTCGTGCTGCAGGGCGATGCGAGCGCGCAGAAGTCGATCGAGAACTCGGTCCTCGGCGAGTTCCCGATCATCGGCCCGCAGCTCAAGGTCCACGCGCTGCAGGGACGCTCGCTCGCCTTGGTGATCGGTCTCGCCACCTCGTTGTGGGCCGGTCTTGGCATCACACAGGCGGCGCAGAACGCGTTACACCGCGTCTGGGCGGTCCCGTTCAAGGATCGGCCCGACTTCATTCACTCCCGCCTGCGCGGGCTGGTGCTGCTGGTCGCGCTGGGGGCGCTGTTCATCGTCGCGACGCTCGCCTCCGGTCTCGTCACCGGCGGCCTCGGCGGCCCGCTGCTGAAGGTCGCCGGGATCGCGCTTTCGCTGCTGCTCAACTTGGCGCTGTTCCTCGCCGCCTTTCGCCTGCTGACGGCCAAGACGATTGCGACCCGCTGCCTATGGATCGGGGTGATCGTGGCGGGCGTCTTCTGGGAGATCCTGCAGGTGGTCGGCGGCTACTACATCGGCCACGTGCTCAAGCACAGCACCAGCACCTACGGCGTGTTCGGCCTGGTGATCGCGCTGCTGATCTGGCTGCACCTCGGCGCGCAGATGACGCTGTACGCCGCCGAGCTCAACGTCGTGCTGGCCCGCCGGCTGTGGCCGCGGAGCCTCCTCGGACCACCCACTGTTCCCGCCGACGAGGAGACCCTGACCGCGCTCGCGAAAGTGGAGGAGCGCCACGACACCGAGCAAGTCGACGTCGAGTTCAAACGCAGCTGAGCTCAGGAGCTCAGAACGTGTGAGGCTGGCGTTGTTCGTCCGGGTCAGTCCGACGGCTTCTTGACGTTCGTCAGCGGTCTGCAACTCGATCAGTCCGCGTTCCTTGGGCGCGGACAGGCCCGGACCTAATGCGGTTAGACCGGGGGAACTTCAGGTCAGCCGCCAGATACGCCGAGGTCAGCGCGCCCGCGCTCGTCCCCACGATCACGCTCACCTGATCCTTTAAGCTCACGCAGCAGCACCGACAACGCCCCGGACGCGTTCGGCCCCACGCGCCCTGCCCCCACCCAGCACCAAACCCGCGCCCGCCCCCACCATCGCTCACCCCCGCTCACCGCCCCAACCCTACCTGGATCGCCGTAACCCGCGCCCAGCGCACCGCCCCAGCTAGGCTCGATCGTGTAGCGAACCGCTCGCGCCAACAGCGCCGCGCCTGCGGTCCCCTTCGGGCGTTTCGATGGGTGATTGCGGCGGGCGAGCTGCTGGCTCTCGCGGCGGGCGCTGGATGTTGGAGGAGCGAGCTGGTCACCCGCGACGCTGGCGTTGGGTCAAGCCCGGCTTGATCGGCGGGCGTTGCGCCCGACCCGTGCGCGTCGTTGCCGACCCTACGCGAGGGCGCGAGCGGACTGTCGTTCGGGGCTGACTCGCACGACGTCCCAGGCGAGGCCTGCGCGCTCGAGCAGCGTGATGAACAGCGCGGACGGGTCGAGCTCGAAGCGGTGCAGTCCGTGGAATGCGGAGGTCGGGAAGGCGTGGTGGTTGTTGTGCCAGGCTTCGCCGAGCGACGCGACGGACAGCCAGGCCAGGTTGCGCGATTGGTCGCCGGTGGTGAATCGCCGGCGCCCGTAGAAGTGGCAGAGCGAGTTGATGCTGTAGGTGACGTGGTGCAGCACGAACACGCGCACCGCCCCGCCCCAGAGCAGTCCGGTCAATCCGGCCGCGATCGAGTGGCCGATCGCGACGCCGAGCCCGAACGGCACCGCCAGGCCGAACAGGACCCAGAGCAGCGACGTCTTGTTCACGAAACGGATGACCGGATCCCGCAGCAGGTCGGGGGCGTAGCGCTCCGTCGCCGCGCGCTCGGTGTGCAGGAACAGCCAGCCCAGGTGGGCGTGCGCGAGCCCGCGTAACGCCCCTCGCCAACCGACGCCGTGATCGACGTGGGGGCTGTGCGGATCGCCGGGGAGATCGGAGAAGGCGTGGTGCTTGCGATGGTCGGCGACCCAGGAGATGACGGGCCCTTCGATCGCGGCGGAGCCGAGCGCGGCGAGCACTCCGCGCAGGAACGGGCTCGTCTTGAAGCTGCGATGCGTGAGCAGACGGTGAAAGCCGACCGTCACCCCGAGGCCGATCGGGAGGTAGGTGATCGCGAACACGACCAGGTCAGACCAATGCAGCGACTGGTCCCACGCCTGCCACACGGCAAGAGCAAGGAACAGGATCGGCGCGATCGTGACGATCCCGGTGATCGTCCGATACAGACCTTCGTTCAGGCACGGCTGAACATCGCCCAGGGTAGGACCCTGACCCTCCGGCTGTTCAGCGACCTGGGGAGCGCTGACGGTGCTCACCGGTGTTGAGATTGGGTGCGTTGTTGTGTCGTGGGTCGCAACGTCGGATCGCGGCTCGTGGTGGTAGCGAGCCTCGGCTGTAGGTCCTCGATCGGCGGCGAACCGGGCCATCAGTGCCCGCGTTTTCGAGCGTTGCGGCTGGGGTCACGCGCTATCTGATCGGGCTTGGTGCGCCGGTGCAACCCGCCGATCCTCTCGTGTTCGAGGATCGCCCGGCGATGGACGGCATCCGGAAGTCCTTCGAGCGCTGCCTCCAGATGCTCGATCCGCGCCTCGAGCGTCTCCAGCCGGTGCTCCCAATCGACCTCTGGCGACCGAGCGCCTTGTCGCGTCCCGCTGTGACGGCTCCGCCACACTCGACTCAGGCGCTTTGTGATCGTCGTGACCGCGGTCGGCTCTGCCGACCGCGGGCTTGGCGCTCGCTGGGCTGTGATCTGAGTTTGCACTGCTCAGCAGCTCCCGACCCTTTGCTGGGGTCTCGCGCGAAGGGAAAGAGGAACGAGTCCAGACGGGCGAATCGGGGCTGGCCGCGCGGGTCTCGCTCATTGCCTCGAGCTCGCCGCCTGGGCGCGATCGCGCTTCGGTGGCTTTCGGGCTCTCGCTGAAGTCCTGCCCGCGGAGTCAGCTGCACCTCAAGCTACTCCCTTTCCGGCACCGGCACAACAGCGATGCGCGCCAGCGCCGGCCAGCGGCCAGCGCTCCCCGACACGGGCTGCCTGCAGATCACACGCCGGGATCGGCAGAACGAACGCGCCGGTGGTCCCAGTCGCGACCAAGACGCCGGCCGCGACGAGCACGGCCACGCCGCACAAGCACTAACAGTGGTCGCGATCGATACTGCGCTCAAGTCCAGTCGCGACACCGGCATTGCCGGTGTCGCGCAGCACCAGCCGGTTGCACGCGCACCAGGCGAGCTCGACGATGTGGCTGAGCCCGTTGAGAGCCCGATCAGTCGCGAATGTGGCGGCTGGCGCCGTTCCCCGAGGCCCGGGTTGCGCGTGTCTCATGGCGTCGGGGCGAGCAGGCTGTGAAGAAGTCGCTGGCGTGGATCTGTGATGCTGGTGTGACTGCGATGTGAACGAGATTGGGGTTGATGGGTTGGCGGGGGTTGCAAACGCGGTCGATTCGATCGACCCGATTCCTGAGACGTCTGGTGCCGAGCGGGTCATCGCCGATCTGTTGGCGATCGGCGCGCGGGTTGAGGACGCGGAGCGCGTCCGTGATTCGGTTCCGCTGTGGTTTCACACTTTTGCGCTCGCGCCCGGGATCTACACGCCGGGGATCGCCCGCGACCACGGCTACCGCCTTGCGGTGCTCGGCGCGGATCGTTTCGCGGGCCGCAGCGTGCTCGACGTCGGCGCGTTCGACGGCTTCTACAGCTTCCTCGCGGAGCTCCGCGGCGCGCGGCGCGTCGTCGCGGTCGACAACGAGCAGTACATCGACTGGGTACGCGCCCGGTTCGGCGTGACACTGACGGGCGGCGTGGGCTTGCGCGCGGTCGCTGGGCTGATCGGATCGCGGGTCGAGTACCGGCGCATCGACGCGCTGGACGTGCGCGAGCTCGACGAGCGCTTCGAGGTTGTGTTGTGTTTCGGGATCTTGCACCGGGTGAGGAATCCGATCGGGCTGCTGCGGGCGCTCGCGGACGTGCTGGCGCCGGGTGGCGAGATCGTGCTCGAGACCTACGGCTCGCACCCAGCCGGTAACGGCCCGGCGATCGAGGTTCACGAGCCCGGCGAGGTGTACGCGCGCGATCAGTTCGTGTACTGGGGCTTCTCGCCGGAGGGTCTGCGACGACTCGGGCGGATCGTCGGCCTCGAGGAGGTCGAGGTCGTCGACGAGCTCGAGATCGACGGTCACCCAAGGATCCTCGCGCTGCTACGAGCGGCCGACTGACCGCGCGAGGTTTCAGTAGTAACGCGCGCTGCGATCCCGTCCTGCGATCGCCGCTCAGGCTGCCAGGACGTCGGGGACCAGCGTTCAAGTGCGCTCGTGGACCTGATGCGCTTGGAGCTCCTCGCCGCTGGGCGGGCGGATGGCGATCGCGCGGGTCTCGTCCTCTGAACCCGGCAGTAGATGATTTGGCCGATGCTCGCGCCCGCGGACGCGTCCGAGCGAACTTCTTGTGGGTGGGTTTACATGAGCGCCCGCGATGGGTGTACAGTCAACGTTAGCTGGCCCTGCGGCCAGGATTCTCAGCCCAAGCCCGGATGCCACCAACGGCGCAATCCTGCGCCACGAGGCGAGAGGCGGGAGCTACTGGTTTTGACTGCGGGGCCGGTGCAGTACTACGGGCGTTACCCACCGCCCCGGTGGCTGCGTCCCGATCCGATTGACCGCGCGCGGGTTCTGGCCCTCTTCCTTTGGGCGTGGACGCGATAGAGGGGCGGGAAGGCTTGGAGACCATGACGCGCAGCACACGTGACCTTCCGGTGCGCCGGCGAGGTGAGCTGAGTCGCGATCGCACTATTCATCGGGTTTCGTCGGCGATCGATGCCCTACGACGCCTGAACGCCCGGGAAGCGGACGGCACCCCGACCCGGGCAGACCGGGTCGGTCCGAGCGATCCGCGCTACGCGCACCCGCCGCAGTCGCGCGGCTAGGAGCGTCTGCCGATGCCGTATCTCGATTGTGTGGGCGTGCAACGCACGCTTGTACAGCACGGATTGCCAAGCCGATTCGATCGGGGATCTATGCCCCGACTGCGGCTGCTGGAGACAGTCGGCGACTTTGGGTGAAATCGTGCGATACCGCGTAATCGAGACACGCGGCAGCACGTCGCCACACGGCGCGTCGCGCGGGCCGGCTGATCGGCGGGCGCGTCAGGGAGATCATCGCTCGAGGAGAGCTCAAGCACGCAGCAATCCGGCCCGAATCGAAAACTGCGACGCTCACCCTGTCAGCCCGGCAATCCGAGCCGCTAGCTCTCGCGCTCCGGGCACGAGCGACCAAGCCGTGAGACGCCGCCGCGCTCGCACCACAGCCGCACCCTCGCGACTCCCGCGCGTGCGCCTAGCTTTCGACGCGGTGCGTCATCGGCGCTACAGCCCCGCCACACGAGAGCTCGCTTCGCCTTGGTCGCCAAGCCATGCACCGGCACGAGCCTGCTTGAGCGGCGCGGGCCGAAAGCGAGACGTGACGAGATGTCAGTAGCGGAACTTGAGGAGCTTGAAGAGGTCAAGGGTCTGATCGCTCGCGGCCGGCGGGTCGGTGTGCTCACATACACGGAGATCGCGACCGCCACGGGCGAGCTCACCCTCGAGGAAACCGACGTCGAGGACTTGCACGGCCTGCTGGAGCGCTGCGAGATCGAGCTGGTCGAGGAGATCGACCCAGCCGCTGCGGCGAGCCTGAACATTGAGCGCGCGGTCGAGCAGCGCGCCCGCCGCACGGCGGCGCCCGATCTCAAGCCGGACATGACTACCGATTCCCTGCAGCTGTTTCTCAAGGGCATCGGCAAGGGGCGGCTGCTGAGCGCTCAGGAGGAGGTTGAGCTCGCCAAGCGAATCTGGCGCGGTGATCTGGACGCGAAGCAGAAGATGGTCGAGTCGAACCTGCGGCTCGTCGTCTCGATCGCGAAGAACTATCGCAACCAGGGGCTGCCGTTCCTGGACCTGATCCAGGAGGGCACGATCGGCCTGGTCCGCGCGGCGGAGAAATTCGACTATCGCAAGGGGTTCAAGTTCTCCACCTACGCCACCTGGTGGATCCGCCAGGCGGTCGCCCGGGCGCTGGCTGACAAGGCGCGCACGATCCGGATCCCCGTCCACATCGTCGAGAAGCTCAACAAGATCCGCCGCGCCGAGCGCACCCTGGTCACCGCGCTCGGCCGCGAGCCGACCGCCGAGGAGATCGCCGAGGTGACCGGCATCGAGCCTGACGAGGTCGACGCGATCAAGCGCTCCGCGCAAGCGCCGATCTCGCTCGAGAAGCCGGTCGGTGACGAAGAGCAGTCCGAGTTCGGCCAGCTGATCGCCGACGAACACGCCGAGTCACCGTACGAGCGGGCCGTGGAGATCCTCACCCACGAAGCCCTGACAGACGCGCTCGAGAGCCTCAGCTACCGCGAGCGACGCGTGCTCGAACTGCGCTACGGCCTCGACGGCAACCACCCCGCCACGCTCAACGAGGTTGGGCGCACATTCAACGTCACCCGCGAGCGGGTCCGCCAAATCGAAAACCAGGCGCTCAAGAAGCTCCAGAACCTCCCCCAAGCCCAGCAGCTGCGCGACGACATCAAGATCGCATCAGGCAATCCGCCGCGCACGCTCGGGCAACAAACCTAAACGCCCATCAAGGTGCCCCCTGGATCTCGGGGCTGGGCAGGACCCCGACCAAGGTCCGACCGTCCCTCAGCCCACCAACCACATCTGCGCCGTCGCGGCACCTCGACCGGGAATATCTCCGGCGCTCGAGCGCCGATCGTCGCCCACCATCACGCTGGTACCGACGTCGCACAGCGCCGCGCGGTCATGAGCTCTGCACGCATCCATCGCCGCTCACGTACCCCTTTGCCCGGTGAGGCGAACAGGTGGGCACCTCGCGGCCAAGCTCGCCAGCGCAGCACCGGCGGTCCCCGCCGCCGGTGCTCACCACGCCGCTCCAAACACCCGGCCCCGTGTCAAGCGCTCCCGGCCGATGGCCCCCACTCCGGATGCACGGCGAGCGCCTCGGCGTGTGCGCGCCGCTCGGCCGCAGCGAGGTCGGATTCCCGAGCGGCACGCGCCGGGTCTCCGAAACGCACGAACAGTGCCTCAGCCTCGTCATGCATCCGAGCCGCCCGCAAATGCGCGACCAACGCCCTCTCCCACGCCAAACGAACCCGCTCAGAAAACATCGTCCAAACAAAGCTACCCCGCCACGCGCAACCGAGCAGCCCCCATGAACATGAACTCACGCCCCAAGTTCCCTGCGTAAATGTCGTTGTAGGCCTCGTCGGGGGACAGTGCCGCGGGCAAGGCGGGGGCGTGTCGACTCCCGCTTCGCGATCGGGATCGCGAGAACCACCGACGCGCGGCGGCGGGCTTGTGCCGCACGGGGCACGAAAATGCGATTGACGGAACCACTGACATCCAGTATGCCGTTCAACACACCGAGAGAGCCCTCCGCTCCGCCGGCGCGTTTCTCCTCCTCGGCGACGATCGGCCGCAGCACCCAGTCGATCGCCTCGTAGAGCGCTTTGACGACGGGGTGGTTGTCGTTCAGTCCGGAGCGGTCGACCTTGCTCCGCCGGCACGTTTCTCCTCGAGGGTGTCCTGTTTTCTGCGTAGGCGGCTGAGCTGATGCAAACTCTAAAGTATGGATTGAGGGTTGCCTAGGTCTGGTTGTCAGATTGCACTGTCGGGGAGCCGTTCGCCGAAGTGGATCTTGAACGCCAGCAGCGCCTCTCGCTCGTGGCGGAGGTGCGCTACGCGCTCAATCATTACGTGCGGAGCCCTGAGGCGAAGCGCGTGCTGCAGGAACGGGGCGACTGATGGCCGCCAGGCTCGCCAGGACCACCGCGTGGAGGACGTTGTGGCGATGAGCGACGAGCCGAACATCGGCGAAACCGGGGCCCAACTTCAAGCGTGGCTGGGCAAGACGGTTTGGATCTCCGTCCATGCCGGGGAGACGGGGCCGCTGCTAAGTCGTCACGAATGAATTAGTGGGCCCTTTTGGGTTGGGTGGATCGTGTAATTCCAGTCCGGATGGAACTCGTCGCGGATGATGTTCACCTCGGCCAGCTCCGCGTCGGTGACTTTGATCCCTTTCTCGTATTCGCGGGGGTCAAGGCGCGCGTAGACCTTCAGGCCGGTGCTGGTCGTGGTCGATCCGATCAGGTCGATGATGACTTGCAGGCTCTCCAGCGGCCGCCCGCGCCAGTTCAGGCTGACGTAGCTGAACAGGCGGTGCTCGATTTTGTTCCATTTCGAGGTTCCGGGCGGGAAGTGGCAGACGCGGATCGCGATCTGTAGCTCGTTGGCGAGCTTTTGCAGCTCGGTCCTCCACAGCCGGGTGCGGCTGGAGTTGCTGCCGCCGCCATCCGCGGTGATCAGCAGCGTCGTGGCGTTCGGGTAGCGCTTCTGGCCGAGATGCATCCACCACGCGCGGATCGAGCTGACCGCGAACGCGCTCGTGTCGTTGGTCACACCGACCGACACGAACCCCTCATTCGCGGCGAGGTCGAGCACCCCATAGGGGATCGCGTGCCCCAGATCCTTGTCCTTGAAATCGTGGCAGCGAACCTCGACCGGCCGCTCGGTCGGCTCGTACTCCCGCCCGACAGCCTTGAAATCCCCGACAAGCTCCCGCTTCTTGGCATCCACGGAGATCGTCGGCTCGCCCGCCGCCAGCGCCGCCCGCGTGGTCTCGTTGATGTGGCGAAACTGCGCGTCACGGTCGGGATGATCCTTCCCCTCCCTGGTCTTCTGATTGGCGTGCAACCGAAACCCGAGCCCCCGCAACAGCTTCCCCGTGCTCCGATCAGAAATCTGATGCCCAGCCGCCACCAACGCCCCCGCGAGCTTCGCCAAGCTCTTCGAGGACCACCGCAACGGCGAGCACGGATCCCCCCGCGTATCCGGATCCACCAACGCCTCCAACGCCCCCACCAGCTCCGGATCACACTCCGTCAACCGCGGGCGCCCCGCACCCGGCCGACGGACACGACCCGCCTCCAGCCTCGTCCCCTCCCGCAACTCCGCGATCCCACGCAGCACCGTGTTCCTGCCGATCCCCGTCGCCCGCACGACCGCCGCGATCCCACCCCGCCCACACGCACGCGCCTCCGACGCAGCCCACAACCGCCGCTGACGCTCGCTCAACTCCGGCCCCAACCCCCGACCCGATAACGCTCCGCAATCCCCGATTCATCGATCATCCCTTCGCGATACGCCACCACCCAACATCCTGCCACAACCCACTAATTCATTCATGACTCCTCAGCGGACAGGGCGAGCTTGACAATCTCGGCGTGGAGCAGATACAGGCAGCCGAGTTCGGCGGCGAACTACGGCCCTCGCGTTCGTCTTCTCCGTGGGCACGTGGCGCCTGCACATCAGCTCCAACAACTTCCACAGCGCGACCAGCCACGGCGACCATGAGGTCCGGATCCCGCCCTAGTAGATGGCGCCGACGTTCGGATCCGCGATGAGTTCTGGGGCCAGTTCGAGCGGGAAGGGAGCGGGTGATCGTACGCATCGACCGTTTGCCGCCCGAGCTTGTGCCGCGGGAGGCATATGTCCGTGACCTGGTCGACAAGCTCTGAAGTCCGAGGAGCAAAGAGGCTAGCCGGAACTCGGCGACACGATCATGAGTCGGGTCTCCGCATTCGTTCCCGAGCGCTGCGGAAGGCGTTTGCGGGCGACAACCCGATCTGACGCCGATTTCGGTAGTGGCGCAGGAAGCTCGGACCGTAGTCCAGCCGCCGCCGGACAGCTCGCCGTAGCCTTGCCATGGGTGCCGTCAGCGTAACCGGGCATGGGGGCGATTCGTGTTAGGCGGGCCGCTCAGACTGACCCGTAAGCCAGCCCGGCGGGCCGCGACGGTCCCGCGCGAGCTGGCGCCGGCGGGCAGTGAAACGTGAATCTCGAGCAGCTGGGTCATCTCGGAGCCGATCGGCATGCGCGTCGCTCCGGACTTCATCACGAGGGCGCGGCCGTTCATCCGGTCGACGGAGGCGATGGTGCCGGCGCCGGCGCCGGCTGCGCCGCGGGCTGTCACACCCACTTAATCCCACGCCAGAGTCGCTCGAACTCCTCCGGCGAGACGACCTTCGTCCACGTGTCGTGGTCTCGAACTACGGCATCGACGTACGACTTTCGGCGCTCCCTCGCGCTCGGGTCTCCCTCGACACGGACCAGGATCTCGGGCAGCGACTCGCGGAAGACCGACCGGCCACCGCGCTCGACCCGCGTGCTCGACCACCAGGGCCTGACGGTCACGATGACCGTTCCGTCCGCCTCCGGGCCTCCGATGCTCGCCGTGGCTCCGATCGCGGTCACGCGCATGCGCATGATCCCCAGCCTAAGTCACGACCTTCACGGCAGTTGCTACCGCGTTCTCGGGGGACCCCGCGGCCAACCAGGAGCGCTAAGCCGCCCGTCGTGTTGCTAGGAGCGTGGGTCACTATGCCCGCAGAACGCCGTTTTGGCCCGTTTCAGGGGATCAAATCATCAGCGGCGATCGCTCGGATGGCCGCAGAACGGCTCTCAGAGCCTCGATAATGAGACTGAGTATTACTGACCCAGGCTCCTAGGGTCGGGCGACCGTTCATCCGACCGACCGCGTGGATGATCCCGCGGAACAGACCCTTCTAGTAGTACTTTGTTACTCTAATGGTGTGTCGTGGAGGGGTAGGTCGGCGAGGTCTATCGGTCGTTGACAGGTGTGGCAGTGACCGGACCAGCAGTCGAAGATGGGCATGAATAGGCGGACCGCTTGGGGGAGCGTGAGGCCCGCCGCTGGGCTTTTGGGTCGGTGCGCTCGAGGGTGAGGAACGCGTGCGCGGTGGTGACGAGCCCGGTGTGGTGATACCAGCCGAGGTAGGAGCGTCCTTCGTAGTGGTCGAGGCCGAGCTCGCCTTTGAGCTGGCGGTAGTCGAGCTCGATCATCCATCGCAGCCTGGCGAGCCTGGCGAGCCGCCCGGGCTTGGTGCGGGCGGGGAGGTTGGAGATCCAGTAGTCGCTGGGGTGCTCGGCGCCTTCGGGCCAGTCGATGGTCAGCCACTCCTCGCGGGGCGCGAGGCGGTCGCGGGTGACCGGGTGCGCGGCCGTGATGCGGGCGAACGCGAACCGCGAGGAGACGCGGGTTTTGCCGCTGCCGCGGAAGGTGACGGTCTGGAAGTCCGTATCGGTGAGCGTCTGGGCGTACTCGCCGACCGAGATCGGATCGCGGTCGGCGTGGTGCGCGGCGGGGGAGCGCCCGGGTTTCCCGGGCTTGCGCTCGGGGACCGCGAACACCGCCCCCGGCGCGAAGATCGTCGTGTCCGGGTTGATCGACAGGACGTAGGGAGTGTCGGAGGAACCGTGTAAGCGTGGCCGAAAGGATCAGCCATGCCTACGAGAACTCACAGCAGAAGCAGTCAAGAAGAAGAAGATGTTGTTGTCAGCGAGGAGCGAAGCGACCTCAGCACCGTGGAGCGGCGAGAGGTGTTTCCCGGGTTGCCGGGCGGTCCTGGGCTCGATCAGGAGCCGTTGGAAGTCAGCGACGAGCTGCTCGACGCGTTGCTCTCAGGGGCGAGGACCGCTGAGGAGATCGCGGGCCCGGACGGGCTGCTGGGGCAGTTGACGCGCCGGCTGTTGAACCGGGCGTTGGAGGCGGAGCTGAGCGAGCATCTCGGCTATGAGCCCGATCAGGCGCCGCCCGGTGGCGTGGGGAACGCACGCAACGGCAAGCCGTCAAAGACGATCCTGACCGATCAGGGACCGCTGCGGATCCGCTCCCCGCGGGATCGCAAGGGCACGTTTGAGCCGCAGATCGTCAAGAAGCGTCAGACCCGGTGGGTCGGGTTCGACGATCGCGTGATCAGCCTCTACGCCCGCGGTCTGACGGTCCGCGAGATCCAGGGACACCTCGCGGAGATCTACGGCACCGAGGTCTCGCCGGATCTGATCTCGAAGATCACCGACACGGTGCTCAGCGACGCGAAGGCGTGGCAGAACCGGCCGCTGGAGCGCGTCTACCCGATCGTCTACCTCGACGCGCTGATCGTGAAGATCCGCGACGGGCATACGGTGCGAAACCAGGCGTGCTACGTGGCGCTGGGCGTCAACCTCGACGGCGAGCGTGACGTGCTCGGCCTGTGGTTCCAGCAGACGGAGGGCGCGAAGTTCTGGCTGCACGTTCTCACCGATCTGAAGACCCGCGGCGTCGCCGACATCCTGTTCGTCTGCGTCGACGGGCTGACCGGCTTCCCGGAGGCGATCGAGGCGACCTTCCCGCACGCGACCGTCCAGACCTGCCTGGTGCATCAGGTCCGCTCCAGCATGCGCTTCGTGTCCTACAAGGACCGCAAACCGCTCGCCGCCGACCTGCGCAAGATCTACACCGCCGTCGACGCCGAGCACGCCGCAGACGAGCTCACAGCGTTCGCCGAGAAATGGGATCACCGCTACCCGATGATCTCAGCCAGCTGGCTCGAGCACTGGGAGCAGATCACCCCGTTCCTGGCCTACCCCGCCGACGTCCGCCGCGTGATCTACACCACCAACTCGATCGAAGCCCTACACCGCCAGACGCGGAAGATCATCAAGACCCGCGGGCACTTCCCGACCGAGGACGCCGCCCGCAAGCTGATCTACCTCGCGATCACCAAAGCCGAGACCAAATGGAAGCGCGTGTTCAACTGGCCAGCCGCCTTGGCCGCGTTCAAAATTGAGTTCGGTGACCGCATCCCCGACAACTGAAACCCGACTGTCACTAGTTGACACACCAGGAGTAACTGTTACTATCAAAAAGTCAGCTTACACGGAAGAACTGACACCCTCAGGACGTAGTCGATCCCGCTCGAGTCGAGCTCTGAACGCAGCTGTGTGTTCTCGCCGTATGCGGCGTCACCGAGCACCGGCGCGCGGTCGATCGCCCAGCCCGCAGCCTGCTTGACCAGCCCGACTCCGAGCTGCGGCTTGGTCTGAAACACGACTTCCTCGGGGATCTTCGCCTTTCGACGGCGCTCCGGATCAGCGCACCACTCCTCCGGCAGATACAGCGCCCATCCCAACGGCAACGTGGCACGCTCGGACACCGCGTGCAGCGACACGCCGATCTGGCAGTTACCGATCTTTCCCAACGTCCCGGAGTACTGGCGCTTGACCCCCGGAGAGTGCCTGCCGTCCTTCGGGAACCCCGTGTCATCAAGCACCCACGCCTCCGCCCCAACGACCGGCGCGACGCGTTCCACCACCGCCTGCATCAACCGCCCCGAATCCCACGGACTATCAGCGAGGAACTGCTGCAGACTCTGATAGTCCCCATCGCCGTCGAGTCGCTCGACCAACGGCTCAAGCGACTTACGCGCGCCGGCCGCCAACAACCCGCGGACGTACACCTCCGCGTTCGCGCGCTGCGCCGGATGACTCATCGCCGCGCCAGCGACCTGCGCCACGAACGCGTCCATCCGCGCCTTCACCGCCGGCGCCAACGACCCCGTCGGCGTCTCCTGCTCCATCACCACAACAGCCATCCGCACCATCCCGCATCGAGGAACACTGATGCAGGAACAGTTCGGAGTGCAACGAACAACACCTCTAACAGACTAACAAAGTACTACTAGGAGATTGGTGTTTTTCGTGAGGGGTTGTCGGACCGGTTTTCCGTCCGACCCTAAAGTCATACTTGAGGGCATGAGCTTAGGATTGACTCCCACCCAGCAGGACGTGTTCACGACCGCGAGCTTCTGCGACGGCCGGGTCGCGGAGGACTCGATCTACGGCCTGTTGCACCGTGAGTGTTTCGGGTTGTTCCCGGATGAGATGTTCGCCGACCTGTTCGCCGATTCGGGACGCAACTGCGTGCCGCCGTTGATCGTCGCGGTGACGATGGTGCTGCAGCGGTTGGAGGGGTGCTCGGATCGGGAGGCGGTCGATCGGTTCGCGTATGACGCGCGGTGGAAGTACGCGGCGGGCGGCCTGGCGTTTGACTACCCCGGGTTCGTGCACACGGTGCTGGTCGATATGCGCGCCCGGCTGGCCGGCTCAGAGGATCCCGATCGGATCTTCGAGGTGGTGCTCGACACGGCCAAGCGGGCCGGGCTGGTCGGTCGCCGGCGGGTGTTGGACTCAACCGCGTTGTATGACGCGGTCGCGACGATGGACACGGTCACGCTGGTCCGTTCCGCGATCCGTGGGCTTTTGGGCGCGTGCGATCCGGAGCTGGAGGCCGAGTGCCGCGGGCTGCTGTGTGGTGATGATGACTACCGTCAGGCGGGCAAGCCGGTCTGCGACTACGACGACCGGGACGCCAGGGAGGCGCTCGTTGACGCGCTCGCGAAGGACGCTCGCGTGCTGCTTGGTGCGTTGGATGGCCGGGAGCTCTCCGACGTCGTCGCGCCGGCGCCGGCGTTGTTGGCGTCGGTCGTGGGCCAGGATCTGGACGAGGGCTCCGATGGGGTGTTCAGGATCGCGCGGCGGGTCGCGAAGGATCGGATCATCTCGACTGTGGACCCGGACGCCAGGCACGGGCATAAGACGGCCGCCCGCGGGTTTGACGGCTATAAGGGCCATGTCGCGGTCGATCCTGACTCGGAGGTGATCGTCGCGACGACGGTGACGGGGGGGAACGTCGGCGACGCGCAGGCCGTCGAGGAGTTGCTCGCCGACGACCTCCCCCCGGCCAAGACCAGCGACCAAGACACGACCACCGACCAGGACGCCGACACGACCACAGGCACCGACGACGGTTCCGCGCAGCCCGCTTCTGAGGGCGACAGCGCCGACGGCTCGCCGAGTGAGCGGCCGTCGGTCTACGGCGACGGCGCGTACGGCGCCGGATCTGTGCTCTCAACGCTCGAGCACGCCGACGCGGAGATCATGTGCAAGGTCCAGCCGCCCGTCGTGCCCGACGGCCGGTTCCCCAAGGACCAGTTCCAGATCGATCTCGACGCCGGGACCGTGAGGTGCCCCGCCGGACAGACCGCGACGCTGCGAGCGGTCAAGGACGGGCAGATCGCCCGGTTCGCCATGGCGTGCCACGCCTGTCCGCTCGCTGACCGGTGCACCACCTCCACCAGCGGGCGAACGATCCATGTCGGCCCGCACGAGCAGGCGCTCACCCGCGCCCGAGCCCAGCAGACCGACCCTGAATGGAAGGCCGACTACACCGCCACCCGCCCGAAGGTCGAGCGCAAGATCAGTCACCTGATGCGCCGCAAACACGGCGGCCGTCGCGCCCGCGTTCGCGGGCGACCGAAGGTCGATGCCGACTTCTCACTGCTCGCTGCAGCGGTGAACCTCGCCAGGTTCGCGACGCTCGGACTCGCCAGCCAACCCGGCGGGTGGGTGCTCAACAGCACCTGACACACGGCAACGGGGCGGTCTCACCCCCCGGAGCCCGCGCTCACCCGCCTCTCACCGCGGGTCACCACACCCGGCAGCCGCCGGACCGTCCAGACACCCCCGCCAGCACCGCTCTGCACAACAGGCCCGCCGCGACCACACGCGTCCCAGCCGCGCGAAGATCACGCCAGAACCCCGATCAACACCAGCCTTCTAGGGGTGCCGTTAACGAAGCTGTCACGAGGGACAAAGTAGCCCCGAATTGGAGCCCTCGAGGAGCGGCGGAACGGGGCCGGTTACGCTGTCCCCTCACGCCCAGCAGGTCCTGACGCCGACCGGCGCGCGCTGCGTTTTCGTTATGGCCAGTCGAGCTGCTCGGCGAGTTCGACTGCTCCCAGCTTGATCAGTGCGCTTCGCTCGATCGGCTGGTACTCGCCGTCACGTAGCCCGAGCCACGTGACCGTCCGCTTGGTCGGGTCGACGATCAGGATCTCGTCGACGTTGTGGGCGGCGTAGAACGGGAGCTTTTGCCAGCTCTCGTCGTCCGGGGAGAGGATTTCCACGACGATGGCGGCGGTCGAGAGCCATACGCCGGCTGCTCCGGGCCGGTGCAGCCCTCCGTCGGGCACCCGGAAGTCGTGCTCGGATTCGCCGAGGTTGAACTCGCTCATCGTGGGGCGCAGCCCGGCCGCGCGCGCTGGCGGTCCGAGAAGCTCGGCGAGCTGCTGGCTGATGTCAGCATGCTCGATGCTGGGGCCGGGAAGCATGTGACGGACACCCAGCCACACCTCGTCGAGGCGGTCGACGCCCGCCTGGCGGCGGCGCTCGAGCAGCGCTTCGAGCTCTGGTGGAGGTGAGCCGAGGACCAGCGTTGGCATCGTCCAAGGGTACCGGCGCGCCGCTCAGTCGCAAAGTGCGGCGTGCACCCTCGCGCGTCGCGTCGCGTCGGTCGGGCGTTACGCTCGCGGGATGGATGGGCGTGGCGAGCCGAGGGACCAGGCGATCGGGATGCTGGCGACGATCGCGCGCCTGATCGACGAGGGCCTCGCGGATACGCGCGAGCAGTACGCGACGCTACTTGAGGCGCGCCCGAAGCCACGGGTGCTCGATGACGCGCTCGTCGCGCTCTCCCCCGCCCTCCTCGCGATCACAGCGTCGGCGCTCGAACGCGTGCGCGACTTCCTCGCCGCCTCGCCCGACCCCAGCGATCCCGTGCCGTACACGAAGGGTCACCGGCGCGGCCGACGGCGAGTACGTCTGCGCGCTGCCACTCGAGCCGCTGGCCAAAGTCCGCGCCGGGTTCGGGTAGGAATGGAGCAGAAACCACCGCTAAGCCGTTCAGTTTTGCGAACATGCCGTCTGCACATGGCGCGATCCTCTCGTTCGTGGCGCGCGTGTCGATCGATCGGCGGCGATCCGCAGCAGCACTTCTCTGACGCGACCGATGTCGACGACGATGTTGCAGCGCTCGGGGTGGTCTGCTTCGGGGCGCAGGTCTGTCCGCCAGCTCGGCCCGGGCCAGCGCCTCACGGACTTGCTCGCCGGATCGGGTCGCCGCCACCTCGGCGGCGCTCTGCGCGGCCGCGGCGGCGGCGGCACGCGCGAGTGCATCCTGGGCTGCGCGGACGGCTTCCTCAGCCCGTGCCTGCGCGTCGCGGTCGCGCGCTCAGCGGTTGAGCGGAACGAGCGGTAGCACGACCCGGCCGAACGTCGAGTTCACCACCTGCGCGAGCGCTCCGTACCAAGCGCCGGCCGCGGTGGCGAGCCCGAACCAGCCCCCGAGCTCGATGGCGCTGCTGGTGGACGGCACGCCGGTCAGGTTGGCATAGCCGATCGCCAACAGGAAGAACGTAATCGTGAGCAGCACGAATACCGCCACGAGCACGCCGCTGGTCCGCACCGACGCGACGAGCATGAGCAGCGTGAAGATCGCCCAGGCGTACAGGTACAGGGAGAACCCGGCGTCGGTCACGGGGCCCGTGATCTTGAACAGCACGAAGATTGAGATCCAGAACGCACCGTACGAGCTGAACGCGACCGCACCGAAGGTGTTGCCGGCCCGGAACTCCCACATCCCGGCCAACACCTGGACGATACCCCCGTACGCAAACGCAACGGCCAGCACACCACCTAGGCCGCCCAGACTGACGATGTCGGCGTTCAACACGCTCAGCATGAACGTTGTCGCTGCGAAAGCGGCGAGGCCGAGCGGGCCCGGATTGGCCGGGGTCCACCCCAACGACGCGGTGGGAGCGGGAGCCGGCGCCACGTCGGCTTCGCGACGACCAGGTTGACTAGCTTCCATCACTACCTCCTTTGACGCGTCGAAGTGTGTCGACGGCAAGCTCCATCCGCAACGAATCCAGTAGTTGTCAGGCCAGAGCGCCGACGTGACCGCCGGCGCTCGAACTGGCCAATACGTGTGTGGTCGATTGTTTGGCTGAACTATCCTGGAACGGCCTCCTCGGCTGGCTGTGGTTCTCGCTCAGCGGTTGAGCGGAAAGAGTCGGTAGCACGACCCGGCCGAACGTCGAGTTGCGTCACCTGCGCGAGCGCTCCGTACCAGGCCCCGGCCGCCGTGGCGAGCCCGAACCAGCCCCCGAGCTTGACCGTGCTGTTGGTGACGGTCTGCAGGCCGGTCAGGCCGGCGTTGGCCGATCGCCAACAGGAAGAACGTGATCGTGAGCAGCACGAATACCGCCAAGAGCACGCCGCTGGTCCGCACCGATGCGACGAGCATCAGCAGCGTGAAGATCGCCCAGGCGTACAGGTACAGGGAGAGCCCGGGTGGGTAACTGGGGGCCCGTGATCTTCAACAGCACGAAGATCGAGATCCAGAACGCGCCGTACGAGCTGAACGCGACCGCGCCGAAGGTGTTGCCGGCCCGGAACTCCCACATCCCGGCCAACACCTGGACGATACCTCCGTACGCAAGCGCGACGGCCAGCGTACCACCTACGCCGTCCGCCAGACTGACGAGGTTGGCGTTCAACATGCTCAGCATGAACGTTGTCGCTGCGAAAGCGGCGAGGCCGAGCGGGCCCGGATTGGCCGGAGTCCACCCCACCGACGGAGTCGGAACGCGGGGAGCCGGCGCCACGTCGGCCTCGCGACGACCAGGTTGACTAGCTTCCATCACTACCTCCTCTGAGCGTTGAAGTGTCGACGGCACGTTGCATCCGCACCGAGCTGGCGACAACAGCTGATCGGTGGACGGCGCACTGGAGACGACGAACGGGCGATATCACACGACGAACGGCAACCGCCGGACCGCGCATGTGTTCAACGACGCGTCACTTTCGAGTCCACCGCGCAACCAATGGTGATCATCGCTCTGCCCCCGAGCCCACCGAGAGAGGCACCGGGACCGAGTGGCAGCGGCACACAGCGGCAAAGTGCGACGTCCACGTTTGTGACCGTCGTCGTAGATGTCCGCCCAGCGTGAAGATCGGCACGGGTTCGCCGGTGAGCCGGTGGTCGAGCAGCACCGACTTCTTCCGCACAGCCGGAAGCACAACCCGGACCTTCGACTCGTCCAGATTTTGCAGCCGGTTGCAATCCACGCCGCGAAGCACAATCAGCTCGCGCCACGACTCCACCGGCGCGCAGTAGGGGTACGACCAATATAAGCGCGAAACATGCAGTACGCCCGCGTGCGCCCGTCCTAGCCGGCCTGCGGGAAGATTACTCGTCTACGGGGAGGAGACTGACGGCCTTGCTGCGGTCTTCGGCGGTCGGGCGTGGTAGACGCGCGTAGTCTCCAGTCGGGCGTGGCCGAGCAGCTCGCCGGCAATCACCAGATCGGTGCCGCCGCGCACGAGCGTGGTTGCGAATGAGTGCCTGAGAATGTGGGCGGTGACGTGGTCATCGAGCCTCGCGCGCTCGGCGATTCTGGTGATGACGTCGTGGGCGCCCCTGGCGCCGAGGCGGTTGCCCCGCTGGTTGAGAAAGAGATCTGGGCTGTCGCTTGCGCGGGGCCAGTCGGCGCGCTCAGCAAGCCAGTCGACGAGCGCGTTGCGTAGTTGCCGGTGGATGGGAATCTCGCGGACGTGCTGCCCCTTGCCGAAGATGCGGAGCGTGCCTTTACGGGCTGAGAGCCGCACGTCGTCGACGTCGAGCGCGACGGTTTCGGCGATCCTCGCGCCGGCGTAGAACGGGACCAGCGCGAGCGCCAGGTCCCGCGGCGACGAGCATGCCTGGACGGCTCGCAGGTAGCGAATCTGGGCTCGCCTGTCGAGCGCTCGCGGGGCGGCTTTGGGGATCTCCATGCGTTTGGCGTTGGCCGGTCCGAGCCCGCGCCGGATGTAGAGGTCATCGACAGCCGCCAGCGCGTTGTTGACGGTTGCTGGTTTTCGCTTGAGCACTGCCTGCAAGTACGTGCGGTAGTCGCGTACCGCCCAATGGCGCCCGTCGGGGCTGTCGACTGGATCGCCGTCGACCTCGGCACCGGCCAGCCAGGCGAGGGTACTGGCGAGCCTTGGAGGCGTAAGTGCGGCGGGTCTGCTCGGCGACGGGAGCGGCCGCCAAGGCGGTCGCGTAGCTCTTGAGTACCCGTCGCGTATGGCTCGGACAGCTCGGCCGGTGGCCGCCCTCGCCGAAATCGCTTCGTATTCTCTGAAGCGATTCCGGGGTGTTGCGGTCGGCGCCAGCGCGCGTTCTCTGAAGCGACCCAGGTGTTTTACTTCAGGGAATGGATGTTCTCTGAAGTGGGTTAGCTCTGGCTTCCGCTTCGCGATCCAGGAGCGGGAGCGTCCCGCGCATCCACGCCGGCTTCTGCCGCCGTTCCCAAGCAGCTGTCTCACGACGTCAGACCCGCCGTCTCGGCTCCTCCGCTCCGCGGGCGAGCGGCAGTCCGTCGAGCGCCGTCTCGGGCGCCTCCTGCTCGTCTGAAGCAGGCCATCTCGCCAGCCTCGTCCGCGACCGCTCCTCCCACGCGAAAGCGAGCAGAACTGATCGCCGGGTGGATGCTCACGACGCTCAGAGCCGGACCAGCGGACGGTCTGCTCGGCCGCACGGGGCGGCGCAATGCTGTGTGACGCAGAGACCAAGCAGCCCGACGGTCTTACGCGCGTGTCCTTAGCGTGCTTGGGTTGGGTCCTCGTTTGGCTCCTCGCCGACCTCGCGCCCTTGGGTTGGGTCCTCGTTCGGCTTCTCGCCGACCTCGCGGCCTTGAGTCGGGTCCTCGTTCGGCTTCTCGCCGACCTCGCGGCCTTGAGTCGGGTCCTCGTTCGGCTTCTCGCCGACCTCGCGGCCTTGAGTCGGGTCCTCGTTCGGCTTCTCGCCGACCTCGCGCCCTTGGGTTGGGTCCTCGTTCGGCTTCTCGCCGACCTCGCGCCCTTGAGTCGGATCCTCGCTGGTGCTCATGTCGTGCTCCTCTCCTACGCGCCTCGCGCTCGTGCGGCGCGCGAGCGTCTTGCGCGAACTACTCGTGGACCTATCGGTGGTTTAGCACTCGGAAGCCCGGTTGGCTAGATGCTCCCACCATGTGCGCAGGTCGGCGCGCATGTAGTCCGACCGTGGCTCTAGTGGTCCATCCTGTAAGTAAGTTTACTCATGCGTTGAGGACCTTGCCGGTGTAGGTCCAGTTGAACGGCTTGGCGGTCTGGTTGTGGGTCTCGACGTAGGCGAGCATCTGCTCGGCGAGGTCCTGTGGGGTGTCGAAGTGGCCGTGCTTGAGCAGTCGGCGGCACATGATCGCGAACACGATCTCGACCTGGTTGAGCCAGCTGGCGTGGTTGGGTGTGAACACGAACCGCCACCGCTGGTGCGCGCGTAGCCACTTCTTCAGGTCCTTGCTCTTGTGGGTCGAGAGGTTGTCCATGATCGCGATGATCTGCTGACCCTTGGCCGGCGGGATCGTGTCGTCGATCTCCTCAAGGAAGCGGATCAGGTCAAGGCTGTTACGGGTCGTGCAGGTCATCGCGTGCGTCTCGCCGGAGTGCACGCGCAACGCCGCGAACAGGTTCATCGTCCCTTTGCGCGTGTACTCGTAGTCGCGACGCGCGGGCTTGCCCGCCTTCGGCAGCGTGTCCGCTCGCGCGAGCCCGCGGGCCTGGATGCTGGTCTTCTCGTCGATCGAGAGCACCAGCGCGCCAGCGGGCGGATCGAGGTACAGGCCGCACACCTCGCCCGCCCGGGCCTCGAACTCGGGTTGGTCGAAATCGGTCATCACCCAGTACTCGGTCCGGTGCGGGCGGATCTCCGCCCGGCTCAGGATCACGTGCGTCTGGGACTCCGAGATCCCCACCTGCTCACCCAGCTCGCGATGCGTCCAGCGCTCCCGGCGCTGCCCGGAGTCGGTATCCGGCGGACGCGTGCACGCCTTCGCGATCAACAACGCCCGCTTCTCGGGACCATGCGTCAACGGACGCCCCGACCGCGGCGCGTCACGCAACCCATCCATCCCGTCCCGCGCGTAGCGACCCCGCCACTTCACAACAGTCGGCAACGAACACCCAACCCGCGAGGCGATCTCATCTCCCGTCATGCCCTCCGCCGCGCACAACACAATCCGCGCGCGCTCGACCATCCGCACCTCCGAGCTCACCGCACGCACGATCCGCTCAAGCTCGAGCCGGTCATCGCCGCTGACCACGATCCGCTTGCCCGCTCCCTTCAGAGCCATCGCAACCTCCATCCTCGCCGACCTTGCCAGCAAGGACTTCGCGACCACTCCCAGAAATCCCCTACCGCACCACTATCCGACAGCAAACTTCCAGGATGCACCACTAGGAGGGTCGGGTCGCCGCCGAGGTCGAGGACCTGCCGGGCGAGCTGGGCGATGAAGCGGTCGGCGCGCCAGCTGCCTGAGGTTTGTGGTCGTTGCCGAGGAAGTCGGGTTGGGCGTAGACGTGGCCGTAGTTGGCGAGGCAGTGGTAGGCCTCGGCGAGGTCTCGGGCGCGGGCGATGTCCGGTTCGGCGTGACGTTGCTCGCGGCGGCCGGTGAGCAGCGCGGGGCCAGATGGCGCGGCTCTTGTCGCGCCAGTTCTCGCAGCCCTTGCCGTCGAGCATCAGGTCCCCGGGGCCGATCGGCCCGTTGGACCCGGCGCCGTGGCGGGCGGTGAGGTCGAGGACGGCACGGCCGGCTTGGTTGTAGCGGCGGGCGTCCTCGGCGAGGTCGAGCATCGCCAGCCACACGCGGTCGCCGGTGACCGTCGCGGGCCGCGCGGGCACGTGATGATGGGCGAACGGGAACACCCGGCCGGAGATCGCGTCGGCGCCGCGGGGGAGCACATCGCGGGTCGGTTCGACGGCGATCCTGTTGAAGACATCGAGGGTGAGCTGCTCGGGCAACGGCCAGTCCTCCTCGGCGGCGGCGGCTGTAGGAATCGAACGAGGATGGACACCGGGCCGAGAAGAGCTGGCGTACGGTCTTGGTTGCGGTACGGCTAGGCGGGCGCGCGCGCCCGGCCGGTCCGGGACCGGGGGTGACCGGCCGGGCATTCCCCGTGCGCGCCCGGCGTGGACTCCGCCGCGGGTTCGTGCGCGGCGCCGACAATAGACGCGTATCGGTCGGATCGTGACTTGGGCGGTAGCGAGCCGGGCCTGGTGTGGTTCGAGCTGTAGCTACCCGCTCTGAACTTGGTGGCGGTGGGCCACAGGGAAGCTCGTCTGGCGAGCCGTGCAAAGTGTGCGGCTTTCTACGCTACGGCTCTCCGGGTTTGGGGTCGATTTCGATCGGGTGATTGTTGCTGTCCGCGATCGGACCGATGTCAGCCGTCGTGTGGCGCGGGCGTTGCTGGCCGTGTGTGGTCTGTGGCTGGTGATGTATGAGCTGTGGACGGTCGCGGTGCCGCACCTGCACGTGTTCGTGTTCGGTCGGACGGTGCATCTGATCGAGCTCGGCCTGGCGTCTTTACTCTGCGCACTGCGTGCGCTGACGGATCGGCGGGAGCGGGCGGCGTGGTTGCTGATCGGGCTCGGATGCGTCTCGTGGACGTTGGGCGAGGTGTACTTCACCGCCGCTCTGTGGAATCTGCATGACATCCCGGTGCCGTCTCCTGCCGACGTGGGCTACCTGCTGTTTCCGCCGCTGGTCTTCATCGGGATCGTGCTGGTCGCGCGGAAGCGGATCAGTGGAATGCCCGCGACGGTCTGGATCGACAGCACCGCCGGCGCGCTCGCCGTGGCCGGGCTGAGCGCCGCCGTGGTGTTCGATCCGGTGCTGCACAGCGTCGGTGGCACCGCGGCGAACGTGGCCACCAACCTGGCGTACCCGGTCTGCGACCTGCTGCTTCTGGGGCTGCTCGTGGCCGTGATCGGGCTCTCCGGCTGGCGCCCGAGCCGCACGTGGCTGCTGCTGGCCGCGGGCGTGGTCATCTTCTGGGTCGCGGACAGCCTGTACCTGGTCCAGAGCGCGAACGGTTCCTACACGCCTGGCGGCGTCTACGACGTGGGCTGGTGGGGTGGGATCACACTGCTCGCGGCCGCGGCGTGGATCCGCACCGACACGCGTCGCGAACGCCCGATCGGTGAGCCGACGATCCTCGTTCCGCTCGCGTTCGGGCTGCTCGCACTGGCGGTCCTGATCTCCGGCGATCTCCGCTCGGGACCGCTGAACCTGCTTGCCGTGACGCTCGCCGGCGGGGCGCTGGCGGCGATCGGGCTGCGGCTCTATCTCACATTCCGTCAGGGCCAGCGAATCCTCAGAGACAGCCAGCGCGACGCACTCAGCGACAGCCTAACCGGCTTGCCGAACCGCCGCGCCCTCACCGAGGACCTCGAGGCAGCACTGGCGGCCGCCGATGACATCCGCCCGGTCGCTCTCGCCATCTTCGACCTCGACGGATTCAAGAGCTACAACGACGCCTTCGGTCACCTCGCGGGCGACGAACTGCTGCGCCGGCTCAGTACGCGGCTCGCCGCCACGATCAAGGGCAGAGGAACGGCCTACCGCCTCGGCGGCGATGAGTTCTGCGCGTTGATCCACCCCGGCCGGGAAGTCGCCCAGCCGATCCTCGACGCTGCCGTGTCCGCGTTGAGTGAACACGGGGAGGGGTTCTCGGTCGGCTGCTCCTACGGCGCGCTGACGCTGCCGCGCGAAGCTGCGACCGCCACCGACGCGCTCGCGGTGGCAGACCGCAGGATGTACGCCGACAAACAGCGTGGCCGCGAGTCAGCCAGCACCCAGACCGCCGACGTCCTCCTGCGCGCACTCACCGAACGCGTGCCCGACCTCGAGCGGCCCCTCACCGATATTGCCGAGCTTGCCACGGCAACCGCACGGCGGCTCGGTCTCGAACCCGATGAGATCGAGACCATCCAACGTGCCGCCGCGCTGCATGACATCGGCAAGCTCGCGGTCCCCGACGCGATCCTGCACAAGCCCACCGCGCTTGACCCGAGCGAGACGATCTTCATGCAGAGCCACCCCGTGATCGGCGAACGGATCCTCACCGCGGCACCCTGCCTCGCCCCCGTGGCCCGACTCGTCCGCTCCTGCCAAGAGGCCTTCGACGGCAGCGGCTACCCCGACGGGCTGGCCGCCAACGACATTCCGATCGGGTCACGCATCATCGCCATCTGCGACTCCTACCAGGCGATGACCAGCCCGCACCACTACACGCCAACGCTCACAGCACAAGACGCCGAGCAGGAACTCAGACGACACGCGGGCAGCCGATTCGATCCAGTCGTCGTCGACGCTTTCTCCCGCGCCCGCCGGCAGCACCTCGAACCAGCGTCCCAGCATCCCTGACCCGCCAGCTAGCCGATCCCCCACAACCAAGGTCAACAACGGAAGGGATCGACCCGCCGCCCGGGAACGCTCGCGCGTCCACAGGCAGACCGAGCCCGGTAGTCATTCCTCGAATCGGGCACAAGGGTTTCGTGGCCGCGTTAGCTTGCCCGGCAAGCACCTCCGACCAGCTCACACCGCGCCTAAGACCGGGCCGGACGCCGGCGCGCCCCCGCATCGACAGCCGCATTCCCACGCGTCGCGTAGGAGGCGTGCGAGCTGACAGCGCTGGGCCCCGCTCGTGGGCGAAGGCATAAGCGGCGAGTCCGCCGACCGCGGCTCGCTCGGCGCTCCCCGGGTCCACGCGATAGCGCAACTCCGTGAAGAAGGCGGCAGATCGGCGCCGGACTATCGCTTTCAAATCGGCGCCGCTAGCCAGACGGGCGACAGCCGGCTAGCACCGCCGCCATGGAGCTGTCGCCGTCGCGCGGGTCCGAGCTGTCGCTGACAGCGCGTCCAAGAGCTCCGGCTCGGCGATCGGAGTGCTCGTTTGCACCAGATGCAGGCGTCTGGCCGGAGCGACGCGCGTGGCTGCACTGCCGACGGAGCGGCAGCCAGCTGGACGAGCCCGCGGACTGTTCGTCATCGTCCGCGGCGACAGTGAGCTCGACGGCGATCGCCACTCCCGCTTCGACGGGGTCGGCGTTTGCTGGCAGCCCGGCTCCCGGCTCGCGCCGCAGGTTGAACACTGGCGCTTGGCCAGGAAAGGAGTCGTCACACGGGGTCGGATCGGCGACGTTGCTGCCGCTCAGAACCAGGTCGGCGCGCAGCATCATCGACGACTTGTGCTTCGCATTGTCGCGGCGGTTGCAGAACGGGATGTCGGCGTTCTTCCGCTCCCCGACCTACACCGCAAGCGCCGCCGGTTCGAGGGTGGCGAGGAGGCGTTCCCGAACGGCGCCACCGCGTACCCGTCCGCGCCCGGTGACGAGCATGGCGCGGAGTACCTCGACGCTGTCGGTGCTTCGTATTGGTTGTTTAGCTGCGGCCGAGTGTGCGTGCTTGTTTGAGGCCGCGCCGTGCCATGAAGCCGTTGCCGAGCAGTAGCAGCGTCTTGTTCGCTGGGGCGCGGAAGCCGTTCTCGGTGTGCGGCGCGTAGAGATCATCGCGGCGAGGACGAGCGCGGTGGTGGCCAGTACCGAGCCGGTGAGGAATACCGGCAGTCGGAAGCGGGCCGCGGCGGTCACGACGGGGATCGCGACCCAGGGCAGCAGCGGGCTGTGCACCCCGCCGCTGATACCCACGCCGGTTACGATCAGGGTCGTGTGGAGTGATAGCGAGGCCGCGACCACGCGCTCGGGTCGGCGGGCGCGGCCCAGGAGTCGATCGAGCACCACCAGCGGCCCGGGCACCAGCGCGAACACGGCCAGCGGACCCCCGCCTATCCAGGGCACGAGCGCGAGCACGCCGACGCCGCAGAAGAGACCCGCGAGCAGCCGCGCCCGGCGCACGGCCGGACTCATATCGGTCGAACGGACGCGGTCCGCGCTGGTCGGACACAGCCAACCCCCGCGGTAGCGGCTGTCCTCTGCCATAGGCGCCTTATCGACCCCAGCGCGACGTACATCAAGCCCGATCGCGCTCACGACAACACCAAGCGGCCGAACCACAACGAGTGGCTGTCCTTAACGGACGCGCCAGCCGGCGAGTGGTGCGACGAACCGCGATCCGCCCCCAAGGGACCGGCGCGCCTGCCAAGAGGGGCGGCGCATTCGGGACCGGAGCCGCTCGAGATCGGCGTTCTGCTTCGGGATGGCTCCGACGTCTGGTGGATCGGCGGTCCGCGCCTTCGACCCGGCGTGAGACTCGGGCTCACCTCGCTCGACGAGCCCGGCAGGCAGCAGACCTGTGCACCCGAATGGAACTGCTCAGACCTGAGTGTCGAAGGCGTGTCCATGATCAGGCCGATTCCTCAAGCTTCGAGCAGGCTGACGCCGATCAGCCTGGCGACGGTGCCCACTCGGGGCGCTCAAGCAAATGGAGGTCGCCATGAAGAAGTTTCGGATGTTCCGTGTGTGCACGACGCTGGCGGCGATCGCGGCGGTCGTCGTGCAGTCAGGCGCTGGACACAAGTTCTAGCCCGGGAGGCGCGCATCGTGGTTGATCGCGCTGCGCGCCCCTCGGCGACGCGGGTCGATGAGCTATCGCTTGACAGTCCGCCGGTACACGGCTGCGGTCTTCGTTGCGGGCTGTGTTGTGCTCGCAGCGCTCGCACCCGGTTTGAATCTCGGGTACGTGGAGCGTGATCCGCTTGCGTTCGCGTTTCTGGCCGCTGGTGTGGTGCTGTGTGAACTGTTGCCGGTCAAGATTCCACGCCGGGGCGAAGATGAGGCGATCACGCTCTCGACGTCGTTCTCGTTCGCGCTGCTGATCGCGGGCGGGCCGTGGCCGGCGCTGATCATGCAGGCGTTTGCGTCGATGATCCAGGATCTGCTGGTAGGCAAGCCTTGGTGGCGGGTCCGATTCAACGTGGGCCAGTACACGCTCTCGATAGCCGCGGCTCTGATGGTCCTGTACGCATTCTCCGCTGCCCCCCACATCGGGTCTCCGCACCCGCTCAGCAGCGGCGAGCTGCCCGTCGTGCTGCTGAGTGCCGCCGTCTTCTTCGCAGTGAACGCTGGCGTTGTGGGTTTCGCTGTCGCTCGCTACCAAGGGGTCCAGTTTGGACGGTACTTGCGCAACGATATCGTCTTCACCGTCATCACCGGCGGGGTGCTGCTGTGCTTGGCGCCGGTCGTGATCGCGACCACGGAGTACTCGGTCTTCCTGATCCCGCTGTTAGCGGCACCGATCGTGGCGATCTACCGTGCCAGCAGGCAAGCTTCACGGAGCGAACATGCCGCGCGGCATGACGCATTGACCGGGCTGCCCAACCGTGTCGCATTCCACAACGCGGTCCAGGACGCGATCGGGGGTGATTACTGTCGGCCGTCATGCGTGCTGCTGATGGACCTCAACCGATTCAAGGACGTCAACGACACTCTCGGCCACCGGTACGGTGATCTGCTCCTCAAAGGGATCGCTGGGCGCCTGCGAGAGCACCTCGGCGAGGACCATGAGGTCGCGCGCTTGGGCGGCGACGAGTTCGCCGTCTTTGCTCAGAGCGCGAGCCCGGAGGCGTCGCTGCGGTTCGGTCAGGCCGTGGCGGAGTGCCTGCACACCTCCTTCGAACTAGAAGAATTTATCGTCGACGCGGACGCGAGCGTGGGAATCTCGCTCTTCCCCGGAGACGGAACCGATGTAGAGGTCCTGCTCCAGAAGGCCGATGTTGCCATGTACCAGGCCAAGGACGCGCGCGCTGGCGTGGCGCTTTACGACGAGAGCCACGACCATCACAGTCCCGCAAAGCTTGCGCTGACCGCAGATCTCCGCACCGCGATCCAAAGCGACGAGATCGTGGTCTGGTATCAGCCCTTGCTCGACCTGCGCACCGACGAGGTACGGGCACTCGAGGCGCTGGTCCGCTGGCAGCACCCGGACCTCGGGCTGCTGCTGCCCAATGCATTCCTCGACATCGCCGAGCACACAACTCTGATCAAGCCACTCACGCAACGCGTGCTCGACACCGCCTTGCGCCAGGTCGCGCAATGGCGGACAACCGGAATTGACGTCACAATCGCGATCAATGTGTCCACGCGGGTGCTCGTCGACCACGAGTTCTCCGGACATGTCCTGGAAGCGCTCGCTCATGCTGGCGTCCCCGCAGACCGCCTCAAGCTGGAGGTCACAGAAAGCGCGCTGATGGCCGATCCTGTGCTCGCGCGCTCGGTGCTACGGGAGCTCGACCAGCTCGGCATCGAGATCTCGATCGACGACTTCGGAACCGGGTACTCGTCACTGGCATACCTCGCGGACCTGCCGGCATCAGAGATCAAGATCGACCGCTCATTCGTGAGCCGGATGGCGACCGACTCTCGCGACGCGGTCATCGTACGCTCGACCATTGACCTCGGCCACCACCTCAGCCTCCGTGTCGTTGCCGAAGGCGTAGAAGAACACGCCACGCTGAACCAACTGCGGGCCCTCGGTTGCGACGTGGCTCAAGGCTATGCCATCAGCCGGCCCCTCTCCGGCGAGGACGCCACACGCTCACTGCTCGAGTCTCGGCCGCGGCCGTCACTCAGGGCCATCGCGTGAGGCAGCCGCGTGATCCTCGTTCTCCTAGCCGGGGCGTGCCTGATCAGCGTGCCACTCAGCGGCGGCCATCTCAGCCAACTGGCCGACTTACACCTGCGCTGCCCTTGGGCAGCGCCCCTGGCGCTGGCCCTTCAAGTGCTCATCATCGACGTCGCGCCCACCGGTAGCACTTCGCTACATGCCGCGGCACACATCGCGACCTACGGGCTCGGAGGGATCTTCCTCTGGACCAACCGCCGCCTCCCTGGCGGACCGCTGATCGCCACCGGCGCTCTCGCCAACGCCGTCGCCATCGTGGCCAACGCCGGGACGATGCCCGCGTCCGCCACTGCCCAGCGCCTCGCAGGCCTGAAAACCGGCAACGGATTCCAGAACTCCGCCCACTTGGCGCACCCACACCTACTCTGGCTCAGCGACATCATCCCCGTACCCGGCCCATGGCCGCTGGGCAACGTCCTAAGCATCGGAGACATCATCATCTTCACGGGCATGCTCGTACTGCTCCACCGGACCTGCCGAACACACACCACCGCGCTGCCCGCCAGAGGTTGTCCAGCCCATCGCGAAATCTCGTGATCGCGGTCCTCGACGTGACCGGTACACGGCCAGCGCGGAAGCGCCCCCCGTCGTGGGCGGTTCGGGCCGGGGAGGGATAGTCCGGCGTTGGACTGCAACGGCGAGCTTCGCGGATTCTCATCAAAGCAGTAGCCGCAGCAAAGGAGCTCGCGGAGCGTTTCTGCTTACGGGACCGGACCGTGGGCAAGCTTGGGAGGGATCGTGACGGGACGGATTGCCGGGTATCTCCGGCGGCGCGGCATCACTGGGGCATCTTGGCGACGTTCATCGCGCTCAGCGGGACCGCATACGCCGTCGGAGGCAGCGGGGGCAACATTCACGCCCGCGTGGACACGAGCACCGGGACGGTGCGAATCGCTCGACACTGCCACCAGAGCGAGCGCGCCGTGACCTGGGCGAAGACCGGGCCGCAAGGTCCGGCTGGCCCAAGTGACGGCTACTCTGCGACGGGCGACAGGCTCGCGTCGGTCGCGGTCCCAACGGGCTACCTCGCGACCGGAGGATGCACGGCCCGGCTTCGCTCACCGAAAGGCGGAACGATCGCCGAGTCTTGCCACGAATTCGCTGGCGGACCCCGTAACTTCTTGGGAAGCGCTGTGCCGCTCTCGTCGTTCAGTACGTTCGTGACAGCGGCTCGGTTGTCAAGGCTCAGATCTCCGGTAGTAGGGGGTGACCGGATGTCAAGGTTTGGTGGTGGTTTGGTAGGCGATTTGGCGGTGGTCGCCGGCGAGTTTGGGTGGGGTGGTGTTGATCTGCTCGATCAGGAGGTTCAGTGCGCGTGCGATCCGTGGGGCGTGGGGTGGGTCGATCGTGACGGTGATGCTGTCTGGGGTGTAGTGGATGTGTCCGGGTTGGTGTAGGAGGTGGCGGGTGATCGCCCGGTATTCGTTGGGGTCTTGGAGGTAGGTGTTGATCGCGCGGGCGAGGTCGAGCTCGGCGTTGTAGGCCAGTAGCCGCAAGACGGTTTGCAGCGCGCGGCGGTTGATGCGCGGTGTCGCGCGCTGCGCGTCGGAGTTGATCGTGTTGGCGGGGAGCTTCGCGGGGATTGGCTTGAGCGCCGCTTTGGCTGCGCGGGTGTCGGCGCGTGCGGTGTAGAGGTCTGCTTCGAGCATGCAGAGCGTGTGTGCGGGGTCGGTGCCGGCGGTCGGGGGGCTGGTGGTGTGCTGGCCGATCTTCTGCTCGAGCTGGTTGACGATCTGCTCGTGGGCTCGCAGCTGGGCGAGCGTTTCGGTGCGCTGCGGGTTGCGGACCGGCGTGGTGTCTGGGGCGAGGTTCATGTGGTAGTCGCAGAGCCAGTGCAGGCCGTGGTGGTCTTCGAGGTACTTGAACGTGTTCTCGATGCACCAGCGGCAGCGCAACGTGTGCGCGAGCCGCGCCGCGCTGCTGGTGCAGTCGCTGGTCAGGATCTGCAATACGACGCGGTCGTGCTCGTAGAGCGTGATCTGACGGGCGGTGCCGTACCCGTCGAGCTCGAGCTGCTCGTCCGCGACGCGCACGTAGTGCCGGCGGCCGTCGATCGTGACCCACGAGCTCCGCGGCTTCACGGTCGGGGTGGTAAGCGGCGCGCGACGGTAGGTGACCCAGTCCAGGCCACGGTCGCGCAGCTCGCTGAATGCCTTCGGGTAGGCGCCGCCGCGATCGAACCCGATCATCAGCGCTCGCTCGCCGCAGATCGCCCGCAGCTGGTCCAGCGGGCCGAGCATCCCGCTCGCCAGCCCCTGCGGCGGCCCGGACGCGAAGCAGATCGCGCGCCAGCGATCATCGACGATCACGGTCTCGTGCCGTCCCGGCTCGGCGTGACGCCGCCGCGTGTTCCACCCCTTGGAGACCGGCCGCGCGCCGGTGTACGCGACGAAGTGCTCATCGACGAAGAACACGCTCGGCGGCTGCGGGTCTGAGTCGAGCATCGCTTTTGAGAGCGCGACCTGCACCGCGAGCGGGTCGACCCCGTCCGCGAGCGCCCCGAGGCGCGGGCGCAGCGTCCGCAGATGCGGGAAGCGCTCCAGGCCGACCAGCGGTCCCGCGTCGGCAAGTTGCAGATGCTTTGAGCCCTCAAGCGACGAGGAGCCCAGCGCGAACGCGAACGTGGCAGCCACCGCGACCGCGGTCGTGTCATAGGACCGTGACCGGCCCGAGTCCAGAACCGAGAGCACCCCGCCCGCCCCGACCTTGTCCAAGAACGGGTGCAGCAGCATCGCGCCCGCGTACACCGACCGGCACGAGCCCTCCCCGATCCGCGCTGGCGCCCCACCACCCTCAACCATCTCAACCGGCTCGCTCACGTCCCCCACGGCCACGTCCACCTCGGTCATCTCAGCGGTGTGGTTTGCGATGTCCGCCACGGTCACCCCGCACGTATCGGTCACGCCCGCCGGGCCGCTCACCTCGCCCGGCTCGCTTACCGGCAAACGCTCAACCCCACGACCCGGCCGACGTGCCAGCAACCGCGAGATCGTCGCTTCTGAGACACCGAGCGACTGCGCGATCGCGCTGCCCGACACACCCTGATCAGACATCCCATACGCCCGCGCGAGAGCGCGAGCGTCAACCTTCGACGGACGCCCCCGCGGCGGCAAAAGCGCCCGCGCGCCACCCTCGGCCGCGTGCCGACGCAGCCGGCTCACATGCTCCGGACGGATCCCGAACAACGCGGCGACCTCAACCCCCGGCACCCCAGCCCGCGTCAACGACACGATCGCGAGGTTACGCATCCCCTGATCACTGCGCTCATACACCGCCAACGCCCGCCCACCATAGGACACCACCACACTGTCACCCACCGCCTCCAAACACAGCCTCAACGACGGCGGCATCCCCGCCAGCTGACCGTCATTCTCGACCGTGTTTGCATGCTCGTTCATCACCCCCGACACTATCAAACTAGCGATGATTTCGCAAGGCGATGCGCCAGAGAAAATCCCTGCTCAACAACGAAACCCTCAATCAACTACCGGAGGTCTGAGGCTGCATGGCCAGTAGGTCACCGAACTGAACGGCAGGCGACGTCGCAGGGCTGGCTTCTGCTTTAGGCTAAAGTCTAAAGTGGGTATCTATCTAAACTGAATCAGGTGGCTTGACGCCACGCTCGCTGGGTGACCGGGGTTGGGTTACGGCGCGCTATCCAGTTCGCCCAGGCTCACGCGCTCGTCCGGTGGATGCCCGGTTTCCGCGTAATCGAGTTGCCTCGTTCGGTCTGAGCGGATGCTGGTCGCGGCGCGAAGGCAGGTGTGTGCCTCGAGAGCGCTGGGCAGTCCTTCTGCACCTTCGCGCTGCGGAGGTGCTCGCTGTCGATTGGTCCGACGGATGCTGCCTGTCGCCGACGGCGTGCGCGAAACCGACTCGCGGTAGCCCGGTACTTGTCGGGGTCGAGCAGTACTCGACCAGGCGATTTCTTTCAGTCGCGCGCGAACTCGATGAGGTCGTAGGTCAGCGGCTGGGTCGGATCGAGATGCTCCAGAGCGAGCACCACTGTTGCTGTGAGGTCGTCGGATGCCTTGCGGTTGTAGATCGGGCCGCGTCCGTCGGTCAGCAGGCGGGTGGCAATCGCAACTCCACGAGCGGGAATCGGTCCGGTCGCTCGCAGTGCTGTGATCAGTTCGCGAATCGCGGTTTCGGCGCGGTGTACGCGTTCACGGCGAATCGGAGCCCGGTTTGTCAGTCCGCGTGTCGGGCCGTGTGCGGTCAAGAGCAGGTGCTCCCAGTTGGAGGCGAGTGCGTGACGTATCCGCGGGCTTGCGAGACCGCGCGCGCGGGCTGCGTGCCGGGGGCTTGTCTCTGGTGGCCGGCCGGCGGCTAGGTCGGCGTCCAGACGCGCCGGGTTGAGGCGCAACAGGATGTTGTCGAGAAGGCTGGGCATGCGCCAATCATCCTGCTGTAAGTCTCGCATGGGAAGTGGCATCATTGCCATAGTGCGTAACAAAGCTGCCAACGTCGTACTGGTCGCTGGAGAGGGAGTGGCGCTGCTCGAATTCGGTGTCGCGAGCGACGTGTTCGGCCTCGACAGGACCGCTGACTACGGCGTTCCGTGGTACCGGCTGACGGTCTGCTCCAGCGGCGGCCAGGCGGTCACCTCCGACAGCGGGCTGCGAATCGCCGGCGCGGCCGGACTGAGGGCACTGCGCGATGCGGACATGGTGATCGTCCCACCGCTCAAGGCGGAGGCGCCCGTGCCCGACGTGCTGCTACGAGAGCTGAGGCGGGCACACCGGGACGGGGCGCGGATCGTCGCCCTTTGCACCGGCGCGTTCGTGCTCGCAGCTGCCGGACTACTGGACGGGCGTCGTGCCACGACGCACTGGGAGGAGTGCGAGCAGCTCGCGACGGAGTATCCGCTCGTGCAGGTTGACCCGTCCGTGCTGTATGTCGACGGCGGCGACGTCCTCACCTCGGCCGGCAGCGCAGCGTGCATCGATCTCTGCCTGCACATCGTGCGAGCTGACCACGGCGCTGAGGTTGCAGCACGGCTCGCCCGCGAGCTGGTCGTGCCCCCATTTCGGGAGGGCGGCCAAGCCCAGTACATCGAGAGTCCGCTGCCCGCCCTCGACCCGGCCGATCCATTCCTCGATGTGCTCAGCTGGGCCCAGGCACACCTTGACGAGCCGATCACGATCGCCGATCTGGCCAAGCGAGCCGCGATGAGCAAACGGAACTTCGCCCGCCGGTTCCAGTCCGCACTCGGCACCACCCCGTACCGCTGGATCCTGCGCCAGCGTCTGCAGCTGGCCCAACGCCTGCTGGAGACGACCGACCTCTCGGTCGATGGGATCGCCGCGGCCAGTGGGTTCGCGACCGCGGCCAACCTACGCGCACGCTTCCTCGACGGGCTGCATACGACACCGAGCGCCTACCGCCGCACCTTCCGCGGCGGAGCCGAACTGACCCGACTCGGCGCTTGATCCTGCCCAGCCGAGCGCGTCCTGCCCCGCCGGATAGCTCTTCCCCCAACGCTATTCGCCTGGATCAGCCGTCAGCCGCAACCGACGTCGATGACCGCCCACCCCAAGCAAGCGGAGCTAGAGCGGGTCAGCCACCAACAGGTCCTCCTACACCTCGAATTCGCCAGGAACGCACCGCATCAAGTCGAAGGCGATCGTGCGCGGCCGCAGCGAGCCGCGCCACACGGGCGTGCGGAGCGTCGCCAAAGACGTCGCGAGGCACACGCCGGCGGCTGGGAGCAAAGCGATCATCCAGAGAGGCGCGCGTTCCCCGCTGAGCGGAACGCTCCCGGGCCGGACGAGAAGGTCGTTGGACGAGAAGGCACGTGCGGTGAGTCTCTCCGCCGCCGTGGGCAAGGTTGGGCCCGCCGCGACGGATGGCTGATCCAGCTGTCCGCCGCGGCTTGCCGAGTTATTCTCCTGCCGAGCTCCAGGCCGGCGGCTCGTAGATGCCCCCGGGTACGCCGCCGATGCAGAGGACTCGCAGCCCATCGGGACCGGAGGACAGCACCCGCGCGGTGCCGGCGTCGACCCGCACGAGGTGGTCGGGATCGAGCGGCAGACGGGCTCCCTCGACGTCGACGGTGCCCGAGCCGCGCAGCGAGACGTACAGCTCCTGCTGCCCCGACTCGGTCTCGTCGTGGGACCTGGTTGAGTAGTTCGGCGGCAGGTCCATGATGTTGGCGCCGAACGCGCTGATGTCGAGGCCGGCGCGGACGAGCTTCGCGAACCCGTCCCACAGGGTCGGCAGATCGTCAATGGACTTCGCGGAGTAACCGATCATCGTGCGCATGATGACACCACGAGTCCCATGTTCTTCGCAACGGTCGCCATCGTGCGCTTGCGCTCGTCCGCATTGGACTCGAGGCGGGGTCAGGACGTCTCGTATGTCGCCGGTGCGGTCGCCAGCTGCGTGCCGGCCGCGCGGCGAATGCGATCGTCAGTCTGATGCGCGCTTTCCACGCGAAGCTGTTGCGCGGCTTGACCGCGACATCCCTGCGAGTCGAAGAGCAGGTGTCCGTCGAGCCGCGGTGATCGTTGAGACGTGGATGCGGCCGCAGCGCTGAGCCGCCGCGCTGGCTGGCGGAGCCATTGCCGCGATGAGTGTTCCGGCTGCGACGCTGGATCTGGTTGTCATCGTGGAAAGCGGCAGATTTGCAGCGATGCCGAGTCCGTGCCGCAGTTCGCGGAGTTGTTCGAACCGTTTATGGTCGCGCCCGGTCGAGTTTCGTCGGACGAGCAGCATTATCGGCCGCCGGTCCCGCAGGAACCCGAGGTAGCCGGGGAGCGAAGCTCGCAAGCCGGGATGTCGGATCGCCCGATGCCTATCATTGACGTTCGAGTGGACCAGTGCGCCAGCGCGTTCGCACCTGCCATTCCGATCCGCCGTCGTGGCAAAGATGAGGCCGGACCGGACGAGCCCGGTGTCGCCAAGCCAGTCAGGCGACGCCCGCTGGGGGTACCTCGAAGCGACGTCCAAGCCGCTAGAGCTTGGAGTCCAGTTGCGCCTTATGTGGGATCCACCGCCGACCGGCTAACCGCAGCGAGTGAGGTCAATCACGTAATGCCGCGAAGGGCTTGACGGTCGCCCCGCCCTGCGGGAACATCGCTGCTGAGTTGAGGCCTGCTCGAAGGCGGTAAGCGTGAACGACACACGGGGCCAGCGGTGGCGGAACCGCCGCTTTGCCGGGAACGGGCTATCTATTTGACTCAGGGAGACCAGTATTTGCGGGCGATTGCCGCCAGGGACGGTGCACGGCCGCCACGGTGGCGACGCGGCCGGGCTGGGTCGCGCGGGTTGGCCTGCGTCCGGTGGGGCTGGGGTTGGCGATCAGACTGCGGTAGGTGATCGGCTCGGCGAGGATCGCTTGTTCGAGCAGCCGGTAGAAGAGCAGGCCGCGGCGCCTGGAGCGGCGGCGGTTGAAGCGGAAGGTGAACTCGTTGAGGTAGGCGTCGAGGTGCTCGGGAGTGACCGCGCCCTGGTGGGTGCCCAGCAGCCAGCGCTGCAGCAGGCTGGCGACGCGATGCACGCCGGGCATCACGACATGGGCGGGATCGCTCTGCTGGCGCATCACTGTTCGCTCGTGCTCGTAGCCGCGGTCGCCCAACGTCAGGTACGCCTGCCAGCCGTCGGTGTGGATGGTGCTGCCGGGCTGCACCGCGCCGTCGATGAACGGCAGCATGCTCTCCTTGGTGACGTCGGGCACGTGTCCGAGGCGGATCCGCCCGAACCGCTTGGGATTCTCGATCTCCACGGCGATCGCGACGATCGCCTTGGTCTCCGTCTGGCGCCCGTGGACCTTGTCCTCGACACCGCCGATGTACGCCTCATCGACCTCGACGTGCCCCGAGAGCCGCTCGCGGCCAGGGCGGACCATCGCCGCCCGGTAGCGGTGCAGCATCGCCCACGCCGTCTGGTAGGAGCCCAGTCCAAGTGACCGCTGTACCCCCAGCGCGGACACGCCGTGCTTCTGACTGGTCATCTGCCAAGCGGCGGCGAACCACAGCTGCAGCGGCGTGCGCGTGCGGTGAAAGATCGTCCCCGCGGTCACCGACGCCTGGCGGCCGCAGACCGCGCACTCCCAGCGGCCGCTGCCCAGCCGCCAGCCATCGCGCCCCGCGCAGCGGGGACAGCGGACCCCGTCCGGCCAGCGCAGCCACTCCAGGTAGTCCAGGCACGCTTCATCGTCCGGGAACCAGGAGAGCAGCTCCGCGTAGGAGCCCGGATAGTCGCGTCCTGCCGCCGGCACGGCCCAAGACTACCTGGCTCAAATAGATAGCCCATTGCCGGGATACTCGAACCGGGCGAGATGGTGGAGCGGTCGCTTCAGGCGTATAGCAACCGCTGGTGGATGTCGTTCTACTTCCTGGCTTCAGCGTCGATGCGATACCTGGTCCTCACCGACCGCAACGTGTATCTATGCCGGATGAGGGCGTCGCGACGGACGCCGATCGAGGTCTTCGTCAAGCAGCCGCTCGGCGTCGCGAGCCTGAGCCTCAAGGGACGCTGGATCCACGTGGGGTCCGAGTACGCGGTCTGGTTGCCCTGGCTCCCCCTGATGAAGTGGAGGGCCAGAAAGCTCGTCACGCACGTCAACGAGCAGCACGTGGAGGCGATGGCGTGACCGGCGTGGGCCAGGCGAAGGGCCTATCCGCGTCCCGCGGCTACATGATGCGCGCGGCGGCCGTGCTGCTGGCGATCATTGGAGTTGCCGTCGTGCAGGTGGTGCCGCTGGCCGTGACGATCGCGCGGGGAGGCCCTGAGCAGCTGGCTTACTCGCTGACCTTCCTCGGCCTCCTGCTCTGTGTGCCGCTGTTTGCCCTCGCCGTCACACTCATACGGCGGTCTCGCCGACATCTCGCGGTATCGGCTGAGGAGGCCATGCGCGACGATCCCCGGCCCCCCGTTCTCTACCTGCGCTCGTTTAAGAGCGACAAGCGGGCGGCCAGGCTCGATTTCGGCGGGTTTGGACCCTGGTTCTGGCTGTGGCCCGCGGGGATCTACGCCATGGCCCGGGAATGGCGGGGCAGCAGTGAGGAGGAGTACTGGTCAGCGGCATTGGCCGAGATCGGCCCGCCGATCGCACTGGGCGCACCCGGGCAGTTGCCCTTCCGCGGCGCGGCGCGTCTGTACGCAAGCCAGGAGGACTGGCGCGACGTCGTCCTCAACTTCGCCAGGAAGGCTTCGCTGGTGGTCGTGCTGGCTGGGATGACCGACGCGCTCATGTGGGAGATCCACCACGTCGCCGGCTGCGTGGCGCGCAGGAAGCTCATCTTCCTGCTCTCGAACGATCGTAAGGACTACGAAGGCTTCCGTGCGGCTCTGCACCGGGAGATGGGCATCGACGCCGGCGAGCGCCCGCCCGTCGCCCATCGCATGAACACCTGCGCGGTGCTGCGCCTCACCGATGACGGTCAGCCGGAGGTTCTTCCCGTGTGGGGTGCCTCGCGAACCAACGTCGCGACCGCGCTGGCGCCGGTGGTCCAGGCGGCTGGTCCTGAGCTTCCGCCATCGTCCACACGCGAGGGCGTGGCGCTCAATCCCGCCTAGTGTCCTGAGTCGTTAGCTTCTGTGCAGGAGTGGGATTCGGTGATGCCGAGTCCTACCGGATCACCGCCATCGGGCTACGCTTCGACCGCAGGGTGCCCGCCGGGAATCGTGGCTTGACGACGGCGTCGACGCGATCATCGACGAAAGCACGCGGGTCGCGGTCAACGAATGCATCGGCATTGCCGAGACATCTCCATGGCCCTCGCAACGGCCTTGGTCGAGACCTGCCTTTGTTGTCGCACGGGCGTCTTCGCGCCAGCGGCGACAGTCTCGGAATGACCCGGGGTTGCGCGTTGTCGGGGGCCCGGATAACCGGAAAGCGCGGAAAGCGCGCAAGGTCGCCGGCGATCGCTTTCGCTCCTTGAGCGGTCTCGGAGCTCACGAGCGCTTCGGCGACGTAGCAGGCGTCCGGATTCGGCTCTGCGGCGCCGGTGCCGGACGGTCGCAATCGCCCCAGTAGCGAGCGTCGCGCCCGAAGACGGCGGACGCGTGGGTCGCGAACGGGCATGCGCTGCCCGACAACGTGCGCGTAGGCTCCACACGGATGGACAAGAGCACCTGGGACCGCCGTTACGCCGAGCGTGAGTTTGTCTGGACGGTGGAGCCCAATCGCCTTCTGGTGCACGAGGCGGAAGGCCTGCAGCCCGGCCGCGCGCTGGATCTCGCCTGCGGCGAGGGGCGCAACGCCGTATGGCTGGCGGAGCACGGATGGCAGGTGACGGGCGTCGACTTCGCGGCGGTCGGGCTTGATAAGGCCCGGCGACTCGCGAGTGCGCGGGGTGTAGAAGGCGAGTGGATCGCCGCCGACCTCCTCGAGTACCGTCCGGAGCCCCGATCATTCGATCTCGTGCTGGTGCATCTCGTGCTGGTGCTGTACCTCCAGCTTCCGGCAAGCGAGCGCACACCGGTCCTTCGCGACGCCGCGAACGCCGTGGCCGATGTCGGGACCTTCCTCGTGGTCGCGCACGACAGCAGCAATCTCGAGAACGGCTACGGCGGTCCGCAGCACGCCGAAGTCCTCTACACAGCTGAAGAGGTTGTCGCCGATCTCGACGGAAGCGGTCTGCTGATCGAGCGTGCCGAGCGCGTCGAGCGGACGGTGGAGACGCCGGACGGCGTCCAGATCGCGCTCGACGCTCTCGTTCGTGCGTCGCGCAGTGCATGAGTGCCCACGAACGAGTTCGCCCGGCGCATCCGACCTCGTGGCCAGCTCGACCGGCTAGTACGACACCGCCTCCTACGAGCGCCAGATCGCCCACTGCATCGACGGCTAACCCCGCCTTCACCGGCTTGCGCTTCAGGTCGACCGCATCGTACGCCTGGCTCCCCCTTTCGCGTGAATGCAGCGGTCGGGTCCGATTCTCAGTAGATGTGGGTCCGCCCAGAGCCCTCCGTGGCGGACTCGCGGCGGACCACGACAGCTCGTGACCCAAATCGGACATTTGGATGACCCTCCACACCCGACCTGGGCGTCCTGGTAAGCCTGGCTGCTCGCCTCGAACCGGCGGTGGGCGAGCGTGAACGCCTCGCGCGCTTTTGCCTCGAGGCGCTCGGCCGGCAAGGGCTCGCCCGCCGCAACGGCTGCCGTGTCAGCGGCCTTGTCAGGCCCGGCGCGCGCCTCAGCTCCTCGCGGGCGCTGAACATAGCTGCCTGCGCCGCCACGTATGCGTCATATGCGGCCAGGGCGGCCTGATTCAGAGCGGGCGACGGTCCGCGGCACACCAGTGGCCGCATCGGGGATGAGCAGCCCTACGCCGTTCCTGACGCCGGTGAACCGTGGCTGTTGCTCGGTCTCGAATAAGCGACATCCTGGCGGCTAAGTCGGCGAGTACGACGATCATGCGTCCCGTCCGGCCGGGATTGGTCGGTCGGGGCACCCCTCTATCCAAGGTCGGGCGCGCTCATGCAAGCGCGCGGTCCATCAAATGCGAGGCGGCGGATCGGGCGGGAGGCTCGAGTCCTCGGCCGGCGCGGGACCTTCGATCGACTCGATGTCCGCCCCGCTTGGTCTCTGAAATGAGTGCAGGCCACGTTCGCGTTGCTGTTCGAGGAGCCGCTCGACGAACTCTTCGCGCCGACGCTGCTGGCGCTCGGTCCGCTGGCGCAAGTCTTGATACCTGCGAGGCATTTGGCCGATCACGGTAATGAGCCGCTGCCGCGAGTTCATCGCGGAAGACTACGCAACGTGATCCGTACTCGTTCGCGATCCCCTGCGCGCGACGGAGTCACCGCGGTGAGGAAGTCACCTCCGGTCAGATCCGTTCACGCCCGCGCCAAGAAGTTCTCGAGCTGAGGCGCGGAAGGGAGCTTCAATCCGGCTCCGACGAAGGGCGGCGCGGTGCGGCGATGTCGAAGGGTCGTCGAGAAGATCTCTCCGAGGGGTCAACAGACGGCCTGTCGCCGTGCCTGAGGACCTCGGAGGTTCCGCGACCCCGGGCCGGGTTGGGTTCGCTTGACAGCCTCGGTGGGTGGCGCGAGACTTGACCGGGTGAGGGGGCGAGCTCAGCCGCTTGGCTGGCGCGCGTGGTGTGCGCGTGGCCCTCCACGTTGCGGCGTTTTGTGTGGGCGCGCCGAGGCGCGCCCGGTGACCAAAGACTCACGGCAAACAGGAGGAGTTTGTGATGAGGCGCATGCGCAGACACTGGAGGGCTATGGGAGTGGCCGTCGTGACCGGCCTGCTCCTTGCGGCGGTCGGGGGATCGCTGACCGCCCAGGGAAAGAAACGCAGTAACCAGATCCGTTTCACGATGGTGCGCTCGGCCGGGGCTGTCAAGGCGGGCTGCCTGCCCAACGCCAGCGCCAGCGTTCAGGACACGTCGCTGGGCGCGGTGCAGAAGATGAGCGTCAACGTCAAGGGCCTACCGCGCAACACGGATTTCGACCTCTTCGTGATCCAAGTGCCCAACGCTCCGTTCGGCCTGTCCTGGTATCAGGGCGACATCGAGACCAACGGGAGCGGGAGGGGTACCGGGACGTTCGTCGGCCGCTTCAGCATCGAGACGTTCATCGTGGCGCCGGGGAGCGCAGCGGCGCCCGTCGTGCACACGGCGCCAATCCGCGATGCGAGCTCCAATCCAGCGACCGCGCCGGTGCACACGTTCCATCTCGGGCTCTGGTTCAACTCGCCGGTGGACGCCGCCAAGGCGGGATGCGGGAGCGCGGTGACGCCGTTCAACGGCGAGCACAACGCGGGTGGTCAGGCGCTGAGCACCCGTAACTTCCCCAACGACGGCGGGCCGCTGCGGCAGCTGCAGTGAGCCACACGCCCCCTGCGGATGGGCCGTCGCCTCGGCGGCCCATCCCTCACCGCCGGCTTCCTAGGTCACACGGGCACGCGCAATCTGAGCAGACCACGAACCACGCCTGTTCTCGTAGACCTCTGAAAGCCGGACCCCGATCGCTTCGAGCGTCTCCAGCCACGCGACGGCGTCGACGTGGTCTCCGCGCTCGGCGGCCTCATCAGCCCACTGCAACGTCCTCGCCACGGCCGCCAGATGCTTGGCCTCGCGCTCGGCACAATTGCCCGAGGCGAACCCAGGCCAATCCTGGCGCCCACTCCCAGGCTCCGCGTACGAGACCCGCGGCGCGCTTGCGGCAATGCCAGTCGCTGCAGCACTCATCCCGATCACTCCCTCTTGGGCGTCAGTCCCCTCGGGCAGATCCCGTGGGCATGAATCCCTTAGCTGGAAACGGGCCTTGGTCCCTCGCGATGAAGTCGGGCCCGTTAGGCGGAGGCCAATCGTCGGCGAGTCGTGACGACGGCAGGTCGGTGGTCAGCGACCGTCTTCTAGCCACCGTACTCCCGTGGAAGCGGCACTAGCCCGGTCCGTGGCTCGCGAATCTCGGATCGGCACCGACATGACGTCTTGTAACGGACATGACCGTTGTGATCGTGTGCCCGGTCGCCTACGGTGCACGCGTCCGTTGTGCCGAGTTCCATCCGTCCTTGACACGCGGCAACGTCCCACCTCCTGGAATGGACCGGGGCGGAGATTCGGTCTGGTCCCGCCGCTGCGCACGCTCCTCCCGTACCGCGCGTCAGCGGCGGTTCCGGCCGCCTCTAAGGGCCTCGAGCCCACCTGCTCGCGTTAGCTCTGGAGCGTTGGGGGCGCGTGCGTCGCTGCTCGCGGCTGGGTCCAGGCGGGTAGTGGATCGAGCTGCCAGAGGTCTTCCGGGTGCTCGTCGATCCAGCGCTGCGCGTCGGCTTCGCCGAGTTGGATCAGTTCTTCGGCGAATTCGCCGGCGAAGAACACGTAGCTCAGGAGCTCGCCGTGCATGGCGTCGGCGCCGCCGTCGAGGATCTTTCCCAGCAGCCACAGATCGCGCGCGCCGGGCTTCCACGGGCGCCGGTAGTGCTTGCGGTAGACGCGTCGGGCGATCTCGCCGATCGCCGAGGGGTCCTCGGGCGCGATGAAGATGTAGGGGACGGGGTGGACCGGCTCCTCCAGGCTGCCGGGCTGCTCCTGGCGCGCAGCGAGGCGGTCGCCAGAACGTCGCTCGTCGCCAGCAAGCCGGGCCGCGATCAGCGCGTTTGTGTTGGCCAGCGTGCGGATGTCCTGGGCCAGCGGGTCCCCCAGCGCTCCGTGCAGCAGATGCGCGGCCCCGACGTAGAAGTCGGGCTGGTGCTCGGGCGGCGCAGTCCGGTTCGGGGCGACGGAATTGAGCGCGATCACGATCACGCGCTCGGCTCCCAGCCACAGCGCCGGCTTGATCGGCGTGTTCAGGCGCGGGCCACCGTCGAAGTACCAGCCGGCCGCTTGCACGGGCGTCGCCACGCGAACGGCCGGGAACAGCGCCGGAATCGCCGAGGAGGCCAGGATATGCTCTGTGCCCAGCTTGGGGGTCGGGACGTACTCGATGCCACGCAAAGGATCGTCGCGGTGTCGGGGGATCCCGCCCTGGTGAAAGACGACCGACCTGTTGCTGTGGGCGGGGGTAGCGACCACCCCGAGCGCCACCCGCTGCTCGCGGATGTTCTCGCCCAGCTGGTCGAAGTCCACCAGCCTTCCAAGCGTCTGCTCCAGCGGCTCGGGGTGCAGTATCGACGGGGCATGCAGGCTGCTCACGGGCAGAAACTCGCCGATGTAGCGCGCGAACCGAGCCGCCCCGCCTGGCGCCATCAGCGGCGCGAACACATCCCCGAAACGCAGCTCGCGCCAGAAACTGAGCCCGTCCTCGATCGCCTCCTCAACCGGACGATGCCAATTGGCGACCAGATACGCCGCGATCAGGGCGCCTGCGCTCGTCCCGACGATCACCCTCACCTGATCCTTGAGCTCGCGCAGCAGCACCGACAACGCCCCGGACGCGTACGCCCCGCGCGCCCCGCCCCCACCGAGCACCAAACCCGCGCCAACGCCTCCATTACTCTCGCCGCTCACTGCTCCAACCCTACCTGGATCGCCGCAACCCGTGGCCTGACGTTCTCATCGCTGTTCGCGCGGCGACTCGCTCGATCAACCTGATCCTCGGTTCCGCTCGCCGCTCTCACCTCTCTCACCTTCGGCCTGCGCGCCAGGTGATGCGCCATCGCCACCCTACGGAAGATAGGTAGAGACGACATCGAGCCGGTTGGATCGGAAGCACAGCCGCCATAGCGCCTCCGTGGACGGCTGCCCCACGATCTGCCAGTAGAGACATCGATCGCGACCGACGGTCTGCGGCCCCGTCCCCGACGGGGAGCCGAGCCGCTCGAGCACCGTCTTCAGCGGTGTGCCGAGATGGACGCTAATGACCTGGCCCTCCGTAAGTGCCTGTGGTACGGGCCCGCGAGGCTGAGCGGGAGCGGGCGGTCGTTTGCCTTCGTTCTCGCTGCCGCAGCCAGCCATCGCGAGCACAATGACGGAGCACGCGATCAGGAGCGGTGTCATCGGGCCGATCAACCACCGCCGGCCGAGGCGAACCGCGCCTCGGCCGGCGATCCTAGGTGTGCCGATCCTACGGGGCGACGATCGTCCCGAAGGCCAGGCAATCGGCGATCGTCGTGGTGCCGGGCCCACCGCCACCGTTGTTCGCCGTGGCGTAATTGGCGGTGATGTTGTTGCCGGCGAAGGACAAATAGGTGAGGACGAAGTTGGCCGGAAGCACCCCCGGCGTAGCGTTCACCGTGGTGTTGTTGTTGAAGTCGTCGCTCGTCGAAGCGCCGCCGGACACGACATTGACGGCCCGAATGACTCCATGGTCGGCCTTCGAGCGCGCCACCAGTGTCGTGACCTTGCCAGCGGAGCAGGAGCCTTCGAACTGGAGTCCATTCTTGTTGAACAGGACCGTATTCGCAGTGTTCGCCGACGCCTCGAAGAGGAGCGGAATGCCCGTGGCATCCTTGCCGGCGGGACCCTGCTGGCCTTGCAGGCCGGTGAAGCCACGCGGGCCGGTAAAGCCACGCGGGCCACGCGGGCCACGCGGGCCACGACTGGCGGCCGTGGCGGTCGCCACCCCAGCTGTCGCCAGCATGGTGATCGCTACCAAGACTGCCGAGGTCATTCGATGCTGAATTACGGCTCTCTCGGCATCGATGTGGTCAGTGTCACGCGATTCCGAGGGCGTGTAGTTCGTGTGGGAGGTGAAGGGTGATGGGTCCGCAGGTGAGCAGGATGAGCGCGAGCGCGGCCTTCGCGCTGTGGAATCCGTAGGCGCGGCGGGTGATGAGCCGGACCTTGTTGTTGAGCGCCTCGGTGCGTCCTTGGTTGATCCCGAGGCCGATCGCGGCGAGGATCCCGTCGCGGTGTTTGCGGATCGTCTTGCCGAGCTTGACGAACGGCGCGAGCCGGCAGCGAGCGAGGCGGGAGAGGAGCCGGTCGATCAGGATGGTGACGTCCTCGATGTCCAGGCCGGGTTCGAAGATCCCGCGGACGGCTTCTTTGAGGGTGTAGGCGCGCCACACCTCGCCGCCGGCTGCCTTCAGCCGGGCGAGGGTGGCGGCTTGGGTGTCGGTGAGCTTCTCGGGCTTCTTCAAGAGCGACCAGCGGGCGTCCTTGAAACGCTTGGCGGCGTCCTGGTCGCCGAGGGAGCGCAGCTCGTTCCAGTAGGCGCGGCGGACCTCGTCCAGCGCCTGGTTGGCGAGTTGCACCACGTGATACGGGTCGATGCAGATGGTCGCCTGCGACGCGTTGACGCGGACGCTCTTGGCGTAGCCGCCGGTCATGTCCATCGACACGGCGCGCAGCCTGGAGGCGCGCGCGAAGATCGCCGGCTCGAGCTCCTCGCCCTCGCCAAGCCAGGCGCCCTGGATGCCGTGGCCGGCCGGAACGGTCGGGCAGGGGCCGAACGGGACCATGATCGCGGGCTCCGGCGGCCAGGGCTGCGCCACACGCTCGGGTTCTGGCGGCGGGGGCGACGGATCGAGCTCGTCAAAGAACTGATCGGCGGCGGCCTGCCCCTTGCCCTCACATCCCCACACGACCTGGCGGCGCTGGTGGTCGGCGACGAGCGTGAGGTAGTTGTGCTGGCGCTTCCAGCTGACCTCATCGATCCCGACGTCGAACAGGTCGTTGAGCCGGCCGGGATCGAGCTCGTCGTCGCAGACGCGCTTGATGATCCGCCCGACCGTGTCCCAATCGATCCGCAACAGCCGCTTGACGGTGCTCTTGTCGGTGCGGGCCATCAGCCACGCGACCAAGCACTCGAAGTCGCGGGTGAACTCCGAGCCCGGCCGGGCGAACGGGACGCCCTCGGTCCGCGCCCCGTGCACCGGGCACCACAACCGCCGACGCCGGCAATGGACCTCCAGCCGCCAGACCCCGAGATCGAGATGCCGCCACACCGAGTCCTCCGGCCGCGTGTCCTTCCGCGCCCGCGTCGAGTACCCGCACTTCGGGCACACCAGCCGCCGGCGGCGAAGCGCCACCTCAACGATCACCCGGTCGGGCTCCAACCGGACCTTCCGCACCACCACCCCCTTGCCGAGGCGCAGAAGCCTGGAAAATGCAGGAGCGCACCAAGCCGTTGACCTTTGACAGCCAACAGCCTGCCAGTGAGGGCAGCGGGCGCGTCGCCAACCAGCGCGCAACTGCAAGAACTTCCTCAGACGGCAAAGAACCCGCTCAGACCCAGAATCGGGCTCTCACCGTGTCCACATCCATGCCGGGAGACCCCCAAATCGGACGTAGAAGGTGGTATTTGTCGCAGGTTCGAGCCGGCGCTGTCAAGCGAACCCCAGCAGGCGGCGGTCACCCAAGCCCAGGAGCCCTCCCGGCGGCGCCTGCCAGTTGATCGCCTGCGGCACGACCGAGGTGTGGGACTCGGTGTAGGTGCCGCCCCGGGTCAGGCCGTTGGTGGTGTGGATCGACGCGGTGCCGTTGGGGGAGCCGTAGTCGGTCACCCAGTCGACGAGGTTCACGCTGCTGACGTCGGACTGGTACTCGACCTGCGGCACGCCGCCGGCGGCGCACCTGCCGATCAGATCGCCGAAGCCGAACGAGATCAGCAGCTGCGACTGCCCGGCTGGGACGGTGATCCGGCTGAAGAACACGCCCCCGCGGCCGAGCATGTAGTCGGTCGACGGGCGGCCGCACAGGTCCGTCGAGCTGTTCGCCGTCCCGTTGGCCGGCAGGAACGTGTTCGAGGCCACGTCGGCGGCGGTCAGCGATCCGTCGGCCACCTTGGCCGAGGTGACGGCGTTGTCGGCGATGTTGCCGGTCTTGACCGCGCCAAGCGCGAGGTTGCCGCTGCGAACCTGGCGATGACCGATCTTGCTGTTTGGCTTCGATGCCGACCATGCTCGAGCCCAGGCGCCGACGCAGCTAGGCACCCTACGGCGGCAGATGGCCACCCCCGCGCGCCCCGAGCCGGCCCACCCCGCGCGCCCCGAGCCGGCCGACCCCGCGGACCCCCGCTCGACCGCGCTGACAGGCTGTCTGCATAATTGGGCCGGGGTGGGGGGTGCGACGGTCGATGCGGCGAACAGCTCACATGAGCCCGAGGTCGACTCGCGGCGCCAAACCAACCCAGAGCGAGCCACGGCGATGAGCACAAGCAACGAATCGGGCCGGCGCCGAACCCTGCTCGCTGTCGCGTTCGCCGCCGGCGGATTCGCCCTGTCGTGGTACCTGATCCACCACAGTTGGTATGGCCTCGACAAGCAGTGGGACACGCGCGAGTACGCGCAGTACGCCCACTACGTGATCGACCGGGGGCTGTTCCCGTACCGCGACTTCCCGCTCGAATATCCGCCGCTGGCGCTGCCGGTGTTCGTGATCCCGGCGATGATCGCCGGCCACTACTTCTCGGGCTACATGGCGGTGTTCGGAATCGGCATGGTCGCGTGCGGTGCGATCGCCGCGGCGCTCGCGACACTGGTGCTCGCTGCGCGACGCGTCGACAATCGCCGGCTGATCGCCGGCGTCGCCTTGGTCGCGCTCTCGCCACTGCTACTCGGCGCGGTGCTGCTGTCGCGCTACGACCTGTTCCCCACCGTGCTCACGGTGGCGGCGCTGGCCGCCTTCTACTTCGGCTGGGACCGAACCGGCTTCGGGATGCTCGCGCTCGGCACCGCGGCCAAGGCCTACCCGGCGGTGATCGTGCCGATCGCCGCAATCTACGTATGGCGCAACCGCGGGCGCCGCAAGGCGCTGATCTGCCTGGCGATCTGGGCCGGGGTGGTGCTCGCCTGCTTCCTGCCCTTCCTGATCGTCTCGCCGCACGGGGTCTGGTTCGCGATCCACGGACAGGCCTCACGCCCACCCCAGATCGAGAGTCTCGGCGCCGCCGTGTTCCTGGCCGCCCACGAGCTGGTCGGGCTGCACGTGTCGCTCTACTTCACCCACAGCTCCGACAACATCAACGGTCATCCGGCGCTGCAGGTGGCCTCGCTGATGAGCGTGCTGCAACTCATCGCCCTGCTGCTGGTGTGGTTCGTATACGCGCGCGGACCAGCCAACCGGGAGCGGTTGCTGACGCTGGGCACGGCGGCGGTGTGCGCGTTCATCGCGTTCGACCGGGTGCTGTCGCCGCAGTACCTGATCTGGCTCGCGCCGATGGTGGTGATGGTTCCCGGCCGGCGCGGCCTCGCCGCCATGGCGATGGTGGCCTGCGCAATGTGCCTGACGCAGATCTGGTACCCGCTGCACTTCACGCAGCTGAAAGCCTTCCAGCCCCTGGAGGTGTGGGCTGTGGTGGGCCGCGATCTCATCCTGGTGGCCCTGTTCGCTACGCTCGCCTGGCCGGACGTACCGGTCTGGCGATCGTTGCGCCGTGCGGCTCGCCCGAGCGAGATGAGAGAAGTCTCACCGGCGCTTTAGAGATGTGACAGCCGCCGCGCGTGCAATCGCGCGGAGGAGTGAACAGGTGATGACGAGTCTCAATCAGGCGGCGCCCGATGTCCGCCTCGCGCCGGTCGCGTCCGGCGCGTCGGCGATCGCCGACGGGCTGACGCGCTTAGTGCGCTCGATGCCGTGGGCGGTGCTGCTGATCACCGCCCTGGCCGCGACGCTGCGCCTGACCGAGCTTGGCGACGTGCACGGCAACACGTTCTACGACGCGGCCGTCCACAGCATGAGCCTGTCGTGGCACAACTTCTTCTTCGGGGCGTTCGATCCATCGGGCAGCCTGGCCATCGATAAGCCACCGCTGGCGCTCTGGCTGCAGGTCGGGAGCGTGAAGCTGTTCGGGTTCGGCTCGTTCGGTCTCAAGCTCCCCGAGGCACTGGGGGGAACGCTGGCCGTCCCGCTGCTGTACGACGCCGTCCGGCGGGCAGTCGGCCGTCCCGCCGGCCTGGCGGCCGCGGTCACGCTGGCGGTGCTGCCGGTCTCGGTTCTGACCGCGCGCAGCGACACGATGGACTCGCTGACGATGATGTTCACCGTCGCCGCGCTGTGGTGCGCGGTCCGCGCGGCCACGGGGGGAGACCGCCGCTGGATCATGATGGCCGGCGTCGCCTTCGGTCTCGCCTTCAACGTCAAGCTCCTGCAGGCGTTCCTCGCCGTCCCCGCCGTGGCGATGCTGTATGCGATCGCGGCTCCGGTCTCGTGGCGGCAGCGAGTGGTCGACATCGCGCTGGCCGGCGCCACGCTCGTCGTCGTGTCGCTCTCCTGGGCCGTGGCCGTGTCCCTCGCGCCGGGCCGTCACCCGTTCCCCGTCGGCTCCAGCGACGGAACGGTCTGGAACGCGATGTTCGTCTTCAACGGGTTCGGGCGGGCCACCGGGAACGTCGGCGTGCACTTCAGCGCGCCGGCGGGACCGTTTCGCCTGCTCGGTGGCGGCACCGGCCAGCTCGGTGAGTTGCTCGGCACGGTGCTGGTCGCGGCGCTCGCGTTCGGGGGCGTGGCCGCGGTGCGCTGGCTGCGCACGGGGCGCGGGCGGGAGTCCTCCCGGCAGCCCCGGCTGGCGGGCGCGTTCGTGATCGCTGGGATCGTCTGGGCGGCCACGGGGATCGTCGTGTTCAGCCTCGTCAGCGTGCTGAAGGTCCGCTACCTCGAGGCGCTTGCGCCCGCGCTGGCGGCCGCCGTCGGAATCGGCCTCGCCTCCCTGCTGGAGCTCGACGATCGGGACGCCTCGCCGCGCCGCGCGTCGGTGGCCGGGCTCGGCGTCGCGCTGACCTCCTGCTGCGCGTACACGTTCTTGCTCGGGAACGCAGCCATCGCCTGGAGCGCGGTGGCGCTCGCAATCGGGTCGGTCGCGGCCGCCGCCGTGGCACGGTCCGGCCGGCGGGTGTCCGGTGTGGCCGGCCCGCTGGCCGCCGCACTCGCGCTCGGGTCCTGCCTGCTGTTTACGTTCCACGAGTCGCTCGCCGCCATCCAGGCCTCGCGATCGGACGCCGGCGGCCTGTACACACTGCCGGCCGGGATCCAGCACAAGCTTTCGAGCTATCTCGGCCCGCGCACCGTCGGCGTGGTCGATGAGCTCGCGGTCGATGAGCCACTCGGGCTGGCCCCGCTGATCATCCACGACACCAGGCCAATCCTGGCGCTGACCAGCTTCAGGGGACGGCCGCTGACCACGCTCGGCGAGCTGCAGTCGGCCGTGAGGTCAGGTGCGGTTCGCTATGCGCTCTTGTACCGCTGCCCGATCCACCAGCGCGTCTCGTGCACGCCCACGGCGACCTGGGTGCGAACGCACGGCGCCAACGTCACGCGCGACGCGAGGCTGCCCCGGTCGCTGGTTCTCTACCGGCTTGCACCTCGCAGCCCGGTCAGCGCCGCCCGCCGCCGGGCTGCACCGAGCTCGCGGCGGCCGCCGACGCGCTCGGGGAGAAGCCCGGCGGCCCGGGGTAGAGCGCGGTCTGCGCGTAGTTGACCTGGAACGCGGCGCCGCCCTGCTGCAGCGCCGTCGGACTCGCCGTGCCGGCCGTGCCGTACAGAACGAACGGAGGACCGCTGGGGGCAAGCGTGATCTTGGTGGTGTCCCACAGCCGGCTCGAGATGGTCCCCCGCGACCCGGCCGTGCTCTGCGCGCTCGCGTCGGCGAAATGGGCTGAGCCGAAGTCTGCCAGCGGAAGCGTCCGACACTGGTTGTCGGAGACGCAGTTCGACGGCGCCTCGAGGATCCATTCTGCCGAGGTGACGTCGATCGCCGACACGTCGGCGGTCTTGGAGAACGAGCGGCGCCCGGTGCGATCGCTCAACGCCAGCGTCACGCGATGACCGACCACGGTCACGCTCGCGTGCATCAGGTCGCCCGGCCTCACGGTCATCCGCACGTCCGAGGACGGTGCCGGGACGAGCTCGTACCAGGCGCTCGAGATCACCGCACCGAAGGCGCTGCAGTCGACCTCGGTGCCGATCTGCTCCAGGGCAGCCGAGGTGGTGCTGAAGCCACCCAATCCGACCCACGTGGCCGAGTAGCTCGGCTGATCCCGGGTGCAGGTGGCGGACGGCTGCCTCCAGGTGGCGCTCACGGCTCGGAACCTGACCCCCGCCCTGTGGACCGCATAGCCGGACCAGTTCGAGCTCGTGGTCGTGTCGGCGAACGCAGCCCCGGGGCCGGCGAGCGTCACCGCGCTCGCGGCGAGCAGCAACCTGAGGAGTCGATTCGAGCGGACCGGCATCTCATCTGCCCCGGGCAGAGAGACGAATAGTGCCATGCGGGCGCGACGGCCGCATCCGGACATGTCCGCCGCCGCGCGACATCAACCACGGATGTGACGGGGCCACGACCCGGGACCCGGGGCACCCTGGCGGCCGCCGCGGCCGGTGTGCTGCAGCGCCGCATCGATCCGGGCCGGGAGCGAGGCCAGGAGCTGCTGCTCCTGCGTGCTGGTGATGCGCTTGTTGGCGACGGCCTTGTCGAGGCGGGTCTTGGCGGCCGTCACGATCGCCGCCTTGAGGCCGGCGACGGACTTCCCCGGCGTGGAGGAGGCGACCTGGGCCAGCGACTTGCCCGACTGGAGCTCGGTGCGCAGGGTGGCCTCGGAGATCCCGAGATACTGCGCCACGACCGCGCCGGCGCGGGTGAAGCCCCGATGACCGAAGCGGCCGTGGCCAAAGCCGTCGTGACCGAAGAACGGGGCGCCGTTGCCCTGCTCCACGCGCTGCTTGAGGCGGTTGCCCTGAGCCTGGGTCAGACGACCGGCGGCGACCGCGGCATCGATCCGGTCGATCATGGCCGCCTTCATCGCGGCGGTGAGCGCGCTGGGCGTGACGCCCAGATGCTTGGCGACCTCGGCGACCTCAGCCTGACGTTCGGAGGAGTCGGAACCCTCGGAGCCCTGGGTCGCGGCGACGGCGCCCGCAGCGCCGACGAGCAGGATCAGACCCGTGGCGCCGAGAGCGGCCTTCTTGTTCAAGAATGACTTCACGTGTGATACCTCTGATCCGTGGGGATTGGCCCGTCAGTCAATCCGCCCAGGCTGAGGCCGGACTTGACGGCAGCTAAGAACCGCATAAGCGCGGCGGTCAGAAGGAATCGCGCAGCCCGAGCTCCTCCGCCCGAGTTCGCTGGCCGTGCAGGCCTTGCGCGACCGTGCGCAGCAGCAGGATCGTGGCCCCGGTGAGGCCTGAGAACCCGAGCGTCCACAGGGCGTCCCGGACCCCGGTGTCGCGGGCCAGCGAGCCGGCCACGAGGACCGCGCCGGCGGCGATCGCGCCGGCGGCGCCGGCGGCGCCGACGAGCGCGCGATTGAGCCAGTTCTCGACGACCGCGCGGTCTTCGCCCCCGTAGCGCTCGATGCGCATCTGCAAGTGCCCGGCGCGCCACTGAGTCGCGATCGCCTCGGCGTGCTCGGGCAGCGTCCGCAGGGCGGGCAGGACACGGATCAGCTCCTTGCGCATGAGCTCCTCGACGCTCTCGATGCCCGTCGACTGCTCGCTCTTGACCAACGCTTCGGCCTCGGTGGCGAGGTCGAAGCTGCCCGAGAGCACGTTCAGGGTTCCCTCGAGCGTGAGCAACGTCCGTGACAGCAGCAGCATCGCGCGCGGCGGGCGCAGGCCGTGGTTGTCCATCACGCCCATCACGCCGCTGATCGCGGCGGGGCTGATCCCGCTCATCTCGACCTCGCCGAGCAGGATCGCGAGATCGCGCTCGAGCTGGCGCATGTCGCTGTGGTCGTCACCCACGAGATGGCGCACCGCCCGGGCGATGATCGACGCGTCCTTCATCGAGAAGCCGATCGCGATCCCCTGGAGCGCGTCGCGGACGACCGGGTCGACCCGTCCCACGGCACCGAAGTCGAGCAGCCACAGCGTGCCCTCGGCGTCGATCAGGACGTTGCCCGGGTGCGGATCGGCGTGGTAATAGCCGTCGTCGAGGATCTGCCCCAGGAACGAGGCCAGCAGCCGCCGGGCCAGCTCGGGGCGCGGCACCGGGGCGGCATCGACCGCCACGGCGTCGGAGATCGATTTCCCGACCACCTCCTCCATGACCAGCAGGCGTTCGCTGGACAGCGTCGGATGGACGGCGGGGATCTGCACGCCGACGTCGGCGGCCCGGCTCTCGCGCAGCCGAGTACCCGCCTCGGCCTCGAGCGTGTAGTCGAGCTCGGCCTCGATGCTCTTGATCAGCTCGTCGGCCAGCCCCCGGACGCCGACCCGCCGCGCCGCTTCCACTCGGCGGTCGAGCTGGCGCGCCGTGAACGACAGCACCGCGGAGTCGCGGGCGACGAGCTCGTCGATCCCCGGCCGCTGCACCTTGACCACGACGGGGGTCCCGTCGTGCAGCCTTGCGCGGTGGGTCTGGCCGATCGATGCGGCGGCCAGTGGCTGCAGGTCGAACGAGTCGAACGCCTGCTCCACCGGCTCGCCGAGCTCCTCCACCATCACCGCGACGACCTCGTCGCTCGGCACGCGCGCCACGTCCGAATGCAGATTCGAGAGCTCGCTGGTCAGCGTCTCCGGCAGCACGTCGGTCCGGGTGGCGGCGATCTGGCCGAACTTGACGAACATCCCGCCCGAGCGCTCGAGCACGAGCCGGATCCGGCGCGCCAGATCAGGTGACGCCAGCGCCGCCGCTGATCGATAGCGGACGTGGAGCAGGTTCTCCTGGCGCGCGTTGGCCAGCACCTCGCGGAAGCGCCCGAGCGGGGCGAGCACCGCGCGCGTCGCCCGCACCGGGTGGCGCAGCGGGTGCGTTGCCCGGCGGCGCTTCGGAGTGCCCCGGGTGACCAGGTCGAGGATGATCGCGACCGGCAGCGCCGCCAGCACGCCGAAGAACACCACCACCGGGATCACCAGCCCTGGATGCGAGTGCTTGGGTCCGAGCGCGATCACGCCGGCGATCAGGCCCACGAGCCAGCCGATCGCCGCCGCGATCGAGCTGCGCCAGCGACCGATGTGCACGCCGAGGACCCGCCCCGTGATCACCCCGATCGCGGCGATCCAGAACGGCAGGATGATCAGGTAGCCCAGGCCGAGATTGACGGTGATGGAGGCGACGATCCGCTCACCCTAATGCACGCGGGCATCGGTCGACAGCGCGTGGCGGGCCCGGAGCTCCGGGCCCGCACGAGCATCAGGCAGCCGTCGACGCCGGTGCTCTCAGGCCGTGGGTGTCGGGCTTCGCGCGCACCTGGTCGACCACCGCTTCGGCTCGTTTCCGTGCGCTCGCGCTGACCTGTCATCCTCGGTCGGAATGAGCGCTCACGAATCTCCGGGTGATGGCGCACCGGTTGTGCCTGACGCCGTGGAGCTCACGGTGGGATGCGCGTTCGAGGTCGAGGCATCGCAGGCGGTCGGAGCGGTGATCCAGGTCGCGCCCTACCCGCAGCCCGGAGTGCAGCTCCGGCGCGAGCAGTGGGACGACGCCGGCTCTGTCCATCACGGTTACCTGGACCTGTACGCCAACCGCTGCGAGCGGTTCTCGATCCCCAGCGGCAGCTCCCGCATCGCCTACGCGGCGGAGTTGCTGCTGAGCGATCCCGCGGACACGATCGCGCCCGATGCGCCCGAGACACCGGTGCAGGCGCTGCCCGATGACGTCCTCAGCTTCGTCATACCGAGCCGGTTCTGCCTGCCGGACGAGCTCGGTCATGACGCGTGGCAGCGCTTCGGCGCCTCGGAGTCCGGGTGGAGCCGAGTGCAGGCCGTCGTCGACTTCGTCCACGGGCACCTCGAGTTCGTCCCCGGAGCATCCAATCCGTGGACCACCGCGGCCGACGCCTACCGCGCGGGCCAGGGCGTGTGCCGCGACTTCGCCCATCTGGCGATCACGTTCTGCCGCGCGCTCAACATTCCCGCGCGCTACGTGTTCGGCTACATCCCGGACATCGGCGTCTCGGGGCCGGTGGAGCCGATGGACTTCGCGGCCTGGTTCGAGGCCTACCTCGACGGTCGCTGGCATACGTTCGACGCGCGCAACAACACGCCGCGGATCGGGCGGGTCGTGGTCGGCCGCGGCCGGGACGCCGTTGATGTGGCGCTGATCACGTCGTTCGGGCCGCTCACCTTGACCGGCTTCGAGGTTCACGCCCAGCAGGTGACGGGGAGCCCGGCCGCGCCGTAGTTGCCCGAATCGCGACGCGGTCGCTCTACGGATGCGGAGCCGCAGCCAGCGTGGCACGGTGACGGTGTGAGTGCCGCCGACGCAATCGCGCTGGCCGTGGGGGTGGCGCTGTTCTTCTACCTGGTGTACGCGCTGCTCCGGGGAGAGCGGCTCTAAGAGGTTGAGATGACGACGGGGGGCTGGCTCGAGATCGCGCTCCTGCTCGTCCTGCTCACCGCGCTCACTCCCCTGCTCGGCGGCTACATCCACCGCGTGTTCGCCGGGGAGCCGGTTCTGCCGGCCCGCGTGCTGCGTCCGGTCGAGCGCCGTCTGACCGGGCTGCTGGCCGGACCCGACCCGGAGGGCCAGGACTGGAAGGCGTACGCCGGAAGCGTGGTCGTGTTCACCGTTGTCTGCTGGCTGGCGCTGTTCCTGATCCTGCGCACGCAGGCGATCCAGCCGTTCAACCCCCAGGGCTTCCGCTCGGCGCCGTGGAACGTGAGCTTCAACACCGCCTCGTCGTTCGTCAGCAACTCCAGTTGGCAGTTCTACGGCGGGGAGGCAACGCTGTCGAACTTCGCCCAGATGGCGGGCATCGCCGTCCACGGGTTCCTCAGCGGCGCGGTCGGGGTGGCGGTCGGGATCGCGATCGCCCGGGGTTTCGCCAATCGCTCGGGCAAGGAGCTGGGCAACTTCTGGGTCGATCTCATTCGCGGCCTGCTCTACGTGCTGCTGCCGCTGGCGATCGCGGGTTCGTTGTTCCTCGTGGCCGAGGGGGCGATCCAGACGCTGGCCGCCAACGCACACGTCCACACGCTCGCGGGCGGCGGCCAGACGCTGGCGCTCGGTCCGGTCGCCTCCCAGAAGGCGATCATGCTGCTGAGCTCCGACGGCGGCGGCTTCTACGGGGTCAACTCGGCGATGCCGTTCGAGAACCCCACCGGTCTGGCCAACTTCGTCGAGCTGCTGATGATGCTGGCGATCCCGGCGGCGCTGACGGCGACCTACGGCCGGATCGTCGGCAATCGCCGCCAGGGTTGGGCGCTGTACGGCGTGATGCTCGTCATGTTCGTCGGCGCGGCGGCGATCGCCTACGGGGCCGAGAGCGGCCCCTCGCCGGCGATGCGGGCCGCCGGCGTCCACGGCGCGAACATGGAGGGCAAGGACCAGCGCCTGCAGGTGTCCGATTCGGCGCTCGCAGCCGTCGCCGCCACCGCCTCGGGTGACGGGGCGACCAACGCCGCGCTGGACTCGTTCACCGGGCTCGGTGGCTCGATCCCGATGGCCGACATCATGACCGGGGAGGTCATCTACGGCGGCGTCGGATCGGGACTGTACGGGATGCTGCTGATGGTCCTGCTGGCGGTGTTCGTGGCCGGGCTCATGGTCGGACGCACGCCCGAGTACCTGGGCAAGCGGATCGAGGCGCGCGAGATCAAGCTGATCACGATCGGCGTCATCGCGGTGCCGCTGATCGTGCTGTTCATGACCGCGTGGGCGATCAGCACGCGTTATGGACTCCGCTCGGTCTCGAACACCGGACCGCAGGGATTCTCGGAAACGCTCTACGCCTACACCTCGCAGGCGAACAACAACGGCTCGGCGTTGGCGGGCTACGTCGGCTTCCTGCAGCCGCATCCGCCCGGGAACGTGGGCGCGACCGGGATCACCTTTGCCGACCTGGCCGGCGGCGCGGCGATGCTGGTCGGTCGCTTCCTGCCGATGCTGGCCGCGCTGGCGGTGGCCGGATCGCTGTCGGGCAAGCGCACGATCGTCGCCGGCGAGGGAACGATGCGGACCGACACGGCGGTGTTCGCCGGCCTCCTGCTGGTCACGATCTCGATCGTCGCGCTGCTCACGTTCGTGCCCTCGCTGATGCTGGGGCCGCTCGTGCAGGCCCTGACCCCGAGGCTGTTCTGATGCTGCGCCAGCTCAGATCCGCAGTGATCGCGGTGGTCGTGCTCACGGTCGTGCTGGGCCTGGCCTATCCGCTCGTGATCACGGGACTGGCCCAGGTGCTGTGGCCGCACCAGGCGAGCGGCAGCCAGATCGAGCGCCACGGCCGGGTGATCGGCTCCTCGCTGATCGGTCAGGACTTCCGCGGCGATCCGCGCTACTTCCAGAGCCGGCCGTCGGCGAGCGGCCAGGACGCAGCCGTGACCTCGGCGTCGAACCTCGGCCCCAACTCGGCCCGACTGGCCCGCGAGATTCGCGCGCGGGTGGACGCGTTCATCCGGCGCGAGGCGGCCTACGACCCGGGCCTGACCGCCGCGGAGGTGCCCGTCGACGCCGTCACGGCCTCCGGCTCCGGCGTCGATCCCGACATCTCGCTCGCCGACGCGACCATCCAGGCCCACCGAGTGGCGGCCGTCCGGGGACTGCCGCCGGCGCTCGTGCACAGGCTGATCGCCCAGCACGAGGACGGTCTGCCGGGGGGCGTGTTCGGGCCCGTGTCGGTCAACGTGCTGGGGCTCAACCTGGCGCTCGACTCTGTCGGTGGCCGATGAGGCGGCACGCCCATCCCACCTTCCTGCGGGCGGAGATCCTGTTGCCCGCGCTCGGCTCGGCGGCACGCAAGCTGCACCCGCGGCAGATGATGCACAACCCGGTGATGTTCACCGTCGAGGTCGGCGCCACACTCACGACGCTGCTGTGGCTGGCCCAGCTCAGCGGTGTCGGCGTCGGCGGAACCAGCGGCGACCCGAACTGGTTCACGGCCTCGATCGCCGCCTGGCTGTGGCTGACGGCGTACTTCGGCAACCTGGCCGAGGCGGTCGCGGAGGGGCGCGGCAAGGCGCAGGCCGACGCGCTGCGCGGCCTGCGGACCGAGACGCCGGCGCGGCTGCTCGACGGCAGCACCAAGTCGTCCTCCGAGCTCCTCCCCGGCGACCGCGTCGAGGTCTCCGCCGGCGAGCTGATCCCCGGCGACGGCACGATCGTGGACGGCATCGCGTCGATCGACGAGGCGGCCGTCACCGGCGAGTCGGCGCCGGTCGTCCGGGCGGCCGGCGGCGACCGCAGCGCCGTCACCGGTGGCACCCGGGTGCTCTCGGACCGGATCGTGGTCGAGATCACCCAGCACCCCGGCGACAGCTTCCTGGATCGGATGATCGCGCTGGTCGAGGGCGCCCAGCGGCACAAGACGCCGAACGAGATCGCGCTCGGAATCCTGCTCGCCGGGCTGACCCTGATCTTCCTCTCGGTGGTGATCACGCTCGGCCCCTTCGCCCGCTACGCCCACACCGCGATCTCGCTGGCCACGCTGATCGCGCTGCTCGTCGCGCTCGCGCCGACGACGATCGGCGCCCTCCTGTCGGCGATCGGGATCGCCGGCATGGACCGGCTCGTGGCCCGCAACGTGCTGGCGCTCTCCGGCCGCGCCGTCGAGGCGGCCGGCGATGTCAACCTGCTGATGCTCGACAAGACGGGCACGATCACGCTCGGCAACCGTCAGGCCACCGCCTTCGTCCCGATGCCCGGGATCGAAGAGCGCGAGCTCGCCGACGCGGCGCAGGCGGCGTCGCTCGCCGACGAGACACCCGAGGGGCGCTCGATCGTGATCCTGGCCAAGCGCTACGGGCTGCGTGAGCGCGAGCTCGGCGGCGCGGGAGCCGTGTTCGTGCCGTTCACCGCCCAGACGCGGATGAGCGGGATCGACCTCGAGGGCCACGAGCTGCGCAAGGGCGCGGGCGACGCGATCATCGAGCACGTCAGGCGTCGCTCCGGACAGGTGCCCGATCAACTCGACCGCGAGCTCGGGCGGATCGCCGGCGAGGGCGGGACGCCGCTCGCCGTCTGCCGCGACGGCACCGTCCTCGGGGTGATCGACCTGCGCGACATCCTCAAGGAGGGGATCCATCGCCGCTTCGACGAGCTGCGGCGGATGGGCGTCAAGACCGTGATGGTCACCGGCGACAACCCACGCACGGCCGGGGCGATCGCCCACGAGGCCGGGGTCGACGACTTCCTCGCCGAGGCCACGCCGGAACGCAAGCTGGCCCTGATCCGCGAGCAGCAGAGCGAGGGCCGGATCGTGGCCATGACCGGCGACGGCACCAACGACGCGCCGGCGCTCGCGCAGGCGGACGTCGGCGTGGCGATGAACAGCGGCACACAGGCCGCGCGCGAGGCGGGCAACATGGTCGATCTTGATTCCGATCCGACCAAGCTGATCGAGATCGTCGAGGTCGGCAAGCAGCTGCTGATCACCCGCGGCGCGCTGACCACGTTCTCGATCGCCAATGACGTGGCCAAGTACTTCGCGATCCTGCCGGCCGTGTTCGTGGCCACCTACGCCGCCGCCGGCTCGGTCACCGGGCCGCTCTCGCGGCTGAACGTGATGGGGCTCGGGTCCCCGCGCTCGGCGATCCTGTCGGCGATCATCTACAACGCGCTGATCATTCCCGCCCTGGTCCCCCTCGCGCTCCGCGGCGTGCGCTACCGGCCCCTCGGCGCCGGCGCGCTGCTGTACCGGAACCTGGCCATCTACGGCGTCGGCGGACTGATCGCCCCGTTCGTCGGGATCAAGCTGATCGACTTGCTGCTGCACGGCGTGCTGGGAGCCTGAGCCGCGATGAGCCGCGGATCGCACAAGGTGTTCCTGGGCATGGCGGTCGGCGTCGGCAAGACCTGTCGCATGCTCCAGGAGGGCCACGCCGCGCTCGCCGAAGGTCAGGACGTCGCGATCGGGCTGCTGGAGACCCACGGGCGGCCCGAGACGGCAGCTCTGGCCGTGGGGCTCGAGCTGATTCCGCGCCGGCGCGTGCGCTTCCAGAGCGCGGAGTTCCAGGAGATGGACCTGCCGGCGATCCTGCACCGCGCGCCGCAGGTGTGCCTGATCGACGAGCTCGCGCACACGAACATGCTCGGGCTCGAGCACCGCCAGCGCTACGAGGACGTCGAGGACGTGCTCGCGGCCGGGATCGATGTCTACTCCACCGTCAACGTGCAGCACCTCCAGAGCGTGGCCGAGCGGCTGGCCGAGAAGAGCGGGATCGCGATCGCCGAGACGATGCCCGACCAGGTGATCGACGATGCCGACGAGGTCGTCGTCGTCGACCTCTCGCCCGAGGCGCTGCAGGCACGCCTCATCGAGGGCAAGGTGTTCCCCGCCGGAAGCGTGCCGGTGGCACTGCAGCGGTTCTTCACCAAGGACAACCTCGACGTGCTGCGCGAGATGGCTCTGCTCCAGGTCGTCGAGGAGGTCGAGGCGCACCGGCTCGCGGCCGAGATGCTCACCCACGAGGACCGCCTGATCTCCAACCTGCCCGCGGAGCGATCGCACCGCTTCCTCGCCCTGGTCAAGCCCGACCCGAGCGCCAACCGCATCATCCGGCGCGCGTGGACGATCGCGGAGCAGCTCGGCGGCCCGCTCGACCTGCTGTGGGTGGCGCCGCCGGAGGAGGACGACGATCGCGAGATCGCGCAGCGGGTCGACGAGCTGCGCCGCCTCGCGGCCGTCTTCGGCGCCCACATGATCGTCGAGCGCGACCGCAGCGTCCCCCGGGCGGTGGCCCGCGTCGCCGCCGAGCGCGACACGACCTACATCGTCATGGGCACGCCACACCTCACGCGCAGACTCGGCCGCCTCGACCGGTCACTCGTCGACGAGATCATCGCCGGCCATCCCGAGCTTGACCTGGTGCTCGTCGGGGACGCGATGACGGAGCCTGACGCGTGAGGGTTCGGCGACGTCGCGCCTACTTCCCCGCCTTCGCCCGCGCCGGCTTCTCCCCCTCCACCCCCTGCTCGGACACCACCGCCTCGTGGCGGTAGAACGGGACGTCGATGGCGGGGGCGAGCGGCGTGTCGCCGCGGATCAGGTCCGCCGCCTTCTCGGCGAGCATCGCAACCGGCGCGAAGATGTTGCCGTTGGTGACGTAGGGCATCGAGGCGGCGTCGACCACGCGGAGATGCTGGACACCGTGCACGGCGAGCGTGTCGGGGTCGAGGACCGAATCGGCCCCAGTGCCCATCTTGCAGGTGCACGAGGGATGCAGCGCCGTCTCGGCGTCGCGGGCGACCCAATCGAGCACCTGCTCGTCGCTCTCGACGCCACCGCCCGGTGACAGCTCCCCGCCGTTGAAGGGCTCGAACGCGTCCTGGGTGAGGATGTTGCGAGCACAGCGGACGGCTTCGAGCCACTCGCGGCGGTCCTGCTCGGTCGAGAGGTAGTTGAACCGTAGCGCCGGGTGCACGTGGGGATCGCCGGAGACGACCTTGACCGAGCCGCGCGAGTCGGAGTACATCGGTCCGACGTGGACCTGGTAGCCGTGCCCCTGCGGCGCGGTGCCGTCGTAGCGGATCGCGATCGGCAGGAAGTGGAACATCAGGTTCGGGTAGGCGACCTCGTCGTTGCTGCGGACGAAGCCTCCGGACTCGAAGTGGTTCGTGGCCCCGGGGCCGCGGCGGAACAGCAGCCACTCGAGCCCGACCTTCGGGCGGTTGCGCAGCTTCATCGCCGGCGCCACGGACACGGGCTGCTTGGACGCGTACTGCACGTAGACCTCGAGGTGGTCCTGCATGTTCTCGCCGACCGCGGGGAGGTCGTGCACGACGTCGATGCCGAGCGGGGTGAGCTCGGCGGCGTTGCCGACGCCGGACAGCTGCAGCAGCTGCGGTGAGTTGATCGCGCCGCCGCACAGGATCACCTCACCCGCGTGGATGATCCGCGTCTGGCCGTGCTCGACCACCTCCACGCCGACCGCCTTCTGGCCCGCGAACAGCACGCGGTTGACGAACACGTTGCAGCGCACGTCGAGGTTGGGACGCGACATGACGGGGTGCAGGTAGGCTCGGGCGGCGCTCATCCGGCGACCGCGGTAGATCGTGCGATCGAAGGCGGCAAACCCCTCCTGGCGGTATCCGTTGACGTCCTTGGTCAGCTCGTAGCCGGCCTGCTGGACGGCCTCGAAGAACGCGCCGCACAGCGGGTTGTCGGCGGGGCCGCGCTCGAGGAGCAGCGGTCCCCGTCCGCCGCGCCACTCGTCGGCGCCGGCCAGGCAGGTCTCCATCTTCTTGAAGTAGGGCAGGCAGTGGGCGTAGTCCCAGCTGGCCATCCCCGGGTCGGCCCCCCAGCGCTCGTAGTCCAGCGGGTTGCCGCGCTGGAAGATCATCCCGTTGATGCTGCTCGAGCCGCCGAGCACCTTGCCACGGGCGTGATAGACGCGCCGGCCGAGCATGTGGGGCTCGGGCTCGGATTCGTACTTCCAGTCATACAGACGATTGCCGATCGGGAACGACAGCGCCGCGGGCATGTGGATGTAGAGGTCCCACGGGTAGTCGGGCCGGCCCGCCTCGAGCACGGCGACGCGCGTGCCGCGATCCTCGCTCAGCCGGTTCGCCAGGATGCAGCCGGCCGAGCCACCACCGACGATGACGATGTCGTAGTGGGCGTCGGGCGCGAGCTTGCCGAGCCGGCCACGCACCGCCCGCATGAGCTCATGCGCATCGAGCCTGTTCCGCTGACCCTCTTCGACGCTCATGGCGATTCTCGATCCGTAGCTTGGTCGCCGGCGCCTCGCCGCGCTCTCCATCCTATGGCCGCGCTGCGCGCCGCGCCATCCGAATCGGATGATGGACTGTCGCCATGGAGCTCGAGCAGATCCGGACCGAGGTCGAGGATCGCGTACTGACGATCACGCTCAACCGTCCCGAGCGCCTGAACGCGTGGACGCCGGTCATGGCCCGGGAGTTGATGGAGGCCTTCGACCGGGCCGATGCCGACGACGAGGTGCGCGCAGTCGTCGTCACCGGGGCCGGGCGCGGGTTCTGCGCCGGCGCGGACCTGTCGGGCGGCGGGGACACGTTCGACTGGCGCGAGCGCGAGGCCGAAGGCGCGGTCCCGCGCGACAACGGGGGACGGTTCACGCTGCGCGTGTTCGACTGCACCAAGCCCGTGATTGCCGCGATCAACGGCCCGGCGGTCGGCGTCGGCGCGACGATGACGCTGCCGATGGACGTGCGCCTGGCCGCCGACGGAGCCAGGATCGGTTTCGTGTTCGCCCGCCGCGGGATCGTCCCGGAGGCATGCTCGAGCTGGTTCCTGCCCCGTGTCGTCGGGATCAGCCGGGCGATGGAGTGGGTCGCCACGGGTCGGGTGTTCGATGCCCAGGAGGCACTCGACGCCGGCCTTGTGCGCAGCCTCCACCCGCCTGGCGAGCTGCTCGACGCCGCGCACACGCTCGCGCGGGAGATCGCCGACAACACGGCGGCGGTGTCCGTCGCGCTCGCCCGCCGGATGCTGTGGCGGATGCTGGGCGCCGATCACCCGATGCAGGCGCATCGCGTGGACTCGCGCGCGATGTTCGCCCGCGGCCAGTCCGCCGATGCGCGCGAGGGAGTGACCGCGTTCCTGGAGAAACGGGCGGCAGCCTTCCCCGACCGGGTCAGCGACGGCTTGCCCGACGCGTTCCCCGGTTGGTTGGCGCCGCAGTTCGAGTAGCGGCGCGCAGCCCCGAAACGTCTACTAGAAGCGATCCTCGCGGTGGCGCCTGGCCACCTGCTCGCGCTCCTTCGCGGTCCTCACCTTGCGGGCTTCCTTCTGAACTCGCTCGTTGCGATCGTTGATCTCCTTGCGGAGCTCGTTGAAAGCGGCGTCCGACGTCGACCGGCCCGGGCCGGGCTCCTGGGTCTGCTTGCTCATCGCGCTGCACTCCTCATCGCTCCCTTGCAGGGCACAGCCACAGAATGCGAGAGCGCGGCACTCAGCGGCGGACCTTCCACCCTTCAGTGTAGGAGGTCGCCTCAGCTCGCCCCGGGGCGAAGCGTCACCACGTGGGTGGGATTGACGCCCAACGACTCGCCGGTCGTCGCGTCGCTCAGCCACGCCACCGCTCCGGAGGTGCTCCGGGCCGCGTCCTCGAGCTTGCGCTCGACCTCGTCGATCGATCCCTCGACCTCGACCCGTTCGCCCGTCACCACCAGCAGCTCAGTCGTCGGCACGAGCGCAGCCTACGGCATCGACCGGTGCACCCGGTCGCGAGCGGTGAGGTCTGCAACGCCTGCTCGAGTCCGACGGCGGCGCACAAGTCTCAAGCTCGACGCCGCAATGTCGATAAAGCTGATAGGTTTTGCTTAGTTTTCTCTTCACGGAACGCCGTTGCTCACCGACCTGCATCAACACCTCTGGACGGAGCCGCTGATCGACGCCCTCGGGGCGCGCAGCTCGCTCCCCTTCGTGCGCCGTACGCGCGGCGTGACGATGCTCCACTCCGCGGCCGAGCTGCCGTACGTGATCGATCTCGAGACCGAGACGCCCGCCCGTCGCGCCGGCCTCTTGCGGGCGGATGGGGTCGATCGGGCCGTGGTGGCGCTGTCCAGCCCGATCGGGATCGAGGCGCTCGACCGCGCCGGCGCACTCGAGCTGATCGGCGCGCATCTCGAGGGCGTCCGCGCCCTCCCGGAGGAGTTCCTCGCCTGGGGTCCGATCCCGCTCGACGGGCTCGACCCCGGCGACGTCGACCGGGTGCTCGGACCACGCTGCGCCGGCGTCTCGCTCCCCGCCGCAGCGCTGGCCGGACACGAAGCGCTGGCCGACTGCCGGCCGGTGCTGGCGCGGATCGCCGAGCTCGGCGTGCCGCTGTTCGTGCACCCCGGCCCGGCCCCCGGGACCCCGCGGGGGGAGGCGTCGCTGACCGAGCCGCTGTGGTGGCGGGCGCTGACCGACTACGTCGCCCAGATGCAGGCGGCCTGGTTCACGTTCGTGACCCTGGGCCGGCGCGAGCTTCCGCAGCTCGAGGTCGTGTTCGCGATGCTCGCGGGCGGTGCGCCGCTGCTCAGCGAACGGCTCACCACCCGGGGAGGGCCGGAGATCGACCTCTACGACCCGCTGATCTTCTACGACACCTCCAGCTATGGGCCCGCGGCCGTCGAGGCAATCGCGCGACGCGTCGGCGCCGAGCAGCTGGTCTACGGCTCCGACCGGCCGGTGATCGAGCCGATGCTCACCGGCCGGGAGCTGCTGCTGGCGGCCAACGGGTCGCGTCTGGTCGATCGCTCCGGGGTGGCGGTATGAGCCTGACGGAAGCACAGCTGCGCCGCTTCGCCGCCGATCTCGCCGCGCAACCGGAGCACTGGGCGCACCTCATCCGGCATGCCGACGACGTCCGCGTCTATGAGGAGATCTGGTCCGACGAGGAGGTCAACGCGTGGATCATCTGCTGGAGCGAGGACCAAGACACCGGCTTCCACGATCACGACGAGTCCGGGGCCGGAATCGTGGTCATCTCGGGCCGCGTGCGCGAGGAGCGACTGGCGCTCGGTTCGGCTCCCCGGGCGCGGGAGTTCGGCGCCGGAGCGTGCTTCGACGTGCCACCGGTGGCGATTCACCGCGTGCTCCACGCCGGCAACGGCCCCGCGGTCACGATCCACGCCTACTCTCCGCCGCTGCGGCGCACCGGTGCCTACCGGATCGGCTCCGACGGAGCGCTCGAGCGCGTGTCTCAGGCCTGCGACGTCGAGCTGCGCGCACCCGAGCCGGCCCTCGGCTGACCAACGAGCGGTGGTGCTCGGTCCGCGGCGGCGGCGCCGAGGACCTGATCGCGGCGGCCCGCACCGCCGGGGGCGAGATCCAGACGGGCGGGCTCGAATAGCGGAGCACTAGGCTATGCGGTCCGCCGTCAGGGGGCGGGCGTAATCCTGGACATGTCACCGGCGCGGAGCGACACATGAACTATGACTACGACTGGATCGTGATCGGGTCGGGATTCGGCGGCAGCGTGTCCGCGCTGCGCCTGGCCGAGAAGGGCCACCGGGTTGCGGTGCTCGAGTGCGGCGCGCGCTTCGAGGACGACGACTTCGCCGAGTCGACCTCTGACGCGAAGCGCTACTACTGGATGCCGCACGTCGGGCTCAAGGGCATCTTCCGCCTGACCCTGTTCAAGGACATCTTCATCGGCTCCGGCTGCGGCGTCGGCGGCGGCAGTCTCGGTTACGCGAACACGCTCTACCGGGCGCTGCCCGACTTCTACCGCAACCCGCAGTGGCGGGACCTGGCCGCTTGGGAGAACGAGCTCGCCCCGCACTACGACGAGGCCGAGCGGATGCTCGGCGTGACCGAATACGACGACGCGGACACGCCGGCCGACCTGCTGCTGAAGGAGTTCGGCGAGAGCATCGGGGTCGGCGACACGTACCGCAAGACCAGAGTGGGCGTGTTCCTCGGCGAGCCCGGCAAGACGGTGGCCGATCCCTATTTCGGCGGCGAGGGACCGGAGCGGACCGGGTGTCATCGGTGCGGCTCGTGCATGGTCGGCTGCCGGCACGGCGCCAAGAACACGCTGCGCAAGAACTACCTGTGGTTCGCCGAGCGGCTCGGGGTCGAGATCCTGCCCGAGCGCACGGTCACCGATGTCCGGCCGCTCGACGGGTCGACCGGCCGGGACGGGTACGCGGTCACCTCCGAGCGCTCGGGCGCATGGCTGCGCCGGGAGCGCAGGACGCTGCGGGCGCGGGGCGTCGTGTTCGCCGCGGGCGCGCTGGGCACCAATCGGCTACTGCAACGCTGCAAGCTCGCCGGCTCGCTGCCGGCCGTATCCGACCGCCTCGGCTACCTGGTGCGCACCAACAGCGAGTCGATCATGGCCGTCACGGCGCCCAGGGGCGACTCGCGCGACTTCACCAAGGCGGTGGCGATCACCTCGAGCATCTACACCGACGCCGACACTCACATCGAGGTCGTCACCTACGGTGCCAACGGCGACTCGCAGTCGCTGCTGTTCAACATGATGGTCGAAGCGGGCACGCGCGGCACCCGCCCGCTGCACTTCCTGGCCAGTGTGCTGCGTCACCCTCGCGCCGCCCTCGCCGCATCGCAGATCCGCGACTGGTCGCGGCGCACGATCATCCTGCTCGTGATGCAGTCGGTCGAAAACTCGATGCGGTTGAAGGTCAAGCGCCGGCTCCCCGGCGGCAACGTAGCCCTCACCACCGAGCAGGACCCACTCAATCCGAACCCCGACCACGTTCCGGTCGCCTATGACGCCGCGCGCTGGTTCGCGCGGCGCATGAACGGGACCGCGCAGTCGGGCAGCACCGAGGGCGTCCTGGCGATCCCCTCGACCGCGCACATCCTCGGCGGGGCGGTGATCGGCGAGACTCCGGCCACGGGCGTCGTCGACTCGCGCAACCGCGTGTTCGGCTACGAGAACCTGCTCGTCTGCGACGGCTCCGCTGTCCCGGCCAACGTGGGCGCGAATCCGAGCCTGACGATCACCGCGCTGGCCGAGCGCGCGATGACCTTCGTGTAGCCGGCGCTGGGTGGAGCCGCGCTCAGCCGGCGGCCGCCGCGGCGGCGTCGGTCGCGGCGGCCGCGTCGGCGAGGGCGGCCAGCTCCTCCTCCGAGGACCAGGCTCCGACCGACGCCCTGACGAGGCCGTGGCTGGGGATGCTGCGCACCACGAAGCCGGCGGCCGCGAGGCGCTCGACCTCGGCCTCAGCATCGGTCGCGTTCCAGGACACGAGCGTCGTGCGCCCGCGCGGTGCCACCTCGACGCCGCGCGAGGCGAGCGCTTCGGCCAGCCCCGCGGCGAGCGTGGCGGCGCGCTCGTGGACCCAGTCCCAGCCCGCTTCGGCGAGCACGTCGATCGCGGCCAGCGCCCAGCGGCTGCGCATCCCCGGCGGGAAGCCATGGTCGAAGCGCTTGGCGCCATCGGCCGGGTCGAGCTCGAGTGCACCGGCGGCTTCCTTGAGCGAGCCGTACCCGGGCCACGGGATCAGCAGATCGTCGACGTGGTCCGGAGCGACGTACAGACAGCCGCTGCCCTCGGGACCGCACAGCCATTTCTGACCGGATCCGGCGTAGAACGCACACCCGAGGGCCGTGACGTCGACCGGCACCGCGCCGACCGCCTGAGCGGCGTCGAGCAGCACCGGGACCCCGGTCGCGGCCAGGCCCTCCGCGTCGACGAGCTTCCCGCCGACCCAGGACACGTGCGAGCAGGCGATCAGTCGCGTGGCCGGCGAGACCGCCGCGGCGATCTCCGCGAACGGCACCACGCGGATGCTCACAGCGTGCCGCCGGCGCGCGCGGCCGAGCGGCGCCAGCAGGCCGGGATGCTCCTCATCGCTGGTGAGGATCTCATCGCCCGGATGCAGCTCGAGGCCGGCCAGGACGGTGTTGACACCGTCGGTCGTCGAGCCGGTCAGCGCGACGTCCGCGGGGTCGCATCCGAGGACCTCGGAATAGCGGCCGCGCAACGCGGTCGCGAGATCCATCAGCTCGGTGAAGTAGGGCTTCCCGCACCGACCGTTGACGAGCTCGTAATCGATGCGATCGTGGACCGCCTCGGCGGCCCGGCGGGAGACCGGTCCCTCGGTGCCGGCGTTCAGATACGAGACGCGCTCCAACACCGGGAACTGGGCGCGGAACGCGCTGGGGTCGATGGCCATTGCGCAGAAGCCTACGGATGACGGCGCACGCGGCCCGTGACGGTCTGCCGGCGGTCGGCGAGCCCGCCCCTACGCCCCCACCGGCAGCCCCGCCTTACGGCACTGCACCGCCACCTGCTTGCCCGTCTGGCCCGTGTAGCCGCCGGGGACGCCGACCGAGCGGCACATGACCTTGGCCGCCTCGCCGCAGCGGTAGATCTCGCTGCCGCCTGTGGAGTAGGCGACGGCGACGTCGACGCAGCCGTTACCGGACTTGTGGCCGCTGGTGGAGAGCGAGATCACGACCGCGACCACGAGCGCGGCGAGCAGGCCCGACATCACGACGACGACCAACTTCTCGCGCTTGCTGAAGCGCCACGGCGAGCCGGCGGTCGCCGCATGACCCGGCGGCATGATCATCAGCATTGCCGCCGGAGTCTACGGCGCGCGCGACGCTCAGACGTCGAGCGGAAATCCGGGAATTGGAGAGCATCAAGTTCGACGCGTCGTCAGTTACCTTTCCGGTGCTATGAGCCATCGTCGAGGACTGAAGCGCCGGCGCGCGACCGGGCCGGCGAAGCCGCATCGCAACTTCGATCCGCGCCGGGTCGGGGAGCTCGAGTGCGACGCGTGGGTCGCCTACTACCGCCGCGAGTGGATCCGGTTCCTGCGCAGCGCAGTCGGACTCACCCGCCACACCTTCGGCCTCCCCTGGCCCGCAACGATCCACGGAGCGGTGCTCGTCCTGCGGGCCAACCAGCTGTGGGCGCCCTTCCCCGACAACGATCCCGCCGGAGCCCGGCGCGCGATGGAGCGCTTCTACCGGATCGTCGGCAGGCGCTACCACGAGCCGTTCGATCCGGTGCACGCGGCCGCGCTGGAGGTCGACTGGTGGCGGGTCCACCGCGCACACCAGCATGCCGATCCCGACGACGACCGGCGTCCGCTGGTCGACGCGCTGGCAGCGCTCTACGCCTACGTGTACGGGGTTGCGGAGGCGGACGTCCGCCGTGCGGCGGAGCAGCGCGCGCTGGCGATGGACCATTCCGATCGCTGGGTGCAGGAGGGCTGCGATCCCGCCGGGCCGCTGATCGGGCAGGAGCGGGCCGCGCTCGTGCGCTCCTACGCCGCGCTGCTCGCGGCCGTGCACCGCTGACCGGCAGCGATTGGGCACACCACCCAGCCACCAGCCGCCAGCGCGCGGCTCTAGCGCGGGGTGCGGACGAGCAGGTCGCGCTCGAGCTCGGCCGGGCGCGCGTGCCCGGTCAGCCCGAGCGTGATGTCGAGCTCGGCGAGGATCGCCCGCAGCACCGCGAGCACGCCCGACTCGCCGTCAATGGCCAGCCCCCACAGGTAGGGGCGGCCGAGCAGCACCGCCTCGGCTCCGAGCGCGAGTGCCTTGATCACATCGGAGCCGGAGCGCACGCCGCTGTCGAGCAGGACGGCCATGTCCCCTCCGACCGCGTCGACGATCGCCGGCAGTGCGTCGAGGGAGGCGATCGCGCCGTCGACCTGACGGCCACCGTGATTGGAGACGACCACCCCGTCGATCCCGTGCTCACGCGCGGCCAGCGCATCGTCGGGATGCAGCACGCCCTTCAATGCGATCGGGAGCGCCGTGCGTGAGCGCAGGAAATCGAGGTCGTGCCACTGCAGAGCGGGGTTGGAGAATTGGACCAGGAACTCGCCGACCGCGGCCGCCGGCGACTCCTCGGGCGACACCTGCAGCAGACTTCGGAACACCGGGTCCGAGATGTAGTTCGCGATCCCCATGCTCTCGAGGTAGGGCTGCCACGCGTTCTGCAGGTCACGCGGCTTCCAGCCGGGCAGGAAGGCGTCGAGCGTGACCAGGATCGCGTCGTAGCCGGCGGCCTCGGCGCGCGAGACGAGACTCCCGACCAGCTCAGGACTGCGCGGCCAGTAGAGCTGGAACCACTTCGGTCCGCTGGTCGCGGCCGCAATCTCCTCCAGGGTGCGACCGGCGACGGTGCTGGCCGCGATCGGCAAGCCCACACGGGCGGCCGCGCGGGCCGAGGCCAGCTCGCCCGCAGGATTCACGATCGTCTGCATGCCGATCGGCGCCAGCGCGATCGGGGCCGCCATCTGCGTTCCCAGCACGGTCACCGAGAGATCGCGGGCCGAGACGTCGCGGAGCATCCGCGGCACGATCCGCCAGCGCCGGAACGCCTCGAGGTTGGCCCGCATCGTGTCCTCGCTGCCGGCGCCGCCGAACGCGTAGGCCGCCGCCCGGCGGTCGGCGTGCGCGCGCGCCTTCTGCTCGAGCTCGGCGAGCGAGATCGGCTGGGCCGGCAGCTCGCCGTTCATCCCGCGCAGGAATATCTCCTCCTGGTAGGCCGAGAACGGGGCCTCGAAGGCCGGCGGGTGGACCTCAGTCGACTCAGGCTCTACCAACTCATGCTCCTCACTGCTCCGGAGCCTAGCGCGGTTTTCCCGCGCCGGGAAGGTTTCGCCACGGATGCGCGTCTAGACGTTCGAGGTGGCGCAAACCCTAACGTGCAGGCACAGAAAGGTGGGCTCTGGACATGGTGCGATCCCTTAAGACAACGAGGACGATCGTCCTCTCACTGACGGCTGTGGCAGCCGCGGCGTGGCCGGCGGCCGCGATGGCGGGAACACCGTTCCTCAGCCGCTTCGCCACCGTCAGCACGATCGGATCCGCCGTGCCGCCGAGCGGCCCGGCGATGGGCGATGTGAACCCCTACGGCGTCGCGGTCGTCCCGGGCACCGCGGGCGAGCTGCGGCGCGGAGACGTGCTGGTCAGCAATTTCAACGACGCGGCCAACCAGCAGGGCACCGGTTCGAGCATCGTCGACTTCTCGGGCGGCTCGGTCAAGACGTTCGCGGTCGTGCCCCAGCCCACCGCGACGCCTGCGGTCGGGCTCACGACCGCGCTGGTCGCACTCCGGAGCGGGTATGTGATCGTCGGCAGCCTGCCGGCGCCGGGCGGAGTCGCGAGCGCCGCGCGTGCGGGCGCGCTCTCGATCCTCAACTCTCGCGGCCAGGTGGTGGAGACGATCTCCGGCGGCGACATCAACGGGCCCTGGGACATGACCGCGCTCGACGACGGCGGCAGCGTCGTCCTGTTCGTCACCAACGTCCTCAACGGCACCGTCGATGCCGGTGGCGCCAGCATCGACCGCGGCACGGTCGTGCGAATCAGGCTCACGATCCCAGACCACACGGCTCCGATCGTCACCTCCGAGGACGTCATCGCCAGCGGCTTCATCGAGCACACCGATCCCAACGCGCTCGTCGTCGGACCGACGGGGTTGGGTCTGGGGTCAGACGACGTCCTGTATGTCGCCGACTCGGCCCGCAACCGCCTGGCGGCGATTCCCGAGGCGCTCACGCGCACGAGCGCTCTGGGCGGCGGCGGCATAACGGTCTCGACCGGCCGCGCGCTGAACGACCCGCTGGGCGTGGCGATCGCCCCGGGGGGCGACGTGCTCAGCGTCAACGGCGCCGACGGACGGGTCATCGAGACCACGCCGGCGGGCAGCCAGGTCGCCAGCAAGGTGCTGGTCGACCCCGGCGCGGGCGACCTGTTCGGTCTCGCCGTTGCTCCGCAAGGCGAGGGGCTGTACTTCACCAACGACGCGGGCAGCGGTCCGGCCGCGAACTCATTGCAGCTCCTGCACTGAGCTCACCCGGGGGAAGGTGAGGGGCGTTCCGGGGGACGCCCCTCTCACCCCCACACGCATGGCGCGGCGCGGCTCTACCGGTAGTCCGGATTGGCGAAGTCCAAGCGGCACCCGGCATCCCAGGCCGAGCGCTGGTTGCCGTGGGCGGGATCCCGCCGGCGTCCTCGAGCATCCGCGGCGCTCTCACTTCAGCAGGCCGATCCGCTGGGCGCGCTGGACCGCCTCGGTGCGGTTGCGGACCCCGAGCTTGCGGTACAGCGAGCTCGTGTGCTCCTTGATCGTGTGCCGTGAGAGGTGCAGCTCGCCGGCGATCTCGGGGTTGGTCGAGCCCGAGGCCATCAGCTCGAGCACGGCGCGCTCGCGCTCCGAGAGCCCGAGCGTACTGGGGCGGTCGTGGGGCTCGAACACCGTCCGGCCGAGCCCGACCATCCGCACGGCGCTGGCGATCCGTCGCGCCGGCCAGTCCTTGAACGCGAACCCAGAGGCGCCGGCGGCGCGGGCGGCGTGCGGCGAGATCTCCCCGGCGCCGGAGAACAGCAGCACCCGCGTGGCCGGCTCCGCCGCCCGCAGCTGCTCGCACACCTCGGCGCCCGATTCCTCCCCGATGAACAGGTCCACGAGCGCGACGTGCGGGCGGTAGCGGGACACGAGCGCCACCGCCTCGCGCCCGGTCGTGGCGCTGAGGCAGCGCTCGACCCAGGGCTGCTGGGCCAGCATCATTCGGAAGCCCCAGTGCACGACCTCGTGGTCGTCGACTACGAGGACCCGCAGGCGCTCGGGGCTGCGCAGGTCCTCAGCCATGGTCCGGCACGACGAGGCGCACCTGCCAGCTGCCCGGCTCGCGCTCGCCGAACTCGACCACGCCGCCGCTCTGCAGCGCCTCCAGTGCTGCCAGGTGCAGGCCCATCCCCGCCGGCCGGTGCCGGCCGCGGACGCCGTCGTTGGCGACCTCGAGCACGAACGCGCCGTCGACGCGTCCGACGCGCACGCTGACGCGCGTCGGCTCGGCGTGCTTGTGGGCGTTGCGGACCGCCTCGGCGAGCACCGACTGCGCCAGTGGCTCGAGCGCCTCCGGCACGTCGCCGTCGACCCCAGACTCGAGCGTCACGCCGAGGTCCGGATAGGCGTGCGCGAGCCGCTGGACCTCGTCGAACAAGGTCGTCGCGGTCGCCCGTGGCGTACGGCCGAGCGGGCGCTGCAGGGCCGAGCGCAGATCGGTGAGCGCCCCCTGGGTCTCCGACGCGCAGCGGTGCCGGGCCGGCTCGGGAAGGTCACCGTCGCCGTCGAGCGCCATCGAGACCCCGAACAGTCGCTGCACGACCCGCTCGTGGATCTCGCGGGCCAGATCGATCCGCTGCTCGAGCTGGCTCGCCTTCTCGAACTGGGTGGCGACGATCCGCGCCACGGAGGCGAGCGCCGCCGTCTTGCCGAGCGTCCACAGGAGGTAGCGCTCGGCATCGTCGAGCGGAGGGTCCTCGAGCGGCCGGTCGGCGAGGATCACACCCACGGCGCGGCCCGCCGCCGCCATCGGGACGCATACGAGGCGGACGGGCTCGGCGATCAGCGCTACGTACTCGGGCGGGAACTGCCCGGTGACGTCGCCGGTCACCTCGACGACGCGGTCCTCCTGCAGCGCCCGGGCGGTGATCGGGGCCGATTCGACGCTCACGTGCGCGCCCGCGAACTGCTCGAGGTCGATCCCGTGCGCCCCGGCGGCCCGCACCTGGCGACGCGCGCCGTCGTAGCGAAAGATCAGCGCGCGGCGCATGTGCGCGAGCTGGCACACGGCATCGCACAGGCCACCGTAGAAGACGTCCGCGGTCTTGACCTCTTCGGCCTGTGACAGCACCTCCACGAACAGCTCCAGCGCCTCGACGCTGACGCCGCTGCGGGCATCCGACCCGGCTGCGCTCATAGCACCCTGGATCGTAGGGATCAGGTGGCCAGTGCCTCTCCGCGCAGGATCGGGCGCTTGCCCCAGCGTGTACGGGTGGCGAAGTCGAGCAGGCGCTCGAGGTAATCGCGCAGCGGCGAGACGAGGATGCCGGCCGGATCCAGGCGGGAGCGGGCGACCGCGTTGTCGAACACGGCCCCCATCGCGAAGTAAGGGAAGTAGACGCGGCTGCCCTCGAGCGCGGTGCGCTGCAGCGGGCTGGCGTCGCGCTCGAGCGCGGCGAACTCGTCGGGCGGGAGCACGGTCGGAAGCGGACGGCTGAAGTAGCGGCTGGCCAGGCTCGAGATCTCCTCCATCGTCGTCGCGTTGGCGCCCGCGGTGAGATGGAACGTCTCGCCCATGCCCTCCTGCGCCTCGCACAGCGCGTGGATCGCGTCGGCCACGTAGTCGATCGAGACCACGTCGACCGGCGCCGACGGGATCGCCGGCACCGCCGTGAACAGCCCCCGGGCGAACGCCCGCAGCGGCCAGTAGAGGACGTTGAACGCTGCCGTCCAGCCACTGCGCCGGTCGCCGACGACGATGCTCGGTCGCATGATCGAGAACGGCAGCCCGGCCTGGGCGCGGACGAGCTGCTCAGACTCGAACTTCGACTGCTCGTAGGTGTTGTGGAAGCTCTGCCCGACGTCGAGGTCGCGCTCGCCGAAGCTCCCGGCATGGGTGCCCGCCACGTACGCGGTCGAGACCTGCGCGTAGCGGTCGAGGCCGCCGTGCGTGGAGGCCAGCTCGGCCAGTTCCAGCATCTGCCGCGTGCCCCCGACGTTGACCGCACGGGCCTCCTCGAGCCGCAGCGCGAACGAGACCGACGCCGCGGAATGGACGATCGTGGAGACGCGGCGGGCGAGCGTCTCCCGCCGGCTTGCGGAGAGCCCGAGACCCGGCGCGAGCAGGTCGGCGGAGATGGCATCGACGCGCTTGGCGTAGCGCCGGCCGCGCACGCCGAACAGGTTGTCGAGGACGGAGTCGAGCCGCGCCCGCGCCGCCTGCTCGTCGGCGGCGCGGACCAGGGTCACGATCCGGCGATCGCTGCGCTCGAGATAGCGCGCGAGCACCTCCATCCCGACGAATCCTGTGGCGCCGGTCAAGAGAACTGCATCGCCGTTCTCGCGCGCGGCCGCGCGAGGCGTCACGTTGGCTCCTGGAGCGCCCGCAGCGCCCAGGCCAGGCGGCGGCGTGTCTCCAACGGGGCGATCAGCTCGTCGATATGACCGCTGCGCGCGGTGCTGCGTGGTGCCAGAGCGAGGCTCATGCCTGCCCCCACCCGAGCACGACTGCGCCCCACGTGAATCCGGCGCCGAAGGCGCCGATCAGCACCCGGTCGCCGGCCCGCAGGCCCGCGTCGCGCTCGGCGAACGCCAGCGCAAGCGCAAGCGGCAGAGTCGCCGCGGAGGTGTTGCCGTGGTCGGCGATGCAGTCGATCACGCGGTCGGCGGGCAACCCGAGGCGCTCACCGACGGCGCGCAGGATCCGTGCGTTGGCCTGGTGGTAAACGAAGTGGTCGATCTCGGCCAGGTCGACGCCGGCGGACGCCGCCGCCATCACGGTGCCCTCGGCCAGTCGGTCCACCGCCTCGCGAAAGGTCTCGTGGCCGCGCATCCGGATCAGCGCGTCGCCCCGCTCGACGTAGATGTGGTAGGCGCCGGTGCCGTCGGAGCCAAGCACGATCGGGCCGATCCGGCTCGGATCGTCGATCGCGCTCAGGACTGCGGCGCCCGCGCCGTCGGCGAACACCGCGGCCGTGGCGCGGTCGTCGGGATCGGTGATGCGCGACATGAAGTCCGCGCCGACCACGACCACGCAGTGGGCGCGACCGGCCTCGATCTGACCGCAGCCGATCGCCAGCCCGGACAGGAAGCCCGTGCACGCCGCGCCGATGTCGAACGCCCCGGCGCGGTCGGCGCCGAGGGCGTGAGCGACGAGCGGCGCCGTGTTGGGGAGCATCTCATCGGAGGTCGTCGTGGCCACGAGCACCAGGTCGACGTCGGCGGGATCGATGCCGGCGCGCGCCAGGGCGTCCCGGGCCGCGCGCGTCGCATGCTCGTCGAGCCGCTCCCAGACCCCCGCCACACGCCGGCTGCGAATCCCCGTGCGGCGCTCGATCCAGTCGTCGCTGACCCCGAGCCGCGAGCCGATGGCGGCGTTGCCGACGACGTTCTCGGGCAGGCTGATCCCGATCGACGCGATCGCCGCGCCGCGGGTTCCGGGTGCGATCCCGAAGTCGAAGGAGGGTGCGGTGTCCGGTCGGACGTTCGTGGCCACGACGTTCACGGTCGAGCACGACGGGGCGACACGCCAGGCGCCGGCGTCAGATCACAGACATCCGGGGGGTGGGGCCCAACCTGGCCCGACCGCCCCTACTCCCCACCCCGCAGCGCAGCGCCAGCTCCAGCTCGAAGCGAGCGTCGGGATCGTCGAGGGCGTCGCCGAACAGCTCGCGCAGCCGGGCGATCCGGTAGCGGACGGTCTGGGGGTGGACGCCCAGCTCGGCCGCGGTCTCGGGGATGCTGCCCATGCGGCGGAGCCAGACCACGAGGGTGGTCCGCAAGCGGGCCTGCTGGGCCCGGGTGAGATCGCGGAGCGGTGCCAGGCGGCGCTCGGCGAGATCGTGCAGCGCCTGCCGATCGGAGTGCACGACCAACGCGGCCAGGAAGTCGTCGCTGTCGACGAGCCCGGCGGACGGGATCGTGCCCTCGGACTGCAGTGCCGCGCAGCGCGCCGCCCGATCCAGGCTCGAGTGGGCTCGCTCGAGCGGCACGGCCGGTCCCAGCGCGGCCGTGCGCGATCCGAGCGATCGGGCGATCCGCGCCCGGCGGCCCGGCGCGTCGGGATCCGGCACGAGCGCCACGACGCGGTCCTCGATCCGGGCGGCGATCGCTCCGTCGCCGATGATCGCCGCCACCCGGCCGGGGCTGCGGTGCGAGCACACGAGCACGGCCAGTCGCCTAGGGAGCGGCCAGTGGACCGCCGCGGCGAGCCGCTCGAGTTCCTCGCGCGCGCCGACTGGGTTGAGCACGGCGGTGATCAGGAGCCGGTGGCCGCGTTCGCGCTCGCCGGCATCAGCCGCCTGTTCGCGGGCGTAGCCCTCGACCGACTCGGCCGAGAGCTCGTCGATGTAGGCGAAGATGGCCTCGGCGAGCAGGGCCTGCGTGGGGCCGTCCACTCCTGACTCGCGCGCGACGGCGGCCATCCGGCGCCAGGCGATGCGCGCGCCGATGCGGAAGGCGTTCTGAAGTGCATCGAGCGTACGGCCCGAGCGCAGCTCGCCCCGGCCGAGCGCGAGGTAGACTTCGCGACCCGGGCGCACCCGCGGCGCGGGCCGGCCCATCTGATCCAGGAACTGCAGCAGGGCCTGCTCGATCGCGGCGCGGACGCCGCGTCCGAACTCGCCGCGCATCGGCCGCCGGTAGGCGGGAATCGAGGCGCCGATCGTGCGAATGATCTCCTCGGCGATCGGGGCCAGCTCCGGCTCCAGCAGCGTCCCGAGCTCGCGCGGAAGCGCCTGCCACGGGCGCTCCAGCTGGATTTCTTGTGCCATGATGATAATTCTGACGGCTTCTTGCGCGGATCGTGGCAAGAAACCTGGGTCCCGGCTCCGTAGTCTGCTCCTATATGACAAGAACCGAGCGCAACGTAAACATCGCCGGCGTCCTGATCCCGTTCCTGGCGGTGATCGTCGCCGGGTTCCTGACCTGGGGTCACGCGCTGCACGCGTGGGACCTCGGGATCTTCGCCGTCTGCTACCTGATCACCGGACTCGGGATCACCGTTGGCTTCCACCGACTGCTCACCCATCGTGCCTTCGAGACGTACCGGCCGATCCGCTACGGCCTCGCGATCGCGGGTTCGGCTGCGGTCGAGGGGCCGGTGCTCGACTGGGTCGCCGATCACCGCAAGCACCACACCTTCCCCGACCAGGAGGGTGACCCGCATTCGCCGCACGTCGGCCGGGGAGCCGGCTTGCGCGGAATGATCACGGGACTGTGGCACGCGCACGTCGGCTGGCTGTGGGAGACCAACGGCCAGGCCGAGAAGCGTCGCTACTGCCCGGATCTGCTCGAGGATCCGATGATGCGGGCGATCCACCGCCGCTTTCCGCTGATCGTGTTCGCGACCTTGGCCGTCCCCTTCGCGGCCGGCTGGGCCTGGGGCGGCTCGCTTGCGACTGGGCTCGAGGCACTGGTGTGGGCGGGACTCGTGCGGATCTTCCTCGTCCACCACGTCACCTGGTCGATCAACTCCATCTGCCACTTCTTCGGGCGCCGGCGGTTCGAGACCGACGATCAGTCGACCAACGTGTTCTGGCTCGCGCTTCCGTCGCTCGGCGAGGCTTGGCACCACAACCACCACGCCTTCCCCCGGTCGGCGTTCCACGGCCTGCGCTGGTACGAGCTCGACCCCTCGGGCTGGTTGATCCTCACCATGCAGCAGGTCGGCCTGGCCTGGGATGTCGTGCGGGTCAACCCCGAGCGCGAGCAGGCCAAGCTCGCGCCTAGTCCGGGCTGACGCCGGTCCGCAGTCCGAGCAGTTCCGCCGCAGCGGTGGGACTGCGCCGCGATGCGGCGGCCCGGGAGCTGGTCCGAAGACCGGCACGCCGGCGCCCGGCACCCTCGCTGATCGACGGCGCGCCTGCGCGCGAGCCGAGTACGTGCGAGCGCTCGCGCACCAGGCTCATGCCAGGATCGTATGACCTGGTGGCGCCCGGATCGTTAACGAATTAACGACGTCGCGCCGGCCCGTGGCCGGCGCGACGTGAGGTGGATGCGCGGCGGGATCTCTCCCGCCGCGCGAACCCTCTCCTCCTCCTCAAGCGCCTACTTGGAGCACGTGGCGGAGCCCGTCACCGTCTGCGTGCTCTTGCTGCCACCCGGTGCACCGGCATAGTTGACCGCGGTGTACAACTGCGACCACGGCCGCTTGCCCGACTTGCAGCCGACCGACTCGAAGTAACCGACCGTCTTGCCCTTGACCCTCGTCGTCAGCTTATTCCACTTCAGGACTTCCTTGGTCAGTGCGCCGTAGACGCCGGTCAGGCCGCCGGCCTGGGTGGAGATGTCCGGGGGAAGCTTGACATCGAGGACCATGTTCTTGCCCTGCTGCGAGGCGACACCGAAATACGGGGCGCTCGATCCGGTCGAAAGGCTTCCGCAGGTGTAACCCTTCGTCGGGATAATCACGAAGAAGAACGTGACCTTGCCCTGGCCTCCGTTCCAAACGTGCAGGTACGGATTGCACGGGGTAGCGGGTCCCTGCGGGGTCGACGACGCGACGAGCAGAGAACTGACGGTGCCCTGGGCCACAAGCGCCTTCGACGGACAGAAGCTATCGCTCTTCAGATGCGCGATCTTGGACGCGCTACAGGTTGGGAAGTTCTTCCCGTTGGACCTTATCCCGTAGAACGTGGTCTTCAGGTCGACGAGCGGCGCTGCATGGTTGCCGCTCGTGCCGGACGCGTGCAGAATCTGGGTGAAGCCCAGCGGCGAGGGCGACCTCGCGCTGCCGGCTTTGTTCGGCGAGAACGTGTAGCTCGTCCCGCCATAGGTGTTGAACGAGGCGAAAGCGGCACTCGCTCCGACCAACACGGCGATCGCCGTGCCGATGATGATGGTACGTCGCACTTAACTTGACTCCTTGTTGGGGTTTTGGCTCTCGGTCTCCCAGCCGAGGCGGCCTCGCTCATCGCAGCGGTTGTAGATGTGGGAACACCTGCAGTTGCCCGGTTGTTGCGGTTCCGAGCAAACTTTGGGACCGACACGGCGGCCCTCCGGGGTTCGTCGTGTAGTACGTCGACTGGAGGATCGCGGCCAGGTCGGCCGGGACGGTCGGACCGATCTCAGGCTGCGCGTTGCTCGTGCACAGGTAACCAGAGAACGTGAAGAGTCCCTGAAGAAGGTTGTCGTAGCCGCCCGGCGTCATGTACGGGTTGCCGCGGTTCGAGTCGAGCCGGTGCTGGTAGCTGGTCAGCGTCTCCGGATTGACGGGGTTTGAGATCCGCAGGTAGTGCAGCAGCTTGGTCTGCTCGTTGTTCTGCAGCGTGCCCTGGGTGGTGACCGCACTGTTGGCGAAGAACGCGGCGATCTCGCGGCGGTAGTCGTTGATGTAGTTGACCACCGGGATGATCCCGGCGAGGTACGGCGTCTGGCGGGCCAGCCAGGGCACGCTCTGTTTGAGGAAGCTCTCGATGGCGGGAATGCCGGTCGTGCCCGCAGTGGTGAGCGGCGCGAGGTCCTTCATCACCGTGAGCAGCGTCGGAGCGACTACCGCGGTCGCCTCGAGGGCGTGGCTCAACGGCACCGCGGCGGGGCGCAAATCGTTGATCAATGGCTGCGTGGTGTCGGCGAACTGGGTCACGCGGTTGACCGTCACCCGAGTCTGGATCGTGAACGCGGGAAACGCCTTCACGGCGTTGGCGAGCGCGGTGTCCTGGGCCGCCGTGGCCTGAAACACGCCGTTGGAGTTCGTGATCAGCCCCTGCAACTGACTCGGGGAGCTGCTGAGCGCCGAGAAGACCTGCGCACCGTCGTGCAGCAGCGTGGTCGTCGCCGCGTTGTCGCGGTTGAGCACGGCCAGCACGGCGTCGACGTTGGTGGCGAACGGGTACAGCTGCGCGAAGGCGGAGTTGAAGTCCTGACCCCGGCCGGTCAGGGCCAGGCCGCCCTGCTGCATCCAGACCTGGAACGCCTTCCGCGTGACGGGATCGAACGTCGAGAGGATCTGATCGAGCTGCACCGTTGGTGCGACCTCGGCTCGCGGCAGCGTGCCGCCGTCGGGCAGCTTCGGCCCGGTCGCCGATCCCGGGGAGAGCTCGACGTACGTCTCGCCGAGCACCGACTTCTGGCGCAGGATCGCGCGGGTGTCGGCCGGCCGCGGCGCGTACTGGCTGTCGATCTCGATCGTCGCCTTCTCCAGCCCGGTGTGCTTGTCGAGCCCGACCGAGACCACCTTGCCGACGCTGACCCCCGAGATGCGTACGTCGGACTGCGCGGCCAGCTGCACGGCCTGCTCGAATTCGACCTCGAACCGGTACCCCCTGGCCGCCAGCGGGACCGAGCCGCCGAACGACGTCCACAGGAACACGAGCAGCCCGACACAGCTGAGGACGAACAGGACCATGGCGAGGATCTTCGGGGCGCCGGGAGCCTGTTTCTGCATCAGGGAACTCCTGCGGGAGGACAGAAGGGCGAGTTGATCTTGCTCCAGTCAGGCGCGTTCAGGAGGGCGAGCAGCGGCCCGAGCGACGGGCTTCCCTGGCGAAGGGTCACTTCGAGCAGGTTCAGCGCCGGGCAGGTGGCCATGAACAGGCCGCGCACGATCGGTCCGTGGGCGTCCTGCTGCGCGGTCAGGCTCGCCGCGATGTGACTCAGCCATGACCCCCAGAAGAGGTAGCCCTGGGCGCCACTCGAGGGCTGGAAGGCGAGCGTGTTGAACAGGGCGTTGATCACGCCGACCGAGGACACGAGCTCGGGGGTCGCCTTGGCGAGGCTCGCCGAGGCCGGCTCGAGGATCTGGGCCAGTGGCGTCACCGCCTGTGTGAACGGCTTCAGCTGGTTCTCGATCACCGGCGTGGTCTCACGCAGTAGCGGCTGCGCGGCCTGAAGCCCCGGACCGAGCGCCTGGGCGAACGGGACCAGCTGCCCGAGCGCCTTTCCACTCTCCTTGGCGAATCCCTCGACCTTGCCCAACGTCTGCGTTGTCACCTGAAGCGTCCCGGGCAGCAGCGACAGCGCCGACTGGAGGTTGGCGTCCTGCGAGGAGATCGCGGAGAAGTTCGTGTTCGACGCCCGGATCAGCGACGACAGCTGCTGGTTGACGCTGCCCAGGGAGGTCGCGACGAGCTGGAAGTTGTGAATCGCGCGCCGGATGTTGCGCGAGCGCGTGGCGAGCAGCTTCGAGAACCCGACCGTGTCGCGGTTCAGCGGGGCGAAGCGCTTGAACACTCCCTGCAGGGCCCCGACCGCCGCCGGGCTCGGCAGCGTGCCCGTCGCGCCCGGATCCTGGAACGCCTGCGCGCCGCCGGACAGGAGCAGCAGCAGGTAGCTGCGCGTATCGGCATCGAGCGAGGAGAGGATCTGGTCCAGGTTGATGTCCGGGCTCGTGGATCCGGTGGGCAGCTGGCCGCCGTCCGGCACCGCTCCCGCCGACGGGGTGCCCGGGTCGAGCGACAGGTACATGTCCTTGAGCGGGGTCCGAGGCCGCAGCAGCACGGTGGCGTTGCGGTAGATCGGCTGGTACTTCTTGTAGATGTTCATCGTCACGATCGCCTGGCCGTGATCGAGCGAGACGCCGCCGATCTGTCCGACCGCGACGCCGGCGATCGTCACGGCCTGTCCCTGACCGCTCGTGACCGCCGCCGCGGTCGAGAACGGCGCCTTGACCGTGTAGTAGCTCTGTCCGAACGTGAACGCAGGCTGATGACCGAGGATGTACGCCGCGACCGCGACCGCAAGCACCGCGAGCCCGGCGATCGCGGCGAAGTCCCGGCGGTGGACGAGAATCGCGCGTTTCACGGCCCGGCCCCGGTCTTGACCTTGTTGAGATCCGGCTTGGCGTTCTTGTAGCAGGCGACGGTGCGGTTGATCGGCGGCGCCGACCCGGCGTAGGCCGGCCGGGTGCCGAGCGGGGGCAGAACCGCATTGCCGAACAGGGGACCGATCCCGGGGATGATGCTCGTCTGCACCTGCTGCGCCCCGCCGCCCGCCGAGCTGCGAATGTAGCGCCCGTTGCCGTCGAAGTTGCCAGCGGCACCGGCGATGCCGACTGCACTCTGGTACAGCTCCTGGTAGACCGTCAGACCGGTGCTCTGCGGCGGATCGTTGATCACTTCGTTCCCGGTGGGCACGAGGTTGTGGCTCACGCACCGGGCGAACTGCTCGAGGCCCGAAAGCAGCGACGTGGTCGAGTGCAGCGAGCTCGCCGTGTTCTGCACCGCCGGCGTCAACGATTGCAGCAGGCCGCCGAGGTAGTTGTTGGAGACCAGGTCGGTGGCCTGCTTCAGCCACGGCAGCGCGACGGTGATCGCCGGGGCGACCGCCGGGAGCGAGGGCAGGATCGCGGCGGCGAATGCCTGCGTGGGCGGGAACGAGGCATCGAGCGCCGAGTCGGCGGCGTTGGTGGCGCGCAGCAGCGGCGGCAGCGCCCGGATCGTCTGCGCCAGATCCTGCTGCCGGGACGCGAACGCCGCCATCGTCGCGTTGAACGTGGTCACCAGGCTGGCCAGCTGAATCGAGCTGGCGGCAAGGCCGCGGAACACCTGCTCGTTGCCGACCACCACCTGGGAGAGGTCGGTGCGGGGCTGCAGGCCGAGCAGGGCCTGGTTGACGATCGCCGACGCCTTGAACGCCTCGGCCGAGTAGTTGAGCGACTTGTTCAGCGCCTGCCCGGCGGTCAGGCCGCGCACGCTCGGATCGACGGTGGCGTCCTGCGCCGCGGTCGGTGGGAGGTCGAGCGTCGAGCCGAGCCCGATCAGGAGCGTCTGCAGATTGGCGCGGGCATCGGAGGTCAGCGCGCCGAGGACGCGGTCGAGCTGGACCGGCCCGGCGGTGTTCGCGGCCGGCAGCGTCTGGCCCGACTTCAAGATCGGCGCGGTCGGGGTTCCCGGCGACAGGTCGACGTAGAAGTTGCCCTCGAGGAAGATCCGGGTGCGGATCCTCATCGTCGCGTCGGCGTGGATCGGGAGACCGCTGGGATCGATGTTCATCGTGATGATGCCCGCGTCCGAGCCGCGCTGGCGCTGCACGGACGTGACCTGACCGACGTTGACGCCGGCAATCCGCACCGGCGAGGGGATCTGGAGCTGAGTCGAGCTCGTGAACTGCGCTTTGAGGACGAACGACGATCCGGAGAACGGCAGCGATCCCCCGAACACGAGGTAACACGCGATGGCGACCACGACGATCGCGATGATCCCCGCGCCGAAGTTGGTCACCCGCGACCGTCGACGCCTCATCCGCCGGGCCTCGTCGTCTGCTCGGTGTTCAGCCCGAGGTTCCCGGGTGGGTTGCCGATCACGGCCTGCGAGGGCGAATACGGCTCGTTGCCCGCCGCGCATTCCGCCGGCTGGCCCGGCGAGTCCGTGTTCGGGTAGGGGTTGGCGTGCAGCGGGCCGTGCTGGGCGGTGAGATCGGTCGTCGGAGTCGTGTATACGCTCTGGGACGGCACGGCCTCGCCGCCGAGCACGTCGTCGATCGCGACGATCACGAACCGTAGCGTGGTGCCGGAGGCGACCGGGTCAGACAGCGCGCTGGCGATGTTGCGCAGGAACAGCGTCACGTAGTTGCAGGGCGCTTGAACCGGGGTCAGGAAGGCGAGCGGCGACTGCAGGCTGGTGGTGAACTGGGTCAGTCGGCTGAGACCCTGCTGCACGATCGGTTTGCCGCCGTAGGCGGCCAGGCTCTTCGACAGGCTCAGGGTCAGGTTGTCGAGCTCGATCGTCCCAGGCAGGTTCTTGGCGCCCTTAGCGAACGCGCCGGCGAGCACCGGCGCGCTGGCCGGCAGCGTGGCGAAGCCCGGCCGCAGGTCTGCGAACAGGGCCGTGGTGTCGGTGACGAAGGACTGCAGCTTGGGACTGTCGGCGATCACCGCGCTGAACGTGGGGGGGGTCTCCGAGATCCATTGCTGGAGGTAGGGATAGGCGACGCCGGCCAGGGCGCGGAAGGTCGCGTCGAGATTGGTGTACAGGTTCGCCTGTGTCTGGGCGACCGGCGCGAGCGCGGCCGAGAACGCGCCGAGACCGCGGAAGAACCCACCGAGGTTCGTCTTCGGACTGGCGAGGTTGCGCGCCACCGGCTCGAGGTTGGTGACGAGAGGGAGGAACGCGCCGATGGCGTCGTTGATGTCGCCGCCGCGGCCGGCGAGGGCGTTGCTGAAGCCGACCGTCGTCGCGACCACGCCGGCGCGCGTGGGGGGATCGAACATCCCGAGGACCTGATCGAGATCCGTGGTTGCGCTCGTCTGCGTGACCGGGACCGTGGCTCCGTCGGCCCACGTCACCCTCGAGGAGCCGGGGGCGAGCGCGAGGTACTTCAGCCCGATCGCCGCCTTGAGCCTCACCGTGAAGGTGGAATCGACCGACAGCGGCTGGATGCTCTTGTTGAGCTTCAGGTTGAGCAGCGCGATCGGCGCCCCGGTGGAGGTGCGGGTGGCCTGGATGCTGTCGACCACGCCGACGAACGATCCGCCCTCGTGCACCTCCGCGCCCTTGGTCAGCTCGCTGGCGTCCAGCATCTGCACGCGGAGCGCGTACGTGGGCACGAACGGCAGCCCGTTGTTGGCCTGGTAGGCCAGGTACACCGCGACGATCGTGACCAGCACAGTGAGCGCGCCGACCAGCACCGGGTTCTGGAACACGCTCTGCTCACGCCCGCGTCGTTTCCGCCTCATTGCCCGTTCCCGATCAGATAGCGCAGCAGCCCGGTCATCGCGTACGCCCGCGGCTTCCCTCCCGCGGCGCTGACGGCCTGACGGGCGATCCGGGCGGCGGGCGCGCCTGAGGCAGCTGCCGCTGACGCACCGAAGTTCGCCGAACAGCCAGGCACGGGTGAGAGCGCGTACCCGGTGCAGTCGCCGACAAGGGGCTGCACGCGAGCGTAATGGCCGCTTGAGTCGAAGCCGTTGGTGGCGCTCGTCGCGTTGAACAGCAGCGCCATCAACTGCTCGATCGCACCGGTCTTGTCGAGGCTGGCGGTGAGCGTATTGAGCGACGCGGCGGTGGGGACGGCCGAGCTGCCGAGACTCTTCAGCTGACGCGCGAGCGGCTCCGTGGCCACCAGGTAGGGCTGTGACAGCTGCGCTGATTTGCCAAGCGCGACCGTCGCCGGCAGGGCGGCGTTAGAGAAGGGCACGAGCTCCTGGAACTGCCGCCCCAGCGCCGCCGCGGCGGCGCGGAGGCTTGCGCTCAGCGGGGTCCCCTGATCGGCGAGCCTGCCGAGGTCGACCATCAGCGGGCGCAGCTGGCGCAGGAAGGATGGCAGCAGCTGGATCGAGCGGGCGATGTCGGCGGCCCGGGCCGCACTGGCCATGCCGGTCGTGTTGGCCTGCACCACGAAGTCGGAGAGCTGGTGGCGGGCCTGGGCGAGCGGACTGAGCACTGTGTCGGAGTCGGTCGCCAACTGGGCCAGCACGCGGTTCTCGTGGGCCAGGATCTTCAGCACCTGGTCGGTTTGGGCGAGCGCTGGATCGGCCCGGCGGATGACAGCGTTGAGGTCGCTCCCGCGCGCGGCCAGGGCCGTGCCGAACTCGTCGATGATCAGCGCGAAGCGCTGCCTGATCGACTCCTGCGAGATGTCCTGAACGATGTCGAAGTCGATCGGCGAGCTCGTCTGCGTGACCGGCAGGTAATAGTTGCCGGCCCCGGGCTGACCGGCCGCGATCTTCTGCAGCGCCGGCTGGTTCGACGTGCCCGGGTTGCAGTCCACGAACCGTTCGGCGATCAGCGACTGCGGCCGGATCGTGCAGGTGGCGTTGGCGTAGAACGGGGTGAAGTCGCCGTTGTCGATCTCCAGGGTGACCGCCGCCTTCGGCCCTCTCGCGGTATGCAGCGTGTGGGGGTCGACGTAGACCGACGCGATCGAGCCCACGTTCGCCCCGGCGATCCGAACGGTCTCGCCCGACACCGCGAACCCCGCGTTATCGAAGATCGCGCGGACCATGTAGGGGCCACCCGCCCCGCGTGAGCGACCCGTCCCGGCCACCGCCAGCGCTGCGGCGGCCGCCACCAGCAGGAGCGCCAGCACCGCGAGGCGTCTCATGGCCCGGGCGGGGTGGTGGCGGGATTGCAGCCCGGAACGGTTTCCGGTGCCGAGCCGTCGGGTGACGGCTGCACGGCGCCGCCCGGACAGCGTCCGTGGACGACCTGCAGGCCCTGGTAGCGCGCGAACGCCGGCTGCGCCGTGAGCTGGTTGGACCCGTTGAGGCCGAACGCGTTGAAGAACGGCTGCGTGCGTGCGTAGTGCCCGTTGGCGTCGTAGTAGGCGCCCGCCTGGCCGAGGTTGCCCAGCGCCGAGGCGATGTCGGGCGTGTAGTAGCGCAGATAGTCGACCTGACGCTGCGAGACGTTCATCGCCTTGATCAGGCTCGGGAAGGCTTTCATAGCGACGCTCTCCAGCGCCGGCGCCTCCTTGAACAGCGACGTCAGGCTGCCGCCGCCGGGGTTGCTGATCAGCAGGCTGAGGTTCGAGAGCGTCGGGATCGAGGCCCGGGCGAACGCGCCCAGGGCGATGCTGAACGGGGTCAGCTGCTTGGAGAAGGTCTTCGTTTCGGCGACGACGGGATCAAGCGCGTTGAGCGTCGTGTTCAGGCCCGCGAACGTGCTCGTGGTGCGAGTGAGCGCGCCGGGGAGCAGCTTCAGCGCGTCCGTCAGCGCCTGGCTCTGGCCGGCGATCGCGCCCGTGGTCGCGTTGGTGTTGGCCACCAGCTGCGTCAACTGCTGGCTCCGCGACGCCAGCGCCTGCAGCGCCTGCGCGCCCTGGACGAGCAGGCCGTCGAAGGCGGGCTCGTTGATCGCCAGCTGGCGGGTCACGTCGCTGGCGGCCGCGAGTCCCGGCGCCAGGTACAGCAACGTCTTGTTGGCCTGCAGGGCCTGGCCCTTGATGGCCGCGGCCTCGCCGCGGACGAAGCCGCGCAGGCCGAGCCGCGTGAGCGGGTCGAACGCGTCGAACACCTGGTCGAGGCCGACGAACGAATACGTGCGGTCGGAGGTGATCACGCCCCCGTTGGGGATCTCGGGTGCGCCCGGCGGTCCCGGCACGAGCGTGACGTAGCGGTTGGCCACTCCCGACAGCGAGTTCTGGTACAGGTGCGCCGTTGTTCCCTCGCGCAGCGGCGCCGCGGAGGGGTCGAGGCTCATCGAGATATCCGCCTGACCGGTGTCGGACAGCCCCACTCCGGTGATCGAGCCGACGGTGGCCGGTCCGATCAGCACCTGGTCTCCGACCACGAGGCCGCCGGCATCCAGGAATTCGGCGCGCACGGAATAGGCGTTTCCCCCCGAGAACAGAATCACGACGACGAGGACGAGCGCCAGCGCGAGCGCGCCCAGTGCCGCGACCCGAGCTACCACGTCACAGATCCCGCGGACCGCCCGCCGAGCCTCGCCTCTGCGCCTCCGAACACTCCCCTCATCCCTCGATCCCTATCTTGGTTCTCCTCCCGCCCAGGCCGTTGCTGACTTCGATGCCGGAAGCCGCCGGATGGGGTCAAACCTGGATCGAACCGCTCACAACCCGTTCACGGCTCGACGCGATGATCGCATGGATTGTGGTGTTGCGGGGGTTATGCGCTTGTTTCGCTGGGACGTAGCTCAGTCCTCTTGGAGTAGAGACCGGGGGCGTGTGCGCCACTTCGGAGTAATCGCAACCCGTGGCCCCGGCGGGGCGGCGCGACGGTAGGGTTGCCGTCACCATCACGTGGGCCCGCGAGACCGCGCAGAACAGGAGCAGAGAGCGATGAGCGACCAGACCGTCAAGTACCTGCTGGGCGAGGACGCGGTGCCGACGCATTGGATCAACTTTATGCCGGAGCTCCCCGGCGAGCCGCTGCCGCCGCTGCATCCGGGGACGCTCGCGCCGGCGGGACCCGACGACCTGTCGCCGATCTTCCCGATGGGCCTGATCGAGCAGGAGGTCTCGACCGAGCCGGAGATCGAGATCCCCGAGCAGGTGCGCGCGGCCTACCGGCTGTGGCGCCCGACGCCGCTTTACCGGGCGCGACGCTTCGAGCGCGCGCTCGACACCCCGGCGCACATCTACTTCAAGTACGAGGGGGTCTCGGCGGCCGGCTCGCACAAGCCCAACACCGCCGTGCCGCAGGCGTACGAGAACGCCAAGGCGGGGATCAAGCATCTCGTCACCGAGACCGGTGCCGGTCAGTGGGGCTCGTCGCTCGCGTTCGCCTGCTCGCTGTTCGGCCTCGGCTGCGAGGTGTTCATGGTCGGCTCGAGCTATGACCAGAAGCCCTACCGGCGCTCCATGATGGAGACCTGGGGCGCCACCGTCCACCGCTCTCCGAGCACGCTCACGCAGGCCGGCCGCGACAACGCCGGACACCCGACCGGATCGCTGGGGATCGCGATCTCCGAGGCGGTCGAGATCGCCGCCGCGCGCGAGGACGCCAACTACTCGCTCGGCTCCGTGCTCAATCACGTGCTCCTGCACCAGACCGTGATCGGGCAGGAGGCGGTGGCGCAGATGGAGCTGGCCGGCGAGATGCCCGATGTGGTGATCGCCTGCGTCGGCGGCGGGTCGAATTTCGGCGGCCTGACGATCCCGTTCCTGCGCCGCGTCCTGCGCGACGGCGCCCGCACCCGGTTCGTGGCCGCGGAGCCCGCGGCCTGCCCGACCCTGACTCGCGGGGTCTACCGCTACGACTTTGGCGACACGGCCGGGCTGACGCCGCTGATGCCGATGTACACGCTCGGGCACGACTTCGTGCCCGCCCCCGTGCACGCCGGCGGCCTGCGCTACCACGGCGACTCGCCACTGGTCTGCGGGCTCGTGCGCGCCGGGCTCGTCGAGGCTCGCGCCTACCGCCAGAACGAGATCTTCGCCGCCGCCGTCCGCTTCGCCCGCACCCAGGGACTGATCCCCGCCCCCGAGCCGGCCCACGCGATCCGGGCCACGATCGAGGAGGCCGAGGCGGCCCGCGAGGCCGGCGAGGAGCGCGTGATCCTGTTCGGCCTGTGCGGGCACGGCGACTTCGACCTCGCCGCCTACGACGCCTATCTGGCCGGCACGCTCGAGGACCCCGAGTTCTCCGAGGCCGACATGGAGGCCGCACTGGCCCGGTTGCCAGAGGCGCCGGCGATCGCGTAGGGGCGGCTCAGTCCGAGAACGGACGCACGGCCGGATACAGCGCCTCGAAGCGCTCGCGCACGCCCGCGTAGACAGCGACCCAGTCCGGCACCGGATCGACCGTCGAGTGCACCTGCACGCAGGCCTCGACCGCGCCGACCGGATCGGGCCAGTGGCCGGCGGCGACGCCGCCGAGCAGGGCGGCGCCGTACGCTGCGCCCTCGTCGACGGCGACGCGCTCCAGCGGCAGCTCGAGCACCGAGGCACAGATCTGCAGCCACAGGCGGCTGCGCGCGCCGCCGCCGCTCACGCGTCCGACCTCGGGTGCGCCGCCGAGCGAGCGCACGAGATCGAGCGACCCGCGCAACCCGAACGCGACGCCCTCGAGCACAGCCCGCACGAGCGCGCCGCGGTCGTGGCGGGCACTCAGCCCGACGAACGCGCCGCGGGCGCCGGGATCCGCGTGCGGCGAGCGCTCGCCCGTGAGGTAGGGCAGGAACAGCAGACCCTCGCAGCCGGACGGCCAGCGCTCGGCCTCGGCCAGCAGCTCCGAGACGGAGCTGCCGCCGCCGGCCACCTTGTGCCACCAGGCCAGCGAGCCTCCGGCCGACAGCATCACGCCCATCGCGAACCAGGCATCGGGGAGGGCGTGGCACGAGGCCTGGAGCCGGCCGTCGGGGTCGGCGGCGTAGTGCTCGAGCGGGCTGCACACGACGCCGGAGGTTCCAAGCACCACGGACACCGGCGCCGGGCCGGTGGTCGCCGAGGACGTGATCGCGCCGACGCCGAGCGCGCCGGCGCCCTGGTCGCCGGCGCCGGCCGCGACGGGAACGCCGTCCGCTGTGGCGCCGGTCAGCGCAGCGCTATCGAGCGCCGGCGGCAACCACTGCGAGGGCACCTCGAGCGCGGTCAGCACGGCGTCGCTCCAGCGGCGGTGCTCGACGTCGAACCAACCCGTGCCCGAGGCGTCGGTGACGTCGGTCGCCCGTTCGCCGCACAGTCGCAGGCGGACGTAGTCCTTGGGCAGAAGGATCGAGGCGATCCGCGCGTGCAACTCGGGCTCGTGGTGCGCCATCCACAGGAGCTTGGGCGCCGTGAACCCGGTCAGCGACCGGTTGCCGGTGGCGGCCACCAGCTCCGGCCACGCCGCCGAGGCGACGCTCGATCTCGGTCGCCTCGGCCTTCGTTCGCTGATCGTTCCAGAGCAGGGCGGGGCGCAGCACGTGGTCACCCGAGTCGAGGGCCACGAGGCCGTGCATCTGTCCGCTGAGCCCGATCCCCTCCGGGGCCCCGGCTCGCTCGTGCAGCTCCGCGAGCACCTCGCCCGCGGCGCTCCACCACAGCTCCGGATCCTGCTCAGCCCATCCCGGCATCGGCGTCTCGAACGGGTATCCGGATTCGGCCACGGCGAGCACCGCCCCGTCGCCTGACAGGGCGATGCCCTTGACCGAGCTGGTGCCGACGTCGAGCCCGACGACGGTCACGGCGCCGGCCGCTGTTCGTTCACCCTCGCCCGGTGGAGACGCGACCTCGGCGCGAGACCGAGTCGAGCGTCACCGCGGCGAGCAGTACGATTCCGGTGACGATGTACTTCGTCCCCGCGCTCGTGTTGAGCAGGCCGAGGCCGTTGTCGATCATCGCGATCACGACCGCGCCCAGCACCGCGCTCTTCATCGAGCCGCGGCCGCCGAACAGGCTCGTGCCGCCGATCACCGCCGCGGCGATCGAGTAGAGCAGGATCACGCCGCCGCCGGTGGAGGTGTCGACCGAGTTCAGCCGCGACGCGAGCACGATCCCGCCCAGGGCGGCCATGGTGCTGCAGATCATGAACACCACGATCCGCACCCAGTCGACGTTGATGCCGGCTCGCCGGGCCGCCTCGGCGTTGCCACCGACCGCGTAGATGTGACGGCCGAAGCGCGTGCGCAGGGTCACGAACGTCCACAGGATGTAGGCCCCGAGCATCACCAGGGTCACGTACGGGAGCCCGCGATCAGAGTTTGCGATTGCCACGACCGCGAATGCCGCCACGGCCAGCGCCACCATGCGCGTGATCACGAACAGCCACGGCTGGTTGGGCAGTCCCGCCTTCCCGCGCGCTCGAATGGTGGCCAACTGCTGCAACACGTACGCCGCCACGCAGGCGATGGCCACGATCCACGCGACCCCGTGGCTGACGTAGTTGTTCGCGAGTCCGTTGACGAAGTTGTTCTGGATGATGATCGTGCCCGAGCTCCCGATAATCAGGAGCACGACGCCGTTCCAGCCCAGCAATCCGGCCAGGGTGACGACGAACGAGGGCACGCCGATCTTGGCCACGAAGAAGCCCTGGATCAGGCCGATCGCGGCGCCCGTTCCGAGCGCGGCGATGATCGCCACGCTGGTCGGGATGTTCTTGCCCGGCTCGAGCAGGACCGCGGCAATGACGCCGCCCATGCCGCTCACGTATCCGATCGAGAGGTCGATCTCGCCGAGCAGCAGCACGAACACGATGCCCATGCCGATGATCGTGATCGCCGCCATCTGGGCCAACAGGTTCACGAAGTTGCCCGCGGTGAGGAAGTTTGAGTTGCGGGCCTGGAAGTAGATCGCGATCACGATGATCCCGACCACGATCGGGAGCGAGCCGAGCTCGCCCTCGCGCAGGGTCCGGATCCTGTCGTGGACGAAGCCGCTGAACTTGCTGGGCGACTGGGGGGAACCCGCGACCGGAGCCTCGGGGGCGGGAGCAGCCGTGCTCATGCGATCACCTCTTCCTGCATCCCTGGAACGATCTTCAGCTCGCCGGCGGTGATCGCCTCGACCACCTCCCGCTGCGAGGTCTCCTCCTTCTTGAACTCGGCCACCGTCTGGCCCAGCCTCAGCACCGTGATGTAGTCGGCCACCTCCATCACGTCGTGCATGTTATGGGAGATCAGCACGACCGCCAGGCCCTGCTCGGCCAGCCGGCGCGTGAGGTCGAGGACCTGCCGGGTCTGGGCGACGCCGAGCGCCGCGGTCGGCTCGTCCAGGATCACCAGCTTCGACTCCCACAGCACCGCCTTGGCGACGGCGATCGACTGGCGCTGCCCGCCGGACATGCTGGCCACGGGCAGCCGTACCGACGTCAGCGTCGTGACCGAGAGGTCCCTGAGCACCTGGCGGGTCTCGCGACTCCATCGCGGTCTCGTCGAGCCGGCGGAAACTCGAGCGCGTCTCACGCCCGAGGTACATGTTCTCGACCACGTCGAGGTTGTCGGCCAGCGCGAGATCCTGGTAGACGACCTCGATCCCCAGCTTGACCGCATCCTTCGGGGTCGAGATCGACACCGGCTGGCCGTCCCAGAACAGCTGACCGCGATCGATCGTGTAGATCCCCGAGACGCATTTCGTCAGCACCGTCTTGCCTGCGCCGTTGTCGCCGACCAGCGCCATGACCTGGCCGACGGGGGCCCGCAGGTTGGCCCCGGTGAGGGCGTTCACCGCACCGAAGTGCTTGAAGACGCCCTTCGCCTCGAGCAGATTCTCCTCGCTCACTGTGCTCCACCCTCACTCTCGTTGCTGTATGAGAGTCCGGGCGGGGCGCCTGGGCGCCCCGCCGGAACGCTCTCACAACCTACTACCTAATGGATGCCGTACTTCGTGCAGTACTGGGCGTACGTGCCCGTGCAGATCTCGGCGGGCGTCAGGAACCCGTCCTTGATCACGGTCGACTCGATGTTGGCGGTCGTGACCGGGACCGGGGTCTCGAGAATCGCCTTGACCGTCTTGCCGGGCCCGTCGGCGAGCGTGGCGTTGGTCGGCACCGGGGTTCCCTTGACCAGCGCGGTCGCCGCCACCAACGCCGCGTCGGCCTCCTTCTTGACGGCCTTGTAGACCGTCATGCACTGCTGGCCGGCGAGGATGTGCTGGACGCCTCCCGCCGTCGCGTCCTGGCCGGTGACCGGGACGTACTTGAGCTTGCGGGCGGTCTCCGCCGAGATGACCGAGTTGGCCAGCCCGTCGTTGGCCGCCACCACGCCGTTGATCTTGTTGCTGGTCTGCTGCAGCATCTGCTCATAGATCGTCAGCGCCTGCTGGTTGTCCCAGGCCGGCACGGACTGGTTCGGACCCTTGACGTACACGCCTGCCGCGTACTTCGGGTTCAGGACCGAGTTGTAGCCGTTGGCGAACAGCGTCGCGTTGTTGTCCGTGGGCGAGCCGTTGAGCTCCGCCACGACCGGCTTGACGGCGCCGGCTGCGGTCAGGCACTTGACGAGTCCCTGACCCTGCAGCTGGCCAACCCGCTGGTTGTCGAAGGAGACGTAGTAATCCGCGCCGCCTCCGAGCGTGAGCCGGTCGTAGTCGATCACCTTGACGCCGTGCTGATGCGCGAGGCTGATGATCGACGCGCCGCTGCCGCTGTCGAGGTCGACCAGCAGGATGACCTTGGCGCCGTTGGTGATCGCCTGCTCAGCCTGCGTGCGCTGAGTGGACGCATCTCCCTGGGCGTTGACGATCGTGTGCGACACGCCTGTGGCGGTCAACCTCTGATCCAGGTACTTGCGGTCGAACTGCTCCCAGCGCACCGACGACTGCGTGTCGGGGAGCAGCACAGCGACCGCGCCCTTGCCGGCAGCCTGCGCCGGCGTGCTGGTCGTGCCGCTGCTTGAAGCACTGCTACTGCTGCTGCTCGAAGACGACCCGCAGCCGGCGACCACGAGGGCCACCAACCCGAGACATCCGAGCCAGCGAACGTTCTTGACAGTCACGTCTGTCTTCTCCTCCGTCGATTGGTCCGTCGATTGATCTGGTTGGGCCCTCCCTGCGAAGGCCCGTCAGCTGTAGGTCGATGCGAAGCCCGCGAACGGCGGTGGCCTTCACTCCGACAAAGGACGCGACACTCCACGGTCCCTCCAACCGCCGATCGCATTGCACCTCGACCTACGTTGTGTGAGGGTATGCACCCTAAGCGCAAACGGGGGTTGTTGTTCGGTTAGGGGACGCACACACAGAACCCGTGCGCGAGCGCTCCGCGAGCGCGACGTTCGATGCACCCGCGGCATCACGCCACCTCGACCGCCTGGCCGGTGTCGGCGGCTCGGTAGAGCGCCTCGATCACCCGCGCCTGACCGAGCGCATCGGCTCGGCCGAGCAGCGGTTCGCCGCGACCTTCGATCGCGGCACTGAAGTTCTCGAGCTGCAGCCGGTAGGAGTCGACCGGCTCGATTGCGATCCGCTCCTCGCGCTCGCCACGCCTGACGTCCAGGCCCGGCGCGCGGCAGTGCCACGGATCGCTGACCCGGATCGATCCGTCGGACCCGATCGCCTCGAGCTCGCTGCGGTCCGGCAGGTCGAGCGCGGCGTCGATCGCCGCCAGCACATCGCCGTCGCCGGAGAGCGTGGCCACGAAGCGTTGGTCGACACCGTTCGGCGCGCTCACCTGCTGGGCGGTCACGACCCGTGGCTCGCCGGCCAGCAGGCGCACCGCCGATACGCAATAGCACCCGACGTCCATCAGCCCGCCGCCGTCGAGGTCGGAGCTGAGGCGCACGTCGCCCATGTCGGTCAGCAGGAAGGTGAACGCGGACCGCACGAGCCGCAGCTCCCCGATCGCACCCCCGGCGACGAGCGCCGCGAGCCGCTGTGTCTGCGGGTTGTGGCGCCACATGAACGCCTCCATGCACAGGCGGCCGGATCGGTCGGCGGCGTCGAACAGCGCCTCGACCTCGGCCACGCGGCGCGACAGCGGTTTCTCGCACAGCACGTGCTTGCCGGCCTCCAGCGCCCGCGTCGCCCACTCCACGTGCATCGAGTTGGGCAGCGAGATGTAGATCGCGTCGAGGTCCGGGTCGCCGAGCAGCTCGTCGTAGGAGCCGAAGGCGCGCTCCAGACCGTGGTCGCGCGCGTACGCGGCCGCCCGCGCGGGGTCCCGGCTGGCGACCGCGACCATCTCGACCTCGTCCGAGTCCCGGGCGGCGTCGATCAGCTTCTCGTTGATGTTGGCGGTGGAGAGGATTCCCCAGCGAGTCACGGCAGCTCCAGTTCCGGCCGGCGGCCACTCGTGGCTTAGTTTCACCGGCAAGGGGTCGGAGTCCTGCACCCCGAACGGATGACGCGCGGCCCGTGGCGCGCCCGGCCCAGGCCCGCGGGCGCCAACCGGCGCGTGCTGACAGCGCGCGCGGCGCACGGACGCGACTGAGCTAAGGTGTCGGGTCCGGCGGATTGCCCATTCGGCCAGGGCGTAGGAAGCCCAGTCGGGCCACGCGCCGGCCGCATTGCGGTCGGCGGCCAGTCCCGACGGTCGGAAGTGTCGCCCACCCAGGCAGACACAAAAGTCCTGGGATGTATGTAGTCAGTGGTGATCCATGACCGGGCGTGGCGGGCGGGCCTCACGGCCCGCCCGCACGCATTTGTCAGGGGCTGGTCTGGTGAGCCGCCCCCCTCACCCCACCGCCACCCGCAGCGGCGCCGCCAATCCCGCCGGCTCCACCTCGAGCACGGCGACGTTGTCGCAGCCGACCCAGGCGGCGGCTTCGCGCAGAGCGCCGGCCATCGCCTCGACCGCCGGCGCCTCGAGCGTGACGCGCTTGGCCACCAGGGTGCGGCCCTCGCGGCCCGGGTCGACCCGGCCGGCGAGCCGGCCGCCGGTGAGCAGCGGCATCGCAAAGTAGCCGTGCACACGCTTGGGTGCGGGCACGTAGGCCTCGAGGCGGTGCTTGAACCCGAACATGCGCTGGGTCCGGCGGCGGTCCCAGACGAGCGAGTCGAACGGCGACAGCAACGTCGTCCGGTGCCGGCCGCGCGCGCCCAGGCGCGCGAGCGCCTGGGCGTCCGCCCAGGCCGGCTCGCGCCAGCCGGCGACACGAACCTCGATCAGGCCGGTGTCCGGCACCGCCGCTGCCACCTCGGCCCGCGTGAGGCGATGGAAGTCGGCCAGATCGCCGGCGGTGGCCACGCCGAGCGCACGTCCGGCGAGCCCGACGAGGGCCGTGATGCACGCGCGGTCGTCGAGCGCGGAGGCCTCGCTCACCGCCAGCGGGAGCACGCGCTCGGGGAGGTCGTAGACCCGGCGCCAGCCCTGTCTCCTGGCGCAGATCACCTCGCCGACGTCGAGCAGCCACTCGACCGCGACCTTGACGTCGGACCAGTCCCACCACGGCCCGCCGCGCTTCGCACCGCCGAGGTCGGTGGAGGTCAGCGGCCCCTGCTCGCGCAGCCGCCCGAGCACGGTCGCGCACACGTCCTCCGGAACGCGGTGCCAGCGCCGGCCGCGGGCCCGGAAGCGCCGGCGCCGGAACGCGAACAGCGGCCATTGGTCGACCGGCAGCAGACACGCGGCGTGCGCCCAGTACTCGAACACGTTCGAGCCCGACCAGTACGCGCCCTCGACCGCGTCGCGCCCCACCGGGCCCAGCCGCGCGTAGGGCACGAGCTCGTGCGATCGCGCCAGGACCGAGATCGTGTCGAGTTGGACGGCGCTCAGCCGCTCGAGCAGGCCGAGCACGCCGGTGCGCCGGTCGGGCGCGCCAAGCACGCCCTGGGCGCGGAGCGCTGCGCGCCGCGCCTCGGCCGCCGAGAGCTGGGGATGGGACATGCCACGATCGTGCCAGCGTTCGACGACGGACGAGGTGCCGGCCACTCCCGCCTCGGTGGTGGCGCTTGACGCGGCGTCGCCCGTCCGCGGAGAATGGCGACACCGACCCGAGGAGAGGGAACGACGATGAGCGCGTACGACTACGTGATCGTGGGTGCAGGCTCCGCCGGCTGCGTCCTGGCCGCGCGGCTGTCCGAGGATCCGAGTGTGAGCGTGTGCCTGCTCGAGGCCGGACCTCCCGACGTGGCGGACGAGATCCACCTGCCGGCCGGGGTGCTGGCCGTCGGGCAGAGCAAGTACGACTGGGGCTTCCTGAGCGATCCGGAGCCCGGCTTCGACGGCCGCCAGCGGCTGCTGCCGCGCGGCCGGACGCTGGGGGGGTCGTCGTCGACCAACGCGATGGTCTACATCCGCGGCAACCGGGCCGACTACGACGGCTGGCGCGCGGCGGGGTTCGAGGGATGGGGCTGGGACGACGTGCTGCCCTACTTCCTGCGCGCCGAGGACAACGAGCGCGGCGCCAGCGAGTGGCACGGCGCCGGCGGCCCGCTGCGCGTGTCCGAGAACCGGTCGCGCTACCGCACCTGCGAGGCCTTCGTCGAGGCCGGGGTGCAAGCCGGGCTTCCGCTGAACGAGGACTTCAACGGCCCCGAGCAGGACGGGGTCGGGTGGTATCAGGTCACGCAGCGCAACGGGCTGCGCTGCTCGGCCGCGGTCGCGTACCTGCACCCGGTCCTCGAGCGGCCCAACCTGACCGTGCAGACCGACGCGCACGTGACGCGCCTGTTGCTCGACGGGATGCGCGCGACCGGAGTCGAGTTCGATCACCACAACGAGCTGCGGGAGATCCGGGCCGAGCGTGAGGTGATCCTGTCCGCCGGCTCTTACCAGAGCCCGCAAATCCTGCTGCTCAGCGGGATCGGCCCGGCCGCCGATCTCGAGCTCGCCGGCATCCCGCCGGTGCTCGATCTCCCGGTCGGCCGGGGACTGCAGGATCACGTCGTCACCTGGCTCACCTACACGACCGACGAGCCGTCGCTGCTGACCGCCGAGACGCCCGAGAACCTGGCTCTGATCCAGACCGAGGGTCGCGGGTCGCTGAGCTCGAACTTCGCCGAGTCGGGGGGCTTCGTCCGGACCCGCGACGGCCTTGCCGCGCCCGATATCCAGCTGCATGCGATTCCGATCCTGTTCCCCGACGGCGGCGCCGGCGAGATCCTCGAGGACGGCTGGGCGCTGTCGGCCTGCGTGCTCCGCCCCACGAGCCGGGGGTTCGTGAAGCTGCGCTCGCGCCTGCCAACGGCGCGGCCGCGCATCCTGCACAACTACCTCACCAGCGAGGAGGACAAGGCGACGATGGTGGCGGCGCTGCGGCGCTGCCTGGACATCGTCGGAGCGCCCGCGATGCAAGCCGTGACCCGCGGCCCCTATGCCGCTCCGGCCGCCGACGACGATGCCGGCCTGCTCGACCACGCCCAGCGTCAGTCGACCACGCTCTACCACCCGGTCGGAACCTGCGCGATGGGCGCCGTGGTCGACGCCGAGCTGCGCGTGCTCGGCATCGACGCGTTGCGCGTGATCGATGCCTCGGTCATGCCGACGCTCGTGTCCGGCAACACCAACGCACCGACGATCATGATCGCCGAGCGCGCCGCCGATCTGCTGCGGGGCCGCGCCCGGGCCGAAGCCCGCGCCGGCGAGCCGGCGGCGGCCTGAACGAGACCGGCCGCGCCGGGCGATCGCGGGCGCAGTCAGCGCGGCAGGAACACGACGCGGTCGCGTAGCGCCTCGACCGCGTCGCCCGGGAGATCGAGCGCCACGCCGAGGTCCTCGACCGACGAGAAGCCGCCGACCTCGGCCCGGGTCTCCACGATCTGGGTGGCGAGGGCGTCGTCGACCCCCGGCAGCTTCAGCAGTGCCACGGCCGCGGCGTTGTTGACGTCGACCACCCCGGCGTCGGCCGACCCGGCGAGATCGGGACGGCCGACTCCCATCTCGCGCGCCAGAGACGGGTTGCGGCGAGCGAGCTGCTGTGCCTCGCGCCGCTCCTGCAGGCGAGCCTGCGCCTGCTCGGAGGCGCCGAGCAGCGGCGAGGCCATCCGACGCTCGTAGCCGGGCCGGATCACGAACGACGTCGCGGCCGCCCCGGCCCAGGCCAGAATGATCAGCAGACCCGCGGCGGCGCTGGTATGCCCGTGGCTGTGGTCGGCGCTCGCTGACACGACCCAGCCGGTGACCGCGATCGCCGACCATCCGACCCCGAGCGCGGTCCAGGCCGCGACCCGGGCCCGGACGCCGGCATAGATCGGGACCCAGGCGCCAAAGCCGAGCGGCAACAGCGAGAGCCAGGGCCAGCGACTGCGGCGCGGCGCGAGTTCCTGCTTCGGCACGCCGACGATTCTGACAGGCCGAGGGTGGCCTACTGAGAGATGGGTAGCCTCAGAACCCATTCGTCCCGATGAGCTCGCTGCTGGCCGCACCGCACGAGCGGGGCCGCGTCGTCGGCACGGTGATGAGCGGGCTGCTAGTCGGCATCCTGCTGGCGCGCACGCTCAGCGGCCTGGTGGCGAGCGTGCTGGGCTGGCGCAGCGTGTACGTGTTCGCCGCCGCCGCGATGCTGCTGCTGGCCGCGGTCCTGTGGCGGGCGCTTCCGCGTGTGCCGGTCAGCGAGAAGCTGCCGTATCGCGCCCTGCTCGCATCGGTTCTGAGCCTCGTGCGCGGCGAGCGGATACTGCGGCAGCCGATGGCGCTCGGGGCCGGAGCGTTCGCGTGCTTCAGCATGCTCTGGACGTCTCTAGCGTTCCTCCTCTCGCGCCCGCCGTACGGCTACGGGAACGCGGTGATCGGGCTGTTCGGGCTCGCCGGACTCGCCGGCGCGCTGATCGCGCCGGTCGCCGGGCGACTCGCCGACCAGGGGCGCGGTCGGCTCGCGACCACGGGCGCGATCGTGATCCTGATCGGCAGCTGGGGTCTGCTCGCACTCGGCAAGACCTCGCTCGTCGCGCTGGTGGCGGGGATCGTGGTGCTGGACCTCGGCGTCCAGGCGCTGCACATCAGCAACCAGAGCGCGGTCTACGCGCTGCACACCGAGGCCCGCAGCCGGCTTACGACCGCGTACATGGTCGCCTACTTCCTGGGCGGGGCGGTGGGATCGGCCGCGACGTCGGTGATCTTCGCCGCCAGCGGCTGGTTGGGCGTCTGCGCGCTCGGCGCGGCCACGGCGGTGATCGCGCTCGGCGTCTGGGTCGTGACCGAGCGGGGGCGCAGCGCGGTCGGGCTCGGCATCGCCGAGCGCCGCACGCGCCGGGCCGAGGGCGGCGGCTGAGCAGCGCCCGCCGAACAGGTATCCGCTGCGCGCCCGGCTAATGGACTGAACGGTCGTGACGACCGATTCGCCGCGCGAGGCGTACGCGGAGCGGCCGCCGATCGAGCCGGCACAGTCACCATGGCCGCTGACCCAGCCTGAGTGAGCTTCGGCGCGCCCGGCTCAGGGACCGACGAGCGCCACCGGGTCCCCGACCCGGACCCGCCCTCCAGCCAGCACCCGAGCATGCACCCCGAACGGAAGCGGCTCGCTCGTGGTCACCTCCTGGCGGTAGGAGGCCAGCTGCTGCAGCGTCTGCCGATCGACGATCCCGGTATCGGCGTTGCGCGTCGTGACCACACAGCGGCCGACGTTCCCGACCACGCGGAGCACGGCGGCGCCGGCGCGCAGTTCGCGTCCGATCCAGCCGTCCTCCTCGTGCGCCTCGAGGCCGTCGATGCCGAAGCTCATGCGAAAGCGGCGCGGATCGACGGGCTCGCTCTCGCCGGCCTCGGCGCGCAACCGCTCGAGCGAGGCGCGCGAGAGCAGGGTCACCGCACCGTCACGCCCGCGGTCCACGCCGGGACGCCCCGGCGGCATCGCGAACAGCCGCAGAAGCGTGTCGCACTGCTCCGAGAGCGCGGCCGAGAACGGGCCCAGGACCGGCCGCGCGCTCAGGTTGAGTCCGTAGAAGCGGACGGACTGCGGCTCGCCGAGCTCAACCGGACCGGCCTCGACGTGGCCGTCCGGGAAGCGCAGCGCCAGCGTCCCGGCCGCGGGGTCGTGCTCGCCGATCACCGCGGTCAGCGGCCCGTGCCGGTCAGAGCTCACCATCGTGCCCCGCTCATCGGCGAGGAAGAACACGCGATCGCCAGGAATCCCGTCCTCGGTCAGCTCGACCTCGTCGGCGGCGGCGAGGCGCAGGCCCTTGATCGGTGTGAGTGAGATCCAGGCGACGGCCGCGGCCACTCGCGGATGCTACTCAGCGGCGAGCGCTCGATCACCGTCACCTGGCGCATCTCCGCGCGGGCGGCCGTCTCGCCGGCCAGCGGGGGCCGAAGCCGGCCAGGTGCGAGGCGTGGAGATTCGGCAGCAATGGCTACCCAAATTACGCAATGCCAAGCACCGATCAAGTCCGCGGCGCCCGCCGCCGCTTACGCTTACAAGTCTTAACGTTCGATGCCACCGCCGCCCAGCGCCTTGACTTGCCGCCGGGCTGTGATCCAATCAATGTCCTCTCGGCCTGGAGAACGGTGAACGGGTGACGAGGAGTCACTCACCGTTGATCGTCTGCTCAGACCTCTTCACAGTGAGGTCACATCAATAATGAGAGGTGAAACGCATGCGCCTAACCGCACGTGTGTCAGTAACTCTTGCCTTCGCGGCGTTGGCGGCCATCGCGCCGGCAACGGCCTCGGCCAGCGCGTCCGGCCAAGCCGTGGCTGGTCACGTCTACGTCAACGACAACACGTCACCGGTCAACACGATCGCCGGGTTCGCCCGCCACCTCGACGGCACGCTGAGCCCGCTCCCGGGCTCGCCGTTCTCGGCCGGCGGTGCCGGGCTGGGCAGCGTGACCGGATCGCAGGGCTCGCTCCAGGTGGCCGAGGACGGCCGCTATCTGCTGGCGGTCGACGCCGGCAGCAACCAGATCTCGGTGTTGCGCATCGGCCGCGATGGCCAGCTCGCGGTCGTACCGGACGGCGTGGTCTCCTCGAACGGCATCAAGCCGGTGAGCATCGCCGTCCACGGAGAGCTCGTGTATGTGGCCAACGCGGGCGACGGCGGCAGTAACTACACGGGCTTCAGGCTGACCACCGCAGGTCGTCTGCGGCCCCTCGCGAACTCGACGTTCGCGCTGCCCGACAGCGCATCGCCGGGAGACGTCCTGTTCAACCGCACCGGCAGCAATCTGGCGGGAACCCGGGTCGGCACGGAGCAGATCGACAGCTTCGCGGTCGGCGCCGACGGACGCCTGACGCCAGCGGCGGGCTCCCCGTTCGCGGCCCAGGGCCCCGGCCCGTTCGGGAGCGAGTTCCGACCCACGGACCCGACCGAGCTGTACGTGTCGAACGCCCATGGGGGTACCGGCAGCGGAACGGTGTCGGCGTTCCGGGTGGCGTCAGACGGCAGCCTGAGCTCGATCGGCACCTCGCCGTTCGCGGATCTACAGACCGCCCCGTGCTGGGTGGAGATCACGCACGACGGTAGGTTCCTGTTTGCCGTCAACACGGCGCAGCCGAGCATCTCGCGCTACGCCATCTTGGCCGACGGCTCGCTGCGGCTGCTGGGTAGCACGCCATTCAACGAGCCAAAGGGGCTTGGTCCGTTCGACGCGAGGCTGAGCCCCGACGGCGGCACGTTGTGGGTGGTCGACTCCGGCCGCAAGGCGCTCAGCGGGTTCACCGTCAGCGGTGACGACCTGACCGAGCTCGCGTCCTCCCCGACACCGCTCCCGGCTGTCGCGACCCGTTCGGTATCGTCGTCAACTAGCGCTCAGCGCCGCCGCGTCGCCCGAAGCTACGCGGCGGCCCGCTACGATCAGTTCCTTCCGACCCACGGACCCGACCGAGCTGTACGTGTCGAACGCCCATGGGGGTACCGGCAGCGGAACGGTGTCGGCGTTCCGGGTGGCGTCAGACGGCAGCCTGAGCTCGATCGGCACCTCGCCGTTCGCGGATCTACAGACCGCCCCGTGCTGGGTGGAGATCACGCACGACGGTAGGTTCCTGTTTGCCGTCAACACGGCGCAGCCGAGCATCTCGCGCTACGCCATCTTGGCCGACGGCTCGCTGCGGCTGCTGGGTAGCACGCCATTCAACGAGCCAAAGGGGCTTGGTCCGTTCGACGCGAGGCTGAGCCCCGACGGCGGCACGTTGTGGGTGGTCGACTCCGGCCGCAAGGCGCTCAGCGGGTTCACCGTCAGCGGTGACGACCTGACCGAGCTCGCGTCCTCCCCGACCCCGCTCCCGGCCGGCGCGACCCCGTTCGGGATCGTCGTCAACTAGCGCTCAGGGCCGCCGCGTCGGCCGAAGCGACGCGGCGGCCCGCTACGATCAGTTCCACTGTGGTTCGCTTCGGAATCCGGGTGGGCACGTCCCTTGCGGGCATCCTGGTCGGAATCCTGATCTCCAGCGCCGTGCTGGACAAGTTCTCGATCAGCGCAGCGGCGGTCGTCGAGGCCACGCTTCTGTTCTGGCTGATCCATGTGGGGGTGCAGTTCGTCGCGTTGCGGATTCTCGTGCGCGAACCGTCGATCGCACTGGCCGGCCTGCTGGCATTGGCCTCGACGATCGTCTCGCTACTCATCGTCAACGGGATCATCAGCGGCTTGAGCATCCGCGGCTTCTCGACCTACCTGTTCGCCACCGTGATCATCTGGATCACGACGTCGATCGCCGATGTGATCGGGCGCCAGATGATCCGCTCCCGGCGCCAGGAGCGCCGGGCGTAAGCGCCGACTCGGATCGCCGCAGGGAAGCCGGATCCTGAGATCATCGACGCGTGCCGCAGGGCAACCCCGCCCGCCGGCTTCGTGTCGAGCACGACCGCGGGACGCTGCTCGTCCATCTCAGCGATGAGGACGGGAAGGGCTGGACGGTCCTCGCGGTCGACCGGGCCACGCGACGGTGGGCGGTGGCCCAGCAGATCGACGAGAGGACCCACCATGCCGCATCCAGTTTGTCCACGCCGAGATCCGCTCGACCGATCCGGACGCCACCCGGGAGTTCTTCGGCCGGTTGTTCGCGACGCGGCGTCGTCACCTGCGGCTGCGGGCTATCGCGGCCGCAGTCGCAGCGTGGCGATCTCGCCCGGTCCCAGCTCGAGGCGGCCGTCGGGCAGCGCTTGCCCGCCGGTTTCGTCCAGGCGCGTGCGCGCCACCGTCACCGGACCGAGGACTGCCGCCGCGACCGGGGCATCGGCGGGGTTGAAGCAGCGCAACACGAGGCCGTCATCGTCCTCGGCGCCCTTGAGGCATGAGAACACGACATCGCCCTCGAGCGCCAGCGACGGCGCGAGCCGCGCCTCGCCGGGCACCACCACGAGCCCCTGCCGGTAGTCCTGCGAGGCGCGCAGCAGCTCGGCATCACCGAGCCCGTCCGCGTCGAGCAGGAGCGCATACTCGACCTCATGCCGGCCGAGGCACTGGCCCTCGGGCGTCTCGAGCTGCGGCCCCGCCGATTGCGGCCGGGTGGCGATCTCGCCCGTGCGCCGCGAGACGATGCCCACCGCGCGCAGCAGCGTCAGGGAGAGCTCGGCGCCGGCGTCATCGGCGCGGGCCTCGTACTCCGGGAGGCCCTTCGTGAGCACCGCGATCGGGCCCAGCGCGACCGCGCCGCACGTGTGCTGTGTCCCGTCCGGCGGCTCGCACCAATCGGCTTGGGGCGGGCGCGGCACGAGCGGCCGACGGACGAGGGCGAACTGCCCCTCCGCCCGCACCGGTCCGACCGCCGGGCCCGTGAGGAACGTCACCCGCAGGCGGTGGTTGCGGGCCGGATTGTCGAGCGTGGTGCGAAACTCGATCCGCCCGGTGCCCTGCACCAGCCTGACGACGGTGCGGGCGCCGAGCGTCACGGTGTCAGGGAGTGGTCGAAGCTCGCTGTCGAGCCCGGCCGAGAGCTCGGCGTCGACGCACACCTCCAGCTCCCAGACGACCGGCCCATCGACCAGCACACGCACACAGGCGTGCTCGCTGCGCCAACGCCGAGCGCCCTCGACCGGGCAGAAGTTGTAGAGGTCCCCCATGTCGGGCTCATCCTCTAGCGCGTGGAGATTCTCGAAGTGGCGGCCGTTGGCCCTGTCGAGGAGCGTCAACGTGCCGTCCGGGGCCGCCTCGACGCGGAAGCGCTCGCTTTCGATCGCGGTCCGGGCGGCGTCGGGCGGGAGTGGCTCCGACTGCGCGGGAGTCAACTCGATCGTGCGCGCGGAGAGGCCGTCGAGGTCGACGATCACCGGCTCGGTGCCGGGCAGCTCGATCAGGCCGCGCCGGCGCTGCGGCAGCACATTGATCACGGTCACCCGCGTCGCGCCACCGGGGCACGTCTGCACCGCGAGCGCTCGATCCTGGAGGAAGGACAGCGTCCGCTGCAGCGACGCGTAGCGAACCATCATGTCGCGATGCACCTCGTCGCACGAACATCCGCAGATCGAGTCGTGCGGCTGGCAGCGCAGCAGCTCGGACCAGGCGAACCGGAAGTCCGCGCCCGGGAACGCCTCACCGTCCTGCAGCGCGCGCAGCGCGGTGAGCGTCTCGACCGCGAGCAGCCTCTGCTCGGCGTGCTCGTTCGCCTGCTTGAGATACAGGCGCGCGGAGTTGACCCCGCGCAGGACGTTCTGCATACGGCTGCCCAGCAGCTCCCCGGTCCAGACCGGGGCCCGCGCGCCGCCAGCCGCCTGCACGTAGTCGCCGTAGCCGGAGATCGCGAACCGCGCGCCCGGAAAGCGCTGCTCGAGCTCGGCGCACAGCTCCGGCAGATCGGCCTGCACGGAGAGGTGATCGGAGCCGTTGCAGAGCAGCACCTCGTGCACCCCGGCTCGCTCCAGTGCCGGCCCGAAGCGCTCGCCGATCCGGCGGACGCGGTGCTCGGCATCGTCGATGCCCCGGATGCGGGCGAAGTTGTCGTAGTGCGGGAGCTGCTGGAACGCGAGCACGCCGCTCCCGTCCGGCGCGGTCCAGCGGAAGACGAGCCCGACCTCGTCGAGCTCGTCGCCCATTCCGCGCGAGAAGATGAAGCTCTCGATCCCGAAGCCGGCCAGGATCTGGGGCAGCTGCTCCGGGTGTCCGAAGCTGTCGGGCATGTAGCCCGCGACGGACGGCTCGGCGCCGAGCCGGCGGCACACCGCCCGGCCGATCAGCAGGTTGCGCACCAGCGACTCCGCCCCGACCAGGAACTCGTCCGGGAGCATGTAGCTCGGCCCGACCTCGATCCGGCCGGCGCTCATCAGCGCTCGCAGCCGGTCCTCGTTCGCAGGCCGGATCGCGAGGTAGTCCTCGAGCACGATCGCCTGACCGTCGAGCGTGAACGAAGTGAAGTCGGGATCGCGCTCGAGCACATCGATCACCCCGTCGACGACCTCCGCCAGCCGCAGGTGAAAGTGCTCGAACGGGCTGTACCACTCCCGGTCCCAGTGGGTATGCGGAACGACGAAGAAGCGGTTCAGATGCCCGATGTCCCCACTCATGAGTCGGTGCCCTTCAGTCCCGCCTCGATCACCTCGAGCCGATCGCTGATCTGGTCGAGCTTCGCGACGAGCACGCCGGTGCTGTCACCCACCACCCGCCGGCGGGCCGACTCGACGAACGTGGAGGTGATCGTCGCGGTGATGACCGTCAGGAAACCGATCCCGGTCAGCATCACGACCGAGGCGACCACGCGCCCGAGCGTGTTGGTCGGCACGACGTCGCCGTACCCGACCGTCGTGACGGTCTGAATCGCCCACCACATGCCCTGGCCGATGGTGGAGAAGTTCTTCTGGTCGGCGAAATGGATGACCACGCCACCGGCGACCGTCACGAACAGCGTGGCCAGGCCGATGATCCGCGCCGCGCGGCCTGCCGTGAGCGGCTTGCGCTCGATGAGCTTCCACAGACGCGGATGCGCCGGCGGTGCGGGTGGTGGGCTTGCCGGAATTGTCGCCATGTGCCCTCCTTGCGGTCGGTGTGTGAGCGAGGCGTGCGGCCCCGGAGCGGATCACATCACCTTATGAGCCGTCGCGCTCGGTCCGCCGGCGACGTCCACGCCGCCCTTCAGCGACAGCGGCGCCATGAGGCCGCGGCGAACGAGCTGGTGTCGAAGGGCCATCACGAGCGCCGCCGAGGCCAGCAGCAGGAGCGCGATCACGCGCAGCGTGGCGTCGATCGCCACGTGGGGCGCGTGACCCGAGCGCTCGAGCAGCGTGCGCCGCTGGTGGCGCTCAGCTCGTCCTGACGCGTCCGGTGATGTCGGCGCACCGGCGTCGGTCAGCGGAAGTCGATGAATTGCAGGTTCAGTGGGAGCTCGTTGCGATGGCGACCGTTGAAGATCGTGATCGCCCGCTGGCCCGTGCTGAACGTGTCGAGGTTGGTCAGCTTGCCGTCGACGATGAAGCGGTTCAAGCGGAAGGGCAGTCCGTTGGAAGCCAGCGGCGAGGGCCCGTCGGTGACGGGGAGCGCGAAGCCGTGTTCGGTGAGCACATGACCCTCTCCGCCGACTCACGTTGCGTCTCCAGCGAACGGCTGGCAGCGGTGCACACGGCCACCACCGTGCGCGTGCACGATGGCAGGACGCTGACGACCGACGGCCCGTTCGCTGATACCAAGGAGGTGCTCGGCGGGTACTACGTATTCGAGGCCCGCGATCTCGCCGAGGAGGCTGCTCAGGAGGCCACTGAACCCACGGACGCTCGCGGGTTCACTCGGCCGGGACTGCCCTTGCTCGATTGCGCGGCTGGATCGGTCAGCAGCTCCGCTCATGCATGTGGGTTTCGGTGCACGAAGAGCTTGCCGCGCCGCTCGCCTTCGAGCCCCAACTCCTCGATGGCCTCGCGCACGCCCGGGTAGTCCGCGTTGGTGTAGTCATCGAAGACCACCGGCGCACCCGGGCGCAGGTGGGGTTGCCACACCCGTACCTCTTCGATCGTCTGCTCACGCTCGTGCGAGGCATCGATGTACAACAGATCAACCGGTTGCCGGTCCTCGCGAGGCCCGGTCGAGCCGCGCGCAACCACCAATTCGATTCGCTCCTTCACGTCCAGTCCGACGAGCTCGAGATAACGCTCCGGCTCGATGCGCTCAAACGCGTCGTAGGTCACGACGCGACGCTCCGGGTCATCAAGCGCGAGCGTGATCGCCGTCCACGCGGTCGCCGTGCCGAGCTCAACGATCCGGCTGCAGTCCCTGGCCAACTCGAGCAAGACTCGCATGTCCGGCGGGCGCGTGACCGAAGCCAAGCTGAACAGATCACCTGTGCGCCACGCCACGCGCCGCGCGCGCCAGTGAAACCACAGCACGCTCGGGCGCAGCCCGCGCAGTCCCCACATCCACTCCAGGTCCCGTCGCCGCCTTCCCAGCGAGACGCGCACACGATCGGCGCTCGTCATCGTCATCTCACCACTCTACGTTTGAGGGCGTCAACGCGCACCCCACCGAGATCGCGCACGAGGGAACAGCAACATCGTGGACCACGAGCGCTCCGACGACACCGACGAGCCCGAAGCGCTTGAGCTCGGTTACGGGCGTCGCCTGGTAACCGGCTGGGCCGCCGCGAGACGCGTGTTATGCGGGCGTTGCGTCCGATGGGCGGTGACGGGCTCGAACCGCCGACTTCCTGCTTGTAAGTACGGAGACGAGCGGCCGAGAATAGCGCTAGGTCCAGGGGTTTCGGGCGTCCGATCCGAGAACTGCGCGCCTCCGATGTGGCTCGATGGTGGCCGATGTAGTCGGATAGCGGCACAAAATCGTGCTTGTGCCGATTCCCTCCCCGTTTCGCCAAGGTCGGCCGCGCCGCGCGGTCGCGCCACACCACACCCGCACGCGCGCCATAGTCCCTTCTGGTGCTGCCAGAAAGGCTCCGAGCGACGAAGGCATCCGCCCCGTGCTCCATGCTCGTCGAAGCCATGGGTGCGGAGTTTGCCGTCACAGCTCCCAGACGGCACCGTCGGATCCGAGCACCTCGGCGTGCGGGTGTTCCCAGTCAGCGGACCGACGATGCAGGACCTCATCGACCGGATCGCCGTCATCCTCGGCGAGCATCTCGACGGAGGCGACGAACTCCACGTCTGCTTCAACTCGATGCAAGACAGCTCCCAAGAACACGCCGGCCACAAGCTCCTGCACGCACCCAGGCCATGGACAGAACCGTTCTTCGAATACTCCGCACTGCTCGTCCTGCGCGCACCCCACGCGTGAAGCTCCCCGCAGCGGCGACCGACCCGACGCGACTTCACCGTCCGCTTGGACGGAGAATGCAATCCCAGCTGCCTCGGCTAGGAGCACGTGTGCGGAGTCGGGGAGCGCTTGCGACACGACGCGGCAGGATCACATTCGGACATCTGAGCTGAGCTGCTCGGTCGTTCAGTCTTCGTGAGGCGGCACGGGCGCGGAGCGGGATGGGCAGGCGTAGCGGCGATCGCATGCGCTGACAAGCCGCGGGCCGCCGGGCGGTCTCGTGTGGAGACCGCCCGATGGATTCGCCGATGACTACCGGGTCAGAGCGGGCTTGCCGCCATAGGCGGCGAGGCCGTAGATGACCAGGAGGTCAATCGCGACGAGCGTCAGCGACCAGAACGGATACGCCGGAATCATCAACATCGCGATCACGGCAGCAATGCCGGCGACGACGATGCCGAACCAGCGCCCGAACTCACCCCCGCGCCAGATCGACGCCGCGGCGAGGAGCTCAACGCATCCCCACACGATCGCGACCCAGCCCCAGGTGTTCAGAGAACTGAGGATGAACGTGGCGCCTGCCACGAAGAAATGCGAATTCGAGACCGCAGCGATGCCCCAAATGATGTTGAGGCTTGCGGCGACCACGAACATGATGCTCGCGAACAACACCCAGCCCGCGCCGGTGTGTGACGGCTCCTGAGCCGTGTACATCGGCATCGAGCCAGCGTTGGCCCTCGCGACCTTCGTGCCTTCCCCGTTTGATGTCTTCAGGGCCGACATTTGTGTCTCCTTTCCGTCCGCTCGCATTAAGCGAGCGGGCTCCGTACTGAGAGCACGCCTGCAACGCTGACCGTACGTCGCGAGCACCGCCGCGCCATCCGATCAGCCGTGCAGTCCTCCTGCCGGAAACTACGGAGCAACAATGGACCAAACTACGGAGCATGGTTCATCCCATCGGGGTGATGACCACGCTCCGGAGCTCGGATGAAATCGTTAGGACGTAGCAGTTTCGGGCTCAGCGACAGAGCGATCCGCAACTCAGAGCCTGTATCGGCGAAAACTCGACCACAGGAGCGCCACATGGCCACGCTCGTAGCAATCGGCTATCCCGACGAGGGAACCGCGGAGGAAGCGCGCCACACCGTCCAGCAGCTGGAGGCCGACCTGATCATCCAGGCCGACGAGGTGGCGGCGATCCGCCGTGACACCGACGGCAAGTACCACGTCCACACCAGCCACAGCGGCACCTCGACCGCCGGCGGCGCCGTCTGGGGCGGCTTCTGGGGCCTGCTGTTCGGTCTGCTGTTCTTCATCCCCTTCGCCGGCTGGGCGGTGGGCGCCGGATTGGGCGCGCTGTTCGGACACCTCGGCGAGAAGGGCATCGACAAGCAGTTCCAAGACCAGGTCCGCGACCAGGTGAAGCCCGGCACCTCGGCGCTGTTCATGATCATCGAGAAGGTGACCCCGGACAAGGCCATCGCAGCCCTAGAGCAATACGGCGGTACCGTCATCAAGACGTCGCTCTCCGACGAGGACACGCGCAAGCTGCAGGAGGCCCTGAAGCCGCCGGCCGGCGTCGGAACCGGTTCCTGAGGCATCGGACCTTGCTGCCGTCCGGGCCACCGCGGGGCCCGGAGCGGCAGACAGCCGCCTGAGGCGCCGTGATCGGATGAGCGCGGCACGGGACTGACGTGGCGTTCGCTTCCCGGGGTGCGCACCGCTGGCGAGCTACCGGATCTCGTGGCTGCGTCACGACGTGGTCGCGGGCTTGGTGCTCACGACGCTCCTCGTCCCGCGGGATCGCACTGATCGCGCTCACCGACACCATCTCCACCGCTTCGTCGTTCGCCGCCCGCACGGGCCAGGAGGTCGACGGCAACGGCGAGATGATCGGCATCGGAGCCGCGAACGTCGCGGCCGGTTTCTTCCAGGGATTCCCGGTCAGCACCAGCGGGTCGCGCACCGCTGTTGCCGAGCAGGCCGGCGCCAAGACGCAGCTGACCGGTGTCGTCGGCGCGGCCGCGATCGTGCTCATGCTGGTGCTTGTTCCGGGGCTGCTGAAGAGCCTGCCCAATCCGACGCTCGCCGCTTTAGTGATCGCGGCGTCGCTGTCGCTGGCCGACATCCCCGGCACCGTGCGGTTGTGGCGCCAGCGTCGGGTCGGGTTCGCCCTGTCGATCACCGCCTTTCTCGGCGTCGCATTCCTCGGCTCCTCCAGGGTATCGCCGTCGCCGTGGGGCTCTCGATCTTCAACGTCTTCCGGCGAGCCTGGATGCCATACCAAACCACCCTCGGGCGCGTCCCCGGGCTGGGCGGCCAGCACGACATCCGGCTGCACCCCCAGGCCGAGCACCTTCCCGGCCTCGTGATCTTCCGCTTCGACGCGCCGCTGTTCTTCGCCAATGCGCGGACCTTCCGCGACCAGATCCGGCATCTCGCCACCGCCGCCCCGCGACCGCAATGGATCGTCATCGCCGCCGAGCCCATCACCGACATCGACACCACAGCCGCGGACATGCTCGCCGACCTCGACGAGGAGCTCAACGCCGCCGGCACCTCGCTCATCTTCGCCGAGCTCAAGCACCGCGTCCGAGCCAAGCTCGAACGCTACGAGCTGATCGGGCCCCTGAACCCCGAACACTTCTTTCCCACCCTCGATGCCGCTCTCCAAGCCTTCCGCCAACACAGCGGCGCCGACTGGACCCCGGCTGCACCGACGAGCGGGTAGGAGCTCGCACGCCGTCGCTGACGGCGGAGCCCGAGGCTTCCGGCATCCCCTCACCCATCGTGGGTGACGACATGCGAGACCCGATCTTCGAATCTGCGACGGGCATGGGAGGGTGGCGGTGAATTCCGGGCGTGGAGCGGATGCGGACGTATCTCCCCCGCTCGTCGAGGCCAAGCTCGCGATGCCGAGCCTGCGCTCCGGCATGGTCGACCGACTGCGGATTTGCCGGGCACTCGACGCGGGTCGTATCGCCTCGGTGACGCTCGTCGCGGCTCCTGCTGACTACGGCAAGACGACAGCGGTGCGCGGCTGGTGCGCGAGCCTCGACACGCGCCTTATGGAGCCGACAGGGGGCCCCAAGGGACGGCATTCGGCATGGGGCGCCCATTGCTGGCTTCCGCTCCGCGATTGGCGAGCGGGAGTTCGCCATTGCCTCCGGAGCCGCCGCCTCGCCGGTCGCGGCGCAGACGCCGCACCCACTGCCCCCATAGATGACTCAACCGTGAAGGACTCGGCTGCCAAGCGGCTTAGCGAGGCGGTTGGGTCGTGCGGTCGCCCGGGCTGCGGTAGATCGCGTCGATCGTCTCGGCGTACTTCTGCTGGACGGTGCTGCGCTTGACCTTAAGCGTCGGGGTGAGTTCGCCGGTTGGCTGGGAGAAGTCCTCGGGCAGGATCTCGAAGCGCTTGATCTGTTCCACGCGCGAGTAGTGCGAGTTGACCGCGTCGATCGCTGTCTGTATCTCGGCGCGCATCAACTCGGACCGATAGACCTCGTCAAGCTCCAGGTCGTGCTCGCGCGCGAACGCTGGCGCCTCCTCGGGGTCGAGCGTGATCAGCGCCACGAGATAGGGGCGGCCGTCGCCCAGGACGACGGCCTGCGAGATCCAGCGGTTGTAACGCAGCGCGTGCTCAGGGTTCGCGGGCGTGATGTTCTTGCCTCCGGCCGTGATGATGATGTCCTTCGCGCGGCCGGTGATGAACAGAAAGCCGTCCTCGTCGAGTCGCCCGAGATCGCCGGAGTGCAGCCAACCGTCCACCAGCGTCTCGAGCGTCGCCTCCGCGTCGCGGTAGTACCCCTTGAAGATGTTGGGGCCTTTGATCAGGATCTCGCCGTCCTCACCGATCCGCACCTGGACGCCTGGCAGCGGCCTGCCGACGGACCCCAACCGCAACGCGTCGAGGGTGTTGACGCTCGCCACGCTCGCCGTCTCGGTCATTCCGTAGCCCTCCATCACCGGCACCCCGCACGCGTAGAAGAACTCCAGGATGCTGGGAGCGATCGGCGCCGCCCCGGTCACGGCCTGGCGCAAGCGCCCACCGAACAGGTTGCGCACGTTGACGTAGAGGGCCTGCTCGGCGCGCTCGAACGCCGCCTGCAGATCGGCGGGGACCTCCTCGCCGCGAAGCTGCGCTTGGCGGACCGCGATCCCCACGCGCGTTGCCTGCTCGAGGTCTCGAGCGTCGACGGCGGACGTGGCCAGCGTGTGGATCTTCTCGAAGATCCGCGGCACGGACGGGAAGAACGTCGGCTTGAGCTCCATCAGGTTGGCCACGATCTTCTGCGGGTCCTTCTCCCAGTAGGCGATCGTGGCGCCGACATCGAGCACCAGGAACTGCACGACCAGCGCGAGGGCGTGCGCCAGCGGGAGGAACAGGTACACGCACTCGTCCACGCGCACGATGTCCTGCGTCTCCAGTGCAGAGGTGATAGCGCGGTAGTTGCCGTGCGTAAGCTCACACGCCTTCGGCGGCCCGGTCGTCCCAGACGTGTAGATGAACAGGCACTCGGCGTCCGGCGTGACGCCATCGAGGCGCTCGTCAAGCTCGGCCTGCGCCCGCCCTCGCCCCCGCTCGCGCAGCACCTCGAGCGAGAGCACGCTGCCATCGGCGTCCGCGGACTCCATCACGATCACGAACTCCAGCGCCGGCAGGTCCGCCTCGACGGCGCGGACCTTCGCCAGCTGCTCGGCGTCCTCGACGAACACCGCCCGCGCCCCGGAGTGATGCAGCACGTAATGGCACTCCTCCGCCGAGTTCGTCTGGTAGATCGACGCGACAACCGCGCCGGCGGCAAAAGTCGCAAAACAGGCGTACGTCCACTCCGGCCGCGTGTGCGACAGGATCGAAACCCTGTCTCCCGGCTCGATGCCCAACTCGACGAGCCCAAGCGCCAACTCCGTCACCGTGCGGTCGAGCTGCTCGTAGGAGACCTCGACCCACTCACCACCAAGCTTGTGCTTGAGCGCCGGCTTGCCGCCATGCCGTGCCGCCGCCAACGAGATCAGATCAGCCATCGTCCGCGAGCCTGTGCCAACCATCCCAGTCATCCGTCCGCCTCTCTCAGCTGCACCCAAGCTGGCGATTGTAGGGCTACGGCCAACATGCAGACGCTCAGCAACGCCGTCAAGACCTCGACTGCAACGTTTGCGCCTCCAGATTAGCCTCGGGGCGAGCCCCGCCCAGTAGATAGGGTACCCGTGCTTCACGCCATGCCGGTTGAGCCAGAGCCCGTACGCCTACGCCTGGCTCCGCATCCAGGTTCAGCCCCAGTCCTCGCCGCAAGCGCAGCCGTACGCGTGCAACACGCGTACGGGCATGGTGTCGCCGTCCTCGGTGACGTGTGAATCTTCGGTGCGGGGTGACGTGGATACACGGTGGTCGATCCGGGCGTCGGCGTCGGCGTCGGCGTGGATCTCCACCGTGAAGGAGTCCGTCTCGCCCCTCCGACGAGAGCCTCACCCCAGCCGACCTCGCGCAGTCCATGCGTGAACCGTCGATCGGGTACTCCACGGCTGGCTCGTTCATCGCCTCTCTCCTTGCCGATCTGAAGCGACCGCTCGCCCGCCCCCGCTGACTTGCCCCATCCCCAACAGCTTCTCGCCCACAAGCGCCCAGGTCAAGTGGTTGTTAGCGACGGCCTCACCGCGGATGTCCAGCTGCTTCGCGTCGCGTTACCTCGTATCTCCGCACTCGACCTGGACGGACCCGGCGGATCAATCGGCACATTCGCTGGGCTGCGGACGGCTCTCTGAGAGCTCCTGCATGGACGTCCCTCATCCCATACGTTGTGCATCGATCGCGTTGGACGGCGGCGGCGATCGCCGCGGGGCTCGCCTGCGACTCGACGGCCGCCCCGCGCGCGCCAGCCTGCTCTCCCCGGTCCCGGTGATCGGGGAATATTCCTGAACGCTCGGCCACTACCCGCGCACGGCCTCGCAACCACTCGACGTGAGCGTCGCGGCGTGCGGCCGGGTGATGTCTGTAGCCTCGGAGCCGGTGAGAACCAAGGATATAAGTACGTCCGACGCCCCCAGCGCCTGCGACATTTGCGGACGTACGCTGCTGCGCGGAGAACGCGCCGAGGTGTACCTCAGCGGCGGCGCGCGGCGATCGGTCTGCGAGCTCTGCAAGTCTCGCGCGGTGAACGAGGGTTGGGCGCCTGAGGGAACGGTCCCGGAATACCGGGAGGTGCCGAGGTCGCCGGATCGGCGTCGCTCGTTCCTGCACCGATTGCGACTGAGGCGCGATTCCGGATCCCGCGAGCGGGCGACGACGTCCCCGGTCGACGACGTCAACCAATCGACCACGTCGCCGCCGCCGCCGCGCGCACAAGACACCAGCCAGCACCGCCTCGTCGGCGGGTCAGGCTTCCAGGAGCCTCGACACGTGCGCGCCGTCCCCTCGAGCGTCGAGCAGAAGGTCGCCTCCGCGGTCGAGCTGTTCAATTCCTCCGAGCACCCGCATACGGTCGCCGGAGTGGCGCGTTCGCTCGGGATGCCGGCGGTGTCGCTGCGCCCATCCGACGACCGGCCGAGCGTCGTGAACGTGGTCGTCTGGTGGGAGCTGTGCTGGTACCGCTATGAGGTGGATCTCTCCGACGACCGGCCGAGCGTCCGCGTCGCGGACCAGGGCAGCGAGCTCGACGAACTCCCACCCGAGGAGCGCCAGCCGAACGCGGCCGCCGACGAGCGCGGCGCGCTAACGCTGCATGACTGATGGATTGTGGACAAATGCCGTCGGCGATCTGAGCTCGCGCCGCGGGCGGGCCGCTCGGGACGGAGCCCGCCGGTGCGAACATGACCGAGGTCAAGGCCCGAGGCGCGGCGTGGATCGCGTGGTGATCAGCGACTTCGACCGGCATGTGCTCGCAGCGCTCCGGTCGAACGCCCCCTCCGGGCGGTGGCCGACCGCGGGTGATGTGGGCGCGCAGCTAGGGCTCGAGCGCGACGTCGCCCGGAGCGCGCTCTCACGGCTGCGCGGCCGCGATCTCGCCGAGGGCGATGGCGAGCGGCCGCCCGGGTTCGCGCGCACCTTGCGGGGCGAGATCGTGCTCGAGCACGTCACCTGGCGCGAGCATGTCGTCGCGGTCCGCGGCTGACGACGCTCGAGCACGGATGGGAGCCTGAGAGGCGTGCTAGTGGACACTCAAACGCAACCCCGGCTTGCCGTCTCGGCCCAGCCGGACGCCGACGTGACGCCAACGGGTGGCAAGCTCGGGAAGTGGTGTAGCCACCGTCGCGACGAGCGCAAGGCGGGTCGGCTTAGCGCGGAGCGGGCGCTGGACGCGTTCATCAACCCGATCCGCGCGTCGATCCAGCCGCGCGCGTACGGGCTGAAGAACCGCGACCGCATCAACCGGATGCTGATGCTCATGCAGCTGCACGCCAACCGCCAGGACGACGAGCGCGCCTACGTCCGGCACATCCGCGAGATCCTCGAGGCCAACCAGGGCCGACCCAGCATCGCTCGCCGCGCGATCATCGATGCCGGCGGCGGCGCGTCGCTGCGCTGCGCTGACATCCACGACGTAACGCATACCCGGGTGCATTCTCGCCCCAGAGTGGACCCGAAAATGCGGTAGGGGGCCCCGCCTACGGGTTCAACCTCTGCTTCCACATCCTTGCTCGGCTGCGTGGGCACGTTCGGATCGCCGATGCCGCACGAGCCACAGTTGCGGCCTTGGTGCTACGCCATGTCCGCGGGCCGCTCGTCGCTGTGAAACTCGAAGCGGGTGCCGACGCTGGCTTGCAGGTAGGCGTCGGGAAAGCGGGCGGCCAGCGCGTGGATGGCACGCCAGCCGGTGCAGTGCGTGGGGACGAGGTAGTCGGGGTCAAGCTCGGCGAGCGCGTCGCAGGTGGGGGCGATGATCGGCTCGAACAACGGGCCGTTGAGGTGAAAGCCGCCGACGATGGCGTGCACGCGGTCCTCGCCGGTCAGTCGCCGCGCGTAGCGGACGGTGTTCACGACGCCGGCGTGGCCGCACGCGGTGAGCACGACGAGGCCCTTGCCGGCCACGTTGGCGATCAACGCCTGGTCGTCGAGGATCAACGGGTCGGGCTGCCACTCCCCGTCACGGCAGGCCTGATGGATCGCAAGCCCGCGCTCGAAGCCCGAGGTGCGGTCGACCTCGCCGGTGACCAACAGCGACCCGGCGAGCAGGAACGAGGGCTGTTGTTGCTCGATGATCTCAAAGCCGGCGCCTTCCAGGGCGCTGCGGCTGGTCGTCGGCAGCATCAGCGGCTCGCGGCCGGGCAAAGCGAGTCGGCGGCGGCTCCAGAACTCTGGATGGATGAGAACGGGGACGTTGGCTGTGCCCAGCGTCCGGACCAGCCCGTCCATGCCGGTGGTGTGGTCGAAGTGGCCGTGGCTGAGCACGATCACCCCGACGTCGTGCGGTGAGACCTCGAGGCGGCGCATGTTCTCGATCAGCCCGTCCGGAGAGATGCCGGTGTCAAACAGCACCCGGTGCTCCCGACCGCCCTGGCAGATCGTCACCAGTGCGGCGAAGCCGTGCTCGGCGCGCAGTGCATCGAGCGTCTGGCCGCCCTCGATCAGGGGCGAGGACACGCGCGGCGCTCGGGAGTCGATCGGCGCCCGGATCGCGGGCCCCTCGTCGAGCAACAGGATGTCGGTGACGTTGTCGACCAACGTCGTGATCGTCAGCGACTCGACCGACTCCAGGCCGATCGTCTCGAACTCGGTCATGACCGGAGTCTTTCTGTCGCGGTCCACGCCCGCGGACAACCGAGGACGCGCACCCCGGGGGAAAGGAAAGGGGCGCAGGGTATGTTGGCAGACCACCCGAGGCAACAGACCACCGATCGCTCCACCGCTCACTCGCTCTGTCGGCTCGCGCCCCGCCGGGCCGGGCGGCGACGTCGTCGACCGCTTGCTGGTCAGCGTGTTTGTCGGACAGCGCTAGGCGGCCGCCCGCCGCCGGCTACGCCGCCCACAGCGCCGGATGCCACCAGCCACGGGCGTTGGTCGGCTTCCCGCTCGCTGATGCCTGGCGCGATGACGGCGGCTTGTCGATTCGATGGTCCAGCCGGCCCACTGGAGACCCGCATTTGAGCCGGGGCGGTATGACGCCGACGGTCGGGAGGCGTACGGTTGCTTATATGAACGTCCCTGCGGAGTCCAATCCGCCGTCGGAGTACCAGCCGATCCTGATCACCGGCACGACGGGGTTCGTGGGCATGGAGGTCCTGGCCCGCTTCTTGGAACGCAGCCGGCGGCACGTGTTCGCGCTCATCCGCGCCCAGAACGATGCCGAGGCCCACGAGCGTCTGCGCGCGGTGCTGGCCACCGCGTTCGGCGACGCCGACGCCTATTCCGGCCGTGTGACCGCGGTGGCGGGGGACATCGAACACGCCGGCCTCGGCCTGGAGCCCGGACGCCTGGACGAGCTGGCCGAGCAGGTCGACCGCGTGCTGCACGCGGCGGCCTCAGTGTCGTTCGAGCTTGGGCTCGTCGAGTCGCGCGGAATCAACGTACGCGGCACCCAGCACATGCTCGGCTTTGCCGACCGCGCCCAGCGGCGCGGCGGCCTGGAGCGCTTCACCTACGTCTCCACTGCTTATGTCGCCGGCACCTACCGCGGCGAGTTCTCCGAGCGGGACTACGACGTAGGGCAGGGGTTCCGCAACCCTTACGAGCGCTCCAAGTGGGAGTCCGAGGGGATCGTACGGGAGGCGTCCAGTCGCCTGCCGGTGCAGATCGCGCGCCCCAGCATCATCGTCGGCGAGCAGGCGAGCGGCTGGACCACCGCCTTCAACGTCCTCTACGGGCCGATCCGCGCCGCCTCGACCGGCGCCTACCGCGCGCTCCCGCTCAACCGGCGGGCGCCGCTCGACGTGGTGCCGATCGACTATGTCGCCGACGCGCTGTTCGAGCTGTGCAGCGCCGGGCCGAACGGGACGTTCCACCTTGTCGCCGGCGACCGCGCCCCCACCACCGGACACGTGGCGCGGATGACCGCCGAGCGCTTCGGCCAGCCCCGGCCCTGGATCGTGCCCCCGGCCGTCTACCGGGCGCTGTACCCGCTGCTGCGCCGGGCCGTCCGCGGCCGCCAGCGCCTGGCGCTGGAACACACGCAGGTGTTCATCCCCTACCTCAACATCGGGGTGCGCTTCCAAGACCACCTCACCCGGGCGCGGCTGGAGCCCGCGGGCGTCCAGCTGCTGCCGTTCGACGACTACTTCCCGCGCCTGCTCGACTTCGCCCTCGCCACCGACTGGGGCAAGCGGCGCCTCCCCCACCCGCGCAGCGCAACGCACGCCCCGTCAGACCAGCACCCCGCCCCGAGCCCACCCCCGCCAGAGTCCCAACCCGGAGCATTCCCCCGCTCCTCGCGGTGAAGTCCACGTTGCCGCCACTTCTGCGGCACGAGCGAGGAGGCTACGTTCGTCGACAACGCCAGGAGGACCACGCGCAACGCAGCCACACCCGCCCAGGATCGGCAGCCGCGGGTACACACCGCCACCCTTGCGCCCGCCCTCATTGGTGAGCCACAGCAGCTCCCCGCGGGCGATCTCCACCTCGTCACCCCCAGCGGGCACGTATCGGTCGCTTCTCGGGTCATACCTGAAGTCGCAGTCGGCCAACCGAGAGGCGCAGCGAAAGGAGTCCCTCGTAGATGTGTCCGAGGTGCCCGATGTCGAGCCCGGAGAAGTCGATGCCGACGTCGGGATCGTCGGCGTCTCGGGCGAGTGCGACAAGTGCCGGCGCGATCGCCGCGTCCGGAACTGAGGCAGTCTCGAGAACCTCGGCCCCATCGAACCCATGCTGCGCGAACAGCGCGCCGTTGTAGGCCGGCACCCCCCAGGCGCTCTGGCCCGTGCGCATCGCCTCGACAAGCGCAGCTATGTCGCGCCAGAAGGTCCGTGCGTTGGGATCGGCCACGTCGAGCTCTTCCGCTGCGCGCTCCGCGATCCGCGTGAAGTACCAGGAGCGGCGCGGTCACCGACTGGTCGTGCTGCGTGTCCTCAGGAGGGGCAACAGAAATATATTTTGGGAGTGGTAGGCACAACCGCTCGCAATAGGAGTAGTGTCGGACGTGGCTGGCCCTGCGGCCAGGATTCTGACCCCAAGTCCGAGTGCCACCTACGGCGCGATTTGCGCCACGAGGCGGGAGGCGTGGGTTACTGGTTTTGACTGCGGGGCCGGTGCGGTGCTTCTACCGGCGTTGCCCCACCATCCGGTGGTCGCGTCCCTATCTCAACGAACGCGCGAGGGTTGTCGTCCTCCTTCCGCGCGGACCAACTGAGAGACGGGAAGGCCAAAGAACGATGACCCGGGCTGTACAGAACCTGGTAGGGCGCAGGCGAGACGAGTTCAATCGTGATCGCGGATCGCGGTGGCTCTCACAGGTGGTCGATGCGCGACGACGTCTGAACACCGGGCGAGCGGATAGCACCCGTCGCACCAGAACAGACCGGTTTGGGTCCGAGCGACCCCGGCACGCCTACCTCACGCGGGCAAACGACTAGCAAGGCCTACCAATGCCGCATTCCGACGAGCAAAGGAGCGCACATGCCCCGAGCTGAGATCCTCGAAATCGAGGTTTCGGAACTTGACCCCGAGGCCGCTCCGGCTCGCTCGGTGCGTCGTGCGACTGCGCGGCGCGCGAGCCGTAGGCGTGCAATCGCCCGCAGCCGTCAGGGCGACCCCGAGGCGGCCGTCATCGCCTTCCTCGTCCAGCATCCGGGGAGCACTACCGGTGATGTCGCCAAGGGCCTGAACCTCAATTGCGGAAGTGTCTCAACCCGCTTGACCCAGCTCGCGAACGCTGGCGAAATCAAGAGGGTGCAGGTCCATTGGAGGGAGTTACGCGGGTGCCGGGATGACGCCGAGGGCGTAGCGTGATGCGTGAATGCGGCAGTGTTCTTGGGCGAGGTGGAAGGTCCAGTATTGGTCGAAGTCGCCGTTGCTGATCAGCGCGCGGAGTGTGAGGATCGCCTCGGCGCCGGCCAGGCCCCAGCGGGCGCCGGTGATGTCCATGCGGTCTTTGACGAGGTGGCGGCAGGCGCCCTCGATCACGCCCGTCGCGATCGGCCAGCCGTTCTGAAGGGCGGTGGGGTAGTCGAGGTAGGGTCGTTTCGCGAGGAGGTAGTCGGCGCAGCGGTCGGCGGCTTGGCGCTTGTTGGGCTCGAGCGCGAGGCGGGTCGCTTTGCGGCGGATCGCGGCGGCGACGATCCCCGCCTTGCCCTCCAGCACGGCGCGCGCCTTCTCGTGCACCCACCGTTCGGCGGCCGGGTCACCCTCTTCAAAGAAGCACCAGCAGCCTGACCATAGGTACTCAAGGACGTGGATGAAGTCAACGACGATCGGGACCTTGACCTTGCGTTTGCGGGCTTCGGTCTTGATCCGGTCGATCTGGTGATTGTTCCCGTCCACCAGCGCCACCCACCGACGCTTGTGGTCGGGATCGCGGCGGTCGGCCTCGTTGAGCATCCCAGCGATGACCGCTCTGGCGTCGTCGGTGACACTGGCGGCCAGCCACTTGTTCTTCGCCTTCGGTCGCGGGGTGGCTGAAGGTGGAGGGTTGTCGGGGTCGGGCAGGATGTCGGCCGCGGTGCGCGGCTCGGGGGTGAGTTCGTACACGGTGACGATCTCCGCCATCCGCTTGCGATTGGACTTCTCGCCCTTGGACAGGCGCGTCTTGAGCTTGCCCGAGGCGCTGTGCGCCTGGGTGCGAGTCGGCTCACGCAGCGCCTCGGGGCGCATCACCACCCCCTTGGCATCGCACGAGAGCACCAGCAGATCCTTTTCCTCTGGCGCTGTGCGCTCTCGCTGCGCGTAGAACGCAGCAACGTCTTGGGCGGCTGAGAGCGTCAGCTCTCTGAGCTGACGGGTGCCGATCTGCTGGCCGCTCTGACGCACGATCGCGGCCTGCGCGTCCTCAAAGCTGCCGCGCGGCGCTTCCAGCGCGGCCAGCCTGCGGATCCCATGCGAGTGGCGCGAGGCGGGAAGGTTCAGCTGCGCGTCAGCGGGATACAAGTTCTCGCTGCCCACCGCCCGGTAGGCCAGCCGCGTGACCTGCACCTCGCCAAGCACGGTGTGCAGATCGCGCTCGTGGCCACGCTCGACACTACGCCGCGGCGTGCCCTCAGCGCCGATCACCCCACCGACGCGCGGCTCGAGCACAGCGCGCAGATCGAGCTGGTCCTGCAACACCTGGCGGGCTAACTCACGACCGTCCTTGACCAGCCGCGCCTCGAGCCCTGAATGCTCAAGCCCCAACGCCTCCTCGCCCGCCGCCCACTCGAGCAACCTCGCAAACAGAGCCTGCGAGCGCTCAAACCCCGCGACCGGGCGCGCATCCAACCCCGCCGCGCGCGGGTCCTCGCCACCCGCGGGCTGCCGATCACCATCCACCAACGGCAACGACGGCTCGCTCACAGAGCCGTTAGCTTGCCGGGCGCCGACGAACAAGTCCAGCAGATCAGGAGCCACGCGATCACCTCCGTATCGCGGTCCGAAAAAGACACAACACCCCTGACTTTCGCCGCAGCTCACCGGGAGTCCTCCCGAAACCACGGGCATAACCCGGCCAGAAAGCGCCGACCGACGCGCCATTCGCCCGACAAATCAGGACTATCTACCCACTACAAACGACCTGCACCCAAATCAAGAAGACGTCACACGGCTACAACATGGAGCAGGCGGAGCGACCCCGCGGACCCCAGCGCCCACTCCGTCGCCCGCACTAAGTTCAGCCGGGATTGAACTGAGGCCCGGAACCGCGCGAGGCAGGGTGCTGTTGCGCCGACTCCAGCAGGTCGCGCCGCCAACCCGCGGCTCGCGAGACATCCGGTGCAAGACCGAATCCGGATCGAAGAAGCCCAAGCCGCCGTTCGTCGTACTGCCGCTAGCTCAGAGCGATGCAGAACGTTCATCCCGCCATCGGAGCTTTCATGTCGCAACCGTCGAACCGTCCTACGTGGAATCAGGTACTCGCCCGCTACGCACAGCCGCGCCTCGGTCGCAGCCTGTTCGACGTCGCAACGTCGGTCGTGCCGTATCTGGCGTTATCGGTGCTGATGTACCTGCTGCTGGGTGTCTCGGATCTGTTGGTGCTCGCCCTAGTCGTCCCCACGGCCGGCTTTTTGGTGCGCACGTTCGTCGTGTTCCACGACTGCACGCACGGATCGCTGATGGCCTCCAAGCGCGCCAACGCCTGTATCGGCACGGTCTGCGGGCTGTTCGTCCTCTCCCCGTTCCGGCGCTGGCGCCACGACCACGCCGTTCACCACGCATCGTCGGGCGATCTGGAGCGCCGCGGCGTTGGAGACGTACTCACGCTGACCGTCGCCGAGTACGACGCGCGCGCCCCGCGCGGGCAGCTGGGGTATCGCATGCTGCGCAACCCGCTGGTGATGTTCGGCTTCGGGCCGATCTTCGCGATGATCATCGGACCGCGTTTGGTGGTCCGCAACGCCCGTCCGCGAATGCGCAACAGTGTACTCGCCACCGACCTGGCGCTCCTGATGATCGTCGCCGTGCTGTGCTGGGCGATGGGCATCGGCAACTTCATGCTCATCTGGGCTCCGGCTGCGATGCTGGCGGGCTCGGCGGGGATCTAGCTGTTCTACGTCCAGCACCAGTTCGAGGATGCCTACTGGCAGCGCACGGAGGACTGGAGCTACGCCGAGGCCGCGCTGCGCGGCGCTTCCTACCTGAAGCTGCCCAAGGTCCTGCAGTTCTTCAGCGGCAACATTGGCCTGCATCACGTCCACCATCTCAGCGCGCGGATTCCCAACTACAACCTTCAGCGCGCGCACGACGAGAACCGGATGTTCCATTACGTGCCGACGCTCAGCTTCTGGGACGGGATACGCGCGGTGCGGCTCAAGCTCTGGGATGAGGAGCGCGGGCGGATGGTGACGTTCGCCCAGGCGAGAACCGCACCGGAGCTGGCGGCACCCGGTCCGCCGCCGCCGCGCGCGACTTCGAAGCAGGTCACTACTTCGGTCTGAAGTCACCGTAGACGCAGGTTCCGTCCGCCTCTCCGGCTACGAGAGTCGTGGCGTGGCGTGGCATGCCCGCAACACGGGGCCCGGCCCCCGTTGACGTTGAGGACGTCGGAGGGTAGCCGCGCGGCTACCCTCGGAAGTCCTCCTCGAGAAGCAGGGGTAGCCGAACCTGTCGCCCTCGCGACGGATGCGCAGGACGACGTCGAGCTGACCACCGGCCTGCCTGACGAGCTGCTCGAACTCATCGGCAGTGACCAGATCACCGAGGAAACGATCCTCGGCTGCCCAGTCCCCGTAGCCGCCAGGCCCCATCGTCCGCGCGCTCGACGATCACTCCGCACCGGCCCTCAGCCGACCCGACGAGCCATACGGGGAGCACCAACCGTCAACGGCTCCGCAGGACAACGGCTTGGAGAGAGCGCTCGCACAGCTCCTACGCGGACGCAGCGAGCGCACACGAGTCGAAAACACCACGCCCGAGACGCGCCAGGCGCTCGACATGCTCGTCGCGGCTGAGATCCTGGAGCGGCATCGCCACGTGTACCGGGCGAGCGACATCGCGCTCTACAGCAGCTTCACGCGAACAGAGCTGCCAGCCGGGGACCCGCTGACATTCGAGTGAGCAGATCCACTGCCATCAGCTGAGAATTCCGCTGCCGAATGTAGAACGACGGTCAAATGACAGCGCCTCCGCACGGTCGACTGAGGTCCGCTCGAGAGCCCAGCACGGGGGCCTGGATCGCCCGTCGTGGTGGGCGGCGCATGTCAGCGGCGTCAGTGCTCGGCGGTGACATCCAAGCGGGACGACCACTGAACTGATATCACGCGGGAATCCCGCTGACATCTGAGCGGGACGTGGAACGACGGTCGAATGACAGCCCGCGGTTCGCCCGGCGCTGCGCGTTCCTCCACGCCAGGCCCAGGCGGTTCAGGACGAGCTCGGCCCACTCGGAAGCGGCTTGGATGTCGGCACGCTGTACCGGCCAGGCCAACGGCGGTTCAACGGAGCGTTGGCGGCTCGGGCAGTCCGGTTGTAGCGTCGTCTTCGTCGGCGAAGTAATCGAGGTTCACGCGCTTGAGCTCGTAGGTCTCCACCGTGCTGACGCCCACGCCGTAGTCGACCATCAACCGCGCAAGCTGGTGTCCGTCGACGAGGATGATCCGGGGCGTGACGCCATCCGCGTACGCCTGAGCCTCGGAGGTGAATGACGACGTCGTGATGAAGACGCCCTTGCTCGCCCGCTTGCCGTGCAGCGCACCGAAGAACTTCTGGATCTCGGGGCGACCGACCGGATTGGCCCAACGTTTCGCCTGGACGTAGATCAGGTCGAGGCCGAGTTCGTCTTCGCGGATCACGCCGTCGACGCCTTCATCGCCGCTTTGGCCGAGATGGGACGTCGAGCCCTCGCCGACCCCGCCGTACCCCATCGCGCGGAGCGCGTCGAGCACGAGCCGCTCGAAGAACCGAGGAGGCTTGTCCGCGACCCGCTCGAGCAGGTCGGCTACAAGCGCCGAGCGGATCGACCCGTAGGCCGCGCCGATCTGTTCCTCGGGCGTCTGATCGGAGCTGATCAGCTCGAGCTCGCTGCCCGTTGTCGTCGTGGTGTTCGAGGGGCCGCCCTTCGTTCTGAACTCTTGGTATTCCTGGAACTGGGTGAGGATCTTCAGGTCAACGCGGTCGGGTTGCGCGGCGAGTACTTCTGTGCCGCGTGGCGTGATTCGATAGACCGATCGCCGCGGGCGCTCCAGCAGCCGGGCCTGGTACATGTGCGTGAGCGCCCACGCGATGCGGTTGGCGAAGGTCTTGGCCCGCCCGCTCGGGATCATCTCCGCGAGCTCCGCTTCGGTCAGAGAGAACTCGCTGGCGAGCGCCGCGCGAATCTCCGTGCTCGTACGTTCTTGACCGTCCTCAAGGGCGACGAGCAGTGGCCGCATGATCGTCTGAAAGTCCGGGATCCCCACAGCGCGGGAACGTACTGCGTCTCAACAGACGGCGTCAGACGAATGCTGGGGCTTGAGAGTCTGACTGCCAAACGACCCGGATGAACCGCTGCCATCAACCCGGATTTCCTCACTGACATCCATCCCGGACGCGACAAGTGGGATGTAAAACGTCGGTCGAATGACAGCGCCCTGCGGACGGCTGTCTCACGTCTGCGTCTCGTCCCGAGCGGCGCTGACGGGCGCGCCAGCGATCACTATCGCCTTGCGCCAAAGCAGGGGCGGGATGCGGGTCGACCGACGGTGCTGGTCCTGCTCACGAGCAAAACAGATTGACGCCGCCGCAGAGACTGCTGCTCGCCGGCCGAGTGCGGAACAGAGGCCAGCGTCCGGCTCGGCCGTCGGCGCTTGCTGGGCAGCATAGCGTGGCAAGCAGGACCTCCCGTGGTGCCCTTTTCACAGGCGGTCGCTTCTCGTGCTGAGCGGCATGTGGAGCACGGACGGCGCTCAGATCGTCGCGGAGGGGCGCCGCGACGTGTCGGGTTTGACCTCCCCTCTTAGATTAGTGCTCCCCTTCGTAAATAAGGCGACGTATTGGCATCCGGCCGGGGCCGTAGCTTGCGTGGCATCCTGTTCTCTCGTGAAGGGACGTTGATGCCGAGGCACAGCCCGTATCGGATCGACTTGACCGACGAGGAACGCGCGGTGCTGGAGTCGCTGGCGCGCTCGTATACGTTGCCGTATTGGCAGGTGACGAGGGCTCAGATGGTGCTCATGGCCGCTGAGGGGCTGCGCAACGATCAGATCGCCGCCCGGTTGCGCTGTGGGCGGGATGTCGTCTCGCAGTGGCGAAAGCGGTTCTTCGAGCAGCGGCTCGCCGGCCTCGAGGACCGGCCCCGGCGCGGCAGACCGCCGACTTTTCCGCCCTCACGTGCGGGCTGAGGTGATCCGCCTGGCGTGCGAGCGGCCCGCCGACAGCGAGGTTCCACTGGCGCGCTGGTCCTCCACCGAGCTCGCCGCCGAAGTTGTGACCCGCGGGATCTGCGAGCAGATCTCCGGCGTGACGGTCTGGCGGTGGCTATCTGAGGACGCGATCAAGCCGTGGCAGCACCGCTCCTGGATCTTCCCGCGCGACCCCAAGTTCACGACCAAGGCCGGCCCTATCCTCGACCTCTACAGCGGCCGCTGGGAAGGAGAGCTGCTGCACCCCGGCGACTACGTCGTGTGCTGCGACGAGAAACCGTCGATCCAAGCCCGCCACCGCAAGCACGTCACGCTCCCCGCCACCGCCACGGTCAAGCGCGGACAACGCGTCGAGCACGAATACGAGCGCAAGGGCGCGCTGTGCTACCTCGCCGCCTGGGACGCCAAGCGCGCCAAGCTGTTCGACCGCTGCGCCCCCAAGGACGGGATCGTCCCGTTCGACCAGCTCGTCGATCAGTTCATCAGCATCGAGCCGTACAGCAAAGCGCAGCGCGTGTTCGTGATCGTCGACAACGGCTCAGCGCACCGCGGCCAGCGCTCGATCAACCGCCTCCAAGGCGCCTACCAGAACCGGATCCTCGTCCACACCCCTGTTCACGCCAGCTGGCTCAACCAGGCCGAGATCTACTTCTCGATCGTCCAACGCAAGGTCCTGACCCCCAACGACTTCCCCGACCTCGACACCCTCGAACAACAACTACTCGGGTTCGGCCGCCGCTACGAACAGATCGCCCAACCATTCGAGTGGAAGTTCACACGCGCCGACCTCGACCGCGTCGCCCAACGACTCGAACTACCCGCCGCCCAAGCAGCCTGACCGAATACGTCGGCGAACTTCCGAGCCAGAGCACTAAGCGCGCATTCAATTGCGCGGTTCTGTCGGAGCGCGCACGAGGGCCGACCTGGGCTGCCCGGGTGGACGTTCCAGAAGTGGACGTGCCCGTCGAGGATGGAGTTCCGCTCGCCGTCCTGTTGGTACACGTGGCGCTTCTCTCACCGGCTGTAACGGGTCTGGGCGGCGGCCAGCGGCTGGGGCCGGCGCTTGCGTCCTTGTCCGGGCTCCCGCCGCCCTACCGCCACGGCGCCACCGCGACAACCGGTGCGCGCGGCTTCCGACTACTCTCCCGCCGGGATGAAGGTCGCCTACGTGTTCTCTACCTCCGGCCACACGGCCAGCTACAAGCTCGGGAAGATGATCCTTCCGCAGCTGGAGCAGGGAACGCATGGCGTCGAGGTCGTCGGAATGTTCTTCTTTGACGACAACACCTACCTGCTGCGAGCGGGCGATCCGGTGGGCGAGCGCCTTGGGCGGGTGGCCGCCGAACAGGGAATGCTGCTGATGCTCTGTGACCAGTGCGCGCTGGAGCGCTGCCTGGCCGAGGGGGAGATCGGCGCGGCGCGGCCGATGGGAACGGTCGCCGGGGTGCGGGTCGGCTGCTTCCCCGACCTGTACGCGGCGTTGGCGGGCGACCCGCCGGACCACGTCATCACTTTGTGAGAGGACCGAACTGGCCCTCGGTGGGTTCCGCTCAGCAGAACCACGGCTCGGTGAGCCGTGGCCTCCCTTCGGTTGATCCCATGGGGATGGCCGCTGGCTCCGGGACGTTCGGCTCGCCGGTCGCCTCGCGCACGGCTGCGCGGATCCGGGCGAACATGACGCCGGTCGCCTCGTGCGCGGCGGCGCTCTGCTGGACGAGTGCGCTGAGACGGGCCTGCAGCCGGTCGGCGGCAGGTTCAGCTGAGCGCCACGGGTAGCTGAGACGTTCGGGCTCGTAGGGGCCGAGGTGCTCGCGCAGGTCCTTGCGCTCTAAGAGCAGCGAGCCCTCGGGCACGAGCAGCCGGATCGTGTACTGCACCGGGTCGACGTTGGCCACCAGGTCGTGCGCGGCCACGAAGTCGAGGATCTCCAGCACGTCATCCGGGGTCGTCCATGGGGTGAAGGGCATGAACGAGGGCCGGGTCTCGATTCCGTGCTCGCGCAGCAGGTCGATGGCGAGCACCGCCTCGGCGGTGGTGTGGCCCTTGTCCAGGCGGACGAGGATCTCGTCGTTGACGCTCTCCAGGGCGCAGACGACGAACAGGCAGCCCGAGGCGGCCATCTCCTCCCAGATCTCAGCGTGCTCGAGCATGTGCTCGACCTTTGTGGTGCAGTCAAAGGTCAGCTCGGGGCGGCGCTCGTGCAGCGTGCGCACGATCGCCAGCGAGTGGCGCCAGCCGTTGAGGAAGTCGGGGTCGCCGAACGTGATGTGGCGCGCGCCCATGCCCGCCAGGCGCTCGATGTCGCGCAGGACGGTTTCGGCCCCCACGACGCGGATGCGCCCGTCGTAGACGGTGGGGACGGGGCAATGCCGGCAGCGATGCACGCACCCATGGCTGGCCTCCACGTAGCCGACCAGCCGCTCCTCCCCGCCCACCGCCAGGCGAGCGTAGCGCTCGAGTCCGGGCAGCAGCTCGCGCGCCGGCGCCTCGAAGGTGCCGCGCTGGAGGTGGATGACCGGCCGTTCCGCGTCCTCGGCGGGTGCGCACCGGGCGGCCAGCTCGTCCACCCAGGCCGTGAGCGCCGGCTCGTACTCGCCGGCGATCACCCGCGCGGCGAGCTCACCCTCGATGAGCTCGCGGCTGGCTGTGGCGTAGAGCCCGTAGAAGCAGATTGGCAGCGCGGGGTGCTCGCGGCGAACTCGGCGCCCGGCGGTGAGCGCTAGGCGCATGGCGGTGTGCATCGGCACCGAGAAGCCGACCGCCTGTGCCCACTGAAGCGAGGCGGGGTCCCACGGCTGCACGCTGAGATCCAGGCAGCGGACCTCGTGCCCGGCGCGGCGCAGCGCGGCCGCCGGCGAGGCGACGTGCAACGGCTGGTGGCCCAGCTCGTAGGTCGAGATCAGCAGGACACGCACGAGTGACCCAAGCTAGCGCGCGCTGACCAGCTCCGGGGCGTGTGGCTCGATCCGGATCCGCAGGCGGGCGTGCGCGGCGCGCAGCGAGCGCTCGACCGCGTCGGCGCTCGCCGCGCGCGCGAACATGAAGCCCAGGTAGCGGTCGCCCTCGGGCAACGGCACCACGGGCCGGCCGTGGGCGATCGTGATCTCCAGCCCGCCGATGCCCGGCACCGCGCGCGCCTGCTCCTGTCCTTCGACCGCGCGCAGCACGCCCGCCGTGGGGATTGGGATCATCATCACCCCCGAGGCCGTCGACTCCCGCGCCACGTCCTCGAGCCCGAGACCCAATGCGTGGCGCAGGATCACCTCCTCCAGACTCACCCCGGCGCCGAAACGCAGGGCGCGTGAGCACAGACCGCCGATCGACCGCGCCGCCAGCTCCAGGAGACTCACTCGCTCGCCGTCCACTCGCAGCTCGGCGTGAACTGGTCCCTCTCGCAGGCCCAGCGCCCGCGCCGCCCGTGCGGTCACCGCCTCGACCTCGGCCAGGACGCCGGCCGGGAGTCGCGACGGTGTGACGTAGAGCGTCTCCTCGAAGTACGGCCCCTCGAGCGGGTCGGGCTTATCAAAGACCGCCAGCACCTCCAGACAACCAGCGCGCAGCAGCGCCTCGACCGCCACCTCCGCGCCGGGCAGATAGCTCTCCAGCAGCAGTGGCGCACCGGCCGGCTCGTGAGCGGCCGCCAGAATGCCGCGGACGCGGTCGGCGGTCAGGTGTGCCTGCTCGGCGTCATCGGCGCGGATCACGCCCCGACTGCCCGACAGTGACAGCGGCTTCACGACGCAGGGAAAGCCCACGACGCGCGCCACGGCCGTGACGTCGGCTCCGCATGCCAGCAGCGCGAAGCGCGGCTGCGGGACGCCGGCGGTCGCGAGTTCCCGGCGCATCGCCGCCTTGTCGCGCGTGCGGGCGACGGCGGCCGGCGGGTTATGGGTCAGTCCGAGGCGCTCGGCGCCCAGCGCGGCGGCCATCACCCCCTGGTCATCGACGCCCACGATCGCGGCGAACGGAGTCTCTTGGGCGCGCTCAGCAATTTGCTCGGCCGCCCGTGCGGGGTCTGACAGGCGAAGCGTGAGCGCCCGTTCGCCCATCGCCGTCGCCATCGCCGCCCGACGCTCGGACGCCACCGTGACCGCGACGCCGAGCTCCCGCGCCGCCGCCAAGAAGTCCGGCGCCCGGTAGGTGGCCGACGGCAGGATCAGGAGAAGACGCTCCACGGCGCTATCGTAGACCGGTGCCCGACCAGGCCCCCGCGCTCCTCGCCATCACGGCATCCGCGCTCGAACGCGTACGCGACTTCCGCGCCGCCTCGCCCGACCCGAGCGATCGCGTGCTGTCTGTGCGGGTCACCGGCGCGGCCGACGGCGAGTACGTCTGCGCGCTGTCGCTCGAGCCGCTGGCCAAGGTCCGCGCCGGCGACACCGTGCAGCACGAGGGTGATCTCGTCATCGTGGTGGCCGAGGACAGCGTCGAAAAGCTGCACGGGGCCACGATCGACTGGATCGAGGACCCGCTGCACAGTTTCGTGGTCGTCAACCCGAACAAGCCGCCTCCCCCGCCGCTCGCCCTTCCCACCCTCCCGATGAGCCCGGGAGCCGGCCCCGCCGTCCGCCGTCCGGGTCCGCCGACAACGCCCGGGGCCGGGTTGGACACCGACGCTGCCCGTCGCGTCACGGCCGTGCTCGACCGCGACGTCAACCCAAGCATCGCCAGCCACGGCGGACACGCCGAGCTCGCGGGCATCGAAGGCGCCACCGCCTACCTACGCCTCGGCGGCGGATGCCAGGGCTGCGGCATGGCCACAGTCACCCTCAGCCAAGGCATCGAAGTGGCGATCACCCAGGCTGTCCCCGAGATCGACCGCGTCGTCGACGTCACCGACCACGCCTCCGGCACCAACCCCTACTTCGAGCAAGCCAAGAAGTAGCCGGTGCCGCACCTCCGTTGACGAGCCGTCGCGCGGTCGTGCTTTCCTGATCATCTCCGCGATCGTGATCACGGTCGCCGCCGCCCACGACCAGCAGCTCGTCCCGTGCCACGCCGCCTCGGTGTTCATGAGCTTCCTCGTCGGTCTGCTGGCGATGGCCCGCCTCGCCCGCCGGAAATGGCGACACAAATCGGCCGTCATAAACCCGATCGCAGCGATCGACCAGGTGCGGTTGCCGCATAGAGGTCCGGCCGAGCAACCCGGTCCGGCCGATGCTCGCGCAGCGCCTGGGAGGTGCTGAGGAGATCCTGCGCAAGCTCCGCGGAGCCTTCAGGGCCAGTCGGCCGGGAGGTGCAGGGTGACGCGGCGCGCGTGGTGGGTGAGGTGTCCGGCGACGTGCAGGATCCCATCCCTTCTGGAACCTCCGATCCGTGCCCGAAAGAGGACGAACCGTCCAGTCACGCTCGGACGGAAGTGGGGGCAGATCAAGCCGTCGCACTGGGGCCAGTTCAGACCGTCGTTCCCACGTGCGGGATGATTGACGGACTTCGGATATGCCTACGTGGTCTCGTGTCATCCAGTTGCGGCTCACGCGGGCGACGGCGAGCCTCGTCTTCGGTGTCGCCGTGCTGGCCAGCATCGGGTCTGTGCCAGCCGGTGCCTCGGGATTACCGCTCGCTTTGTCGACCGCTGCCGCCGCGGCGCCGGCCGCAGGCCAGCGGCTGGCGTTAGTGGACGTTGCCGTGGCCACCCTGTGGATGCAACCGGCCCGAACTCGGCCGCTCGATAACCCCTCGCTCGCCAACCCGGTCCGGCTGAGCGCCTGGCTGACCGCTATGGACACTGCGCAGCGGCGCTGGCTGGTGGGCCGGCTGGTCACCCAGGCCCTTTATGGGCAGCAAGTCGTGGTGCGGGCTCGGCGAGGCACGTGGGTCGAGGTTTCCCTCACCGACCAGCCAACCCCGAATCACTTTAGCTACCCGGGCTGGCTGCCAGCGCGTCAGCTCGTCACGGCTCCGACCTCTGCGGTCTCGACGACGCCCGCTCCCACCTCGGGTCCATCCACATCGACTCCGCCCTCGTCCACCTCGACCCCGACGTCGGTGGCCCTCGTCACCCGGCGCACGACCTGGTTGCTTCAGCCCACGGCGACGGCGAACGCTGGCCATCGCCTCCTGCTTCTGAGCTTCAACACCAGGCTGCCGGAGCTAGGTCAGACCGGGGCCTGGACCGTCGTGCAGACACCTACCGGGGCCCCCGCGCTGATCGCTCGCTCGGCCGTCACGGTTCGGGCGCCAAGCATGCCACCGCCGTCTCCCGCAGGTCAGGAGCTCGTGAGCGCCTCCGAGCAGTTCCTGGGCGTGCGCTACCTGTGGGCGGGCACGTCGGCCTTCGGCTTCGATTGCTCCGGTCTGACCTACGCCGTCTACGACGCCTTCGGCGTCCTCCTGCCCCGTACCGCCGCCCTGCAAGCCCGGGCCGGCCGGCCGGTGGCCCGGCAGGCGCTCCAGCCCGGTGACCTGGTCTTCTTCGCTACCGACCCGCCATCGCGAGCGATCACGCATGTCGCCATGTACGTCGGCGGCGGACGCATCATCGAGTCTCCGAACTCAGCCAGCGCTGTGCGCATCATCCCCCTGGCCGCCCGGGGTAATGAGTACGTCACCGCACGCCGCTACCTTCCCGCGCAATAGCCCGAACGCCTCGGAACAGGATAGGGCGGCCTTCGCCAAAACTCGCATGCACACGGCGAACGCGTGAGGTGTGGGAGCGAGCCGGCGTGGGGTTCGGCTCTGGCGGGGTAGGCGGTCAAAACGCCCGTTCGCGCCCAGTGAGCCCGCGGCGTCCGCGCGATATTCTCGGGCTCAGGAGCGTGTTTGATGCGATCACGGGGGAGGTGTGATGTCGAGTGCCTGAGCTGAGCGGCCGGGAGTTGCTCGCTGAGTGGCGGAGACTGATGGATTCGGTGGTTGCGTCCGCGGCGTCGGTCGGTGGCCGTGCAGAGCTTCCGCGTCGGCTGCTCGAGCCGATGCAGCGCCAACTGGAGATTGTGCAGGAGGTGTTCGAGCGCGAACGCAGGCTCCAGAAGCAGTTGGCGGGTCGCCTCATCGCGCCTGTCGACTCGATCTTCGATCTGCTCGAGGAGAATGGGCTGATGTTGCGCAGGCAGGCGGAGGCGCTGGAGACTGCGGGTCGCGCGCTGGAGGAGACCGCCGGGCTCGTGAAGAGACAGGCCGAGCTTTTCGACCGGACGATCAGCGCGCTGCGCGAGCCGACCGAGCGCGCAAAGGCGGCCGCGGGACTGGACCGGCGGGTGCGCGAGAGGGGCAGTCGCGAATCCCGTCGCGGCGGCTCGGCTTAGGCGATGATCGCGAGCGGCGCGCCCCGGCGAGGATGTCGCGCGTTCGCTGCGTCAGTCCGAGCAAGCCTCCAGCGGGCCGCTGTCGCCGCATGATCGCGCTGCGACCGAGCCGCAGGTGGTCAGCACTCTGGGTGGGGAGCGCGCGATCGCCTGGGTCCAGAACCTTGCCAACGCGACTCGCGCCGAGAACATTTCGGTGCGCGTCGCCGGGTGGCCGCTCCAGCCTCCCGAGGCTGGCCGAAACGGCACGCACCGATCGCACGCGTCGTCGCTGCTGAGCGTGACTATTCGCGTCTCATAGGGGGTTCCGGCTCTCGTTCCGCACTTCTCGGAGGTCATTTCTCCCTCCACCCTTCGGCGTGTTGGGCGGCCTGGATCGCGAGGGCTTCGAGTTCGCGGACGAGGTCGTGTAGGCGTTTGTCGTTGGCCAGCCAGGGGCGGTAGCGCTCGGCCTGCTCGGCGTTGAGCAGCTTGCTGGCGGTCTTGCCGGAGATCTTGCGCGTCCAGTAGAGGTAGGGGCCGTGGCGTTGGTCGGTGTTGGCGTCGCGGCATCGGCAGTTCGGGTTGCCGCAGCGCAGCATGCGGCTGCTGAGCGTGCCGGGTAGGCAGGGTCCGAGCGCCGCGATCTCGTCGTGGATCTCGGCTGCTCGGGATTGGGGCTGGTCGGTGTTCTCGCTCATTGACGGTGGGTTGGTGGTGTCCGTCCGCTACCTACTGTATTCATATCGTAGGTGCTGGACAGAAGCGAAACGAGGAGCCCGGCATGACCGACCGCCCGCAGCAGCCATTCGAGCTCTCCACGCAGCGCCTGGGGGCGCTGCCGATCGTCGACCGGTTCCTTACGCGGATCGGCTTGCAGGAGCTGCTGGAGCGCTATCTGCCAGCGGGCGATCGGCGCGTGATGCTGCCGGCCGCGGTCGCGATCGGGTTGCTGGTGCGCAACCTGTGCGTGGCGCGCGAGCCGCTCTACGGCCTGGCTGAGTGGGCAGCGCGTCATGACCCCGGGCTGCTGGGGCTGGCGGCGGACGAGGCCGCCCTGCTCAACGACGACCGCGTCGGTCGTGCGCTTGACCAGCTGTTTGATGCCGATCGCGGCTCGTTGTTGACCGAGTTGATGCTCGGTGTGATCAAGGAGTTTCAGGTTGACTGCTCGCAGTTGCACAACGACTCGACGTCGATCACGCTGCACGGCGAGTACACGGCGGCGGACGGCCGCGCTCGCGCCGGCAAGCCGACGGTCGCGGCGGCGCTGGGGCACAGCAAGGACCACCGCCCCGATCTGAAGCAGTTCGTGCTGACGCTGACCGTCAGCGCCGACGGGGCGGTCCCGCTCGCGCATCGCCTGCTGGACGGCAACACCAACGACGATCAGACGCACATCACCACCTGGGACGACCTGGTCGCGCTCGTCGGCCACCCGGGGTTCCTCTACGTCGCCGACTGCAAGCTCGCCACACGCGAGCAGATGAGCCACATCGACTCCCACGACGGACGGTTCCTCAGCGTCCTGCCGCGCTCACGCGCCGAGGACTCACAGATCCGCGAATGGGCGCAGACGCACGCGTTTGACTGGACCGAGGCGGCGAGGCGTCCGGGCAAGCGCAAGGGCGATCCCGATCAGGTCTACTGGACCGCGCCCGCGCCGATCCCGACCAGCGAGGGGCACCGCATCGCCTGGGTGCGCTCCAGCCAGAAGACCGCGTGTGACGCCGAGGCGCGCCGCGCCCGGATCGAGCAAGGGATGCAAGCCCTGGAAGACGTCCAGGCGCGCCTGGCAAGCCCACGCTCACGACTCAAGACACGCCTGACTGCCGAGCAGGCCGCCCAGGACGCGCTCAGCAGCGCCGGCTCGGAACGCTGGCTCTCCTTCGAGATCACCGAAACCGTGCAGGACAGCTTCCGCCAGGAGAAGCGCGGCCGCCCCGGCGAGCAGACGCGCTACCGCAAGACCGCCAAGACGATCTTCACACTCACGTTCGCCGTCAACGACGAGCAGGTCGCCTACGACGCCGCCACCGACGGGCAATTCCCGCTCGTCAGCAACGACCGCGACCTCACAGACCCCGAACTGCTCGCCGCCTACCGCTACCAACCGAACCTCGAGAAACGCCACCACCAGCTCAAGACCGTGCTCAGCGCCGCCCCGATCGAGCTGAAGTCCGCCTCACGGATCGAAGGACTCGCCTGCTGCGAGTTCATCGCGCTGCTCTGCCAATGCCTGATCGAACGCGAGCTACGCGCCGCCATGACCCGCGAGCACGTGCCCGAACTCGCGCTCTACCACGAAGGCCGCGCCACCAAAGCGCCGACCGCCGCCCGCGTCTTCGACCTCTACACCGACACCGCCCGCCACCACCTCACCAGCCGGAACGGCGAGATCGTGCAGATCTTCGAGCCCGAACTCAACGACCTCCAACACCAAGTGCTCGACCTACTCGGCATTCCCGCCAACGCCTACCTCAGCCACTCCACAGGCCCCTGAGCGACACCTCCTCACACGTCGGGCATGGGGTGACATAACGGCCACGAGAAGTGCGGAACGAGAGTTCCGGTAGCAATGGCGCAGGAATCCACAGGTTCCGCTGCGATCACGTCACCGCTGACCGTCCGCACCGGGTCGGTAAGCGTCACCCTGGGGTCGGTAAGCGTTTGAAGCGCCCTCCGAGCAACGCGGCACCGCGGCTCAGAGCTCGCTCGTACCAGGTAGGACAACGCTTACCAGGTCGCTGAGACCGCGTCGCGCTCAGCCCTCCAGGAACGCCAGCGCGCGCTGCTTGAGCCTGGACGGAGAGGGTGGCGTGGTGGTCGCGCCCGGGGAGCTCGACGAGCTCGGCGTCGCGCCGGCGTGGCCAGGAGCTCGCGCTTGGCCTGCCCGGGACAGCACCTGACTCTACTGCCGCCGCTGCCTCCGGTACGCACGGACGTGCCCGGTGCCCTGCGTACGTACCGCACCCGGAAGGGCAACGCGGGGTTTCAACGGATGCGTGCTACATCGGTGCGGCACACGATCAGGTCGTATGGGCTCGAAGGAAGATGTATCGCCATGAGAAGAACGCAAGCGGCTTGCGCTCGCGAGTGGCGTGGCGCTGGCACTCCCCGTTGCCTGGGTGGCGAGCTCCAACAGCGACGTCGGCGCGCCAGGAGGAGGGGACTCGTGGAGGTTGCCGCGGTCAGGCGCCTGCTGACGGTGGCGCTGGTCGTGGTGGTTGCCGTGCTGGTGATCGGGGTCGACGGCGCTCACGCCGCCTTCCCGGGGGCGAACGGTCGGATCGCCTTCACCGTGGCGAAGTGGCGCGTAGCGCCGGGTCAACACCCTGGCTACGCAGGGCTGGTCTGGTCGAGGATCGAGACGGTGCTGGCCAGCGGCCGCGGGCTCCGCGAGTTGCGCGCCTGTCCCGCTGGCGGCTGCTTTGACAGCGACCCGGCCTGGTCCCCCAGCGGCAGGCTGCTCGCGTTCCAGCAAGGGTCCGCCACGGGGAGCCGACTGGCGATCGTCCGCCAGGACGGCAAGGGGCTGCGCCAGATCACGACCGGGTCGGCTGCACAGCCAGCAGGGCCCGCCTGGTCGCCCGATGGGCGCCGGCTCGTGTTCGTCGGCGCGCCGCTCCCGATGGGTATACCCCAGCTCTTTACGGTGGCCAGCAACGGAACGGGGCTGCGCCGGATCACGGGCCTGTGCGCTGACGAGCCCGCCTGGTCGGTGAAAGGGACGATCGCCTTCCGCGCCGCGTGCCAAACGACCGGCATCTACACGATCAGACCCGACGGTTCGCGGCTGCGGCGCCTGATCTACAACCGCTACTGGCCGCCCACGTTCCCCGCCTGGTCGCCGTACGGGAGCAAGCTGACTTACACCGGCGCCGTGTCTGACGCCGGGTCCGACATCTACATCTCCAACGCGACCGGGGGAGGAGTGCGGCGGCTGACCCAGCGCGGCGGCGCTGAGCCGGCATGGTCGCCTGACGGCAAGGACATTGCCTTCATCCGCAATAACGACGTTTACGTGATCCGGCGAGACGGACGCGGACTGCGGCTAGTCGTGCGCGGTCCCAGCTCTCCCATCGCCACCGAGTGGTTTGTCCTCGGCTCGCCCTCCTGGCAGCCGCTCCCCCGCTGAGCGAGGCGGACGCCGAGCAGCCCGCTGCCCTCGCCCCTCGCGCGCAACACAGCGAGCGGCTGCAGGCGCAACGCGCCACCCTGTCCGCCGCTGGGCCGCCCCGCGACCCCTACGTTGACCGAGCGCACCCGCCTAGGGAGTCATGAATGAATTAGTGGGTTGTGGCAGGATGTTGGGTGGTGGCGGCGTATCGCGAAGGCATGATCGATGAATCGCGGATTGCGGAGCGTTATCGGGGGTTGGGGCCGGAGTTGAACGAGCGTCAGCGGCGGTTGTGGGCTGCGTCGGAGGCGCGTGCGTGTGGGCGGGGTGGGATCGCGGCGGTCGTGCGGGCGACGGGGATCGGCAGGAACACGGTGGTGCGTGGGATCGCGGAGTTGCGGGAGGGGACGAGGCTGGAGGCGGGTCGTGTCCGTCGGCCGGGTGCGGGGCGCCCGCGGTTGACGGAGTGTGATCCGGAGCTGGTGGGGGCGTTGGAGGCGTTGGTGGATCCGGATACGCGGGGGGATCCGTGCTCGCCGTTGCGGTGGTCCTCGAAGAGCTTGGCGAAGCTCGCGGGGGCGTTGGTGGCGGCTGGGCATCAGATTTCTGATCGGAGCACGGGGAAGCTGTTGCGGGGGCTCGGGTTTCGGTTGCACGCCAATCAGAAGACCAGGGAGGGGAAGGATCATCCCGACCGTGACGCGCAGTTTCGCCACATCAACGAGACCACGCGGGCGGCGCTGGCGGCGGGCGAGCCGACGATCTCCGTGGATGCCAAGAAGCGGGAGCTTGTCGGGGATTTCAAGGCTGTCGGGCGGGAGTACGAGCCGACCGAGCGGCCGGTCGAGGTTCGCTGCCACGATTTCAAGGACAAGGATCTGGGGCACGCGATCCCCTATGGGGTGCTCGACCTCGCCGCGAATGAGGGGTTCGTGTCGGTCGGTGTGACCAACGACACGAGCGCGTTCGCGGTCAGCTCGATCCGCGCGTGGTGGATGCATCTCGGCCAGAAGCGCTACCCGAACGCCACGACGCTGCTGATCACCGCGGACGGCGGCGGCAGCAACTCCAGCCGCACCCGGCTGTGGAGGACCGAGCTGCAAAAGCTCGCCAACGAGCTACAGATCGCGATCCGCGTCTGCCACTTCCCGCCCGGAACCTCGAAATGGAACAAAATCGAGCACCGCCTGTTCAGCTACGTCAGCCTGAACTGGCGCGGGCGGCCGCTGGAGAGCCTGCAAGTCATCATCGACCTGATCGGATCGACCACGACCAGCACCGGCCTGAAGGTCTACGCGCGCCTTGACCCCCGCGAATACGAGAAAGGGATCAAAGTCACCGACGCGGAGCTGGCCGAGGTGAACATCATCCGCGACGAGTTCCATCCGGACTGGAATTACACGATCCACCCAACCCAAAAGGGCCCACTAATTCATTCGTGACGACTAATCTAAACCCGGGCTAGACCCAATACCGTTTCCTTAGGCGGCTAGGATCGTGATGGCGTCGCTGGGTGGCTTGGTCGGCTTGGGCGGGTTTCGATGCTCGGGGCGTTTGACGGCCCAGTTGCTCATCTTGCGCTTGATGACTCTTGGGTTGCTGCGCAAGCGACGTGGTCGGAGTCGTTCGGAGAGGATCTCGGCGATCGCGTGCTCATGGGCGGTGGCGATCGTCAGGGGGGGAAAATCCCGGCTTGGTGCGGGCGCTGCGACGGGCGGCCCTGAGGCTGCGGGTGAACGACAATCGGTCGGGGTCGAGGTCGCCGTGTAGGGCGGCGTCGTGCATCAGCCGGCGGATCGCGTAATGGGTGCAGAGGTATCCGTAGGCTTCTTGGTAGACGCCGTCGGGCTGTTTGGAGCGCAGCACCACGCGCGGTCCGCGCTGGTGGACCTTGAGCTCGTCGAGCGCGTTTTCGATCTCCCAGCGCTCGTGATAGAGGACGCCGAGCTCGGCGGCGGGCGCGTGCTCGGGCTCGTGGATTGTCGTCAGCAGCCGGTAGCGCTGCTCGGGGTCGCTTGTGCCGTCATCGAGCTGGTACTCGACGACACGCACCTGCTCACCGTCGCGCTGGGCGCGCTGATCGGGCTGGTTGGTGTAGATGCGGGTCAGGTACGAGCCGTCCGGGAGTTGCTGCTCGCGCGGGAGGACCATGTTCGTCTTCACACGCCAGAGCAGCTGCGCCCCGGTCTGGCGGGCCGTTTGGAAGCGCTGGAAGCTGTAGAAGCCACGATCGGCAAGGCACAGCATCCCCGGCTGAAGCGCACCGAGCAGCTCGTCGGCCAGCTCGTTCTCACCGCGGCTCAGCGGCCCCATCGCCGCGGCGCATATCGCGTGCGTACCGGTCTCTGAGAGCGCCACCAGCCGCAGTTGCGGAAACGCACCAACACCCTGTCCACGACCCGTCCCTGGCCGCCCGAACTCCTGCTCGTTCGCCGGCGTATCCGCGACATCCAAGCACGTGCCATCCAGGCTCATCAGCCGCCACTGGCGATAGAACGCGCCGCGCGTTGCCTCCGTCGCCAACGGCCCCGCGACCGCCTCAAAGAGCAGCTCAAGCGGCTCGCGCCCCAGCCGCGAACGCGCCTTGAAGATCGACCCCTTCGCCGGCACCTCCCACACCTGCCGCCACCCCGACACCCACGCCAGTCCCTCCACCAGCGCGCGCATCACCTCCTCATACGAAGCGTCCGCGAACAACGCCATCGCCAACACGTAATACACAACGACACGCGCCGGCAGCAGCCGATGCCGGCGCTCCACCCGCCCCGCCTCGAGCACCACCCGATCCACCAGCTCCGGCGGGAACACCCGCGTCAGAACACCGATCGAGATGTGATCAGACAACCGCTGATCAGTCTCAGGCTTGACCCAACCAGACCGAGGCACGCCGCAACCATAATCATCCCATCGGACGCTAAGGAAACGGTATTGGGGCTAGACCACACCGAGGCCATCCCTCCGTTCGCGATGTGCCCCCCCAACCTCGTAGCGGTCGGCAGGCCGATCCTCTCCAGGGGAGTCGCGCTCACTTGGCCGCCGCAGGCGGGCGTGCACTTCCAGCCGCCCGAACCCGAGATCGAGATGCCGCCAGACCGAGTCGTGGTGCTGGCGGCTCTCGCGATGAGGCGTCGTGTTGGCACGCTCGATGACTTCAGACCAAGGCACCCAAATCGACCTCGCCGCGTGGGCCCAAGAGCTCGACGAGGAGCGCGCGCGCCTCGAGAAGGCGGGGTCCGGGGAGGATTGGTACAGAAAACCGGTAAGCGCTGGCGGCGTTGATGAGGCCGGTGGTCTTTAGTGGTTTGTAGTCGCCGTGGAGGATCGCTTCCGCGAGTGCGATGTGGTAGCGGCCGAGGCCGACGAGGTTTGATGTGCTCGATCACGAGCGGTGATAGGCGGCGGATGTCCTCGTCTGAGATGTGGTGACCGTCGGCGCGGAGCTGCTCGATGATTCGCTGCGTGTAGGACCCGCGAGAGCAACTGCGCGAGACGCAACGGTTTGTACTTGTCGCCGTTGAAGACACGCAGTCAGCGCGCTGGCGCGCGCCCACATCTCGCCCGTGCGGCTCGCCCATCTCGACCAGCACGGCCGCTACCGGTTCACCAGGCGCGGCCCCCGCCGACGGCCGGCTTAGACGCCCACGCCCCGCCAACAGCTCTCGCCTGCTGGCGAGCGCAGCGGCCGACACGCTACCGAGCAGCGAACAACGGGACGAGGACTAACGCAAAGCTGTTGCCCTATGCGCGCGAGGGACTGGGCGTTAGACAGCACAAAAACCCTGGCAAAGGGCCAAAACGAGCCGGTTCACCAACCGCGAATCCGTTCTTTCGTAGCCCCTCAAACCGTTGCGTCTCGCGCGTTTACCCTCGGAGGTCCATCACGAACACATCAAGATGCTCGGCAACTTCCCCTTCACGCTGCCCCACGAACTTGCGGCCGGACAACGCCGCCAGCTACGCGGGCTCGGCTACGTGGCTTAGCGTACGTTCCTGCTCCATTACTACCGGAAGGCCTGTACCAACAATCCCCTCACCCCTATCTGTCATCGCAGGAACTTGGATCGTTTTTTCGGATGATGCTGACGCCGGAGCTTGTTATCGAGGGACCCAACTGGTTGGGTGCTCTTCGGGTCTATGGCCCGGCCGATGCCAAAGGAGCCCGCGAGCTGATCAACCGCTGGCGAGCGCTCTGGGCGATTCCAGCGGCCCGGCGGCGATGGGCGTTCTGGTCGAGCGCCTCGACTAGGATCAGCGGGTCGCGCGCGGGGAGTTCGCCGAGCTGTTCGCCGCCTGCGCATCGAAGTTGCAGCGCAAGCTCATCAGGGACACATTCGCTTGACCAAGGTCCTCGCCACGTACAACATCAAGGGGGGCGTCGGCAAGACATCGGCCGCGGTCAACCTCTCGTACCTTGCCGCCCGCGACTGCCGTCCGACGCTGCTGTGGGACCTGGATCCCCAGGGCGGCTCGACGTACCTGTTCCGCATCCGGCCCAAGGTTCGCGGTGGCGGACGCAAGCTGGTGAACCTGAAGAGCGACGTCGTGCAGCTGATCAAGGGCACCGATCACCAAGGGCTCGATCTGCTGCCGGCGGATTTCTCCTACCGCCACATGGATCTTGCGCTCGACAACTTCAAGCACCCGACGCGGCGGCTCGCGCGCGTGCTCGAGCCGCTGCACGACGAGTACGACTACATCTTCCTCGATTGCCCGCCCAGCATCTCGCTCGTCTCCGAGAGCGTGTTCGAGGCCGCCGACGCGCTGCTTGTCCCGATCATTCCCGCGACCCTGTCTTCGCGCACGTTCGACCAACTGGAGGAGTTCGTGCAAGGCGGTCCGCAGGTCTTCGCCTTCTTCTCGATGGTCGACGGCCGCAAGAAGCTCCATCGCGAGATCATGGAGCGGCTGAGGGCGGAGCGGGCGAACGTGCTGGACACGGCTATCCCAGCGTCGACCGTGGTCGAGCGGATGGGGGTCGAGCGGGACGTGATCGCGTCCTTTGCCCCGCGGTCGAAGGCGGCTTTCGCGTACGAGGCGCTGTGGACGGAGGTGCGAGGGAGGCTCGGGCAGGGGTGCGGAGGGCGGTGATCTCCGTTATCGAGCGCAAGAACTACGCCTTCGTACATTGAAGGCTAGTCTAGGTCCCCCCTAAACGCTTCTAGGGGTGCGTTCTGGCCGTGAGGATGCTCACTTGGATGCGTTGGTCGTCTGGCGTGGCGGCTATGTTGGCGCGACTGATGTCGTCGCTGGGGAAGAGCTGGAGCAATGCCAGGGCGGTGTGTCCGAGGCCGGAGCACGCCGGGTCGCGGGTGCGGTTCGACGGCCATTACGGTTCGCCGGAGCACCGCCGGCAGCGCTATCGGTGCGTCCCGGTCAACGGCGATCGCCCGCACTGGTTCACGGAGGTTCTGCCGCGCGAGGAGTCCTGGACGGACGCTTGCGAGTCTTGCGAGCGCGACGTCGGCTCTCACGAGGGTCCGCACGCGGCGCGGCGCTACCAGTTCGTTGCGCTTGGCATCGCCGAGGCGTTGAAGATGGTCGGGTCCGGCTCGACCTACTGCCAGGCGGCGCTGGTGGCGCGCGAGCGCGCCTGGCGGATGCGCACCGATCCCGCCTGCGGTGAGGTGCGCTTCACGCGCCATGGGTCGCTGGTGATGGACTGGGTGGAGGTGTTCGCGCCGGTCGTGTTCGAGCCCTACCGGCCGCGCGAGTGGCCGGCGAGCGGGTCGCTGTTACTCGACGACCTGCCGTTCAGCGTGCGTTTCGCGGACGGCGGCCCACCGCGGATCGTGTTTCGCGTTTTCTGCGCGATGGGCTACGAGAACGGCCGGGCGAAGATCTGGCGAATGGAGGCGTTCCCGTCCAAGTCCCAGGCCGACTGGGAGGCGTTCCTTCACCGTCTCGAGGGTGCGCCCGAGCGCGTGGTGTGCGACAACGACAGCGGCCTCACCCGCGCGGTGCGCGCCCGTTTCCCGCACGCTGAGTTGTACCTGTGCGAGTGGCATCTGCGCCACGCGCTCGAGCGGCTGATGAAGAACATCCGCGCCCAGCAGCCCCAGCACAAGGAGACGATCGACGAGCTGCTGCCGCAGGTCGAGACCGCGTTCACTGGCCCGTCGTTCTGGGCGCCGTTCCTCGAGCGCGCGCATGCCGCCGGCATCGCGCGCGTGAGCGACTGGCTGAACAGCACCGGACGGATCGTCGAGGATCAGTTCGGTCGGCGTGGGCCGCGCTCGACGCGAGGCGCCGACACGCCGTTGAGCACCTCGCCGATGGACGCCTTCATCAACCCGGTGCGCGACTCGATCCGCCCCCGCGCCTACGGGCTGAAGAACCGCGAGCGCACCAACCGGATGCTGATGCTCATGCAGCTGCACGCCAACCGCCGGGACGACGAGCGCGCCTACGTCAGGCACATCCGCGACCACCTTGAGTCCAACCAAGGCCGCCCCCGTGTCACTCGCCGCGCGATCGTCGACGTCGACCGCGTCGCGTCGCTGCGCTGACCGCCATCCCTACCTGGCCGCCGGCCCGCCCAGCGCGCCGCCAGAAGCAGACGAACGCATCCAAGTGGGCATTCCGGCCCTCAGAACGCACCCCTAGAAGCGTTTAGGGGGTCTAGGTCTAGGTGAAGCGCCGGCTGCGCGATCGATGAATCGCCGGCAGCACGGGTCCCGTGTGAGCGGCGACCGCGATGCCGCCGGGGACCCCACGCGAGCGCCGCCAACGGAAGTCCCAGTTTCAAACGCGCCTGCAGCGCGGGCGCGTTGCTCAAGCGGTCGTACGGGGCGAGTAGGAGCCCTCAGAGCCCCGTGCCCAGCCAGCGAGGAACGCGAACGAGAGGTGTGGTCAGCGTTGGCGTGGGCGTGGGATCGATCGGCCTTCTCACGGCGTGCGCGTCCTTCGCCGCTTCTGGCGGGCCAGCGGGTGGGTGGCGATCGCGCGAGCGGTTCGCGCACGTCTGCGCTGGCGCAGCTAGCCGACCCGCGCTCGGTCCCTGACGATCCGAAGGTTGCTCGTCCGCGCCTCTAGACGATCCATCGCCGAGGCGATGTCGCTAGGGGGCGACTCGGTCGACCAGCGGTTGCCGACGCGCTGGACCTCGCCGCGACGCTCCAGGTCGTGTAACCGGACGAGTGTCTTGTCGTTGTTGAGGCCTGCCGCTCGGGCAGCCATCGTCGTCGAGAACGAACCCGGCAGCTTGCCAAGGCCCGCGTCGGGCTTCGGCGGCGAGAACAGCTTGGGAGCGGCGGGAGTGGACACCAGCTCGGGCTCGGGCTTGCGTGCGACCGGCGGATCGTCCCCGAAGCGGGCTTGGCAGCTGCCGCACAAGACGACCGGCTCACGCTCGGCCGGGCGAACAATCTCAAACCGACGCCATCCGCGTCTGGAGCGACACACGCCGCAGCGGCGCCCGGCGCGTTCAATCTCGGTCAGATCTTCAGCATTCATCGGTTTTCTACCTTCACCATAGATCGTCGAGAACGAGCACCGCGAACCTGTCGAGCTGGATGCATGCCTTGAGTTCCTGAGCGCCGGGCGGTGGCGACGTGTCGCGCAGAGCTCGGCGCCTGGCGGCGACGTGGGCGTCCGAGAGTAAACGCGCGAGAGGCAACGCTTTGTATTTGTCGGGGGCGGTGGCCCTCGGGCAAGTCAATCGCAATCGATCCGTCGGGCCCCGACGCTCGGAGGCTTTCGCGAGCGCGCCAGTGACGGGCTCGGGTAGCACGACGCCCGCGTCGAGCCCGTCGGTCAGGGCAAGGAGGTTCTCAAGGGGAGCGGGATCTCGTCGAGCGGGAGCTGTTCCTGCTCGACGAGAGAGACCGCTTCCGGCTCAATCGTCGCGATCCCGCTGCCGGACTCGAAACGGACCAAGCGGAAAGCGGTCACGGCCTCTGCGCGCCGCTTGGGACGGCCTGACTTGCGGGTCGGCGCCTCTCGGCGGTCGCGGTAGAAGTCGCGGAGTGCCCCAGAGGAAGCTCGTCGATGAAGCTCTCGAGGTCAGAAAGGCTAACGCCGCGCGCCGCGCGCGAGCCTTCAAGCCGAAGGGTTACCTGAGTTTGTACGGGCTTCGTCAGCGAGCTCCGCTGCAAGGCTTCGAGGTTAATGCGTTGAATCCTATTGTCGCGTCTCGACTAGTCATCGGTCATGCGGCGTAGCCGGCAGCGGCGCTGATCATCGGCGCCGACAGCGGGGAAGCCATGACGCGGACGAAGTGTGATGTTCAGGCCGACCGCGCACCGAGAAGCCGCAAGAAACAAATGTCTGTCAGAGGACGCGGGGCTGCCGTGCCAAGCGACCCTGCTCAGAGCCCCTCTGAGGCGAAGATGTCAACCCATGCCAGCACGCGGCTCGTCTCGCCCTGGTAGATGGGCACGGCTCGGACGCGGCGGCGCTCGTTCCGGCGTGCCTCGGCATCCCGCACCGCCGCTGCGACGAGCTGCAGGTCGTGCCGTCCGAGCTCCTTCGGGACCCGGACGGACACCCCCTCGACAACAAAGTGAACGGTCGTGTCGTACATCGCTTGCGGCGATGGCTCGCGCATCTCGACCTCGAAGCCCGCAGCGCTCAAGGCTCCCCGCAGATTGGAGACGAACTGGGCCTCGGCGCCCTTGCTGTTGTCGACAATGACCCGCGTCCGGGCAACGTAGCAATCCTGTACGGCGCGGGTCGATCCGGGAAGCGACCCCAGCATTGTGCCGGCGCCGATCTCGCTTCGCTCACAACCAAGGAACGTCCCGAGAATCCGCCGGACGATCAGCCTCCATTCCCGCGAATTGTTCGCCGGCGCTCGCGAGCGTGCGCCCGTCGAGCGCGAACGCAACCGCCCCCACCCCGTTGCGATGGCCTTTCACGATGTGGGGCGGCTGGTCGCCGCCGGGTTCCACAGCCGCATCGTGCCATCGCCGCTGGCGCTGGCGAGCGTGCCCCGGTCGGGCGCGGGGGAGAGGTAATTCTCGGATGAGCGCAGGACATCGCCGGTGGACGGCCGGTGGGGCTCGATCGGCGAGGCCGGGGACATCCTGATCATCATCGCGGTGATCGTGATCATGGTCGCGATCGTGCCGCTGCGGCGCGCCGCGGACCCGGTCGCCTCGAAGTGGTTCCCGCACTGCGGGTATGCGAGAAACAAGAGCGGATATCGGGGTTTGCCGGCGCTGCGGCCGCGACCGCGGCGTTGCGAGCACACCGGCCGGGAACTCGCAGTCAGGCGCCCGACAGATCCGACTCCAAACACGGCGAGGCTGCGGCGCGGAGCGCACGAACTCCTCCAGCGGCGGCTTGCCCTGACCACGCCAGCGCCGATCGTGCGCGCGGCACAAGCCACCCTTCGCCGCCGCACGCGGGCAGGCGGAAACAGCGCACGCGACGGTCGGCGCCATCACCAGCAGCGCCGCCTGCGCCGCAACCCAGCCAGCGCTGTCCGGCGGCCGGCCGTCGACGATCCACCGATCCGCGTGGCCGTGGCATAGACGAGCCTGGAACCGACCCCACGGAGCCGTGAACCCGGTCCGCACGCAGCCCGGCACCGCACACGCCGGCGGCAGCAACGGGCTTCCCGCCGGCGGGACCAGCGGCGTTCCCCGAAACTCGTCCCGAACGGCCGCCTCGAGCGCCGCACGCCACGACCCCGGCCGCTCCGACGCCGCGACAGCGAGCCGGCGTGCCGCGCTCACAACAGGTCCTCGACCATCCCGAGCACACCAGCGCGCTGCAGCTCGCCGCGGAGATCCTCAACGTCAAGGTGCGTGTAAGTCTGCTGCGTCGTCTGAACCGAGCGGTGGGTGATCAGCTGGCTGATCACATCAATCGGCACGCCACTGCGACGAGCGAGCGTCGCGTACGTATGCCGGAACCAGTGCGGCGTGAACCGGAACCCCACATCGCGGCGCGTGCGGAGCACGACATCGTTGACCGTCGCATAGGTCATCGGCCCGCCGACCCGGCCGCCCCACAAGTTCACGAACACATAGTCCGAATCCAGCGAGCCGTACTCAACGTGCATGTACTGCGCATAGAGACGCATCAACTCGGCGCCGACCGGAACGCTCCCCTCCCCGCCCTTCCCGCGAGCACCGTTCACGTTGTCCTCGCGGGAGACGATCTCGATCCGGTTCTCCCACGTCACAAGATCTTCGTGCCGCAATCCGAGTGCCTGCCCGACCCGCATCCCCGTCTCGAACAGCAGGGCGAACAAGAACCGATCGCGCACTCGCCGCTGCGCGCGCAGGATCGCCTCGACCTGCGAGAGCTGCAGGACTTGCGGCAGCTGACGCCGCTCCGGCAACCGACCCGGCCGCCCCCGACGCCGTTGCGGCGCGAACCCCTGCAGCATCGGCTTGAACGACCCCCTGCCCGAGCGATGCCACGGCGGATGCAACCGCTCCGCGACCACCACCCCGCTCTGCCGATGATGAAAGTCGTAGAACGCTGCGACCGCCGCCAGCTTCCGGTTCACCGTCGACGCGCCCAGCGCCGGCACGCCACTCGCCAGCACGACGACGTTCTCAGCCGGGCTGCGCAACCAGCTCGCGAAATCGCCGAGCTCCTCGACCCCGAGATCAGCCCAGGCGTAGCCGCGAACCCCGAGGAACTCCCAGAACTGACGCAGGTCACCCGCATACGCGCGCACCGTGTTCGGCGAGCGCTCCGTATCCGTCAACCAGCGAAGAAACGCCTCAACCGGCTCCACCGGCCGCCGGCCAGGGCCGATCACCGTCCACGACACCATGCCCGTCGCCGGCATCACCACCCGCCGCGCCGCAAACCCCCGCTGCCGCACCCCATCGACCTGACCGTCATCCATGACGACGCCCAACATAGGCCCCCACTCGGACGGACCCACCCCGCCGCGGCCGCAACGACACCGCTGACATCAGCAACAACCACAGATAACACCCCCAACGAGACGATCCAGAGGCCGTTCCTTGACATCAATTACACGCGAGAAGCGGCCCCAGATAACCACGTCCATCGATGCTGGGTCGACCGTGGAGAGGTTGTTCATCAGGCTGTCGCCGAGATCGAGGTTCACGCCGTGCGCCTGTTCGGCGAGCTCCCGCAGCTGCCGGTCGCGCTCCCGGTGAGCCTTGGCTACCGGATCGACCGGCGCGCCGCCGGTCCGCTTGCGG
>CAWFKF010000124.1:0-27419 GCA_963816005.1 uncultured Solirubrobacteraceae bacterium | reverse complement strand
AAACGACGAGGAGTCCCGCAAAAAGTTACGGTGCGAGCAATGCGCGGCAGCACTATTCGGAATCTGATGGTCGGGTTGCAGACGCTCTGGGATGCGCACTTTCGCCGGAGCCCGAGCTTCCTCGCAGCGCGAGGCACCGCAACACCTCTCCCCGTGCAGCGCTATCTTCGCCGGCGTGGTAGGACGCCGAATCAGGACCCGGGTGCGCCTCATGGCGCCGGCGACGCTCTGCTTCGTCGTGCTCACGATCTATGGCGTTGCCGCGGGTCCTGCGCTTGGCGAGCTCCGCAGCGGGGTGGCGCTCACTCCCTACATGGGGGTGGACACATGGTACGCCGTGGGCACGCAGGTCAACGAGGGCGTGGTCACCGGCATCGCGAACTCGATGGCGGCCAGCGGCTTGGTCGCTGCCGGCTACGACATCCTCTGGATCGACGGTGGGTGGTGGAGCGGCGCACGCGACTCAAGCGGCAATATCGTCGTTTCCCAGGGCCAGTGGCCCCACGGCATGAGGTGGCTCACCGGCTACCTGCATGCGAGGGGCATCCACGCCGGGATCTACACCGACGCCGGCGAGAACGGATGTACCAGCCCCGGCGCCGGAAGCTACGGCCGCTACCAGGCCGACGTCAACACGTTCGCCGCGTGGGGGTTTGACGCCGTCAAGGTCGACTTCTGCGGCGGCAGTCATATGCGTTTGGATCCGCGCGTCGCATATCGGGCGTTCGGTGCCGCCATCCACGCCGACTCTCCGCACCGGGCGATGCTGTTCAACATCTGTGACGGGAATACCCCGGACAAGTACGGGCCGGAAGAGCCGCCGTACGATGAATCGGCGTACGGGGCCTACGCCTTCGATCCCGCTGTCGCTGGCAGCTGGCGCACGTCCGGCGACATCGGCGTCCCCGGCGACGTCGACTTTGCAGGCGTGCTGCGAAACCTCGACTGGGACGCCATCCATCCCTTCGCTGCGACACCTGGACACTGGAACGATCCGGATTACCTCGTGCCCGATGCCGGAATGATACCGGCGGAGGCTCAGGCACAGTTCAGCCTGTGGGCGATCCTCGCCGCCCCCTTGATGCTCAGCGACGATGTCCGCACGATGCCTCCCCGGACCCGCGAGATGGTCACCAATCGAGAAGCGATCGCGATCGATCAGGATCGTTTGGGCGTCCAGGGCTGGCTCGTTGCCCGGGCTGGCGAGGTGGACGTGTGGGCTAGGCCCGTTGCCAACGGAGACCGCGCGGTCGCGTTGCTCAACCGCGGATCGGCTCCCGCGTCCGTCTCCATTAGTGCGGCGGCACTCGGGCTTGGCTCCAAACGTCGATACCGCGTCCGAGACGTATGGGCACACACAACCAGGACGGTCACCGCTGTTATCCGCAGAACGGTTCCGGGTGACAGCGCGTTCCTGCTGCGCGTGTCACAAGCGTGAAGAGTGCTCCCGACCTGGGGTGGCGCCAGCGACCGAGCGCGCGCCACATGAGCCTACTCCTACGAGCTGCCAGAGCTGGCCGATGTCGAGGCCGATCAGCTTCGGCTCGTAGCGATAGCCGAGGACGCCGGCGCGCCGCCGCCCGCCGGCTGCGAGCGGCCCAGCCAGCGCCATGCTCGCTGGGCTGAGAGCGCGCCGCCGTCGCAGGGGTCGAGAGGCGCCGACCAGGCTTCCCGGCCCACCCGGGCGACATCGTGACCCTCCGCTGAAACGTGCGGGAGGGTCTGACGCCGCGCCGGGGCCATGGCAAGACGCTACCCGAGCAACCGCCGTCTTCAAGCAGCTGGGTGGCGTGGCCGCGACCGAGCCGCCTGACGGGATCGTCTCGCCCGGCGGGGTCGGGTACGACATCAACTGCGGTGTGCGGCTGCTTGCGTTGCCGCAAGCGGGCGAGCACCTTGGGCTGCTCGAACCCGGCGCCGGGGTCATCCGGCTCCGCGAGTTGGCCACCCGACGCCTCCAGCTCGCCGACGAGGACCAGATCGCCCAGAGCTTCCCGTCCTTCGAGGTCGGGGCGCTACCGCCGTTTGGGCCGATCGTCCCGGCGGCCGAGGTGATCGATATCGGGTTGACCCAGCACGAGCGCATCCTCTGCCCGGCCGGCGACCACCGCCATTCGGTCCTGATCGACCCGCACGACGTCGTGCGAATCACCGAGGCACGGACCGCCGATATCTGCGAGGACTGAGGCTATGACCATGGCTCACGTGGACACCATCGAGCGCAGCGTCGAGAAGGCTCACATCTGGCTCAAGGATCTCGCCGACGAGCTCGGGGGACAGGACCAGCGCTACGCGTACCGGGTGCTGCGGGCCTTCCTCCAGGCCCTGCGTGACCGGTTGTCGGTCGACGAGTCGGCACAGCTGTCGGCACAACTGCCGATCTTCGTGCGCGGCGTGTACTTCGAGGGCTGGGATCCGAGCAGAGCGCCCGAGCACTGGCGGGACGCCGACAGCTTCCTGGCTCAGATCGCCACGTCGGCTGGACTCGCCGGCGAGACCGAGGCCTCGTTCGCGGCGCGGGCGGCGGCGGTCCTGCAACGGCACGTGTCCGAGGGGGAGGGCCAGAGCGTCCTGCACGCACTCCCCGTGCACGTGCGCGCGCTCCTCAGCTCCGACGATGACTGACACGCTCCGCGCGATTTCGCCCGCCGTGACGCCGAACATCTCTCGTTCCGCACTTCTCGTGGCCGTTTTCTCACCCCATGCCCGACGTGTGAGGAGGTGTCGCTCAGGGGCCTGTGGAGTGGCTGAGGTAGGCGTTGGCGGGAATGCCGAGTAGGTCGAGCACTTGGTGTTGGAGGTCGTTGAGTTCGGGCTCGAAGATCTGCACGATCTCGCCGTTCCGGCTGGTGAGGTGGTGGCGGGCGGTGTCGGTGTAGAGGTCGAAGACGCGGGCGGCGGTCGGCGCTTTGGTGGCGCGGCCTTCGTGGTAGAGCGCGAGTTCGGGCACGTACTCGCGGGTCATGGCGGCGCGTAGCTCGCGTTCGATCAGGCATTGGCAGAGCAGCGCGATGAACTCGCAGCAGGCGAGTCCTTCGATCCGTGAGGCGGACTTCAGCTCGATCGGGGCGGCGCTGAGCACGGTCTTGAGCTGGTGGTGGCGTTTCTCGAGGTTCGGTTGGTAGCGGTAGGCGGCGAGCAGTTCGGGGTCTGTGAGGTCGCGGTCGTTGCTGACGAGCGGGAATTGCCCGTCGGTGGCGGCGTCGTAGGCGACCTGCTCGTCGTTGACGGCGAACGTGAGTGTGAAGATCGTCTTGGCGGTCTTGCGGTAGCGCGTCTGCTCGCCGGGGCGGCCGCGCTTCTCCTGGCGGAAGCTGTCCTGCACGGTTTCGGTGATCTCGAAGGAGAGCCAGCGTTCCGAGCCGGCGCTGCTGAGCGCGTCCTGGGCGGCCTGCTCGGCAGTCAGGCGTGTCTTGAGTCGTGAGCGTGGGCTTGCCAGGCGCGCCTGGACGTCTTCCAGGGCTTGCATCCCTTGCTCGATCCGGGCGCGGCGCGCCTCGGCGTCACACGCGGTCTTCTGGCTGGAGCGCACCCAGGCGATGCGGTGCCCCTCGCTGGTCGGGATCGGCGCGGGCGCGGTCCAGTAGACCTGATCGGGATCGCCCTTGCGCTTGCCCGGACGCCTCGCCGCCTCGGTCCAGTCAAACGCGTGCGTCTGCGCCCATTCGCGGATCTGTGAGTCCTCGGCGCGTGAGCGCGGCAGGACGCTGAGGAACCGTCCGTCGTGGGAGTCGATGTGGCTCATCTGCTCGCGTGTGGCGAGCTTGCAGTCGGCGACGTAGAGGAACCCCGGGTGGCCGACGAGCGCGACCAGGTCGTCCCAGGTGGTGATGTGCGTCTGATCGTCGTTGGTGTTGCCGTCCAGCAGGCGATGCGCGAGCGGGACCGCCCCGTCGGCGCTGACGGTCAGCGTCAGCACGAACTGCTTCAGATCGGGGCGGTGGTCCTTGCTGTGCCCCAGCGCCGCCGCGACCGTCGGCTTGCCGGCGCGAGCGCGGCCGTCCGCCGCCGTGTACTCGCCGTGCAGCGTGATCGACGTCGAGTCGTTGTGCAACTGCGAGCAGTCAACCTGAAACTCCTTGATCACACCGAGCATCAACTCGGTCAACAACGAGCCGCGATCGGCATCAAACAGCTGGTCAAGCGCACGACCGACGCGGTCGTCGTTGAGCAGGGCGGCCTCGTCCGCCGCCAGCCCCAGCAGCCCGGGGTCATGACGCGCTGCCCACTCAGCCAGGCCGTAGAGCGGCTCGCGCGCCACGCACAGGTTGCGCACCAGCAACCCGATCGCGACCGCGGCCGGCAGCATCACGCGCCGATCGCCCGCTGGCAGATAGCGCTCCAGCAGCTCCTGCAAGCCGATCCGCGTAAGGAACCGGTCGACGATCGGCAGCGCCCCCAGGCGCTGCGTGGAGAGCTCGAATGGCTGCTGCGGGCGGTCGGTCATGCCGGGCTCCTCGTTTCGCTTCTGTCCAGCACCTACGATATGAATACAGTAGGTAGCGGACGGACACCACCAACCCACCGTCAATGAGCGAGAACACCGACCAGCCCCAATCCCGAGCAGCCGAGATCCACGACGAGATCGCGGCGCTCGGACCCTGCCTACCCGGCACGCTCAGCAGCCGCATGCTGCGCTGCGGCAACCCGAACTGCCGATGCCGCGACGCCAACACCGACCAACGCCACGGCCCCTACCTCTACTGGACGCGCAAGATCTCCGGCAAGACCGCCAGCAAGCTGCTCAACGCCGAGCAGGCCGAGCGCTACCGCCCCTGGCTGGCCAACGACAAACGCCTACACGACCTCGTCCGCGAACTCGAAGCCCTCGCGATCCAGGCCGCCCAACACGCCGAAGGGTGGGGGGAGAAATGACCTCCGAGAAGTGCGGAACGAGAGGAACATGGCGGATTACGCGCGGGCGCGCGAGGAGTTCTCGTGGGTCTCGTGGGCGGGGGCCCGGGCGGAGCTCGCCGGACCGCCCGGCGGCGGGCTCAACATCGCCTACGAGGCGGTGGATCGGCATGCGGCCGGCCCGCTCGCGGAGACGGTCGCGCTGCGCTTCCTGAGCAAGCGCGCCGACGCCTTGGAGCTCACCTACGCCGAGCTCAAGCGGCGCACCGACCGCTTCGCCACCGTGCTGGATCGGCTCGGCGTGCAGCGCGGCGAGCGGGTGTTCGTGCTCGCCGGCCGAATCCCCGAGTTGTACGTGGCCGCGCTCGGCACGCTCAAGCACGGGAGCGTGTTCTGCCCGCTGTTCTCAGCCTTCGGCCCGGAGCCGATCGAGGAGCGGCTACGACTCGGCGACGCCCGGATGCTGGTGACCACCACTGCGCTGTACCGGCGCAAGCTGGCCGGGCTGCGCGAGCGGCTGCCCGGACTGCGGCATGTGGCGCTGGTCGGCGACCCGCGAGAGATCGGCGAGCTCGATCACGGGGCGACCCCGCTCGCCCACCTGCCGCCGATCCTGACCTACCGCCACGGCGCGCTCGCCCCCGTGCCGCGTCCCGGCGCCCTGCAGTCGCAGCGGATGGTGACGCTGACCTTCGACGACGGCCCAAGCCCGGTCTACACCCGGAAGATCGCCAGGATCCTGGTCGCCAACCACGCGACCGCGACGTTCTTCATGGTGGGCAGCATGGTCGTCCGCTATCCCGAGATCGCGCAGCAGCTCGTTCGGGACGGCTTCGAGATCGGCAACCACACGTTCACGCACGCGAACCTCGCCGCGCTCCCTGGCTGGGAGGCGTCCGCGCAGATCGCCGCGACCGAGTCGGCGATCGCGGGCGTCACCGGTCTGCGCCCGCGCCTCGTGCGGCCGCCGTACGCGTCGACGACCGCCGCGGTCGGCACCGCCGAGGCCCGCGCCCTGAGCGCGGTCGCCCGCAGCGGTTATGACCTCGTCTTCTCCACGATCGACACCGAGGACTGGACGCGCCCGGGCGTGCCGACGATCCTGCGCAACGCACTGCCCACGGACCCGCACGGCGGCATCATCCTGATGCACGACGCCGGCGGCCGGCGGGACCAGACCGTCAAGGCGCTGCCGCAGGTCATCCACGAGCTCCGCGCGCGGGGCTACCGCCTCGTCGACCTCTCGACCTACATGGGGGGCCCGCGCTCGGCGATCGAGCTCCCGACCACCTCGCTCGAGCGCGTGCGCGGCTCGTTGCTCGTCGAGGTCCTCCGCATCGTCAACTTCATCGTCACCGCCCTGACGCTCCTCGTCGAGGCGGTCACCGCGATCGTCGGCCTGCGCATGGCGCTCGGCCTCGGCCTGGCGCTCGTGCAGCGGCGCCGGCTGCGCGGTGCCCTGTATGACCCGGGCTACGCGCCGCCGGTCTCGATCCTCGTGCCCGCCTACAACGAGGCGGTCGGCATCGCGCGCTGCGTGCGCTCGCTCGCCTCCTCGCGGTACGCGGGTGAGCTGGAGGTCGTCGTCGTGGACGATGGATCGGCCGACGACACCGCCGCGGTTGTCGAGGGCCTCGGACTCGAGCGCGTCCGCGTGTTGCGCCAGGCGAACGCCGGCAAGGCAGCGGCCCTCAACCGCGCGCTGGCCGCCTCACGCCACGAGATCGTCGTCACCGTCGACGCCGACACCATCTTCGAGCCCGAGACGCTTAGCCACCTGGTGCAGCGCTTCCGGGCCCCCGAGATCGGGGTCATCTCGGGCAACACGAAGATCGGCAACCGCGGCAGCCTCGTCGGCCGCTGGCAGCACATCGAGTACGTCATGGGCTTCAACCTCGACCGTCGCGCGTACGAGGTGCTGGGCGCCACGCCGACCGTGCCCGGGGCGATCGGCGCCTTCCGCCGCCACGCGCTCGCCGAGATCGGCGGGGTGTCCGGCGCCACGATCGCCGAGGACACCGACATCACGCTCGATCTCGGGCGCGCGGGCTGGAAGGTCGTCTACGAGCCGCGGGCTCGGGCGTGGACCGAGGCCCCGGCCAGCCTGCGCGCGCTGTACCGCCAGCGCACCCGGTGGGCCTACGGGACGATCCAGTCGGCGTGGAAGCACCGCTCGGCGCTGTGGGGCAAGGGGGAGCACGCCTTCGGCCGCCGCGCCGTCGCCGTCCTGCTCGCCTTCCAGATCGCGCTGCCGCTGACCGCACCGCTGATCGACCTGTTCGCGATCTACAGCATCCTGTTCCTGGACCCGATGCCGATCCTGGCCTTCTGGCTGGCGTTCAACCTCTTCCAGCTCACGCTCGCGTGGGTCGCCTTCGGCCTCGACGGCGAGTCGCGCCGTCCCCTGTGGGCTCTGCCGCTCCAGCAGCTGGCCTGGCGCCAGATCACCTACTTCGTCGTGCTCGACGGCGTCCTCTCCGCGCTGCTGGGGCGCCAGGTCGGCTGGCGGCACCTGGCGCGGACCGGCACGATCATCGCCGCCGACGAATCCGTCACGGTCTGATGCGCACCCGGGCGACACGCCTGGCGTGCGGCACGGCGGCGCTCCTCGCCGGGGCTGCCGTCCTAACCGGCGCGCGGTCCCCGGATCCCCCGCGAGCGTACGCCGCTGCCTCGCCCGGACGCGCCGGCATCCGCGTCAACCAGGTCGGCTACGACCCCGCGGACGCCAAGCGGGCGTACGTGCTCACGCAGCGCCAGCCCGGGAGCCTTCGCTTCGAGGTCGTCCGACCGGGCGGCGCCGTCGCCCTCCGCTCGCGCAGCCGCACGGCGTGCGGGCGCTGGAACGCCCGCTGGCTCGCCTGCCGGATCATCGACTTCAGCGCCCTGCGGACTCCGGGCACGTACCGGGTCCGCGTCGGAGCGACCCTCTCGCCGCCGTTCCGGGTCCGGTCCCGGACCTCGCTGTACGCCCCGCTTACGGACGGCGCCGTCGAGTTCCTGCAGGCGCAGCGCGACGGCCCGCAGGTGATCGCCGACGCGCTCCACCGCCGTCCCGCCCACGCGGCCGACGCGAACGCGCGGGTGTACGCCATCCCGCGCTACCGCGACGACCAGCTCGCCGGCCCGTTACGCGCCGACACCACGACCGTCGACCTCAGCGGCGGCTGGTTCGACGCCGGCGACTACCTCAAGTTCTCCGGGACCGCCTCGTTCACCGACGTGATGCTGCTGTTCACGCTGCGCGAGTACGGGGCGAGATTGAGCGGCGCCGGCGCGCTGGCGAGCGAGGCGCGCTTCGGCACGGACTGGCTGCTGCGCACCTGGGACGCCCGGCGCAAGGTGCTCTACGAGCAGGTCGGCCTCGGCGACGGCGACGGCGACACGGTGCTCGGGGACCACGACGTGTGGCGCCTGCCGCAGGCCGACGCCGGGTACCGCGATCCATCGCTGCGCTACCTCGTGCACCGGCCCGTGTTCGCCGCCAACCGAGCCGGCGCGCCGGTCAGCCCGAACCTCGCCGGTCGCGAGGCGGCGGCCTTCGCGCTCTGCGCCCAGGTGTTCGGCGCCAGCGACCCGGCGTACGCGCACCGCTGCCTGCTCGCCGGGCAGACGCTCTACGCGGCGGCGGCCACGAGCTGGCGCGGGCCGCTCGCCGGCAGCGTCCCGGCCTCCTACTACGCCGAGCCCGAGTGGCGCGACGACATGGAGCTCGCCGCGATAGAGCTGTACCTCGCCACATTGCACTACGGCACATCCGACCTACCCCAGACGAACCCGTACCGGTACCTCCTCGCCGCCTCGCTGTGGGCCGACCGCTACATGAGCTCGTCGCAGGCCGGCGAGGATGCGCTCAACCTCTACGACGTCGCCGCGCTGGCGCATTTCGACCTCTACCGCGCGATGGTGGCCACGCATCACACGACCGACCTATGGACGAACGCCTCCGACCTGCGGGGCGATATGCACGACCAGCTCGGCCTCGCCGCGCAGATCGGCAGGACCGGGCCGTTCGGCCTCGCGGACCCGGCGATCCCGACCGACACGGTCAGCCACGCACTCGGCTACGCGTCCGAGGCGCGCCTGTACGCAGCGATGACCGGCGACCGCTCGTTCGAGCGCTTCGCCGAGCAGCAGCTGAGCTGGGTGCTCGGGGCCAACCCGTGGGGCACGACGTTCGTCGTCGGCGCGGGCTCGCTGTTCCCGCACTGTCTCTCGCACCAGGTGGCCAACCTGGCCGGCTCGCTGAACGGGACGCCGCCGGTGCTCACCGGCGCGGTCGTCGACGGTCCCACGGGCGCCGGCAACGTCGATCCCCTCGGAGCCCCCGACGGCTACCGGAACTGCACCGCACTCGGATCGTTCTACCGGTCCTTCGACGGCCGCGGCTTCCGCTATCTCGACAGCGTCCTATCCTCGAGCACGTCGGAGCCGAGCGACGACATCGTCGCACTGTCGCTGCTCGCCTTCGCCCAGGAGTCCGCGGGGCTGCCGCGCGCCGGAGCGCTGTGATGCAGGCCCGCCGCCTCGCACCGCTCCTCGTCGCCCTCGCCACGCTGCTCGGCGCGTGCGCCGCGGCGCCGTCAGGCCACCCCGCGCCCGTCCGCATCCACAACGCCGCGTTAGCCCGGACGGCGGCGCGCGGCCACTGGCTGTCGGGAGTGACGATCACCGAATACTGGCCCGTGCCCGAGCGCTGGTTCCGCGGCGAGCTCGTTTCCGCCCCGGGACTGCGGGGGCGCCACCGCATCGACTGGCTGTACTCGGGCCTTGGCATGGTCATGGAGGGCGACGGCATCACGCTCGGCGGAACGCGGGTCCATGTCGCCGACTTCGGCGTCGAGCGCTGGGTCAACGCCCGCGGGCGGCCGACCAAGCCGACCCCGAACGGCGACTGGACCAACGGCGATCCGGCATGGCGGGCCGGCGGCTGGCGCAACGCGGCAGGCGCGGTGACCTTCCCGCTGCAGCGGGGCGGCTGGTCGGACGGCCCGGCCGTTCGCTACTCCCCGGTCCCCGGAGTCGACTTCGCCCCAGGGCCGTCGCTCGCGCTCACGCCGTACCACAGCGTCGCGGTCGATCCACGGATCATCCCAGCGGGCAGCCATATCTACATCCCGGCCTACGCCCGGGTCAACGGCGGGTGGTTCGTCGCCCAAGACACCGGCAGCGGCATTATCGGCCGGCACGTCGACGTCTACCGGCTGCCGCCGGCGTCGCCCGACGGCGGTCGCTTCCTCGAAGGGCAGCGCGTGTTCGTGATCCCGCCCGCACACCGCTGAGCGCCACCATCTCAGCCCGCTGCGCAGACGGCGCGCCCGGTGCGGACGCCGTCGATCAGCAGCCGGCCGGAGCCGGTGATCCTGCCAGAGCACCCCGACGAGGACCGAGTCGCGGCGCGACGCGGGAGTAAGGCCCACGGGCGCGGGCCTCGTCCCGCATACCTCGAAGTGCCGGTGCAGGGCAGCTCCGCGGGCCCGCGCACCGCACAGCTGAACACCGAGAGCCCCCCGGCGACCGAGATATCGGGATGATCGTAGGTGAAGATTCGGCTCGCCGGGCCTGCACGCAGGTGATTTCGGAGGCGCGGTAGAGGTCACAGGGGCGCGCCGGGGGGCGGGCATCGGTCGGGCTTTGCGGAGGCACGTATCCTCGTTGTTGCGCCGCATTTCGGAGCCCTGCCCGGGCGCGATCTCCCTGGTAGCTCTGCTGTTCCTACCCGTCAAGGACGCCGCTTCGCGGCTCGCTGCGCTCGGCCCATTCGGGCCGGTCCTTGACTGCCCGGCGCAGCTCCGCTGGCCGGCAATGAACGTCGCCCCAGGGGGCGAAGTCCGCGTCGAGACATCCACCCTCCCCGTCGCAGTCGACAACGTGGGCACGTCGAAAACCCCTCTCACCGGTGCAAAGAGCCTGCTCAGACGCAGAATCGAGCGCTCACGTCACCTACGATCATCCACGGAGCCCCAGATATCGCCCTGGGCCGCCAGCGACGGTTCGCCGGCCGACGCATAGGCGAGCGTCAGGCGGCCCTCGAAATGGGCCGGACCGAGGCGAGCGTTGCGGCGCTCGAGTGTCTTCTCAGGGCGCGGAACCTGCTCGGGTAGCGTCTTGCCATGGCCCCGGCGCGGGGTGCGGCGCCTTACGCCTCCATGTGCTCGGCCATAACGCGGCCGCGCAGGCAGTCTACGCGCTCTGCGGCTTCAGTGTTGAGGGCGTGCTGCACGAGGAGTTCAAGCTCGACGTGCGCTACGTGGACGACGTGCTGATGGGACGCTCGATCGGGCCTAGACCCTATGGAGGATGATTCGCCGGGACGTTGAAGGCCGGACCTCGATCGCATTTTGCGGGGGTTTGACTGGCCGGAGATGGGCTCCGGCTGACCCCATACGAAGGAGGTCCGACCGTGACCGGAACGATGACATGGGCGGCGATGGATGTCCACGCGCGCTCGACCTATGCCGCGTCGTTGGATGTGGTGACGGGCGAGCTGTCGCGTCAGCGGTTCGATACCGGGGCGGTGGAGCCGGTCGTTGGGTGGTTGGCTGGGTTGCCGGGGCCGGTGCGTGCGTGCTACGAGGCGGGCCCGACCGGGTTCGGGCTCTACCGGGCGGCGGCGGCGGCGGGGATCGAGTGTCAGGTGATCGCGCCATCCAAGACGCCGCGTCTGTCGGGGGATCGCAACAAGTCCGATCGTCGCGACACCGACCTGTTGTTGCGTCAGCTGATGGCTGGCGCGCTCACGCCGATCGCGGTGCCATCCCCCACGTTCGAGGCGGCGAGGGACCTGGCCAGGGCGCGCGAGCAGGTCAGGCTCGACTTGATGCGCTGCCGGCACAGGCTCTCGAAGCTGCTGTTGCGTCACGGCCGCGTGTGGGACCGCACCGCCTGGACTCAGACGCACCGTCAGTGGCTCTCGGCGCAGAGGTTCGAGCATCAGAACACCGAGCTGGCGTTCATCGACAACCTCGCCGCCTGCGACGGGCTCGTGACGCGCAAACAGGCGCTCGACGAGCGGCTCTCGTGGGTTGCACTGGACCCGGAGTTCTGGCCCGTCGTTCGCCGGCTGCGCGCGTTCCGGGGGATCGACACGCTCTCGGCGTTGATCGTCGTGCTCGAGGTCGCCGGCTTCGAGCGGTTCCCTCGCGCGGTGCAGCTCGGATCGTGGCTGGGGCTGGTGCCTTCGCGCCAGCAGTCCGGCGAATCCGACGTGCACGGATCGATCACCAAGACCGGCTCGAAGTACGCCCGGCGGATCCTGGTCGAGGCCGCCTGGCACTACGCCCGTCCGCCGAGGATCGGACGGACGCTCGCAGAGCGCCAGGAGGGCCTGCCCGACCACGTCCTCCAGATCGCCTCACGCGCCCAGCACCGCCTCTACCGGATCCACCGCCGGATGCGGGAGCGCAAGAAGCCCGGCAACGTGATCACCGTCGCATGCGCGCGCGAGCTCGCCTGCTTCCTCTGGGCCGCCGCGACTGCCCCATAACTCCAGCTGACAGCCCTCTCCCGCTCGGGTGGGGAGGCGCCGGGCCCCGAAGTCCGCTGGCACGCGCGGCACTACTATGGACAGCCCTCACCAGGCCACGCCCGCTTCTAGACACGCGTCCGCCAGCGACGCAACCAGGGACCTGGGGTAGCCAACCCCCGCATATGAGACTGACCGACGTCGAGAACTTCGCCCGACGCCTCCCCACCCGAGCACACCTCCACCAACCCCCCAACGGCAGCAACGAGGGGAGAATGAACGCTGCTCACTTGACAGACGTTCCTCCATATGAGTAGTGCTCTGGTAGGTGGTGTTACTCGCGTCTGGGTGGTCGGCGTAGTGGTAGAGCGTTGAGACTGATCGGCTGTTGGCAGGTGGAGCAGCGGCCGGTCCAGCACTTCCAGACGGGCTGCAGTAGCAGCACCGCTTGGGGGAGTGTCAGGCCGGCCGCGGGCGATTTGGGTCGGCCCGCTCCAGCGTCAAGAAGCCGTGGGCGGCCGTCACCAGCGTGCAGTGATGGTGAAAGCCGAGGTAGCTGCGGCCCTCGTAGTGGTCAAGGCCGAGTTCGCCTTTGAGCTGTTTGTAGTCGAGCTCGATCATCCAGCGCAGGCGCGCGAGTCGCGCGAGCTGCTCTGGTTCGGTGTCGGCCGGCAGGTTGCTGATCCAGTAGTCGCTGGGCTGCTCGTGGTCTTCGGGCCATTCGATGATCAGCCATTCCTCGCGCGGTGCTTGGCGATCGCGGGTGACGGGGTGAGCGGCGATCACGCGCACGAACGCGAACCGCGAGACGAGCTGACCGCCGTCGATATCGCGAAACGCGACCGGCTGGAACGCCTCTGGGTCAAGGCCGGCTACGAGCGCTGCGATCGGCCGCGGCTCGGCGTCGGTCGCTAGGGCGCTGGGCGCGGGGCCGCGCGAGCCGGGCTTGCGCTCAGGGACGACGAAGACGGTGCCGGGATCAAACACGTCGCACTCCGGGCCGATCGAGAGCACGTAGTCGATGCCGTCATCGTGCAGGCGGGCGCGGAGCTTGGCGTCGTTGCCGTAGGCCTGATCGCCGAGCACCGGCGCGCGGCGGACCTTCCAGCCCGCCGCCCTCGCGACGAGTTCCCCGCCGAGCGCCGGCTTGGTCTGAAACTCGACGCTCGCGGGGATCTTCGCCTCCCGCCGGCGGACCGGGTCCTGACACCAGTCCTCGGGCACGTAGAGCCGGAACCCCAACGGGACCGTGCCCTTGGTGCTGACGGCATGCAGCGACACCGCGATCTGGCAGCTCCCGATCTTCCCCAGCGTCCCGGAGTACTGACGCTTGACCCCCGGCGAATGCCGGCCGTACTTCGGGACGCCGGTGTCATCCAGCACCCACGCCACAGGCTCGATCACCGCGCACACCCGCTCAGCGACCGCCCGATCAATCACCGCCGGATCCCACGGGCTATCAGCCAGAAAATGCTGCAGCGCCTCGTACTCCACGCTCGTTCCGCCCATCCGCGCGACCATCGGCTCCAACGACTTACGCGCCCCCTCCATCATCAACGCCCGCGCGTAGTACTCCGCAGCCCACCGCTGCTCCGAGCGCACCAGACCCGACGCGACATCAACGAAGAACTCCGCCAACCGATCGACCACCGCCGGCGCGACCCCGACCAACTCCTCAACGATCCCGATGTCCATCACGCTCGCGGCACCCATGCCAGCCAAGTTCACCGCCGAGCTACATAACCCTTCCCACCACCTACCAGAGCACTACTCATATGGAACTCTTCAAGTGAGCAGCGTTCATTCTCCCCTCGTTGCTGCCGTTGGGGGGTTGGTGGAGGTGTGCTCGGGTGGGGAGGCGTCGGGCGAAGTTCTCGACGTCGGTCAGTCTCATATGCGGGGGTTGGCTACCCCAGGTCCCTGGTTGCGTCGCTGGCGGACGCGTGTCTAGAAGCGGGCGTGGCCTGGTGAGGGCTGTCCATAGTAGTGCCGCGCGTGCCAGCGGACTTCGGGGCCCGGCGCCTCCCCACCCGAGCGGGAGAGGGCTGTCAGTCTGGGTTATGGGGCAGTCGCGGCGGCCCAGAGGAAGCAGGCGAGCTCGCGCGCGCATGCGACGGTGATCACGTTGCCGGGCTTCTTGCGCTCCCGCATCCGGCGGTGGATCCGGTAGAGGCGGTGCTGGGCGCGTGAGGCGATCTGCAGGACGTGGTCGGGCAGTCCCTCCTGGCGCTCTGCGAGCGTCCGTGCCGATCCTCGGCGGACGGGCGTAGTGCCAGGCGGCCTCGACCAGGATCCGCCGGGCGTACTTCGAGCCGGTCTTGGTGATCGATCCGTGCACGTCGGATTCGCCGGACTGCTGGCGCGAAGGCACCAGCCCCAGCCACGATCCGAGCTGCACCGCGCGAGGGAACCGCTCGAAGTCCGGCGACCTCGAGCACGACGATCAACGCCGAGAGCGTGTCGATCCCGCGGAACGCGCGCAGCCGGCGAACGACCGGCCAGAACTCCGGGTCCAGTCGCAACCCACGAGAGCCGCTCGTCGAGCGCCTGTTTGCGCGTCACGAGCCCGTCGCAGGCGGCGAGGTTGTCGATGAACGCCAGCTCGGTGTTCTGATGCTCGAACCTCTGCGCCGAGAGCCACTGACGGTGCGTCTGAGTCCACGGCGGTGCGGTCCCACACGCGGCCGTGACGCAACAGCAGCTTCGAGAGCCTGTGCCGGCAGCGCATCAAGTCGAGCCTGACCTGCTCGCGCGCCCTGGCCAGGTCCCTCGCCGCCTCGAACGTCGGCGGATGGCACCGCGATCGGCGTGAGCGCGCCAGCCATCAGCTGACGCAACAACAGGTCGGTGTCGCGACGATCGGACTTGTTGCGATCCCCCGACAGACGCGGCGTCTTGGATCGGCGCGATCACCTGACACTCGATCCCCGCCGCCGCCGCCGCCCGGTAGAGCCCGAACCCGGTCGGGCCCGCCTCGTAGCACGCACGCACCGGCCCCGGCAACCCAGCCAACCACCCAACGACCGGCTCCACCGCCCCGGTATCGAACCGCTGACGCGACAGCTCGCCCGTCACCACATCCAACGACGCGGCATAGGTCGAGCGCGCGTGGACATCCATCGCCGCCCATGTCATCGTTCCGGTCACGGTCGGACCTCCTTCGTATGGGGTCAGCCGGAGCCCATCTCCGGCCAGTCAAACCCCCGCAAAATGCGATCGAGGTCCGGCCTTCAACGTCCCGGCGAATCATCCTCCATAGGGTCTAGGGGCCTGTCCAAGAAGGGGGTCGGGCCCGGGTCGGTGACCTCAGTTGAGCGAGAGTCCGATCGTCCAGGCGGGCGCGATGATGTGGGTGTTGGCGGCTCCCGCGCCCGCGGTGAGCGTGATCCGGTGCCAGCTGACGCCGGCGGAGCGCGTTGAGGCCTCCCCCGACGCTTGGACCGCTTGCGCCTTCACGGTTCGCGGTCCTGCGGCGGTGCCGGTCGCGGCCTCACCGGCGTATGCGACGATCCGCTTGAGGTTCAGCGCCGAGCAGCCGAGCAGCAGTTGCACGTGGAACAGCGGGGTGCCTCGCGAGCGTGCGCGATCCATGCCGTGTTGGCGCTTGAGCTCGCCGACGACACCCTCGGCGTCGGCCATCCGCTGGATGTATGACCACACGCCGCGCGGGGTCTTGCACCGCTCCCGAGCTGCTTGGGCGGCCTGCTGCGCGTCGGTCTTGGCAGCCTCGCCCGGCGCCGGCAGCATCGTTCGTTGTGGCGGCACGAGCGCGTTGATCCCGAGATCCTGCATCGCCCGCCACACCCGCTCTGCGGCGTACCCCTGATCAGTCCCGACCGACTCGAGCCTGGGGGACGCGAACCGGGCGCGCTCCACGATCGGCACCAGCGCATCACCCTCATGCCCATCGGCCCGCTCACCCAGGCACGCCACGACGCACCGCGCCTGGGGATCGACCGCGACCTGGCCGCGATGCACCAGATGCGGCCGCTGCCCGGGCTTGTGACGCAGCTTCGCGTCCGGATTCGCTGCGCGATACCGACGTTGCGTTCGAGCTGCGTCGCTTCGGCGTCGGTCCAGTCCGCGGCTCCACCAGCTGCAGCTGGGGCCTCGGTTCCGCCGGACCGTCCGTGTCTGCGCCGCCCTCATCCCCGTCATCGGTGAGGCGGTCCTCGCCAGCTTCCGCCGCCGGCGTCTGCGCGCCAGGATCCGCCCCCTCGACCGGCGCGAGGCTTGCGCGCAAGCTCGCCAACGCCGCGTTCGCCTCGACATGGAACCCATCGACCGACAGATGCGTCCCATCGATCAGCCCGTGCTCACCGCACAACGCGACCGACCGCAAGAACAACCGCTCGAACAACTGCGCGTCCACGAACCGCCGGGTCTGCGCGTGACTGATCGTCTGATGCACCGGCAACCGCTCATGCAACCCATAGCCGAGGAACCGGCGAACATCGACCCGCAACGCCGCGACCCGCAACAACTCCCGCATCGACGCGACACCCTCCAACGCGCCGACCAACATCAGCTTCACCAGCACGATCGGATCGATCGACGGACGCCCCACGTCCCGCGCGTAATACGGCTCCGCCTCCGAGCGAACGAACCCCCAATCGACCGCCTCATCGATCCGTCGCAACCGGTCTTCCGCCGGCACCAACTCATCCAAACAGACCATCTCGATCTGCAACGTCGCTGCCTGACCCTTCGCTGGACCCATAGCCATCACCGAAGGGTCTTAAACCCGCCGGACGGACCTTTTTGGACAGGCCCCTAGTCTAGCTGATCGCGGTTCGCGCGATCAGATGCCGGCATTGCGCCCGCAACGCCGGCGGCGTGTGGTACGGGTGCACGTTCCACCCGTTGCCGACCGGCCTGAACTCCACGACGGGCCGGCGGCGGTGGATATCCCGGGAGGGATGGAAGCCGACGACGCCGACGTTGAGGTGGGTCTCCCAGGCCAGGACGCTCTGGAACGACAGCTCGCTGGCGGGCTGGCCGCAGGCGGTCACGGCCGCAGGGCCGCCGATCCGCGCAATCACTCCCTGCAACCGGTTGATCTGTCGCGTGCGTGCACGCTCGTGGTAGAGGTCCTTGTGCTCGGCGTGGAGGCGGGTGATCGCCGACGGGACCAGCGCCAGGGCGATCAGCGCGACGATCGCGATCCCCACCCAGTTGGGGATGTTGGGCAGGCTCGGGCGCCCCGCGACGTTCCAGCTGGACACGCCCTGGAGCAGGCGTCCGACGAACACCGCGGCGATCACGACCGCCACCCCGGCGGGCTCGAACATGTAGCGGTTCAGCGCCGACCAGCCGTGCAGGGCGAACGCGATCTCGACCACGACCCAGGCAACAACGCCGGCGGCGAGCACGAGCGTGGGCCGGTCCCGGCGCCAGATCGCCACCCCGACCGACAGCAGCACGGCGATCCAGATCGGGGCCTCGTGCAGGTCGAGGAAGCGACCGATCGTCCCGAAGACCTTGTTGTTGTGCAGAGCGCGGCCGGAATGCAGCGCCAGGTTGCCGGCGACGAAGAAGCTGTTGGCGGTAAGCGCGGGAATCCCGAACCAGAGCAGCGGGATCACGACCAGCCCGGCCACGACCAGCCCGCGCATCTCGGGAACCGAGCGCCAGGCCCAGATCGCGTACAGGCCGACAAACGGCCACACCTCGGGGCGTCCGAGCGAGGTCAGGACCGCGAGGCAGAAGGCAGTCCGGGGCCGCTTGGACAGGTGGCAGTCGATCGCGCCCAGCGTGAGCGCGACGATCATCGTGTCCGACTGCGCGCTGAGGATGTAATGCATGTAGTCGCGGATGCCGAGCAGGCTCACGGCCGCGAAGACGGCGGCGAGCCACGGCGCGTAGCGATGCTCGGGCGATGGCCCCGTGAGCTTGTAGGCGATCCGGCCGGCGAAGATCACGCCGCTGAACGAGATCGCCACGGTGGTGAACATCCACAGCCACATCGCGTAGTGCCCGGTGATGGCGTAGGGCACCGTGAACAGATACGGAAGCGGCTTCCAGGACGGCGCCCCGTTCGTGTTCAGATTCAGGTGCAGCGTCTGGTGGCCCCAGACGAGCCAGCCGTAGGGGTCAAAGCCGGGGCGGGTCTGCGCCCACAGCACCAGTAGCACCGAGAACGCGACGAGGACGACGCCCGTACTCGCTCCGGGATGCTCCCGGAGCAACGACCTCACCGGCGTGCCACGTCCCGCTCCGGCGCGATCCGATGCCGCCAATCCCGAGATCGGCGGTGCGTCAATCGTTCGCTCCGACACGAGAAGCGGACAAATGTACAGGCGCAGCCTGAAGCGCGCTACTGGCCCCCCGCGCGCCACCGCCTGCCAGGTTTGGCGCAGCGGTCGGGACGCCGTTGGCCGCACCGGCCGAGTGGCGGCCTGCGCCCTCGGGTAGCGGGGTTCGGGATTCGCACTCTGACCACGAATACCGGGCGCAGACCTGCGTTCGGGACCGGGGGCCGTACAGTGCCCCGGTCGTTATCCGTGTGGCCTGTTCGCGTTCAACGTGAGCGGGGTGCGCTGTTCGTGGCGGGTCGCCTTCTACGCCTACGGGCCAACGGGACCGATCGCTACCCGCCGTTCATGCTGGTGAATGTTTCCGGCCCGGTTCGAGGTCGAGTACCCGGAGCATCAGCGTCGGGGCTCGCCGTTGATCGGCTGGTGGCTGTTGGGGATTCCTCAGCACGTGATCGCCGGCGTGTTCATCGGTGGCGGCGGAACGCTCGCCTGGACCGCCTCGACCCGCTCCTGGGGCGGTCTGACGTGGATCGGGCTGATCGGCGTGCTCGTGCTCGTCGGTGCCGTGGTGCTCCTGTTCCGGGGCGTCTACCCGCGCTCGATCTTCGACCTCGTGATCGACCTGAACCAATGGGCGCTGCGCGTTGTCGTCTACGCCGCGCTGATGACGCCCGAGTACCCGCCGTTCCAGCTCGACGCCGGCGAAAACGACTTGACCGCGGCCGGCACGGTCACGCTCCCTTCGTCAGTGCAGCCGGGCACCACTCCGGACGACGCCTGCGCCGGCTGCGGTCCGACGAGGTCCACCAGCTTGAGGATCGCTCCTTCGCCCGTCGCCAGCGCTTGGGCGCATTCGGAGTGCTCGGACGTGGTTCTCCGATCCGTCCGTCGCCCACACGATTGTGGTGAACATCGCGTCCTCGCCTCGGCTGGTCCGCATCCATGGAGCAAGCGTGGACGACTGCGACATGTCCGGCAATAGGCCACGCCACACGACAGATCCGTAGTAGCTAAGAGCGCTCCGATATGGAGCTGGCGTGTTCAGCCGCGCAGTGCGCGCAGGGCGTTGAGGATCACGGCGAGGTCGATGGCCTCTTGGAACAGGGCGCCGGCGACCGGCTGGAGGTAGCCGGCGGCTGCGACCGCCATTGCGGCGAGGCTGAGGCCCATGCCGGCGAGCACGCTCTGTCTGGCGATGTGCAGGGACCGCCGTCCGGTGTGCACGGCGTCGGCCACGCGGTCGATCCGGTCGATCGTGATCACGGCGTCGGCGGTCTCCGAGGACACTGTTGCGCCGGCGACGCCCATCGCGATGCCGAGGTCTGCGAGCGCGAGCGCGGGTGCGTCGTTGACGCCGTCGCCGACCATGATCACCGGGCTCAGCTCCGGGTCGGCGCGGAGGCGGCGGACGACCTCGAGCTTCTGCTCGGGGGACTGCTCTGAGTAGACGCGGTCGACGCCGAGTTCTCGGCCGATCCGCTCGGCCACGGATCGACGGTCCCCGGAGGCCATCGCGACGTGGCGAATGCCCTCGCCGCGCAGTCGTTCGACGATCCGGTCGGCGTCGGGTCGGAGTTCGTCGGCCATCACGATCACCCCACCGACGTGGCCGTCGATGCCGACAAGCACGTGCGCCTCGCCGGAGCCGTGGCCGCGCACGACGGCGGCGGAGGCGATCTCGTCCTCGGGGATCCCGACCGAACGCATGAACGCGCGGCTCCCGACCGCCACCGTGCGCCCATCGATCACTCCCTGGATCCCCTGGCCGGGTTCCTCGCGAACATGGGTCGGGGTTTGGAGCGGGAGCCCCGCCTCGGCGGCGGCGCGCACCAGCGCCTCGCCGAGCACATGCGCGGACATGCGGTCGACCGAGGCGGCAAGCGCGAGCAGCTCGGCGGATCGGTGATCACGATAGGGGACGAGGTCGCGTACGTCGGGCGTTCCGACGGTGAGTGTGCCGGTCTTGTCGAACAGCACGGTGCGGGCTTCGCCGAGCGTCTCGATCGCGCCGGCACCCTTGACGATGACCCCGTAGCGGGCGGCGCGCGAGAGTCCGGAGACGAGCGCGATCGGGGCGGCGAGGATCAACGGGCACGGCGTCGCGACCACGACGACGGCCAGCGCGCGGACCGGGTCGCCGCTGATCGCCCACGCGAGGCCGGCGATGATCAGCGTCGTGGGGAGAAAGAACCCGGCGTAGCGGTCGGCCATCCGCACGAACGGCGCCCGGTGCGCCTGCGCCTGCTCGACCAGGCGCACGAGCGCCGCGTAGGCACTCTCGGCCGCGGGCTTCTCGGCGCGCACGTCAAACGGGGAACCGGCGTTCGCAGACCCACTCAGGACCGCCATCCCCGGCCCGATCGTCACCGGGAGCGGCTCGCCGCTCAGCGTGCTCGTGTCGACGACCGCCTCCGAGCCGACCACCGTGCCGTCGACCGGCACGACCTCCCCAGTCCTGACGACAACGACGTCGCCCGTCTTTACCTGGGCGACGGGCACCTGCTCGATCTGCTCACCGACCCGCAGCTGCGCCACCTTCGGCGCGCGCTGGATCAGCGCCGTCAGCTCCCGGCGGGCGCGAGCCGAGGCGATGTCCTCGAGCGTCGCCCCGCCGGAGAACATCAGGCCGATGATGATTCCCGCGAACTCCTCCCCCAGGGCCAGCGCCCCGACCATCGCAACCAGCGCGATCGTGTCGACCCCCATGTGATGGTCGACGATCACCGTGCGCACCACCTCGACCGCGAGCTCGGCCGCCAACAGCGCCACCGCAGCCGCCCACACATCACGGCCGGCGGCCTGCTCCCCGGCGAGGTACAAAGCGCCACCGACGATGATCGAGCCGGCCGCGATCCCGGACAGCACGCGATAGCGATGCTCCACCAGCCAACCGAGAGCGTCGCGAATCCCGGATCGCCGTCGTGGCCCGCGAGCCACCGCCGCCGTAGCCGACGATGCCTGAGCCGACTCCATACCCCAAGCATCACGTCGCACGTGTCCGCGCCGCATCCGTAATCGCGCCGACAGCGCCGCGGTAGAACCCCGCAGACCCCCGCGAGTCCCCTCTCGAGTGCGGCGAACTGCTGAGTGCCCACTGGGCAGGCCGCGGATGCCCGCTCAGAGAGGCGGCTGTTGACTGGGTCTCATCGGGTATCTGGTTCTCGCCGGAGTCGTGTTCGGCGTCAACCTGCTCCCCGCCTTCGGGCCGCCGACGTGGGCCGTCCTCGTCTTCTTCCGCCTTCAATCAGACCTCGCGGCGATCCCGCTCGTGCTCGTCGGCGCAGCAGCGGCCGCGGACGGACGGCTCGCGCTCGCCTACGGCAGCCGACGGTACCGCAACCGGCTCTCACCAAAGCGGATCGCCAGCCTCGAGGCCGCGCGCGACGCGATCGCCGGCGGCCCTAAACGCGCGGCTGCGGGTCTCGCTCTGTTCGCGCTCTCGCCACTCCCCTCAGCGCAACTGTTCGTCGCCGCCGGGCTCGTCGACGCGCCGCTGCTGCCGCTGACCGCGGCCTTCTTCGCCGGCCGGATCGTCAGCTACACGATCTACGTCACCGCCGCCACCGCGGCCAAGGAGAGCCTCGGAAGCGTCCTCAAGGGTGCATTCACGTCCCCGCTAGTGGTGCATCCTGTAAGTAAGTTGACTCATGCGTTGAGGACCTTGCCGGTGTAGGTCCAGTTGAACGGCTTGGCGGTCTGGTTGTGGGTCTCGACGTAGGCGAGCATCTGCTCGGCGAGGTCCTGTGGGGTGTCGAAGTGGCCGTGCTTGAGCAGTCGGCGGCACATGATCGCGAACACGATCTCGACCTGGTTGAGCCAGCTGGCGTGGTTGGGTGTGAACACGAACCGCCACCGCGGGTGCGCGCGTAGCCACTTCTTCAGGTCCTTGCTCTTGTGGGTCGAGAGGTTGTCCATGATCGCGATGATCTGCTGACCCTTGGCCGGCGGGATCGTGTCGTCGATCTCCTCAAGGAAGCGGATCAGGTCAAGGCTGTTACGGGTCGTGCAGGTCATCGCGTGCGTCTCGCCGGAGTGCACGCGCAACGCCGCGAACAGGTTCATCGTCCCGTTGCGCGTGTACTCGTAGTCGCGACGCGCGGGCTTGCCCGCCTTCGGCAGCGTGTCCGCTCGCGCGAGCCCGCGGGCCTGGATGCTGGTCTTCTCGTCGATCGAGAGCACCAGCGCGCCAGCGGGCGGATCGAGGTACAGGCCGCACACCTCGCCCGCCCGGGCCTCGAACTCGGGTTGGTCGAAATCGGTCATCACCCAGTACTCGGTCCGGTGCGGGCGGATCTCCGCCCGGCTCAGGATCACGTGCGTCTGGGACTCCGAGATCCCCACCTGCTCACCCAGCTCGCGATGCGTCCAGCGCTCCCGGCGCTGCCCGGAGTCGGTATCCGGCGGACGCGTGCACGCCTTCGCGATCAACAACGCCCGCTTCTCGGGACCATGCGTCAACGGACGCCCCGACCGCGGCGCGTCACGCAACCCATCCATCCCGTCCCGCGCGTAGCGACCCCGCCACTTCACCACAGTCGGCAACGAACACCCAACCCGCGAGGCGATCTCATCTCCCGTCATGCCCTCCGCCGCGCACAACACAATCCGCGCGCGCTCGACCATCCGCACCTCCGAGCTCACCGCACGCACGATCCGCTCAAGCTCGAGCCGGTCATCGCCGCTGACCACGATCCGCTTGCCCGCTCCCTTCAGAGCCATCGCAACCTCCATCCTCGCCGACTTTGTCAGCAAGGACTTCGCGACCGCTCCTAGGAATCCCCTACCGCACCACTATCCGACAGCGAACTTGCAGGATGCACCACTAGGCATCGTCCTCCAACTGCTGATGCTCGGCGCGCTGGTCGCGTTGGTCAGGATCGACTGGACCCGCATCCTCACCCGCCGATCGGGCGATAGCGATCGCAAAGCCGGTCGCGGCAATTCGACCCCCCGACTTCCGAGCTAGCTTCCGGCCAGCTCGCCGAGCTTGACCTTGACGGTCGCGCTCGTCCCGTCAGGCCGCGTGATCGCGACCTCGACCGTTTGGCCCGGCGGAAGACCGGCGAGGGCAGTGGCGAGTGCCTCGGCGTTCGACACGTCCTTTCCGGCGATCGCGTCGATCGCGTCACCCGCGACGATCCCCGCTCGTCCTGCCGGCCCACCGGGCTGCAGCCACCAGGATGGATCGACGATCTAACGTCAGGCATGGGCTGGTCCTCCAAACGAGTCGTATGCGGCGGCCGAAGCGGCCCTCAACACCCGCGAGGCTAACCCGCGATGCCTGCGAAGTGCGAGGACCAGCCTCATGCGTCCATACTGGCTAGAGGCGTGCGGCCGTCTGGAAGCGGTTCCTGCCCTCCTGCATCGGGAGCCGGCCCGGTCGGGCAGAGGCCCAGCGAAACGGCGAAACGCCGATTATGGAGGGCTTGAGCTCAGCGTGATCTGGGTTGATCTCGGCACCGAAGGCGCGTAGTCTTGGTTCATTGGCTTACCGTTCGGGTCGAAGTGGCTCTTGGAGACGATTCTTCGGCGACGTGTTGGGCTCGCAGCCGCCGCAGTAATGCTCGTCCTGGGTATCGCGTCCTGCGGTGGCAGTAGCGGGTCGTCGACGACCGCCGGTGCTCAAGACAACCTGATCCACTCAAACCCCGCGAACGGGAAGACGACGATCACGGTTGGCTCAAAGAACTTCACCGAGGAGTTCATCCTCGGCCAGATCTACGCCCAGGCCCTGAGGGCGGCTGGCTACAAGGTGAACACCCGGCTCAACCTAGGATCGGAAAAGGTGGCACTGAAGGCGATCACGGATGCGCAGATCAGCGGCTACCCGGAGTACACGTCCACCGCGCTCGGCTCGTTCTTCCACGTTCCCGCGAACAAGATCCCGTCCCATGCCGCCCAGGCCTACAACGAGGCGAAGGCGGACCTTGCGAAGGAAGGGATCGTTGCTTTTCCACCGACCCCGTTCGCGGACTCGAACGCTGTCGGCACTCTCACGACCACGGCTCAGAAGCTGGGCCTGAAGAACATCTCGGATCTGACTCGTAAGTCGCAGGACCTCGTTCTCGCCGGTTCTCCCGAGTGCCGCGTGCGGATCGACTGCCTCGTGGGCCTTGAGACGAATTACGGCCTCAGGTTCAAGCAGTTCAAGCCGGTGGCGATCGGGCGGCGCTACGCCGTGCTCGACGACGGTGAGGCGAGCCTCTCGATCCTGTTTACGAGTGATGCCCAGCTCGCGAGCTCGACCAAGTACACGATCCTCAACGACGACAAGGGCCTGATCCCGCCCGGCAACGTGATCTTCATCGCGTCGAAGAAGGTCGCCGACCGGGCGGGGCCGGATTTCGGCGCGACGATCGAGAAGGTTCAAAGCAACCTGACGCTCCCGGTCATCCAGGAGCTGAATTCCCGGGTCGACATCGGCAAGCAGGATCCGGCGGCGGTCGCCCATCAATACCTGAAGTCGTTGGGCTACGTCCAATGATGCGAGACCCCAAGACCTCCGAAGCTAAGGCGGCTGCGAATACGGCAGCAGGGGCCGAGCAACGCCTCAATGTCGCTGCTCGAATGGGCCGCTGGAGCGCCCAGCATCGCAAGACCGCGATCTGGGGGTGGCTTGCGTTCGTGATCGTCGCGTTCATGATCGGAGGCGCAGTCGGGACGAAGACGCTTGACAACGCCCATCTCGGAGTCGGCGAGTCGGGACGCGCAGACCGCACGATCGACGCCGCGTATCCGAAGAGCGCCGACGAGCTGGTGCTGGTGCAGAGCGCAACGGAAAATCCGAACAGCCTCCCTGTCCGCGCCGCGGTAGGCGACGCTCAGTTCCGCCTGTCCAAGCTGCCGTACGTCTACGCGATCGAGAGCCCCTACACACCCGCCAACCGATCCCAGATCTCTGCGGACGGCCACTCCGCTCTGACCCGCTTCAAGATCGCCGGCAACCAGAGCACCGCCAAGAAGCGGGCAAGCGAGACACTGGCGGCGATCGACGCCACGCAGGCCGCCCATCCGCAGCTGACGGTCGGAGAGTTCGGCCAAGCCAGCTCTGACAACCAGGTAAGCACTTCGATCAGCAACGACTTCAAGACGGCGCTGGTCACCTCGCTGCCGATCACACTGTTGATCCTCTTGATCGCCTTCGGCGCCCTGGTAGCTGCGGGCGTGCCCTTGCTGCTGGGTCTCACGGCGGTGCTCGGAACGATCGGCCTGGTCGGCGTGATCAGCCACATCGGCAGCGGAGTGGACCAGTCGATCAACGAGGTGATCCTGCTGATCGGCCTCGCGGTTGGCGTTGACTATTCCATGTTCTACCTGCGCCGCGAACGCGAGGAGCGCGAATCCGGGCGCAGCGAAGGGGCCTCGCTGGCGGCCGCAGCTGCGACCTCGGGCCGTGCGGTGATGGTCTCTGGATTCACGGTGATGATCGCGATGGCGGGCATGTACCTCGCCGGAGCACCGACCTTCAAGTCGTTCGCCACGGGCACGATTCTCGTCGTCGCCGTGGCCGTGGTCGGGTCGCTCACCGTGCTTCCCGCCATCCTTGCCTGGCTTGGAGACCGTGTGGAGAAGGGGCGCATCCCCTACCTCTCCAAGAGAAGGAAGTGGAACGTCGACGAGCGTGGGGTATGGTCGCGAATCCTGAACCCGGCCCTTCGCCATCCGGTCGTCGCCGTCGTGGCCGCCGGAGGGTTGCTCGTGTTCTTAGCGGTCCCGGCGTTCAGGCTCCACACGGCGACGCCGGGCGTCGAGACGCTGCCGCAGAACCTCGGGGTGATCAAGACCTACAACCGCATCCAGGCGGCCTTCCCGGGCGGGCCGATTCCGGCCAACGTGGTGGTGCATGCCGGCGACGTGAAATCGCTGCCGGTGATCCGTGCGATCAACGACCTCAGCGCGCGGGCCGCCGCCAGCCCGGACTTCAAGCAGCCGATCACGACCAGCGTGAGCCCCGATCACACGGTCGAACAGGTCGAAATCCCGGTTGCCGGAAACGGCACCGACTCCCGATCGACGGCGGCCCTCGCGCAGCTACGCGACATGCTGATCCCGGCCACGATCGGACGGGTCCCGGGCGCGACGGCCGACGTGAGCGGCTATACCGCCAGCTCCACGGACTTCAACGACACGATGAAGTCGCACGCCCCGGTGGTCTTCGTCTTCGTGCTCTCCGCGGCCTTCCTCCTGTTGTTGTTCACATTCCGCTCGCTCGTGATTCCAGTCACGGCGATCATCCTCAACCTGCTCTCGGTCGGGGCCGCCTACGGGGTGATGGTCTGGATCTTCCAAGAGGGCCACCTGGAATCGCTACTCGGCTTTCAGTCGAACGGCGCGATCGTCTCCTGGATGCCACTGTTCATGTTCGTGGTGCTGTTCGGCCTCTCGATGGACTACCACGTGTTCATCCTCACTCGAATCCGCGAGGCCTTCGACCGCGGCAGGCCAACCGTGGACGCGGTCTCGCACGGGATCAAGACGACGGCCGGTGTCGTCACCAGCGCCGCGGCGGTGATGATCTCGGTGTTCGCGATCTTCGCAACCCTGTCCCTGCTCATCTTCAAGGAACTAGGCGTCGGCCTCGCGGTGGCTGTACTGATCGACGCAACCATCATTCGCGGCGTGCTGCTGCCCGCGACCATGAAGCTGCTCGGGGATTGGAACTGGTATCTGCCAAAGTGGCTCGAGTGGCTGCCCAAGGTCGGGCCCGGGGCCGGCTCCTACGCGCCACCTTCTGAGGGACCTGATGCCTCAGCCGCCGCCGTCAAGCATCCGCCGGCTCGAGCGTAGTGCGATACGGCGCCACACGCCTACCCGGCATCGCCCTAACCAGCATCGGAGCCCTC
>CAWFKF010000123.1:0-22226 GCA_963816005.1 uncultured Solirubrobacteraceae bacterium | reverse complement strand
ATCCGATTCCCGCCGGGGGGTTGGGCCCTCCTCGCGGTCGGCTTACCGGACCACGGGTCCGGACCTCGACGGGGTTACCGCGTTCCGCACGCGTGAGCTACGGCCGGGGTGGGTGCCCTCTCTACCCCGGGGACGGCGGTGCTCTTCCCGGCCAAGTCGATTCCTTGACCGGCGCCTGCCGCTCTACCGCGGCCAGTCCCTACACCCCGCTCCGGCATCCCATCGCGCGGGGCTCCGCTTGACGAGGCATCAACGAGAGTTCAAGCAATTCACCCGTCCGACCATTCCCCTCGCCTGTGGCCGCCCAGATGGAACGGGCAGCCCTCGGGCTTTCCCCCGGGCTTCGCACCCCGCCGACCAAGAGCCAACGACGCACGCCGAGGTGGAGACAGGCCACCGAGCACGGACCTGGAACTACACGCTCAACATCACATCAGCCGATCCTCCAATCGTGTAGTTCACTCACAACGTGCGACCTCGCGTCGCACATCGAGATGCGGCAGTCTCGAACGCGCTGCCCAGTTTGAGCAATCTCAGCAGCCTGCGAGCCGGCGCGGGCCAGACTGCCGCTCCACGGCGATTGCAGAAGCCGACGCCTCCTGGCGTTAGCCGAACCAGCGCGGGCCAGCAAGCACCTGACGGCAGTCCCTCGGAGATCCGCGACCGCTTGCCGATGATCGGCTCCGGCTCCAGTGAGCTAGCACAGGCGGCATTTCCGAGACGCTCGCAATCGCCCAGATCCGAGCGTCCGCTAGTCCGGGCTCGCACGACTGCTTTTGTTCCTGCGCTGGCGCACACCGGGCGATCGCAGAGGCGACGTTGCGATCGTCCCGATGCGGCTGCTCGTGCCCCGCAACGCGCTTGCGCATCCGCCCATCAGCAGGCGCGCGTGGACGCGGCGGCGGACGAGTGCTTTGCTCGGCCCGCCGTCGCAGAGCTCACGATGCCTATGGCGACGTTGGAATCACCCCACCCGAGCCTGGTCGAGGCCACGAATACGATCGGATCCGCCCAAACGCGGGCGTCCGGGGCAGCCCACTGCCGCTCAGCTGGCACGGGCGTCCAGTTCGAGTTCGTCGGCGAGTCGCGCGCGCAGCTTGAGGAAGGCGCGGCCCTTCGCGTCCATTCGCCACGTGCGCGCCGCGAAGTCGAAGATGGATCCACCGGCCTTGCAGGCGCGGTAGCAGTACCACGTGCCGTCGTCGTAGAGCTGGAGGCTGGCGGTGCGGTCGTCGTGAAATCCGGTAGGCAGAGGGTGGCGTACGCAACGGAGGTCAAAGGGCGTTGGGCGGCCCCCGCTTTTCGGTCCACCGCGAGTGAGAGGGTGGTGAATGTAGTGGGGGCAAGGTAGCGGCCTGCTCGGACGGATCACGCCCCCTGGTGCCGCGACCGTCGTCGCGGAGCCGAGCGGAGCGAGGCGTAGCGGCGATGGTCGCGGGCGCGCCGCCCCGGGGAGGGCCCCACCCCTCTTCTCATCGCTTGCTCGGCCTGATCGTTGAGGTCGAGCGGTCGGGTCGCCTCATGCGGCGATCTCGACCGGCTCGGTCCACTGCGCGGCGAACACGGCCGGGGCGCGCATCCCGAGCGATGAGTGTGGCCGGCGGTGGTTGTAGTCCTCACGCCAGTCACCGATCACGACGCGCGCCTCGGCCAGGCAGGAGAACTCCTCGACATCGAGCAGCTCGTCGCGCACGCGGGAGTGGAAGCTCTCGACGTACGGGTTCTGCCACGGCGAGCCCGGCTCGATGTACGCGGTTCCCGTCCGGCTCAGCTCGCACCAGTCCTGGAGCGCGTGCGCGGTCATCTCCGGGCCGTTGTCGCACCTCAGAAACTCCGGGGCGCCCCGCTCGGCGACCAGGCGCTCCAGCACGCCGACGGTCCGGTCGGCGTCGATGCTGCGCTCGACCAGCATCACCAGCGACTCACGGGTGAACTCGTCGACCACGTTGAGCAGCTTCAGCACCCTGCCGTCGGCGGTCTGGTCGAACTGGAAGTCGAACGCCCACACCTGGTTGGGCCGCTCGGCGCGCAGGCGCTGCGCAGGGACGGTCGAGTCCCCCAGCCGCCGGCGCTTGCGCCGCCGCTGCGGCACCCGCAGCCCTTCCTCCCGCCACAAGCGCTGCACACGCTTGCGGTTCACATCCCAGCCCAGCTCGCGCAGGTGATGATGCGCACGGCGATACCCCCACCGCGGACGGTCCTTGGAGAACTGCCGCAACTCGGCGCGCAACACCGCGTCATCCTCAGCGCGCTTGGGCTCATAGCGCTCCGTGGAGCGGTGCTGGCCCAGCACCCGGCACGCCCAGCGCTCGCTGACGCCGAGACGGTCACGAACCATCGCGACCGCCCGGCGCCGACGGGCTGGGCTCACCAGTTTCCCTTCGCGACCTCCTTCAGCGCCCGCACCTCGAGCGCCTGATCGGCGACGATCGCCTTCAACGTCACGTTCTCACGCTCGAGCTCCTTCAGCCGCTTCGCATCATTGGCCTTCATCCCGCCGTACTGGTTGCGCCAGCGGTGATACGTCTGCTCGCTGATCCCCAGCTCCTTCGCCGCCTCAGGGATCGTCTTGCCCTCACCGAGCATCCGCTCGGCCTCGCGCAGCTTACGGATGATCTGCTCCGGCGTGTGCCTGCGTCGCTTCACGTGATCGTTCCTTCCTCGCCCATGATCCAGGGCGCGAGAAACTCTCACAAGGGTCGGACCGAACTCGGGGGGTCAGGCCAAAGGGCGTCTGAAGCCTCGGTTTCCCCGGTTGCGTACGGGTTATCCGGAAGGGATTGGCAACGGTGGCCGGCGGGCGCGGCTCGCCGGCCACCCGCGAACGAAGGCCGCCAGCGGTTTGACAGTCCAAGTAGAACTCCGCGACATGAAGCTTCGACCGGGGCTCGGCGGTGTCCAAGTCCTGCTCAGCAGGCTTCATGCCCGAGGTATCCTCCGGCCGACGTAAACCGCCATACGCGTTCGGGAGTTCGTCATGCCCTACGCCGTGGATTTCAACACCGTCTCGACCTTGGGTCTGGAGTCGTCGCCCGTCGCGGCCGCGCTCGCTGGTCTGCGGGCGCACGAGGCCCGCTACTTCAAGAACAAGTACGACCACGTCTTCACGGTGGAGCCTGCGAGCATCGCCAAGACGACCATCGACTGGGTGCACCGGATCCTCAAGGAAGAACGCGACATCGTCATCTCGTCTCGCCCTCTCGAGGCGACGGGCTTCCAGGTCGAGAACATCCGAATCGCCTATGTCTTCTACGACAGCGGTCTGTCGATCAACGTGATGTACACCGTCGACGACCCCAAGAAGCGGGCGGTCGGGTTCAAGCTCTCCGAAGGGATGGAAGTCCCCGCGGAGCTCGCCTCACGGTTTAAGTTCGCCAGCCAGAAGTCGAAGCTGGCCGGAACCATTCGCGGTTCCTACTTCGCGTTTAAGAACGAGTACTGACCCCAGACCCCCGGACCGGCCCGCAAGGTCAGTCATCTCCTCGCTTGCATGCGGCGCATGCCCGCAACCTGCAGGCCCATCCGAGGGTTCGTGTGCGACTGCGACGGGCGACGCACGGTCTGGCGGATGAGCTTCAGTAGTAACGGCGCAGAAGCAGCGCCGCCCTGCTTCTGGCGATAAGCGGGGCCCGGCCGGATGTGGCCGAGAGACCTCCCGGAGCGCGAAAGCGGGGCCGCGGCTCGGTCCTGCGGCGACGGCCTGAGCTTGCCCGCAGTCGCAGGAAAGCAGGGCGTCCGCACTGACCTGCGAAGGCGCGGGGCGCTGAGCGATGCCGCCGGCCCTGCAGATGGCGAGTTGCAGGGCGCACGCCGTGTGCCGGCTGAGCCCTGCTTCGCTGCGGTTGCGGGAATCGGAGCGGGACGCTCAACGCTGCTGAGATCGTTCCGGTGCGGTCATCTCTGGGGGTCAAGATCGATGCCCTCTGACTTCTGCTCTGCTGCGAAGGAGCAGTTTGGTAAGTGGCGAGCCGAGCTGCTGTTGTTCGCTTGCGGCCGATGAGATCGCCCTCGCGGGGCGATCGCGTCACGCGCCGGCAGGATCGTGGGTGAAGGCCAGTTCCGGCTTGGGTCGCGTCCTTCCGCGCCAGCGCTCTTGCGCCGCTCCTGCGAGGAGGTGAGCGAGCGCTCGCGCGCGAGCGGGGAGCGTCTGCGTAGTTGTGGGCAGCGGCGTATGTGGTGTTGTGCGGTTGGCGCTTCGGGGTCGGGTGCGTACGGTGTGGCTATGCGAGTGTCTGCCGGGTCGCTGTTTCGTTTCGGGTGGAGTGTTCGGCGGGGAGGGTTCGGGCGGGGGCTCGGCGTCGTGGCGGCCGTGGTGGGGTGGCTGTGGGTGCTGGTGGCGGTGGCGGGGGCTGCGGTTCCGAGCTCGGTGCCGAGCTCGACGTGGGTGACGAACGGTCCGGTCTCGTCGGTGGTGGCGGCGGGCGATCGTGTGTACATCGGTGGTCAGTTCACGTATGTCGGGCCGAACACCGGGTCGGGCGTGCTCTTGGATCGCGGGCGCGGGTCGCCGGTGGCGCCGTTTGCGAAGGTCAACGGGAGCGTCCTCGCGGTGGTCTCGGACGGAGCGGGCGGCTACTACCTTGGCGGTTGGTTTGACAGGGTGGGAGGTGTCCCGCGCGCAAACCTTGCGCACATCGACGCCGACGGCAGCGTCGATCCCGCCTGGAACCCCAACCCCAACAGCGGTGTGGACGCGTTGGCGCTGTCGGGCTCGACCGTGTATGTCAGCGGCTTCTTCTCCTCGATCGGCGGCCAGGCCCGCCAGCGCGTCGCCGCGCTCGATACCGGCAGCGGCCGCGCGAGCGCGTGGAACCCCAACGCCAACGGCCCCGTGGATGCGTTGGCGGTGTCGGGCTCGACCGTGTACGCCGGTGGCGAGTTCACCAAGATCGGCGGCCGGGCGCGCCGCCGCATCGCCGCGCTCGACGCCGGCAGCGGCCGCGCGAGCGCGTGGAACCCCAACGCCAACAACGGTGTGCACGCGTTGGCGCTGTCGCGCTCGACGATCTACGCCGGCGGCGCCTTCACCTCGATCGGCGGCCGCCCGCGCCACAACATCGCCGCGCTCGATGCCCGCAGCGGCCGCGCGAGCGCGTGGAACCCCAACGCCAACGGCCCGAGCACCTGGAACCGCAACAATAACCGCCGCTACGCGCACGTGGTCGCGTTGGCGGTGTCGAGCTCGACCGTGTACGCCGGCGGCTACTTCACCTCGATCGGCGGCCGGCCCCGCAACAGCATCGCCGCGCTCGATGCCCGCAGCGGCCGCGCGAGCGCCTGGAACCCCAACGCCGACCCCAATGGCCGTTACGCCGGCGTGGTCGCGTTGGCGGTGTCCCGCTCGACCGTGTACGCCGCCGGTGACTTCACCTCGATCGGCGGCCGGCCCCGCAACAGCATCGCTGCGCTCGACGCCCACAGCGGCGGCGCGAGCGCCTGGAACCCCAACCCCAACAACGGTGTGCACGCGTTGGCGCTGTCGCGCTCGACGATCTACGCCGGCGGCGCCTTCACCTCGGTCGGCGGCCTGGCCCGCAACGGCATCGCCGCGCTCGATGCCCACAGCGGCCGCACGAGCGCCTGGAACCCCAACCCCAACAACGGCCGCTACGCCCACGTGGCTACGTTGGCGGTGTCGGGCTCGACCGTCTACGCCGGCGGCTACTTCACCTCGATCGGCGGCCGCCGCCGGCACAACATCGCCGCGCTCGATGCCCGCACTGGTCGCGCGAGCGCCTGGAACCCCAACGCCAACGCCTCGAACCCCAACCCCAACAGTCCCAACGCCCACGTGGATGCGTTGGCGGTGTCGGGCTCGACCGTCTACGCCGCCGGCTACTTCACCAAGATCGGCGGCCAGGCACGCAACAACATCGCCGCGCTCGATGCCCGCACTGGTCGCGCGAGCGCGTGGAACCCCAACGCCAATGGCCCCTACGCCGACGTGGGGGCGTTGGCGGTGTCGGGCTCGACCGTCTACGCCGCCGGTGAATTCACCAAGATCGGCGGCCGGGCGCGCCGCCACATCGCCGCGCTCGATGCCCGCACTGGTCGCGCGAGCGCCTGGAACCCCAACCCCAACGGCCCCTATGCCCTCGTGTTCGCGTTGGCGGTGTCGGGCTCGACCGTCTACGCCGGCGGTGACTTCACCTCGATCGGCGGCCAGGCACGCAACAACATCGCCGCGCTCGATACCGGCAGCGGCCGCGCGAGCGCCTGGAACCCCAACGCCAGCGGCGGCGTGGGCGCGTTGGCGGTGTCGGGCTCGACGATCTACGCCGGCGGTGGCTTCACGTCGATCGGCGGCCAGGCACGCAACAACATCGCCGCGCTCGATACCCGCAGCGGCCTCGCGAGCGCCTGGAACCCCAACGCCACAGGAGATATTCTCGGCGAGGGCATCTCGTCCGTAGGGGCAGTGGTGGTGTCGCGCTCGACCGTGTACGCCGGCGGTGACTTCCTCACGATCGGCGGCGATCCCCAAGAAGGCTTTGCTGCCTTCCCCCTCTCGGGCTAGCCCCGCGGCTAGCCCGAGAACCTCGTCTAAGCACGAATAGCACCAACACCGAAGTCGGGTATCCACCTCGACCAATCTCATCTCGATGCACGCTGCACCGCCCTGCCGGGCTCTCCGCTGAGCCGCTTACGGTCCCAAGCCCCGAGCCGAACGCTCCAGCCAAACTGGGCGGGGCAGCGCCTGCCGTACCCGACAGGAGCGCCCCCGCCCGCTGCTCCTCACCCAGGCGAATGCAGCAGCGGCGGCACGCTGTGTCGCTCCTGAGCAGAGGCAGCAGTAGGAGCACTCCAATCTCAGACACCTGCTATCGCGTCAGGACGAGCCTCTCGCCATGCGGCGCCCGGTCCCTGCGTTGCGCGGATCTCGGGGCCCGGCGCGGCTTCGTAACGTCGAAGACGCCCGGAGCGACGGCTGAGACGCCCTTACCGCGCCAGGCGGGACGCTCATCGCCCGCGGCGAGGTGTTCGTCGGAGAGCGAAAGGAGGTCTCAGGGATCCGACTCGGAGCGCTCACGTCGCAACGCAGAGTGTCGAAAGTAGCCCAACTGGACAGACCGCCGCCGTTCCGGTCGGGCTTCCGGTTTCCGATCTGAATCCAGAAGCCAGCCTCACGACCGGTCCGCTCATCGCCGAGTGCTATGTGCTGGGCAGTGCTGGCGTCTACCCCGAGCTCGTGCGCTACGAGTGACCCCGCGGTTCCCGCTGCGGGATTCTCCCAATCCCGGTGGGAAGGATTACGGATGTGGCGGCGCTCCGCCAGCGCGAGCATTCGCGCTGGTTGACCATGCCGGTCGAGGCGTTTCCAACGATCCCTGCTGAGGAGTTGCGTAAGCGCAGCGTGAGCAATCTGCTGCGGATGGGGCACTGCGCCCCGACAGTGATGCAGACGATGCTCGATGCCTCCGACACCGAGGCCGACTGGCTGGTCCTGCTCACGGCGGGTCTACCGGGCGGGATCGGCAACACGGGAGGCGAGTGCGGCGGGCTGACCGCGCCGCTGGTGCTTATGGGACTGCGTCACCGCCGCGAGGAGACCCCCGACGGGCTGCCCGTCGTCGTCGAACCGGGCCACGACCTGCTCGAGCGCTTCCGTGACCGGCACGGCTCCACCGATTGCCGACAGATCCTCGGCAGCGCGCGCGTGCCGCTGCGCTGCGTCGGCGTTGTGCGCGAGGCGCCGGCGATGTGCGCGCAGTGCCTTGCGGCGTCCGACGGCCGGCAGCTCATAGCGTCGGAGCGCCGCGCGGCCTATCGCGAGCTTTACGCGCACTGGCAGCAGCGCGGATTTCACTGCGCCGACGCCGTACTCGCCGAGCTCGACACGCCCGACGGACTCGACGGCGCCGCCACTGCGTTCATGGGCGGCACGCTGTTTGAGGGCATGACCTGCAGTGCGCTGACGGCCGGGGTGATGGCGCTCGGGCTGGCGTTCGGCGACATCGAAGACAGCCGCCCCAGGGTGGCACGGATGCTCGCGATGATGGCACTCCGGCGGGACGCGCTTGCGGACGACGTCAACGCGTTTAACCGCGCCATGAACCTCGGCCACGATCTAGCCGCCTGGTTCGAGAGACAGTTCGGAAGCACCCAGTGCCGTGCGCTGACCGGCTGTGACTTCGCCACCGCCGAGGGCGTGCACGCGTACCTCGAGCACGATGGCACGACTGCGTGCGCCCGCCTCGCACGCCTCGTCGCCGAGCGCGTCGCCGAGATGATCGCGGAAGCGTCATGAATGTCCTGGTCGTCTACGCGCACTTCAATCCGAACTCGTTTACGCACGCGATCCTGGAAAGCGTCACGCGCGGGCTCGACGAGAGCCCGCACAACTACAAGGTCAGCGATCTCAACGCCATCAGCTTCAACCCGGTCTTCACAGCTCAGGACAGCACCCAATTCCTGCACGAGTCCTATCCCGACCACCTGCTCGAGAAGGCAAACCTTCCGCAGGCGGTGCTGGACATGGCCGGCGGGCCGATCCGCCGCTACCTCGCGCGGCGCTGGCTGCGTGGCAAAGGGACCCGCGAGATCGCCAAGGCGCTCTGCGGGCAGCTCCCCGACGACATTCGCCAGCAACAGGCGCTCGTCCGCGAGGCCGACGGCCTGATCTTCGTCGCACCGGTCTTCTGGATGGGCTTCCCGGCAATCCTCAAAGGCTGGTTCGAGCGCGTCTTCGCCTACGGATTCGCCTACACCCTGACGCCCGACGGTTGGCGGGGCGACCTCGACGGACGGGTTCCACTCCTCTCGCAGCAGAAAGCGTTGATCCTCACGCCAACGTTCTTCACTGAGCAGGAATACGACAAGGGCTGGCGCGACGCGATGGACACCGTCATCAGCGCCTGGGGCCTGCGCATGGCGGGCGTCAAAGAGGCCAGGCACGTCTACTTCTACGCCGTCGTCGCCGCCAGCGACGAGCAGCGACGGGCCTACCTGGACGAGGCCTACCGGCTCGGACGCGACTTCTAGCCCGAAGTTCCCCCTGTAGTCAGCGGTTGTAGAGGCCGGGATCCCTGTAGTTGCGGGGATTCCGGCCTTTTTGCTGATCCTAAGTGTACCCACTACTATCAGGTCGACAAATGGGGTATTGTCCAGATATGGGAAGGCCAGCCAGGCAAAGCGGTGCGATGCATGTGAGCACGACTACCCGCCGGTCTGGGGAGAACGAGTACAACGCGACGTTGCTGCGCCGCTCCTACCGCCAGGACGGGAAGGTCAAGAAGGAAACGCTCGCGAACCTGTCACACCTCCCGCCCGAAGCGATCGACGCGATCCGTGCCGTGCTCGCCGGCAAGACGGTGATGAGCGTCGATCAGGCGTTCGAGATCGAGCGCTCCCTCCCGGCCGGGCACGTCACCGCGGCGCTGACGATGGCGCGTCGGCTCGGGCTGGCGAAGCTGCTGGACCGCTCACCGTGCCGGGAGCGGGATCTGTGCGTGGCGATGATCGTCGGCCGGGTGATCGGCCCGGGATCGAAACTCGGGATGGTCCGCACCTCGGCCAGTCAACCCTGGCGCAGGAGTGCGGCGTGGTTGGAGCGGATGAGGATGACCTCTACGCGGCGATGGACTGGCTCGTGGAGCGCCAGGACCGGATCGAGGATCGTCTCGCTGCCCGCCACCTGCGTGACGGGGAGATGGTGCTCTACGACGTGTCCTCGAGTTACTTCGAGGGTCGCACGTGCCCGCTCGGGAAGCGTGGGTACTCGCGGGACGGGAGGCCCGGCCTGCCGCAGATCATCTACGGACTGTTGTGCGACACCGACGGGCGGCCGGTCGCGGTCGAGGTGTTCACCGGCGAGCTGCACGACGACAAGACGCTGCCGTCACAGGTCGTGAAGTTGAAGGACCGGTTCGGTCTCTCGCGGGTGGTGGTCGTCGCCGATCGTGGGATGGTCACGAAGGCGAACATCACGCTGCTGTCAGAGACCGACGGGGTGGACTGGATCACCGCGCTGAAAGCGCCGACGATCAAGAAACTCGCCCGGTCCGGGGTGTTTCAGCCGTCGCTGTTCGACGAGCAGAACCTCGGGGAGATCACCGACGTCGCGGAGTTCCCCGGCGAACGACTGGTCGTGTGCCGCAACCCGCTGGTCGGCGCGCAACGTGCCCGCAAGCGCAACGAACTGCTCGCCGCGACGGAGATCGACCTAGCCGCGATCGCTCACCGTGTCACCGCCGGGACGCTCACCGGGGCCGACCTGATCGGTCTTGCGACAGGTCCGGCGCTGAAGCGTTACCGGATGCGCAAGCACTTCCAGACCACGATTACTGACACCACGTTCACCTACACCCGCAAGACCGCGGAGATCGCCGCGGAAGCTGCGCTCGACGGGTTCTACATCCTGCGGACCGGCCTCACCGAGACCGACCTTCAGACCGGTGATGTCGTGCGCGCCTACAAGAACCTCGAACAGGCCGAACGGGCGTTCGGATCGATCAAGGGCCCGGACCTGCAGATCCGTCCGATCCATCATCACCTCGAGGACCGTGTTCGTGCGCACGTGCTGATCTGCATGCTCGCCTACTACCTCACCTGGCATCTGAAAGCCGCGTGGAAGCCGTTGTTGTTCACCGACGAGCACCGGCCCGTCAGTCCTGATCCCGTCGCGAAAGCTGAGCGCTCCCCCGCCGCGCGACACAAAGCGCAGACGAAACGGACCAGCACCGGGCAGTCCGCGCACAGCTATCGCACGCTCCTCACCGAGCTCGCGACCCAGACCCAGAACACCACCCGCCTGCACGACCACGCCAGCACCTTCGAGAAGCTCACCCAGCCTACCGCGCTGCAAGCCGAAGCGCTCGACCTCGCCGCCCACGCCCCCGTCGTGGTCGATCGGTAGACACGACCCGAACACCCCAGAACCCCCGAAAACCCTGGGAACAAGCGGAATCTGGCTACCTCACCACCGGGAACTTCGGTCTAGCCGACCCCTCAGCCGACCTGTCCAAGGCCGGGCCACCAGACCCGCTCCGCGAGGAGGTGAGCGGCGCTTGGAGTCAACCGCGGAAACCTGAACCGCGCGCGAATCAACAGCGGCAAAGAGACGCAACCCCCGCGGAAGGCGAACGCCCTGCTCCTCGCCATTCGCGAGACTCGCAGGTCGCCGACTCCGCCGTCGCCGTGATCGTCGCCAGCAGAGACCTCTCATTTCGCGAAAGCGGGTGCGCGCAAGCGGTGGCTCCAGAACGGATCCGCAGGCCCGCAGATTTCAGAAAGCAGGGGACGTTCCCCCACGACACCTGCACCTGCCTTGCGCGGAAAGCAGGCCTCTCGGGTCGGTGCGCCCCGTACCTGCGTTGCGCTCAAGCCAGGGGCGGACTCGGGTTCGCGATTTGCAGCATCGACGAGGCTCAGCAAGCACTCGTAGTCCGTGCCGAGGCCTGGCTGCCGATCAGCCACCGAGCGGGTCCGACACGGTGGCTGCGTCCCGCAACGCCGGCGTCAGCCGATCGATCGACACGACCAGCACGCCGTGCTCCACCCGCTGGACACCATGCGCGCGAACCAGGCATACCACCGGCACCGCGCCGCGCCGACACCACCGTCGCCGCCGACGAGACGGCCACGCCGCCTGCTCGCGCACCCGACCGAGGTGGCGATCGTCGTACGCCCGCGTCTTGGTCTCGACCACGAAGGTGACGCCGGTCGGCGCGATCGCCAGCGAGTCGATGTCCCCACGCCCGCGCCACGGTAGGGAGTGCCGCAGCCGCCACCCCTCCCCCTGAAGCCGCGCAAGCGCGTTCCGGACCTCGTCCTCCGAGCGAGCACCAACGCGGCTGCGCTCGGCGAGCGACAGCAGTGCCGAGCGTAGAGCCCAAGCCCGACGGCGAGGACGAGAATGGCACCGGCTGCGGATACCGCCCCAGCGTCCGCGACGGCCAACGCCAGCAGCACGCTCGCGCCGCTCCCCATCGCTGCCATAGCGGTCCCTGACAGCCGGCGGTACTGCTGGCGGCGCGCGTAGTTCAACCCGTGCCGTGCCTCATCGCGGCTCGCTGACGATCGACCATTCGGCGATGTTCCCACCGACCCAGGACGCCTCTCGATGAGGCTGCCGCGGGCGTCCTGCTGGCGGCTATTTGATTAGGGTGTGGCTACTTCAGGACGACCTGCCAGGGCGGGTAGAGGCGTTGCTGGTCGCGCTCGATGTGGAACTCCCAGTAGGCGTCGAAGTCGTTTGAGAGGTGGAGGGCGCGGAGCTTTAGCAGGGCTTCGGCGGTCTCGGGTGTCCATCGCATGCCAGATCGTTCGAAGCGGTCGCGGATGAGGTTCTTGCACGCGCCCTCGACCGATCCCGATGCGATTGGCCAGCCGTTGGCGAGGTAGGTGTCGTAGCGCATCCGCTCGCGGTTGCGCCGGTAGTAGGCGGCGACGTCGGAGAGCGTCTTGGCTTTGCTACCGGTGAGTTTGCGCTTGGTGATGATGAGCTTCAGGCCCTTGACGACCTGGTCGACCTGGCCTTCGAGGATGCGTTTGGCGCGTTGGTAGACGAACGCCTGGGCGTCGGGGCTGCCCTCGCGGTAGAGCGCGTGGGCGGCCTTCCACAGCTTCTCCGCTACGTGCAGGTAGTCGAGAATGAGCGTGACGCTTTGGAAGCTGTCGGCGACGCGGTGCTGCAGCGCGCGCTCGCCGTCGGTGACGATCACCCAGGTGCGCCGGCGGCGGGGGTCGCGTCGTGTCATCTCGGCCTTGACGTCGTTGATGAACGTGTCCTTGTCGGCGGTGAGGCTGGCCCATACGCGTTTGTGGCCGGGCCGCGGTCGTGCCTGGCGTTCGGGTCGCCCGTCGGTTGAGAAGAGGCTGTCGAGGACCTGCTGCGGGGTGCGCACGACCGGTGTCTGGTTGTGGACGGCGGCGACGGTCGCCATCCGCTTCTTGTTGGCCTTCTGCCCCTTGCCTCTGCGCACGACCCGCAGTGTGCGCTCGGGCTTGACCATCGGGATGCCCTTGCAGTCGATCGCGGCCACCAGGATCTCGCCGCGCGCTGGCTTGACAGCGGCGGCGGGGCGCTGCGCGTAGAACGCGTCGAAGTCCACGGCCGCCTCGCGCACCAGTTGCTCGGCCGAGCGCTTGGGCACCGCCGTGCCACTCATCTCGGCAAAGAACGAGATCGCCTCGTCAAACGGCGAGCAGACCACGGCCCGCATCAGCCGCCGCTGGCACTCGTAGCTCCAGGTCCGCCCCGGCAGCCGCAGCTGGCGGTCCAGCGGGTGGATCGCCGGAGCGCCCGGCGCGCCGTAGCTCATGCGCGTGACGCGGACCTCGCCGAACAGCGTCAGCACGGGGCGGGTGTGGCGGCGCTTGTAGCCATGCCGGACGGGACCGTCGGGGCGCTGCACGAGGATCGCCTCGCCGACGTCGCCATCGCCGCGGGAATCGATGTGCGCCTACAACAACAGCCGCACCAGCTCCCGGCCGCGGCGCTCTGACTCGCGCTCGACCTCGCACAGCCCCAGGCCCTCCTTCGCGGCCCCGTCGAGGAAACGCTCCAGCGCCCCGAGCGCGTCGGTCTCGCTCGCCGGACAGGACTGGCCGTCCATCGCAAGCGACCAGTATGCTACGGGTCGATGACGGAACGACCCTCCTCCCAGCCCCCGTCAGGCGACCAGCTCGAGCGCCTGCGCGCCGACTACGAGACCGCCAAGGCCGCCGTCAGCGAGGTCGGATTCACCTGCGAGGGGTCACTGATCGAGCGCTATACGTGCTGCAAGAACCCCAACTGCCGCTGCGCGGACCCAGAGCAGCGCCACGGCCCGTACTGGCAGCTGTCCTGGAAGGAGAACGGCAAGACGATCTCGCGGCTGTTAACCGCCGAGGACGCCGCGATCTACCAGGAATGGATCACCAACCGCCGCCGCCTCGAAGCCGCGCTCGAGCAGATGCGAGACCTCTCCCGACAAGCAGGCGAGCAGATCCTCGCCAGCCGCGGCCGACCCCTCCACGGCCCCACACGTCCACGCCAGCGGCGCCACTCAGCCACCTGAACGCCCACGAAACCCGGGGACATCGCGATATCCCCGGGTTCTGTGCCCCCAAAAACCCCCCACAACGCGCGAAAGTCACCGATTACCAGGAACTTTCCACTCGTCCTGAAGTAGCCACGCCCATTTGATTAACGCCGTGAGCCGAGGCGCGGAGCTAATCCCAGAGGAACCGTCCCTCGTCAGCAAGCTAGCCACCTTTCGATCCTGCCTATTCCGCGAGCTTTTCGGCATCCAGGCCCCCGATGCAGTATTGCTCCACACACGCGAGGTCGCTGACGCGGCGGATTCCGACGGAGCTCGGCGACCGCAGGATGATCACCCGGTAGCGAGTTCTCCGCGCCGACGGCGCGGCGAGTTCCGCCCCGGGGCATCTCTTATTCATCTCTTGCCGGTCCGCGCAAAACGAGGAATTTGCGGACACGAGCGAACACATCGAGAGATGGCCGCGCCAACGCAAGTGCTGCGAGACCAGGCCAATTTGCAGGCACTTACCGAAAGCCCTCTGACGGACTCGAACCGTCGACCCCTTCCTTACCATGCGTGTATTCCGGGGAAGTGCTCCTGTCTGAAATTGCTGGGAAAAAGGCGCCATCTCTTCCGGGTCAGCGACCGGCCATCTCTTATCCGTCTCTTGGACAAGCCCGTTCTTTCCAAAAGAACGGAGCCCTTCAGGCGGCCGAGCGTAGTGTGCGGCGGGCGAGTCGGGCGCGCGCCGAGCGCACCTCGGCCACCCAGTCGACGGGCTCCGCGCCCCGGTACTCGGCGATCTCGTGTGCGTACGTCGCGGACAGCTGCGAGATGGTCGTGTGGCCGAGCTCGGCCACCAGCCCCGCCAGGTTGTTCGACATCCCGGCCCGCAGCCTGAGCGACGCGTAGGAGTGCCGCCCCAGGTCGTAGGGGCGCGCCGCGAGCAGCTTCGCGCGCTCGCGCGCGGAGACGTGAGCCAGCGCACGGTCGCGCGCCCCGCGCCATACCCGCTTTCGCCAGTTGCGCCAGTTGTGGTCGGCGATCGGCTTGCCGGGCAGTGCCGGGTCGTCGAAGATGAGCTGCCCGAACTCCACCGGCCAGCGCTCCAGATAGGCGTCCAGCTCCTCGCGCAGGACCGGATGGAGCGGCGGGTAGTGCCATTCGTCTTCCTTCGTACGCTTGATCTCGCCGTGCGCGACCGCCTGCACGACGGCGATCGTCCGCTCGCGGAAGAAGTCGGGCTGGAGCGCCCACGCCTCCTCCGGGCGCAGGCCCACCAGAGACGTGCACGACTGCCACAGCGCGTCGCGCGCTCGCTCTCGCTCCCCTCGACCCGGCGCGTGCAGGAGCTCGAGGCGGACTGCCTCGAAGGCGACCGGCGCGAACACCAGGACCGGGCGCACGCGCTTGGCCCTCGGTTTTTTGACGCCGCCCCGGAGCATGGGGTTCTGACGCACGCCGGTATGGGAGCGCCGTTCGGCCGCCGCCGAGAGCAGCGAGGAGACGAGCGTGAGCGTCTTTGACTGTGCGTTGGCCGGGACGCCGGCGCTGTCCATGTCGTCGCGGAATCGAGCGATGCGCTCGTCGGATAGCGTCGGCAGCGGCTCGTCCGCGATCCCGTAGCTGGGGTGGGCGACGTGCGCGCGGAACACGCTGCGGTAGTTCTTCTGCGTGTTTTGCTCCCATCGGGCACGCTCCCGGTGCTCCAGGTACCAGTCGCCAAGCGTCACCGCCCGCCGGCGGCGGTGAGGCTCGGGCGCGGGCTCGCCCTTGGAGTGCGCCCGGCGCAGCTCTCTGACAAACTCCTCGGCGTCGTCGGGGTCGTAAAAGCTCTTGGACTTCTGGTTTGAACCTGGGTGCGGATACCAGCGCACCTCCCACACCTCGGTACCGTCCTTGCGGCGCTTAGGTTGGAGGCCACAGGGCCAGGCTATCTCTTAGAGTGGAAAGTGGTCAAGCGGCGTCGTGATATGCGGCGTTCGAGCGCGCCCGCGCCGCGCGCAGGGCCTCAAGCGAGTCCCGCGCCGAGCCCTGCCCCGCTTCCCGCGGGACCACCGTGCGCTCGCGCTCGAACCGTTCAAGCGCCGTGAGCGGCACCCGATACTCGGCGCGCTTCGAGCCTGGCAGCGTCACGTCGAGCGCGGGGAGAATGCCCACGCGGATGGCACGCAGCACCTTGGGGTAGCCCCACTGGAGCCGCTGGGCAACCTGCCTGGGAGTCAGATGCGTGACTTCCGCATTCTTGCCGGCAGCCCGCTTCCCCTGCGCAGGCTCAGCCTCTTGGCGACTTTGGTGGCGAGTGCCGGTCACGCGCTGCCCCCAATGCGGCACCCAGCGGGGTCGTTTGGCGGTCGCGTCGAAGCAATCGCGGATCTGCTTCCGCGCCCGATGCTTCTCCGAGCACGCATCTGTACGACCAGCTGTCCGATGTCCTCGTATCCGAACTGGGCCATCACGCCCGGCTTGAGCTCGACCACGTTGAGCGCACCGGTCGTATTCGGCGGACGCTCGGAGCCGAGGCGCGGCGCGCCGAGCTCGGTCGCGTGCGCGTACACGTAGTCGAGCGGAAAGCCCAGGTCCCGGGCTAGCTGTCGCGCGTCGACCAGCGCGAACGTTCCCGGCGCCGCGCTCAAGATCTCAGCGAGCCACGCCGCTGGCGCCTTCGCGATCGTCTCGACATCGCCGTCGGTGAGAACGCGCTCGACCACCGCTGCGTTGACCGCTCGTTCGCTGTGGGGCTGGCTCATGGTGACATCGGCTTCGGTGGGATCTGCTCGCGGTCGCGCTGCGCGCACCCGGGTCGGGCTGCGGCGCGCAACGAGGCCTCTGGTGTTCAGGTATGGCGTGAGCGCCGCGACGCCCCGTTGTATTGCGAGCGGTACTTTGGGGATTCCGGAGCCGCCTGCAGGGCGGCAGCACGGGCTGCCGCCCCCGTCCCAACCAGCCGGGGGACGACACTTGCCGCACGCCACTCGCCGTCGCCGGTCGCTCGAGTGCCGCGCCGCCGCGCCGGCCCGGAGCGGGTGCGCGACGAGCTAGACGACGACTCGAGCCGCGCCAACGGCGCGACGGCGCTCGGCCACGCGGTGGGCCGGAGAGGAACCAGCCTTCGACGCGATCGGACCGACCGAACTCCGCGCGTGTGGTGTTGTCGAGGTGTCTACCGGCGGTCGTCGCTCTCGGGTTCCGCGGCGCGGATCCACAGATCATCCGGCGACCCCTGGATCGTGCTCCGGCGCCGCTTGACCACGGCGATCGCATCAAGCACGCGGTCGAGATCCTCGCCGCCGAGTTCTGCCAGCAGCTCACTGAGGGAGACGCCCTGCTTGCGGCCGTACAGCTCGGCTGCGACCGCGAACAGCAGCCGCTGCCGGGCCTCGCCGCCGTTCCTTACGAGCTCCTGGAGTTGGCCGAGATCGATCGCGCGGTCGCTCGTGAGGTAGGCGGCGGCGAGCAACGCGATGCCGGGCGCGCCAAGGACGTGGTAGACGGCGCCCTGGGCGGCGTTCAGGGTCAGCTCCGCGGCCAGCCCGCGTCCGAGGGCGTGCTGGTGGCGTTCGAACCATGGTAAAGGTGGCGGCCGCTGTTGCCGAGCTCGCGTAGCTGCTCGTGCGCTTGGGCCGCCCGCCGCCGGTGCTCCTGGGCTCGATCAGCTCGCTCGGCGGCATCGGCCCGTTCCTTCCGCCGGCGCCGCGGCGCCGGCGGAAGTCGCCAGCGCCGACGCAGCAGTTCGGCTTCGCGTTCCAGCTCGGTGGCGAGCCGCGAGTGCCGCTCCCGGTCCTCCGTCGAGCTGACGGTCAGACGCGTGCCCTCCTCGTCGAGCGAGCTCGCGACCCTGCGCCCCTCGGCTGCGAGCGCGGCGAGCTGCTCCTCGTCGAGCTCGCACAACTCGCCCTTCGCCCGGTCCCGGGCGGCCAAAGCTGTCTGCGGTAGTACGGGCCGATCGAGTCGATCAGCCGCTGCCACGGCTCCCACTGGTTCGTCAGGCCTGGCTCGGACACGGTCAGCTGGTTCGGGAAGAGCCGTGATCGTATTGCTCGGTGGGCCCGGGGCCGCGGGGATTCCTCGCGGCGGCCGCCTGGCGCGCGGCAGCCCAGGTTCGGAACACCGCGCTAACGACGCTGGCCGCGGGCCAGTGCCCCTCCTCCAGGCGCCGCAATGCTTGTTCGCCGCGTCGGCGGGCGTGGGTCCGCGACCAGTCGTAGGACGAAGGCAGCCGGCCATAACGCTCGCGCCACTCCAGCATCGCCGCGATCACGAGCTCCCGCGTCCAGCGCCGCTCGATCGCGCCGGGATGACAGCGCTTGCAGTACGCGTAGGCGTCGCCCTTGCCGTTGCGCGGCCGCGTGTAGGCGCCGCAGCCGCGGCACACCCCCTGGTAGCGGGCCTTGACCGCCCGCGCCTTCTCGCCGGTCGGGTCCCAAGCGTCCAAAGGGCGCTAGCGTCCATCCCGGCGGAGAGGAGCCAGCATGCAGAAGAAGCCCAGAGACGTCGTCGTCGTGCGCGTAAGCGAGCAGGGAGACCGCGAAGACGAGAACTTCCACTCGCCCAAGGCCCAGCTCGCAAAGGCCAAGTTGTGGAGCGAAGAGCAGGGCAACCGCGTCGTCGATGCGTTTGAGGAGATCGACGTGAGCGGCAAGCTTCCGCTCGTCAGGCGGCCGGGGCTTTTGAGGGCGATCGAGATGGTGGAGGCCGGTGAGGCCGATCACATCGTGGTCGCGTACTTCGACCGGTTGGTGCGCTCCCTGAAGGTGCAGCTCGAGGTGATCGAGCGCGTGGAGCAGGCGGGCGGCGAGATCTACGCGATCGACCACGGCAGGCTGACCAACGGTACGGCGGCGACGCGGATGAGCAACAACATGATGGGTGCGGCGTTCCAGTACTACGCCGAGGTGACCGGCGAGAAGGTCGCGGCCGCCCAGGAGCGTGTGGTGGCGCGCGGTGTGCTGCCCAACTCCAGGATCTCGCCCGGCTACGTGCGCGGCGAGGACGGCGTGCTGGTTGTGGAGCGTCCCAAGGCCCGGATCGTCGTGCAGGCGTTCAAGCGCCGTGACCGCGGCGCCTCGCTGGTGGAGATCCAGGCGTTGCTGGCCGAGAATGGGATCGAGCGCTCGATCTCCGGCGTGGCGTCGATGCTGCGCTCGCGGATGTACCTCGGCGAGATCCACTTCGGCGAGCTGCACAACTTGAACGCGCATGAGCCGATCATCAAGGATCGCGCCCTGTTCGAGCGCGTGCAGCGGCGGACGGTCTCGCGCGGACGTCAGGCCAAGTCCGAGCGGCTGCTGGCGCGCCTCGGTGTGCTCCGCTGCGGGACGTGCGCCTCGCGGATGGTGATCAACAGCTACAGCGGCAACTACCGCTGCGGCGACACGAGCGCGAAGCGGTGCCAGCGACGAGCGGCGGTCAAGGCCGACCGCGTCGAGGAGATGGTGATGGACGCGGTCCGGGCGTACTCGGCCACGGCCGACGTCGCACGGACGCGCGTCGCGCAAGCAGCAGATCCGCGAGGCGGACGAGGCGATCGAACGCGCCAACGCGGATCTCGATGACACGATCCGGCAGCTCGGCGAGCTTGGATTGTTAGGCAGGCCCGCGAGCCAGGAGACCTTGGAGAAGCTGACCACGGCGCTCGATGACGCGCACACCGCCCGAGCCCGACTCGGCGATGGCGGCGAGAGCGATGTCATCGGTCCTGACGACATCGACAAGCTCCGCGAACCCGCGAAGCGGTTAGCGGCATGGCGACGGCTGATCACCGACACCGTCGAGTCGGTTACAGTCGCGCCGGCGATGACGGCGGATGGGCGGCCCAGTCGCCTCTGGGACCCTCGCCGGATTGACATCAGGTTCCTGGGACAGCATCCATAAGGAAGCCGCCAGCAGCGACTTCTCACGCTTCCGTCGACACCCTCCGGTCCCACGACTCGAACAACTCCGTCGACCGTCGCGGACTCGGACGTCATCGCCGGGCACGACTTCCGCAACCGCGCGAAGAGCAGCAAAGGGAGACCGGCGTCACCGGTGTGCCGAGATTGGTCCGCAGCAGCAGCAACGCGGGCGTCGGCGCCGGTGACTGCTCGGCCAGGGGAGCGAAAGCGACGTGCGCTTGCAAGCCGAGCGCGGATCGGGCCGCCAGCAAGCACATCGAAGACGCTCGCAACCGCGGCAATGCAGGCGCGCTGGCCGATGCCACCAGCCGCTCGGGTCGTCGGCGACGCCGAGAGACCGGAGATTGGCGAATTGCGCGTCTCTTGCCGCCACGGCCTGCCTGCCCTGCCTTCCGATGCGCGCAGTATCCGCGGCGACGCCGCTGGCGTGGCTGCGCGTTTCCGGAACCGGCAGGGCGTGGCCGTTGATGCCGGGCACCGATCTGCGCCTCTCGGCGGAGACGGCGGCGTGACCGCGGTTGACCCAAAGTGGTAGTCCCGGTTGTGGCCTAGGGCCTGGGTCAGTAACCGCTTTATGCCGGGCGGTTGAGTAGTCAACCGTTCGGCGGGAACGTCCGGTGCGTTTAAGACGATTCCTGGTGCACGCGACCAGGAGGATCGGATGGCAATGGCGGTGGCGCAGGAGCGGTTGGTGGAGGTGGAGGCCGACGAGTCGGTGGTGGCTGACCGTCGGGCGGTGGGTGAGGAGAAGACCTTTCGTCGGTATGACCCCGACCAGGTGTTGTTGATGGCGCCGGTGTTGGCGGAGTGGGTTCCGGAGGGGGATCTGGCGCATTTCGTGTCTGACTTGGTGGAGTCCGGCACGCTTGACCTTCAGGCGATCTATGACTCTTATGAGGAGGAGCGTGGCTTTCCGCCGTATGACCCGAGGTTGATGGTCAAGCTGCTGATCTACGGGTACGCGAACGCGGTGATGTCTTCGCGCAAGCTGGAGCGCGCGACGTTCAGGGATGTGGCGGTGCGGATGTTATGCGCCGACCAGCACCCTGATTACCGCTCGATCGCAAGGTTTCGCAAGCGGCATCTGGAGGCGTTGGGGGAGTTGTTCGTGCAGGCGCTGCGGTTGTGCAAGCAGGCGAAGTTGGTCGGGCTTGGGAGCTTGGCGTTGGATGGGACGAAGCTGCGCGCGAACGCTTCGCGGCATAAGGCGATGAGCTATGAGCGGATGGTCACCAAGGAGCAGCAGCTTGAGGCTGAAATCGCTGAGATCCAAGCGAACGTCGCGGCATTGCTGTCCGAGGCCGAGCAGATCGATGCCGAAGAGGATGAGCGCTTCGGTCCCGATCGCCGCGGCGACGAGCTGCCCGAGGAGCTGACGCGTCGCGAGCAGCGGCTGGCGAAGATCCGGGAGGCCAAGGAGGCACTCGAGGCTGAGGAGCTTCAGCGTCGCGAGCAGCGTTTGGCGAAGATCCGGAAGGCGAAGGAGGCACTCGAGGCCGAGGCGCGCGAGGCGGAGACCGCGCGGCGCGCCGAGCTTGAGGCCCAAGGCAAGCAGCCGCGAGCGCCGCGTGATGGGCGCGACCCGTTCGCGCCCAAGCCCACCGCACAGCGCAACTTCACCGATCCTGAGTCGAAGATCATGAAGACCGCGGATGGGTCCTTTCACCAGTGCTACTCAGGCCAGGCGGTCGTTGACTCCGTCGCCCAGGTGATCGTCGTCGCGGAGCTGTCTGATGAGGCCGCCGATCAGTGTCAGCTTCAGCCGGCGCTCGAGCAGCTTGATCAGAACCTCGAGGCGATCGGCGCCGAGCTGCCCGACGGCGCGGTGATGACCGCGGACGGCGGCTACTTCTCCGAGGAGAACGTCACGACCTGCGAGCAGCACGGAGTTGATCCCTACATCGCGACTGGGCGGTTCAAGCACTCAGAGCCCCAGCCGCCGGCACCGCGCGGACCGATCCCCACCGACGCGACCCCCAAGCAGCGGATGGCGCGCAAGACCAGAACCAAGAAAGGCCGGGCGATCTACAGCCGGCGCAAAGCGATCGTCGAGCCGGTGTTCGGCCAGATCGGCACCGTCCAAGACGGCCGCCGAGTCCTGATACGTGGCAAACCGGCCGCCCGTGCGCAGTGGCGACTGGAGTGCGCGATCCACAACCTGCTCAAGCTGCACCGCGCAGGCGGCCTGGCGATCCTCAACACCAGCTGACAAGCCCCGGGGGCGGCTCCCCAGGGCCAGGAGCCCCCCCAACGCTCAGCCACCCCGGCGACGGACGCGCAGACCGCTGTGACCGCCGCCCGTCACCACCACCAAGAGCACCAATCTTCACTGCTCACCTGCCCCGCGAGCCGATAGCGACCCACGCTC
>CAWFKF010000122.1:0-16686 GCA_963816005.1 uncultured Solirubrobacteraceae bacterium | reverse complement strand
CCCCTAAACGCTTCTAGGAGCGTGGGTCACAATGCCCGTAGAACGCCGTTTTGGCCCGTTTCAGGGGATCAATTCACCAGCGGCGATCGCTCGGATGGCCGCAGAACGGCTCTCAGGGCGTCGTTAATGAGACTGAGTGTTACTGACCCAGGCTCCTAGGGGTGCGTTCTGGCCGTGAGGATGCTCACTTGGATGCGTTGGTCGTCTGGCGTGGCGGCTATGTTGGCGCGACTGATGTCGTCGCTGGGGAAGAGCTGGAGCAATGCCAGGGCGGTGTGTCCGAGGCCGGAGCACGCCGGGTCGCGGGTGCGGTTCGACGGCCATTACGTTTCGCCGGAGCACCGCCGGCAGCGCTATCGGTGCGTCCCGGTCAACGGCGATCGCCCGCACCGGTTCACGGAGGTTCTGCCGCGCGAGGAGTCCTGGACGGACGCCTGCGAGTCTTGCGAGCGCGACGTCGGCTCTCACGAGGGTCCGCACGCGGCGCGGCGCTACCAGTTCGTTGCGCTTGGCATCGCCGAGGCGTTGAAGATGGTCGGGTCCGGCTCGACCTACTGCCAGGCGGCGCTGGTGGCGCGCGAGCGCGCCCGGCGGATGCGCACCGATCCCGCCTGCGGTGAGGTGCGCTTCACGCGCCATGGGTCGCTGGTGATGGACTGGGTGGAGGTGTTCGCGCCGGTCGTGTTCGAGCCCTACCGGCCGCGCGAGTGGCCGGCGAGCGGGTCGCTGTTACTCGACGACCTGCCGTTCAGCGTGCGTTTCGCGGACGGCGGCCCACCGCGGATCGTGTTTCGCGTTTTCTGCGCGATGGGCTACGAGAACGGCCGGGCGAAGATCTGGCGAATGGAGGCGTTCCCGTCCAAGTCCCAGGCCGACTGGGAGGCGTTCCTTCACCGTCTCGAGGGTGCGCCCGAGCGCGTGGTGTGCGACAACGACAGCGGCCTCACCCGCGCGGTGCGCGCCCGTTTCCCGCACGCTGAGTTGTACCTGTGCGAGTGGCATCTGCGCCACGCGCTCGAGCGGCTGATGAAGAACATCCGCGCCCAGCAGCCCCAGCACAAGGAGACGATCGACGAGCTGCTGCCGCAGGTCGAGACCGCGTTCACTGGCCCGTCGTTCTGGGCGCCGTTCCTCGAGCGCGCGCATGCCGCCGGCATCGCGCGCGTGAGCGACTGGCTGAACAGCACCGGACGGATCGTCGAGGATCAGTTCGGTCGGCGTGGGCCGCGCTCGACGCGAGGCGCCGACACGCCGTTGAGCACCTCGCCGATGGACGCCTTCATCAACCCGGTGCGCGACTCGATCCGCCCCCGCGCCTACGGGCTGAAGAACCGCGAGCGCACCAACCGGATGCTGATGCTCATGCAGCTGCACGCCAACCGCCGGGACGACGAGCGCGCCTACGTCAGGCACATCCGCGACCACCTTGAGTCCAACCAAGGCCGCCCCCGTGTCACTCGCCGCGCGATCGTCGACGTCGACCGCGTCGCGTCGCTGCGCTGACCGCCATCCCTACCTGGCCGCCGGCCCGCCCAGCGCGCCGCCAGAAGCAGACGAACGCATCCAAGTGGGCATTCCGGCCCTCAGAACGCACCCCTAGAAGCGTTTAGGGGGCCAGGCCCTAGTGGTGCATCCTGCAAGTTCGCTGTCGGATAGTGGTGCGGTAGGGGATTTCTAGGAGCGGTCGCGAGGTCCTTGCTGACAAAGTCGGCGAGGATGGAGGTTGCGATGGCTCTGAAGGGGGCGGGCAAGCGGATCGTGGTCAGCGGCTTCATAGCTGCCGGAAGGTCCGGCGGTTCCAGTGAGAACGATCAGGCCGCTGATGACGCCTCAAAGCGCGGCGGGACGCCGATGGGTTTCGAGAGTCTGGAGATTTCTGAGGCTCGCCAGCGGTTTGGTCGGGCAGTGGGAGATGCCGTCGCCGGGGTGGACGAGCCCTACCGCCTCATCTTCGAGCTGGCTGCTGAGACTGGTGCGCGGCTCGGTGACGCACTCGGTCTCGTCTGGGGCGACGTCGATCTCGACGGTCAGAGCGTCACTTTCACGCATCAGCTCAGCAAGGACCAGCGGGTCCCGCTCAAGACGAGGCGCTCACGTCGCTGCGTTGAGGTCACGCAGGGGCTCACGACGAAGCTCAGGACGGCCAGGCTCACCGCGAGCGCGAGCGGTGATCACGACTACGTGTTCATGACGGGGGCCGGCACGCCGCATGACCATCGCAACATCGGCGGGCGAGTCCTCACGCGAGCCGTCAGGCGGGCCGGGCTCGAGGCGGTCGAGCGCGACGGCAGGGTCGTTGAGGCTGCGCCGACGTTCCACAACCTCCGGCACTCGCACGGCTCGGCCCTCATCGCCGCAGGCTGGGACATCGAGGAGGTGAGTGCCCGGCTCGGCCACTCGGATGTTGGTACCACGCAGCGCGCCTACGTCCATGCGTATGACGCCGCCCGTCGCAGCGAGCAGCGGCGGCACCGGCTCGCGGTGCTGTACGCGTCCGTTGAGGCGCCTACCCCGATCGCGGTGAGCGCGCTGCGATCGAGGTCAGTAGCCGAGTCGCCCGGCGGCTCCCGAGCGACCACTTGACTGCCGCCGAAACACGCCGCCAGATGATCGGCGTGGATGCGTCCCGCGCGGCGAATCAGACTGGCTCGCCGTCCAACCGGTGAACAAGTGTCGTGCCAGGCCCGACAATCCAGATCTCTGCGTACCCGACGGCGCTGGCCCAGGCGCCATGACGCAGACGGAACTCGTTCACCACTCCCTCGAGTGCGTATCGAAGACTGTCAGTCGCGTCGAGAGCGAGCACGATCTCTTCTCGGCCCGCAAAGCGCCGCTTTGCGTCGATCGCGACACGAACAGCTTCGACTGCACCGTCAACGTTCTTGTCGCTGCGGTGAACGGATGGGGTCTTGTCGAGTTGCTTCCAGACCTCGCGCTCGACCCTCGTTACCTGAATCCGCAGCGTTGCACCCTCATCTCCCTCAGCAACGCAGTCCACCCCCTGCTCGGGTCCGGCTGGTGGCTGCGGGGCCCCCCCAATTCGCTCCCTCATTGTTGAGCCGCTCCACAAGCAATGACGCAGCCCGGATCTCGCTCGCATCGTCCGGCGAGGCTCCGTGTCCTATCTGATCGCTGAGCCGGCCGTCGGGACGCAAGTCTGCGGCTGCGGTCCGTGGGTCCACCCCGTCCCGCCCGGTGCGGACCCCCTCTCCGCTCGAGCCGTCGGGACGGCGCGGACCGTGGACAACGAATCCTGTAGACACGCTCACGGCGTCCGATACGTCTACCTCGAGGGTCCGTCCTGCACCTTCGGGGGGCGTCGCGCCGCCGTCGTCCGAGTCGCTGGAGCGTTCATCATGGTCCACGGCCCATACGGTACCGGCCCCGTCGTCTTGGTAGACGCGGCTCGGGCGGCCTCTGGTAGCAGGGATGTTGCGCGGTGGGTTCTCACAACTGCCGCAGCTTGGAAGTATTCGTGAGCGATCTGGGCGCTCTTGCGGGGGGCCTTCTTCAAGTGCGCTCGGCCCGGATCGCCCAGAGGGTCTACGACCCGCCCGCGTCCTGCCCGTGGCGCCCCAGCAGCCCCACAGCACGCCAGGCGTCCTACTCCGTCGTGGCCTTCCACCGGACGTTGGCCTCGAGCTCGACCTCAAGGGGCGGGATCGCCACGGCTTCCGAAAGGGTGCGGTTGAGGGTGGTCAACGATTGTCGGCATTCCTCAGTCGTGATCGCGAGAATTCCCCACCCCTGATCACCCGAGGGTGGGGGTGTCCGCATCAAGGCTGCCGGTGGCGTTCCGTTCCGATCATCTGGCGGACGGCGGAACACGAGTGCCGCATCGATGGCGCTTGCGCAAGTCCCCCGGCCCGTCGCCCGCCAGCTCCGGCCGCGTGCTTTGAGCGCCTGTGCTTGCCGCGGAACCGGAACCCAGCTAGCTGTGCGCTCAGCCCTGCTGGCCGCGCCAAGCGGGGCAGGCGACCACTTGTCGGGGAGACGCGTCCCGACGCGGAAGCAGGTCCGGTTGTGCGGGCGATCGCTAGCGCGGCAATGCGATCGCGCGCCGGCTCGATGCGGGGACGATCGAGGTGTCGCCGTTGCAGAACTGACCAACTGGCCGGTGGCAGAGAGAAAAGGAATCGTCCGACGCCGAGCGCAGGCACGCTGAGCTTGGCGATCTGGAAGCCGTGGTCCGCAACGTGGTTTAGGCCACGGCGGCGATGCGCCTAGGTACGGGTCGGTCTATTCAGCCAAGGAGAGCGGACGACCGCACGTCGCCGGACTCGCGATCTTCGCGGGGCGCGGCTGTTCGGGCAGGTTTCGTGCAGCCGGGTGGGGCCGCCTGGAATCCGGGGGCCTGCGGCGTTAGGATCTCGCTGCTTGCTCTGGGACCGAGCGTTTGTGAGATATCTCGCGGAGGGGTACGGGGGACTGCCTGGTTGGCGCGAGACCGAGAGGAGGCGAATGCCGATGGTGCGAGGGCGGATGCGCGCGATGCGAGAACTCGCGTTGCGCGGAGCGACGGGCGCGGTGCGGTTGTGATGGCTGCGCCCGTGCTGGTGGACCCCGGTTCACTGCTCATCGACGCGGCACCGGGCCAGCCGGCGTCGGGCTCGGTCACTATCGCGTCTGCTCCTGCCGACCCATCCGTCGGTGCGGCGTTTACGTCGGGGGGCGACTCCTTCGAGGTGCAGTCGGTAGCCGTCACCGTCCAGGTCTGGCACCGCTACACCGAGCAGGAGATCGACGAGCTGCCCCCGTCGATGCGCGAAGCGGCCCGCAAGGCGGGAGGCTATTTCGGAAGCTCCTGCATGAACCGTGGGTGGTGTCACCGGTTGGGTAGTGGTGGGCAGAGGCCGCCGAGGGAGAGCATCGCGAGCGCGATCACGGCCCAGGGTGAGTGGTAGCCGAACCCGCGTCGGGTGATCAGCCGGATCTGGGTGTTCACTTGCTCGGTTCTCGCGTTCGACAAGCCGTGCCGCAGCGCCGCCTCGATCCCCGGACGCTGCTTGCTGATCGTTTTGGCGAGCTTCACGAACGGGGAAAGCCGGCAGCGACGGGCCCACTTCAGCCACGCGTCGAGCAGCTCGAGCGCCTGCTCGTAGGGGACGCGGTAGATCATCCGCAGCTGTTGAGCGATGAGGTAGGCGCGGTACAGATCCTTGTTGATCTCTTGGACGCGGGCGAGCTTCTGTCGGTGGCGTTCGGTGAGCCGCTCGGGGTTCATCCAGAGCGCGAACCGGGCGCCCTTGAGCTCGCGCGCGAGCCCGGGCTGTCCGGCTTTGCGGGCGTCGTTGCAGACCTCGCGGCGGACTTCGTCCAGCGCGTCGGTGGAGAGCTTGATCACGTGGAACGGGTCCAGGCACACCTCGGCGTTCGGGCATCGTTCCGCGACGGGGATGGCGATCCAGTCGGCCATGTCGCAGGACACCAGCTGAACCTGCTCGCAGCGCTCTTTGCCCAGTAGATCCAGGAACTTGTAGACCGTGACCTTGTCGCGGCCGGGGTGCGCCCACACCAGCCGGCCGGTGTCGTGGTCGATCACGACCGTGAGATACCGCTGCCCTTTGCGAACCGAGATCTCATCCACCCCCAGGCGCTTGAGCCCGGAGAACAGGTCGCGCTGAGCCTGGGCCTCGACGGCGACCCGCTCGCAGATCCAGCCGACCGACCGCCACGCGATCCGCATCAGCTCGGCGACCGCCGTCTTGCTGGTGTTGACCGTCAACCACGCCGTCTGATCCTCGAACGATCTCGTGAACCGGGCGTCGTGACGGGCCCACGGGACCGCGGCGACCACGACCCCGTGACGGCGGCAGTTGACCCTGGGCGCGTCGGCCTCCAGGAAGCAGAACGTGGTCGCGAGATCCAACGCCCGCCACCGCCTGCGTCCCTCACCCTGGTCATAGCCCGGGCAGCGCCGCCGACAGTGCGGGCAGCGGTCGCGCTCCCTGGCACGCGGGCGAACCGAGATCACCACCGACCCGTCGATCTCGTCGAAATCGACCTCCTCGAGCACCGTTCGGCGCAGTCCGAGCAGCTGCTTCCATACCCTGAGCGAGCGCACGTCGCCACCGTTCCTTTCATCAGGTTCCTGACTGTCAGAAGCCGGAACCGTAGGAGCACGGCGGCGTGCGCCCCTTCCTGCCCCCAAGTCGGGCGCTCCAAGCGCCCCGACCTCACCAGCCCAGAGCGCGGACGGCGGCGGCTGTCAAGCAGCGCCAAACCCCACCACGAGCAGCGCAAACGTCGCCCACACCGCCGACCACGATCGTGCGCTGCTTGATCAGACGACGACGGCCGCGCTACCCCCCGACCGCGTTCACCTCACCCACGGAACATGCAGGGGAGCCATGCCCCGTGGATTTCACGGCGCACCAAAGTCCAAGCCACTACGTTAGTTCACGCACGGCGTCGTAGCGCCCAGGTACGGCAAAGCCGTGACAGCCCGACTGGCGTCGGTCCAAGCAGGGACTTCGCTAATGCTGGATGACGATGGGCGCGAGGAACGAACCCGGCTTGCTCGTATCGGACGCGCACGAAACCGAGACGATCTTGTCTCGCGGAATGCCATCCAGCGCGCGTCTGACGCCCGCCGTGGTCGGAAGCCGGGGTCGGGCCCGGCTACCGGATGAACAGCCACAGCGAGGTGCGCGCGCATCCATTCGCTCAGCCGCCGCTCGCTGCCCGCGTCAAGTCGTCTCGGCGCGAACGCACGCGTCTGCGCCGGACACGTGTACTTACCCGGAGTAAGCGGGACCTGTCGTACACTGGCGCGCCCTGAAGAACGCAAACTACGTCGGCCCGCTGTTCATCTTCCGATGACGGGAGGAAGTGATGCATCGATACGTGTCGTTGGTCGTGGCAGGCCTTGCGCTCGCGGCGGCGAGCCCTGCCGGTGCGACGTTCCCCGGCAAGAACGGCGCGCTTGTGTTCTCCGGGGTGGATGCCGTGAGCAAAACCGTGCAGGTGTACCGGATGGCGCCCGGCGGCGGGGTTCCGAGACAGCTGACCGCCCCGAGCGGGGTGGTCTACAACGAATGCCCGTCGTGGTCGGCGGACGGGCGCCTGATCTACTTCGACAGCCTTGATCGTTCGACGACCAACCCGGCGCACATCTACCGGATCAACGCAACCGGCGGTTCGCGCACGCTCGCGGATAGTCCGAACGCGCCGACCCATCTCTGCCCGACGGCCAACCGGAGCGGGACGCGGATCGCGGCGATCGAGTACGCGAACGACGGCAGCGAGGGGATCGTCAGCATGCACGCCGACGGCAGCGCTCGACAGATCGTCGCCGCTGCAGCCGCGAATCAGGACAACTACGCCCCGCACTTCGCGCCCACCGGCTCTCGCATCCTGTTCAACCGGGTGACGTGGAACGGGAACGCCGTCGGGCGCTCCGACCTGCTGATCGTCACCGCCGCGGGCAAGACGAAGAACATCACGCGCAAGAGCAGCGACCAATACAGCTCCCCCTCGTGGTCGCCTCACGCGAGCACGATCCTCGCGGTACGCGGGGCAGCCCAGAACGAGATCGTCCGGATGAGCGCCGATGGCAGCAACGTCCGCATGCTCGTCAAGGTGCCCGGCGCAGCGCTGTCAAGCCCGACGTTCTCGCCAGACGGCTCGAAGATCGCCTATACACAGTGCGTGGGCGACTGCGGCGACCCATTTTCGCCGGGCACCGGCTCTATCTGGGTGATGAACCGCAACGGCTCCCACGTCACGCAGATCCTCGCCCAGGCAACGGCGGGCGTCCAGCCGGACGGAAGCCTCGACTGGGGAGCCAGCGCGCCGTAGCGTCCGCACTCCACCCGGCCTGACGCCCGCATGTCGTCCTGAGCGCTCATGTGCCGCGGCACACATGCGCGGTTAGGTTCACCCCGAAAATGGCGTGATGTCCTCGGGCGGATGCGTCTTGGGACGCCTCGCTCGATGCTGCGATTCCATCGGATTCGCGGCCCGGTCTCGTCGTGAGGCTCGGCCCGATCGGGACCCTCCACGGGCCGCCGGTGGGTAGCGCGTCGCCCGGGCGCTAGGTCACGCGGAGCGCGACGCCCTGCTTCTCGCTGACCGACTCGACCACGATGCGGATGTCCATCATCGCGTCACTTCGATCACTAATGCGACGACGATGACCGCTATCGCCAGCAGGCAGAGCGCCCGCACCGCCAGTGTCCACCGGTTCCTCCATCTGTGGTCCCTGCAGTAGCGCGAGCCGGGCACGGCCTCGTGCGTACATGGCCCGTCGTGGCGGGCCACGTAGCAGTCGTAGTGCAGCGTGCAGTGGACGGCAGCGCAGTTAGGCATCGTTCAACTGTTCGGTGGTCGTCACGTGCTCGCTCATCGCGCCCTCCTACGTGTCCAGGATCGCTGGCGTGCCTCAATTGACGGTGGCCATGGAAAGCTCCCCGTAGGCGGCCACTGAATCGCCCCGCTGGTGGCCACCGTTTCTCCCCATGGGTGGCCACGGTTTCTCCCCACGTTCTGTCCTGAGGCGCTGGTACTCGGGCGTGCGTTTGCTGTTTAGCGCGCGGCCTGAGGAGGGCGACCGTGAAGAAAGGCGAGGAAGCGATGGAGATTCTTGAGGCGTATGACGTGACGGGCTCGTTGCGGGGAGCGGCGGCGTTGGCGGGGTGTGATCACAAGACGGTCGCGCGGCTGGTCGCTGCCCGGGACGCGGCCGGTGGCGGGCTGCCCGTCCGGGCGCGCAAGCGGCCGCTGGTGGACCCGTTCGCGGAGAAGATCGATGAGCTGGTCGATCGCTCCCGCGGGCAGATCCGGGCTGATAAGGCGCATGGCGTGTTGGTAGCGATGGGGTATCAGGGGTCGTATCGGACGACGCGGCGGTCTGTCGCGGAGGCCAAGCGGCGGTGGCGGCAGAAGCACGGCCGGCGCACACGGCCGTGGATCCCGCAGCCGGGGTTGTGGCTGCAGTGGGGCTGCTGGCCTGCCAGGCACGCGAGCTCGCGTTCGAACTGCTCGAGCTCGCCGAACAGGCCGACCGCGAAAGGACGAACCGATGACCGTCAAGACCCCCGCCCCGCCGCCGCTCCCCGACGAACTCGAGCGGCTGTTGCACCGCTTGCGCTTGCCCTACGTGCGCCGAGCAGCACCGGACGTGATCGCGACCGCAACCAGCCAGCGCTGGGAACCCGCCGAAGTCCTCAGAGTACTGCTCGCCGAGGAGGCCGCGGGGCGCGACCGGGCGACGATCCGGACACGCCGACGCGCGTCCGGGCTGCCGGCCGGCAAGACGCTCGACGCCTGGGAACCCGACCGCTCGGTCATCCCATCGGCGACCCAGCAGGCGCTACGGACGCTGGAATGGATCGACCGCCACGAGGTGCTGTGCGTCTCCGATGAGCGCGAGGAGTCCGCCCACCCATGGTTGAAAGCCTCCCTGGGTTTCCTGATCGGCGCCGGGATCTGGGTGACCACGTGGGTGCTGCCCGCTACGTTCATGGTCGCGATGGCGTGGGGCTGCGAGACGCACGCCAGGCAGCTCGGGCGACGAGCGCTGCTGTTCTACGACGGCGACGCTGACAGCGCGCAGGCGGCGATCGCCGCCGCCAAGCAGCGTGAGGACCGCGGGCACGGCAAGCGCGAGATCCTCCGCGCGACGCTCCTCGTCCTGTCCATCGCGATCCCGATCGGCTTCGTCGCCTACGCCGACCACGTCCGCCAGAGCACCGGCATCAACTGGGTCGGCGCGCTCGGCGCCCTCGCCCCGGTCTCCCTCGTAATCGCCGCGTCCGTCCTCGCCAACCGGCGATAGGCCGATGACCGGAGCCCGAACGCCGAAGACGCGAGCTGTACCGCAAGCTGGACGTCACGTCGCGAGCGAACGCGGTCGCGCGCGCCGACGCGCTCGAACTGCTCGATCCCACTCAGTCACCCGGGTGATCCTTCGCGCATAGGCCCAAATCGTGAGCATGGTGCGTCATGGTAGGTCGCATGTCGCGGGCTCGCTACATCATCGTACTGATAGGGATTGGAAGCACTCCGCGATCCGAGACTGCCGGTTTCGGCGCAAGCGGGGTGAGCCGTGGTGCCCGCACCACGGTCCCGCGATCTCCGTACTTGTTGCGGACGCGGGTTTGGGTTAGGCACGGGCTGTCCGTGTTCGCGCCGTCGCTTAGTGTCGGCAGATCGACGAACGGAGGCTAGCCATGTTCGTTATAGGAGTTTCGACTGTTGGTTGGGTGCTCTTGGCGGTCGCCTTCATCTGCATCTGGGTGGCTCTGGCCTTCTGGCCGGCCCGCGTTGCAGCTCGCAAGGGGCATAGCTTCCTCGGGTACTTCATCTTCAGCCTGGTCTTCTTCCCGGTGGCGCTGCTTACGGCATACATGGTGCATGACCGCAGCACGCCCGCGATGAGCTGACGAACGGCTTCAATGGCTGATTTGGGTGATTGCACCGTCGCGTCTGGCTGCGAAGATCGTTGGTGAGGAGCGATGGCCGACGGTCAAGCATTCAACTCCCGATCAGGCGTGCTGCACGAGCTCGGATCGATCCGAGCCCGGGATGCGGTGGCCTGGGGGTGAATTAGTGTTCTACAAACGATCGAAAGGCGATCATGACCGAAAACGATCTTGACGTTCTTGGGCCGGTCGACTACCTGGTGGTCGAGTTCCCGGCTGACAAGGCCGACTTCTCCGGTGAGATGGCGAAAGAACTGAGTGCGCTGGTCGACCGTGGGCTCGTGCGCGTGCTGGACCTGCTGATTCTGCGCAAGGACGCCGATGGATCGGTGGAGGTCGCTGAGCTGCACGAGCTCGACGACAGCAATGTGGGCCAGCTGCGCGCGCTCGAAGGGGAGCTCGGAATGCTGCTCGCCGAGGAGGACATCGAAGCGTTCGGCGTGGCGATCGAGCCGGGCAGCGTTGCGGCGGTGCTCGTGTACGAGAACAGCTGGGCCGGCCCGTTTTCCTCTGCGGTGCGACGGTCGGGTGGCCAGCTGATCGCCAACGGCCGCATCCCGACACAGGCACTGCTGGCCGCAATCGAATCCGAACAGGAAGGAGCTTGACATGCCGCTAGGCCCAGGACGTAGAGGCAGGGGAGTACTCGGTGGTCGACCGGTCGTGCGGACCGCGGCCGTCGTTGGTACCGCGGCCGTCGTTAAGCACGGTCATGACCGGCGATCGGATCGCCGTGACGACCGCGGCGATCGGCGCGAGGACCGCCGCGATGACCGTGGCCCCGGCCGGTAGGCACCTCACACACGCCTGAGGGCGGCGACGCATGGGGGACGGCGACCGACGTCCGTTCCCCCTGCTCGCGGCGTACGCCAGACGCCGCGCTCGTGCTTGCCATGCACGGCAGGCGCGAGGGCGGCACTTCTCCTCCTCCGGAGCAGCTCGTGGCGGGAAGGAGGCGGTGGAGCGCTCCGGTAGGTCGTGCCGATCGGCTTCGTCGCCTACGCCGATCACGTCCGGCAGAGCACCCGCATCAACTGGCTCCGCGCGCTCGGTCCGCTCGTGGCGGGCTCCCTCGTCCTGGCCGCGTCCGTGCTCGCGAACCGGCGATAGACGGACGCACGCGCCGAAGCCGAGGACAGCGAAGCGCTCTCACTATGACCTCGCGTTAGAGGTGAGAATGACTTGCGGCTCTCGCGAGGAACGACAAGTGCGTGTCACGGCTTGGTGGCCAGAGAAGCTCGGCGTGATTCCCGGTTCCGGCTTGATGGTGACCCGGGCCCCTGAGATCGGTCCGGCTTGTGTGAGAGCTTCGACGACCCTGTTGAATGGGTCAGAGGAGCACCGCCCGAAACGGTGGACATCCGCAAGGGGCAACGATCAAGCCATGGGGCCAATTACGGATCGAAGCGCGCTCGGCTCACGGGTCCTCGCCGTATCAACGGGCTGCGCTGTCGGCACCGCCCGAGCTGGCCGAATACGCCGAGATCCGCGGCAAACGCTCGCGCGCGCACGCCCGCTCCGGATGTCGTCGCCATCGCGAGCGACCTCGGCTCAAGCGACGCGCTCGACCAAGCACTTGCGGACTTCGCCGAGCTCTACGCCGACCAGAACAAACTCGACTACACCGTCGTCAAGGCCGGGCGGGTCAAGGCAGAAACCGGGTCATAACGCGCGGACGGGCCAACACCATCCCTCCGACTGGCCGATCGGCTCAGCCCGATTCCCGGATTCTACCTTGACGCGGCCGGCTTCGAGGCGCCCCTGGAATCCGGAATGTGGTCAGTAGTTGACCGCATGATCACTGTGAGAATCGGCGGTGGTGCCGATCAACTGCTCCGTCCTACGCTGTGCGGGCACGCGCCACCGCTGTGCGGGCGCGCCACGGAGCGCAGGGGCGCATCGACCTGAACCCCGAGTCTGAACGTCATGCCTGACACAAAGACACCGACTCCGATCATTCGGGACTCCGGTCGATTTGGGGGTGACGCCGGTGTGGGGGCGGCCGGGTTGTTGACCTGATGGGGTGCCGGGCTCTGCCCGGCGATCGTTGCGAGATAGCGGGGCCGAAGCGCGGGTCAAGCGGCCGAATCTCCTGCAAGCATCGGGTTCGCGGGGACGCTGGAGCTGGGCGGGGCTGCCGCTTGACGCGCGGCGCGCGGCGCCGCTACCACCCCCGGCGAGGCGGCTGGTAGCGAGGGTTTGCAAGTTGCGCACGTGCTGGGCGACCCGCCGCCGCTCTTCTGCGGCAGGCTGCTGGCTGTTCGCGAAGGTCAGCAACTACGAGGAGGGCGACGTGCGGGTCACCACCGCATTCAATCGGATGCTCGGGCTTCCGGGCGCATGGGTCAGGGACGTGGCGTTCGGGTCGGAGGCGATGATCGTGACCGTCGTGCTGCGCGCCGAGAAGCCGGTCTGCTCGGGCTGCGGCGCGCGCGGCCTTCAGGTCAAGGAGCATCGTGAGAAGCGCTGGCGGGCGCTGGATCTCGGGGCCTGTCGGTGCGTGATCGAGTGCCGGCTCAGACGCCTGTACTGCCCGGGCTGCGGCGACGTGTACGAGGCGGTGCCATGGGCCAGGGCGGGCGCGAAGTACACGCGCGAGTTCGATGATCTGGCTGCGTGGCTGGCGCAGCAGATGAGCCAGACCCAGGTCACGAAGTTGCTGCGGATCGGTTGGAAGTCGGTTGGCAGCATCCTCGAGCGCGTCGTCGCGGACAAGCTCGACCGGGGCCGCTTGGACGGGCTGGTGTGGATCGGCTGCGACGAGGTTTCATACGGCGCCGAGCACAAGTTCCTGACCTGCGTCGCCGATCACCAGCAGGGCCGGATCGTGTGGGCGGCGCCGGGCCGCAACGCCAAGACGTTGCAGGCGTTCTTCGACGGGCTCACAGACGAGCAGCGCTCGTCGATCAAGGCCGTCTCGATCGACATGTCCGCCGGGTATGAGAAAGCGATCCGCGACTCGGTCCCTGACGCCCGGGTGTGCTTTGACCCGTTCCACGTGGTGCAGGTGCGCCACGAGGCGCTGCCGGTTCGTGCGGGGTGCAAGACCCTGCCGCCGGGCTGTCGCGGCAGCCCGGTGAAGCTGAGGACAGTCTGACCCCGGAGCTGCGGGCGAGGACGGCAAGCAGTCCTGACAACGACGCGACGTGCGGGAACTATCGGACCGCGCGGGCGCGGCAAGCAAGACCGAAAGGCGTAACGCAAGTGCACCAGTGGCAGAACCCCCTTGAGCGTGGATCCCGGCTCAAACCCGATGGATACGGGCTGGGTCAAGCGGTGAGCGAGTCCCCGGATGCACGGGGGACCGTCCCGACCGGCGGATTGATGCGCCGGGAAGGGACCGCGACGCGCGGTCCGCGTGAGCGTCGCGGCAGGCCCGCAGGGGAAGAGCTGGGCGCCGACCCGGACAAGCGAACGGCAGTGAACGTGGGAACCCGACCGGTGTCGCCGACGTGCCCTTCGGGGTGCAGGCAAGGCGCAGCGTCCGCCGATGGCCCGGGTCGGGGGCGGAGCTCTCGTAGTAGTCCGAGCCCGGGAGAGCCGGGTACATGGCGAAGGGGAGCAGCGGGCTTGCAGCGCCCGTCTGGAATGCGAGGAGGTCGCCGGTGAATACTGGCGCTCCATGGCCCGCGCCGAAGGAGGCGCAGGACAGGGTACTCGGGATTCAGCGCAAGCTGCACAAGTGGGCATCTGATGATCCCAATCGGAGGTTCAAGGACCTCCACAACCTCGTCTGCGACCCGGCCACGCTGATGATGGCGTGGCTTCGGGTCAGGTCGAACAGAGGGTCGCGCTCAGCCGGCGTGGACGGGCAGACCGCCCGCCACGTCGAGCAGCAGGTGGGCGTGCAGCGGTTCTTGGACGGGCTCCGTGAGGAGCTGCGGTCCGGGAGCTTTCGGCCTCTGCCGGTCAAGGAGCGGCTGGTTCCCAAGCGCGGAGGAAAGCTCCGGCGACTTGGCGTGCCCGCCCTCCGCGATCGCGTGGTTCAGGCCGCCCTCAAGACGGTGCTCGAGCCGATCTTCGAGGCCGACTTCAAACCCTGCTCCTACGGGTTCCGGCCCGGACGCCGCGCCCATGACGCGATCGCCGAGATACACATGCTCGCGACCAACTCCTACGAGTGGGTTCTCGAAGCAGACATCAAGGCGTGCTTCGACGAAATCTCGCATTCGGCCGTTCAGGACCGGCTGCGGGCCAGAGTCGCGGACAAACGCGTCATGGCGCTGATCAAGGCGTTCCTGAAGGCCGGGATCCTGACCGAGCTGGGCGGCCAAGAAGAGACGCTCGCTGGCACCCCGCAAGGCGGAATTCTCTCGCCGCTGATCGCCAACGTCGCGCTGTCCGCGCTGGACGAGCACTTCGCCCACGCATGGCAGACGACGATGGCGACACGGCCCGAACGGGAGAAGATCAGACGCCGAGGCGGAGCCACATACAAGCTGTGTCGTTACGCGGACGACTTCGTCATCTGCGTCGCGGGCAGCCGTGAGCACGCCGAGGCGCTGAAGGCCGAAGTCGAGCAAGTGATCGCGCCGCTCGGCCTCACGCTCTCCCCGGAGAAGACCCGCGTTGTGTCGATCGATGACGGGTTCGACTTCCTCGGATTCGCGATCAAACGCGTCCGGGGACGTCACGGCCGGATGGTGATCCACACCTACCCGTCGAAGCGGTCACTCCAGGCCGTCAAGGCGAAAGTGCGCCAGATCACCAAGCACACCGGCCCCGACCAGGAACCCGACCAGCTCTTGCATCGCGTCAACCGCGTGCTGCGAGGCTGGTGCAACTACTTCCGCCACGGCGTCTCCTCGGCGACGTTCGGCTATCTGCGCCACTACGCCTATTGGCGAGTGGTCGGCTGGCTGCGCCGAAAGCACCGCAAGCGGAACTGGGAGTGGCTGTTCCGCACCTACCTCAAGGAGCGGTGGCCCGCCCACAACGGCGTCGAACTGTTCAACCCGGCGGCGGTGCACACAACGCGCTACCGCTACCGGGGCGCGCAGATCCCGCTCCCGTGGACGGCCGGCTACATCGCACTACGCGACCACGCCACGGCCATGGACTACCTGGAAGGACTGATCGCCAGATGACCACCGGCATACCCGTGGAGAGCCCGGTGCGGGGGAACTCGCACGCCGGGTTCGGCGGGCGGCCCGCGGAAACGGAGCGGCCGAAAGGCCGCCACCGCGCCGCGGGCCGACCCTACCTCGGCTCCAAGGCGACCGACCAGGTCCGCCGCGCCGAGTACAACAAGCACGGCCGCTCCGGCAGCGACACCGGCAAGTGGATCAAGGGCGTGCGCTACTCGCTGCTGAAGGACCCCGCCAAGCAGACCGCCAAGCAGCTGCTCCGCCTCTGCGAGGTGCAGCAGACCAACAAGGCACATGTTCCGCGCCGCGCTGCTCTACGGCGAGCTGCGCTACATCTACAAGGTCCCCAAGGACCAAGCCACCGAGCGCCTGGACGCGTGGCTGGCGTGGGCATCCCGATCGCGGCTCAAACCGTTCGTCAAGCTCGCCCGCACGATCCGCAAACACAAAGCCGGCGTGCTCGCCGCGGTCGAGCTCGGGATCAGCAACGGACGCCTCGAGGCGCTAAACAGCAAGGTCAGGTTGCTCTCCCACCGCGCCTACGGATTCCACTCAGCCGACGCGCTGATCGCGATGATCTACCTCTGCTGCGCCGGCATCCAGATCGCCCTCCCTCACCGATGAGTCACCCCCAAACCGAGAGGAGAGCCCAATAACTGCACGCAGCCCTCCGAGAACGAATATCGTGAGGTTGCCCGCTTCCGGATCGACCGTCAGCTGATCTCTCGTCATCCGCGTCATGACGCTCAGGACCGCGCCGATTGCACCCGCCATGATGCTGATGAGAAACGGGGAGCGGAAACTGACCCACATATATGCGAGGCCGGCTGCCGCCAGGATTGCGCAGAGATAACAGACCATTCCGGCGAAGTAGCGGAACCTCGCGGGGGGCTGCGCCTGCTTGTTGTAGTACGCATGCGCATCTCTCAGAAGCCGCTTCAACGAGGACCAGTCGTCCCGGCTCAGCGACTGGTTTGTATCGAGGGCGGCGATCAGCGACGAGACCACTGCGAATAGCCGACGAATGCAGATCCGCCGAGACGGCGGATCGAGGTGCTCGAGGGCGCGATAGTGCAGTTCGAGCGCATCCGAAAGGATCTCGGTCGCTCGCGGATCACGAGGAAATCCCCAGACATGGATCGCGGTACCCGCCGGAAGATTCGACCTGCGGATGC
>CAWFKF010000121.1:0-64563 GCA_963816005.1 uncultured Solirubrobacteraceae bacterium | reverse complement strand
GAGGAGCCCGAACCCTCCTGATCCGGCCGCCACGCTCACTCAGCGGTATCGCTCACCTCAGCGGTATCGGTCACATCCGCCCGTCGCTCACCTCACCCGACTCGCTCAACGCCAGACGCTCGACCGCACGCGCCGGCCGGGCCGCCAGCAACCGCGAGATCGTCGCCCCCGAGACACTCAACGTCCGGGCGATCTCGCTGCCCGACACACCCCGATCAGACAGCTCATACGCCCGCGCGACCCCACCAGCATCAAGCTTCGACGGGCGCCCCCGCGGCGGCAACAGCGCCCGCGCCCCGCCCTCGGCCGCGTGCCGGCGCAGCCGGCTCACATGCTCGGGGCGGATCCCGAACAGCGCCGCGACCTCCACACCCGGCACCCCAGCCCGCGTCAACGACACGATCGCAAGGTTACGCATCCCCTGATCACCAGACTCATACAACGCCAACGCCCGCCCGCCATAAGACACCACCACACTGTCACCCACCGCCTCCAGGCGCAGCTGAAGCGACGGCGGCATCCCCGGCAGCTGATCCTCGGTCTCGACGGTCGGCATCTGCTCGTTCACCACCCCACAAGACTACCAAACTAGCGATGATTTCGCAATACCATTGAGCCAAGAAAATCCCTGCTCAACACACAAAGCCAGAATCAACTACCGGAGGTCTGAGCCTTATCTCGGTCCGCGAGCCTGCCGTGCCGCGACTCGGTGACATGATGGTTGATGGGGGGTTGTTCCCGCTGGGTGAAGCGTTGCGGCCGCTCGGTCTTTTGAGGCCGTCCACGCGGACGTGGCGGCAGGGGGCTGTCGGGAGCTGGCCGCGGTGCATCGGTGATGGTGAGGCTACGCGCGCACGGAACGGTCTCATGCGGGGCGGAGCCCCTCCTCTCCGAGTTCGCGGAGGGTGTGGTAGCTGCGTTTGAGGAGCTTGCGCATCACGCCGAGCAGGGCGCGGTTACCGCCAAGTCGCTCCGCGGCTTGCTGGTAGTAGACGTAGTCGGGGCTCGTCTTGCGTCTCGCGGTCTGCGCGGCTTCGTACAGCGCCCAGCGCAACGCGGGCGGTCCTTGCCGGGACAGATGGCCGGGAGCGCGGCGTTTATCGGATGCGTGCACGGTTACGTCCATGCCGGCGTAACGGACCGCTTCGCGCGAGGACGAGAACCGGCGAGCGTCCCCGAGCTCGGCGAGGATCACAACGCTGGTCAGCTCGCCGATCCCATAAAGCGCCTGCAACGCGTGGCAGCCGGGCTGGCGACGCGCATAGGACCGCAGCTCCTTATCGAGCGGCGCGACCCGAGCCTCGCCCGCGTCGATCATCCCGAGCGCGACCGTGATCTGCTCCCGTCCCGCAGCCGGCAACGGCAGCTGCTCGAGCCACGCGCGGTTCTCGCACGTGAGCAGGCCAGCACGCTTCGGCAGCCCGTGGTGATAAAGCACCGCCTGAATCCGCTGCTGCCACTCGCCGCGCTGATCAACCAGCGTGTGACGCAACCTCACCCGGGCGCGGAGATCGAGCAGATGACCGGGCGGGACCCACGACTCCGGCACCCTGCCGGCCATCAACAACTCACGCAGATGCCTCGCGTCCGCCCGGTCGTTCTTCGCGCGCTGCTTGTTCCCGCGCAGCGCGCTCGTCTCCGCCGGCTCCGCGAGATGCACCCGCGCGCCGACACGGTGCAACTCCTCGACCACGAACCGCCAGCCTGTCGTCGCCTCCAACGCCACCTCGAGCTCCCGACCCACAAATCGAGCCAAGAACTTCCGCACGCCCGAGCGGTCCGCTGGCACGATCCGACCGCGCGACACCTCGCCCGTTTCGGTATCGAACCACTCGGCGGTGATCTGCGCCCGATGCTGATCAAGTCCCATCACGATCGCCATAGCGTCATCTCCTGCGTGTCGAACACCCGCGCGCGGGCAGCGTCCAGCCCGACCCATCGCATACCGTGGGTCAACGGTCGGCCCTTCATGTTCGAATGACCGGCCGCGCGGCTGGTACCCGCGCGCGCCTTCAACTTATGTCGTTCGACACGGAGGGCCGGCCACCTTTCACCGGAGAGCTGCCGCGTCGGTCCTGGTGCTGCTCATGCCATCTTTTGGGCCAGGAGCAGCCGCCGTGCGTGTCCGCACGACAGACGCCTGCTTCGCCATTGAAAACGACAGCGCGCACCGCGGATCGAGACGCCCGCCCTGTCGATTCTCGGCAGCCCGGCCGACGGCTCCCGTCGGATGGACGCGGGGCTGTTGGTCGCCGATTGCAGGGCTGGCCTGCAGCCGTGCAGGATCGCGGCGATGCGTAGGCAAGCTTCGGCGCGGTCGGCCCTGAGATCGCCGAATGGCAGGTGTCGGACCGCCCCTCGGTCAGGAGTTGCGCCGTCTTCGACGCGGCGTGCTCCAGGGCGCCCGGCCGGGGTGCGCGGCGTCTAGGACCGCTACGTCTCTCGTGAGCACAAACCTGCTCAATCGAGACTTTTCCGCTCGGGGATTGTGGTGACTCTTCTCAGCGATGCTGCGGACGCCGCGGGTCGTTGCAGGACGACCGACCATGGAGATTGGCGCTTGTACTGGCCGAGAATGGACCCCGGAACGGTGCGCCTGCCTAAGTGCTCTGGCTCGGAAGTTCGCCGACGTATTCGGTCAGGCTGCGTGGGCGGTGGGTAGGTCGAGTCGTTGGGCGAGACGGTCGAGGTCGGCGCGGGTGAACTTCCACTCGAACGGTGTGGCGATCTGTTCGTAGCGGCGGCCGAACGCGAGTAGGTGGTGTTCGAGCGCGTCGAGGTCGGGGAAGTCGTTGGGGGTCAGGACCTTGCGTTGGACGATCGAGAAGTAGATCTCGGCCTGGTTGAGCCAGCTGGCGTGAACAGGGGTGTGGACGAGGATCAGGTTCGGCCATGCGCCTTGGAGGCGGTCGATCGAGCGCTGGCCTCGGTGCGCTGAGCCGGTGTCGACGATCACGAACACGCGCTGCGCCGTGCGGTACGGCTCGGTGCTCATGAACTGATCGACGAGCTGATCGAACGGGACGATCCCGTCCTTGGGGGCGCAGCGGTCGAACAGCTTCGCGCGCTTGGCGTCCCAGGCAGCCAGGTAGCACAGCGCTCCTTTGCGTTCGTACTCGTGCTCGACGCGCTGCCCGCGCTTGACGCCGCGGGCGGCGGGCAGCGTCGCGTGCTTGCGGTGTCGCGCTTGGATCGACGGTTTCTCATCGCAGCAGACGACGTAGTCGCCGGGATGCAGCAATTCGCCTTCCCAGCGGCCGCCGTACAGGTCGAGGATGCAACCGGCCTTGGTCGTGAACTTGGGGTCGCGCGGGAAGATCCAGGAGCGGTGCTGCCACGCTTGATCGCGTCCTCACAGAGCCAGCGCCAGACCGTCACGCCGGAGATCTGCTCGCAGATCCCGCGGGTAACGACCTCGGCGGCGAGCTCGGTGGAGGACAAGCGCGCCAGTGGAACGTCGCTGTCGGCGGGCCGCTCGCACGCCAGGCGGATCACCTCAGCCCGCACGTGAGGGGGGAAAAGTCGGCGGTCTGCCGCGCCGGGGCCGGTCCTCCAGGCCAGCCAGGCGTTGCTCGAAGAACCGCTTGCGCCACAGCGAAACGACGTCACGACCGCACCGCAGCCGCGCGGCGATCTGATCGTTGCGCATCCCCGCTGCGGCTATGAGCACCATCTGAGCCCTCGTCACCTGCCAATACGGCAACGTATACGAGCGCGCCAACGACTCAAGCGCCGCGCGTTCCTCGTCGGTCAACTCGATCCGATACGGACTGTGCCGCGGCATCAACGTCCCTTCACGAGAGGACAGGATGCCACGCAAGCTACGGCCCAAGCCGGATACTAATACGTTGCCTTATTTACGAAGAGGAGCACTAAGCGTGTGGCAGGCCTAGCGCCGAGGTGTTCATGGGCTCCCACATGCTTTCTCGGCTTGCAGAAACGCCGGTGCTTTTGGGTTGTTTCCTGTCCGATCCGGAGCCCGATCCTGCCGTCGCGGAACACCGGATCGGGGAAGTTCGATACGCCTGCGTACGCATGCATTGCGAGAACTCGAGGGCCGGCCCTCGCCGCACTCACGCCCGGTTTCGGGGCTCCGCCCGTGATCAGCTTCTGGCACGCATTCATCGCGGATTGGAACGCCGGTGACCTGACGTCGATCGTTGGTGGCAGCGCGATCGCCAAGATTGAAAACGATGGCTTGCACTGGCCCCGGCGCGATGGTCGTTCTCACAAGATCTTGATGGACGGTCCGGACGGCGTCGCGCCGCCGGGATCCGGGAAGCCGGACACGCCGTGTGAGCGCATGCACTCGGCGAAGGCGAGCTGCGCGGAAGTGTTGGAAGCCCCGGTGGCAGCTGAGCCGCTCGGCGCGGTTCCCGTCCCGCACGCCGCGAGGGCCACCGGACGGCCTTCAAAGACCGAGCGGCCGCAACGCTTACCCCAGCGGGATCACCCCATCAACATCATGTCGCCAAGCCGCCACGACACTGGGGCTCGCGGACCGAGATAAGGCTGGGCGCCCGCGCGCACGCAACACCTGACACCCCCGACACCTCCTCCACCCAACAACTTCTCCACCACGGAGGCTTGACAAGGCCGACCGCACAGATAAGGAACCAGCGCTCTCGTTGCGGGCGCCAAACCGCTGCATTCGCCATCGATGCAGGATTCGTGCGAGCTAGAGCGGTCGCCGGACGCGCTGCTGGCGAGTGGAACCGTCGCTACCCGAGGCGGAGGAGCAGTGCCGGCCAAGGCACAACTCGGCGGTTGCTCTGCGCAAAGTAATCGTCCGCGACCGCAGCGCCGGGCTGCTGCTGCCGCCCAGACGCGAAAGTGCGCGGCCAGACAGTGGTGGCCGCCGGAGGATCGGCCCGCAAGCGGAGCTGCCGATCAATGCGGACGTCGGCGCCGGCCTCGAGGATCGGTCACGCCGAGCCGCCCCTGAATCAGATCAGAAACTAGTCTCAGATGCAGGGTACCGTCCCGCTACGGTCACCCCCGGAACAAGTCGGAGGAGCCACTCGTTTCAGCTGCGTCCGAGCCGGCGCGCGCTGTCGACCGCGGCCGCGCTGCCGTCCCGCCAGGGCTCGCCGTGGCCCGGGAGCACGACCTGCGCTTGGGTCCGTTCGATTGCGTGAAGTGACTCGAAGCACTGGTCGGTAGAGACGTTCAGCGCAGAGGGAATCACCTGGGCGCCGACACGACCTGTGACCGGGTTGCGCGTACAAAGCGCGTCGCCGACGAACAGGACGCCCTTGGCCTTGAAGTGGACCGCGCAGTGACCGGGGGTGGCGACCACGCGGGGACTGCCCGGCACGTCGAGGACGTCATCGGCCAAGAACGTCTCGGCCCCCTCTACCAGCGGCCGGGCTGAAGCCTCCGTAACGGGCGAGGTGGGCGATGAACCTGAGGAACGGCGGGCGCCGGAGATAAGGCAGCATGTCGATCAGCGTGCTATCGCCTGTCAACGTGGGCCTGCCCAAGGTGGGCTCGTCTGCGGAATGGATGAGCTACGCGCGCGCCCGCTTCGCGCAGCGCCGCGGCCGGTGTGATCGACGTCCGCGTGCGTAAGCACCAGCGTCGACATCGACAGGAACGTGTCCCAGGAGCGAGAGATCGCTCAGGAGCGTCTTGCGGTAACCGGGAAGTCCGGCGTCCACGGCAGTCAGCCGCCGCCTTCCTCGACCAGGTACCAGTTGACCAGCGACCTGCCGAGCCGGTGGACGCCGGGGGCGATGTCGCGTGCGGGGGACGGCGCTCAACAGCTCGACGCTTCTATCAAGTCGCCGCGGTTGTCGCTGCCAGCGCTCGCTTGTCGACCTTCCCGACCGGCAGAAGCGGCAGTTCGTCACGGACGACGATCCGCTTTGGAACCTTGTAGTTCGCGAGGCGCTCGCGACACCACCGCTGCAAATCTGCGCTGCTTGGCCGCACCTGGTGGCGTGCGGTCACGAACGCGTGGCCGACCTCGTGGTAGACGGGGTCGCCGACCGCGATGACGGCCGCGATGCCGACCAACGGATGTGACTCCAGCACGATCTCGATCTCACGCGGGTACACGTTGTAGCCGCCGGACTTGAACATCTCCTTGATGCGCCCGACGAGCGTGAGGTTGCCGTCGGGGCGCAGAACGCCGATATCGCCCGTGTGCAGAAACCCGTCGGCAGTGAACGCCTCGCGCGTCTCCGCTGGCCGATGGAGGTAGCCGCTCATCAGGCACGGGTTGCGGACCTGGATCTCGCCCGGCATGCTCGCCTCGACCTCCCGCCCGTCGTCGTCGACGATCCGCAGCTGGAGCCGCGGATCCGGACGGCCGACCGTCTCCGCCAGGATCGCATCGTCCGCGTCGTCGTCGTTGTAGGCGACAGCGACGCACGACTCGGTCAGTCCGTAGACGGTGCCCAGCTGCGCCCCGGTCGCCCGCAGACGCCTCACCAGCGCGCGCGCCATCGGAGCTCCTCCCCAGCCGACCCGCCGCAGCGAAGAGAGGTCAGCGCGATCGAACTCCGGCAGCGAGACGACCATCTGGAACATCGTCGGGATCTGACCCCACATGGTGATGCGCCGGGTCTGCAGCAGCTCGAGGATCTCCTGGGGACTGAAACGCTCCATGAAGTGGACCGAGCCGCCCATCGCGAGCGTTTCGCCGACCTGATCCATCAGGGCGCCGACGTGGTCGACGGGCAGGTTGGCGAGCGTCCGGGGGCGCTCGTGGTAGTGGCGCTGCGCCTGCAACCAGCAGCCGACCGCCAGCGCCCGGTGGCTGATCATCGCCCCCTTTGGGCTGCCGGTGCTGCCCGAGGTATAGATCACGAGCGCGGTGCCGTCAGGGTCGACGCCGCTTGCCGTGCGATCGAGCTCAGCGACCGCAGCCGCAGACGGCTCGGCGAGCAGCTCCGCGAAGGGCATCGCATCCGGCAGCGGGCCGCCGATCGCGACGACATGCCGGATCGTGGGCTGGGCCGCGGCCAGGGCCGCGATGTCCTCGCCGAACTCGCGCCCGCCGTGCGCGGAGAGGCTGACTAGCACGGTCGGCTCGCTGTCGCCAACGACATGCATCAGCTCGGCCCGCCGATAGCTCGGGTTCAGACCGACCCAGGTCGCGCCGATGCGCGACAGGGCTAAGAACACGGTCAAAAACTCGGGGCCCGGAGTCGTGAGCATCGCCACGCACTGCCCTGGACGAACACCGAACTCGAGCAGCCCCGCTGCACAGGCGCGAGCGTCGTAAGCGACCTGCCCGTATGTCCGCCGGCGTTCGCGCAGCTCGTCCAGCAGCACGTCGGGCTGGATCGCGGCCCAGTGGTCAAGGTACCCGACCAGCCGCTCGCAGCGGGGCACCGGGACGGCCGTCATGATGCCCTAGACGCCGGGCGCCGGCACCGGCGCGTGGTAGGTGATCCAGTCGGCGACCATCGCCGGGCGCTGCGAGCCTTCGAGCTCGAGCGTGTTCTCGGTGACGACGCGCCAGCTGCCGTCGGCGCGCGCATCCAGCGACCGCAGCCGCGCGCGGCAACGCACCCGCTGGCCGGCCATCACGGGCGCCAGAAAGCGAACCCGGTCCGTCCCGTAGTTGAGCCCGTAGAGCCCCTCGGCCGGGCTGACACGATGCTTCTTGTGGAAGTAAACGAGCAGCGAGAGCAGCAGAAACCCAGACACAAGCTCGGGCCCGTAGGGGTCCTCGCTGGCCGGCTCAAATCCCAAGTGCTCCTTCGTCAGCAGCGTCGCATCCTGAAACGCCAGCTCCAGCTCGAGCGGCACAGCAATCCAGTCCGACACGAATAGCTGGCAGCCGACCTGGTCCTTCAGCTCCCTCATGGGCATGCTCATCGGCCGACCCCCTACCCCGAGCCGACAGGGCGGGCCCGCGACGCCGCCAAGCGGCGCGTAGCGATCCGGTCCGCGGGAGCATCGGCACACCGTGTCCGCCCCGACCGAGAGGCCGCGGCGATGACGACGCACGACAGAGCATTGACCAACGTCGAGCGCGCGCCAGAAACCGTCAGGACGTTCTTGAGGACCACGACGATCGCGATCCCGAACCCGGGGAGCCCGACAGGCGGCGCGGCCAGTGCGTGGCGCTCGGCGCGCGTCCGGAAGCACGCGATCACGGCGACGGCGGTGACCACTTCGAGCAGGACGATGCCGATCGTCGAGAGTCCGCTCATCGTCGTGATGAGGTTGAGAATACGGGTTGAGACCAGCGAGCGCGAACGCCGCGAAGACGATGACGCCCCTGACTGCAGGCGGCTGGCCGCTACCGAGCCTATCTGACATAGGGTGCGCGTCGCCGGCAGGATCGGGGAGGTTGCCTTGCATCATTCTCTGGAGGTCAGCGCCCTGTTTCGGACGCGTGCGTGCTGGCGTTGGGGGCTGACGCCGTGGGGTGAGATCATGGTCGCCATGCCTTTGGGCGGCGTTGTGGTCACTGGAGCATCGAGCGGCATCGGCGAGGCCATCGCGTTGCGCTTGGCGCGGGTCGGCTTCGAGATCTTCGCTGGCGTGCGTCAGGAGCCGGATGCGGAGCGCCTGCGATCGCGCGGGCTGCGACCGATCAGGCTGGATGTCCGGGACGAACGCCAGGTCAACGCGGCCGCCGAGCAGGTTCGCGTCGAGCTTGGTCCAACGCGGCTCGTAGCGCTGGTCAACAATGCGGGGGTGGTGGTGCCTGGGCCGGTCGAGTTCGTGGCGCTCGACGAACTCCGCGAACAGCTTGAGGTCAACGTGATCGGTCAGGTAGCGGTGATCCAGGCGTTCCTGCCGCTGCTGCGACCGGCGCGGGGTCGTATTGTGAACGTCGGCTCGATCGACGGCAGGGTCGGCACGCCGTTGCTCGGTCCCTATGTGGCGTCGAAGTTCGCCGTTGAGGGATTGAGCGATGTCCTGCGGCGTGAGTTGCGAATGTGGGGCATCCAGGTGACGGTCATCGAGCCGGGTGCGGTCAACACCCGGATCTGGGCCAAGGGCCGCGACGCGGGCGATGCGATGCTTGCGCGGGCACCGGCCGAGGCTGAGAGCCTGTATCGACCGCTGGTCGAAATGGTGCGCGCGGAGTCGATAAAGACAGAGCGGCAGCGAAGCCTGCCGCCCGAGGCGGTGGCAAAGATCGTCGAGCGCGCGGTTACGGCCCGTCGCGCCCGGACGCGGTATCTCGTCGGTCGCGACGCACAGGTTAGGGCTGCGCTCGCCTGGCTGCTGCCGGACCGCGCGATGGACGCGCTCATCGCGCGATTTCTACGCATCTGACCGCCGAACTGCCGCCGCCACGACCACGCCGCCCCGCGCTGCGATCGTGGTGTGCCCGTGCTGACCAGGCCGGTGCCCACTCACGTAGAAGAGGCGGCGGCAGACGGCGCCTGGGTCGTACTTGTGGGAACGAGGCCGCCCGGTCTGTGGCGGGCCCATCGCCCCGGTCCGTCACCCCGCCAGCGGGATCCAAGCCTGCGTGGCGCTCGCATCGCTTTCTGGTATATCGGTGGCGGTTGCGGCGAGCGCCGTCGCGCTTGCCAGCGGCTCCGGCCAGGGGGGACAGCAGGAGACGCGCACTGCGCGAAGGCCGAATGTGCCGCGGCGTGGGACACTCTCGGCAATGCAGCACAGGCGTTTCCTTGAGGGAGCGTGCGCGGCCGTCACGGGAGGCGGCCGCGGGATCGGTCGCGCTGTCGCCTTACATCTCGCGAGCACCGGAGCGCGAGTGGCGATCGGGGACCTCGATCTCGCCGCCGCTGAGGCAGTGGCGGCAGAGATCGGCGATGGTGCGTCCGCGGTCGCTCTGGACGTCTGCGACGTCGACCAGTTCGTCGCGTTCCTTGATGGGGCCGAGAAGCGTGGTGGGCCCTTGCGAGTGATGGTCAACAATGCGGGGGTTGATTGGATCGGTCCTTTTCACGACGAACCGGACGACGTCACACGCCGCGAGATCCAAATCAACCTGTACGGTACGGCGCTCGGCTCGAAGCTGGCGCTCGGCCGCATGCTCGCGCATAATGCTGGCCACATCGTCAACATCGCCTCAGGCGTGGGGCGTATACCGCTACCCGGAAGTGCGACGTACGCGGCAACCAAGCACGGCATAGTTGGACTGACCGAATCACTACGCCTCGAGTACCGCAGCAGCGGCATTACGTTCATGGTCGTACAACCCGCTCAGGTCAAGACCGCCATGATCGATGGTCAGCCGCAACCCAAGGCACTGCCGGTGATTACACCCGACGAGGTGGCCACCGCCGTGATCGACGCACTACGTCAACGGCGGTTTGAAGTCTGGGTGCCACGATCTCAGGCCGCATCGGCAAAGCTGGCGGCGATCTTGCCTCGCTCGGCACGCGAAGCGCTGATGCGGATCCTCGGAGTTACTCGAATCGCCGGTGAGTGCGACCGCGCCGCGCGCGCGAGCTACCACCAACGCGCCTTCGGACGAGACTAAGCAAGCCAGGTCATAAGAGCAGGTCGGCCGCGTCGCTGCGGCGTATCGGCACGCGGTCGAGAGCGGCAGGGCGGACCCCCGGGCCCGGGCTGCTCTGGCGGCAATCATGAGGTCCCAGACACTCCCTTTCACCGGAGCGAACTCCCGACACTCCCGCAAGCCGGCCATCGCCTTCGAATCGAGCCGCATGCTCGGGGGGTTCGGCACCGACGAGTCCTTTGCCGAAAGTTCCAAAGCGCCGGCGCACGCCGCGCAGAACTGGTCCTTTCCCCCAGGACCGGTCGTCCCCATTCGCCTATTGAGCGCTTCGATTAGGAGGTCATCGCGTGGCGGGCGGATTTCGGAAAAGGCTCGGGCTCGAAGCCCATCGCCAAAACGGCCTACCCGTCTGCGTTCTCCCAATGAAGGCCCCTGTCCCGGATGAACCAAACGTTCGGCCCCGACCGGACGGACCCCTTCAAACGCCATTTTCATGCCGCGAGAAGGAGGGCTCCCGCCGCACTGGCGGCTCAGCTCCGCTCGTCGCCGATTGCAGGGCTCCCCGTGATGGGGTGGAGACTCGCGTTTTGCATAGGCAACCACCTCGTCGTGTGTGGCCTCGGCGCGCCAGGGCAGCAAAGGGAAGACCTGCTACCTCGCGCGCGTTGCCACTTCACGTCTCGAGCGACGACGTCGGCCCGGCTATCGTTCCGCGCGAAGAGGAGGAGTCTGCGCGAGACTGCTCTGTGGGCGACGGAGCGGAAAGCCACGACTGAGCGCCTCAGAGTTCCGCTTCGGCCCGATCGTTAGCAGCTGACCTGCTAGCACGCGGACCGCCGCGTGCTCGGTTTCCGCGCATAAGAGGTCCCGGGGCGACGCGGCTTGAAGTAACGCGAGAGAGGCAAAGCAGGTCTTGATCCGCGACTTTTCGCTGTCCGAGACGCTCCTCTTCCGGAGGTTGTCCGAGATCTCGTAGAACAAGTCATGCAAGCGAGAGCTATCAACGACGCGCGGCCAGCTGCTTCGAGGGGACCAAGCGGAACTCCGAATTGTCCTGCTTTCCCTCGTCGCACGCGCATCTCAGCCGTTGCTATAGGGGTTGGCTTAGCAACGGAGCAGAAATGACGGTTTTCGATTAGTGGAAGTTGCCCGGGGGGGGGGGGGGGGGGGGCGGCCGAGCGGGGTTCCAGTAGCAACAGCGCGACCAGCGGCGGTCGCGGTTCTGGCGACGAGCAGGACCGCGCCCGTCGGCCCGGCAGCGTCCTGCTTCCGTGATTGCGCGGGTACCCTGCCGGGCGGTTGGCGGGCGTCCCCGGACGACCGCCTTCCTGGCGAAGCACGCGCCCGCCGCTGACGGCAGCGACGATCCCTCCTGGGCGAACTCGATTGCGAGCTGCGGCGCGTGCACAACGGGATCGGGACGATCGCAATGTCGCCAACGCGATCGCGCGGTGCGAGGCCGCGGGAAGAGGAAAGCGATCGTGCGGACCGCGACAGCGGGACGCTCGAGATTGGGCGAAAGGAGCAGCGCGCGATTCGGCGGTGGGTGCCGATCGTCGCCACCTTGGGATGGGCATCGACGCCCCCCGCGGACTCCTGCTTCGATCAGGGCGCTAGCACGGAGGCTGCAAGCACCCGATGCGCGTTTGTGGCGATTTGCGAGACCGACGACGCTCTCGGGCTCGAGACCTGCGTTCGATGTGGCGCGGGTACGCATCCCGCCGGGATCGCGTGGCTGCCTGTGTCCGGAAGGGACAGTCAGCCGGACAGCTCGCTGGTGGCTGCTTTCGTGGCATTGCCGTAGCGCCGGTCGTGGTGTGCGGGTGATCGCTTTCGCCCGACGCCTCGGCTGGCGTTAGTTAGCCGAAATCGAGCAAGCAGCTGATCCTCCTCTCGCTGGAAAGGAGGCCTGACATCTAATCCCGCCAAGCGGCAACGATCGACGACGACGCGGTGCCTGAGATTGGCGGATAGGAGGTGCGGCCGAGCGTCTCGTCGGGACCTGCATCTGGTGCGCGCACGGTACTTCCGCTCCGCGGGGAAGGAACCGTCAGCCGGCGGGTCGTCGCCGCTGATGCTGCTCGTCCTAAGCGGCGACGAGCTCGGCTATGACGCCGCCTACCGGTAGCCGAGGAAAAGGACGCGCGGCGGACCTGGATTTCGGGCGAGGAGCGGGACGGCGGACACGACCTGCAAGTGGTGCTTCTGCGTTGACGAGGCGTTGTCGTTCGTTGAGCTCGGTACGCGCTCACGAGCGCGTTGAGGCCGAGGGGTCTGCGGGGATCAGGTTTGGGGGACCGTGCTCTGCGCGAGCCATTTGTACAGATCGTCTGCGAACGCGTTGGGGTCGCGTGCCCGGACGTAGGTCGAGACGGCGTCGTAGAAGGCCTCTTGGAAGTCGGGGCTCAGTCCTTCGCCGTGTGCGATGGATAGCAGCACCGGCAACGTCCAGAACGCCTTGGAGGACGCTCGCTGATAGGCGGGCAAGGACGAGACGTCGACGTCGTGGACGACGGGGATTGACCCCTTCGCCCTGCTGAACGCGAGTTGGGTGGCGGGATCGTCGATGCCACTGAGGAACGCGAGCGCGTTCTTGGCGTTCTTGGCCTTGGTTGCGGCGACGAAGACGTCGACGACCGCGAGGAAGCTGCCACCGGTGCCGGGGAAGGGGACAGCCCCGAAGTCCGTGCCCTGGTGTGCGCCGTCGGCGATGAGCTCGCCGAAGGCCGAGTCGTTCATCGACTCGAAAGCGCACCCGCCGGCCGCGAGCTTCTTGGTCGCCTGGTCCCAGGTCAGCTGGTTCGCCTCGGGGTCGGCGTAACGCAGGATGGCGCCGAAGTTATTGAGGGCGGTCCGCACCTGCTTGCTGCGCCAGTCGAGGCCGTTGTGGACCAGGTGCTGCCAGCCGCGAGTTCCGATCGAACTCAGCAGCGTGTTCTCAAACAGCTCGACCGTGGTGAAGCGGTCCTTGGCGCCCAGGCATAGCGGCGTGGCGCCGGACGCTTTGATCTTCCTGAGGTCGCTGATAAACGCGTCGACCGTGTAGCCACTCGAGGGGGGTGCGACCCCAGCCCGCTTGAGGAGCTTCGTGTTGAACCACAGGACGTTGCTGCGGTGAGCGCCGGTCGGGACGCCGTACGGGCGGCCGTCGTGCATGAGCGCCTTGAGGATCGTGGGGTTCATCGTCGCGCTGAGACGCTCGCGCGCGAAGATTGACGCGACGGTGCGGATTTCGCCGCGGCTGGCATACCCCTGGACCGATTTCCCGGCGAACGTCTGCCAGACGTCGGGCGGGTCGTTGCGCTGGAGTCGTTTCGCGAGTTCGACGATCGCGTTTGAGCCGGCGCCGCCGGCGATCGCGCCGTTAATTGCCCTGACACCCGGGTTTGACTGGCGGAAGGCGGCGAACAGGTCGTTGAGGGCCGCCGACTCGGACTTCGAAGTCCACCACGACACGACCTCGAGCTGATTCGTGCTCACCGTGGCGCTTGTCGGCGAGTTGCTGCCGCACGCGCTGACCACGACGGCCGCGACGGCCGCGACGGCCGCGACGGCCGCGACGGCCGCGACGGCCGCGACGATTGTGAACCGCCGGCGTCCGCTCACGCCGCGCCCTCGCCGGGTTGCGGCGGGCTGGCGGGGGTCGCCCGCCCGACATCTCGGGTTGGTTGCCCGCCGGTCACGCTCGGCTCGGCCTTGAGGTCGTAGAGCGCGTAGAGACCGACAACCGCGAAGCAGAACGCGGGGACGATGAACGAGAACGCGGGGCTGGTCGCGTCCACGAGCTTGCCCTGGATCAGCGGCATGATCGCGCCGCCCACGATCGCCATAACCAGTCCGGCCGCGCCGAACTTCGTCGCCGGCCCAAGGCCCTTCAGCGCGACACCGTATATCGTCGGGAACATCAGCGACAGGCAGAAGGACAGCGAGACGACGGCGAGCACCCCGACCAGGTTCGGACTCGACATCGCGAACAGGCACAGCACTACGGCCAGTAACGCGAGCACCGCGAGCACTTTGGTCGCCCGGATGAACCCGATCACCCAGGTCATGAGAAAGCGCGACGCGAGGAACAGTAGAAGACTCGCCTGGAGGTATGTGGCTCCCTTCACCAGGCTGCCGCCGAGCGCCTGACCCACGTACTGGATCAGATACGTCCACGTGCACACCTGGGCGCCCACGTTCATGAACTGGGCAACCACGCCGAATCGGTAGCGTTTGTTGCGCCACAGAACGCGAAACAGCTCGCGCGTGCCGCCCTCGTGCGCGCCCGCGTCAGGGAACTCCTCCACGATCGGCGGCGCCTTCTGGGTTGCGATCGCAGCCGCGATCACGAGCAGCAGCAACGCGAGGCCAACGTACGGACCCATCACCGCTCCCAGCTCGCCCGCACGGATCGTATGCAACTGGCTCGTCGACAGCGACGAAATGTCGACCGGATCGGAGAGCCTGGGCAGGATCAGACTCGAAGCGAGCAACACCCCGATGTTCGTCCCGACGGGATTGAACGCCTGCGCGAAGTTCAAGCGACGCGTCGCGGTGCTTTCCGGACCGAGCGAAAGGACGTACGGATTCGCGGACGTCTCGAGCATCGAGCAGCCCGCCGCCATCGCGAACAGGGCGATGAGGAACGCGTCGTAGGTCATGATCCTGCTCGCCGGCAAGAACAGAAACGCGCCGAGCGTGGCAAGCAGGAGACCGCTCAGGATGCCCGTCTTGTAGCCAAAACGCTGATTGATGAACGCGGCCGGGAGCGCCAGCAGGAAGTACGCGCCGAAATACGCGAGCTGCACCAGCGACGCTTGAAACGTGCTCATCGCGAAGATTCGCTTGAAACCCGCGACCATCGGCGTCGTCAGGTCCTGCGCGATGCCCCAAGCCGTAAAGCAACAGATGAGCGCGATAAACAACACCACCATGCCTCTGCCGAGCAGCGGTTGGCTTCGAGTTTCCTCGGGGCGCGCGACGCCGACACCCTTGGCGATGCTGCTCAACGGCTCACGCTCCTCTCGCGGCCGCTCTCACCTTCTCAACCCACTCTACCCACGGATACTAATGGCGCGATACACGCAGCGCAAACGGCGATATCGGCGTCAGAACGGTGCTTCAGCGTCGGTCAGCTACGGCACCCTCCCATCATCAGCCGATCGCTCCTCCCGGGCGCCACGACCGCGGCCAAGGGATGTCGTTAGGCGAGCTCGAAAACAGGCGTAGCCTCCAATCAGCGCAACAGCTCAACCCGGAAAGGTTGCGCGGGTTGAGAGGCAAACGTCAACAACTAGGAGTTGAACAGCGGTGGGCAAGATTGTGACCTTGGGTGAGGTGGTGGCGGACGTCTACGAGGAGCAGACGCCGTCCGAAGTAGAGCTCCAGTTCACAGCCCGCCCGGGCGGCGCGCCCGCGAACGTGGCGGTCGCCGTAACGAAACTCGGGGCGCAGGCAAGCTTCGTCGGACGCCTTGGCGATGACCTCTTCGGGGATTTCATCCTGCGCGCCTTGCACGCCGTGGGCGTCGAAACGGCCGCGGTCCTGCGGGAACCACCGCCCACACGCACGACACTGGCGTTCGTCGAGGTATCGAAGGACGGCAACCGCGAGTTCACCTTCTACCGGTCCGTGCCCGCAGCGGACGAGCTGCTGGCGCCCGAGGACATCCGTCGCGAGAGTCTCTCGGGGGCGTCGTTCGCGAACTTCGGCAGCATCCCCCTCATTAAGGACCCGGTACGTTCGGCCACGCGGAAGTTTGCGCAACTCGCGATTGAGATGGACGTCCCCGTCGCCTTTGACGTAAACCTACGCGAACACCTCTGGAACAGCCTCGACGAATTCCGCGAGGCCATCGAGCCCATGCTTGGCCTTGCGACCGTGATAAAGCTCAGCGCAGACGAACTAGCGCCGGTGCTCGGAACCGAAGACCCGGAAGAGGGGGCAGGCATGCTCCTCAGCCGCGGCGCCACCCTGGCGCTCGTAAGCATGGGCCACCAAGGGGCGTTCTACGCCACCAAGACCTTCCACGGCACCGCGCCCTCGTTTCAGCCTGAACGAGTCCTCGACGCGACAGGCGCTGGGGACGCGTTTCTCGCGGCGACCCTGGTGCACCTCGCGGAGACGCCCGGCTGGCGCGAGCACGAGGCGTCCGTGCATGAGGCGGTTCGTCGCGGAACCGCCGCGGGCGCAATGGCCTGCGCCGAGTTCGGCGCTATGCCCGGCCTGCCGACCAGAGACATGCTCGACCAGTTCATTGCCGCTCGCACGCAATCAAACATCCGATAGGGCAGCTGCCGGCACCCGCTCTGGCGCTCCCGCGGGCGTCGTCGCCGCGTCTGGCCGTTTCCTGCGTTGCGCAGCATGGACCGCGCAACAAAGTCCGTCACGCCTCATTTCCCTCGACGAGCGGTAGGCGGCGTCATAGCTAAGCTCGTCGCCGCTTAGGACGAGCAGCACGAGCCACGGTTGCTCGTCGGCGGACTCCTCAATCGGCCGGCGGATGCGGAAGCGCCGCGTCGAACCGTTGATAACACCTGCTCTCGCGCCGCGACGCGAAACTCGCCCGACGCCACGAGCGACCTGCGTTGCCCGGATACGAGGGCGCTCGCACGTTGACAGCGGCGCGTGGTCGGCGTTCGGCTGCGAGGACTGAACTGGACAAGCTGACTGAGTACGCGCCGGAGCGCTCGAGTCAGCCGAGGCGGTCGGCGACCTCGCGCGACGACCATTCGCGGCGCGCTTGGAGCAGCGAGAGCAGTTGCAGCGGTCGGCTTGAGGTTTCCGCCATCGAATCGTATGGTCGCGAAAATTTGCGGACAGCTCCTGCCCTAAACCTCGAGTAGGGTCGCACCACTGTCAGCAACCGGAAGGAGCAACGTGCCAGAGCGAGATGGCTATATCCCCGGCGTGCCGTGTTGGATCGACACCACCCACCCCGACCCGGGCGCCGCCGTCACCTTCTACGGCGGTCTGTTCGGGTGGGAGTTCGAGGACGTGATGCCACCCGGCTCGGAGGGCAAGTACTTCATCGCGCGGATCCGCGGCGGCGACGTCGCCGGGATCGGGCCGGTGCCGGAGGGCGCGCCGCCGATGGCGGTCTGGAACACGTACGTACAGGTCGAGAGCGCCGACGAGACCGCGGCCAAGGTCAAGGCGGCGGGAGGAGCGACGCTGACCGAGCCGTTCGAAGTGATGGACGCGGGACGGATGGCGGTGTTCACCGACCCCGAGGGGGCGGTGTTCTGCGTCTGGGAGCCGAAGCAGCACAAGGGCGCCCGCGTCATCAACGAGCACGGCGCGCTCAACTTCAATGGACTGGCGACCGGTGACCTCGAGGCGGCGAAGGCGTTCTACGGGTCGGTGTTCGGATGGCGGGTGCTGGGCGTCGGCGACAACTTCCAGGCTTGGGCGTTGTCGGCCTACGGCGACCACCTCGAGCAGCTCCAGCCGGGCAATCGGCAGCGCACCGCGGAGATGGGCGCCCCGGGCTTCGAGGACGTCGTCGCGAGCATCGAGCCGCTCCAGTCTGGCGCACCGCCCCACTGGAGCGTGACGTTCATGGTCGACGGCGCCGACGAGATCGCGAAGAAGGCGACGGAGCTCGGCGGCAAGGTGCTGGTCGCTCCGTTCGATGCGCCGTGGGTGCGGATGACCGTCTTGTCCGATCCGCAGAGCGCGACTTTCATCGCCAGCCAGTTCGTCCCCGAGAACCGGGACGCGCAGCCCAGTCAGGAGTCGATGAGCGGCGCGTAGCGCGGGCCATCCGGTGGGGCCGCGGCGCATCCTGCACGGCGGCCCAGGTCCGGCTCGTGCTTACGCGTGACCCGCCTCCGGTGTCTCGGCTGCGGCTTGCGTTTGTGCTTCGGCTTTGGGGTTGGTGTCGGTGGTCGTGTCGCTCAAGCAACCCGTCGCGGTGGACGAGGCGTTGCGCGCCGATGTTGCAGGAGTCGGCCGAACGCAGCGGTCAGCGTGAGTGTGCCAGCGTAACGCCCGGGACCGGGTTGCCGCCACCGATAAGTCCTGCATTGGCGCCAGCACAAGCATCCGGCCACGCTTGACAACCAACCGCCTGCGCGGAGACCGCGCAACTCGCTCGCGATCGCTTTCGCCTCTCGAGCGTCCCTCGAGCCTGCGAGCGCTTCGGCGACGCCTCGATCACGCCGCCCGCCGGCGCTTCACGACCCCTTCGCCACGCTAGCGATCGCCGGCACAACCGGACCTGCTTCCGCGTCGGGACGCGTCTCCCCGACCAGTGGTCGCCTGCCCCGCTTGGCGCGGCCAGCGGGGGACGGAAGCCCCTGAAGCGGAGCCGCGCTGTCCGACGCGGCCGCAGAGCCCTGCTGGCCGCGCGAGGCAGGACCCACACTGATGCCGGTCGCGTGCCCGTCCTGTGATAGGAGCAGGTCTTTGGCGAGGAGCGCTTGCTTGCCAGACGTGAGGGTCAGGTGGGAGATACGGTTAGCCCGCCATCGACTGCGATCGCTGCCCCTGAGATGAAGCCGGCCGCTGGTGAGAGCAGGAACGCGATCGTCTGCGCCACTTCCTCGGGCCTTCCGTACCGGCCCAGCGGGACTCCCATTAGGAAGGGGTCCTGGTGGGGGTCGTATGCCACTCCGCCTGCTGCGGCGGACATCAGGTGGCCTTCGATCGGCCCGGGGCAAATCGCGTTGACGCGAATGCCTCGCGCTGCGCCCTCCAGGGCTGCGGTGCGGGTCAAGCCGATCACGGCATGTTTGGAGGCGACGTATGCGGCGACCAGCGGATAACCGGCGATGCCGCTAACGCTTGCAACGTTGACGATCGCGCCGCCATCGCGCATTCGCGGGAGCGCGTGCTTGATCCCAAGGAATGTGCCGCGGGCGTTTACGGCCATCACGCGATCGAACTCGGCGTCGTCGAAGTCCGGCAGTTGCGCGGCCGGGCCGGCAAGGCCGGCGGCATGCACGACCGCGTCGATCGGACCGCGCTCGGCGGCCGCGGCCACATAGCGAGTGACCTCTGCGGACTGTGAGACGTCCGCGCGCTCGGCTGCAGCTGCGTTCGCGATCTTCTGATTGATCTCCGTCGCGACGCGCTGCGCGGCGTGCAAGATCGGCATCGACAACCAGGACAGTGGCCCCGTTTGACGCCAGCATTCGCGCGCACGCGCCGCCGATGTCCCCGCCGCCGCCGGTGACGATTGCGTTCATGATTTCTGCTGATCAGATCAGAAGAGGGCCCCGGCTGCTGGATGCGGCCGGGGCCCGATCTCTGTTGTTGGGGTGGTGTCGTTTACGCGGCGGCCGGAACCAGCTCGGGGGCGGGCAGCGAGTGGTGCTCGATCTTCGGCAGCCAGCCCAGCCAGTTGGGCAGGTACCAGTTCCAATCGCCCAGCAGCTTCATGCTCGCCGGGAGGAGGACGCCGCGGACGATCGTCGCGTCGATCAGCACGGCCGAGGCTAGGCCGATCCCCATCTCCTTCATGTCGAGGATCGGGAGGGTGGCGAAGATCGAGAACACGCCGACCATCACGAGCGCTGCGCTCGTCACGGTGCCCGCGGTCGTCTTGATGCCGTGGGCTACCGCGTCCTCCGTGCTCATGCCGCGGTCATACGCCTCCCGCACCCGGCTGAGGATGAACACGTGGTAGTCCATCGACAGTCCGAACAGGATCACGAACAGGAACAGCGGCAGCCAGGGCGCGATCGAACCGTTCGACGTGAAGTTGAGCAGGTTCTTGCCCCAGCCGAACTGGAACACGGCCACTACCACGCCGTAGGCCGCGGCGACCGACAGCAGGTTGAGCACGATCGCCTTGGCGGCGATCACCACCGACCGGAACGAGGCTAGCAGCAGGAGGAAGGCGAACGTCAGCACGAAGCCGAAGACGATCGGCAGCGTGTTCTTCATCTGCTCGTTCCAGTCGTATGAGCCGGCTGTGGTGCCGCCGACGGCGTACGTGGCATGCGGGAGCTTGCCGATCGTCGCCGGCAGGAGCTGGTTGCGCAGCGTGAGCAGCGCCCGGGTCGACGTGCCATCGGTGCCGTTCCCCGGCAGCGGTAGCGTGATGCGCGCGACGGTGTGGGCAGGGTTGGTGTCCATGCTGATCGCCCCGTAGCCCAGGCCGCTGGAGGCGGCCGCGGACTGCAGCGCGGCAACGGCGGTCTTGAACCGAGGCGTGTTCGTGTTCGCGCTGACGGCGATGAGGGCCGGCTGCGCCTGACCCGGGAACGCTGCCTGAACCCGGTTGAGCGTCTCGACCGTTCCGGCGTTGCGAGGCAGTGTGTTCAGCCCCGACGTCGCCGTATGGATCTGGAGCGTCGGGATCGCCAGCGTCGTCAGCGCGGCCACCGCGAGGGTCGCGGAGAGCGCCGGGCGCCGGAGCACGGGCGTCAGCACCTTGCTCCAGATCCGTCCCTCGCCGGCCGGGCGGCGGAGCCTGCCAAGTAGCGGGATACGACCCTTTTCGACGCGGTCGCCGAGCTTCGAGAGCACCGCCGGCAGGACGGTGAGCGAGCCGATCATCGCCACGGCGACGACCATCATCGTCCCGATCGACATCGAGATGAACGTTTTGTCGCCGGAGAACAGCATTCCGGCCATCGCGATCATCACGGTCGCGCCGGAGACCAGCACCGAGCGTCCCGAGGTCGCCGCAGCCGCCTCGAGCGCGGCGCGCTCGCCGCGGCCGGCCGCGCGCTCCTCACGTTCGCGGCGCAGGTAGAACAGCGAGTAGTCGACGCCGACGGCGAGGCCGACCAGCATCACGACTGCGGACACATTCGGGTCCATTGGCGTGATCTGGCTGACGAGGGCGGTCAGGCCGACGGTCGCGATGACCGCCTGCAGACCGAGCATCAGCGGAATCCAGGCCGCCAAGAGCGACCCGAAGACTAGCACGAGGATCAGCAGCGTCAGCGGCACCGAGCGCTCGCCGGCCTTTCCGAGCTGCGACTTGAACAGCTCGTTCAACGCCTTGCCGGAGCTGGCAGTGCCGGCCTCGCCGATGTAGAACTGCTGGTGCCGCGTAGCGACCTTCGCCACCGCACCCGTCAGCGGGTCGATCTGCTTCTCGGCCGCCTTGAGCTTGCCGCTCATGTCCCACTCGACGAGCGCGGCGTGCCCGTCGCGCGAAATCTGGTCGCGGTTGGACTGGCCGGTCGGCCAGCGGAGATTGTGGACGTTCTGCATTGGCGCCACCGTGCGTGCGACATCCGCAATCGCCGCCTCGAACGCAGGTGAGGAGACCGTCTCGTGCCGGTTCTGCACGACGACGATCTCGGTCAGGCGATCGGCCTGTACGAAGCCGGCCTGCTTGAGGATCTGATCGGCCCGGTGGGCCTGGCCGACCGAGTCGTTGTTGGTCTGATCGATCGTCTTGGTGCCGACTGCCGTTCCGATCACGATCGACGCGATCACGAACGCCAGCCAGCCGAAGACGGCCGTCTTGCGATGGCTCGCACTCCAGCGACCCATCCGGGCCGCCAGATTGCGAGCGGGGTTAACGGTTGGACGTTGCATAGGGTGACCTCCGATAGGGTGTGTCTGATGCACGTCGCCAGAGTCCCACCCCACCTGCGCCGTGTCGGTGGGGTCGACTGGTGTCTTGGCGTGCGGATTGCTCACACGGGACGTTCGGTTACCCGTACTGTGTGCGGGTGGGAGGTGCCGCCAGCGCCACGATGCCGCTCCCGTTCAGATCGATAGACCGCCGTCCCCGCGTCGAACGCAGGACCGGTCAGCACCGACGTTGGCTTAGGGCTTCCATCCGATGCGTGTAGTCCTCGGTGAAGACTCGCTGCTGCTGCGCGCCGGGGTCGCCCGCCTGCTCGAGGACGCGGGCATCGAGGTCGTCGGGCAGGCTGGAGACTTTGACGACGTGCTGCGCAAGGTGCGTGCACACAAACCCGATATCGCGATCATCGACATCAAGATGCCCCCGACCCACACCAACGAGGGGCTGAAAGCGGCTTTGATCATCCGATCGGAGCTACCTGGGACGGCGGTCCTGGTGCTCTCTCAGTACGTCGAGAGGGAGTACGCCACCGAGCTTCTGGCCGAGAACGCTGCGGGCGTCGGGTACCTGCTCAAGGAGAGGGTCGCGGACCTTGACCGGTTCATTGACACCGTCCGCCGGGTAGCCGACGGTGGTTCGGCGCTTGACCCCGAGGTCGTCTCGCAGATGCTCGCTCGCCGCTCCGCTGGGCCGCTCGATCAGCTCACGGCTCGGGAACGTGAGGTGCTGGCACTGATGGCCGAAGGCCGCTCCAACCACGCGATCGCGTCGGAGCTGGCGGTCACCGACCGCGCGGTCGAGAAGCACGTCACCGGCATCTTCGGCAAGCTCGGCCTCCCCGCGACCGCCGAAGACCATCGGCGGGTTCTCGCCGTACTCGCCTACCTCAATCCGTGATGTGGCGCCGTTCACGTGGCTGTGGGTGCGCCGGGCACACGACGAGGTAGGTCTCAGCGACCGCGGCCTCGGCAAACGCGTGATCGGGAGGGGTTCAACCACGCTGCCCTAGCGACAACGAGTCCGCCTCCGGAACGTGCGACCTCAGTCCCAGCTGCTCGTGCGCGTGCGTTCGACCACGAGCCGCTCGGCGAGGCGCCTGTTGATGTAGCGCTCGCCTGCGGCCGCACGCCGTATCGCGTCGACGAGGTCGCTGCCGGCCGCCTCTTTGAGCACATAGCCAAGGGCACCGGCCTCCCGCGCCTCGTGCACAAACGCCACGTCGTCCCGCATCGTCAGCACGACGATCTGCGTGTCCGGCGCCTCTTTTCGGAGGCCGGGAATCGCGTCGAGGACCGGCTTGCCCGGCATGTTGAGATCGAGTACAAGCACCTTGGGATGGTGCTCGCGCACACAGCGGCGGGCAGCATCGATATCGCCGGCCTCGGCGACGACCTCGAAGTCCGGCTCGGTCTCGAGCAGGAGCTTGAGTCCGCCGCGGACGACCTCATGGTCGTCCGCAAGCACAATGTTCAGCGTCTCCTGTGACGGCACTCGCGCCCCAGTCCCACGTCCCGGTGTAGCCAACAGGCGCACCTTACTCTCTCAGCCAACCCCCGTGGGCATTCAGATCGAACCCATCTCATCTCCCGACCTGATAGCGCCAGGCCAAAGTCCTGCGACGTTACGAGGAAGTGGTGCGCAGCAGCGCCCTGATCGTCTCGCCGGAGAGCTCGCTCTTCGGAATGAAGCCTGTCGCCGTGCTATCCGCGATCAAGGATCCGTAGTCAGACGGGTCGCGGCTAGAGGTGAGGATCACGACGGGCGGCTGCTCCAGCCTCGCGAGCAGTGTGGCCGCGCGGAAGCCGTCGTGGTCGGGCAGCTGAATGTCGAGCAGCACCACATCCGGCCGGAGGCGAACGGCGGCATCGATGCCGGTCTCGGCGGTGGCGGCCTCCGCCACCGTGAACCCTTCTGACTCGAGCAAAGCGCGGGCGCTCCCCCTGAACACGTCGTGGTCATCGACGATAAGCGCACAGGGCATGGCGGATGATCGTGCCAGAGACCGCGGCGAAGCACAGTACGGCTAGCACCCGCATATCCGCGCTAACCTGAGCCGGAGACGGAGAAGGGGCATCAGTAATTGATCAGCCGTAAGCAGCGCACCAGGCTGGCTAGGCCCGGGATGACGATGTCGGGTCTTGACGCGCATGCGACCCCGGCCCGGCTGCGGCTGCCCCACCTCTCGCCCTGGGGATGGCTTGTTGCTGGCTCAGTGACCGTGCTCGCGGCGGCCGGGGTCCTATTGGGGGCGCTGTGGTTCTCGAGCATGAAGACCACAACGGTCTCCACGCACCTGCCTGGATCGGTGCTCGGGATCGAGCTATATGTCCAATCCGGTGATGTCACGATCGTGGGCGGGAGCCAGAGTGGGGTCGCGATCAGCCACAGCGACCGATCGGCATTCGGGCACGGCGCCCGCGAGCGACGATCGCTCCGCGACGGGATCGCACAGATTTCCTCCACCTGTCCTCAGCTCGTCCTCGGAAGCTGCGCGTCGGACTACCGCATCGACGTTCCGGACAACGTCCCGCTCAGCATCCGTGTAGAGAACGGCACAGTCCACCTAGCCGGATATCACGGGTCGGCTGACATCGCGACCAACAGCGGCGCGATCACGGTCGAGGGGTACTGCGGCTTCGTATTGGGCGCGGCCTCGGCCAGGGGCGATGTGAGCGTCCAGGCGGCGTGCTCGCCCGAGCGCCTCACCCTGCGAAGCGACTCGGGCGATCTGTCCGCTGTCGTGCCGCCAGGCAGCTATCGAATCCAGGCCGGATCTACCAGCGGTTCGGTCAAGGTCAGGGGTGTCACCAACGACAATGGTGCGCCCTGGGCGATCGAGGCCCTGTCGAACAGCGGCAATGTAAAGGTGGCGAACAGCTCGTGACGACTCTCGCTGTCGACATCGAGGGGGCCGCCATCCGGCAAAGGTCACGCGAGGCCGCTTCGGCGGTCATGTTCCTCGCGGTCGGCATTCCGCTCGGTGTCTTGTACCTAGTTGCGCTCCCGATCGCTCTCCTTGCCGGGCCCATAGCGATCCGGCGGCTCACCGAGCTGGAACGCACACTCGCCAACCGTCTCCTTCACGCCCGCATTCCCGCCCCGACACCTCTGACTCCGGACAGCGTCCTCGAGCGCCATCAGGTGGTCTGGCTGGTGGCAAAGCTCCCCCTTACCATCGCTCTGGGCGCGTTCTGCGCCGTTCCGTTCGCGTTCGCGGCAGTCCTGCTGGTCCTCGCCGTGCGCGGGTTCGCTGGGAGCTCGGCTTATCTTGGTCCGTGGACCCTCGGGCCCGTAGTTGGTGTCGTGTTGTTGCTGTTGGCGCTACCCAGCGCCGTGTTGGGCCTTGGCGCCGCAGGGCTAGTTGCCCCAGTGCTCACCGGTGCTAGCAGGCGCGGCCTGACATCAAGGTCCGTCGGGACCGTGCCCGTCCGCGAGGCTCTCGCGCAGCGCCTTGGCGACCGTACCCTGGCGATCGCGTATTGGTTGCCCGAGCGCGAGATCTTCGTCGACGAGCACGGAATCTCCGTCGCCCTCCCCGAGCCTGGGTCCGGCAGGACCTGGACCGCGGTCGAGCATCACGGCACTCGTGTGGCCGCGATCATCCACGACGCCGAGCTGGACGCCCGGCCGGAGCTAGTGGAGGCCGCGGCCGCCGGCGCGGTGCTCGCGCTCGACAACGAGCGACTGAAAGCCGATCTTCGAGCACGGCTTGAGGAATTACGCGCGTCCAGGCGCCGGATCGTGGAGGCCAGCGGGCGAGCGCGCCGCCAGCTGGAGCGCGACCTGCACGATGGGGCGCAGCAGCAGCTCGTATCCCTGTCGCTTGACCTCCAGATGCTGCGCCGCAAGGTCAGCGATGAGGACGCGGTCAAGATGGTCGACGCGACGGTCTCGAAGCTGAGCGATGCTCTTAGGGAGCTGCGCGAGCTCGCTCGTGGGATCCACCCGGCAGTGCTCAGCGATCGTGGGCTGGTTCCAGCGCTTGAGGCCCTGGCGGACCGATCGCCTATTCCGGTTGAGCTCGAGCTTGAACTGTCGAAAAGGCTTCCGGTCGGTGTGGAAACGGCTGCGTACTTCGTCGCGGCTGAAGCGCTAACTAACGTCGCCAAGTACTCCCAGGCCACCTACGCCACCCTCGCTGCCAACGACACCGACGGACGGTTGGTGCTTGAGGTGGGCGACGACGGCATCGGCGGCGCGGACCTCGCCGACGGCACGGGACTGCGGGGGCTTTCAGACCGCGTTGCTGCCCTGGACGGACAGCTGATCCTCCATAGTCCCAAAGGCGCCGGCACTCGTGTGACTGTGACCATCCCCTACGCGGAGGGCGCGGCGTGAGGGATAAGGTGTCACGGCGGACGCTTGCACTTCTCGGCGCGGTGACGCTTCTCGTGGCGGGGTGTGGAAGCAGCGGGTCGCTGCCCAACCAGCCGGGGCTGCCGGCGATAGGGGCGGATCCCGCAAACGCACCAGTGGGCGCCGCTGCCGGGGTCAACGTCTTTGGCCTCACCCAACGCTCGATCCACTTCGTCATGATCACACACGGGGAAGCGTCGGGCCTGTTCTGGCCGGTCGTCCGCAATGGCGCGCAGGCCGCCGCCGCGCAGCTAGGCGTTTTGGTCACCTACGAGGCGCCCGACACCTACAACATCGCGCGGATGCGCCAGCTGATTGAGGCGGCGATCACGACCAGACCCGACGGTCTGGTCGTCTCGCTCCCGAATCCCGCCGCGCTCGCGCCAGCTATCCGCGCCGCGGAGCGGGTAGGGATTCCCGTGATCTCGATCAACTCCGGCAGCGACGCGTTCGCCAGCGTCGGAACGCTGCTGCACGTCGGCGAAAGCGAGTATCACGCGGGATACGCCACCGGAGAGCGGATGGCTGCCGGGCACCACGTCCGTCGCGTGCTGTGCGTCATCCACGAGCCCCACAACCTCGGCCTGCAGCAGCGCTGCCTTGGCTTGGGTGCCGCGCTGCGGGCCGACGGAAGGCATAGCACCGTCCTCAACGTCAACGTCCAACGCCCGCAAGCGGCCGAGCAACTGATCGCGACGGCGCTACGCACCGGACGATTCGACGCAATGCTCACGCTCGACGCGGCGATGTCACGCCCCGCGATCCAGGCGCTCCGCAGCGAGCATCTCGTCGGCCGCCTCACCTACGCCACGTTCGATTTCGACCCGCAGGTGCTCAACGCCATCCGCGCCGGCCAGATCGCGTTCGCCGTGGATCAGCAGCCGTATCTGCAGGGCTACCTACCGATCGTGATGCTGACCGAGTACCGCCTCTACGGAGTGCTTCCCGACCGCGGCAGACTCGTCTCAACCGGGCCAGTCTTCATCACTAAGCGCGACGCGGCTCACGTGCTCGCGCTCGTCAAGCAGGGAGTCCGATGAACGAATCGGGGCGCCGCGATTTGCAGCTAGATCTGCGAACGAAGCGGCGCGGTTTCTGCTCGAGCTGGCCTTGCTGGCCGCCCTGGCCGAATCCGCCGGCCTGATTAGCTCCCCGTAGCGCTCGCAACCCCCGCCAGAGTCGCTCGATGGGCTGCGAGTCGTCACGATTCAGCAAGCCGATCCGGAGCGTGGGACCGCGGCTGCGCAGGCTCGCCGACCGTGTAGAGGCACTCGGCGGAAATATCGAGCCACAACGCCTCCCGTCGCAGAACGCTGTTTACAGCGAGCACCCCCGCCCCCAGCGGTGAACGGCTCGAGTGTGGCTACCCGCACCCTGGGAGCGGGCCGCCCGAACCCCAAGACGCAGGCTTGCTCTACCGACAGGCGCGTGGCCTGATGGGACGCTGCGGCTGTGATTCAGATCACCCCAAGCCAACCGGAAGGACGAGCGGAGATGACCGCAGCAGCATCCACAGAGCGCCGGGAGCTAGCCCACCGAACGAGTGACGGGATCGAGGTCACGCTGTTCTGGAACAAGCCTTCAAACCGGGTCACGGTCGCGGTCCTCGACTCGCACTCCGACGAGGCCTTCGAGTTCGAGGCCGACGGTGGCGCCGCGCTCGCCGCTTTCAACCACCCCTACGCGTACGCCGCGACCCGTCGGGTCCGCAACCTCGCCGCGCCCGGCCTGTCGCTGGAGGGACTGGCAGTCGGAACGGACTGGTAATCGCGACCCGAGCCATCGCCACCACGCACGAACTAAGGAGCCATTGTGTACAGCCCCGCTCTCATCAGCCAGCTAGTAGAAGCACACCTCGAGGAACTGCACCGAGTAGCGTAGACCTACAACCGCGGTCGTGACGTCATTCGTCCGTCGGCGGCGCCGCTGTCCACCCGGATCGAGCAAGCAATCAACCGGGTCTTCGCTGCCAGCCCCGCGGCGAACGACGAAGCCGCGCCATTGCACGGTTTCGAACTCACCGGGCACAGCTCCGCCGCGACCCTGAGGTCGCGGTCGTGACCACCCCGGTCGTCATCGAGACGGTCCGTAACGGCAATCGCGTTGCCAACGGTCCAACTGCGCAGTCGAGTGAACAGGCTTCGTCGCACCGACGACGGCTACCTCGTCGAGCTCGCCGACCGAAGCTACGAAGCCAGCCAGGTCGTCGTAGCCACAGGCCCGTTCCAGACCCCACGCACTCCGGCGCTCGCCAAAGACTTCGACCCCGAGACACGCCAGCTGCACAGCAGCAGCTACCGCAACCCCAGCCAGATCCCCGCGGGCGCCTGTGCTCGTCGTAGGGGGTGGCAACACCGGCTACCAGATCGCCGAAGAGCTCTCCGCCACCCACGAGGTGCACCTGTCGATCGGCTCCCGCCAGCTCCCTTTCCCACAGCGCCTATTCGGCCGCGACCTCTTCCGCTTCCTGGACGCCATCGGCGCGATGAACAAGACCGTCGACTCGCGGATCGGAAGCCGACTGAAGGACCGTGACACGTTGATCGGGTCAAGCCCCCGAGCTGCTCGAAAGCTTGGCATCCGGCTTCACGCTCGCACTACCAGCGCGGCCGGCTCCAGCGTCTCGTTCGCCGACGGCACGTCCGTCGACGTCCGAACCGTCATCTGGGCAACCGGCTTCGGCGTAGACCACACCTGGATCGACGCCCCAATCTTCGACGACCACGGCCGCCTCATCCAGCAACGCGGCGTCACACCTTCCCCCGGCCTCTACTTCCTCGGCCTGCCATGGCAGCACACACGCGGCTCCGCCCTGCTCGGCTGGGTCAGACGCCGCCCACATCGCACATGCCCTAGCAAACGCACAAGACGTCCACTGACTCCAGCACCATACCCGGGCGCCGCCCCGCGCGCTTGGCTGCTGCCGCGTAACCGGCTGGCGACAACCGCCCGGGTTATCTACGGGCGGCTACTCGGCCTGGGACCGCTCGTGCAAAGACCTGGACCAGCTGTGAAGGATTCCCGGGACAGCGTTCCGGAGCCGTGCCCGCCGAGTACTGCCGCCACGACAGAGCAGGTGTCAAGGCGCTTGCGGGGTGGATCCCCGCTCCTCGCCAGTTGCGCAACCGGCCGGGACGCCGGCCACCTCGGCGTCGTGAGCGACAGGTCCAGGGCCCTGCTCTTCCGCGCAAGGAGGAGCCGGTGCTAGATGGCTTCCAGCTAACGCCGACCGGCCCTGTGGACGAGCGGCGACGGCCCGCCGGCCACCTCGACCGACTGCTCCATCCGTGACGGAGCAGCCATGCTGCCCACCGTGGAACCGCTGCTCCTATCGGACAATCTGGGCGACCCGATCCACGACGATCCGCATGACCGCTCTCCTGTTCGAGCGCTCGTCCGAGTTCGGCGCGGGCGCGCACGCCGTCCGTCGCCGAAGCGCTCGTGCATTCAAGTGAGGCGGATGCCCAGAGCGATCGTGCGCAACCTGCTTATGAACGCGGCCAGCCGTGACGCCGGCGGCCAGGTGCCAGTATGGCGACGCGGCAGCGTTTCCGAGCAGCGATCAGATGCATTTGGCCAGCCTTCCGCCGAGATGAGCGTGACGCGTCCCTCATAGCTCCGGGTGTTGGAGGCGGTTCATCGGGCGAGTTCTACGGGACGGCGGCCCCCGATGCCAACGCCCTGTGGATTCGACTCTATTGCTGAGCTACGGCGGCGTGATGGACATGGAAAGCTCCAAGGATTCACATGGCGTGGCCTGACGATCAACACACCCTCGACTGCGTCCGAGACGCCCTTGACGCCTCCCGCGTGCCGGAACCGTTCCCGAGGATCATCGGACTCCCCCAGCTCATCAGCGAGCTCAGAAGCTGGCTTGAGGATGACCGCCAATGGCGCCACGCTCGTGCGGCAGGCTGGCGCTCGCTGATCCAGGACACCCGGGCATCGCTCGGGCCCTACCCCGCCGCAGCGTTATCACCGGCTGCCGATCGCGGCGAGCTTCTCGAGGAACTCGAGCAATGCGACCGCGAGATCGCGCAAGATGACCCACACAGGGAAGAGCTCCTCCGACGGCGACTCACTTCGGTCTGCGACCAGCTCGAGTCAGCATTGCTCACCGCCGATGCCCGGGCTGCAGCGTGGGAGGACATCATCGAGTCAGTGTCCGATCCCGCCGAAGCGCGAGCCGCGACGCGGCGTCTCCTTGATCTGGCCGCGTGGGCGGGACTGGACACGGAGATTCTCTTGCGCGCTCTCCAGGCCGGTCTTGCAGAAGGGGATCAGCGTCCGATCCTGGGACCTCACCACCGCCTCAAGCGGGCCGGAGAAGAGGTCACGCGCGAGCCCCGACGGGCCGAGATCACGGTCTGGCTCAGAATCCTGTTCGCCCACCTGAGGACCGACAAGATCGCGGTCGGGCCCCGGGTCACGCTCTTTCAAGCCGACTCGCTCCTCCCACAATTCGGCAACCCGAACGCCGACACGCCGCTCGACCTAATCCACGACGACGGCCCTCTCGAAGCTCTCTGTCGCGCCGATCATCTGCGCATCGGCCAGAGTCCGACAGTCGCCAAGCATGTCGAGACACCGTGGGCGCTCGCGCGAATCGACGTCCCCGATGCCACAACTGAGGAGGCCATCCGCCGGGCGCGGCTCACGGCCGCTACGTTCGGCGCGCTCGGCACGCTCTATGGAGCCGCCCCGTCGCTGTGGCGCGTCGATGATTCCTACGTGACGTTCCGAGCCGCACGACGATCGGCCGCGAAGTCCAGCGCACCGGTCGCGGAATCCGCAACATTCGCCGAGCGCACCGGCGTCGGGCGCGACCCCACTGCTGGCCTGCTGCGATTCAATGCCGACCGTCTGGGCCGTCACCTTCCAACAACCAGCGGCCGGATGGCCGACATCGCGCAGCTCATGCTCTGGCTCCGGGACGCACGCGCATCTCCACCCGCCGCCAGATTGGTCCTGTGCGACCGGGCGATCGAAACCATCAGCGGCTGGGCTGGAGTCGCCACACCCCGCCGGTTCGTCGAGCGGCACCTGATTCCGTCATGGTGCCGCCGCCAGATGATCGGTGAGCTTCGTGCCGTGGCGATCGACCTCTACTACAACGACGAACGCCAGCATCTTCCCGACACCCACCCTGACTACCAGGCCTGGGCATCCATCGTGACCGACCAGGCTTTGCGGCTGCGCGACATCGCCGAAGGCGACGCACGCGCACTGGCAAGCCTCATCACCAACATCGGCACGCTGCCCGCGCAGCTCCCCGCACGACATCCGAATCGAAGGCAGGTGCAGCAACTCGCCCGGTTCATGAGCTCACCCGCCCGGACGCTCCGATGGTTCGAGACGCTCGTCGAACAGGGCCTGGCCAACGAAGGGCGACGGTCACGCACTCGCAACGCGCTCGTTCACGGTGGGCCATTGTCTGAACCCACCGTCGACATCGTCGTCCCGTTCGCCCAATACATGGCGGACGAAGCCCTTGGACGCACGCTTGACGCGTTCCTCGACGGCGACGACGCGTGCGCTGCATTTATGCGCCTCGCTCAGCGAGGAAACGAGCTCAGACGACGTCTCAAAGCGAAGCATCCCGTCGCAGACGTTCTCACCTCGGACTGAGGTCCCGCCACGCAGTCTCGTCCAAATGACGAAATGACGCGGGGTCGCCTTTGCGATCGTGAGCTTGACCCGGTCAACGCCGGCAATGGAGTCGTCCGCAGGCGGCGGGTGCAAAGCTCGCGGCCCGCCTGCCACCATTGGTCTCGTGGCCGAAGGTAAGAAGCTTCTCGACACGCTCCCGATGGAGAAGAAGGGCGTTCGTGCCGTGCAGGCGATCTTTGAAGACGCCGGTTACACCTTCCAGGAGGTCAAGCGTGAGTACGACATCGGCAAGGACGCGTACGTCGATCTGCGAGAAGCGGATGACCTGTTCGTCGGCTCGATGATCGCGCTGCAGATCAAGAGCGGACCCAGCTTCCGCCAGGGCGAGGACTTCAAGATCAACTGCACTGAGAAGGATCGAGCGATCTGGGCGGGCTCGACGATCCCCATCTACGGCATGGTCTACGACCCTGATGACAACACGGTCCGCTGGGTCAACCTGACCGACTGGGCGCGAACGCTTCGCCCGGATCAGACGAAGAGCTACTGCCTTGGCGATGATCGTCGGCCGGGTGATCGGCCCGGGATCGAAACTCGGGATGGTCCGCACCCTCGGCCAGTCAACCCTGGCGCAGGAGTGCGGCGTGGTTGGAGCGGATGAGGATGACCTCTACGCGGCGATGGACTGGCTCGTGGAGCGCCAGGACCGGATCGAGGATCGTCTCGCTGCCCGCCACCTGCGTGACGGGGAGATGGTGCTCTACGACGTGTCCTCGAGTTACTTCGAGGGTCGCACGTGCCCGCTCGGGAAGCGTGGGTACTCGCGGGACGGGAGGCCCGGCCTGCCGCAGATCATCTACGGACTGTTGTGCGACACCGACGGGCGGCCGGTCGCGGTCGAGGTGTTCACCGGCGAGCTGCACGACGACAAGACGCTGCCGTCACAGGTCGTGAAGTTGAAGGACCGGTTCGGTCTCTCGCGGGTGGTGGTCGTCGCCGATCGTGGGATGGTCACGAAGGCGAACATCACGCTGCTGTCAGAGACCGACGGGGTGGACTGGATCACCGCGCTGAAAGCGCCGACGATCAAGAAACTCGCCCGGTCCGGGGTGTTTCAGCCGTCGCTGTTCGACGAGCAGAACCTCGGGGAGATCACCGACGTCGCGGAGTTCCCCGGCGAACGACTGGTCGTGTGCCGCAACCCGCTGGTCGGCGCGCAACGTGCCCGCAAGCGCAACGAACTGCTCGCCGCGACGGAGATCGACCTAGCCGCGATCGCTCACCGTGTCACCGCCGGGACGCTCACCGGGGCCGACCTGATCGGTCTTGCGACAGGTCCGGCGCTGAAGCGTTACCGGATGCGCAAGCACTTCCAGACCACGATTACTGACACCACGTTCACCTACACCCGCAAGACCGCGGAGATCGCCGCGGAAGCTGCGCTCGACGGGTTATACATCCTGCGGACCGGCCTCACCGAGACCGACCTTCAGACCGGTGATGTCGTGCGCGCCTACAAGAACCTCGAACAGGCCGAACGGGCGTTCGGATCGATCAAGGAGTTCCTCGGGCCAACCTGCTCGACGAGATATTCCTGCCTAACTGGGTGAAGCGAGTGCGCCGGGAGACGGCCGCGTGGATCGATCCGCCGTTCTTGGGATTGATGTCGCCCGACCTGCTCGACCAGCGAATCGCGGTCGGTGACTGCTTCGCCCGCGCCCGCTACGACTCGCGAGCGATGGAGCTGCTGCGCTTCGCGCTCCCCTCGTTCAAGGACTGGGACGCGCTTTCACATGCAATCGGGGCCCTGGCCCAGTTCACGTCCCATCCAGATGCACAGTGGAACGAAAGGAACTGGGTCCCGGACGAGATCCAGAAGAAGATCCGTGCGCGATACCGCTGGACGCTCGAAGAAACCGAGCTCCTGATCGACGCGGTGCCGGGCTCGGCCTGGGGTCCAGGGCGGATCGGTCAATCCGTCTACCACCTGCTCATCTGCGACCCTGAATGCGAGCAAAAGCTTGAACAGCTGGTAAGCAGACCATGAATGAAGAGGTGCGCTTCCACGCCGCTCGCGTTCGGGTGGCGCTCGCTGGCAGGGGCGGGTTAGCCGTGGGTTAGCCGCAATACCGTAAACTTAGCGTCCGGTAGGGGAGATATTGTGGTGGCGTGCCTCGGGCTGGTCAGCTCAAGCCGCCGACGGATTCGCGGCTGTCGGATCACATCTCGATCGGTGTTCTGACGCGGGTGTTCCCGCCGGAGCTGGTCGATGGGGTGGTTGCGGCGGCCGGGCGGCGGGAGCAGCGGCATCGGTTGTTGCCGGCGCGGGTGGTGGTGTATTACGTGTTGGCGTTGGCGTTGTTCGCGGATGCCTCGTATGAGGAGGTAATGCGTCAGCTGGTGGAGGGGCTGGCGTGGGAGTCGGGTTGGCGGGCGTCGTGGGAGGTGCCGAGCAAGGTCGCGATCTACAAGGCGCGTCAGCGGCTCGGCTCCGAGCCGCTTGAGTTGTTGTTCCGGGCGGTCGCGGCGCCGTTGGCGAGCGAGCAGACGAGGGGGGCGTTCTACCGGGGTTTGCGGTTGGTGAGCCTCGATGGGACGTGCCTGGACGTGGCTGACACCGAGCCCAACGTGGAGGCGTTCGGGCGGCCTGGCTCGTCGCGGCGTGAGGGTGGCGGCGCGTTCCCGCAGCTGCGGCTGGTGGCGTTGGCCGAGTCGGGCACGCACGCGATCTTCAACGCTGCGCTCGGTCCCTACACCAGCTCTGAGCAGTCGCTTGCCGACCGGCTGTGGGACTCGCTGCAGAAGGGAATGCTGTGCCTCGCGGACCGCAACTTCTACAGCTTCGAGCGCTTCCAAACCGCCCGTGGAACGGGAGCGCAGCTGCTCTGGCGAGTGAGCTCCAGCGTGGGGCTGCCGCGCGAGCAGACCTTGGCGGACGGGTCGTATCTGACCAGCATCCACGCGCTCAAGGACCGCAAGGCCAGACGCAACGGCAAGCCGGCGCGCGTGATCGAGTACCGGCTCGATGACCCCGCCCTGGGCGACGCCGATCAACGCTACCGGCTGATCACCACAATCCTCGACCCAGACCAAGCACCCGCCGAGGAGCTCGCCGCGCTCTACCCCGAGCGCTGGGAGCTCGAGTCAGCCCTCGATGAGCTCAAAACCCATCAGCGCGGCCCGCGCGTGGTACTACGCTCAAAGACACCCGACGGCGTCTACCAAGAGGCCTACGGACACCTCGCCACCCACTACGCGATCCGCCGCGTGATGCACGACGCCGCACTCCAAGCAGACCTCGTCCCGCACCGCTTATCGTTCATCCGCAGCCTCCGCGCCACCCGCCGAACCGCCCGCACCCAGCCCGGGCTTTCCCCCCCCCCCCCCCCCAGACGATCGCTACCGCGCATCAGCAGGCGATCAACGAGATCCTCGCTGACCCACTCCCCGACCGCCGCCAACGCCAGAACCCCAGGGTCATCAAACGCAAGATGAGCAACTGGCCAGTCAAACGCCCCGAGCACCACAACTGGCTCCAACCCACCACGACAGCCGAGAACGCCATCACCATCCTCGCCGCTTAAGTTTACGGTCTTGGGGTTAGCCGTGCTCGATCGGATGATCGAGACCACATCAGAGTTGGCAGACGACGAGCTGACGACGGAACTCCGGCAAAGCCTCACGGACCACGGCGAAGCGTCGCTTTACTGAACCGGCCTCTTGATCTGACGCGCCTTGGCCGCTAATCGGCTGGACCCCCGACGCACGTACGTCGGTCTCGATCGCTCGCATCGCGGGCCGCGGTTGGAACGATCGTCGGGGACCCCCGGCTCGCGGGATCGCTTTGCGTAACCCGCATGGCCCGCGGCCGGCGATTGCAATGGCGACGTCTGGATCGCCAGGTGGTTGCTGGCGCCGGACGACTGCTCAGCAACCCTTGCGATCGCCCGGTCGTCGAGACCTCCTTTGATGTTCGGACGTGCCTGCCCGCACGCGGGGCAGGTGGTTCCCCTTTGCGCGGAACGGGCTATCTATTTGACTCAGGGAGACCAGTATTTGCGGGCGATTGCCGCCAGGGACGGTGCACGGCCGCCACGGTGGCGACGCGGCCGGGCTGGGGTCGCCCGGGTTGGCCTGCGTCCGGTGGGGCTGGGGTTGGCGATCAGGCTCCGGTAGGTGATCGGCTCGGCGAGGATCGCTTGTTCGAGCAGCCGGTAGAAGAGCAGGCCGCGGCGGGTGGAGCGGCGGCGGTTGAAGCGGAAGGTGAACTCGTTGAGGTAGGCGTCGAGGTGCTCGCGAGTGACCGCGCCCTGGTGGGTGCCCAGCAGCCAGCGCTGCAGCAGGCTGGCGACGCGATGCACACCGGGCATCACGACATCGGCGGGATCGCTCTGCTGGCGCATCACTGTTCGCTCGTGCTCGTAGCCGCGGTCGCCCAACGTCAGGTACGCCTGCCAGCCGTCGGTGTGGATGGTGCTGCCGGGCTGCACCGCGCCGTCGATGAACGGCAGCATGCTCTCCTCGGTGACGTCGGGCACGTGTCCGAGGCGGATCCGCCCGAACCCCTTGGGATTCTCGATCTCCACGGCGATCGCGACGATCGCCTTGGTCTCCGTCTCGCGCCCGTGGACCTTGTCCTCGACACCGCCGATGTACGCCTCATCGACCTCAACGTGCCCCGACAGCCGCTCGCGGCCAGGGCGGACCATCGCCGCCCGGTAGCGGTGCAGCATCGCCCACGCCGTCTGGTAGGAGCCCAGTCCAAGTGACCGCTGTACCCCCAGCGCGGACACGCCGTGCTTCTGACTGGTCATCTGCCAAGCGGCGGCGAACCACAACTGCAGCGGCGTGCGCGTGCCGTGAAAGATCGTCCCCGCGGTCACCGACGCCTGGCGGCCGCAGACCGCGCACTCCCAGCGGCCGCTGCCCAGCCGCCAGCCATCGCGCCCCGCGCAGCGGGGACAGCGGACCCCGTCCGGCCAGCGCAGCCACTCCAGGTAGTCCAGGCACGCTTCATCGTCCGGGAACCAGGAGAGCAGCTCCGCGTAGGAACCCGGATAGTCGCGTCCTGCCGCCGGCACGGCCCAAGACTACCTGACTCAAATAGATAGCCCATTGCGCGGATAGCAGGAGCCTCCGGCCGTCGATTCCCGACCTCTCAGACTCCTGCTGCGGAACGATTGCAGGCGACCGCTGAGGCAGCTCGCGTGCCGTCGTCGGACAGGCGGAATCGTTCCAAACCAGCAGCGAGAGGCGGGCCGATCCCAGCGTCGCACACTGCTGCATCACGCCTATTCCGGTCACGTCGGCCTGGTGACCGCTCTGCCCTGTTAGCGGCAGCGTGATCGAGAGTGCTGGAGCGGCTACATTGCGGCAGTCAGCTTCGCGGGACCGTCGATCGCCTTCTACGGGTCCGCCAGCAGCGCCGTGTGTGAGTCGGCGCTCGGAGCTTGGATCAGTGCCCGCCCAGAGAAACACCCTTTCACAAGGCAGAGGAGCTCAAGAAATGGCGGCAACGCTGAAGCTCACGCACAAAGCAATCGGAGTCGAGGTCCGCCGTGGCACGTACGACATCGTGCTCGACGGGGAGCGTGTCGGGTCGCTCGAAATGAGCGGCACGTTCGAGACGCCAGTCGAACCTGGAAATCACACCCTGCAGGTCCGCAACGGCCGAAACTCCAGCCGAACCAAGACCTTCGACGCCTCCGACGGCGAAATCGCCAGCTTTCGATGCACCGGAAAGAGCATCTTGCCGATCTTTCTCTTGTCCTTCGTCGTTCCCAGCCTGGCACTCTCGCTTGTTCGCGAGTAGCGTGCGACGGGGGGTCAACGCTTCTGCTCGTTAGCGCCGTCTTCGGTACGGCAGGGAGGCCGCGGGGTGTTCCACGGGCGCGTGGGGGTGGTACGACGTCGCTTGATCGACGGGTGCGCGAGCGGTTCGTGCTGCTCGATGGCTGGCTAACTTCCGGCGCGAAGCAGCCAACCCAAGGGGTCCAAGACGGGGCCACGCCCCGCTTGCGGACACTTTGGGTCACACCGGGGCCGGCGGTAGTGGACGACGGCGGCCGACACCATCGGCGCCGGGCGCTCGACGCCTACACGGGTCACGCCAGTCCGGTGACCGTATTGCACCAAGAGAACCGTCTTCCGCCGCTCGCTGATCTGGCTGGTCTACCGGCAAAGCGGAAGCGGGGCCCTCGCGGGCGGCGCGGCGATCCGCGCCCGGTGGAATCACGCCGCGAGACCGTGTTGACCTAATCGCAGCGACCGCCGCACAAACCACTCATAAGGTCTGCGCCCGACTCGACCCTATGGCCGGTGAGGTGGCGGATCTGGAGCACGTGCGGCTCGCCGCCGACTCAGCTCGCCGCCACATGAATCTCAGTGAACTGGCTGTGGTAGAGGTCGTAGTACAGGCCTTGGTGCGCGAGCAGTTCGGCGTGGCTGCCCTGTTCCACGATCAGCCCTTGGTCCATGACCACGATCGTGTCCGCGTCTCGAATCGTCGAGAGCCGGTGCGCGATCAGGAACCTGGTTCGTCCCTGCCGCAGCCGTGCCATCGCCTCCTGGATTAGGACCTCGGTGCGGGTGTCGACGTTGCTCGTTGCCTCGTCGAGGATGAGGATGCTCGGATTGGCGAGGAAGGCGCGGGCGACCGTGAGCAGCTGCTTCTGCCCCGAGGAGAGGTTGGAGGCGTCCTCATCGAGCAGGGTGTCATAACCGTCGGGCAGGGTTCGGACGAAGTCATCGACGTAAGCCGCCTCGGCCGCCGCCGCGATCTCCTCGTCGGTCGCCCCCGGTTGCCCATAGGCAATGTTGCTCCGGATCGTCCCCGCGAACAGCCACGTTTCCTGCAGCACCATGGCGAAGGACTGGCGCACCTCATCGCGGGTCAGGTCGCGGTAGCTGATGCCGTCGAGGATGATGCTCCCGGAGTCGATCTCGTAGAAGCGCACGAGCAGGTTCACCATCGTCGTCTTGCCCGCTCCGGTAGGGCCGACGATCGCCACTGTCTGGCCCGGTGACACGTGCAGGTTGAAGTCCTCGATCAGCGGCTTGTCGGGCTCGTAACGGAAGCAGACGTGCTCGAGGTTCACCTCTCCGGCTGCCTGCGGCGCCGGGACCGGCCGCCCGGCAGGCAAATGATCGGGCGCCTCCTCATCGGCATCGAGGAACTCGAACACCCGCTCGGCCGACGCCATGCCGGACTGCAGCATGTTCATCTGGCTCGCGATCTGGGTCAGCGGCATCGTGAACTGGCGCGAGTACTGGATGAAGGCCTGCACGTCCCCGAGCGAGAGCGAGCCGGACGCCACCATGTAGCCACCCAGCACCGCGACCACGACGTAGTTGATGTTGGACAGGAACTGCATCGTCGGCTGGATGACACCTGAGAGGAACTGGGCCCGGAAGCTCGCGTCGTACAGGCTTCGGTTCTGGCGCCCGAACTCGTCGATCGTGGCCGTGCGCCGGCCGAACAGCTGCACCAGCGCATGTCCAGTGTGGGTCTCCTCGACCATCCCGTTCAGCGAGCCGGTCTGATCCCACTGGGCCGCGAACTGGACCTGCGAGCGTCTCGCGATCAGGAAGGTGATCAGGATCGCGAGCGGGATCGTGACCGCGGACACCGCCGCCAGCAGCGGCGAGATCCAGAACATCATGCCCAGCACCCCGACGATCGTCAGCACGGAGGTCAGAAGCTGGCTGAGTCCCTGCTGCAGAGTCGTGGAGAGATTGTCGATGTCGTTGCTGACCCGGCTGAGGATGTCGCCGTGGGGATGGCTGTCGAAGTAGCGCAGCGGCAGCCGGCCGAGCTTCTCCTCGACCTCGCGCCGCAGCCCGAACATCGTGCGCTGCGTGATCCCCGCCATCGTGTAGCCCTGGCCGTAGTTGAAGGCCGCGGCGAGCAGGTACACGAGCGCCGCGAGACCGAGCACGCGGCCGAGCTCGGCGAGATCGACCCCCCTCCCCGGGGTGATGTTCATCCCGGATAGCATGGTCGCGATCTGGCCATGGCCGTGCGCCCGCAGCAGCGCGATCGCCTGCGCCTTCGAGGTCCCGGGGGGCAGCTGCTTGGCGACGACGCCGTCGAACAGGATGTTCGTCGCATCGCCGAGGATCTTCGGGCCGCTCACGTAGAGGGCGACCGAGATCACGCCGAACGTCACTGCGATCGCGAGCTTGACGCGCTCGGGGCGCAGCCTGGCGATCAGCCGCCGTAGCCCCCCCGGAAGTCCTTGGCCCGCTCCGCGGGTGCCCCACCGGCCGAGCGCATCACGCCCCGTGGCCCGCCGAAGCTCATGCGGCGGCCTCCTCTCCGAGCTGGGAGACGACGATCTCGCGGTAGGGATCGCAGCTCGCGAGCAGCTCCGAATGCGTGCCCATCCCCGCGATCCGCCCGCGGTCGAGCACGATGATCCGGTCGGCGTGCATGATCGTGCTCACTCGCTGCGCCACGATCACCACCGCGGCGTCGCGCGTCGCCAGCCTGAGCGCGGCGCGCAGGCGAGCGTCGGTCGCGGCATCGACCGCCGAGAAGCAGTCGTCGAACAGGTACAGGCGGGGCTGCTTCACCAGCGCCCGGGCGATCGACAGCCGCTGGCGCTGGCCCCCGGAGACGTTGGTGCCACCCTGGTCGATCGGGGCATCGAGACCCCCGGGCATCGCCGCCACGAAGTCGCGCGCCTGAGCGATCTCGAGAGTGCGCCACAGTTCGGCGTCACCGGCCTCCGGCTTCCCGAGCCGCAGGTTGCTCGCGACGGTGCCGCTGAACAGGAAGGCCGCCTGCGGTGCGAGCCCGATCGAGGTCCACAGCTCCTCGAGCGCCTGCTCGCGCACGTCGACGCCGTTGACGAGCACGGTGCCGCTGGTCGCGTCGAAGAACCGCGGGATGAGCTCGAGCAGCGTCGTCTTGCCGCTTCCCGTCCCCCCGATGATCGCGCTCGTCTCACCCGGTAGGAGCGCGAAGGAGAGGTCCTCCAGCACGGGACGTTCGCTGCCCGGGTAGCCGAAGCTGACGTGATCGAACTCCACCAGGCCGGTCGCCTGCGCCGGCTTGACCAGGCGCGCCGGGTCGGCGATATCCGGCACGGTCTGGAGCACCTGCTCGACGCGCTCCGCGCTGGCCACCGCGCGCGGGAGCAGGATCACCATCATCACCGCCATCATCACCGAGATCAGGATCTGCAGGATGTAGGCGAGGAAGGCGGTGAGGTTGCCGATCGGTATCGACCCTTCGCTCGCGAGGCGCCCGCCGAACCACAAGACGGCGACGCTCGAGAGGTTCACGATCACCATCATCGCCGGCAGCGTCAGAGCGAAGATCCTGTTCACCCGCAGCGTCGTCGCGGTGAGGCTGGCGTTCGCTTCGCCGAAGCGCTGCTCTTCGGACTGGCCGCGCACGAACGCGCGGATCACCCGGACTCCTGTGATCTGCTCGCGCAGCACCTGGTTGATGCGGTCGATCTTCACCTGCATCGAGCGGAACTGCGGCACCACGAGGATCAGCACGACGATGATGAACACGGCCATCACCGGCACGGCCACCGCGAGCAGCGGCGACAGCGCCGCGCCCTCGCGCACCGCGAGGATGATGCCCCCGACGCACATGATCGGGGCGATCACCATCATCGTCAGCGCCATCTGGAGGAAGAGCTGGATCTGCTGGATGTCGTTCGTGTTGCGGGTGATGAGCGACGGCGTCCCGAAGCGATTCATCTCAGCGGCCGAGAACCCCTGCACCCGGGTGAACACCGCTTCCCGGATGTCCGCACCGGTCCCCATCGCCACGCGCGAGGCCCAGTACACCGCCACGATCGCGACGACCCCAACCAGCAGCGCGATGGCCAGCATCACCGCACCGGTCCGCACGATGTAGCCGATGTTCCCCTTCACCACCCCGTTGTTGATGATGTCGGCATTGAGGTTGGGTAGGTACAGGTTCCCGACCGTCTGAACGACGAGCAGCGCCACCACGACCGCGACCTGGCCTCGGTAGCGGCGCAGATACGTGCGAAGCAGGCGGGTCAGCACGGCGTCACCAGAGTGCGCCGCTCAGCCGTCGGACGTCTCGAGCCGCAGCCAGCGCTCTGCGTTGCCGCGCGCTTGTGCACACGCTCCAGCCGCCCTCGCACAAGCGCACGCGGCAGAACACGTCCTCGAGGCGGCGACCTGCGTCGAGAACACGGTGATCACGAGCAAATAGCCCACGATCAACCAGATCAACGTCACTGGCTCGACGTGCAGAGACCGCTGGATGTTGGGGAAGGCCACCACCACGATCATCGTGTCCACGGCCGTTATCAGGACCCCCGACCGACACCAGGAGCAGCGCCACACCCCCGGGTACAGCCTCGATCCGCGGGCGAAGCGGTCACTTGCATCGTGCGGCTACCGTACGCCCAGCCCCCGCGCGTCTCATCGGGAGGTGACCGCGAGCCTTGTGCGGTCAACTACCGAACGAATAAGGGCTATGCGCATCATCGCCAACACCGCGGCAACCGCGGCCAAACTCGGCGCCATGATCCGGGTCCCGATAAGCAGCAGCGCACTCGGGTCACTTGCGCTTCGACTCCGTTCTACGCTGGCCGCAGCCTGCTGCCTTCACGCGATCTCGGCAGGCGCGGATGGCCCGCAGACCGCGGGGTCCACCTTCCGCTCTGCCGGAGGACCAGCCAGATCACCGGGCGCCGGAAGATGGCTCCTCTTGGTGCCGAGGGGCAGTGATCCGAAGGCCGGAGCGGCCTGGGGGCGTGACCGCTCTCGGACAGAAGCAGCCACGCTGGCGCCGGCGGCTCACACATCTCCCGACGATCGCTTCTGACCGACATCCGTCGCTCGCACAACGATCGCTACGGCGACGTAGGGATCACCCGGATCCAGCCCGCGACATCAAGTTGCCGGTGCTGATCACGCGGAAGCACGAGCCAGCCGCGTGCCGGAAAAGCACAAGCGGCCCGACTCTGGCGGCGCATAGCTGGGTGGATGTGGGCGCCGGGTCAGCCATCGGCGTAGCGGGCGAGGAGGTCTCGAAGCTGATCGGCGTTGCGCACGGCGTAATCGCGGTAACAGTTGTTCATCAGCAGGTGGGTCTCGCGCGCCTCGCGCGCAAGGTCAACGATCGGCGGTAGGCGCTCCGCGAGTTCCTGCTCGGAATACAGGTAGCGAAACCGCTCGGCCGCTGAGCGGGATTGGCCGGACCACGTGCTCTCAGAACGGCCGTGGAAGCGCACGACGAGCAACTCCGGATTGGTCATCGCGACCAGGCGGGGCAAGCCGGAGGCCTCGGGCGCATCGACGCATACGAGGATCAATCCGAGCGCTTCGAGGAGCGCGAGCGTCCGCTGTCGGTCGCGATGCTCAGCCAGCCACGCCGGCGAGCGGAACTCCACGCAGATCCGGTAACCGGGCAGCCGTTCGCGTAGCGCCTCGAGCTCGGCCCGGTGGTCGCGCCGCGGCCCGAACCACGGCGGATACTGGAACAACACGGCTCCGAGCTTCTGCGTGTCGTGCAGGGGTGCAAGCGCGGAACCGAACCGCCGCCATGTCTCCTGCAGCGCGTCGGGGCTCAGATGGTGGGCATACACGTTGCGCTTCGCCGCCACATCGGCGGCGAGCTGCTCGCGCAGATCGCTCCACAAGCTCCCGGGGCGCGTCGGATGGCCGGTCAGAAGCGAGTACGCCTTGACATTGAAGCGAAACCCGTCCGGCGTCCGCTCCGCCCACAGCTGTGTCTCGCGCTCGGCCGGAGGCGCGTAGTAGGTGGAATCGACCTCGACGAGCGGGAACTGCGCCGCGTAGAAGCGCAGCCGCTCCTCCGCGTTCATCGACCGTTGCGGATACCAATCCGTCTGCTCGACAAGCGTCCGGTCCGCCCACGAGCAGCTCCCGGTCAGCACCCGATGGCCGCCGATCCGCACGGCCGCTCCGAGCTCGGGATCTGCGCGCATCAAGCTGACGGTAGCCGGGTCGCTCACAACGGGCACCGCGGGCCGCACGACAATCCTGGCCGTGAGTCCGCTGCTCTACCCGGATCAGAACTACCTGAGTGGCATCGCGAAGCACAAACCGGCTTTCCACGAGCTCGAGCCGGTGTTGCGTGAGGCTGTCGCCCACGGCGTCGTGACGGTGGTCGAGTCGGCCGTGCACGAGCGCGAATCGCGGCCCCGCGCCGACCTGCGGCTGCTGGATCTGCTGCGGGAGCTCTCCGGCGGACGGCGGCTACCGACCGAGCCTGACCCCGCGGCCCGCGAGGTCCGCCGCCGGATGCTGTGCACGATCGAGCACGAACTCCCGCAACGACAGGCACGCGCGAGCGACGCCGCGGATCTCGACGCACTCGCGATCGCGGTCGTCGAGTGCAATCTGGGCACCTTCGACGCGTTTATGGCCGACGTGATCCGGCGCGCCCGCCTCGACCTACATCACCAGTGCAAGATCTTCACCGGTCGCCGCCCCGACGTGCTGCGCTTGCGCGACGCACTGACCAGGATGATGCCCTGATAGACCCTCGGCGACGCTCGGCACCAGATTGCAGCCGCCCCGTGCTGGCGTGGCCGGTCTTGTCCGCAAGCAGAAGCGCCGCGGGCTCGCCAGAACCGTCCCGAGAGTGCTGCTCGTTCGTGAAGGCAGAAGTGAGCGGGCAGGCTCGAGGTCTTTGCTCGTCCTCGCGAGCGGCGGCGATTTCGGCGTCAACCAGGACGCCCGCGTCAGCATGAGCTCACCTGTGCATGCACAGGAGCCGTTGTGCCTCAACGGCACGTTGTGCGTGTCGCGAATTCGGTTTGGCGAGCGCGTTCCCGGCAGGACCGGTGATCGGGCTTGTTCAGACCCGACCGGCCAACCGGGCATGCGGCTGCGGTGGGTTGGCGTGCGGCTTCAGGCTATGCGCGAGGCCTTGGTGCTGGAGGAAGAACCGGATCATTTCGGCGGAGGAGTTAGGGCCGTCCGCGTCGCTGTAGGAGCCAACCGGACTGCCGCCGTACCAGGCGTGACCGCCGCCGTGGATAATCAAGGACTCCGCGACGGCGATCCCGTCGCCATTGCGGTGCACGGTGCGGGTGTGGCTGCGCCCGCTGTCGCTGCGCGTCGTGATCGGCGCGTCGTGGCCCGTGATGTCGCCAGCCGCGAGCCGGGAGGCGATCACCTTGTCTGCATTGACCGGAGCCACAATCGTGTCTCTGTCGCCGTGGATGACGAGCAGCGGCACCGCGCTGGTCGGGGCGGGCGTACCCCCGGTTCGCATAGCGGCGAAGGCGGAGCCGACGTCGTGCGCGGCGCCGTAGGCGATCCCGGAGTGCACCCCTACCGCCGCGTACAGGTCTGGGTAGGTCGCGGCCATGACGGCGGCCATGGCGCCACCGGCGGAAAGCCCGGCGACGTAGACGCGAGTCGGATCGACGAGGAGATCGCGCATAACCTCGCAGGTGATGCCAGCGATGATTGCCGGCTCGCCCGCATTGGCCTGCTGGTCAGACGCGGAGAACCAGTTCCAGTAGCCACCGTGGTTAGCCGCCCTCGACTGCTCCGGGTAGGCAACGAGGAAGGTGTGCTGCTCGGCGAACTCGTTCATCCGCGTGCCGGCCGCGAAGTCCAATCCGTTCTGCTTGCCGCCGTGGAGCATGACCACAAGCGGAACGGGTTCACCGGCGTAGCCCATCGGAATGTAGAGGTCGTAGCTGCGAGTCCCGGCGCGATCGGTGTGAGTGAGGTGGCGGATCTCACCCCCTGGCGCGGCAGCAGCCCTCCCTGCTGCGCCACCGCTAGACGATCGTGCGCCTCGGGCCCACCTGGCCGGGCTGATGATGTCTGGCAGGCCGGGCAGCGTGGCCTGGAGATCCTCAACCAGACCCCGGCGGGCGGACGCGGCATAAGCGCGCGGCTCTTCTCGCCACCTCACTGGGCGACGGTTTGGCATCGGCCTCGGAAGGTGGCCGAGATCGCCGAAAGGCTGCGCGACAGTCGATTCATCCGCCGCGGCGGTGCCGGCGCCTGCCAGACCCCGCTGCAGAACCTCAGTGGCCTCGGTCAACCGCCCGGCACGCGTGAGGCGCAACGCCTCGACCATCGTCATGTTCGTATCGAGGCTCATCGCACGTTCCTTTCACGGAGGTCGTCAGCTCGCGCCGACAGATCAGTCGTTGGATGGACGTCCGGCCGCCGATCGGGGCAGCCCGGCTCGGGAGGTGATCATGTGGTGCGCGCCGCGAGCGCCGCCTTCACCGCCTGCGGCGCCCGAAAGGCACCGAGGACCTCGACCCGCGCGATCGTCGCGACAGCGAGCTCGGGCGAGACGTCGTCGTCAATGGTGGCCAGTCCGAGGACGCGCAGCTCCACCATGCGACCGGAGTCCCGGAGCTGCTCCAGCGCGTCGCGGCTGTAGCGCTCTATGCCGAGGACCAGCTCGCGTCGGGCCACTGTTCTGTCTACGGCGTCTGACCGGCTTTCGAGCTGCCGCCGGATGGCCGTACGAATGAAATCGGTGCGATTCGCGAAGAACCCTTCGCTGACGAGCAGGTCGATCTGACCTAGGTCGACGAGCCCGACGTTGATTGTGATCTTTTCGCTTCTTTCGGCATCAACCATCTTTCTCCCGCCACGGGCCGCCATCTGAAAACCATCCTATCACCATCTACACGGATGGTAAGCTCGACCGTGTTCGAACGATCCAACGGTCGTCCAGCGGCGCCGCCGTTCTGCTTAGTCGCCGGCCCCGGCAGTGTCGATCGCGCAGCCCCTTTCGGCGCGGAGCAGTAGCCGCGCCGGCGTGACCCCTTAAGGCGTGAAGCAGCCACGCTCGGCTCGGCGCGCTACGACCAGCCCCAGACCCGCTTTCGTACTGGGACGCGCATCTCAGCCTCCAAGACGAGCGACCTGGATTGCGCGGATAGCAGGTGACCGCCACCGAGCGGGAACGCCATCACGCCAGACCTCCTTTGTCGCCAGGGCCGCCACGAGCGGGTGACTTCCGCTCTGGGCACTGGCGGGCCGGAAGCGGGAGCCAGCGGTGCTTGGCGAGCCGGCAAGCGCGCGCTCGCGCTGTCGAGCCGGAGTCGTGATGGTCCCGTGTCGCGGGGCGATCGTGAGCGTGAGCGTTTTGGGCGAGCGACGTATTGTGGCGGGCATGAGCCGCCGCTCTGAGTTGCCACCCGATCATCTGGTCGCCGAGCTGGTTGGCTTGCTCGATGACGCCCCGGAAATCGAGGACCCCGCCGACGTCGAGCTGCTCGCGGGCACCCTGCTGCTGCCGATCTTGATCCCGGAGGTCCCGGAGGCGGCGCGTCGCATCGTGGTCGACGCGATCGCGGCGCGCGGCGATCCGATCGCCGCGGCCACGCTCGCCGCGCTGGCCGTGCTTGCACCCGCGGGGCTGGCTAGCTATGCGCAGGATGCTGCTGTGCGCCTGGCGGGCGGCGGGGTCACGCACCCGGCGGTCGCGCAGATCGGCACGCTGTCGGTGGAGTCGGCCGCCGCCGGCGTTGACGAGGGCACCGAGATGATCGTCGCAGTGCTCGCGCGGCCCGGCTACCGCGACCGGCAGGTGCTCGTGCTCGGCATTGACGTGGCGACCGATGCGTTGATCGATTGCATGCTGACGCCACCGCTGTCGCGCAAGGAGGCCGAGCGGTTGTTGCGCGAGCCGACCAGCGACGCGAGCGCCCCGCCGCTTGCCGGGTTGGCGACTGACGAGCTGGCCGCGCGGGTGATCGGCACCGCGGCTTGCGCTCGCGATCTCGGGATCGCGCTGGGGTCAGACGCCGCGCCGGTGTTGCCGATCATCGCCCGTGCCCTGACCGGCGCCGGCGACGGCGTCGCCTGGCCCGAGACGCTCGCTCCGTGGGAGGAGGACGACGAGCAGTTGTCGATCTTCAACGGTGGTCAGGATCCCGGCGAGCTGATCGGTCGGCTTGGCGACGAGTTCGAGGCGCACATCGGTGAGCGGTGGCCACCCGCCGGCCCGGTCGCGCGCCACGCGGGTGTCGTCGGCGCCGAGATGCTGCGCTGGCGTGCCGCCACCGGCAACGGGCACCTCGGCCGCTGGGAGGTCGAGGACCTCGCCACGTTCCTGACCGCATACGTGCCCGCCAGCAGCGCACTCGGCGACGAGGCCCGTGCCGCGGCGCCGGACTGCGCGCTGGCGCTGATCCGGTTTCTGGCCGACCGCGGCAGCCTCAGCGGCGACCCACTGCCTGACCTCGAGCACACCTGCGGGATGCTGCGCGCCCATGCCGTCTCCCACCGGGCCCGTGGCGAGAGCACCAGCGCTCGGCGCGCCAAGCGCAAGGCGCAACGCTCTGCGCGGAAGCAGGGTCGCCGTCGCTGAGCGGGCTCACGCCCCCGCGCTACGCGCCGCGCGTGCTTCATCGCGCCGGAGGCCGACTCAGCACACACAGCCCACTGCGTGGCTCTATGGCCCGTCTAGGGCAGCCTGGACAGGTGAGATCACGGGCGTGACGGCGGTGCGCCCGTGATCAGGTCGATCGCGGGCACGTAGTCGCGAGCGGCGTAGATGTGGCGTTGCAAGACGTGGTGGAGACCGGCGAGGTCAAGCGCAGCCAGGCCGCCGGTGTGCTGGACCGCCAGCCGGCAGGTGAGCGCAAGGTCGTTCATGCAGCCCAGCACGCTACGACCGCCCGCGGTGCCCGCGATCGTCACGCCGCCGGGATCAAGCTCGCCCAGCGCTCGCTCAGACAGGCCCTCGGCGCGCAGCTGGTCTGCGATGCGTGCCACCACGAACGGACCGAGCGGACGCAGCTGCGCGACCCGCACATCGGGAACGAACACCGAAAACAAGGTTCCGGCATGAGTGACCAGCAGGCACTTGCGCCGCTCGATCACCAGCAGGTTGGCGTACCAGTCGCGCTCAGAGCAGCCGGGATCGGCCTGTTGCTGAGGTTGGCAGCCCAGAAACGCTCGCAGCTTGGCAGTGCAGCGCACGATCACAGCCGCCACCAAGCCGTCGAGGCGGGCGTGGTCGCCGCAATGGGACGCGACTGTTGATGGCCCTCGAAGGGCAAAGCTGCGCGGCAGGCCTCAGTCCCGGAACCTGCGCTTTGCTCGGCGGTTTCGACCACGCCCGCCAACAAGTCTAGAGAGACCGCCCGTCAGCCCACTCATCGCGCCTCGCTCGACGCCTCAACGCGCCGTCGAGTCACACCTCCGTCAAGAACATGATCGCAAAGCTGACCGAGCACGCGCTGGCGGCCCAAACGTGACCTACGAGCCCAGAGACCGGTTGTCGGCCGAGCTTGACTGTGGCTGCTCCGCCGCCTTTGTGGCGCTCTCGCAGAGACTGCCGCTCCCGCCCAGATGCACGAGCGACATGCGGATCCGCGGCACGCCTGCCCCGCTCGCGAAGGAGCAGTGATCGGATGGCCGGAGTAGGCGCGGCGCGTGACTGCTATCGGACAAAAACCAGCAGCTAGCTCCTCGCTGCCCACGTGAGCACGAGCATAAGTCTGTCGCCGGGCAGCGTCGAGACTGCCGCGCTCCGGCAAGAGCAGGCGCCGGCACCTGTTTCCGTTAGCTGGCTCCGGGTGGTGCAGCAAACGCACCGCGTGCTTGCTCACGATGGGATTCCGGCCATCGAGCTAACGATCTGGCGGTCAAGGTGGCCCGGGCGTTCGCCCAGGAGGAGCAGCAGTTGCGACGGCCGCGGGACGATCCCTTTCGACGGGGACCATGTCTGCGGGGCCGGAAGCTCGGAGTGCTGCGCCGAGACGAAAGCGATCACTGTGCATACGGCGCGATCGGTTGCGTTCGATCAAGACCTAGCACTGCAAGACCGTACCGAGCGCGCGTTGCGCCGAACGATGGAGTAACAGCCCCGTCTGAGATCACGAACCGATAGAGCCAGAGCCGCAGCACTTCTTGTACTTCCGGCCGCTCCCGCATGGACACGGAGCATTGCGTCCGATCTTGGTTGCTCGCCTCGGGCCGCTCGTGGGCCGCGCCGCGTCGAGCGCCTCGACGATCTCCCCCATCCGGTCGAGGGGAAGCCCGTCGCCCTCGAACGTCGCGGTTGCGGTGTCGCGCACGACGGCGCGCTCGCCGGCGTCCTCGACACGAATCGTGCGCCGGACGCTCACGCCGGAGCTCGAACGGCTGATCCGCTTGACCTCGGCCGCGAGCGCCTCGGCCTCCTCGTCGCGCCCAGTCTCCCGATACAGGAGCACGAGCCGGTCGGCGATGTCCTCCCGGTCCCTGACACCGCCCATCGCATAGCCGCGAGCGAGCAGCTCTTCGGCTTGGCCGTAGTCCTTCGGCCGGTTCTCGGCGAAGAAGTGAAGGTCCGCCCAGCCGATCCACCCCCACCCCCAGCGAGGGTCGGCCTCCAGCCACTGCTCAAACAGCGCCTCGGCCTTGCTGGTCTCGCCCAGCTCGAAGTACGACTCGGCGAGCGCGCGCCGGCGGTTCTCAACCATCAGCTCGTCCTCGTCGGGAAACCGCCGCAGCGCCTCCTCGCACATCGCGATCCTCGCGCGCAGGAACTCTGGATCCTCGCGCCCGGCGTTCCCCAGCGCGTCCTCCAGGTCCTGGCTCCAGTTAAACAGCGACTGGTACATCGAGAACCGATCGTCGAACTCCCGGATCGAGTCGATCCCGCTCAGATCGCACAGACGCACGACGTCCGACCACGCGTCGAGCCAGGTCGCCGCCGCGGGCACCGTCTCCCGGCGCTCCAGTGCGTCATACCCCTCCTGGATCTTGTCGCCGAGGAACTCAACGCAGACCCGCTCGGGCCACCACCGCCGCCACAGCTCGAGCAGGCACAGCCAGATCCAGTCCGGGTTCGGTTGTCCCTCCCCGGCCCCGACGCCGCAGCGCTCCAGCAGTGGTTGCGCGACCTCCTCGACTGACAGCGCTCCCTCGCACAGTCGCTCGATATCAGCGCGGTCCGCATGGACGCCGAAGCCGCTCAACTTCTCCAAGAGCTGCTCGTCGGTCAGCTCGGCGGCGTCCGAGCGCGCGGGCCAGTCGATCATCGCCTCGCGATGCTACTGACCGATGCGGTGCGACCCACGACCAGAGCAGGCTCCCAACACCGGTTCCAGAAGAGAGCCCGCAGCCGCGGGCGCCGATCCGCTAGCGTGTCCTGGCGGCGCCGAGCAATTGTGAGGACGCGAGCGCGGTGGTGCGTGCGGCGTCTGGCTGTCGCCTTCGGGGTGGCTTGACAAGACGCGTTCGGTGAGGAATTCGCGCAGCGACCGAGCGGATCGGCGGGGGCGCTGGAGACCGCCTGCGTGACAGTCACGAAGGAACTGCCTGGTTGGGTTGAATGGGTTTCCCACCGGGCTGGGAATCGTCGGCAATCCGCTGGCCACTCGGTGGCCCGGCGCGGGCCTCCTGCTGGACAGCGCGAGGATCCTTGGCTTGCCGACCCACCTGGAGCGTCCGGTTGTCAGGATCCGGCTGGTCGCCTTGCATATCTGCCGCGCCTCTCCAATGCCATCGCTTCAGCGGCCACGCGATCACGCGAGCTCGGTCGGCGGGACGATCGGATTCGACGGGACGCGCGCCCGATGGTGCTGGCGCGACGGGATGTCGCGCCAGCAACGAAGCGATCACCGGTCGGGGCGAGAGGGGTGCTCGGCAGGCTTCGCGGGGTCTCTCAGCGTGGTTGGGCGTGGTCTCGTGTTCAGGCGGTCACGCGGTCACGGGGTGCGCAGGCTGGCGCTGGCGGGGATGACCGGCGCCGGTCGGTGATGCACGGCGTCAATGATCTCCGCGTTGTCAATCCCCTGCAGATAAATGCTCGTGATGCCGAGATGGGCATGCCCGAGCTGGCGCTGGATGACCACCATTGGGACCCCCTCATGCGCCATCTCCACGGCGTGGGCATGCCGAAGCTGATGAGGCGCGAGCCGGCGGCGTACCCCGGCCCGGGCGCCGGCCCTGCGCAGCTCCCGGCGGACCGCTGCCGGTGACCATGGTCGCCCGCGGCTTGGACCGTGCAGGACGCAAAACAGCGGGCCGACCGGCAGCTGGCGGCGATACTCAATCCACGGGTCAAGCGTGCGCCACCCCCACGCGTCCAGGCCGACCTCGCGGCGCCTGCCGTTCTTCCCGGCGCGGACCAGCACCGCCCCGCGGGCCGGATCAAGATCGGTCTCCGCGAGAGCCAGTGCCTCGCCGACCCGCAACCCAGCGCGCCACAACACCACGATGATCGCCCGCAGCCGATCGCCGTAGACATCGGGGCCGGCGGCGCGCATCACCGCCACGATCTCCTCAACCGGCGGCGGGTCGGCCGGATAGCGCAGACCGCGGTTGCGCGGCGGGCGACCGACGTGAAACGCCGAGGTGGCAGCCGGTGAGCGCGGGCGCCCCAGACAGTCCAGCAGCTCCTCTGACATGAGCTCCTCCTACAGACAGGATGGACACAGATCCACCGATGATCCGTCCACCGCGCGGCCCAGACTGCCGGACGAGCCGGCGGGACCCGGAGGCGTCTCCCGTCCGCCGGCGTGACCGCATTGCTCACAACGCGACCCTTCGCCGGCGAAGCTCACCGCAGCCGGATGCCGTCGAAAGCGATCGTGCCACGGCCCTACGCGGCGCTGCTGAGATCACGCGATAGCGACAGCGGTCGTGAACGGCCAGATCATTAGCTGGCTGCGGCGCAGATCGGTCTCCAGCAAGCGGTCGGCGATGTTCCAAACCTCCTCCCAGCGCTTGCCGGGCCGCCCGGCAGCGGCTAATCCGAGGAGGTGGCCCGCTCCTGCAATCCGAGGTGAGGGGCAGTGTTGACCCTGCCGGGCCGCAGACGGCTGGTCCTGCTCAGTTGCGAGAGCGACGCCGCCCTCCGGGGAGACTTCTGCGTTCTCGGAGCGGAGCGGAAGCTGGCGCTGCCAGGAAGTCGGCTTACGCGCCTCGTCCGGAGCGGCGCTGGGTAGCGGTTGAGTCGAGTCCCCTGAATGCGCGGGTGAGCGTGGCGTGGGTGAGCGGTCAGATGGCCCGCGGTGCCGGCTTGAGCGCGTGCGCTCGCGCGAAGTCGAGGATGATCTGAGCGACCAGTTCAGGATCGTCGTACATCGGCATGTGGCCGATGTCGGGCGGCTCGAGCAACTGCGCTTCTGGCAGGGCGGACAGCAAACTCGGGGCGAACTGCGCCTTTGGGAGCACGCGATCGCCGGTCGGCCAGACCAACAGCACGGGACAGCGGATCTCGTCCAGGCGCTCGGCCGGCGCGCCGAACATGGATGCGAGCAGCCCAGGGAGGACTGCGCAACCGGCGAGCGCTCGCAGCCGGTAGGCGGCCTCCTGCGGTGGAATCCGTTCGGGGTGGGCCGCCAGCTGCGAGAACAGCGCGCGCCGGCCGATCGGGAAGCGGGTGAGCGGACCGGCCACGGGAGATAGCAGGCGTGCGAGCCGAAAGCCCAGATCGATCTTCCGCGCGACCCGGCGAGCTTCCTCGGGGCTGGTTCGCGGCCGGCCGCCGGCGGGGGAGAATGCAACGACCGATGCCGCGCGCCTTCGCTTGGCCAGTTCGAACGCGATCCACCCGCCCAACGAGTTGCCGACGAGGTGGGCGGCGTCGAACCCCGCTTCGTCCAGCGCCCGCTCCGCGGCGTCCGTGAGCGCCGAGACCGACGCCGTTACTCCCGCCGGCAGCGGCGCCGCTCCGTAGTGCCCGGCAAGCGTGAGCGCGAGCACATCGTGCTCGGACTCCAAGGCCGGCAACACGGGGAGCCAGGTTCGCCAGCTATTGGTGATCCCGTGGAGCAGCACCATCGGCTCGCCCGACCCCCCACGATGCGATGGGGGCGATGCTCGCGATCGCGCCACCAGCCGAGTCTAACTGCGTAGGCGGTGGTGCTGTCGCAGAGCGTTCACTAGCTCAACGCGCCATCCTCGTTCGGCCCGGACGCGGCATCCGGCGCAGCGTGCTTGTGGCTTGCCGATCGGCGTCGGCCTGCGCCCGTCAGGTGTCGCCGTGAGTCCCGAAGACGCTTGTCATCACACCGAGCGCGAACCGCGCATGCGCGGTCGCGGGGCCTCCGCCCATTTCGATGCCGACCTCAATGGCTTCAAGGACTTCGCGTTCGGCGGCGCCTGCGGCTGCTGCCTGCTCGATGTGCCATTGCATGCATGACTTGCAGTTGATGACCACGGAGATCCCGACCGCGATGAGTTCCTTGACCTTTTTCGAAAGCACGCCGTCCGCGAAGGCGGCCCGCTCCATCTCGAGGAACGCACGGTAGACCGCCGAATCGCGCGCGAGCAGCTCGGCGTGTGCTTCCTTACGCCGGATGGACATCGACTTCAAGTGTTCGGTCATGAACGAACTGTTGATTGAAGAACGTCTTGCCGCCCACGGATCGTACCCGGGCAGCCGTTCGTATCTGCCGCGGCTGGGAGACTGCCCGGGCGGGCTATCTGCAGGAGCGGCGGCCATCACAGCCGCTTTTCAGCGAAGCGGAAGCGGTTGGCGTCGCGAACAGGACGATTGCTTCGGAACGGTTGCGGCGTCTGACTAGGTGGCCATCCGGGCGCCGGCTCACGACTGGATTCGTTCCGCGGCAGCAGCGTCAGCCTGGCTCGATCCAGCCGCCCAGACTGCTCACGCCTGGAGCAGAAGTCTGGGATCCGTGGCCGCAATGGCGACAATGCGGAAGCGAGCGTGGAGCGGTCGAAGTGCCTGGTCTCGTTCCAATGGGGGACTCCGTTGGCGTCGGGAGTGCCGGCGTAGACTTCTCCTCGTTCAGAATCCGGCAGTCGGAACAGACGTACCCCTTGGGCAGCCGCGCGTGGGATCGAGGGTGGCATGATCAGCTCGAGGTTGACGGACGGCTAGGCGGGCGGCGGCCACGGCCACGTGGCTGCGCGGAACCGAATATCTATTGTCGAGCGTGACAACTAAGTCCCCTGGGCTGATCGCTTGGTCTGGGCGACCGCGTCCAAGCCGTCGTGGATCTCGTGGAACAGGCCGCCGATCATGAGCGCCGCGGTGGGTGGAACCACTCCAGCGCGACATCACGGCAGACCGAAAGCCAGGACGGCTCCCACACCCCGCCTAGCGGACTCCGAGCATGCCGCCCAACCGATCCATCACCCCGAAACCAGGCCCGCGATTCCGTCCAGCCGCGTCCTACGCCACCCTACGGCACGCGACCTTGCGGGGCTACGCCCCGTTGCCGATCCGGTTCCATCGTGTAAGCCCGGTCCTCGAGAGACCCCAGCGGGCCGCGGACCTGCGTCGTGGCGGGCGAGCGACACAGAACTCCATCCGATGACCTTGAGCCTATGGCCGGCGGCGTCTGTGAACTTGAGCGCTTTGTGGCAGTGTTAGCGCTCTGCGGCGAGGCCTTTCGTGCGGTCTCGATGACCTACCGCGCCGAAGTAGTGGTCGAGAGCCCAGTCCGCGACCCGCTGGCCCATCTCTACGCCGCCGGTGTCCGCGGAGCGGAAATGGATCCCCAGCCACACTCTGGCGTTCACGACATCGTTACGAAGCGCCCGCCCGGAGTCGTAGTTCCGGACGGCACCTGGGACCGCGGTGGAGATCAGGGTCAGCTGCAGGTGCCGCGTGTCGAGCGTGTCGGCTAACGCCCGGGTGAACGTTGCGGTGAGAGTGGAGTAGCCGCTCACGTACTCTGGATATGGAGGCGTCGTCAGCAGCGGCGTCCAGCTTGGGTCGGCGGTGGTTGCAGGGTTGCCGTCGGTGTCGGCCAGGTTGATCGCGGTGATCGGCCGCCAGAAGCCATAGAGGTACTTCGCGTGCCATGCGGATATGATCGCGTCGGCCTCGCTCATGTCGACCGCGGCGAACATCCGGGCGGCGTCGACGATGTCCGGGTGCCGCACGGTCATCTGGTCCCGCAGCGCCGCGTTGAATTGGACGGCGGCGTTGCCGGAGAAGAACAGCGCGGTGCTCGTCTGCTCCGGTGTCCGTGCTGTCGAGCTCGCCGAGCCGAGTGCTTTGACCTCGCGGAAGTCGCGGGTGTAAAGGGCCGAGGTTAGCGCCGGCGGTGGTCCAGGGTCGAACTGAGCGCCGCTGCGCACCAGCAATGGGGTGACGGCTCCCATCCATGGGACGGCCATCGGGAGAAACGCTGGGGGCGTGGGCCGCCAGACGCCGGCGGCCGGCGGTTGGGTGAACAGCACGGGCGCGTTACGCCCGTCGTTCGTGCGCATCGCGATCAAGTTCTCGGCCGCGAGGGTGCCGAATGCGACGCCGCGTGTCTTGGCCTTGCCGTTGGGGATCTGCGCAAGCGACGTGGCGTAGGCGGCATCAAGGGTTGCCTGCGCGTAGGGCGAGTAGGTCACCAAAACCTTGTGGGCGGCGGCCACTGCGGCCGCCTGGGCAGAAGCTCGGTGCGGTGCGCTGGCATGGAAGCGGTAGGGCTTGTAGCGGCCGTCGATGCCGACCACGGCGTTGTAGACCGCCGCTTGGACGAACCCCATGTAGAGGGGGGTCTCTTGGGGCAGCTTTGTCGTGTCGCCGCTGAAGGTGGTCACGGCGAGCGCGTTCCAGTCGGAAATGACCGTCGGGTCGCCAGCGGCGGCAGTCGTCGCCGCAGTTGCTGTTGACGCGGCTGCGAGAGGTGTCAGTAACAGGACGGCCGCGCAAGCAACGAGCCAGCGACGGCTAGGAGCGTGGGTCAGTAATACTCAGTCTGTTAACGACGCTCTGGGAGCCGTTCTGCGGCCATCCGAGCGATCGCCGCTGATGAATTGATCCCCTGAAACGGGCCAAAACGGCGCTCTGCGGGCATTGTGACCCACGCTCCTAGGTGTGTGACGGCTCCGCGTCGACGCGACGGCAGTCTGAAAGACGGCGCGCATATCATGCTCCCACGCTGGAATGATTCCCGTAGTCGGACGCTTGACGTCCCCGTTTCCCCTCCGTGGGACCAGAATCAATTAACTTCAGCAGACGACGGACCCTTTTTCAAGTTCAGTCTCAGGACGTTGTGTAGGACTGCACGCATGAGCTCGGCAGCTGGCGCGGGTCGTCCGAGACCTGCGAGGCGGGCACGACGTTGGTGCCCAGCCGCTCGATGAATGTCACGGGCTGCTCGGTGAGGGGCAGGATGACAATCGTCCCGACGCCGAGCTCGGCGTATGGGCGCGCCTACTCGACGAACTGCTCGGTGTCGCCCCGTATGAGCGCGTCGCCCACGCGGAGGACCGAGGTGGTGATCTCGCCGGGGTCGCGGCGAGCTGCGCGCAGTGGCCTCGCAGCACCCGAGCTTGTGTCGCGCCTCGGCGGGCGAGCGGGCGACAACGTAGGACTCGTCGGTGTATTGGGTGGCGAGGCGCAACGTCTTGTGCCGTAGAGAACCTCGTCGCCGAGTACGGCGCCCTTTACATCCCTCGAGGACGAAGCTGTACTCGTCCTCGCGTGAGTGCTTGTGCAAGAGCCCGGCGAGCGACCGCGGTGGGATCGGATGCTCAACGAGCGAGAAGCCAGCTCGAGAGAAGCGGGCCCGTGCGGCACGATCGACGATCCGCGTGGCTCGCCATCGCCGGATACCGATTCCACGGAGTCGGTCGGTGGGCGGCGGGTTAGGTGTAGTTCCTGAAGACGTTGTTCGTCCGGGCCTCCTTGGAGGCTGAGTGGTGTCACAGCCCCTCAGTCCAAGGAGGACACCGGATGAAGCTGCACGCTCCTTTGAGGGTTGCTCCACGCAGTGAACTTCACTGCCTTCGATGCCTTGATCTTCAGCGCGGCACCCGTCGCCGGTTACGGCCGGTGCGGGCGCTGTGCTTGATCCCGAGAACTTGCCAGAGCCGGCGGTCGTGACGTCCTGGCCCTTCTTCAGCGTCTTCGTAGCTCTACAGATGCGGCGCCTAACCCTATCCGGGGAGATGCTCACTTCCGCATTCACGAAGCAGGGGTAGTCTCGGGGACCGCTATCGCGACGCTCGAGACTTCCGCTCCCGGACAGGACCAGCTGTCTGCGGCCCGGCGGGGTCAAGACTGTCCCTCCCCTGGGGATTGCAGGAGCGGGCCACCTCCTCGGATTAGCCGCTGCCGGGCGGCCCAGCAAGCGCTGGGAGGAGGTTTGGAACATCGCCGACCGCTTGCTGGAGCCCGATCTGCGCCGCATCCAGCTAATGATCTGGCGGTTCACGACCGCTGCCGCTAATCGCGTGATCTCAGCAGCGCCGCGGGGGGTGTGGCACGATCGCTTTCGACGGAACCCAATCACGCAGCGCCAGTCGAGCTCGTGATCGCATTGCTCGGAAAGGAATCACGCGACGCCGCCGACCGCGACGATCGCTTTGCTATCTCGCGCCCGCGCCCATCGCACGATTGCAAAGGCGACGAAGCGCTCGTCCGGATCGGGCCGGATCTGCGCTGCGGCGCACGACCGGATTCGCCCAAGAGCAGGAGCGAGACGCAGACGCTGGTTTTGAGCAATCTCAGCAGCCTGCGAGCCGGCGCGGACCAGACTGCCGCTCCGCGGCGGTTGCAGAAGCCGACGCCTCCGGGCGTTAGCCGAACCAGCGCGGGCCAGCAAGCACCTGAGGGCAGCCCCTCGGACATCCGCGACCGCTTGCCGAAGATCGACTCCCGTCCGACTCCACTGAGCTAGCCCTAAACCAAGCGTAGGTTAGGTCGGAGGACTCGGGGGCGGGCCCTGCAAGGCCGTTTGTTCCGGGGTTTTGTGGGCCGACTGCGAGCCGATGCCTGATCGTCTGCGTGCGTGTTGAGGTGAAGCGTGCCCGGCTACGGATTGGGCTGCTTGTCTGAGCTTCAGCTCGGCGGCTTTGGCGGCGATCTGTCGCATCTGTTGGATGAGGTGTCGCAGTCGGCGGTCGTTGGCGATCCATTCCTGGTAGAGCTCCGCCTCGTTCTCGGTGAGTCGGCGTGTGACGGTCTTGCCGTTGATCTTGGCGGTCCACTGGTAGTAGGGGCCGTGGGGCTGGGGCGGGTCGGCGTGGCATTTGCAGCCGGGGGTCGCGCAGCGGGTATAGCGGCGGGTGACGCTGCCTGAGTGGATCAGGCCGATGGTGGCGAGTTCGGCGGCCAGGTCGCGATATTTCTGCTCGTAGTCGGCCAGTCGCTCGGCGGTGTTGGTCGGTGGCATCTCGTTTCTCTCCCGCGGTTAGTATCCACCACGATACCAGACAGTAGGGCTACTGTCTGGTATCGTGTGTGGCACAGACTCAAGAGGCCAGGAGGAGAGACCGATGAGCACGAACCGCCGCACGCGAACCGCCCGACTGCGCGCCGAAGCGACCGCGATCCAGCGGCGTCTGGAGCGCGCCGTCAGACCCAACATGACCGGGCCGGTGCTCGGACGAGCGAACATCGCCTACGAGCTCTCGGCGCGCACGAAAGCAACAGGGCACGGCGGTATCGGCGCGATCGCGAAGCTGATCGGCAACGTCGGGCTGGCCAGCGAGATCGACAGCTCGCTGGATCTGCTCAAGCTGCACAAGCCCTACTACGAGTCCGATCACGTCCTGAACATCGCCTACAACGCCCTGTGCGGCGGGCAACGCCTGCAGGACATCGAGGCGCGCCGCTGCGACCGGGTGTTCCTCGACGGGTTGGGGACCGAGAGCCTCCCGGACCCGACGACCGCCGGGGACTTCTGCCGGCGCTTCGACGCAGCCTCGATCATGGCTCTCCAGGAGGCGGTCAACCTGGCCCGGTTGAAGGTGTGGCAACGTCAGCCGGACGCGTTCTTTCAGCAGCCGGCGGTGATCGACGCCGACGCCAGCATCGTGCCGACCGACGCGCAGACCAAAGAGGGGATGGATATCTCCTACAACGGCATCTGGGGGTACTCGGCGTTGGTGGTCTCGCTCGCGAACACCAAAGAACCCTTGTATCTGGGGCTTTTGGGTGCCAACCGGCCCAGCCACGAGGGCGTGGTCGACTACTACGACCGGGCGATCACCCTGTGCCGCGAGGCCGGATTCACAGAGATCCGTCTGCGGGGCGACACCGACTTCTCGCTCACCGCCGAGTTCGACCGCTGGGACGCCGACGGGGTGCGCTTCGTCTTCGGCTACGACGCCCGCGCCAACCTCATCGAGCAAGCCCAGAGCACCGACGAGGAGATCTACCACGAGCTCGTCACCCGCGCCGAACGACAGATCGCCACCACGACGCGCACCCGCCCGCGCAACCTGAAGGACGAGATCGTGCGCGAGCGCAACTACAAGACGCTGCGCCAGAAGGCCGAGGACGTCGTCGAGTTCTCCTACCGTCCCGGCAAGTGCAAGCGCGACTACCGAGTCGTCGCGCTACGCAAGAACATCTCCGTCGAGCGCGGCGAGAACGTCCTGTTCAGCGAGTACCGATACTTCTTCTACATCACCAACGACTGGGACATGACCGCCGACGAAGTGATCGACCAAGCCCGGCAACGCTGCAACCAGGAGAACCTCATCAGCCAGCTGAAGTCCGGCGTGCGCGCCCTGCACGCCCCAGTGAACACCCTGTGCGCGAACTGGGCCTACATGACCATGGCCGCGCTCGCTTGGAGCCTGAAGGCCTGGTGCGCCCTCCTACTACCAGTCAGCCCGCGCTGGGCCGAGCGCCACAACGAGCAACGCCGGCGCCTGCTCACCATGGACTTCCGCACCTTCCTCGCAGCCTTCATCGAGATCCCCTCCCAGATCATCACCACTGGCCGGCGCGTGCGATGGCGCATCCTCACCTACAACCCATGGCTGGGCGCGTTCTTCCGCCTCCTCGACACCCTCTGACGCTCTTTCCGCACCTCAGACGTGCGGAAAGAACGCCCTGACGAACCGCGACCCGCCATACCGACCGCCGGCCACACCAGGCCGGCACACCAGCAACCCCGAACAGGGGACAGACCGCGTCATGTGACACCCACCCACACCGAGCGCGAGTCCGATCGCCACCCAGATCCGTTCCTCACCCCCCACAACCGCGCTCAAACCTCAGCCGGTCGAGCCCAGAACCGTGAACCAGCCTCGCACGCCCGAGATCGCTTGTTTTAGGGCTAGCACAACCGGCCTTTCCGACAAGCTCGCTATCGCCCAGAGCGGGCCGTCTCAGCTGCCGCCGCGGGACGATCGCTATCGACGGGAACGGATCACGCGGGCCCGTCGTCCCGCGCGATTGCTTTGCGCGGAACGCGATAGCGAGCCACGGGTCACGGGGACGACCGCTTTCGCAACTTCGCCGGCTCGCTGCGCGCGATCGCACAGGCGACGTAGGAGTCGCCCCGGACAAGCGCCGGCGGCGCTTCGGCGGACGATCGCATCCGCCCAATCTCGAGCGTCCGGCTGCCGCGGTCCGCACGATCGCTCTTTCGTCCTCGTGCGGCCTCGTCGCGCGATCGCGTTGGCCAAAGGGATCGTCGCGATCCGGCTTTACGCGCGCCGCGGTGCGAATGCTGGTATCGCCCAAACTCGAGCCCGGGCCCCGGCCCACCGCGTGCCTGCGGCGGACAAGAAACGGGCGTCAGATCCGCCCGGCAACGCTCTTCCCCAATGAGCGCCAAGCAGTAGCGACGATCCCGAGCCTAGTTCGCTTGCTGGCCCGCCTGAGGCGTGGACGCCAGCAAGCAGTGCTGCGGGTCAAAGCAGTGGTCTTCGCTTGGCCAGCGAGACCACCGCAATGCCGCTGGACGGGTCGTGCTGCGAGGTGGCCGCTTCCATCGTCGTGGACGCCGAAGCAGCGACCAGGCTCGGGCGCCGGGTTCGCAAGCGAGCACCTGCAAAGAACGGGCCGGAACGCGGGCGCAGCGCTGCCAAGATGGATTGATCCCACGACCCGCCGACCAAGGAGGCCCCGATGCCGTTGTTCCCCGACCGGCTGCGCTTTGGTATCCACGCTGGCCAGCAGTACACCGACTTCCCCTCCTACCTCGAGCTGTGGCGCACCGCCGAGGAGGTCGGTCTCGACTGGGCTTCTGTGTTCGATCACTTCATGCCGATCCAGGCCGACCCGACCGGCCCGTGCTTCGAGGGGCTCACGCTGCTGTCCTCGATGGCTGCGCACACCGAGCGGCTGCGCTGCGGCATCATCGTCAGCGGCGTCACCTACCGCTGGCCCGCCGTGCTCGCCAACATGGCCGTCACCATCGACCACGTTTCCGGCGGTCGCGTCGAGCTGGGCATGGGCGGCGCGTGGTACGAGCTCGAGCACGACCAGTATGGGATCCCATTCCCGCCGCTCGGGCAGCGCCTCGCGATGCTCGGCGAGGCCGCCGCGGTCGTGAAGTCGCTGTGGACGCAGGAGACCACCACCTTCGACGGGCGCCACTACCAGCTGCGCGACGCGCGTTGCGAGCCCAAGTCGCTGCAGTCGCCGCACATCCCGCTCTGGATCGGAGGCGCGGGCGAGCGCGTGACGCTGCGCCACGTGGCCGCCCACGCCGACGGGTGGAACACGTTCCTTATGCCCATGGACGAGTACAGCCGTAAGCTCGACGCGCTGGACGCGCACTGCACCGAGGTGGGCCGCGACCGCTCCGAGATCCGCCTGCAGCTGGTCGCGCGGGTGGTGCTCGGCGCCGACGAGTGCGAGGCGGAGGAGCAGCTGCGCCTACGCGCCGAGGGGCTGGGCATGGAGGCCGATGCGCTGCGCGAGGGGATGTTCGCTGGCACCCCCGAGCAGCTCGTCGAGCACCTCACGCCGTATGCGCGGGTGGGCGTGAAGGATTTCCTCGTGATGGCGCGGCTGCCGATGGATCGACGCACGCTCGAGCTGCTCGCGCGCGAGGTTGCGCCGGCCATGCGCGGCTGACCCGCGCGCGCGTCGAGAAGTTCGGCCCGACCACTCAGGATGGCCGCGGATTTGTGCGTCTCCACAAACCGCGCCCGCTTCGCAGCCCGCACGGCTGACGCCTGCTCCGTCACGGACCCGGGCGCCCACACGGAGCCTGCTGCGACATCTTCTAGGACCGACGATCTGTGCGGGCTCACAACACGCCTGCCAGCGCGGCCGGATCGGCACGTCGCTCCTTCGCCGCTCGATCAGCGATCTGCGCGGCTGGCTGCTTTGGGGGCGGCGGGGCGAGAAGCGGCTAACTCCCGCAGCTGCGACTCGACCGGACGGTGGCTCGGCGCGACGATCCGCGAGGTCCGGGCCGAGGATCGCTCCTGAGAGGAGGAGGTCATGCCAGACGCAGTCCTGATCGACGCGATCGGCCGGCAGCGCTCGAAGGTCACGCTGCCCGGCTATCTGGCGGGCAGGGCCCCGCACAACAAGGGCATGAGGTATCCGGCTGACCCACCACGGGTCGAGGAGATCATCGCGGTCATGCGCCAGGCCGGCGAAGACCGGCACGGCCTGCGAGTCCGGGCGGTGATTGCGGTGCTGTGGCGCGGCGGCCTGCGGATCTCCGAGGCGTTGGCGCTCGGCGAGACCGACGTCGACCCGACTCGCGGGTCGGTGCTCATCTCATCCGGCACGGCAAAGGCGACCGACGTCGCGAGGTCGGAATGGACGACTGGGGGTTCGAGCACCTCAACCGCTGGCTCGAGCAGCGCGTCGAGCTACCGGTCGGGCCGCTGTTCTGCATCATCGACGGGCCGACCCGCGGCCGGGCATGGCCCGCGACCGCCGTCCGTGGAGAGCTCCGAACGCTCGCCGCGCAAGCCGGTGTACGCCGCCGGTTCGCGCCGCATCAGCTGCGCCACGCGCACGCGATCGAGCTCGCCCGAGAAGGGGTACCGATCAACATCATCCAGCGCCAGCTCGGGCACACGGACCTCGGGACCACCAGCACGTACTTGCAAGGGATCGATCCGAGCGAGATCGTCAACGCGGTCCACTCCCGCCGGCCGCCGATGATGCCCGCCAGCGCAGCCCTCGGCCGATAAGCCACCAGGCGCCGTGCCCAACCGGCGCGGCGCCCAGGCTCATGACTGCATCTGCTGTCGGATCGGCCGAAGCAGACACGTACTCATACGACTGGTCGAGCGGCAAAGCGGTCGTCTGGCGAGCGCGGACTCGCAGGCCGCTGTCAGTCCTCGAGTAGCCGTCTCCCGTCCTCCTGACCGGTGTTGGCGATGCGGGCGGGAGAGCCCGCGCCTAGCGCGGCGCCAGCCTAGGGCTGCGTCACCGTGACGTTTGAGACATCCAGGTGTGCGGGCAGATTTGCGTCGTCGGGTGTTCCGCCCACACCACCAGTCTGCGTTTGGATGATCAAGAACATCGGCGTAGATGGTATGACGTAGCCGGCCGCCTGCGTGAAGCTACAGCCGGTGGGGTTGCCGTCCACAGACATCGAGATGGCGGTTGGCGTCCAGGTGAGGGCAAACGTATGCCAGTTGTTGTCCACAGGATACCCACACACAGGGAAGCTGGCGGGTTGCGCGAGCGCCAGCTGGCACCAGTTCCACGTGTCGCATTCCGTCATGTCTATCTCGGTGTACCCGGGGGCCCCGAGATCAGGACACGTGCTGTACCCGACGTCTGCAGTCACGATATTAGTTGCTTGGCAGTTACTCCCAAGCAACCATATGGCAGGCCACGTCACGGTGTTGCCGGAGGGGAACTTAGCTCGGTATGAGACTGTGCCGTAGGTGAAGTTGAAGCTCGTCCATTGGACGTCTCCGGTCGCGTAGGGCCAGACCGACGGAGCATGCCTGATGCTGCCGTCGAGGTTGAAATCGCCGCACGTTGTGCTCTTGGCCCCAGTGCCGATATCCAGCATGCCATTGCCGACCGTCACCTCTTGTGGCACGTTGCATTCGGTCTCGTTCTGCGCGTATTCTCCGTGCCTCGAGATTACTGTCCAGGCCGGACTCAGCGAAGTCCCTGTGA
>CAWFKF010000120.1:0-109485 GCA_963816005.1 uncultured Solirubrobacteraceae bacterium | reverse complement strand
CGCGTGCCTCTCGTGGCACCTCAGCGCTTCAGCGTGGTGGACAGCTTGTAGATCGACCGGCGCTGGGACGAGACATCGATCGAGCGTACGCTTACGGCGAGCCTTGCGCTGCGCAAACGTCCCAGCGCGCTCCGAGCTCGGCTTCGGAAGGTGATCGTTAGCATGCGGCTGCCGGCGCCCGCCCCCAGCGCGCCTGTCCCCACCTGGTAGGGCCTGGTACTCGCCTTTGGGGAGGCAAGTCCGAGGCTCCGGGCCAACCGGCCGTCGATCGTCGCCGTGGCGGTGCCGGTGCAGCGGCGATTGCACACCACCGTCAGCCGTAGGCCGTGACAAAGCGCGGTCGGCAATCGCTGGCCGCGCTGTACGCTCGCGCCGTCGCGAGGCGGCAGCGGCAGCGGTAGGTAGCTCAGGACGCGGCTGAAGACGCTGGAGGGCGTGATCAGCGGAAGCATCTGCCAATGCAGCACCCCACCGAGCGGGTTCAACGCGCTGGGGGCGCCGGTGGCCGCCAGTCCCTCGGACTCGTTGTTTGAGGCTGACCGCGCGACGGTGATCTCCGATCTCGGCGTTGCGCTGAGAAGCCTCGGGGAGCCGTCCTCGACGCTAGTGTCGTAGGAGACGACCTCGGAGTACGTTCCCCGATTGAGCGCGAGCAGAAGACGAGGCACGCGCGTCAGGGCGTCTTGGTAGAACGTCGCTCCGGTAACGCCGCTGGTGGGTAGCACGGCGCCGAGGTCCTTGCCGGCGATAGCGCCGATCGTGCCGGCGCGCTGGCGATCGGCCGTTTTGCGGTTGACATCGGCCGCGGCGTAGGCGAGGAGGTGGGTACCGCTCGAGGTCCAGATCCAGCGCCCGTCAGGACTGATCTCGGCCCACATCGCCTTCTTGATCTGTGCGGTGTCGAGGTTGACGTAGTACAGGAAGCGCAGGGTGACCGGGTCAGCGACGCCGATCGCGCCGATGCCACAGGTGTTCCCGCCGCTGGCGGGGTAATAGCACTCAAGGGGGAGCAGAACCCGGCGTCCGACCGGATCGAAGCTCAAATCCCCAGCGTGGTTGTAGCCCTCTTTGGTGGCCGGAATCACGGCGATGTTCGCCGCCGACAGCGCGAGCATGGAGGTGGCGCGGTACAGCCCCGAGTTAGTCGTCGAGCTGACGCCGTCGAAGAAGAAGTTGCCACGGGCCTGATCGAAGGTGATGCCTTGGTTGTAAGCGATGCTGGCCGTAGTCGTGGCGCTTGGGCGCCATCCCGCTAGCGCCGGCGCGGCACCCCAACCGGCTACCGCCATGATGGTCAATGAAGTCAGCAGAGCGGCGAATCGGCGAGCGATCGTGCCCCGTGGTGGCCGATGCGGCCCTGACTCGCCCAGTGTGAAGGACCGCGCGTCAGTGCGGCGGCAGAAGGAGGTCGACGGGTAAACGGCCTTTCGCTTCAGCTCGCACAGCTGATGGCCTGTGTTCATGACGCTCGGCTGGGGATCGGGCTCGCCTTCAACGCCTGGGATGCTACTGCCCGCGCCCGGTCTCCCGGGCGCCACGCGGTGTGGTTGGCCGGCGCGCTCGTACTCTCGTTGCTGCGCCTCGAAATCGCGCCGCATCTTCAACCCCGCGGAGCGCCTGCTCCCTCAGCACGTCTGCACCGCGGCCATCAACGTCACCGAGGTCATCAACACTGCTTACATCCACTACCAGAAGCTCCCAGCCGCCCGCCCGCTGGGCATCGGGGGAAACGCCGGAAAGACCACGGAGAGAATCCAAGCGGATCGGGGTCCAAGCTTGCCTTCCTGGCGACCGATGAGGCCTGGAATGTGCCACCGATCGGCGATAGTCACCCCACCGGCGCCGTCGTAGTCGCGACCACGACGTTCGGCCGAAGCGATACGCCACGAGACTCCCTGAAGCGGGCGTGGCCGACCCCCTCGCGCTACCCGTGGTCCTGCCACGGGACTGGCTGGCTGCGAGTCGCGCGCTCTTCAGTCCGGGTTGCGGCGGTTGCGAACTGGCGAGGGCCTGCGACGTGCGGCTGATCGCATCCGATGAGCACATGGTCAGCCAACCAGAGATCCTGCCCAGACTTCCGCCCGGCGGCGGCACGCATCGGCAGGTGCGGATACTCGGTAGTGCCCGCGCAATGTCATTAGTCCGAAGTTCCCGGTGGTGAGGTAGCCAGATTCCGCTTGTTCCCAGGGTTTTCGGGGGTTCTGGGGTGTTCGGGTCGTGTCTACCGATTGACCACGACGGGGGCGTGGGCGGCGAGGTCGAGCGCTTCGGCTTGCAGCGCGGTAGGCTGGGTGAGCTTCTCGAAGGTGCTGGCGTGGTCGTGCAGGCGGGTGGTGTTCTGGGTCTGGGTCGCGAGCTCGGTGAGGAGCGTGCGATAGCTGTGCGCGGACTGCCCGGTGCTGGTCCGTTTCGTCTGCGCTTTGTGTCGCGCGGCGGGGGAGCGCTCAGCTTTCGCGACGGGATCAGGACTGACGGGCCGGTGCTCGTCGGTGAACAACAACGGCTTCCACGCGGCTTTCAGATGCCAGGTGAGGTAGTAGGCGAGCATGCAGATCAGCACGTGCGCACGAACACGGTCCTCGAGGTGATGATGGATCGGACGGATCTGCAGGTCCGGGCCCTTGATCGATCCGAACGCCCGTTCGGCCTGTTCGAGGTTCTTGTAGGCGCGCACGACATCACCGGTCTGAAGGTCGGTCTCGGTGAGGCCGGTCCGCAGGATGTAGAACCCGTCGAGCGCAGCTTCCGCGGCGATCTCCGCGGTCTTGCGGGTGTAGGTGAACGTGGTGTCAGTAATCGTGGTCTGGAAGTGCTTGCGCATCCGGTAACGCTTCAGCGCCGGACCTGTCGCAAGACCGATCAGGTCGGCCCCGGTGAGCGTCCCGGCGGTGACACGGTGAGCGATCGCGGCTAGGTCGATCTCCGTCGCGGCGAGCAGTTCGTTGCGCTTGCGGGCACGTTGCGCGCCGACCAGCGGGTTGCGGCACACGACCAGTCGTTCGCCGGGGAACTCCGCGACGTCGGTGATCTCCCCGAGGTTCTGCTCGTCGAACAGCGACGGCTGAAACACCCCGGACCGGGCGAGTTTCTTGATCGTCGGCGCTTTCAGCGCGGTGATCCAGTCCACCCCGTCGGTCTCTGACAGCAGCGTGATGTTCGCCTTCGTGACCATCCCACGATCGGCGACGACCACCACCCGCGAGAGACCGAACCGGTCCTTCAACTTCACGACCTGTGACGGCAGCGTCTTGTCGTCGTGCAGCTCGCCGGTGAACACCTCGACCGCGACCGGCCGCCCGTCGGTGTCGCACAACAGTCCGTAGATGATCTGCGGCAGGCCGGGCCTCCCGTCCCGCGAGTACCCACGCTTCCCGAGCGGGCACGTGCGACCCTCGAAGTAACTCGAGGACACGTCGTAGAGCACCATCTCCCCGTCACGCAGGTGGCGGGCAGCGAGACGATCCTCGATCCGGTCCTGGCGCTCCACGAGCCAGTCCATCGCCGCGTAGAGGTCATCCTCATCCGCTCCAACCACGCCGCACTCCTGCGCCAGGGTTGACTGGCCGAGGGTGCGGACCATCCCGAGTTTCGATCCCGGGCCGATCACCCGGCCGACGATCATCGCCACGCACAGATCCCGCTCCCGGCACGGTGAGCGGTCCAGCAGCTTCGCCAGCCCGAGCCGACGCGCCATCGTCAGCGCCGCGGTGACGTGCCCGGCCGGGAGGGAGCGCTCGATCTCGAACGCCTGATCGACGCTCATCACCGTCTTGCCGGCGAGCACGGCACGGATCGCGTCGATCGCTTCGGGCGGGAGGTGTGACAGGTTCGCGAGCGTTTCCTTCTTGACCTTCCCGTCCTGGCGGTAGGAGCGGCGCAGCAACGTCGCGTTGTACTCGTTCTCCCCAGACCGGCGGGTAGTCGTGCTCACATGCATCGCACCGCTTTGCCTGGCTGGCCTTCCCATATCTGGACAATACCCCATTTGTCGACCTGATAGTAGTGGGTACACTTAGGATCAAGCAAAAAGGCCGGAATCCCCGCAACTACAGGGATCCCGGCCTCTACAACCGCTGACTACAGGGGGAACTTCGGATTAGTGCTCGGCGAGGTCCTCTGCGGCGAGCGCCACGAGCGAGGGCACGTCGTGATGATTGAGAATCTCGAAGGTCCTCTGCACAGGCGCGGTCGGCGCGACGGTCTCCACGGAGCTCATCGCTCGCTGCTCCGAGCTGCGACTGCCCGTTGTCGACCCGGGGGCGCACCCGCTGAGGCGGTTCTCCGGTTTGCCTGTTCCCCGCTGGACTGCCGCGCTGACGGTTCGACCGCGCGCAGACTGCGCGCGATCAGGCCGATTGTGAGGTGTTCGGGTCCGAACAGGATGCATTCCATGCGTGGCGTGAGCTCGTAGTGGATCGAACGAGGTATAACAAGCAGTCGCTCGAGCTCGAGGGCGACGGGATGCCGCTCGCCCCATGAGAGTTGTGCAGCACCGGGACGGCGGCAGATTCCCTTCTCGGCCTCGTGCATCTTGACCTGGGCCTGTTGCGGCTGGCCGTCCATGAACAGGTGGGCGAACAGGCTGCTCCGGGCGCTATACCGCGTCGCGATCGATGTCCCGGAGACTGTGAGGATGTGCTCCTCCCCTTCCGCCAGACTGCACGAACGAATGCCGTTGTCCTCGGTGAACTCGATGTTGGCGAGGAACTTCGGGAAGTTGTAGTAGTCCACGCCGGCGGCGAGCGCGACGGCTGAGGTCACGGGGAGGTGCAGGATGAAGGCGTGGCTCTGCTCGGGCCGGAAAATCGAGTCTGCCAGGGCGCGCCCTGGAAAGTTCAGTCGTCCGGGGGCGTTGAGGAGGACGGCGACCATCAGCTCGTTGTATGGCCCGATATCGGTGTCGCGGTACTCCAGCGCCGAGATTGCCACGGCGCCGAGCCCCGGACCCAGGCGTACGGGCACGAACCGCGGGTCGGGCATCAGCCGCCGTAGCGCTCCGTAGCGCGCGGGAAACACTGCCGTCATCGCTGCGCCGTCGTAGTAGAAGATCGGCAGGCGTCCTGGCTCGCCGCCCATCTCAATGTCGATCTGGGCGATACCTTCGAAGAACGGTGATCCGCGCATGCGAACCCCTCCTCGCTCGCTGACTCAGGCCTCCAGCTTGATCCCCCGGCGGCCGGACCGCCACCGTACCTACCAACTGGTCGGCCGGGAGAACCACCGCCTCCAGTTGCGGCCCGCTACGGACCCCAAGGCACTGCGCGATCCTGACCTGAGCGCAGCGGCCAGCTCAGGTCACTAGTCCCTGACGCGGTGTCGCGGGTGTGGGTGACGGCTTGGTGCGGAGGATCTCGTCGGCTCGTGCGCCGATGATGGCGCTGGCGGTCTCGACGCCGCCGAACATCGTGCCGGTGATGCCGTGCGCGGAGCGGGTGCTCGCGCCCGTGAGGAACAGCCCGGGGATCGGTGTGCGCGGGCCCGGGCGTCCGATCCCGAACTGCCGTGGCGTGGCAGCGATGCCGTAGGAGGTCCCGCCGGTGGATCGCAGGTAGCGCTCCAGGGTGATCGGCGTTGCGGCCTCCTCGTAGGCGATGACGTCACTGATCCCGGGAATCGCTCGCTCAGCGGACCGCACGGCCCGATCTCGCAGCTGCCGTTTGCGCTCCTGATAGCGCGGGCCGCGGGTCAGATCGGGGTCGACGTCCCAGAAGTCGTGGCTGGCTGGAGCGCCGGTCATGAGCTGCAGGTTGGTCTGCCCCGGGCGGCACAGGCGCTCGTTGCCTGGGTCTTTGAGGCTGGCGGAGGTGATCCACACCCATTGCTGCGAGGGCAGCTGCCCGGCTTCGAAGCTCGCCGCCATGCTGTCCGGGTCATCGCAATCGATCACCGACCAGTTGCAGTTAGAGACCCCCTCACCGCGCAGGTCACGGTCGAGGACCAGATAGACAACGAACAACGGTGCGGCCATCCTGAAACCACCCACCCTTCGGCGCCAACGCGCCGGAACATGGGCGGGGTCCAGCAACTCCAAGAACGTGCGCTTGATGTCGATCCCCGACACAACCGTCTCCGCATGCAGCTCGGCGGCGCGCGGCGCGGTGCCTCCAGGGCCGGCCTCGACGCGGACCCCACGGACGGCACCGTCCTCGACGAGGATCCGCGAGACGTCCGCGTCGAGAACAAACTCCCCGCCGTTACGACGGATCACGTCGACGAGAGCATCAGAGACCGCCCGTGCCCCCCCTTCCGGATACCACGCCCCACGCAGATAATGGAGCGTTGCCATCGCGTGCATCCCAAGCGCCACGCGCGAGGGCGCCACACCGTACACGCCCCAGAGATACCCGAGCACGGTCCGCAAACGCGGTGAGCAGTCGAGGCGATCAAACTCGTGGGCGAGCGTTGTCGTGGAGGCCAGCAGCGCATCGCGCGCGTGCCAGGCATACCGGGGGACATCTGCCGCCCGCGTCGGCGGCGGCGCTTCGAGCTCATCGACGATCGCCACAATCCGCCTGAGATGGCGATCGATCGCCACCCGTTCGCGCGGGAAGAACTCGTGCAGCCGGACCCGGAACTCCTCCACGCCCGTGGGAACCGGAAACGTCATGTCCGCAAAGAGCAGAATGTCGAAGCCATCCGGATTCTGCTGGCGGAAGCACAGCTCCACGCCCAGCGGATCGAGCACCGCACGAATCCCGGGCCGGACATCCCGGTAGCCGCCGAGATAGTGCAGGCCGATGTCGAACTCGTACCCCTCATGGATGAACGACGACGTGTTCCCGCCCGGGACCCGCTGGCGATCGACCACGATCACGCGCCGCCCCAACGCCGAGAGGTACGCCGCCGTCGTCAGCCCTCCCGCGCCAGCGCCGATCACGATCACGTCTGCATCCGCGCCTTGATTGCTCATCGCCCTCTCCTTCTCGTGCCGAGCCACCCAAGCACAGCACTTGCGGACGCCAAACACATGGAGGCTTTCCACGGACCGCGACGGGGGCAGACTACGGTCCCAGCGTCCCACGCCGGAACGGACTCGCAGACCAACGTCTCCAGCACGCGCGAGCCAAGGCATGCCCGCAACCCCTGACACCGCCGCGTACTTCAAGCCGACGACCCGGTTGGGGCGTCGGCGGAGAATAGGAGTTCTCCTCACACGCGGAAGGAGTTCTCATGCGTGGTTCGCCATTCTTCGATGGCGTTCGGCAGATCGACGGCGCCGTTCTCGACGAGCCCAGCAAGATGCCCTGCTTCTACTACGACTGCTCGCCCAACGCCTGGACAACAACGCTCACTCGAATTCTGGCCGCACGGCCGATGATCTCGGACGCCCGGTGACGCATCCTTCCCGCGACGCTGCAATTCAGGAACTTGCAAAGGAGGTGAATTCAGTTGCTTAACCCGCTCGCGATCGGCGTGACCCTCGGTGGTCTACTCCTCGACGTCGTCGCCCCTCGGCCCAAGCCTCCTCGTGGCTGTGCTCATGAGCCCTCTCTCCTCTCCCCGCGCGCCGACTCGAGGACACTGCGGCGCGCGGCGATGATCGAACAGTACGACAGGCCGCCGGTCGCGAGCAGTTATCGCAGCTGACCGGAAGCGGGCCCCGCGGGCGCGGGCCTCGCGGCCCACCTCCGCATGAGCCAGCCCCGCTATTCGTGCGGCCGTAGATGGCTTCGTTCACGACTGGGGTCGTGGCGGGCTTCTGGCAAGCACGCCGAGCCGGTTCGCGCGCCGGTAGGAAGCGGTCGATGAAGCGCGCGCTTGGCGCGACCCCGCGGCGCCGGGCGCTTCACGCCCGCATCAACTTCGGACGTGGCAGGAGCTGGACGGCCGACGGCGAATGCCCCAGCCACAACTCCTACCGCCATCGCGCGTCAACTCCGCCGGCGCGATGCCCTCCTCGTAGACAGGCATCCGAAGAACACCGCCATCGCCCGCCCGCGGGGGCTGTCGATTCCGCCCGCGAGCTGCGCAGCCTGGGGTCTGCGACGTAACGCTCACGAGGTGGCTGTTTGCGGTGCTTCATGTCCGCGCGCCGTGGAGCGCGACGCGGCCGCTCAGCTCATCCGGCGCTGGATGCGTTCAGAGGCCGACGAGGAAGGTCCCTACTTCATCGAGCGTCGCGCTGCCGGCTGAAGGAATGGTGGCGGCATGTGTCGAATCAGACGCCCGCCAGTGAAGCCAGCATCGAGTTCGACCGTCACCGAAGAGACCCCGCATGGGCACCAGGCGCTGTCTGCTTGCGTCCGTGCTCGCTTCGACGAGTTCTCGCGTGCGCAGAAGGATGTCGCGCGGTACATCGTCGATCACCTCGACGAGGCCGCGTTCGAGACCGCCGAGGAGCTGGCGCGGCGCGCCAGCACGTCCTCGAGCACGGTCGTGCGGTTCTCGCAGGCGCTCGGGTTCGAGGGCTTTCCCGAGCTCCAGCAGGCGGCCCGCGACGAGTATCGCCGCCGTCCGCCGGGCGTCACTGAGACGCTCGCTGTCGCCGCGCCGCTGTTCTCGCTCGACCACACGGAGTTCGAGGCGGCGCTGGCGGCCGACCATGTGAACGTCGAGGACACGGCGCACAAGCTCTCGCGCTCCGATGTCGAGGCCGCTGTCGACGCGATCGTGTCGGCCGAGAAGGTGCTGATCGCCGGCACCGACCAGATGGCGTTCTTCGCCAGCTACCTTCGACACCTGCTGCTGCTGCTCGACCTGCGGGCGGAGATCGTCGCGAGCCCGTCGCAGGAGGCCCTCGGGCGCCTGAATCGGATCGACGAGCGGACGCTGGTCGTCGGCCTGTCCGCCGGGAGGCCGCATCCGCTGATCACGCGGACGATAAAGCTTGCGCGCCATCGCAAGGCGCCGACCCTGGCGATCACCGACGCGACCCTGTCCGAGGTCGCGCGGCTGGCCCGGATCCGGCTGTACTACTCGTCGAACACACCGGCGTTCGTTCGCTCGCACACCGCGCTGCTGTCCGTGATCCAGGCGCTGGCATACGGCGTGTACGCGCGCGACGCGCAGCAGTACGGCATCCGGATCAAGGCGTTCCGCCTGAAGTAGGCGACATCCCGCTGGCGCTCGCCCATTGCGAGCTCTGCTTCGGGTGCGGGCGGACCAACCTGTTCGGTCTGCTGCCGAGCCTGCGTGCAGTGCCGCGTTGCGGCGGAGGGAGGGCTGCATCCACTCCGCGCCCGCGTGCTCAGCGACCGCACGTCCGCCCGGTCCGCGGAGCAGACGTCCTGTGTCATCCATGAAGGGCCGGCTCGTGTCAAGGGGGTGGTTGGGTTAGGGGCCTCGTGTCGTCGGGTGCCGGCGCGCGGGCTGCAAGCCGGCGTGGGAGGAGGCTCCAGTCATCCATTCGATCGCGGTGGGCGGATCAGTGTGTCGTGCGGTGCCAGGGGGCTCAATCAAGACCGGCGGCCGTCCTGTTCAGCCTGGATCGTTCATTAACGGCCGCGCCCCGGGCGGGCCGGGGCGCGGGAACGTCCGCCTGAGCAGGGAGAATGCGGGTTGCGAAGCAGCATTCCCGATCTCAGGAGGATCACCCAGATGGTGGCGCGTGATGGACTGGTTGACAAGCTAGATGTTCGGGCGGACGGGACGGGCATGGTCGGGCATGCCGGCAGCGCGCTGATCGCCGGCGTCGCTGATCGGGTCGGGCTGACAAGAGCGCTGTCGGCGGCGATGGCCCCGACCCGGCAACGCGCGTCGGCGCATGACCCGGGGATAGTGCTGCGCGACCTGGCGGTGATGCTCGCCGACGGCGGGAGTTGTCTGGCTGACCTGGGAGCTCAGCGTGACCAGCCGGACCTGTATGGCAACGTCGCGTCTGACTCGACGGCGTTCCGGGTGATCGATTCGATCGACGAGGAGTGCTTGGGCAGGTTGCGCGCGGCGGTCGCGCTCTCCAGAGCGCGGGCGTGGAAGCTCGGGGCGCGGCCGGAGCGGTCGATCGCGAGATGGCACAGTCGTTCTGAGCGGACGGTGATCGACATCGACGCGACGCTCACGAGCGCCAGCTCGGAGAAGGAGCACGCGGCCGGGAACTTCAAGGGCGGCTACGGCCATCATCCGCTGCTGTGCTATCTCGACGGGACCGGCGAGGCGCCCGCAGGGATCCTGCGGCCGGGGAACGCCGGCTCGAACACCGCCGCCGATCACAAGGCCGTGTTGGATCTCGCGCTTGCGCAGCTCGACCCGGAGGCGCTTGACGGGGAGATCCTGATCCGCGCCGACGGCGCCGGCGCAACGCATGAGCTGACCACATATTGCCGCGAGGCGGAGCTGCTGTTCTCGTTCGGGTTTGACCTCTCAGAGCCGGTCCGCGAGGCGCTCGTCGCGGTCCCGGAAGCCTTGTGGATAAACGCGATCCGCGTAGACGGCAGCGAGCGAGATCACTCGCACGTGGTCGAGATCACCGATCGTGTCGACCTGTCCGCGTGGGCTGCGCGATCGCGGCTGATCGCCAGGCGCACGAAGCTGCGCGAAGGCGACCAGCAGTCGTTTGCCGACCATGACGGCTACCGGCTCTCGGTGTTCCTGACAGACCAGTCCGGCGAGGACGTCGCCAAGCTCGACCTGACCCATCGCGGCCACGCGCACGTCGAGGATCACATCCGCCAAGGCAAGGACTGCGGGATGCGTAACCTCCCGTTCAAGGACTTCGAGCACAACCAGGTATGGCTGTGGCTGGTGATGCTCGCGCAAGACATCGTCGCGTGGACCAGGCAGCTGTGCCTCGCTGACCAAGCACGCGCATGGGAGCTCAAGCGGCTGCGATACCGCCTGCTACACCAATCAGGACGGATCGCCCGCCACGCCCGCAAAACGATCCTGCGGCTCGCACGCGACTGGCCCTGGGCAGGGCAGCTCGCCGCCGCGTTCAAGCGCCTGCAAGCGCTCCCACCCCCAACCGGCTGACCCGCGGCGCCACCAGCGGCGCCCTCCCCGACGACCAACCACGCGAACCCCCGGGCGTCAGCCTGCCCGCAAAGCACCCCAACACCTCCGCGTTCGGGCAAAAACACCACCGCGCGCCCCCCAGACGCCCAACCAACACCCCGCAGCACCCAGCCCGACACCCCCAAACGCCCCACCGCGGCCCGCCCGGCCGCCTACTGCAAGCGACGCGATTCGGGAGCTACCGCAAGATCGAGGTCAGGGGTGAGCAGGAGACCAGACACAGGAGCGAGCTCGCTCTGGCTTGCACCTCGCGCCCGTTGGTTGAGCGCAAGCTTGGTAGGGGCTGGCGGATGTCATGCGGCGTCCGCCAGTTCTTCGTTGACGTCGTTTGGTTGGTGGGCCAGGCAGCGGATCTCGCCGTCGCGCAGCCCGTAGTAGCAGAGGGTGAGGATCTGGCGGGCGATGGCGACTCTGGCGATCTTGCTGCCGCGGCGTTTGGCGATCCGTTCGTATTGGGCGCGCAGCGGCCCGCCGCCGGTGGGTGTGTGCTGCGCGGCCTCGCAGAGCGCCGAGCGCAGGATCGTGGAGCCTTGGCGGGAGATGTGCCCGAGGCGTGCTTTGCCGTCGGAGCTGCGGACGGTCGGGGTCAGGCCGGCCCACTGACACAGGTGCTTGGCGGTCGGGAAGCGCTTGACCTCGCCGATCTCGGCGATGATCAGCATCGCTGTGTAAGGGCCGATCCCGCGGATCTGGCACAGCAGCTTCACGCGCTCGTCGGCTTTGGCGCGCTGGTCGATCTCGCTGGTCGTGTCGATGATCTCGCGGTCGAAGTCGCTGATCAGCGAGATCAGGCTGTCGAGCCGGCGGCGCGGCCCGTCGGGCAGCCCCAACACGGCCAGGTACTCGCGGCCGGCTGTGCCGAACAGGTCGGAGAACTCGGGCAGGATCCCCTGGCGGGCCAGCAGCGCGTGCACGCGATTCTTGATCGAGGTGCGCAGGTGCACGAGCGTCGCGCGGTGGCGGAGCAGATCACGCAGATCACGCAGATCGCGCAGCTCCGGCGGCGCGATGTACGCCTCGGGCAACAGGCCGGGGTGCAGCAGGTGCGCGAGCGTCTTGGCGTCGACGGCGTCGGTCTTCACCCTGGCGGCGGCGATCGCCCGGGTCCGCAACGGGTGCGCGAGGTGAACATCGAAGCCGGCGTCCTCGAGCAGCTCGGCGAGCCATTCCCAGCCGTAGGTCGCCTCGAGCGCGACGTGCGTGCCGTGAGGATCGCCGAGCAGTTCGGTGAACGTCTCGCGTCCTGTCGGGATCCGTTTGGAGAGCGTCAGCTCGCCGTCCGCGTCGATGATCGCGACTTGCGAGCGCCGTCGGTGCAGGTCGACGCCGACCCACCGCGTAGGGTTGGACACGGTCGGTCCTCCTCTCGAATTGTCCGGCCGCGCGGCCGTAATCCGCGCGGTCTTCAACTTTGCGGTTCGGGACGGAGGGCCGACCTCCTGCCACGCGGCGGGTCAAGGTCGTCCGGGTCGCCCCGGCCCCGGCCCTTCATGACATCAACCCCTGGGGGCGTTAGCGGATGTCGGCTTGCCGTCATCGGGTAGGCGCCGGGCTTACCCCGGCGCCCCCCACACCACCGGACGTGCGGGTCCGCATCCGGCGGTTCGCTCGGCATCCCGGAAACGACGGTAGGGATCGGCGAAACCCTTCAGGCCGAGGTTGGCCCAGTAGGCGTTGGGCAGAGCGCGGGCAAGAACCGGGGAACCGGCGATGCGCCAGTAGCCTTTGCCCGAGCCGGCCCACTTGCGAGCCTGCCAGGCCGGGATACCGAGCGCACCGAGGTTGCGCCGCTTGGTGCGGTAACGCTTCCATTCCTTCCAGCGGACCTGCCGCAGTCGCCGACGGAGCCAACTATCGAGCTTCCCGAACACCGACGGCGTGTCGGCCAACGCGAAGTAGGCCGTCCACCCGACCGTGAAGCGGTTGATCTCACCGATCCGCCGCTCCATCGAGACACCCCAGCGGCGCGAGGTGAGCTGACGCAGGCGATCCCTAGCGCGTTTCAGGCGCTTCGGATCCACCTGCACCTTGACCTCACCGTCCCGGTCAAAGAAACCGAACCCCAGAAGGGGCCGCTTCGTCGCCCGGTCAACCACCGACTTCTCGCGGTTGACGCGCAGCTTCAGGCGCTGCTCGACGTACTGCGTGATGCTCGCCATGACGCGCTGCCCAGCCCGCTCGCTTCCGACGTAAATCCGGCCGTCGTCGGCGAAGCGCACGAAGCGATGCCCACGCCGCTCCAGCTCCCAGTCAAGGTCGTCAAGCATGACATTACTGAGCAGCGGCGAGAGCGGCGACCCTTGCGGGGTTCCCTCCTCGCTCGCGGCCACCAGCCCGCCATCCATGACGCCCGCTTCCAGGTAGCGCCGGATCAGCCCGAGCACCTGCTTGTCATGAACCCGTCTCGCGACCCTCGCCATCAAAGCGTCGTGCTGAACCCGATCGAAAAACGGGCTCTCCGGGCATGATCGGGGGTGACGACACACGAACACGCGTTTTCTTTCTGGCCCTCCGAACCGCGTCACCCGTATTCCGCCACGACGCTCGCTCGACCCCGGGATGACCCGGTGCGCACGCACGGCAAACGGCGCAACGAGAAGGGAATGGAGCAGGCAGCTCCCCGGCACGCCACGACCCCCGTCAACGCGGGCAGCGACCCCGACGCCCCCCAACGACGCCCTATGGGGCGAGTCTCGCCATGATCATCCGGATGCGCCTGCGCGCAGGCGCGGCCATCCCTGGCCGCTTGAGCACGCATCCGCTGTGCCCACGATCGCCGGGCACGGGGCCCAGCGAGCAGTCCACAACCCAGCAGCAGAGGCGCACGCGACTTCCACCCTCCGCTCCGACGACCAAAAGCCCTGCTCAGGACGGAATCTCGATCGAGAGTCACCCCCGATCATCCACGGAGCCCCGAAAAACGAGTCCAAATCAAAATCGACGCACCACGCCGCGCCATCAGCGATGAACTGGCGTGCCCTCCTCACAGCTTGATGCTGCGAGCGCCCCGGCCTGAAGCCGAAGCTATGGGGATGGAAGTTGGGGTCGAAGATGGGCGTGAGCACCTGCGCGATGGCCTGGCAGATCAACCGATCCACCACAGCCGGCACCCCCAACTTCCGCAGACCGCCCGAGGGCTTGGGGATCATCACCCTCCGGACAGGCTGCGGACGGTAGGTGCCCGCGTCAAGCTGCGAGCGGACCCGTGGCCAATGGTCTTTCAACCACGGCCGCAGTTCCTCGGTGTCGCGGTAGGGACGGGCCTTCGCTTGTGAGGGCTCGGCCCGCCCCCCGCACAGATCCCCGCATGCGCGTTTAACGCACGGGGCTCCTGGCTTGGATACGAGCGTCGAATCGCGCGTCAGGCCAGGGATGGGTGATCTTGGCCGGTGGGAGCCATCGTTGCGCCAGGCGGTGCATCCGCTCCCAGTTCAGGCGACTGCGTTGGCTGCGGCGCCGAAGCGCCTGATACCAGTACCGGGTCGCTTGATCGCGGAACGCGTTGACCGCGTGGATGTTGCCGGGCACGGCGTAGTAGTTGAGGTGTCCTCGAACCACTTGGCCAAGCCACAGCCCCTGCTCGGGGATCGGCAGGTGCATGCGTCGCCGCACTTCCGCTTTTAGCTTGTGCAGCTTTGCTCGCAGCCGTTTCGCGTCGGTGATGCGCTTGAGCATGAAACGCCCCTGCCTGGTCTTCTCACAGATATGCGTGAAGCCCAGGAACTGGAAGGTCTCAGGCTTCCCGAGGCCACGCGCCGCTCGTCGCTCGGCGGCGAACCTGCCGAACTCGATCAGCCGCGTCTTTTCAGATGCCAGCTCCAGGCTGAACCTCGCGAGCCTGCCGCGGAGCTCCTCCAGGAACCGGCGCGCATCTACCTCGTGCTGAAAGCCGACGATGTGGAGAGTCGCCGGAGGGAGTCTCACCCTCCGGCGCTCGCAGAACCCGGCGTGAACCTCTCAGCTCACCGGGCTCCCATCGTCCAACCGTCAGGGCGCACACCGAACCGCCAGTGAGCGAACAGGCCCGGCTGGCGTCTCGCGACGTCGGCAAGGAACCTGCGTGCTCGCCGGGGACGGCGGCGCAGTCGTTTGTATTTCCGCATGGCCCACCTCACGAGCGTCTCGTTGAAGTGGCGGAAGACCGGATACAACATGGACTTGTAGAACTTTCCGTAGTAGTTGATCCAGCCCTGGAGCTGGCGGTTGAACATCAGCGCCAGGTCCGTGAGGGTCTTGTCCGAGCGGCGAGCGACGCCCCAGCGGCGCATCTCGCGCCGCAACCGCGTCTTCGTCTCGCTCGACACCGCCGGAGAGAAGTTCACGAAGTGCTTCCCGAACCTGTTCTTCGACAGCCGCGGCCGGAACGTGTACGACAGGAAGTCAAACGACGTGTGCTCGTAGGAGCCACGCCGGTCGGCATCCTTGCAGTACACGACGCGGGTCTTGCGCTCGTTGAGCTCAAGCCCGCACTCCGCCAACCGCTTCGCGATCACCGCCCACAACAATCGGCCGTGGCGTTCGCTTCGAGCGTGGACAATCACGTCATCGCTGTAGCGCTCGAACTGGACGGCCGGGTACTCCCTGACCATCCACGCATCCAGCGCGTAATGCATGAACATGTTGACGAGCAAAGGTGAGATCGCCGAACCCTGAGGGGTTCCGCGATCCCGCCAGACCAGGCTGCCGTCCTCGCGCTGCAGCGGCGCTCTGAGCCACCGCTCCACGTACAACAGGACCCAGCGCAGGTCGGTGTGATGAGCTACCGCCTTGAGCGTGAGGTCCCATGAAACGCTGTCGAAGAACGACTTGATGTCCATATCTAGAACCCAGTCGTTCCGCCAGCAGCGCTCCCGGCACACCCGCAACGCCTGATGCGCCGAACGGCCCGGCCGATACCCGTAAGAGTCCTCGTGGAACACAGGCTCCACGCAGGGCTCCAGGTATGAGCGCACGACCGTCTGGGCGATCCTGTCCGCCACGGTCGGCACCCCTAACGTTCTAGAGCTGCCATCCCGCTTCGGTATCTCAACCGCACGCACCGGCGGCGGGAAATAGCTTCCCGACGACAGCCGATTCCAGAGTTTGTACAGGTTGTCCTTGAGGTCAACCTCGAACTCCGCCATCGACTCACCGTCAACGCCGGCGCCGCCCTTGTTCGCCTTGACCCTCCGATAGGCCTCCCAAACAGCCCGTTTGGAGATCACAAACGACTTCGGTTTCGGCTCGCTCACCCGGCTCCTTCCACCCGAAGGCGGTTGACCCGAAAGCCAGCCAGGACGACCCTTCCCCTTCGCTCCAGCCCCATTACAGGGTCGGGTCGCCGGGAGCGTCGCAGCTCCCGGCTCCCACGGATCCCGGCGTGACAGTCTCCCGTCACCGGGCTCTTCTCACCAGCCGTCAGTACGCGCGGACCCACTTCCAGTGGGCGAACAGGCCGGGCTCGCGTTCGTGCAGCCCAGTCCACCACCGCTTGAACCGTTTGTAGGTCCGTAACCGCCGATACTTCTTCCCAGCCCAGCGCCTCAGGTAGGTGTTGACGCGCTGCAGGAGGGCATCCATCACGGTCCAGTAATAGCGGCCGTAATAGTTCATCCATCCGGCGACGATGGGATTCAGCCATCTCGCCAGGTCGTCCAACGACAGGTTGGTGCGCCGGTGGATCCGCATCCTGCGGAGCTCGACGCTCTTGGCCTGCAGCGCCTCGGTACTGATCGCGGGCTGGAAGCTGGTGAAGTACCCGCCTCCTGTCGCTCGCGCCTTCCGTGCTCGGAAGGTGAACCCGAGAAAGGTGAAGCTGGTGTGCTCATGCTCTCCCCGACGCTTGCCGTCCTTGCAATAGACGATCCGTGTCTTGTCGGGGCTCCGTGGATGATCGGGGGTGACTCTCGATCGAGATTCCGTCCTGAGCAGGGCTTTTGGTCGTCGGAGCGGAGGGTGGAAGTCGCGTGCGCCTCTGCTGCTGGGTTGTGGACTGCTCGCTGGGCCCCGTGCCCGGCGATCGTGGGCACAGCGGATGCGTGCTCAAGCGGCCAGGGATGGCCGCGCCTGCGCGCAGGCGCATCCGGATGATCATGGCGAGACTCGCCCCATAGGGCGTCGTTGGGGGGCGTCGGGGTCGCTGCCCGCGTTGACGGGGGTCGTGGCGTGCCGGGGAGCTGCCTGCTCCATTCCCTTCTCGTTGCGCCGTTTGCCGTGCGTGCGCACCGGGTCATCCCGGGGTCGAGCGAGCGTCGTGGCGGAATACGGGTGACGCGGTTCGGAGGGCCAGAAAGAAAACGCGTGTTCGTGTGTCGTCACCCCCGATCATGCCCGGAGAGCCGTCTTGTCGGGATGGAGCCGTAGCCCAACCTCGTTCATCCGCTGGGCGATCCTGGCCAGCACCGCCTCCGCCTGTGCCCTGCTCTTGCAGTGCACGATGACATCGTCAGCGAAGCGCTCAAACGGACAGCCCGGAATCTCCCGAGCCATCCAAGAATCGAACGCGTAGTGCATGAACAGGTTCACCAAGCACGGCGAGATCGCCGACCCTTGCGGAGTTCCTCTGCTGCGCTGCTCAAGGGTCCCGTCAGGATGCTGCAACGGTGCATGCAGCCACCGTTTCACGTAAAGCAGCACCCAGCGGCAGTCGGTGACCGCCTCCACTGCCCGAACGATCAGGTCCCACGGCACCTCGTCGAAGAACTTCTGGACGTCCAAATCGATCGCCCAGTCGTACCTCCAGCACCGCTCCCGACATACCGCGAGCGCGTCATGGGGCGAGCGTCCCGGCCGATAGCCATAGGAATCCTGATGGAACCGGGGTTCCACCAGCGGCTCCAGGAACATGGCCACGGTCGTCTGCGCAACCCTGTCTGCGATCGTCGGCACACCGAGCATTCGGGTCCCGCCGCCGTGCGGCTTGGGGATCTCGACCGCCCTGACCGGCGCCGCGAACCAGGTCCCGGACGACATGCGATTCCAGACCTTGTAGAGGTTGCCCTCCAGGTCCTTCTCGAACGCGTCCAGATCCTGCCCATCGACGCCGGGAGCGCCCTTGTTGGCCTTGACCTGGATCGTTCATTGACGGCCGCGCCCCGGGCGGGCCGGGGCGCGGGAACGTCCGCCTGAGCAGGGAGAATGCGGGTTGCGAAGCAGCATTCCCGATCTCAGGAGGATCACCCAGATGGTGGCGCGTGATGGACTGGTTGACAAGCTAGATGTTCGGGCGGACGGGACGGGCATGGTCGGGCATGCCGGCAGCGCGCTGATCGCCGGCGTCGCTGACCGGGTCGGGCTGACAAGAGCGCTGTCGGCGGCGATGGCCCCGACCCGGCAACGCGCGTCGGCGCATGACCCGGGGATAGTGCTGCGCGACCTGGCGGTGATGCTCGCCGACGGCGGGAGTTGTCTGGCTGACCTGGGAGCTCAGCGTGACCAGCCGGACCTGTATGGCAACGTCGCGTCTGACTCGACGGCGTTCCGGGTGATCGATTCGATCGACGAGGAGTGCTTGGGCAGGTTGCGCGCGGCGGTCGCGCTCTCCAGAGCGCGGGCGTGGAAGCTCGGGGCGCGGCCGGAGCGGTCGATCGCGAGATGGCACAGTCGTTCTGAGCGGACGGTGATCGACATCGACGCGACGCTCACGAGCGCCAGCTCGGAGAAGGAGCACGCGGCCGGGAACTTCAAGGGCGGCTACGGCCATCATCCGCTGCTGTGCTATCTCGACGGGACCGGCGAGGCGCCCGCAGGGATCCTGCGGCCGGGGAACGCCGGCTCGAACACCGCCGCCGATCACAAGGCCGTGTTGGATCTCGCGCTTGCGCAGCTCGACCCGGAGGCGCTTGACGGGGAGATCCTGATCCGCGCCGACGGCGCCGGCGCAACGCATGAGCTGACCACATATTGCCGCGAGGCGGAGCTGCTGTTCTCGTTCGGGTTTGACCTCTCAGAGCCGGTCCGCGAGGCGCTCGTCGCGGTCCCGGAAGCCTTGTGGATAAACGCGATCCGCGTAGACGGCAGCGAGCGAGATCACTCGCACGTGGTCGAGATCACCGATCGTGTCGACCTGTCCGCGTGGGCTGCGCGATCGCGGCTGATCGCCAGGCGCACGAAGCTGCGCGAAGGCGACCAGCAGTCGTTTGCCGACCATGACGGCTACCGGCTCTCGGTGTTCCTGACAGACCAGTCCGGCGAGGACGTCGCCAAGCTCGACCTGACCCATCGCGGCCACGCGCACGTCGAGGATCACATCCGCCAAGGCAAGGACTGCGGGATGCGTAACCTCCCGTTCAAGGACTTCGAGCACAACCAGGTATGGCTGTGGCTGGTGATGCTCGCGCAAGACATCGTCGCGTGGACCAGGCAGCTGTGCCTCGCTGACCAAGCACGCGCATGGGAGCTCAAGCGGCTGCGATACCGCCTGCTACACCAATCAGGACGGATCGCCCGCCACGCCCGCAAAACGATCCTGCGGCTCGCACGCGACTGGCCCTGGGCAGGGCAGCTCGCCGCCGCGTTCAAGCGCCTGCAAGCGCTCCCACCCCCAACCGGCTGACCCACGGCGCCAGCAGCGCCCCCCCCGACGACCAACCACGCGAACCCCCGGGCGTCAGCCTGCCCGCAAAGCACCCACAACACCTCCGCGTTCGGGCGGAAACACCACCGCGACCCCCGACACGCCCCCAGACACCCAACCAACACCCCGCAGCACCCAGCCCGACACCCCAAACGGCCCCACCGCGGCCCGCCCGGCCGCCTACTGCAAGCGACGCGATCCAGGAGCTACCGCAAGATCGAGGTTGACCTGCCGCCACGCCTCCCACACCAACAGCTTGGGAATCGCAAACGACTTGTCCTTCGGCCTTGTCATGCGTCCTCGCTTCCTCCCAGCACCCCAGGGCGCTGGTTGATCGAATCGACATCACCGATGAGCCGGCCCCTTCGCTCCACCACCACCCCAGCGAGCAGCAGCTTCACAGCTAATACGAGCCGGTCCGCCAGCGAGCGCCGCGACCGGTACTCAATGCCTCCGGTTTCTGCCGTTGGCACGCTCCCTCTCGCCGCCCGTCGTACTGACCCGCAGGCCCGGACGGCCGCTTTCGACGCTCGCCTTCTCACGTTCCGTGCAAGAGCCGCAGACCAGGCTCACGCCGCCTCCACGCCGGGCACCACCTGGCCAGGAACACGGGACCCCGCCAGACTCGTCTCGGAGGATGAAGCAGGACCTCCGATTTTGATGCCGTCTAAACCTTTTCGACGCCTCAACAACGCACGCTCGACCCAGAACAGAGACCGAGCGCTTTCTGGAACGTCTTCCTGGTCCCCACCTGACCGGGTCAAGCCCAGCCTTTTCCGGCTCTCCGGGCATGATCGGGGGTGACGACACACGAACACGCGTTTTCTTTCTGGCCCTCCGAACCGCGTCACCCGTATTCCGCCACGACGCTCGCTCGACCCCGGGATGACCCGGTGCGCACGCACGGCAAACGGCGCAACGAGAAGGGAATGGAGCAGGCAGCTCCCCGGCACGCCACGACCCCCGTCAACGCGGGCAGCGACCCGACGCCCCCCAACGACGCCCTATGGGGCGAGTCTCGCCATGATCATCCGGATGCGCCTGCGCGCAGGCGCGGCCATCCCTGGCCGCTTGAGCACGCATCCGCTGTGCCCACGATCGCCGGGCACGGGGCCCAGCGAGCAGTCCACAACCCAGCAGCAGAGGCGCACGCGACTTCCACCCGCCGCTCCGACGACCAAAAGCCCTGCTCAGGACGGAATCTCGATCGAGAGTCACCCCCGATCATCCACGGAGCCCCGCAAAGTGAAGGCCGCTCTCGACGCGGAGCACCGCGACGCGGTCCGAGGTTCGGGCGTCGGGGTGGCGATCGATATCGCGGTAATCCCCATCGGCTTCGGGGGTCCTTCCCAGCGTCGCGACATGGGGCCGTGAGGCGCGGTAGATCAGCAACAGCAGCGAGACGGTAATCCCAATGAACAGGCCGGGGAGCGTGTCGAAGACCATGACGCCGAGCAGCGCGGCGATCGCGGCGGTGAAGTCAGGCCGCGCGACGAGTTCGAACTCGCGGCCGAGCCGGCTGCTGGAGGCGCGATATAGCGTGATCAGCGCCCGGACGTCGACCAGCTCGACCACGGCCGCGATCACGATCGCCGCGAGCGTCGCTACGGGCAGATTCTCGAATAGCCCCGTCAGGGCCAGCAGCGTGACGATCGTCAGCGCAGCCACGATCAGGCCCGAGAGCTGAGTGCGCGCACCCGCCGTGACGTTGACCGCGGTCTTGGACAGACTTCCGGCGACGACGATCCCGCTCGAGACCGCGGATGCGAGGTTGGCGCCGCCGAGGCCCAGCAACTCGCGGTTGGCGTCGATCTGCTGATGCTCGCGGGCTGCATACGTCTTCGCGGCAGCGAGGCCTTCGGCGAAGCACACGAGCATCACCCCGACGCCCCCGGCCGCGAGCGCACCGACGTCGCTCGCGTGCACACCGGGTACCCCGAACGACGGCAGTCCGCTCTTGATCGAGCCGACGATCTCGACACCATGCTGATCGAGGTTGAACAGCTTCACCGCGGCGATCCCGAGCACCACTGCGACCAGCGAGCCCGGAACGCGGGGCGCCACCCGCCGCAAACCGATGATCACCACCAGCGACAGCACCCCAACCAGCAGCGTCAGCCCCTGCGTATCGCCGAGGTGCGTAATGACGTTCCACAGCTGCGCGAAGAAATCGCCGCTCCCCTGCTTGATTCCCAAGAGCTTGGGGAGTTGGCGGACGATGATCGTTAACGCCAGGCCGATGATGAACCCCTTCAGCACGGGCTCGGAGATGAAGTTCGCCAAGAACCCCAACCGCAACAGCCCGGCTACCAACGCCAGCAGCCCAACCGTGATCGCCAGCGCGGCCGACAACCCCGCGAAGCGACCACCGCCAACGGGAACCAGCGCCCCGACCGTCGCCGCCGACAGCAACGCTGCCGCCGCCATCGGACCCACGACCAGCTGACGCGAGCTACCGACCGCCGCGTAGAGAATCAGCGCGCCCGGCGCGGCATACAAGCCAACCACCGGGGACACCCCCGCAATCGACGCATACGCCAGCGCCTCGGGCACCAGCACCGCCCACACCGTCAGCCCGGCCAGCAGATCGCCCGGCAACCATGAACCCTGATAGCCGCGAAGCGAAGGGAAAAGCCAGCCCATGGCAGGCGCAGCGTATAGCCTGGTGCCCAGGCACTTTCCGGTCGGGTGGATCGCAAGGCACGCACTCCGCGGCGGTGCTGACGCCACTGCGGGCCCGCCGCCCGAGACCCGCGTTCGACGTCCGGGTGTCCCAACCGCCGGCCCTGCTTGTGGCGCGAGGAGCAGGGACGGGGCCCGCCAGGTCAAGTAGCCCTGGTTTGGGGCTGTCGGTGCCCGGGTCAGAATCGTTGGAGAGATCGGCGACCGAGGTCGATGGGACAGCGAGGGCCTGCTTATCGCCCCACTGCCGGTGCGCGGGCGGCGATCTGCTCGACGTTGCGTGCGGGCTCCCGCGCGAGCGCGAACTGCAGCGGCGCAGTGGTGCGCTCGCGGGCGTGTACTTGCACGCCTGCCGACAGAGGCAGTCCGGCGGCTGTGGCGGCGGTCGCGGCAGCGGGCGCCGGCTGCTCCCATTCGAGGGTCGCGGTGATCGTGTCGCCGAGCGGGTCGGTGTCGATGGAGATCGACCGCAGTCCGAGGTCCAGAGCGGGCGGATCAGGGTCACGGCCCCAGGTCAGGTAGTCGCCTGCGGTGATGCCGTCGAGTTTGAGGGTCAGGGCCTGGAGTGACATGGAAGCCTTGTCTGCGCCCGGGGGCGCGGTGGCCGGCACCGCACCGTTGATCTGCGCGGCGCGGTGCGTCGTCGGCGGGCTCTGCCCCGCCTTCGATCGTGGGTGCGGGGCTAGACCGAAGTTCCCCCTGTAGTCAGCGGTTGTAGAGGCCGGGATCCCTGTAGTTGCGGGGATTCCGGCCTTTTTGCTTGATCCTAAGTGTACCCACTACTATCAGGTCGACAAATGGGGTATTGTCCAGATATGGGAAGGCCAGCCAGGCAAAGCGGTGCGATGCATGTGAGCACGACTACCCGCCGGTCTGGGGAGAACGAGTACAACGCGACGTTGCTGCGCCGCTCCTACCGCCAGGACGGGAAGGTCAAGAAGGAAACGCTCGCGAACCTGTCACACCTCCCGCCCGAAGCGATCGACGCGATCCGTGCCGTGCTCGCCGGCAAGACGGTGATGAGCGTCGATCAGGCGTTCGAGATCGAGCGCTCCCTCCCGGCCGGGCACGTCACCGCGGCGCTGACGATGGCGCGTCGGCTCGGGCTGGCGAAGCTGCTGGACCGCTCACCGTGCCGGGAGCGGGATCTGTGCGTGGCGATGATCGTCGGCCGGGTGATCGGCCCGGGATCGAAACTCGGGATGGTCCGCACCCTCGGCCAGTCAACCCTGGCGCAGGAGTGCGGCGTGGTTGGAGCGGATGAGGATGACCTCTACGCGGCGATGGACTGGCTCGTGGAGCGCCAGGACCGGATCGAGGATCGTCTCGCTGCCCGCCACCTGCGTGACGGGGAGATGGTGCTCTACGACGTGTCCTCGAGTTACTTCGAGGGTCGCACGTGCCCGCTCGGGAAGCGTGGGTACTCGCGGGACGGGAGGCCCGGCCTGCCGCAGATCATCTACGGACTGTTGTGCGACACCGACGGGCGGCCGGTCGCGGTCGAGGTGTTCACCGGCGAGCTGCACGACGACAAGACGCTGCCGTCACAGGTCGTGAAGTTGAAGGACCGGTTCGGTCTCTCGCGGGTGGTGGTCGTCGCCGATCGTGGGATGGTCACGAAGGCGAACATCACGCTGCTGTCAGAGACCGACGGGGTGGACTGGATCACCGCGCTGAAAGCGCCGACGATCAAGAAACTCGCCCGGTCCGGGGTGTTTCAGCCGTCGCTGTTCGACGAGCAGAACCTCGGGGAGATCACCGACGTCGCGGAGTTCCCCGGCGAACGACTGGTCGTGTGCCGCAACCCGCTGGTCGGCGCGCAACGTGCCCGCAAGCGCAACGAACTGCTCGCCGCGACGGAGATCGACCTAGCCGCGATCGCTCACCGTGTCACCGCCGGGACGCTCACCGGGGCCGACCTGATCGGTCTTGCGACAGGTCCGGCGCTGAAGCGTTACCGGATGCGCAAGCACTTCCAGACCACGATTACTGACACCACGTTCACCTACACCCGCAAGACCGCGGAGATCGCCGCGGAAGCTGCGCTCGACGGGTTCTACATCCTGCGGACCGGCCTCACCGAGACCGACCTTCAGACCGGTGATGTCGTGCGCGCCTACAAGAACCTCGAACAGGCCGAACGGGCGTTCGGATCGATCAAGGGCCCGGACCTGCAGATCCGTCCGATCCATCATCACCTCGAGGACCGTGTTCGTGCGCACGTGCTGATCTGCATGCTCGCCTACTACCTCACCTGGCATCTGAAAGCCGCGTGGAAGCCGTTGTTGTTCACCGACGAGCACCGGCCCGTCAGTCCTGATCCCGTCGCGAAAGCTGAGCGCTCCCCCGCCGCGCGACACAAAGCGCAGACGAAACGGACCAGCACCGGGCAGTCCGCGCACAGCTATCGCACGCTCCTCACCGAGCTCGCGACCCAGACCCAGAACACCACCCGCCTGCACGACCACGCCAGCACCTTCGAGAAGCTCACCCAGCCTACCGCGCTGCAAGCCGAAGCGCTCGACCTCGCCGCCCACGCCCCCGTCGTGGTCGATCGGTAGACACGACCCGAACACCCCAGAACCCCCGAAAACCCTGGGAACAAGCGGAATCTGGCTACCTCACCACCGGGAACTTCGGGCTAGACGGCGTTGGGTGGCGCGGGGGTGAGGCCGTGGCGGCGCATCACCTCGCCCAGCGCTGCCAGATCCGGGGGACCGCCCGTGCTGGCGGCGAGAACCTCGCCGACCTCGCGGAAGTAGGCCGGTCCGAACACGGCGGGGGTTGCGATACAAAGGATCTTCGCATCAGCACTGCCGTGGTTCTCAAACCCGTGGATCTCCCCGCGCGGCACGCAGACCGCCTCGCCAGGTCCGATCTCGACTGTCCCCCCGCCGATCGCCCAGATCGTGACGCCCTCAAGGCCGTAGATCGTCTCCTCAAACCCGTCGTGGCGATGCGGTGCCGGCATCCGCGCATCCGCCGGGATATAGCACTCAAACACCGACACGCTCCCGTTCGAGTCCGAGGCCTCAATCAGGAAGCGGACACCGAGGGCGCCAACCGTGATGGTGTCGTTTTCTGTGGCTGGATGCATTGTGGTCTCCTTCCGCAAACGCATTCAGTAAAGCGACTTGACGAGTGCATACTCAAGCGCATTGCTTTGTCAAGTGGTTTTACTGAACCCGCCGCGACGGACTCCTCGCCGCCGCCGCTGATCGGCGCGCTGCTGCGCATGCCGTTCGAGACGGTGCGCGACCGGATGCTCGCCGGCCTGCACGAGCGCGGCTACACCGACCTGATCGCCGCGCACCTCAACGTGCTGCAGTACCCCGGCCCCGAGAACCAACGTCCCTCCGAGCTCGCGGCCCAGACTCGCATGAGCAAGCAGGCGCTCAACTACCTCCTCGGCCAGCTGGAGGACGTCGGGTACCTCACCCGCCAAGGCGACGACAGCGACCAACGCTCCAAGCGCATCCACCTCACCCCCCGAGGACACGCCTCAATCAAAGCGATCCGCGAAATCGTGCTCGAGGTCGAAGCTGAATGGGAACAGCAACTCGCGCCCCGGCAGTTCGCGCAACTACGCGACCTCCTCGCCCAGCTCCACGCAATCACAGCGGCCGAACACGCGCGCTGAGCGGGACGCGATGCGCCGCAACAGCTGCATCGACCTGCCCAAAGAGCCGGAACTGCTTCTGCTCCTCGGAGGAGCGGCAGTCGATCCGACCAGTACCTCGATTTGCTCAGGGCCGGAGCAGCCCGCGACGAGTCGCGACGCCCTGCTTTCGCGACATGTCGGGCATCTCAGCAAGGCTGGACAAAGACGCGCATTGCGCGGATCTCAGGGAAGTCGCGTCGCTGGGCGCGCTCCGTCCGTCGACGGACACTCGCTCGTGGCGAGAACCAGGCCCGGCCGCTCCGACCTGATACCTGCTTCTTCGTAAGCGCGATGCTCGTGCGCCGCCGGTCGTACCGCCGTTGAGCCGGTTCGCTACCAGGTGAACCCGAGGATCAGTTGTGCGGCCTCGACGGGGACATCGAGCTGAGGGCAGTGGCCGATCCCGTCGAGTAGCACCCAGTCGGCTTGGGGCAGCTCCTTGCGGTAGCGGGCGGCGGCCTGGGGCCAGGGCAGGAGCTTGTCGGCCGTGCCCCACACGATCCGCACCGGGCAGGTGATCTTCTCCGCGTCGAGCGTCCAGCCCGCGCTCAGAGCGTTCTCGATCAGCGGCGCAGCCGCCGTGCAGCTGGCGATACCGAGCATTTGATGCGCGAGCAGGTCGGCTGGGATGTGCTCGAAGTTGGTCGTGATCAGCTGCGTCGCGCGGCGCCGGCCTTGCGGCGTGGCAACGAACGCCGTAGCGCGCGCCGCCGCCGCCTTCACCTGGGTCTGCAGTTCCCGCTGGGCGCGCAGCAGATCCTCGTAAGACACATCTCCCGCCGCCCATCCGCCGGCCGGCGCGAACGCCACGACGCTTGCCGCCCGACCTCGCGCTGCGAGCTGAAACGCGACGTAGCCGCCGAGCGAGTTGCCGACGAGATGCGCGAGCTCAAGACCCGCCGCGTCCATCGAGCGTTCCACAGCATCGACGAACGCGTCTGTGCTGACCGTTCCGTCGATCGATGGGCCTCCTGCGTGGCCGGGCAGCGTCAGTGCAAGTACGTCGTGCTGGCGCTCCAGCATCGGCAGCACGAGCTCCCAGGTTCGCCACGTGTCCATGAAGCCGTGCAGACATAACAGCGGCGAGTACGTCCCTCCGCGGTGAGACGGCGTGAACCCCGAGAACATGCGCAGGACGCTACCGTCGGAACGCCGATCCGCGATCGCCGGCGCCTCCTGCGTGAGGTCTCGTGAACCGCACGTTACGCTCTGCGCCTGCCGCCCTCCTGCTTCCCAGACACGACGAGCATCGGGGCGCGTCGGCGAGTCCTCCCTGTGACGTGCGGACAGCAGGCGCGTGTGATCGACTGATACGCCAAGTCGCTCGTTGTTCTTGCCTGAACCAGAGGGCTAACTCCTTGACGCGAGCGCGTCGGGCGCTGTCCGCCTCAGGTGGCCCGTACGAGGTGGTTGGCTAGCGACGTCGCCGGCGGTTCTGAGCGCACTGCGGTGGCCTTCGGCGCCCGGTCATATCCTGCTCGTATGGTCCGTGCCGTGGCGCCGGGAGGAGAGGGAATCCTCAGGGTTGATCCCACTTCGCTCCTCGCATCGTCCAGCAATACCGCGATCGCATTCTTTGCGAGGCGGGACCTGCTTGGCAGCGCTAGTGAGCCGGCCGGTGCTCTCTGGGATTTGCCGGAGGCCCGAAGAGTGCTCGCCAGGCAGAGCCAAAACGGTTCATGGCGCTACCCAGGCGGCAAGCGGGCGATCCGATCTCAGGAGAACTACGACCAGCTTGAGACCTTTCGACAGCTCGGGATACTCGTCGAGAAGTACGGTTTCACGCGGCAGCACTCGTCGATTGAGCGCGCGGCCTCCTATCTCCTCTCCTTTCAGACCGACGACGGGGACCTCCGAGGGATCTATGGCAACCAGTACGCGACGACCTATGTCGGCGCGATCCTTGAGCTGCTGATCAAAGCCGGATATGTCGACGACCCGAGGATCGCGAGCGCGTTGGCGTGGCTGTTGGCGATCCGGCAGAGTGATGGCGGCTGGGCGATCCCCGTGCGCACGGTCGGAGTCCCCTTCCCAGAGATCGTTGACGTCACGCTTCACCCGGAACCGCACGCGCCCGACAGGTCCAAGCCGTCCTCGCATCTCGTTACCGGCATGGTGCTACGAGCGTTCGCCGCCCATCCCGCCTGGCTCAAAGATGGCATGAGCAGGCGACGTGGCGGCCGGTGAAGGCGGCCGGCCCTCCGCGTCGAATGACGTAAGTTGAAGGCGCGCGCGGTGCTAGCCGCGCGGCCGGTCAATCGAATGCGAAGGGCCGACCGTGACCCACGGTAGGTGGTGGGTCGGGCTGAACGCTGCTCGCGCGGGTTCGACGAGGAGGGTTGACGTATGGCGATCGTGATGGGACTCGATCAGCATCGGGCGCAGATCACCGCGGAGTGGATCGACACTGTGACCGGCGAGGTATCGCGTGGTCGGATCGTGCCGGCGGACCGCTCGGGCGTGCGGAAGTTCTTGGCCCGGTTTGCGGGTTCAGAGCTCGAGGTGGCGCTGGAGGCGACGACGGGCTGGCGGTTCGTGGTCGAGGAGCTGCGGCGGATTGGCGCCAGCGTGCATCTCGCGGAGCCGGCGGAGACGAGCGCGCTGCGCGGGAACAAGCAGCGCGCGAAGAACGACCGCGCGGACGCCAGGCATCTGCGGGAGCTGTTGATGGCCGGCCGGTTGCCGGAGTGCTGGATCGCGCCGGACCATCTGTTGGATCTCCGCGCCAGGGTCCGGTTGCGGCACACGCTCGTGGACGAGCGTGGCGAGTGGCAGCAGCGGATGCAGGCGGTGCTGTATCACCATGGGCTGCCCAAGCGCGCTGGTCTGCTCACCTGCGAGAACCGGGCATGGATCGAGCAGCTGCCGTTGCCGGCCGCGGGACGCGAGCAGATCACGGTCGCGCTCGGGATGATCGACGCGCTCGAGGTTCGGGTCGCACCGCTAGATAAGGAGCTGCGCTCCTACGCGCGGCGCCAGACCGGCTGCCGGGCGCTGCAGACCGCGCATTACGGGATCGGCGCGCTGACGAGTGTCGTGATCCTCGCCGAGCTCGGCGACACACGCCGGTTCTCCTCCTCGCGCGAAGCGGTCCGCTACGGCGGCATGGACATCACCGTCCACGCCTCCGACAAGCGCCGCGCCCCAGGGCACCTCTCCCGCCAAGGCCCGCCAGCTCTGCGCTGGGCGCTATACGAGGCCGCCCAGGCCGCCAGGCGTCCAGGGTCGCCGGACCGCGACTACTACCGGCAAGCCGCCGAGCGGCTCGGCGGTAACCGCGCGTGCCTGGCGCTTGCTCGCAAGCTGCTCAAACGCAGCTACCACACACTTCGAGAACTCGGAGACGAGGCGCTCGCGCCTGCGTGAAACCTCCCGTGCGCGCAACGCCTGAATGTCACCGATGCACCGCGGCCGGCTCCCGGCATGCTGCTGCCGCCACGTTCGCGTGGACGGCCTCCAAAGACCGAGCGGCCGCAACGCTTCACCCAGCGGGAACAACACCCCATCAACCATCATGTCGCCGGCCGGGGAGCCAACCCCAGGTCGTGGACCGAGATAAGCCTGGGCGCCCGCGCGTACCCGACCAACCTCAACAACCTCAAACCCCCTCGGGAGGCTTGACAATTGAGAGGCGCCGTGGATGATCGGGGGTGACTCTCGATCGAGATTCGTCCTGAGCAGGGCTTTTGGTCGTCGGAGCGGAGGGTGGAAGTCGCGTGCGCCTCTGCTGCTGGGTTGTGGACTGCTCGCTGGGCCCTGTGCCCGGCGATCGTGGGCACAGCGGATGCGTGCTCAAGCGGCCAGGGATGGCCGCGCCTGCGCGCAGGCGCATCCGGATGATCATGGCGAGACTCGCCCCATCGGGCGTCGTTGGGGGGCGTCGGGGTCGCTGCCCGCGTTGACGGGGGTCGTGGCGTGCCGGGGAGCTGCCTGCTCCATTCCCTTCTCGTTGCGCCGTTTGCCGTGCGTGCGCACCGGGTCATCCCGGGGTCGAGCGAGCGTCGTGGCGGAATACGGGTGACGCGGTTCGGAGGGCCAGAAAGAAAACGCGTGTTCGTGTGTCGTCACCCCCGATCATGCCCGGAGAGCCACAATTGACAAGGACCGCCCTGCACAGATAAGCAGCAGAAGTCGAGGAAGCGGGGAAGCTCCTTGCAACCCGCCTCTACCGGCGAGACACCTACACCGACAGGGGCGACGTTGCCTACTGGGAGCGGGTCTCGTTCCCCTTCTGGTTCACCGACATCGTCTCGAGCCTCACGGCTCGGCCTCGATCCTTGTCCTTCGCCCTCAAGAGCTTGAACGCGAACGTCCCGTCGGCGCGCTGGAGCTCCCGCAGGCGGGCCAGCGCCGCGGAGATCGTTGGTATCTCGCGTGCCATTGAATCGACGGCTGGTCGACGTCGGCGACGTCGCTGAGCAAGCGGCGTGCGAAGGGCGCGAGTAGCTCCGGCCGGATGCGAGCGATCTTCTCGAGCGCGTCGCCGGCGCGCATTCGCACCACCGAGTCGTCGCAGAACAGGCATTCGAACAGCGCCTCCAGCGCGCTTGGCTCCGCCAGCACCGCCGCGATCACCTGATCAACGCCGTGCAGCGAGCGCGGGGCGCCGCCCGAGAGCATCTGTCCGACGCCGCCGCCGGAGTCTGTCCGTTCTGACGCTCGCACCGGCGTATCGTCGCCGAGCAACGTCGCGGGCGCGCCACCCGCCGGATCGCGTTCGAAGCAGACCGCAGCAACGTCCGAGGCCCTGAGGGCTCGGCCACCGCCTCCCCCGTGTCCCGGCTTTGACTTCGGGGGGGAGCATCCCGACCGCGAGCGATTCAGCTGCGCCCGGACCGCAGTGCCGGGGAGTGCCTGGCCGGCCGCAGCCGAGCGGTTCGCCCGCACCGGATGAGCGCGCATCAGGCGCTTACCGCCGCACGCTCCGGGCGTCTACGAAAGCATCAGCAATGATCGAGGCGCGGGCAGGCGCGTGCCGGACTCAGTCGACCGGTTGCAGGTGGCGGTCGAAGAAGGACACGATCCGCTGACGGGCATCCGTCGCTGACGGCTCGTGGTAGCCGGAGGGCCCGGCGAACCTCCCCATCACCGCCATGATGGACGGGAGGATGGCATGGCCACCCGCCGGCGCCAGCGAGAGGTCGTTGAGAAACGAGTGCCCGGCGTCCGGATATTCCTTGACGTCGTGTTCCACACGGACGGCCTCCAGGGCCCGGTCGAGCTTCTCGGCAGTCCCGCGATTGCCGCGGTCCTTCGCGCCGTAACTGGCGACGATTGGGCAGGCGCCGGCAAGGGAGTCTCCGACATACGTGTCCTTCGGAACGCCGATGCCGTAGTTCACGCTGGACGCCGAGAATCCGTGGCCGGGGGCTAGCAGCAAGGCGAAATCGCCGCCGATGCAGAAGCCGATCACCCCGATCCTGCCTGTGCAGCCAGCCTGACCCGCGAGCCACGTCCGCACGGCCTCCACGTCATCGAACGCCCTACCCCGTCGGGCTTGCAGCTCGCGGGAGAGGGAGATCAGACACATCGTCTTGCGGCCCCAATAGAAGAGGTTGGGCGCCACGGCCAAGTAGCCCTCGCTCGCTAGCCAGTCGGCCTGGTCGCGAAGGTCCTGGCTCATCCCGAAGGCATCGTGGATGACTACAACCCCCGGCCACGGCGCCTCGCACGACGGGGTCGCCAAATAGGCAGGGATCTGTCCCCGGAACTCGGGACCCTCACCTCGGCCATCAACGTCTCCTCAGCGATCGGAGGTCGCCAAGCATACGGCCGTCCTGGGCCGGCGCGGCTGCGTCCAACCTCGTCCTCGCGCTCGGCCCGACCGTCACCGATGGGGCCCCGGTCGGAGCCGTCCGCCGCCCAGCGCCAGCACCCGCTTTCCGCCCAGCGCGTAACTCGGCCATCATCGTTCCGGAGACCTGCAAAGCGCCGACTCCACGTCCGAGTGACCGCGGGAGGCAAAGACCCGCATTCGCGACTTTGCACGGCACGCGCGGCACCTCGGCCCTGCCCCGCAATGCGCTCAACTCAGGTCTCCCGCGCTCGGCTCGTGAGACGTGCTCCTCGTCAGAAGCGCGCTCGGCGCGCATCGCAGACGAGCCGGTGCGACGGTTGCTCCGGGCGCTAACTGAACGTCGGGATGCTGCAAGCACGAAAGCGGTCACGACGGCGTCGACGCCACGACTGCTGCTGAAGGCGTGATGCAGCAGTGTGCGACGCTAGGATCGGCCCGCCTCTCGCTGCTGGTTTGGAACGATTCCGCCTGTCCGACGACGGCACGCGAGCTGCCTCAGCGGACGCCTGCAATCGTTCCGCAGCAGGAGTCTGAGAGGTCGAGAATCGACGGCCGGAGGCTCCTGCTAAGCGCTCAACTCAGGTCTCCCGCGCTCGGCTCGTGAGACGTGCTCCTCGTCAGAAGCGCGCTCGGCGCGCATCGCAGACGAGCCGGTGCGACGGTTGCTCCGGGCGCTAACTGAACGTCGGGATGCTGCAAGCACGAAAAGCGGTCACGACGGCGTCGACGCCACGACTGCTGCTGAAGGCGTGATGCAGCAGTGTGCGACGCTAGGATCGGCCCGCCTCTCGCTGCTGGTTTGGAACGATTCCGCCTGTCCGACGACGGCACGCGAGCTGCCTCAGCGGTCGCCTGCAATCGTTCCGCAGCAGGAGTCTGAGAGGTCGAGAATCGACGGCCGGAGGCTCCTGCTAAGCGCGCAAACCAGGGCAGCTATTAGCGACTTACAGAGACCTGCTCCCAGTCGAAACCAGGTGCGCCGAGGACGCCACAGACGGCTGGCACGTGGTCCTCAGAGCCGGCACTGCTCTCGGGGTCGACCGCGGTTCCGCTTTGATCGCGCGGCCGCTTGCTGGGAGCCGGTGGTTCGCGCCGGAACGAGCGGGCGGCGCGCCTGGACGGACCAGCTGCCGCTGCCGTTACGAGTAGCCCCGGTGTGGGCCTGTCCTTCCCTGTTGTTCGCAACCTTCGGTTGCGTCGGGGTCGGGGAGCAGACCCGCACCCGCGCCGGGTCAGGGGCAGCAGTGCTCGTCGCAGCAGGGTTTCTCGTCGAGGTCTCTTAGGAAATACCATACTCTCAGAGCTCTACCGGATTGAGGTATTTCATCCACCCGCGTACGGCCGAAGGTCATCCCAACTAACGGGCTTTGCCAGCATCGAGAGACGGCGTAGGTGAGCTTGGGTTTGAGATTCCCGCTGCAGACCGTCGATCAGTTTGATCGGAAACCGGTGGATGTGGCTGGTATCGGGGTTATCGGGCTGGTGGGTGTCCCTGGCGGCAGCTCGGCATGGTTGTAGGCGACCGGCGCGATGTCGTTGGGGGTGTCGGGGTGATACAGCGAGGCGAGGTATTGGATCTGGTCGCGGCCGGGGCCGAGCTCGAACATGCCGCCGCCGTACATGCCGATCCCGCAGCGGGTGCAGTAGTCGTAGAGGTCGAGCAGCGTTTGCAGCCTGCCAATGCGGGCGGGTTTGATGTTTAATGCGCGCGGCGCGAATGGCAGCGCGTCGATGTCGGCGATCGTGCGGATCGGGAAGTCCCAGGTGATCCGGTCGCGGTGCGGGCGGAGTACGGTCTCGGTCGCCGGCGTGAGTGCGGGGTCTTCGATCCATGCGCCGGGAAAGGCGCGTGCGAGGCGCGCGTACAGGTGCGCGTCGGCGGGCTGTGCGATCGGTGCCTGCGGTGGGTATTGTCCTTTGAGGTCGAGTGTGTCGACGGCGCCGGTGCGGGCGATCTCCTCGATCAGCTGCTCGTTCCAGTCGGGTGTGGGGTCGAGTTTGAACCGCAGCGCCGGGTGGAGCTCGAGCCTGCGGCGGATCGGCTCGATCGTTGGCGGGTCGGGCAGCCTGAGCGAGTTCACGAATGTCACTGGGCGCGGGGTTCGACCGAGCACGTCGGCGAGTGAGCGTCCCGCCTGGCGGAGCGCAAGATCGAGCGCGGAGCTCTCAAACGCCCACCGCCGGAACGTGCGTAGCAACGGGTGCGGCGGTGGGACGGGGAACAGGTCGAGCTTGTCCAGGAGCGCCGAGAACGATTCGAGCGTCCAGACGCCCGCGAGCGGGAGCGTGAGGGGGGCGCGCTGGAACGCCAGCTGGTCGGGCTCGGTCGGTGTGACGTCTTCCCCGACGCCCTTCTCGCCGCCACCGTGCAGATGGATCACCGTGGTGTGGTGTGTGAACTCGGCGGTGAGTGGTTGATCGAGTCGCGCGAGCGAGTATGAGTCGATCTCGAGCGGCAGGTCCGCGAGTAGCTGGTAGGTGCCGCCGACGGCCGTCGATGTGACGCAGGGGACAGTCATCGCGGGCGCCGGGTCGATGCTTCGCGGTAGATCTCGGTGGGCCACCAGATCGGCCCGCAGAGGCCCATGAGTGGGTAGGCGGCGAACGCGTTTGCGATCGCTTGCAGCGCTCGCGTGAAGGTGTTGAGGATCGTTGACATCGAGACTCTCCTTTGGTTGTTGCGGACACTGGTGATCCTGGACCGGTGGCCGTGGTCTCGCGACGGAGGCGACCCTAGACTTCGACCCTATGGTTTCGATCGGGGGACGTCGCGTCGGGAGCGCCGGCGTGCTGCCAGAGCGCAAGCGCGAGCTGGCGCGGGTCGGCGCGGCGCCCGATTGCGCGAGCGCTAGGGCCAGGGACGGCGCTCGTGATCGACACGAGAGCCGGGGATCGGTAAGACCGCGCTACGTGCGCTCGCGCGCGATCGTGCAGCCGCAAATGACTTCACGGCCAACGCGAGTGTGGCGGGGCGGCGCGAAGTTCTGGATGCAGGTCCTCACCGATCTCAAACAGCGCGGCGGAGGCACTCGAGGTCCTTCGACGAGAACAAGGGAGGTCGGTTCCCGGTGATTCGCAGGCGTGGCCTGGGAGCACGTGATCCCCGTTCCTCGTCTTCGGCGGCCGAGATCCGGAGGGCACGGAAGAGGCGGTCAACCACCTGAGCAAAGCGATCAACACCGACGGCCACTCTCCCAACAGGGAGAGTGGCCGCAAGTCAGTGGCCACGGACGCGCGGGCTCTTATGCCCCCGTGTGCCCGAGCGCGCGAGCGAGCTCTGCGCGGCGGGCGATGTCGAGCTTGCGGTAAACGTGAGTGAGGTGCATCTCGACGGTCTTCACGGTCACGAACAGCGCTTGCGCGATCTCGGCGTTGGACGCGCCCTCGGCGGCCATCTCGGCGATCCGCCGCTCGCTAGGAGTAAGCGACTCGGCACCGGTGAGGCGCTCGCGGCGGACGCGAACGCCACTGGCGGCGAGCTCTTGGCGGGCCGTCTCGGCAAGCCCGTCCGCGCCGCATTCCCGCGCGAGCTCGTAGCCGGCGCGCAGCGGCTCGCGCGAGTTGCTTCGCTGGCGGGCGCGGCGCAGCGCGGCGCCGAGATCGACGAGCGCGCACGCGTGCTCTAGCCGGCGCGGGGAGCGCTCGAGGTGCTCGATCGCGCTGCGCAGGTCCTCGATCGCCGCCGTCGAATCGGCTGCCAGACGGCCGCGTACACGGAGCACAGACCCAATCGCGCTGTCGGTGCCCCACCAGCTGGCGAGCTTCAGCGTCTCCTCGAGCATGTCGGCGATGGCCGTCTTGTCGCCGAGGGCGTGGTGGCATTCGATCGCGACCAGGCGGTCGCCCAGCAGCTGACCGGTCCGAAGTCCGTCCGTTCGCCGGCTTGCCTCATCGAAGTCAGCCAACGCCTGCGCATGCTCGCCGCGCGCCGCACGCAGGTCGGCCCGGGTCAGAAGCGCCCCTACGTACGGTCTGATCGGCGGGATCTGCGCTCCCAGCCCAGTCGCCGCGTACGCCGCCTCGGCAGCCGCCACGTCTCCTTTGCTGAGCAGGCAGCAAGCCAAGGCGACGTTCGACATGACATGCGGCACGTCTCCCGGCACCGCAGTCGCGACGGCGATGGCGGCGTCGGCCTCGGACTCGCGCAGCCGGCCGCGCATGCGATTGAGGTTCGAGCTGTGCGTGTGCGCCGCGCCAAAGGAATCGACTGATCCCTCGCGTCGGGCCGTTTGGACCCATTTGGCGCCGAATCGCTCGGCGGCGTCCATCCGATCGGTCCAACGTAGCGCCAGCGCGACGCTGTGCACCCATGAGACCCAAGCCCCCGCTTCGAGCAGCGCGTCTGCGTTTCGGGTGGCACGCTCGGCGAGCGCTCCGAGCTGCGCAGCATTGGCCTCACCATGCGTCAGGAGCTCGACCAGCTGCGCAAGAGCGACGCACTCGCCGACAGTGTCTCCGGTTAGGCGGGCGAACTCCTCGGTGATCTCCGTCTGGCGGTGGCCGGCTTCGATCCCGGCGAGATAGAGCGCGCTGAATAGCGCCGCTTTGAGCTTCAGCGCGAGCTCTCGGTCAAGCGCGTTCGAATCCTCGAGCGCGGCGTCCGCGAGCAGGGCAAACGAGCGGTTCTCCTCCTCGCCCGGGCCGAGCGCGTGCTTGAGCGCAATCAGCGCTTGGGCGCGCGCGGCCGGGTCTGCGGTCAGGCGCGCGGCCTCGCGCAGATGCTCGCTAGCGGCAGTCCGCTGTCCCGCGGTGCGCTCGGCGCGTCCGAGGAAGAGCAGGAGCTCGGCTCGCGCGGCCGGATCGAGTGGCTCCTCAAGCGCCCGGCGCAATCGGAGGACGGCGGCGCCGGGTGCCCCCTGCTCGACCGCGCGGATGGCCGCCTCGCGCAGCGTCAGGACGGCGGCCTCGTCTAGTCCCGAAGCGGTCGCGAGCAGATGCACGGCGATGCGCTCGGGCGCAGCGCCCCGCGCCCGCAGCAAAGCTGCAGCTTTGCGGTGCCACGCGTCGCGCTCGAACGGGGTCACACTCGCCGCGACCCCGGCGCGCAACAGCGGGTGGCGGAAGCGCAGCAACCGGCCCGGCTCGAGCAGCCCCGCTCTGAGGAGTTCCTCGGCGCCCTGCGTAGCGGCGATCGGGTCTAGTCCTGCCAGCTCGCAGGCCAGGTCCAAGGGCGCGTCGTCGCCAAGCACCGCGACGGCACGGCCGAGGTCGCGGGCGGGTGCATCGAGACGCGCGAGACGCGCTCGGGCCGCGCGAGCAACCTCCGGCGGGGTGATCTCGCCAACGCGCTCAGCGCCGGCCGCCGAGAACGCCACCCCCTGCTCGCGCAACGTACGTGTCAGCTCCCTGAGCAGGAACGGGTTTCCGCCCGTGGCGTGCTGGCACGCTCGCGAAAACGCCGCGTCGACCGTTCCAGCGTCATCGCTCTCGCCAAGCAGCTGCGCGACCGCCGCCTCCCCGAGCGCGAGCGGTGCCAACAGCTCACACACGGGATCGGCCAGCAGCCCCGCCAGCACTCCCTGCTGCTCGTCATCGTGGATGATCGGGCGCGTGGCCACGAGCAGGACTGCGGGCAGTGACTCCACGCGTCGCGCCAGGTAGGCCAGGAACCGCAGCGACGGCTCGTCCACCCACTGCGCGTCATCGACGGCTAGCAGCAGCGGCCCGTGCTCAGCGAGGTTCGCAAGCAGCCAATACAACCCGTGCAACACCCCGAAGGACGCAACCTCGCCCCCCGCGGGCGCATCGATCAACACCGGCGCCGCCAACGCGGCCGCCCCCGAGAGCAGGCGCTCACGGTCGCGCTCACCAGCGGCGCGAAGAACCGGCTCCACACACTGGCGAACCACCCCGAACGGATAAGCAGCCTCCAGCTCGGTCCCGCGAGCGTCCAGCACCGCCATCCCCCGGCCGTGAGCGCGCTCGCGCGCGACAGTGACGAGCGCGGTCTTGCCGATCCCCGCCTCCGCTTCGATCACGATCACCGCGCCCGTACCCGCGCACACAGACTCCAGCGCCGCGTCGATCCGCTCAAGCTCGCGCTCGCGCTCTAACAACACATGCGTGCCCGCTTCGCGGCTCCCCGCGCTGGGTGTCCCGATCCGAACCGTAGGGTCGGAGTCTAGGGTCGCCCCCGTCGCGCGACCACAGGGCAGGGTCGACGATCACGAGAGCTACTGACCCCCACAGGAGATCTCGATGTCGAACACCCTCAAATCCGCCGCGCTGGGAGCCCTAAAGGCGCTCGCCCGGGCCTTCGCAGATGCCCAATACATGGGCGCATTCGGGCCGCCCTGGTGGCCGCCGAGCGTCAAGGTAACGGGCCAGCGTCAACGTTCGGGTCGCCGACGATGAGCATCGCCGGCGCAAACACCAATCCTCGGCGACACCTACCGGCTACTCGCCCAGCTGCAGATCGAGGAGTACACCCTGGAGCCCCTCAGCCAGCCCGTCTCGCCACGCAGCAACGCCCGCGTGGGCATGCCCGGTCGTGGGTCGCCTTTGTGGAGGCGCTCGGCGGCGTTAGCCCGTTCGAGCACATCCTCGAAACGGTCAAGACCGGCAGGTCAGGAACCGCGATCGCGTTCGGGATGGATCTGTTCGAGCTAGGTGCGCGACAGCTCGCTGAGACGGAGGGATCGAGATGAGCTTTGATCTTGCTCAGGCACTAGGGGCGGCGCTCGACGGTGGGTGCTCGCTCGCCGAGCTGGAGACCACGCTCCTCGCCGGCGCCGATAGCGACGATCAGATCGCCGCTGCGTGGCTGTACGCGTGGGCCTACGACGCGATCTGCCCAACGCGCGTCGAGCTGGCCGCGCGGATTACGAGCGGCGCCGTAGCTGGCCATCCGCTCAAGCGGCGCGTGACCCTCGACGCCGCGATCGACCCGTCAGTGATCCGCGGCACGCTCTCCGCGCGCTCGGGCGATCGGCGCGACTCTCACGCCAGGCTCGGGCGCCTTCGGCTGGTGAGATCGTGAGGACTATGACTGCGACTATCTGGTGGTCGGCAGCGGTTTTGGTTGGGGCTCTTAGCGCGCTGCGGCTAGCGCTGAGTAGGGAGTCGCCCGGACCTGAATCGTGAGCCTCGGCGGCTCCGCCCTGAGGTCGTCATTCCCCCGCTTTGTCGCGGACGCAGGGCCGTCGCGGCGCAAGCCAAGGGCGCTGCAATACGCTCGATACCGGTGTGCTCGTGACGGTCGCGAGAGACCTGGTTTGCGCCGATTGCTAGACCGTGCGAGACCCGGCGTTGCCGGAACCTGGCTAACAGCAAGCACCAGCACCGACGCGGGGACACGATCGAGTGCTTGCTCGCGGCGGAATGCCTCGGCGTTCTGCAAGCGGCTGACCTCGTCGCGCCGGCTTCTGGATTCGCCCGGCTCGGAAGTGCCGCAGAGAGGCCATGGGACGACGCTATCGACGGCGACCGATCACAGGGCCGAAGCTGACCGCGTGACGCATTGCGCGGGAAGCGATCGCGCGGCTTCGGCCATCGGGACGGTCGCTTTGATTCTCCTGGCAGCTGGCGTCGCGCTTTGCGCGGAACGCGATCGCGCCCCGCCGGCGACCCGGACCAACGCTTTCGCGGTCTCGCCGGCGCGCGGGGCGCTATCGCAAAGGCGACAAGCCGATCGCCCCGATGCGGCTCGTCGGGGGCGCATCGCAAGTGCGCCTTGGGCCCCGGGAGCGCGCCGAACTGTGAGGTTCTTGATCGGCGACGTTATGAGGTCCTTGCCCTCCGCCGCTCCCGGCTGGGGATGCTCCTGCGGCGCTCAAGCTCGTCAGCGCGCTCCGCGATGCGCTCCTCGTCGGTGATCAGCCGCCACACGGTTGAGCGGCGCGATCCCGACCTGCGGACTTGGCCGGCCGCCTCGAGTTGGTGCAGCAGCTTGAGGGTCGGGTTGTAGCCGGCGCCGGCCTGCTCAGCGATAGCGTTCGCGCTGAGCCCCGCGGAGGTGTCGGCCAGCAGTCGCTCGAGCGTCTCGGTCCGAACCGCCCCGCCAGCTCGCCGCGGCCGCGTACCCTTGGCCGCCGCCTTCCGTGTTGAGCGCTTCGGGGTCGTGGTGATCCCGTCGTCATGCACGGATATAACTGACTCGGGTGTTGTGCCGGAGGCGGCCGGCTCGGTGTCCTTGGGTGAGGGCGTTTGGCGAGGGCGTCTGGGGCGACGACGCGAGCGTGCTGTCATGGCGTCGCTGGCGCCGGCGGGCGATCGGCCGATGGTGCGCGGCCCGTCGAGCGCCGCTTTGGCGGTCTCGAGCACGGTGATCTCGGCAGCGAGGTCGGCGAGGCGGCTGTCGATCGCGGCGAGGAGTTGGGGGATGTCGGACATGCGGCTGAGGGTACGCAACATTGAGGCTGCGGGCCGTCCTCGACGGTCAGGCCGCCCTGGTGGGGTGCCCACCTGTCGCTCCCGACCATGGCGGTTGCGAGACTGAGGCTGTCTTGTTGGTCGCCGAATGCAGGGGCCGGCACCGCGCCGTGCAAGAACGCTCGGCTGCCTATGCAGAGTCGCTTCGACCGCTCCCCCGCCAAGGTCCCGCTCGCCAGGTCCGAAGATTCGTCTCCCGCGATCGGAATGTCGCCTTTGCGATGGCCCGCCGCGCGCCAGTCGGATGGCAAAAGCGATCGTCGGGGCCCCGGCGCGCCACTTTCGAGATTGGGCGAAAGCGGTCGTCTGGCGATTGGCGGTGTTTGCTAGCTGCCTGCGGTCGGGACCGGTCGTCAGCAAGCGGTCGGGGATCTCGCCCGACCTCCGCCAGCGCTTGCTGGAACGCGCCATGGAAGCTAACGCGAAGAGGTGTCCACTCGTGCAATCCGGGCGGAGCGGCAGTCTCATCGGCGCGGATTCGCAGGCTGCTGAGATTCCTCAGGAGCGAGAACCAGGGTCAACTCTTCTGCATTCGCCCGGCGAAGCGGGAGTCGGCTGAGCGTGCCCAGTGACACCCGTGGGTCGTCTGGAGCGCCCGTCCGATGACCTGCCGCGGCAATATCCGCTCGTCGCACGGTGCGAGTGCCTCATAGCGTGGACGGGCGCCGCGCGGCCCGGTGTGAGATAGTCGGCCTTGTGCCCGAGTCGGTGTCCATATCGGGTAGCTTCAACGGGCCGCTCGAGAGCGGCAACGGCGGGTACTGCTCGGGTGTCGTAGCCAACTTCTTTGGGGGGGCAGCGGAGGTCAGTCTGAGTTGTCCGGTGCCGCTCGACACGCCGCTCGATGTCGTGCGCGAGAGCGACGGCTCGGTGCGGGTGCTCGACGGCGAGGCGCTCGTCGCCGTCGCGCGTGCGGCGCCCGAGTTCGACATCGAGGTACCAGCACCGGTGAGCCCGCATGAGGCACGGCTCGCGGCGGCGCGCTACGGGGGGCCTGTCGGACGGCGTGTTCAGTCGCTGCTTCGTCTGCGGGCGAGCGCGCGAGGACGCGTTCGGAGTGTTCGCAGGCCCGGTCGAAGGCCGCCCGCTGGTCGGCTCGCCGTGGACGCCGCCTTTGTGGGCTCCTCCACGATTTGAGTGGCCAGCCGGCAGGCTCCCTCTCACCATGCGGAACGTATCTGCGCGATCGAACGCGACGGCGACGCCTGGGCGCGCGTCCTGACGGCAATGGCCACCTCGATGCCTGTTGGTCGACCCTCGGATGCATTTGCGCTGCACAGACGGGCATTGAAGGGGGTAAATGGGGCGCTACTCGGCCGCGCGGGGACGCTGTCCGCGGGAGCTGCAAGCCTACGGTCCGGCCTCACGCCGATCGCAGTCTTCCGGTCGGGGGCTGGCTGCCAGCCCACACGGATCGTGGAGGAGCCCCTTTGTGGACGGCGGACGCGGCGGGACGTGTGCTGCCTGAGTTCGTCTGGGCTGTGCTCGATTGTCCCACCTACTTCGCGTTGTACATGAGTGGGGAGTTGCCTCTCAGCGTGCTCGCGCAGCTGACTGCGCGAATTGACGCGGCCGTGGTTGCGGGCGAGGAGCACGTCGTGATCGCGTGGCCGATGGAGACCGACGGCCGCAAGCGGTACGCCGGATCGGCCGTGCTGTCGCCCGACGGCGTGTCCCTCGCCGTCGCTCGTGCTCTCCTGATCGAGCCGCGCGCGAGATAGGACGGCGGCCGTACAGCGCAAACATCGGTCTCGCGGAGCAAGTCACATCGTCTCTCGCGCGGGCCGCCCGCGACGTACGCTTCACCGTCGCGCACCTCCGCTCCGCGAGAGCGGGCCTCCCCGCGACCGTTGACCGGACAAGCGCTCAGGACGACCACCACGCGTCCGGCAGAGCCTTCGACGGACTACCCGTACGCCGAAGAGCAGAACCGACGAGACGCCGATCCAAGCGTCCGGAGACGCCTGCTCCGGACGCGAATCCGGGCGTGTCGCTGGCGACGGACGTCGCCGGGCTGTCCTGGTGCTCCACCGTCGCGGAGGCATCGCAGCACCGTGGCAGTCAGGTGGCGGCCTACGCAGGGCTTGCGCGATCTCGTCTGCCATGCGTCGATGTAGGGCCGGTGATCGCATGTCCAACGCCGAAACGAGCGCCGTGAGCTTGTAGGACGTGCGAGACACGAGCGGCCAAGGTGGTGGTCGTTGGTGCCTGCCAACATTGGTTGGTCCCGGGGGTGAATGGAGTCCTCGAGCGCGCGGATGCCTGTTAGCTTCGATGAGTGACCCGAAGGCGCTCCGGTCGCTGAACGCTCCTCTGCTGATCTACCGCACATGTTGGTTGGGGTGAGGTGGTTCTTATTGGGGTGCGCCGAGGACGCGGGCGACGGCTTCGGTGCGGTTGGTTGAGTTGGTCTTGGCGAGGATCTTTCTGACGTGGAACTTGATCGTGCCTTCGGTGACGACGAGTCGTTCTGCGATCGCCGCGTTGGTGAGGCCTCGAGCGATAAGCCGGAGGATCTCGAGCTGGCGTGCGGTGAGGGGTGCGTGTCGTGTAGCGGGTGGTTCGGTGGCGGTGCGTAGCGCGAGCTGTTGTAGCTCGTTGGCGCGGCGCTCGAGGTCCGCTGAGGTGCTTTGGAGGGCTTCCTGGGCGAGCTTGGCGTCGGTGATGTCCTGCACGATTGCGACGACCCGGATCGGCTCACCGGTGTCGTCGACGACGACCTCGCCCTGGCTGCGGAGTGTGCGGACTCTGCCATCGGCGCGCATCGCGCGGTATTCGAGCGTGAACGCCGATCGGTCTGCGATTGCACGCTTGAGGGTTTGCCTGACGTGTTCTCGGTCGTCTGGGTAGACGCGCCTTTGCGCGCCTTGGGAGCTGGGGTCGAACTGGTCGGGGGTGAGGCCGTAGATCTGAAAGAGGCCATCTGACCAGGTCGTGTGGTCGTTGGTGAGGTCCCATTCCGCGCTTCCGATCCGGGCGACTCGCTCGGCCTCGGCGAGTCGTGCGCGGCTGTGCCGAAGCTCGGCCTCAATCTGTTTGCGCTTGCTGATGTCCCGGATCGCGCTTGAGAAGAGCGTCCGGCCCTCGGACTTAAGCGGGCTGAGTGAGATCTCGACCGAAAACTCGCTGCCGTCCTTACGCCGTCCGAACAGCTCGAGCTCGGCGCCCATCGAGCGAGCGCGAGGGTCCGTCCGGTAGATGGAGCGATGATCGGCGTGGCGATCACCAAAGCGGTCGGGCACCAGCGTTTCGACTTGCTCGCCAAGCAGTTCCTCGCGCGCGTATCCAAACAATCTCTCGACTTGGGCGTTGACGAGCTCGATCGTGCCCTCGGCGTTGACGATCACCATCGCGTCGGGAGCCGATTCGAGCAGGTCCCGGAACTTGGCTTCAGCGACGGCGCGCGCGTGCTCGGCGGCACGTCGGGCGGTGATGTCGGTCACGAGCACGAAGAACCCACGGACTGTGTCGTCGAGGACGTAGGGCATGTAGGACACTTGTGTATGCCGCGGAGTGCCGCTCTGGTCGGTGATCATCCGGTCAAAGAGCTGCGGCTCGCCGGCGAGCACCCGCTCGATGTATGGGCGGTTCAGGGCGTAGAGCTCCGCTCCGAGGACCGTGCGTACGTGCCGGCCACGGATCTCCTCCGGCGTCAGCCCGAAGAACTCGACGAACGCACCGTTGGCAAGGCGGTTGCGCATGCCCGAGTCCCAGTAGCTAACCAGGGCAGGTAGGCCATCGACGGTCGCGTCGATGTCTTGCCTGAGCGCCGCTGTCTGATTCGCTTCGGTCTCGCTGCGCACCTCGGCGTGTGAGGGCACGCGATCCTTGGCGGTGTTGCGTGGCATGGCGCCTCGTCCCTTAGTCGCGACCGGCAATGACTTGTCGATCGATCAGTACACACTAGCCGCTTGAGACGTTGTGCATCGTTGCGCGCCGACTCACAATCGTCGGCGTGTCCCAGCGCGTCGTCGGAGATCCGTCAAAGCATGTCGAGACAGTGCCGAGGCGCTGGCTCGGGGCAGACCCTCGAAGCGATCGGCGATGAGCCCAGCGGCGAGCATCGGGCCAACCGCCACCCATGGCGAGCGATCGCTACCGCGGGTCCGGGACGCGGCCGCGGCTCGATGCTCGCAAGACGGCAACCGTGCCGCCGAGCTGCGACCGGAGGCCCCGCGCAAGACAGCGCACCTCGATCCCACAGCCTGGCCTCATGCCGAGGCTTCTCCCTGAGAACAGCCGACACGCATCTGAACTGCTCGCGCAACGCGCGGCGACTATGTCGACGTGCTCGGGTCGAGGCGATCGGCGGCCAGCTCTCAGCAGAGCGCGAGAAAACGACGGACCGGCGCCGCTGTCGTGACGACCGGACTGAGATCCGCTGCCGCTCCCAGCCCGTGGTATTTGAACTGTCCGTGCTGTGGCCTGACGATCACGCCACGGTTCCGCTCGCTGGCCACCAGGCAATGTCCACGGTGCCTGGCACGCATCAGCACGACGGTCGAGCCATTCAGCTCCCGGCTGCCCGCGGATGTGCTCTACGCCGCCGACTCGCTACCCAACGGCGACGCTGCCCCCGGCCTCGAGCAACGGTCGCGGCCACGATGAGGAATGTGACGACGATCACTGCGGTTCAGCGCGCACTCGGTGTCGCGCGGATCGGAGCGGGTGACACGGTCAGCGACCAGCGTCGCGTCGCAGAGCTCCGGATCGAACTGCGACGAGCGCGCGTACTCACGCTCGCCTCCAAACGTTTGACGGCCAGCCCCTCTCCCCTGGCTGTCGACGGACAAGCGGCCTCGCGCCCCTCGACGGCCGCGCGCGCGAGTGTGTCCCCCCGGCGCCCCCCGAAGCGGGGGGACAGCTCGCGACTGCAACACGTCGTGCCTGGGAGGACTCGAACGGATCCGTCACCGGATCGGGCGGCGAGATGAGCGTGAACGAGGTCCTCGAGACCGATCGGCCGACAATCAAGAAACGGCTGCGGTTGCGCGTCGCACGGCCAGCTGACCGGGGTCGGCGATCCGCACAGCCCAACAAAACGCGCCGGCAATGGCTGAGCGCATTCGCGTCAATCGAGATGGCGACCGGCGCGGAGGCCGTGCTTGCGGCGGCTCATAGTCACGGTCAGGGTGCATCGGTCGCTGCGGCGCGGAAAGTCGCCGAGCGGGGACACGAGGGGCCGCTCGACGCCCAGCGCGGGGCGACGCGGTGATGGCCTCCCCAGCCCATCAGAGCACAAGCCAGATACGGCCGGCGAGCAACGCTCCGAGCGAGCCCCTGGGGATCGACCGTGTCGCGAGGGCGATCGCTCTCGAGCTGCCTGATCGCCGGCGTGTGAGCTTGGAGTGCTGGCCCGGGGAGGGCGCGCCGCTGGTGCTGCTGCACGGCCTGCTGGACTGTGCGGTCGGCTGGAAGCACCAGGCGAGGATGATGGACCGTCCCTGTTTTGTGTTCGATCTGCCGGGCTTCGGCGACTCTGACTGTCCGACGCGCAACCGGATCTCAGCCTACGCGGAGGACGTGCAGGCCGCCTTGGCGGCGCTCGACGTTCACCAGTTCACGCTGGTAGGCCATTCGCTCGGTGGCGCTGTCGCCACCGCGCTGGCAGAGCGGCTGGAAGATGATGTGGCCGCGCTCGTGCTGATCGCGCCCGTCGGCTTCGGGCGGATTCATCTTGCCGAGGCGATCCAACTCCCGGGCGTGCGTAGCTTGGTTCGCCATGGTCTGCCGCTGGCGCTGATGAATCCTGTGAGCGCGTTGGGCGTGTACATGGCGGTTGTCGGCAACGGGCAGCTGCCGGACCCCGAGCTCCTCGCGCGGCTGCGCAAGAATGCCTACCGCTGGGCGCCCGGCGCGGCGTGCGCGAACGAGGCGATCACGGCGTCGGGACGCTCGCGCCGCGCGTTCTACCGTCGCCGGCTTGACTACCACGGGCCGGTACTGGCGCTGTGGGGCGACCGCGACCGGCTCGTCCCGCTCGCTCACCGCGAGGGTGTCATGACCGCGTTCCCGCACGCGCAGGTCAGCGTCTGGAAGAAGATGGGCCACCATCCTCAGCGCGAGCGTCCGAGCGAGCTCGCACGGTTCATCGAAGCCGCCTGCGCGCTTCCGAGCGCGCGCGGCGCCGCATCGAGCAGCACGCCCTCGCGTAGGCGTGTACCCGCGACCGCGCTCACGCCACAGCCGCTGACGGCCACTCGCGCGAGCGAGCTGCCGGCCGTCGCCTAGCGGTCTCGCTTTCGCCGGCCAGCGCCCAGCGCGGGCCCTCGCAAGGGTCGGTGCGCCGGACGCCAACCTGCGGATGTGGCCCACGACACGAGCGCGCGGCTGCGGTCACGGCTAGAATCGGCGCGCCCGTGGCGCGCGTCGTTCACTTCGTGTACGCGGACGCGTCCTGCAAATATCCGCTCGGATGTAGGCTGTTAACGGCAGAGCAGAGATGTGATGGTCGCGTCGCGCCCGAGCCCCGGCCGCAGGTTCGCGACGTGCTGCTGCGCGATGGGCAGACACTGCGGTTGCAGACCACGATCCCGGTGGACTACGAGGACATCAAGGCGTCGTGCTTTGCCGGCGCGCGCATGTCGTTGCCGTCGGCGTGCGCCCTGCAACGCGCGGCTTGCGGGGCGCGCCCCCCCGGCGGCTCCACGACCAGCACCAGGGCTCCGGCGTGCACGAGTTCCGCGCAGTGCGGAGCAGTCGGCGGTGGCGGGCGAGATGCTCGGCCTGCGATGAATGCAGGAGTCCGCATGCGCGTCGGCCCGTGTGCTGCGGCTCCTCCTCACAAGCAGCGCTCTGCTCGAGGTCAACCACGAGTTCTGCTCCAGCCTGTCGCGCCATTTGCTGGTCGGCGGCGCATCGCACAGCGAGCAAGCGGAGTCACCATCTGGACTGAGACTGCTCATAGGTCAACCTAAGCTGGTTGTTGCCTCGACCGCCGTCGGGAGAGGGCCAAGACTGCAAGCCCGGTGCAGGGCCAAGAGCAGACCAGCCCCTCCCGGCGGAGGTGAGGTGCCGCGAAGCGGCAACAGGACGTAGCCCCGGTTGAGGGCCTGTCTATGAGCATCCGCAACGGTACCTCTTGGTCGGGGCGCTGTCGAGTTGTCCCCTGACCAAGAGAGGTAGTTGACGGATGGGCAGTTATGCCGGTGTTGATTGGGCGTCGGAGAAGCACGACGTGCGTGTGGCTGATGCGGCGGGCGAGAAGTTGTTGGCGGCGACGTTCGCGCACGATGAGCAAGGGCTGCGGTCCTTGTGCCGCCAGCTGGTGCGGTTGGAGATTGAGCTGGTCGCGATCGAGCGGCCCGACGGGCTGCTGGTCGAGCGGCTTTTGGACGCGGGGCTGCGGGTGCTGGCGTTGCATCCCAACCAGGTCGCGGCGGCCCGCGATCGCTTTCGCGTGTCCGGCGGGAAGTCCGACGGGTTTGACGCGTTCGTGCTCTGCGAGCTGGCGCGGACCGACAATCACCGCTTCCGGGTACTGGAGCCTGACAGCGACCAGACCAAGGCGCTGCGAGCGTTGACCCGCGGGCGGGAAGACCTCGTCGGCATGCGGACGGCGTTGACCAACCAGCTGCGGGCCGAGCTTGAGCGGTTCTGGCCCGGCCCGTTGGGGTTGTTTACCGATTTGCACGGCCGGATCTCGCTCGCGTTCCTTGAGCGCTACCCGAGCCCGGCTGACACGCGCGGGTTGGGCGAGGCGCGCTTGGCCGGGTTCCTGGCCCGGGAGCGGTACTCCGGCCGCCAGAAGCCCGCGGAGCTGCTGGCAAAGCTGCGGCGCGCGGCCGCGGCGCGTGTTGGCGAGCTCGAGTTGAGCACCCGCCGCCAGCTCGTGTTGGGCTTGGTCGCGATGATCAAGTCGCTGGGCGCGCAGATCAAGGAGCTCGAGCGCCAGCTCGCCAGGACGCTTGGTGAGCATCCCGACGGCGAGATCTTCCGCTCGCTGTTCCGTGACCCCCGCAGCGTGATCTGCGCCGCGGAGCTGCTGGCGGAGATCGGCGACTGCCGCGGGCGCTACCCGTCCCGCGATTCGCTCGCCGCCGACGCCGGCCAGGCCGCGGTCGCGATCGAGTCCGGCAAACGCAAAGCCGCGTGCTTCCGCTGGGGGTGCAACAAGCGCCTACGGGCCGCGTTCGCCACACTGGCCGACAGCACCCGCCACTGGCACCCCTGGGCCCAAGACGTCTACGCCGCAGCTCTCGCCCGCGGGCACGACCACCCCCGCGCGCTGCGGACCCTCGGGCGCGCGTGGTGCCGGGTCGTGTGGCAGTGCTGGCAGAAGCGCACCCCGTATGACCCCGCGCGCCACCGCGCGCTGCGGACCCTCGGGCGCGCGTGGTGCCGGGTCGTGTGGCAGTGCTGGCAGAAGCGCACCCCGTATGACCCCGCGCGCCACCGCGCGCTGCAACAGCACATCACCGTCACGATCCCGACCGCGTCGGGACCCGTCGTGGACCAGCTCGCGACTGAGTCGATGGCCGCCGGCCTCTTCGCCACCAACGCTCCCACCTCCCGACAGCAACAGATGACAGCCGCACAGTAACTTCCTTCGCACCTGGCGCTCGCTTGCACCAACAAGTAGCGCCGACAGCATCTCTGCCGTTGACGTTGACCGTCTCAGCCGCACGGCGGCACTGGGGCGGCCGGCGCGTGCCGTTTTGCGCCGGCCGAGCCGCCGGGCGGGCCTCGACTCGTGCCGTTTGCGCAGCGCGCCATCTGCGAGAGGGGGGTCGCCAGGGGGTCCCGGGGGATGTGCCCCCGGACCACATCCGGGCTTCGCCCTCCCGCCGCCGACCCACTTTCTTCGCCGGGGGGTTGACACAGGACGTCTGCTCCCCCTGGCGATGCAAGCGTCGCGGCGCTGCGGATCGACGGGCTTCTCAGATGAGCGATCCCGGCACTGCCGTTTAGGGCGGTCACCAGAGCAATACTCGGGCGACGTGGTGCCTCGTCGCTATGTTTCCCTGCCCGCTGTCGGGCTTGCGGGTTCGCCAGTTGTTTTCGTGGCGTTATCTGCGTGTGGGGCGGGCTTGTTGATCATCAGCCAGTAGATGCCGAGTTGCGCGACGGCGTGCGCGAACTCCTTGAAATCGATGGGTTTGCCAACGAAGCTGTTGGCGCCGAGGTCGTATCCGTTGATCACGTCGCGCTCTTCGCTTGAGCTGGTCAGGATCACGACTGGCACCAGCCGGGTCCGCGGATCGGCGCGGATCTGTTGGAGGACTTCGAGCCCGTCGACGCGGGGGAGCTTGAGGTCGAGCACTACCAGCCCGGGTGGGGGCCTGGCTGCTTGGGATTCGGTCCCGAAGAGGTGGTCCAGTGCCTCCTGGCCGTCGCGGGCGACCTCTATCGGGTTGGCGAGGTTCGCTCGTTTGAATGAGCGGATCGTGAGTTCCTCATCATCGCTGTTGTCCTCGACCAGCAGCACCGTCGACAGCTCATTGACCATTGCTGTTGTCTCTTTCTGCCGGCTGCCACGCCGGGATCACGTCCTCGCCGGTAGCGGCCGACGCCGGCGGGCTCGCGCCTGCGGTCAGGGTGAAATGAAAGGTCGCGCCTTGATTGACCGCGCTCTCGGCCCAGATCTCGCCGTTGTGTTTGCGCACCGCGCGCATCACGGTCGCCAGCCCGATCCCCTCGCCGGGGAACTCATTGTCGCGATGCAGGCGGTGGAACGGGAGAAACAGGCGCTTGGCGTGGGCCAAGTCAAACCCGGCGCCGTTATCGGCCACGAAATACACAGGGACAGCGTCCTGCTTGACCGCGCCGAACCGGATCCGCGCGTCTTCTGTCTTGGCGGTGAACTTGAACGCGTTACCGAGTAGGTTCGCGAGCACGATCCGCACCAGATCGGGATCGGCGTCCGCGAGCAGGCCTTCCTGGATCTCGACCTCGACCCGGCGGTCCGGATCATCGGTTCGCAGTTCGGCGATGATCTCGCTCGCCAAGGCGGTCAAATCGACCGGCCCTCGCACGAGCTGTCGCCGGGACAGGCGCGAGAGCTCCAGGACCGCGTCGATCAGTTTGCCCATCCGTAGCGCGGCGGCGTGGACCCGCTCCAGATCGTGGCGGCCGTCGTCACCGAGCTTCTCCGCGTAGTCCTCAAGCAGCGCCTGGCTGAATCCGTTCACCGCGCGCAGCGGCGCGCGCAGATCATGCGAGACCGAGTATGCGAACGTCTCAAGCTCCCGGTTGACCCGCACCAGCTGTTCGGTACGCGCGGCGACCCGCTGCTCCAGTTCGGCGTTCAGCGCCCTGATCTCATCCTCGGCCTCGCGACGGTCGGTGATGTCGACGAGGTTGCCGCCCACGCGCACCACACGGCCGTCCTCGAACACCGGCCGGCCGCTTGTGTGCACCCAGATCCGCCGCCCGTCGGCGCGGATCAGGCCGAGCTCGAGATCGTAGGGCGCCCCTTCTTCCACCAGCCGCTTGAACGCAGCCTCGATCACCGGCGCGCTATCGGCATCGTATGCCGCGACAGCAGAGGTGACGTCGGTCGGATCGGCCGTGCGCTCAACGCCGTAGATGCGATACACCTCGTCCGTCCAAGTGAGCCGGCCGGTCGCGACGTCGAACTCCCACCCGCCGGTCTTGCTGATCTCCTGCGTGCGCTCGAGAAGGTCACGCATGGCCGCCAGGTCCCGCTCGGCTCGCTTGCGATCAGTGATGTCGGAGTTCAGCTCGATGATCGCGAGCGGCTGGCCGTTGGCTGCGCGCTGCAACGCCTGGCGACTGGAGACGACGATGATCCTGCCGTCCTTGCGGGTGTGGCGCAGCTCGGCGCCCCAGTGTCCGTCCCGGGCTAGAGCATCATCGACCGATTCCCGTGGCTCGGGGAAGACAGTGGCGAGCAGCTCGTGCGTGACCTGCCCGAGCGCTTCCAGTTGGCTGTAGCCGTAGATCGCCTCCGCTTCGCGGTTCCAGAACGTGATCCGGCTCTCGACCGGATCGCGCACGATCACCGCATCATGCGCCAGCTCCAGGAGCTCGGCCTGCAGCCTCAGCTTCCGCTCGTTGCGTTTCGCCTCGGTCACGTCGCGTCCGGTGACGATGATGTTCGGACCGAGCGGCACTACGCTCCCGTCGTAGGCGCGGTCGACCTGCCGGCCGGCGACCCATTCGCCCTGCCATGAGACCTCATCGACCCGGGCCGGCTCGCCGGTCTGCGCGACCCGGCGGTGGAGCTTGAACACGTCGGTGTCGGTGTATCCGGGGAGCACCTCGCTGATGCGGTGCCCGAGCATCTGCTCGCGCGTGAGCCCGTTGCGCGCGCAGGCGGCGTCGTTGGCGTACTCCCAGCGGAAATCGATGATCTCACCCGTTTCATCACGCACCGGTGAGCAGATCGTGAACCCGTCGAGCAGTGACCCGACCCCCTTCCGGAACAACTCCTCGCTCGCCCGCAGCTGCTCCTCGAGGCGATGCCGGTCGGTCACGTCACGCGCGGTGACCACGACATTCTCTCCCGCCGCGACGATGCTCGTGTCAAGCACCCGGTCGGCTACGCGCGCTCCGGCCCACGCCTCGGGGCTGACGACGTCAAGGGTCAGGGACGGCTCGCCGGTCTCCGACACCCGGCGGTACACCGCGAAGCGCTCGCTGGCCGAGAAACCCGGCAACAGCTCAACGAGGCGGTGACCGACGAGCTGGCCGCGATCGAACCCGACCAGCTCGCAATACGCGTCGTTGACGTACTCCCAGCGAAAATCGACGACCTCGCCCTGCTCGTCGCGGACCGGTGAGATGATCGCGAACGCGTCGAGCATCGACCCGACCGCCGCCTCAAAGCGCTCCTCACTCGCACGGAGTTGCGCCTCGGTGCGGCGGCGGTCGGTGACATCCCGCGCCGAGACGACCAGCTGCTCGCCTGCCCGGGCGACGACGACGTCGAGCGCCCGGCGCGCGAACTCGGCTCCCCACGCTTGCTCGGAATGGAAGTCCTCGCTCCGAAACGGTGTGCCCGTCAGCATGACCTGCCGGTAGACCGCGAAGCGCTCGCTCCGCGACCAATCGGGGAACACCTCGCCGACGCGGCCCCCCAGCAACTGCTCGCGGTCGCGCCCCACCACCTCGCAGAGCGCGTCGTTGGCGTAGTCGTAGCGGAAATCGACGATCTCGCCGGTCTCGTCGCGCACGGGAGACTCGATCGCGACCGCATCCTGCATCGTCGTGATCGCGGCCTGGAAGCGCTCCTCGCTCTCACGCAGCCTCGCCTCCGCGGACCGGCGCGCGGTGATATCGGTGAACGTGGTGACGACCGCGTCCTCGCCAGCACCATCGCTGCCCGCGCGGAACGGCATCGACGTGATCGAAATCCAGCTCAGCGACCCTTCCGGCTTGTGCACCCCCATGATCACGCCCTCCACAGGCAGGCCGGTACGCAGCGTGACCATCGCCGGATGCTCCTCGCCGAGGAACGGAGATCCGTCCTCGTGAACCGCCCGCCAACGCGGGTCGGTCGACTTGACGCCCTTCATCTGATCAACGCCCAGCCCGAGGATCCGCTCGGCCGCCGGGTTACAGCTCGTGATCGCACCGTCCTTGTCCTGTACGACGATCCCCTCCGACAGCACTGCGAGAGCCTGCCGATAGATCTGCTCAGCGGCGGTGATATCGGTCGCGGTCACCAATCACACCGAGTTCGTTCGGCTGTAGCCCCTCACGAGCTCGGGGAAACCGCCAAGGACATCGGAACCGAGGTGCCGTCCTTTCGAAGCCGCGTCACCCGGTAGTGATCCACACGTCTTCCAGCAGCGATCTCGCCGAGAATCCTGACCATCTCGTCACTGCCCTCCGCGATCAACAGCGAGATCGACTTACGCGAGATCGACTTACCCACGATCTCCATGGCGCTGTAGCCGTCCAACCTCTCCGCAGCCCTGTTCCAGCTGGTGATGGTCCCGTCCAGCCTGTTGCTGACGATCGCGTCATCGGACGAATCGACGATCAAGGCCAACAGCGCAACATTGTGCCCCGTCATCGGCATGCCAACATGCGTACCCGACACCATCGCACTCCCTTCAGCTAGACCGGCGTGCCGCGAACACGCCAGCGCCCGTCATCAGCCACGCGGAAAACACGGCCGCCATCTAATCTAATCGCGATGAGCAAGCGGCACCTCAAGTCTTGTCAGGAGGCTACGCCCACTCCAACGCCCCAACGTCCGCAATTGCCCGCAAACAGACCGCGGCGACTACTGCCGGTGAATACAGAAACCGAAGCTGCGACCACGCACGGTCTGACCAACGCGCCGATTCACGGTGAGCAATCCGCGAGGCCGGCCGATTTGCAGCGCCGAGACTCCTGTGAGGTGAGCAGCAGTCGCGGTCCACACGTTGACTCCGCTTGCTCGATCTCCGATGGAGCTGTCGGCCGGCAAGCGGCACGACGGCTCGAAGCGAAAATGCGGTCGAGCCTCAAGCTCGCTGCTGCGATGGAACGATTTGCGTAACGTCGAGGGCGGCCGCGCTTAGTTCTCTGCAGCGTCGAAAGCAGGACTTACGCTCTGGCCGCGGCTTGCCTGCTCCTCGCCACGAGCGAGACCGGCCACGCCGTCGTCCGTCTCGCGCCGTAGCGATCCGTCCGAAGGCCCCCGCTTCCTCGCGAATGCGGGCATGCGCAAACCCGTCGCCGGGCGACCCATCGGGAGTCCTGCATTTTTCGAATGCAGGACTCCTCTGGTTCTGGGGCCGCGCCCTGCTAAGCGCGGAAAGCACGTCTCGGTGGAACATGGCTCCGCGGGGACGAGCCGTTCCCGCTCTGCTCGGCGGATTACCGTGGCTACTACCAGATTCGGCCATGATGTCCCCGGCTGCTGCTCGGCTTCGAGCCGGCTACGGCTGGTAGCCCGGGAGCTCGATGTGGAACGTTGCGCCTTCGCCGGGACGGGACTCGGCGTGGATCTGGCCGTCGTGGGCTTCCACGATCGCGCGCGTGATGGCGAGTCCGAGGCCGCTGCTGCCGCTGTCCCGTGAGCGGCTCTCGTCGGTTCGATAGAAGCGCTCGAAGATGTGCTCGAGCTGGTCTTGCGGGATGCCGCGGCCGCTGTCGCTGACCGCGATCTCGAGTCGACCGTCGCTCGCGCGCGCGGCGAGCACGATTCGATCTCCGGGCTCGGTGTGCGTGACGGCGTTGCGCACCAGGTTGCGCAGAACCTGTGTCAACCGGTCGGGGTCGGCGTTCAGCGTCCCGCCTACCGCCTCCAGCCGGAAGTCCCGCTCGCCGAACAGCGGGAGGTCACGGCGGACGTCCTCGAAGAAGTCGGCGAGCTCGATCGGACGCGGCTCGATCAGCTGGCCGGCCTCCGCGCCGGCCAGGGTGAGCATCTCGCCGACCAGCCGGTCGAGCTCGTCGAGCCGGTGCAGCAGCGTCGTGGTGGCCTCGTGCCGGCGCCGTTCGTCCGACTCCCGGTCCAGCAGCTCGACCTGCGCGCGTAACACGGCCAACGGCGTGCGCAGCTCGTGTGAGGCGTCGGAGACGAAGTCCTGCTGGCGTTTGAACGCGAGCTCGAGCCGCGCGAGCATCCGATCGAACGCCTCCGAGAGCACCCTCACCTCACCTCGCGTCGCCACCGGCCCCGCACGCATCGACAGATCGCCTGCGTCGACCGCGGCCGCGACGCGCGCCATCCGCCGCAGCGGTGCCGCGATCAGGGTCGCGATCGCGATGCCTGCAGCTACCGCCAGCGCGAGCGTGATCAAGCCGACCACGGCGAAGGTGCGCAGCAGGCTGGACTGAGCCTGGTGGACCTGCGTGAGCGGGTCCGCGACGCGCAGCGTGCCGACGCGCCGGCCGCGGTAGGAGATCGAGTGGGTGAGCACCCGCATGCTTCCGGCTTCCGAGACCGGCACCGTCGCTAGGCCGGTGGGGGCGTCGAGCAGTCCGGTGCGAGCGTGGGCGCCCCGCTCGCGCTCGGTCTCGAGCTCCAGGATCGTGGAGTCGTTGGTGACCGTGGAGCCACCGCTGACCTGCACGCCGAAGATCCGCGAGGCAGCGTGGTAACGCTGCGCGGCGATGAACCGTCGAGCCGTGCGCTCGAGCGCAGCCGGCGTCGAAAGGTCGGCTCGGGCCGCAAACTGGTTCCACTCGGAGATCTGCAGCCTCAGGCCGGTGTCGATCTGAGCGCTGAGCCGAGAACCGGTGCCGCTGTACAGCGCCAGGAAGCTCAAGCCGACGCCCAATGCGGTGACGAGCGCGATCGCAGCCGCCAACTGCGCGCGCAGACCGCCGGGCAGCAGGGTCCTAGCCACGGGGCACGCGGAGCCGGTAGCCGACGTTGCGTACGGTCTCGATCGGATCGGGCCCGCCGGCGTCGCCAAGCTTGCGACGCAAGTAGCCGACGTACACCTCCAGCACCTTGGTGCCGGGGTCGAAGTCGAAGCCCCATACGGCGTTGAGGATCTGCTCACGCGAGAGCACCTGGTCGGGATGGCGCATCAAGTACGCCAGCACCTCGAACTCGCGCGCAGTCAGGTGGACCTCGTGCCCGTCCCGCTCGACGCGGCGGGTACGCAGATCGACGCGGATGCCGGCGGCATCGAGCACCGACGACTCCCGCTGCGTGGGTCCGCGCAGGTGCGCCCGAACCCGCGCCAGTAGCTCCTCGAACGAGAACGGCTTGGTCACGTAGTCGTTCGCCCCACGATCCAGCCCCTGCACCTTCTGCTCGACGGCAGCGCGGGCGGTGAGCACGATCACCGGCAGCTCCGGCATGCGAGCGCGGATCGCGTCGAGCACGTCGAGCCCGCCCTTGCCCGGGAGCATCAAGTCGAGCAGCACGAGCGCGTAGTCGCCGGTCACCGCCAGCAACTCGCCGTTCTCGCCGTCGTGCGCGACCGTGACCGCGTACCCCTCCGCGTGGAGGGCCTGCTCGATGAAACCTGCGAGCGTGCGCTCGTCTTCGATCACCAGGATGCGCATTTCAGCGTCCATGCTAGGCGGCGCGCCGGGCCAAATCAGGCCAGGGAAGAGAACCCTGACCCGCCTCTTACCGCCGTCTCACCGTCGCCAAGGACGATCTTCGCCATGACCGAGAAAGTCCGGATCAAGATCGCAGCCCTCGTGACGGCGCTGTTCCTGGGCGCAGTGTGCACCGCCGGAGTGCTGACGCACACCCACGCGCCCACGGTTTCAGCCGCGAGCTCGGCTCAGACAGCCACACCCGCTCAGCCGAAGCCGGGTGCGATCCCCTCCTCGAGCAGTGAGCACGATAACTATGACTGAGCAAGCCCCATCGAAACCTACGGCACCAGCCGCACGGCGGCGACCCTCGCTGTATCGCACTGTGCTGAGCCTCGGGATCGCGGCGATCGTCGCCGCGTGGCTCCCGTTCTCGGTGCTCTACATCAACGCGCTCAGCAAGCGCGTCGCGACCGTGAATGCCACCAGTACCCTCCACACGGTGAGCGCCACCGCCGGCCACTCGGCCACGACGCTCACGCCTGTCACGACCCGCACCTCCTGATCATGTCCGCAACCGAACACGAGCACAGCTTCGAGTTGTTCGGCACGCGCGTGCGCGTGCTGGTCAGCTCCGCGATGCCGTCCGCGCTTGCGACACAGCTGATCACCGGGCGGGTAAAGCACCGCCTGCAAGCGATCCACCGGGAGCTCACCCGCTTTGAGCCAAGCAGCGAGCTGAATCACCTCAACGCCCACGCCGGCGAGCCGGTTCGGGTCTCCGAGACGCTGCTTGAAGGCGTCCAGGGCGCGCTGCAAGCCGCCCGGTTCAGTGACGGCCTGGTCGATCCGACAGTTCTCTCCGAGCTCGAGCGGGCCGGCTACGCCACCTCACGGGTCGGCATTAGTCCTGCTCCGCTGGCCGACGCGCTTCGCTGGGCGCCGCCGCGTTCCCCCGCGGTCCCCGGGCCTGTCGCGGAGTGGAAGCGCATCTACGTCGATGCGGACGAGCATGTGGTCCGCCTGCCGCGCGGTGTGCGGCTCGACCTTGGCGGCAGCGCGAAGGGCATGGCCGTTGACCTCGCCGCGCAGATGCTCGCCGCCAACCCCGCGTTCGCGATCGACGCCGGGGGGGACATCCGCATCGGCGGGACGTACGCCACCCCGCGGACCGTCGAGATCGCCTACCCCCTGCGCGATCAGCCCGCCCACAACGTCACCGTGACCGCAGGCGCGGTTGCCACAAGCGGGCTTCGGACTCGCGTCTGGCGCGCCGGCGACGGCTTTGCCCACCACCTCATCGATCCTGCCCGCGGAGTGCCGGCGTGGACCGGCGTGATTCAGGCAACCGCGCTCGCGCCGACCGCACTCGAGGCCGAGACGCTCGCCAAGATGGCGCTGCTGAGCGGGCCGCTCGCCGGCCGCGCTGCGCTCGAACGCTACGGCGGCGCGCTGATCCTCGACACTGGCAAGCTGATCCTCATCGGGGAGCTCGACACCCGTCCCGGTTACCCCACCGTCGACCGCCTCACCGCGTGATCATGGGCGACCCGACCCACCAGGTGTTCTGGTTCGCGAGCCGCGCGTTCGGGGTCATCGCGATGATCCTGCTCGGGATCTCGGTCGCGGTTGGCCTGGCGATGTCGGGCCGACTCGCGCGCCGCCCCGGACTGCCGGCGAAGCTCAAGCGCTTTCACGAGTCCTCGACGCTGGTGACGCTCGGGCTGATCGTCGCTCACGCCGGACTGCTGCTGTTCGACGGTTACCTGCGTCCGGGCCTAGCCGAGATCACGCTTCCGTTCGCGCTTGGCTACCGACCGGTGTTCACCGGCATTGGGATCATCGCCGGCTGGCTGGCGGCGATCCTGGGTCTGAGCTTCTACGCACGCAAGTGGATCGGCGTCAAGACGTGGCGGTTCATGCACCGCTTCACGATCGTCGTCTATCTCCTGGCGCTTGGCCATGTGGTCGGCTCGGGAACCGACGCTCGCAGCTGGTGGATGATCGCGATGCTGACCGCACTGACGGCGCCGATCGTATTTGGCTTCACCTACCGCATGCTGCCGGCCGTGCCGCGTCGCCGGCCGGCAGCCACGCGGCAGGGGAGCACGTCCTCAGGCCAGGCCGGGGTGACATCGAGGACAGCCCGTCCACGACTGGCTGCAAAGCCGGTCACCTGAGCACCCGCCCCGGGTCTCAGTAAGTGTTTGAGAAGGGTCTATTCGGTACTCCAGGGTTGCCGTCCGGGGGTGGGGGCGAGTCGTCGTGTCATCAGGCCGACCATCGACCACTTGACCATCGCTACCGAGGTCGTGGTCAGCCGCTCGTAGTCATGATCTAGCCGCCGGCATTTCGTGATCCACGCCAGCGTTCGCTCGACCACCCAGCGTCTGGGCAGCACTCGAAGGTGCGCTGCCCTTCGGGCTTGCGCACGAGCTCGAGAACGAGCCGCGCTGCCGCCTTGGCCCACTCCACGAGCTTCCCCGCGTACCCGCCGTCAGCCCACACCAGGCTGATCGTCGGGAACTCCTTGCGCACCGCGGCGAGCACCGGGCGCGCGCCGTCGCGGTCCTGGACGTTGGCGGCGGTGATCATCACGATCACCAGCAGCCCGATCGTGTCGACCACGATGTGACGCTTGCGGCCATTGACCTTCTTGCCCGCGTCGTACCCGCGCGTCGCGCGAGAAACAGTGTCCGCGCCCTTGACCGACTGCGCGTCGATGATCGCCGCGGTCGGCTGCGGATCGCGTCCCTCAGCCTCCCGCACCCGCTCGCGCAGGGTGTCGTGCAGCGCGTCCAGCGAGCCGTCATCCCGCCAACGCTTGAAGTGCCAATAGACCGTCTCCCACGGCGGGAAGTTCTTCGGCAGCTGACGCCACGAGCAACCCGTGCGCAGCAGGTACAAGATCGCGTTGACCAGCTCGCGACGAGGGTGCGCCTCCGGGCGTCCACCCGGCTTCACCACAGACAACAATGGCTCGACCAACGCCCACTGAGCGTCGGTGAGATCCGACGGATACCGCGCCTTCGCAGGCATACCCCGAAGTTCGAGAACACCCGCTCATACCCTCTTTTCAAACACGCTCTCAGATCCGACGAGTTGGAGAGCTGCCCGGGCGACGTGTCGCCAGGGCTTCCGGGGTTGATCAAGGGTCGCGAGCGTTTGTTGCACGTCGTACGCGGGGGCTTTGCGGCGCGTGCTCGGGTAAGCGGCTTCTGACGGGTGTCTTACCGGTGTCTCACCGTGAGGTCGGATGCTGTGGCCATGAGCCATTCGACCTCCATTCGCCGGCGCCGCGCCGGAGTCGTGATCGCCGGTGGCGGTCTTGCCGCCCAACGCGCGAGCGAGACGCTACGCCGCGACGGCTACGACGGGGCGATCCGCGTGATCGCACGCGAGCCCCATGCACCTTACGACCGCCCACCGCTGTCCAAGGAGTTTCTCGCCGGCGAGCTCGACGAGCGTGCGCTCGAGTTCCGGCCGCAGCCGTGGTATGCCGAGCATGACGTCGAGCTGCTGCTCGGCGAGCGCGCAAGCGGACTCGACGCCCCGGGGCGCGAGGTCCTGCTGGCCGACGGAAGCAGGCTCCCGTTCGAGCAACTGCTGCTCGCCACGGGCAGCGCGCCACGTCGCCTGCCGGGCACGGAGCGCTACGAAAACGTGTGCGAACTGCGCACGCGCGACGACGCCCGCGCACTGCGCGAGGCGCTCTCCACAGAAGCAAGGTTGGTCGTGATCGGCGCCGGCTTCATCGGTCAAGAGGTCGCCGCAACGGCAAAGCGGCTGGGTGCGAGCGTGACGATCATTGAGGCGGCGCCGACCCCGCTGGGAGCGATCCTCGGACCGCAACTCGGCGAGTGGTTTACTGACTTTCACCGCCGGGAGGGGATCGAGCTCGTGCTCTCTGCGCGGATCGCGCGCTTCCACGGCGCTCGGGCCGTGCACGCCGTCGAGCTCCAGCGCGGACGCCGGATCGAGTGCGACCTGATCGTCGTCGGGATCGGAACCGAGCCGGCGACCTCCTGGCTGCGCGACAGCGGGCTCGATCAAGGAGGCGTGCGCATCGACGCCGCGGGACGCACGGCGATTCCCGGCATCTTCGCGGCGGGCGATGCCAGCGCCCAGTTCGAACCCCGCCGCCGCGCCTATGTCCGCCCCGAACACTGGGAGGCGGCCGCGCGCCAGGGCGCCAGCGCCGCCCGGGCGATGCTCGGCCTCCAAACGCCCGCTGCCGCCCCACCCAGCTTCTGGAGCGACCAGCACGGTGTGCGCATCCAGTTCGTCGGCGACACCCACGGCGCCGATCGGCTCGAGATCGACGGGCAGCCCGCTGCCAGCGACTTCACCGGACTCTTCACTCACAACCAACGGCCCGTCGCGGCGCTGCTCGTCGGACGCCCACACGCGCTCCCAGAGCTGCGCCAACGGATTCACGACGCGGCCAGCATCAACCACCACGAGAGGAACGCAGCATGACACTGATGCCCCACATCGACGAGTTCGCGTGCGCCGCCCACGGCGACTGCGCGCTCGCAGCACCCGAAGTCTTCACGATCGAGGACATCGCGATCGTCACCGGTAACGGCAGCGACGAGGCGATCCTCGAAGCCGCCCAAGCATGCCCAGCCGGAGCGATCATCGTCACCGACGAGCAAACACGCGAGCAGATCTATCCGTGATCGGTGCCGCGCTCGCTCGCTGCCGCCGAGCAGATCGAAAAATGAAGCTGATGGCGCGAGATCGCCGTTTGCCGCGGTGAGACAGCCCAACCGTCATGCTTCCGCCGAGCGCTGAACGCGCGAAGCGCGTGGCCTGATTGCGACCCCGACCGTCCGCAGACACGCGCACGAGATCACCCTCCTGAGCCCCCGCGGCCGTCCTCGCGGCGAGGATCTTCTTGACGACCTTCCGTGTCGATGATGATCCTACTCACCGACACAGCCCAGCATCCGTACTTCCCACCTGTCCATGTGGCGGAGGCTACGGAAGCGCCGGTCCGGGCCGACAGTCACGCTGCTCGCGGCAAAGGGCCGCGCGGCTCCGCGCACTACACGAGGGAGGCGCCCCGCCCGGCCATCCTGGCTAGACGGGGCGTGCGCCCGGGCGGGGAGACAGTTCGCCGGGCCGCGTTCGGGGGCGCCAGCCTCGATGGCACCCCGAGGCTTGACTAACGGCGCGATTCTCTCGGGTTGGCCAGCCGGCGGCCTCGACCTCGCGGCGAACCCAAGGCGCCGGATCTCCGACGGGCGCTCGGACGCGATTCTCCACTCTCCGCTTGTGTGCATCGCGCAAAGAGAATCGCGAACAAGTACGGAGCACGTCGCGCAGTCTTCCGCGATGAACTCGTGGCACGGGCTCATTACCGTGATCGGGCAAATGCCTCGCAGGTATCGCGACTTGCGCGAGCGGACCGAGCGCCAGCAGCGCCGGCGCGAAGAGTTCATCGAGCGACTCCTCGAACAGCAACGCGAACGTAGCCTGCACTCGTTTAAGAGGGACTCCTCGTCGTTTGGGGGTGAATCGGGGGTCTCGGCCGGTTGGTCGTTGGTCTGACGGGTGCCGGTCCCCTGGCCGGCGATCATCGCCAGATAGCGGGGCCGAAGCCCGGGTCAGGCGGCCGAATCTCCTGCAAGCGTGGGGGTTCGTCGGGATGCTGGGGTGATCGGGGCTGCCGCTTGACGCGCGGCGTACGGCTCCGCTACTGACCGAGGCCCGACGGCGGCGTGAGGGGCTCGCAAGTTGCGCACGTGCTGGGCGACCCGCCGCCCCCCGCCTTTGGCAGGCTGCTGGCTGTCAGATGGTCAGCTGCCTACGAAGGAGGGCGACGTGCGGGTCACCACCGCATTCAACCGGATGCTCGGGCTTCCGGGAGCATGGGTCAGGGATGTGGAGTTCTCAGAGCGGGCGGTGATCGTGACGGTCGTGCTGCGCGCCAAGAAGCCGGTCTGCTCGGGCTGCGGGACGCTAGGCCTGCCGGTCAAGGAGCATCGCACCAAGCCCTGGCGGCATCTCGATCAAGGCGGGTTGCGTTGCCGGATCGAGTGCCGGCTGCGACGGCTGTACTGCTCGGGCTGCGGCGACGTCTACGAGATGGTGCCGTGGGCCCGCGCCGGCTCGCCGTACACGCGCGACTTCGACGACCTCACGGCGTGGCTGGCGCAGCAGATGAGCCAGACGCAGGTCACCCGGCTGATGCGAATCGGTTGGGAGACGGTCGGCAAGATCCTCGCGCGGGTCGTGGCTGAGAAGCTGCCGGCCGGCCGACTGGACGGGCTTGCGCTGCTCGGCGTGGATGAGGTCAGCTATGGCGCCGATCACAAGTTCCTGACCTCGGTGGTCGACCACGAGCGCGGCAGCATCGTGTGGGCCACCGAGGGCCGCAACTCCGCCAGCTTGCAGGCGTTCTTCGACGGCCTCAGCGATCAGCAGAAGGCCTCGATCAAGGCGGTCTCAATCGACATGTCGGCCGGCTATGAGAAGGCGATCCGAGCGCCCGAGGGGCTCCCGCACGCCCGGGTGTGCTTTGACCCGTTTCATGTCGTAAAGCTCGGCGGCGAGGCGGTCGACAAGGTCCGCCGCGACGAGTACAACCAGCACGGACGCTCGGGCACCGAGGCCGGCAAGTGGCTCAAAGGTACGCGCTACAGCCTGCTGAAGGACACCGCCAAACAGACCGCCAAGCAGCTGCTCAAGCTCGCCGAGGTCGTGCTGACGAACAAGCCCCTGTACCGCGCGTTCCTGCTCTACGGCGAGCTGCGCTACATCTACCGGCTGCCCTACCACGAGGCCGTCGAGCGGCTCGAGGCGTGGCTCGCGTGGGCATCGCGCTCCCGCCTGAAACCGTTCGTCAAGCTCGCCCGCACGATCCGCAAACACAGGGCCGGCGTGCTCGCTGCGATCGAACTGAACTTGAGCAACGGGCGCCTCGAGGCCCTGAACAGCAAGGTGAGACTCCTGTCACACCGCGCCTACGGATTCCACTCCGCCGATGCCCTGATCGCGATGATCTACCTCTGCTGCGCGGGCATCACGATCGCGCTCCCTCACCGATGAGTCACCCCCAAACGGAGAGGAGAGCCGTTTAAGAGACCAATCGCGGCGGACACTGAGTCGATCGAACGTCCCGCGCCGGCCGAGGACTCAAGCGTGCCGCCCGATCCGCCGCCTCGCGTCTGATGGACCGCGCGCTTGCATGAGCGCATCCGACGGCATAGGGGGGGCCGTGCGGCCCGGGCTTATTCAACGAGCCGCGGCGGGGGGTGCCGGGAGTTTGGCGGCATCGGACTCGTTGATAGCTGTAGAGGACAGTGGCCTGCGATCACTCAAGCGCACAGAGCGGCGCGACCCGGTACGTCCTGGAGACCGCGCAATTGCGCTTCGTGTTGGTGTGCGACGAATGCGGTGCAGAGTGCAGCGAGCTCACGAGACTGGACTATCGTCCGCAGCCGCGTTTGCGGATCGTCGTCCAGCGTCCCGTTTCGCTCGGCAGTGATCGTCTTGAGCGACGCGAGCGCGGCGTTGCCTGCCTTACAGATGGCGTCCGCGCTAGCAAGAGACGACAGACATTTCGGGTATGGCTGACGCGATCGGCGCGGGCGACTCAGCATCCCCGACGCGTGACCTGAGTCAGGCTCACCAACTCAGTCAGCAGGCCAAGCAAGCTCTCGCGGGCAAAGGCTTCTCCCACTGCGGTCAGGGTAGATAGCGGTCTGGGACGGTCGCCGGATTAGCGCGACTTGCGGGTGGATCCCCTGTGGACTCTGGCCAATGAGATCGCCGTTGGCAATCCCCAGCGGCGACCTGGAGTCTTCCTCCAGAGGGTCGTCCCGTCCGACCATCCCGGCGGACGGAGCGTACGGCCCGGGCACCGGACGCGGGCCGCGTCGGGGAGCCACCGGTGGCCATGGCGACCCGATTCGTTAACCTCGATTCTCGGTCAGATAGTTGTGGTGAGCTTGCACCGGGGCGGGAAGCGGAAGTGGAGTTGGCGGTCGTTGAGCCAGGGGATTTGGGTGGTTTGGTTGGCGAGGCCGGCGTCGATCAGCACGGGGTGGTAGGTGCGGAGGCGGAGGTCGACGGTGATCGTGTGCTGGGTGGTGTGGAGGGTGCCGGTGGCGTTGAGGAAGTGGCGCCAGAGCCGGTCGGGGGTCGCGTTCTCGTAGCGGGGGAGTTGCCGGGCGAGGAGCCGGTAGAGGTTGCCGGCGATGACGGTCAGGGTGGTGTCGAGGTCGACGTTGAGTGGTAGGCCTGAGGAGAGCGCGTTGAGGTGGAACCCTTGGATGTACGCGTCGAGTTCGTTCTCGATCGTCATCCGTTCGGCGTAGCGGGCGAACAGTTTCTTGGTGGTGGTGGTGAGGTCGTTGGTGATCAGCAGCGTTGGTTGTTCGCGGCCGATGTTGCGGACTCCGAGTTGCCGGACGCGGTTTGCGATGCCTTTGATCGTGACGAGCTCGTCGTGGATCTGCGGGGAGCGATAGCGGCCGGTCCGCTGGATCCGGATGGTCTTCCATCCGCTGTCGGGTGTCGCGTTGAGGTCGGCGATTAGCTTCGGTCCGCGTTCGCGGAGGGTCAGCCAGCGGATCCCGCGGGCGGTGAGCTCGTCCAGGACGGTGTAGGTCGTCAGCTTGGAGTCGAACACGAGCAGCCCGGGGTCTTGGCCGGCGACGTTCTGCCAGTAGTCGGCGAACGCGAGCACTTCGCGGGCCTGCTCGGTCTTGGTCAGGTCGGCGTTTGAGTAGACCATCTCTTGGGACGCGTGGTCGTGAGCGAAGAACGTCAGCATCGCGCGGGTACGCTGGGATCGGCTGGGGACGTAATGCTTCTCCAGCGGAGTGTCGGTGCCGTGGTGGCGGATCGCGTGGAAGTCGAGGTTGAACCCCTGATCGCCGGTCGCCAGGCCCAGCTCGCGTAGGCGGCGCACGGTGCCGGTCAACAGTTGCTCGTTCGCGGCGCGGCGCACGCGGTAGGAATAGCTGCTCAGGTGCGTTGCCTTCGGCAGCGCGGTCAGCCCGAGCATCAGTCCCAGCCCGCGGTCGTCAGCGAGCACGTCGGTGTGGCTTGCGCGCGCGACACGCGCGCACTTGGCCAACAACAACGCCCCGAGTGAGTGCCACGCCGAGAGCTGCGTGGTCGACGGGTAGCCGCTGTGGGCGATCAGCTCGGGCAGACCCAGCTCAACGATCCCGGGGATCAGCAGCAGCAGGCCGGCGTGGTCGCACGCGATCTGCTCCTCAGCCGGCCAGTCCTCAAGCACACGGGCCTTGACCGGGTCATGACGCGACGCCGGCCCGCCGCGTCCGGCGGCCGTCCTGCGCGGCAGACGTTCCAGGCCCTCAGCGTCAAGGATGCTCCAGACCGTCTGCGCGGACACGGGCGTGCCGGCCGTCGCGAGCGTCGCGGCGATCTCCTCGATCGAGCGGTCCTCGGCGCGCAGCGCGAGCACCCGGTCGCGTACCCGGCCTGCCTTGCTCGGCCCCTTCGGGCCGGGCCGGCTGTCGCGGAAGAACGACGCCCGCCCGGCCCGCAGGTCTGAGGCCATCTGATGCACCACCGCCGGCGAGTACCCGAACCGCGCGGCGACCTCGGCGGCGGAGAGCTCGTCGACGAAGTACGCGCGCAACGCCTCGTAGCGGCGTTGCGCGGGTTCGTTTGGCTCCGCGAACTACGCCGATCCCGCCCGCATATCTCAGGCGATCTTCCTGAACTTCATGCCCGTAGCGTAGAGACGTCCTCGGACGGCGCGCCAGCACGACCCGTCGCTCAAGCGTCGAAACCCTATAAACACCGGACGACTGGAGGATTCGGCGCTCTCGATCGTACGGATCGCAGGCATACGCCTCGCCGAGATCGCGCGTCTAGCTCCAGAAGATCACCGAGATATCGTGTCAAGCGCCCCTCAAACCCAGCAACCACGCCCGATCCCGCCCCCGCGATCCTCGCCCGATTCTCCCCACGAGAATTCGCCGGTGGCGGGTGCGGACGTGGCGTGGGCTCGGTGGGATTGTGATGGGCGCTAGGGAGTGGTGATCGGTGCGGGTCGTCCGATGTGAAAGCCTTGCGCGGAGTCGACGTCAAAGTCGCGCAGGAGCTGGAGTGTTGCGGCGTCCTCGACGCCCTCGGCGACGGTGCGCTGCTTGAACCCCTTGGCCAGCAAGACGATTGCCCTCACGAGGTGCTGGTTCGCTTCGTTTGTGGCGAGGTCTCGGATGAACTCGGTGTCGATCTTTAGGAGCTGGACCGGTAATCGCTTCAGGTAGGTGAAGCTGCCAAAGCCGGTGCCGAAGTCGTCCAGCGCGATCGCACATCCAAGCTCAGCCAGCCCGCCAACGAACGCCTCGCCGGCGTCGATGTTGCCCATCAGTGCGGTCTCAGTGATCTCAAAGACGAGTCTTGAGGGGTCGGGCGTGAACTTGCGGATGTCCTGCTCGATTACGGGCAGCAAATCGAGGTTGCCGACCGAGCCGGCTGAAAGATTGATGTGAACGACACGTTGTCCGGTAGCGGCTAGTTTGATCGCCTCACTGACCACCCACAGGTCGATTTCCCTGATCAGCCCGTACTTCTCGGCGACCGGCAAGAAGCTTCCAGGCTGGATGACTTCACCATTGCGACCGACCATACGCACGAGGAACTCCTCGCTGGGCTCTCCACCCGTAAGCGGCAGGATTGGCTGGGAGTAGAGCACCAAACGGTCCTCGTCAATCGCCTCGCGGATGCGGCCCACCCAGCTCAACGCGTCGAGCTCCCGCTGGGCGCGCGCATGTTAGGCGCGCTCCTCGGTGGTGTCGCGAAAGACAACCACCACCCCGCGGCTCTCAGGGGCCTTGCCCAACGGGGTAGCGGCGTAAGCGACGGGAAAGACCGTGCCGTCCTTGCGTGTGTACGAGTCGTCGGACTTTCGGAACGGGCGGCCCTCCGAGCACACTAACCGCACCTCGCACTCATCGGCGGGGAACGGCGAGCCGTCGGCGTGCTGATAGTGGATCGCCTCGTGCATCGGCCTGCCCCGCAGCTCATCCTCGGAGAATCCGAGCATCTTCGAAGCCGCGCTATTCATTAGGGTCAAACGGCCATCGCGGTCCAGTGCGTACAGTCCCTCGGCCATGCTGTCCAGCACCGCTTCGCGAAACTGCTCGGCGTCGCGCCGGTCCGTTATATCGATCGCGACCGCTCCGATCCCGATCAGCTCGCCACGCACGCGCACCGGGTAGTAGCTCGTCAGGAAGGTCAGGTGCCGCGCAGCATCCGGGATTCCGACATGGACCTCCTCGGCGAGCAGCGCCTCACCGGTGTCCAGGACCTGCCGGTAGGCCGGCTCGAACTGGGGCCAGAGAGCGGGCAGCACGTCTGCGACCGGCCGGCCGATCTGACCCTCCACCGATGAGCCGCTGATGGCCGCGAGCGTGTTGTTGATCCGCTCGATGCAGAACTTGCGGTCGACAAAGACGAGGCCGACCGGCGCGCTCGATTGCAACGCCTCCAGCAGAGTCAGCGACTCGGCCACACGCTGCTCGGCCTCCATGTCCCTGATCACCGTGGCGACAAGCGTTCCCTCCCCCGTCTCAAGCGGGGTCAGGCTGACGTCGATCGGGAATTCGCTGCCATCCTCCCGACGCCCCCGAAGATCAAGCGCGCGCCCCAATGGACGAGGTTCCGGATCGCTATTGAAGGACGCCCGCTGCTCGACATGATGACGCTGATAGCGCTCGGGAATCAGCATCTCCACAGAGGCGCCGACCATCGCCTCCCGTGAGTAGCCGAACATGCTGACCGTCTCGCCATTGACGAACTGGATGCCCCCCCCGGCATCGACGAGGACCATCGCGTCAGGGGCCGACTCGAGCAACCCTAGGTAGCGCTCCTCAGACCGCTTGAGCGCCGTTGTATCCACCGCCAGCGCGACACCCCCGACGATGCCCCCATCGCGACGTCGCAGCGGGCCCACCTGCACCCGACACCAGCGCCCCTCGGTCCTGGAGGTAACTTCAACGGCGCCCGTCTCGCCAACGAGCGCGCCGCGATACAACGGCTCAAACAGGTTCCAGCGCTCGGCGGGAAGCGCGGCAGCAGCCAGCTGACCCTCCAAATCCGTCGAGGTAAACCCGTGCAAAGCAAGCGCCGGGCCGCGAGCCACGACGTACCGCAAGTCAGTGTCAAACACCAGCGAACTCGCCTCAGGCAACACCTCCCAAGCCGCCAGCGCCACCGCCTCTACATTCGAGTTCCCGATCACAGCTCCCCACTACCACCAGCAACGACGCCAGGCCCCGCGGGCCTGAGTCGACCAGGGTCAACGCCACAGCCAAACGCCTGCTTGACAGCAAGCATCCCGGTCGGGAATGGGTTGGCCAAGGCTCGAGTCGACTCGACGAAACGCGCCCCGCGCTCACGCTCGCCGGGGTGCATGCGCACGAGCACGTACGCCGACGTCGGGATGATCGCCCCCGGCTCGGGCCCATAGCGCCCGAATAGGTTCTCCGAGGGTTTCTGGTCGTCGGTTTCCTTAGGCCACTCCCAGCTGTCAACGCCCTCCCCACCTGCTCTCCCATCTCGGCAGACGGGGGAGTGCTCTAGCGCGATGCGGGTTGTAGCCTGCACGGTCCGAGCACGAGCCACGCGGGCAGCGCGCGCCGCCGCTCGTCGCTCGCCACCACGTCGCCCTAGGAGCCTGGGTCAGTAATACTCAGTCTCATTATCGAGGCTCTGAGAGCCGTTCTGCGGCCATCCGAGCGATCGCCGCTGATGATTTGATCCCCTGAAACGGGCCAAAACGGCGTTCTGCGGGCATAGTGACCCACGCTCCTAGCGCACCGCCGGCCAGCGCCGCCGACAACATCAATGCGATCACCGCATCGTCCGTTGACTCGACGATCGCGGCGAGCTGGGCCGTGCCCGCCTCTGCCTGCGTACGCTCGGTGACGTCCGCAGCGAACGAGACCCCGCCGATGGCCTCGCCGTCGCCAGCCCGCAGTGGACCAACCTCCACCAAGTCCCAGAGCTTCCCGTCGGGCGACGTGGTACGTGCGGGTCGGCGAGTGTGGGCCATCTGAACATCTCCGAGAAGCGATGTGAGTCCGGCGCTCGTAACCGCGGTCTGTCCAGTCTCCACCCGCTGTGCTCGTTGTCCATCCTGCAATCGCAGGACAACCGCGAAGTCTGCGGCCGACCCGCGTCGCGGCTAAGTAGTCGCGACCGCAAGGCTTCGCGTAACTACGCATTCGCGAGGGGAGCGGAGCTCTGTTGGAAGTGATCGAGATCGCCGACGGCATCGTGTGTGTTGGAACGACCCGGTAGCGGCGTCCTGTACCGCGACGCGGGTGGTGATCCGGGCGCGCGGGCTGGCGAGGCGCTCGTTGAGCTCTTGGAGTGCTTGGAGGGTGCGCTGGATCCGTTCGTGTCGGGCGGTTTCGTCGCGGTGTTGTTTGGTGCTGGAATGCACCCACACGATGCGTTGCCCCTCGCTGGATGGGAACGGCGCCGGCGCGACCCGCCAGACCTGCTCAGGGTCGCCGTGGCGCTTGCCCGGGCGGCGCGCGGCTTCGGTGAACTGTGGGGTGCTTGAGCTCATCCAATCCCGGAGCTGGCCGTCTTCGCGGCGGGTGCGTGGGAGCACGGTCACGAACCGCCCGCCCTCCCGGTCGATGTGGCTCGATCATCGAGCCGCGTCTCGTACTCCCTGACGACGAGACGCTCTCCCAGCACGCCAGCCATGCCGTAGCCAGGCAGTCACGGCGCGGATGGCGGCTCGACCGGCCATCCCGATCAGCAGGCGAGAACATCACGGTTCGTGGCTCTCGCGATGGCACTCGACCGGCTCGAACATCAGCCTCAGGGCCTGGAAGTCGTCGGCTGGATCTAAGGGCGCAACTAGCGATGCCCAGCCCGAGCGAGATGGGCACTGAGCAGGGTCCACGCGGGCGTGGCGGAAGCTGCGAGCCTGTGTTCTCGACCGTGACGGGCATCGCTGCCAGCCTGTGCGGGGCTCCCGCAACCGAAGTCGATCACCGCGTCTCGGTCGCGGACGGCGGCATCCACTAGCCGAGCAACCTGCAAGCGGTTGTGTGCGCGCTGCCAGAAGCGCCTACACCGCTGATCTCAACCCCCAGCCCTTGGACGAGCTTTACGCAACGGGCGCGATGCCCTGCTCGTAGACGTCCTTCCCGTCGTCGGTCACCTGGACGGTAATCACTCGCCCGCTCTGCTTGACCGTGCAGACGTACTGATTGCCGGACTGATGCACCCAACCGCTGACGCTTTCGTACCGGATGCCGTTGCTGTCCATGAGCGCGCGGAGGTCGCTTGCGACGTTGCGGTCCTGGGTAGCGCTGGTAATCGCCAAGATCGCAACGATGTAGCCCCCGGCTGCGAGCAGCGCCACCGCGCCGATGGCGATGGCGTGTCGCCGGACCGCGGCCCTCCGCCCGGCGACTGCGGTCGGCATGGTGGCGATCCGAGGCGTGAGGGTGTGTCATTGCCCACCCGGGTAGTTGCAGCGCGTAGAACGCCCGAGGATCGTTCGGTGTCGGCACGTCCCGATCATGCCAGCGCGCGTTGGGAACGAACTGAGCCGCCTCGGTTAGGAGGCGGCTCGGTGTGCGGCGTGAAGGCAGAACCGTTCCGTGGCTCCGCAGGATCCGCTCCCCGCGGCGGCTCCGGGTCGAGGCCGAGCGTCGGCGCGACGCGGAAGGCCTCGCCGACGAGGGGTTACGGGCCCGTCCCGGATGTCCCGGATGTCCCGGATGTCCCGGCGACCGGGATCCGGGACATCGACCGAATCGGCGACCAAACCACTCCGGCGAGCTTTGCTCGGGGGGCCGCGCGGGAACGCGGTGGGAACGGCAGGGACGCTGTCGGCGTGCCCGAGCGTCCTCCTCCGCCCGTGGCATGTCATCGGGAGCAGCCCGGATCGCAGCGCGGGAGCTTCTACGGCTTCTCGCTGCCGATTCTCCGCGCCCAGGCGTCAGCCGCCGATCAGTCGAAGCCGCGCCCAGCACAATGCTGCGATCACAATCGTGAGCACGATCGCACCCGCGGCGATCGACGGTGCTATGCCGTCGGCTTGCGCTGCCCGCCCGGAACCCAGCCCGGACCGCCGATGAATACCACCACATGCTCGCTCACCAATCCGCGTTCCTCCGGCGTGGCTGGCCCTGAACCGAGGATGATCCCTCAGCGGATGCCTCGCCCAAGCCGCCTCGTAAGCCGCATGGCGCTCCTGCGGGCTTCTCGCCACGAGTGACCATGCTCGACAGATCGGGTGCGCTTCGTCGTTCCACTACCCGCATCGTCTCACCGGGAACGTCGTCAGTCGTCTCCGCGCGAGCAGCGCGTCGTGCGCCACCACCGCGATCACCGGCATGCTGACCAGCACCACCGTGATCTACAGGATCAGCACACAGATCCCGCCGATGGCGACGCTGCGCTGACCAGCGACAGCGTCTTTGAGTCACTCATCGAACAGCAAGCCGCCGGCGCCGCACCAGCATCTCTCGCCAAAAAAGCTCCTGCCAATTCGCGAGCTCCGGTTTGGCCGGAGCTGACAGCTTGACAGGGCGACCAACCGTTTGCTCGCAAAGAGGTCGATGAAGTTCTATGACCTCGATCCCCGGAAGTATCAGCAACGACATGCGTGCGCAAGCGCGCCCTTCCGACCGGGTCGGATCAGAGTAATACCGGCAGGGGCGACGGTGCCGTTTGAGAGTCCGCAATAGACAATGGTGCTCACGGCCAGCGCATGTACGTCACGGCGCGGCGGTGAGGAACTGCAGGATGGCTCGATCGAGCGCCTGCGCCTCAAGCCTCTGAAAGGCCGGGTCGGTCAGCACGGACGCGTCGGTCGAGTTGCGCATGTTGGCGGACTCGATGAGCAGATGTTGATCGATGGGCCAGAATCGGCCTTCACGATGACAACGCCTCGCCGTGTACTTGCACGTAGTGCAGCGGCGGCAATCGAGCCGCCGACCGTCAACGAGCGAACTCATCGAGACCGGTGAGGAGCCGTAGCTGGTGCTCGTGGCCGACGTCCGGCAGCCAATGCGCCGGATCGATCGGCGGTTCGCCGGGCGGTGGTCCAACCCGCACCTCATCTGACGCGGCCATCAGCTCATGTAGCACGCGGAGAACCGTCGGTACGACGCGCTGCAGGAATCGCGCTGGAAGTACGAGCACGTCCCGGTTGTACTGCTCCTGCAATCCCCAGACGTCTGAGCCGCCTAGGCCCTCGGCGGCGGCTTGCAGGCGGCGACCGTCGTTCGACGGTACTGCCAGTGCTCCGGCCCCGTAGTCCATCGTCATGGGTCCTTCTCTGTCACCACTGTGCAGCTCTTGGGAAAGCGCTTCCCCGTGGATGTAATTGCGCAACTCGCTCACGAGCGTCCTGCACGGGACGAGCGGACCGGAGGTCGGGTCCAGAAGGCTCTTCAGTTCAGGAGCCATGTCGATCAGCTGGTTCCGCCACTTCTGACGGGACCAACTTGCCCTTTTCGGCGTGCCGCTGAGGTTGTAGGCGAGATGGCAGAAACGCGCCGCGGCATCGAGCGCGCCGTTCAGGCTGACCAGCGCGGTCTCGAAGAAGAACAGCGCCTCGTCCCATGTGTCGTCGGGTCGAGAGGGGAGGGCTTCGAATTCGCACGTTGAAGTAATCGCGGGCTCGGAGGGCCCGGCCGAGCCTGACACCCAAGCCCTTCACCAGGCCGAACGGCAGCGGATCGTTCCGCGTCTTCCACGCTGCGACTGCTCCACCAAGCCAGGTGAGGTAGCGCGGGAGCGTCGCTAGCGCTGCGGCCGGATAGAAGCGCCGATCGTCAAGGCAGGTGGCGTGGCTTCCGTCGACGTCGACGGTGTAGTCGTTGTGCGCCCGGAGGTACAACCCCAGCAGCGCCGCGGCCTCCTCGGGCGTTCCCGCGTGCGCCTTCTCTGCGAGGTTCTTCCAGTACGGCAGCTGAAGGACGGCCGACGCAGTCACGAGCGCGTCAATCTCATGGCGCGAACATGCGGCCGCCAGAGTCAGGGATCGAAGGGCCTCCTCGACGGGAATCCCGAATTCGGCAGCGGTGGTCTGTGCGCTACGTCTGATCCACGCGTTCGAAGAGAACACCGCCATCCGGCGACCGCCGCCGCCCGGAAGCACGTATTCGACAGGAATCACGTCTCGCTCGTCGGGAACTCCGATGACGACTCGTCTGGTTCGGTCCAACGCGGTGCCGTAAACCTCGGCGCACGACCTCTGGGCGAAGGACCGCAGGAGCCTGGTGGACGCACGATCTGGCGCAGTGAGGTCGTCGATGACGATCCGGAGCGGTCGGGCAGCATCCCCGCACGCGAACGGCGTCTTCTCGACTGGCGTAACGATGCGCCAGTGGACCGGGACATTGAGCACCAACCAAGCATGGCGCAGCGAGTTGGATGATGCGCTTGGCACGTCGCCCACGGAGGAGTACCCGAGCGCAGATGGCGTCAGTGGGCTGGTCGCTGCCGACGCGCCGGTGGCGGTCGTTGCAAAATGCCGGGGGAGCGCCGGGCGAAGCGACCGACTGGCCTGATCTGCGTAGCCAGGGGAGCGCCGGGCGAAGCGACCGACTGGCCTGATCTACGTAGCCATGCGGCGTCATGACCGGGTTGATGCTTGACGTCGCGGGCTGGCTACTGATCACCCTGCCGTTGTGGGCGCTCGGCGTCATCCACCAGGGCGGCTAGACCGAGTACGCGGCGAACGCGACGTTCGCGAGCGTCAGGCACCGCGATCACCCACGTCAGGTACAGCATCGTGCTCGTCTACCTTGAAGTCTCGGCGAGCTAGCTCGGCGCGGCCAGTGGTCGGCATCTTGACGGCTCGGCTACCGCTGGCGATCCCAATGACGCGTCCGCGAGAGGCCCGTCGGTGGCCTGCGAAGCGTGCGTCGGCGCGAGGCGTCCGCTTCCAAAATGCTTCCACCCGCGCGGAGAACAGCCTTTCTCATGGCTGCGCCATTCCCACTCGAAGCCCCAAGGACTCGTGTTTTGCAGGCTTTCTGCGAGACGGAGAGGGCGGGATTCGAACCCGCGATGGAGTTTGACCCCCATACTCGCTTAGCAGGCGAGTGCCTTCAGCCACTCGGCCACCTCTCCCGGGTGCTGGCGGGAGTGTAGAGCTAGCATCGCGTGCGCGGACCCCGGAGGGGTGGCAGAGCGGTCGAACGCACCGGTCTTGAAAACCGGAGTCCGTTCACGCGGACCGCGGGTTCGAATCCCGCCCCCTCCGCTACGAATAGCAGCGAAAAGTCCCGTCTAGCGGGGCTTTTTTGCGCCCGGCGAACGCATCGAAACGCGCCGAGATACACCGCAGCAGACCGCAGAAAACCGCTCCCGGAGCGACCTGACTGGCGCACGACTGGCGCACGAAACCCGTTGCGTCCCCCGCCACGTCCATCCGCACCGGACGCGATCATCCTCGCCACATGCCCGTCACCGCCGCCGCCGAGAACGAGCTCCGCACATGCCGAACGTGCGCGGCGACACTTCCCGCGCGCCAGGAAACTGATGCCGAACTCGACGGCATCCGGATCTAGGAGGGGTTGGCGAAACGGTTGGCGAAACTCCACCGCGCCTGCGCCTGCGCCCGTAGGCTGCGTGACATGGAGTCGCATCGTGGGCACTCGGGGGGCGCGTTGCTGGGGCTGACGGGAGCGTGTTGGATTGCGGACGTCGTGGGCGTTGGCAGCAGAAAGTGGGCAAGTCTCGTTCTACTTGCGGCTGGCCTGCTGTGTCTGATCGGGGCTCTGTGGGCGTTCGGCGCTTGGCGTGCGGTCGCTTGGTGGAGTCCGATTGCTTGGCGGGGCTTCTCGTCGTCGCGGGCCACGAGGCCGGTCGTTGAAAGTGAAAAGCCGGATAAACGTATAGCGCTCAACGAGCACAGACGCCGCGGTGCAGAATTGGCTGCTGGGCCTCCGGACGAGGCACTGGCACAAGAATGGTCGGCCAGGGTGGTGACGTTTCTGTCTGAGGAGCAGCGTTGGCCATTCGCCGATGTGGCGCGGTTCCAGAATGCTGGTACGGGTACTGCGGTGAATCGTTTGCGACCGCGCGTTGACGTTCTGGGAGCGCTCATCGCCCGCTTAGGCAGCAGCGAGTCGGCTGAGGATGGTCAGATCGGCATGAAGCCGAACAAGGTCGATCCCCCGGACGCGGAGCGGGAGGAGTGACCGTTTGAGCCTGCCCGTTCGACGACGCGTGGTGTGACGCCGTAGACCACGCCCTCGCGTGCGTCACGGGACGCGGCGAACGCGACGACTGGACGACCGTGTTCGCATACGGACGTGTGCACTGGGAAGCGGCCTACGCCCGCCGCCCGCCGATGGTCTGCGTGCAGCACACGCCGCAACACGCCGCGTCCGGCTCGTCCCCACCCCCCTCGCAACCTGCCCTGAATTGAATACGCAACCGTGAAAAGGGGGCGGGTTCCGTCCCGACGCCGGCTCGTCCCGACGCCGGCGGTTCTTTGTGACGCCACCGGCGGACACTCCCTCAAGCCGCCTGCGCAAACATGTTCTGGGGATTGCCTGTCCTGCCGATCAGGCGATATAACGTCCCGAGAAACGGGGAGGACTGAAATGACGCGCGGAACTTTCGGGGCTCCGTGGATGATCGGGGGTGACTCTCGATCGAGATTCCGTCCTGAGCAGGGCTTTTGGTCGTCGGAGCGGCGGGTGGAAGTCGGGTGCGCCTCTGCTGCTGGGTTGTGGACTGCTCGCTGGGCCCTCGTGCCCGGCGATCGTGGGCACAGCGGATGCGTGCTCAAGCGGCCAGGGATGGCCGCGCCTGCGCGCAGGCGCATCCGGATGATCATGGCGAGACTCGCCCCATAGGGCGTCGTTGGGGGGCGTCGGGGTCGCTGCCCGCGTTGACGGGGGTCGTGGCGTGCCGGGGAGCTGCCTGCTCCATTCCCTTCTCGTTGCGCCGTTTGCCGTGCGTGCGCACCGGGTCATCCCGGGGTCGAGCGAGCGTCGTGGCGGAATACGGGTGACGCGGTTCGGAGGGCCAGAAAGAAAACGCGTGTTCGTGTGTCGTCACCCCCGATCATGCCCGGAGAGCCGAACTTTCGCTGGCTTTCTCGTGGCCACCGTGCTTGTCGGCTGTGGTTCGAGTTCGAGCACCGAGAGCACGACAACTGCCGCCTCGAGCGCGAACACAACGTCAACACCGGCAACGACGGCTTCATCCGAGACGACGACGGCTTCACCGGATACCACCGCTGCAACGACACCCGGTCCCCCGGTTCCCATCGGTCGGACGGTGCTTCTGTCCTTCAGCTCGGTCATCGGCCAAGAACCGGACACGCAGCTCGACGTTACGGTCAACAAGGTGTTCCCGATCCAGGCCAGCGGCTACGCGCATCTCATGGCACCTGATCCTTTGCCCTACGGCGTCGACATCACGATCAAGAATCACGATTCGAGCACCAACACGTATGAAGGTGGCCCCGAAGGCGACCTGGAACTCACAACCAGCAGCGGCCAAAAAGGGGGTCCGAGTCTTCTTCCACCAGACAACGGGCCTTGCGCCAATAACTCGAAGAACGACAACATAAGCATCGCGCCAGGCCAGAGCCTGCACACATGCGTGACTGTCGACCCACCCGTTGGCGCGCCCCCAGCCATCGTGCGCTTCTCGCCCGAGGGCGGCTTAGTCGATGCGTACGCCGAGTGGAGGGTCCGCTAGTAGCTGTCCGCAAGATTCACCACGTCTGGGCACCGGCCGAGGCGTGGGGATGTGCGTGGATCCACCGGTCGAAGAACGGGCCGCGCGTACTGCTGGCACTGGCCTTAGATTTCAGATCACGGCCGCGATTCGCGCACCAGCCGCTCGTCGCGATGACGATCACCACCCGGCGCCAGTAGCAGTCACACGATGCGACCGCACCGGGAGGGGCCGATGCCGTTGGTGGCTGAACACTGAGCCGTGGCGTGTAACCGCCCTGACGCAGGCGATCGGCGGCGTCAGCACCGGGCGGTCAGCTATGCGTCCACTGGGGCGCTCGGTCGCGGTTTCCGGCGTGATCCGCGCAGGGCGGGCCGTCGAGTGAGGAGCCCCCGCCGCCCGAAAGGGGGGAGGCGGCGGGAAAACTCCTCCGATACACACGCACACAAGAAACGTATCCAGGCGATCCGTTTCTTTCACCGCCTCCGACTCTTCGTTGGTCTCGGTCTGGCGGACCAGGCCGCGAAGGCTCGCAATCGAGGGTGACTGCGCAGTCGGACGGACCCCACGGGCCCACCCCCGACGCGCACGAGGTGACCGACGAACCACGGCTGGCGCGCGCGGTTTGAACCAATTTGTGCACCCGCGTCTACGTGCCCGCCACGGACAGTGGCCGTCTGAACCAATTAGTACAATTGTCCCGAATGCCCGTTCTGCCTCAACTGCGCATCAGCACGGCGATGCTGGGCCGCCTCGATGCTCTCGCTGACGCGCGTGGGGTGAAGCGCCCGGAGCTCGTTCGCACGCTGCTGGGGTCGGCGCTTGGTCTGGCCGAGAGCGATCCCGACGCCGTGAATGACGCGGGCGACTACCCGGATGGGAGCGCGGATCTGTCCGAGACCTTGGTCCTGCTGTCCGATCGTGCTCGGCACGGCGTCGTGAGCGCCCAAGTCGCGCTACTGCGCCACCACTCGCAGCGCTCGAACGGCACGACGCGGCCATCCGATCCGCTTGCCGAGCTGGACGAGATCGCCGCGCGCAGGTTGCGCGAGATGGCCGAGGCCGACGACCCGGACGGCGATGGTGCGGCGTGACCGCCGGCCTGCGTCAGCACGTCAACGGGCGCAGGGGCCCCGAGGGGTTGTTGTTCGCGGTGGCGAGGCTGCTCGCCGACCCGCGGGCCGTGCGCGCGGCGGCGCTGCTCGTGCACGAGCTCGACATCGAGTGTCGCGAGCGCATCGTCATCCACGAGAAGGAGCACAGCCATGCCTGACACCGAACCCGACTGGGCGGCACACCATCGTCCGATCGTTCGCCATCCCGCCGGCGGCGCCGGCTTGCGTGCGCACGGCTTCGACCCGGATGATCCGGCGTCGGTTGCGGCCGCGACGTTCGCCGGCCTGGTCCCGGACGCGCACGGCCGGACGTACGAGATGGCCGAGGGTCGGCGTGCTCGGCTCGGGCGCCCACGCCACCCGGAGGGAGCCCCGGATGCCTGACCCCGAGTTCAAGGACCCGAGCGAGTGGACCGAGGCCGATCTGCTCGACGTTGCCCGCGATCATCACCATCGCCCGAGGTCGATCGCTGCCGATGACCCCGACTCGCCGCCGGCTGATCGCGCCGAGTGGACGACCGAAGATTTCCTCAGCGAGCTGCAGAAGGAGCGCCAATGAACGTCACCACCGAGCACCGTCGTATCCGCGTCCGCTTGGACGGCAAGCCGCACCCCGGCGACGACTTTTTGATCCCGTCCGGCACGCCGGGCGTGCCCGAGGCGGTCGCCGCGGCCGAGCGGGCGATGCGCGCCAGCATGCCGGCCGTCGCTGAGGCCGCCGCGGCGCTCCGGGCTGCTGGCGCCGAGTTGCGGGCGGCGCCACGCCTCGATCAGGCGCGCGACACGGCCGCGGCGGCCGCGGGCAAGCCGGATGCCCAAGGACCGGCTCACGGATGCCGCCAGGATGGCGCACGAGGCGGCTCAGCGCCGGTTCGACGCCGAGAACGCGCTCCTGGCCGAGCGTCAGCGCGAGTACGGGCAGCGGGTGCTCGAAAATCATGCCGACTGGTCCGAGCGGCAGGACGAGATCATCGCCGCGGCGGAGGCGACGGCGCTCGAGCTGCTCGAGCATCTCGGGCAGGCCGTCGGTCGGCTGACGGCTGCTCGCAGCGTTCGTGACGCGCTTGAGGCGTTCCCCGTCCACGGTGGCGTGCTGAGCGCCTGGCGCATCTGGAAGCTGCCGGCGTTGCTGGCTGAGCGTCAACGGGTGGAGGCTGAGCAGGCGCTTGACCGGGCCGACTCACAGGGTGGCGACTCGACGCTGCGGGTTGAGCGCAGCGTCATCCCGCTGTTGACCGCGCTGCGTGCCGAGGTGCGCGGACGCGTGCCCAAGGCGATCGGCCGCGTCCGCTGATGCATCGTAGGGTCTGGGGCGGCAGTAGCCGCTTTGCAGGGCTTTTGCGTGCGCCCATCCAGCCCCGGTGCGTAGATCAGAACGGCTCACGCCGACGGGGGACGGGGGGCGGCATGACGGAAATGGTTGGCCGCCCTAGCTAGGAGCGTGGGTCACAATGCCCGCAGAGCGCCGTTTTGGCCCGTTTCAGGGGATCAATTCATCAGCGGCGATCGCTCGGATGGCCGCAGAACGGCTCTCAGAGCGTCGTTAATGAGACTGAGTATTACTGACCCACGCTCCTAGTAGTGCTCTGGTAGGTGGTGGGAAGGGTTTTGTAGCTCGGCGGTGAACTTGGTTGGCATGGTTGCTGCGAGTGTGATGGACATCGGGATCGTTGAGGAGTTGGTTGGGGTCGCGCCGGCGGTGGTCGATCGGTTGGCGGAGTTCTTCGTTGATGTCGCGTCGGGTCTTGTGCGCTCGGAGCAGCGGTGGGCTGCGGAGTACTACGCGCGGGCGTTGATGATGGAGGGGGCGCGCAAGTCGTTGGAGCCGATGGTCGCGCGGATGGGCGGAACGAGTGTGGAGTACGAGGCGTTGCAGCATTTTCTGGCTGATAGCCCGTGGGATCCGGCGGTGATTGATCGGGCGGTCGCTGAGCGGGTGTGCGCGGTGATCGAGCCTGTGGCGTGGGTGCTGGATGACACCGGGGTCCCGAAGTACGGCCGGCATTCGCCGGGGGTCAAGCGTCAGTACTCCGGGACGCTGGGGAAGATCGGCAGCTGCCAGATCGCGGTGTCGCTGCACGCCGTCAGCACCAAGGGCACGGTCCCGTTGGGGTTCCGGCTCTACGTGCCCGAGGACTGGTGTCAGGACCCGATCCGCCGGCGGGAGGCGAAGATCCCCGCGGAGCTGACGTTTGCGACCAAGCCGGCGCTCGGCGGGGAACTCGTCGCGAGGGCGGCGGGCTGGAAGGTCCGCCGCGCGCCGGTGCTCGGCGATCAGGCATACGGCAACGACGCCAAGCTCCGCGCCCGCCTGCACGATGACGGCATCGACTACGTGCTCTCGATCGGCCCGGAGTGCGACGTGTTTGATCCCGGCACCGTCTTCGTCGTCCCTGAGCGCAAGCCCCGATCGCGTGGCCCCGCGCCCAGCGCCCTAGCGACCGACGCCGAGCCGCGGCCGATCGCAGCGCTCGTAGCCGGCCTTGACCCAGAGGCCTTCCAGCCGGTCGCGTTTCGCGATATCGACGGCGGTCAGCTCGTCTCGCGGTTCGCGTTCGTGCGCGTGATCGCCGCTCACCCCGTCACCCGCGATCGCCAAGCACCGCGCGAGGAATGGCTGATCATCGAATGGCCCGAAGGCCACGAGCAGCCCAGCGACTACTGGATCAGCAACCTGCCGGCCGACACCGAACCAGAGCAGCTCGCGCGCCTCGCGCGGCTGCGCTGGATGATCGAGCTCGACTACAAACAGCTCAAAGGCGAACTCGGCCTTGACCACTACGAGGGCCGCAGCTACCTCGGCTTTCACCATCACTGCACGCTGGTGACGGCCGCCCACGGCTTCTTGACGCTGGAGCGGGCCGACCCAAATCGCCCGCGGCCGGCCTGACACTCCCCCAAGCGGTGCTGCTCCTGCAGCCCGTCTGGAAGTGCTGGACCGGCCGCTGCTCCACCTGCCAACAGCCGATCAATCTCGACGCTCTACCACTACGCCGACCACCCAGACGCGAGTAACACCACCTACCAGAGCACTACTAGGCTCTGGCCATGCGGTGGACGCGAGAGGTTGGCGACTTACTCGGGATCTCAAGTCCCGCCAAGCTCGCCCTCTATGTTGGGGGGACAGTCGTTTCGTCGGTCGTCGGCACCGCCGTGCTGAACGTGATTCATCAGACGCCGACTTGGCTGCTTCTCGTGTTCTTTGTCGCTCTCATGATCATGGCATGGGGGGCTCTCATCATGAGAGCTGAGCGACGCGTACCCTCGGGGCTACGCGCCCTCGCGACGGAACTCAATGACTTTTTTATGGAGCGTCGCGCGGGAAGTGGGCAGGTATCAAAGGACCAGGCGAACCGATACGAGACGGAGACACGGCGGATTTACGAGCAGCGTAATGAGGCTCGGGCGTTCCAGATGTGTGAGCGACTCCATACGCGAGGATGGATCACGGACCCGCAGTGGGAAAACCTCCGGGGGTTTGACCTTCGCGCCACCCTCCCAGGCGAACGGATCGTCGACGTGGCACGACGGTTTGGGGTGATCTGAAAATGAGGCGCAAGAGGTCGTTGATGTCGGCGTGGGTGGAGTCCAGGGCGCCGACCTCGCCGTAGAGCACGCCAACGAGCAGGCTGGCGACTCTCGCGCGCTCAAGTAGGGCAGGCCGTCACGCATGAGCTCGCAATCTCGAGCACAAGCTTGTGCTCGAGCGGCATCCACGTCCACACCGTAGGGCTAGTGAAAAGCGCCCGTCGGCTGACCCACCGACGGGCGCTTCCCTGGGCTGAAGACGGTTCCAATGACTCAGCTCGACACCGGAGATGGTACCGTCCCGAGCACGGTTCCGATGGTCTACCTCGCTCGACATGTCTCTCTCGCCTGACGCCTCGCCCGAGGAGCTCCTCGAGTGGATGCAGGCCCGGCCGGTCTCGGCTGAGCCGACCGAGGTCCGGGCCCCTCAGACCGAGCCGACCGAGCCGATCGCCGGGCTCCGGATGGCGCTCACCGCGAGCACCGCCGTCGCCCCCGGCATCGTCGACAACGACATCACCGAATGGCGCGGCGCCAACCCGATCCGTCGCCACACCATCCGCAGCCGCGAGCACATTCCCTCCGCGACCTTCATCGCCCCGAAACGGCCTTCGTGCGTGCGACCGCCACCCGGCGCACCGCGCGCCGGTGTCCGGCATCGCGCGCCTCGAGCGCGTCGCCCGCGCTGTAGTCGTGCGCGTCGCTCCGTTGCATCGCGCGACGGTCCCGACGGTGAACCTCCGCCGCCAGCCTCGGGCTGGCGGCCTGCGCCTGATGTAGACCGCGATCGGCGGTCGCGATGACCGCGACCGCCCGCGGACTCGCTATCTGCCCGATCTGCACGAACAGCCCGCCCGGGCGCGCCCGCTGCTGGTTCTGCCGTGGCCTCGGGTTCGTGCCCCGCGAGGCACGGAACCGCTACAAGCGCGACTACAAGCGCGACTACCTCGACGATCGTCGGCATGAACGGCGGCCGGCGTGAGTTACTCGCATCTGAAAGACGACCAGCCGCCGCGCAAGCCGGTCGATCACACGGCTCGCTGGACTCAGCTACGGCCGATCGGGAACGTCGACGCCGCCACCAAGGCCGACATCGAACGGTTCTGCGCGAGCAAGCGGATCACGTTCGACGCGCTCGAGGCGCTCGGCACCCGGTTCGTCCGCCACCACCGACTCGGTCCGTGCTTCGCCTATGGAGGCTCGAACGGCAACGGCCGGATAGTCGCGATCAAGTACCGGGCGATCAACGGCACGTCGCGCGACAGCGAGGCCGAGCAACCATCGGTGTGGCTGCGCCCGCTCGTGATCGGCAATCTCGCCTCGCTCGACTGGCTGATCGCCGAGGGCGAAACGGATGGGGCACGGCTGTATGGGCTTGTCGGCGACCGCTGCGCGATTCTGGTGCTCCCCGCCGGCGCGCCCACGTTCAAACCCGAATGGGCGGCCGTGATACCGCGCGGCGCTCGTGTCGGGCTCTGCCACGACGCCGACGAGAAGGGCGACGGTGGCGCCGAGACAGCCGCCCAGGCCATCGGCGGGCTCACCGCACGCATCCGGCCGCCCGACGGTGGCGACTGGTGCGATTGGGACGGCGACCGCGAAGCGTTCCTCGAGCTCGCGTTCAAGCCGATCGCCGCGAGTCTCGACGTGGCGATCGTTACGGCCGAGCAATTCGCGGCCGTTGACGAGCCCGGCGCTACCGCGCTCGTCGGCGCCGGCGACGAAATCCTGATTCCCGAGGGCGGCGACGTCATGTTCTACGGCGACGGTGGCGCCGCCAAGACGACGCTCTCGATCGACCTCGCCTGCCACCTCGCCACACCCAGGGAATGGCTCGGTCATTCGATCGGCCGAGCCGTGAGCGTGCTGATCATCGAGAACGAGGGGCCCCGCCCACTGTTTCGCCAGAAGATCCGGCACAAGCTCGACGCGTGGAACGAGCCTCTACATGGGCGCGTCAAGGTTCAGGAGGCGCCGTGGGCGCAGTTCACGCTCGCGACCGCCGAATGGCGTGCGGGGCTCGCGGAGACCGTCAAGGACCACGAAATAGACGTGCTGATCATCGGTCCGCTCACCCGGATCGGGATGAACACCGCTGGCACGCTGCAGGAGGTCGTCGCGTTCGTGAAGTTCCTGCAGGACGTGCGCGCCCAGGCCGAACGGCCACTGACCGTCGTCCTGATTCACCACGAGAACAAGGGCGGCACCGTGAGCGGCGCGTGGGAAGGCGCCGGCGACACGCTGCTGCACTGCGAGAAACGCGGGAACGGGTTCACCGACGTTCATATCCAGAAGGCGAGGTGGGCGAGCGCATCCCACGACACCACGCTCCATCTCGCGTGGACAGACGGCGCCGGATTCAAACTCAAGGACGAACGGGACGTTCACGCCGCGATGCTCCTGCTGCTCAAGGACGGCAAGCCGCGCACCGTCAAGGAGATGATGGCCGCGCTCAAGGCTGGTGAAGGCGCGATCAAGGACGCGATCAAGGACCACCCGACCGACTACTACCTGCTCACCAGCGAAGAGGCGAAGGAAGCCGGGCGCAGCCCGAAAGCGAAGCTCTACCGGATCGCCCAAACCACGTTTCCCGGGACCGCATGAACGACTGCATTCAGCCCAAAATGCAGTCGATGCAGTGGGACGGAAACTGCATCCCTAGCCGCGTGTCGACCGGGACTGCATCACTGCATCCCCCCTTAAGGGGATGCAGTCCCGAGAGGCAGCGCGCGGCCCCGGAGTAGAGGACTGCATTTTGCCCCGATGCAGTGAAGCGGGTCGCCTGATGACCGGCCCGCGTCCACTCACCGGCCCGCATGCCCGCCAGCTCGAGCGGCTGCTCAACCTCGAGCCGTGGTCGCTGCGCAGCCCAGGCAGCGAACCTGCGGCGGTTCAGGGCGGCGCGGTAGCGCGCGTCCCGGGGTCGGGCGGTCGGGCTGCGCTGCTGATAGCCAATGACCCTCGTGGTCGGGACCCGGAGGACGCGGCGGCCGTGGCCGTCGGCGAACTGCTGCTGACGGAACGCGAGCCGGTAGTAGCGGCCGTCGAGCTCGCCGGGACCGAGCCCGACGTGGCGCTGTCCGCGCTCCGCCGGCTACGCGTCCCCGCCCTCGTCGCCGACGACGGCAGCAGGCCGCAGCGCTGGCTGCGGACCCGGCACGGTGACGCGGCGCTCGAGGTTCAGCCATGACCGGCCCCGATCCGGTCGCCGTGCTCGCCGAGCTCGTCGCCGAACGGATCCACGCTCGCGGACCCGACGTCCCCCGCGTCGCGCTCACCCGCCAGGAAGCCGCCGCCGCGCTCGGCGTCAGCGTCGACCACTTCGAGCGGCACGTCCTCCCGGGGCTGCGCGTCATCCGATCGGGGCGGCTCGTGCTCATCCCCGTCGCCGAGCTCGACCGGTGGGCGCAAGACCAGGCGGCGTACGCGCTGCACGAACACCGCGGGAAGGCGACTACCATGAGCGGTGAAGCGAAGCGCCCCCGCACCACGCGAATGGCCGGGGGCATGACCCAAGGAGACCTAGCTCCGTGAGTACCCAAAACCCTACCCCGGCCGATCCGGTCGCGCTTCAGCGAGCGAACGGAGGCAAGTGATGGCCGGAATCGCCCGCAGACACAGCACCGGTTGCGCAACCCGCACCGGCGGAAAATGCGACTGCAACGCCGGCTGGGAAGCGAGCGTGTACATCGCCCGCGACCACCGCAAAGTCCGCAGAACCTTCCCCACCCAGGCCGCCGCGCGGTCGTGGCGCACCACCGCCGCCCAGAGCGCCCAGATCGGCGGGCTCCGCGCCCCTACGTCGCTTACCGTCCGCCAAGCCGCCCACGAATGGGTCGACGGCGCCCGCACCAGCGTGATCCGCAACCGGTCCGGTGACGTGTACAAACCGAGCGCGCTCCGCGGCTACGAGGAAGCCCTACGGCTACGGGTGCTCCCCGCGATCGGCGCGCACAAGCTCGCCGACATCGCCGCGCCCGACGTGCAAGACCTGATCGACCGGTGGCAAGCCGCCGAGCTGAGCGCGAGCTCCATCCGCAACACGCTGTTGCCGTTGCGTGTGATCTACCGGCGTGCGGTCGCCCGCGGGATCGTTGCCGTGAACCCGACCGCCGGCGTCGAGCTCCCCGCGGTCCGCGGCACCCGTGACCGGATCGCGTCGCCCGACGAAGCCGGCAGACTGCTCGGCGCGCTCCACCACGACCGCGCGCTATGGGCGACCGCGCTCTACGCCGGCCTTCGCCGCGGCGAGCTCCAGGCACTGCGGTGGGAGGACGTCGACCTCGCCGCCGGCGTGATCCACGTCCGCCGCTCATGGGACCCCCAGGCGGGCGAGATCGCCCCGAAGTCCCGCGCCGGCATCCGCCGCGTTCCCGTCCCGGCACGACTGCGGGACGAGCTCGTAGAGCACCGCATGAGCGCCGCCGCCGGCGAGCGCGTGTTCGGCCGCGCCGACGGCAGACCATTCAATCCGCGATCGGTCGATCGGCATGCCGGCCGCGCGTGGGCCGCGCTCGAACTCGCGCCGATCGGACTGCACGAGGCCCGCCACACGTTCGCGAGCCTGATGATCGCCGCCGGCGTCAACGCCAAAGCACTCGCCACCTACATGGGCCACGCGAACATCGCCGTGACGTTCGACCGCTACGGGCACCTGATGCCCGGCAACGAGACCGACGCCGCCGGACTGCTCGACGCCTACCTGGACCGTGCGGACACCGCCGCCAGGATCGCCCAGCTCGACCCCGACACCGCATGACTGGCGCACACACTGGCGCACCAGCGCACAAGAAACGCTCTGAGCAGCCAGTTAGCGAGAATCGCACCGGTCTTGAAAACCGGAGTCCGTTCACGCGGACCGCGGGTTCGAATCCCGCCCCCTCCGCTGAAAAACGTCGGAAAGCTGGGATCGCCCGGGGCTGTTGCCGCCCGCCCGCCCGTCAGGCGGCGGCGCTCAACGGCGCGGCCTGCGTGCGTGTGGTAGCGGCGAGGTAGTCGTTGAGCTGCTCGGGACGCTCGCACTGTGGATGGTGTCCCATGCCCTCCCACACGGTTAGCTTCGCCTGTGGCAGCGCCTCACACACGCGGGCCGCGTGCGAGACGGGAATCAAGACGTCGCTCGTGCCCCACAGCACCGACACGGGCCCGTCGTAGCGCACGGGACGGTGGGCGAACCCGTCCGGGTTCCGGGCCGCGGCGACGATTGCCTCGTTGGCGGCCAACGCCCCCGGTGCGGCGCTGAACGCGCGCCGTATCACCCGGCCGAGCAGCTGGCGCTCGGGCAGGTGCCCGTGGGAGACGACCGCCATGTAGATGCCGGCGGCACTCAACGGGTTTGACAGCGCCAGCGGCACGCCGAGGCGCGCGAGGCGACCGAGTGCGCTGCTCCCAAGCAGCTCCGCGAGCGGCACCGGGCCGAACCCGGCGGGCGCCAACAACGTCAGGTTCAGCGTTCGGTCGCTGGCCTGTTCTGAAAGCTCGGCGGCGACCGGCCCGCCGAGCGAATGGCCGACCAGCGAGAACCTCCCCACGCCCAGCATGTCGAGCCCGCAAAGGATGTCCTGCGCATAGCTTGCCAAGCGGTTCTCCGCGGGCATCCCCGAGCGCCCGAACCCGGGCAGGTCAAACGCGACACACGGTCGCCTCGTGGCGGCGGCGACTTTCTTCCAACCCAGCGAGCAGTCGAACAGTCCATGCAGCGCCACCAGCGGCACTCCGGTCCCCGGCCAGTGCCTGCTCGCGAGCAAGCGCCCGTCGGCAAGCTCCACCACCCCGGGTCGCCCGTCGGGGTCGCGGCGCGGCGAGCGGCCCTTCCCGTTTAACGCGGATAGTCCATCCGCGCCGGTGAGCTCGCTCATTCCCCTAGTCTGCCGAGGCAGCACATCGTAGGACAATCGCAAAGACTACGCACCTCGCGGAGGCAAACTACGGGTGCAACGTCCGCAGACCCGGCGCATCGAACGCGTCCTGCGGTAACCGCCGCGCCCTCAGCCGCAGGTTGAGATCGCTGAGTCGGTGACGACGCATCTTTTCGGGGTCGCGTCGGGGCGGGCTGAGAACCAGAAATTGTCGAAAGGCGGGCTCTTGCGATCGCTGCCGATCGCTGCGCGACGCCGTGGCTACAGCGCCGGATCGCGCTGTTCAGGAATCCTCGAGTTGGCTGAGCGTGATCCTGCCGGCAATATCGTCAGCCTCCTGCTGCGAAACGTTCGAGCTCGGCCTCGGTGCGTCCGTGCTGGCGTGGTTAGCAGCATCAACCGCGCGCTGAAGGGCCCGGGCGAGCGATGGCGCCTCTCTTTCTTCGACGCCCTCGAGTACGATCTCGTTGCCTTGCACGATGTCGTTGACGTTTAGTCGCAGGTGCCCGATGGCGGGGTGACCGACCAGCTCCCGGGTCAGGCACCCGCCCAGGTCGCGCATCCACCCACGGCTTGGGTAGCCTGACAATTGGATGCGGACGCGCACGCCGACGCTGCCCGCAGCAAGCGGCTCGCCACGAGCCCGACTGACGATGTGGTGATCCTCGGACATGCTCTCCCCTCCTCGGAAGTGCGGTTGTCTTCTCCCCTCGAGGGCGAGGGTTTCCGGTACCTCGACGGCCCAAACGGAAGTCAACAACCCGGGCTTGTTATCGAGGCGCCATCCACGATCCTCCGTCGGCTGGTCGACTCCTGACTCGAGCCGACAACTCGCGGGAAACCCGCCGCGCTCCAGCCCGGATAGAGACACGCGGATATGGCGTGTCACCGAGGCCACGATCCGTCTTTCCCATCGGAGGATCCGAGACGCCTCAGCCCGCTGATCGCAGAGACTCCTATCCGCGCGGTACGAGACCCGACGCGGCTGCCCGGGACGATCCCGGCCGAGCGCAAGAGCAGGTGTCTCGCGATGGCGAGGGTTGCTCTCTCTGCCTCATGCCAAAGCGACCGTTGCGCAGCCGGATGGGGAGGGAGTCCACCGGGCGCGCCCAAGGCGCGCGGAAACGTCGAACCCGGGGGCGCTATCTGGCCGCGAGCCGGTTGGCGGCGTCAATGACACAAACGACGAATTCGGCGGCGTCACGGCAACGGCGGACGGGGCGCCCCCGGTACTGCGCTGACGGCGGCTTGCCGCGCCTGAAGGCGAGGGCGTCCTCGATCAGCCGGTGCCACCGTGGTTCGAAGACCTCAAGGGCGTAGTGCGCGGCGGCCTCCTTGGTCGCGATCCCGCCGGTGGCGATCGTGTAGTGCAGCCGTGGCGCGCCGAGCACGCCGGACGCGGCGAGGCACCGCGGGGGGACGCCTCTCGTGTTCAAGCCGCCGTGGCGGGCGCGCTCCACCCAGCGGCGCCAGTAGCCGTTGAGGTTGGCGAGCGTCCACGCGCGTAGCTCGGCTCCGTCGGTGCGGATGGGCAGTCGCTCACGCTCAGGGCCACGGATCGCAATGCCGTGGTGCGCGAGCACCTGCCAGGTCACCGGGTTCACATCGAACCCCTCGCGAGTCGCAGCCCTGAATCGCCCCGTCACGTGGCCGGCGAGCGGAACGACCTCGAGCGGCGAGAGCGAGAGATCGCCAGCCCGGAGGTAGATCCCGTTGCACACCAGCGGCCACCGCCGTCGCAAAGATGGCATGAGCAGGCGACGTGGCGGCCGGTGAAGGCGGCCGGCCCTCCGCGTCGAATGACGTAAGTTGAAGGCGCGCGCGGTGCTAGCCGCGCGGCCGGTCAATCGAATGCGAAGGGCCGACCGTGACCCACGGTAGGTGGTGGGTCGGGCTGAACGCTGCTCGCGCGGGTTCGACGAGGAGGGTTGACGTATGGCGATCGTGATGGGACTCGATCAGCATCGGGCGCAGATCACCGCGGAGTGGATCGACACTGTGACCGGCGAGGTATCGCGTGGTCGGATCGTGCCGGCGGACCGCTCGGGCGTGCGGAAGTTCTTGGCCCGGTTTGCGGGTTCAGAGCTCGAGGTGGCGCTGGAGGCGACGACGGGCTGGCGGTTCGTGGTCGAGGAGCTGCGGCGGATTGGCGCCAGCGTGCATCTCGCGGAGCCGGCGGAGACGAGCGCGCTGCGCGGGAACAAGCAGCGCGCGAAGAACGACCGCGCGGACGCCAGGCATCTGCGGGAGCTGTTGATGGCCGGCCGGTTGCCGGAGTGCTGGATCGCGCCGGACCATCTGTTGGATCTCCGCGCCAGGGTCCGGTTGCGGCACACGCTCGTGGACGAGCGTGGCGAGTGGCAGCAGCGGATGCAGGCGGTGCTGTATCACCATGGGCTGCCCAAGCGCGCTGGTCTGCTCACCTGCGAGAACCGGGCATGGATCGAGCAGCTGCCGTTGCCGGCCGCGGGACGCGAGCAGATCACGGTCGCGCTCGGGATGATCGACGCGCTCGAGGTTCGGGTCGCACCGCTAGATAAGGAGCTGCGCTCCTACGCGCGGCGCCAGACCGGCTGCCGGGCGCTGCAGACCGCGCATTACGGGATCGGCGCGCTGACGAGTGTCGTGATCCTCGCCGAGCTCGGCGACACACGCCGGTTCTCCTCCTCGCGCGAAGCGGTCCGCTACGGCGGCATGGACATCACCGTCCACGCCTCCGACAAGCGCCGCGCCCCAGGGCACCTCTCCCGCCAAGGCCCGCCAGCTCTGCGCTGGGCGCTATACGAGGCCGCCCAGGCCGCCAGGCGTCCAGGGTCGCCGGACCGCGACTACTACCGGCAAGCCGCCGAGCGGCTCGGCGGTAACCGCGCGTGCCTGGCGCTTGCTCGCAAGCTGCTCAAACGCAGCTACCACACACTTCGAGAACTCGGAGACGAGGCGCTCGCGCCTGCGTGAAACCTCCCGTGCGCGCAACGCCTGAATGTCACCGATGCACCGCGGCCGGCTCCCGGCATGCTGCTGCCGCCACGTTCGCGTGGACGGCCTCCAAAGACCGAGCGGCCGCAACGCTTCACCCAGCGGGAACAACACCCCATCAACCATCATGTCGCCGGCCGGGGAGCCAACCCCAGGTCGTGGACCGAGATAAGCCTGGGCGCCCGCGCGTACCCGACCAACCTCAACAACCTCAAACCCCCTCGGGAGGCTCGACAAGGACCGCCCTGCACAGATAAGCCACATCGTGAAGTACAGCCGCGGTACAGCGACCCACGTGCATGGCCCGGAGCCTTGCAAGCTCGGCACGCCCGAGCGCGCCGTTGACGATCGCCACGAAGTCGACATCACTCCGGCCCGCGCAAAACGCTCCCATACTCGCCGAGCCGACGACGTAGAAGCCCTCGATGCGATCGGGAACGACGCGATCCAGTCGACCAAGGAGATCGTCAACAGCACCTCGGGCCAGCTCGGGCAACACGGCACCAGTGTGCCAACACTCGCCGACCGGCTCCCCGAGATGACCCGACACGTGTCACCGGCAGCGTGCAGCGTGACGGAGCAAGCCCGCCATCCAGCGCAAAGAGGCACCGTGCCGGGGACGCCCAGGCGCTCGTCCTGGCGCGATAGCAGGTGTGGGAGAACGGCGTGATCCTGCTGCCACTCTGGAGTCAGTGCTGTGCGTGGCGACTCTCGGGGTAGCACGGCAACCCATCGTCCGGGATCGGCTCCCACGGCGCGGCGTACGCCACGAACTGGCGGACGCTCGGGCGAATCCCGGGATCATCATCGAACGCCCCCATGCGAATGCCGATCGGATCGGTGTGGGAGGGATTGCGGCCAAACAACGACGAGCCGCAGTCGCCGCAGAACCACTTCTCGCCACCGCCGTCCGGCTTCCACACGCGGAGCCTGTTCTCACCCGCGACGATCCGAAAGGTGTCACCTGCGGGGTGGGCGTTCGCCGATGTCGCCGCGCCGCTACGACGCTGGCAGCGTTTGCAGTGGCAGTAGCTCGCGATCACGAGCGGCGCGCTCACTTCGAACCGGACGGCCCCGCAGTTGCAGCCACCCGTGAGCGGGAACTCGGTCATCGTCAGCGGTACCTCCTGATCTCGGGGACGTGAGCGAGAACAGTACGGACGATCGTGAGCGACCCCTCTGAGATGGGTTCGGCCCGCGACGGCGCCGACGCCACGACGCCCGACGAGCCACGCGCCCTCCCTACGGCGCACACCGGCCAGATGCCGGTGGAGTGCAGATACCCGGACCGGCAGAGGTCGAGGAGACCCGATGCCGACGCCGCAACTGCGTCTCCGCTGGTGCGCGACGAACGGGCGCGTGTGCCCGGCAGGGGTGGTGAGTGTTACGACGGCGGTGGGCGGACAGGAAGGCGTGCGTGCCAGTTTCCGCTCAGGTAGGTCATGTGGCCTTGCGTACGGCGGTCGTGCCTCGGTGGGAGTGATCGGCTGGGGTTGGGTGTCTCCCGCGCGGCGCCGCTGTTGTGGCCAGCCTCGAACCGTCGCCGCTTGATGCCAAGGCGATCGCTAGCGCCGTGACGTAGGCGATCGTGATGATCGCCGTCACGACGACAACTGCAGAACGTCTCGCTCGGAGCCGAGGGCGTTCGTGCGCGTTGGTTGTGCCTGTTGGCATGGGGTCCGTTTCGGTTGGTGTGGTGGAGTGTGTGCAGTCGGGGTATGTCTGGTTTCGCCACATGCCTGACCTCGGAGTCGGATCGCTTCGCTTGGCTTGTCCCGGGCTGACCGCGTCGTGTTAGCCGTCGAGTAGGACGTGGCGTAGGGCAACGAACTGCTCGAGGCTTACCTGGTAGACGGCGTCGTAGATGCTGTGCACCTGGATCGTCGTGGGGTCGCGCCCGTCAAAGAACTCGAACGCGCCTGTGAGGTATCGGGCGGCGCCGGCGACGAACTCCTCTTGCGTGGGCGCGTCGTCTGAGAGCATGAATGTCTCGCCGAGCAGCACCGGCTTCTGGGACGCCGCGAAGGCGTGGATCAGCGACACGGCTGCTGGCGCGTGGCCGGTCGTGGGGTATTCGTGGACAATGAGCATGTCGAGGAGACCGGCGATGTTGGCCGGTGCGAACGGACCGGTGATGCTCGGTAGGAGCCCAATGCCGACGGGCCGGTCATCTTGGGAGCGGACTGCCTTTGCGAGCAGCCGCGTCCAGGCCCGGGCGAGCGCGTCGGCGTGGCGAGCCTGGTCGGTGGCGATGCTTTGCACGAACCACCAGTGGCCGATCTGGCCGTAGTAGTAGCCGGGTGTCTGGGCGACGGTCGGCTCGGATGTGAGCTCGTAGCAGAGCACTGCTGGCGAGGTGGCGGCGGCGTGCGCGACCGCTTTCCAGAACTGTGCCTGGACCTGCCAGCGCGCCTTCCAGTCCAATGCCCCGTACCAAGCGGGCGCGAGCGAGGGTTGCCAAACCAGATCGCCCGTGATGTCGAGGTAGATGTCCTGGCTCTGCGCGAGCGCCAGGAGCCGCCGCAGTGCGGTCAGCGTTTGCCGACGCGGCTGGGTGGGCGTGGCCATGACCTGTCCGAGCTGGAGGTAGATGCGCATGCTGTTGGCGCCCATCTCCTTCGCGGTCTGAAGCTCTGCTCTGAGCGCCGACAGGTGCGCGCCGGTCGGGTCGTCGAAGTACGCGATCACGGGCGCGTGGTCGCCGACGCCCCAGTTCAGTCCCCATGCGCGCCACGGTCTGGCGCCGGCGTACAGGCGGCTGCCGTGGACGCTGATCCGCGGCATCTCGGCTGCTCCGGCCGCGGGTGAGAGAGCCGTGCCCAGAAGCGCGAGCAGTAGACCGCACAGGACCCGGACATGCGGTCTCGCGTTGCGCGATGGCTCTGCGAAACGGCTGACCCCGCCCGGCTTCCGCTCGACGTCGAGTCGGCTCATCGATGCGTTTGCGCATCGGCGCGTGCCTGGGCAAAGCCCGGGCTGGGCGTGGACAGACGTCAGCACTCCTCTGCCCCCGGTCAGATCGGGGCGTCGGACGAACGCTGCGTTCCGAGTCAGGTCGGGCCCTGAGAGCTCGGCTCACAAATGCTCACCACCGCCTTGGTCGCGGCGTGACCGCAATCGCCGGGGCGCTCTCCGACCCCTTACTGACTCTGGAACACAATCACCAGTTCAGGTACTCACTGAAAGCCTGCTCCTGCCAACGCCTCCCACCACGCAGTTCTGGATTCTCACGCACCCAGTTTCGGTCGGGCGCGGCGGCCTGCGAGGCCAAGGGGACACTCCGGCACTGTGGGCTCCGGAAATGCGCATGTCTTTGTGGTTCGCGGTCAACGGCGTCAGCTAGTTTGGTTGTTTCGGCAAAGACGACGATAGGATGCCTGCGGTGGTTCCGCATCGGGAAGAACCCTTAACTTTTCCTAACGAATCAGAGCAGCACAGCTCATTCCTGACGGGTGGCGGTGCTCGGGGTCGGGCGGTGCTGACGAGTAGCCCAGTCTTCGTTGTTGGCCGAGATGCTGAGCGCGTACGACTTCAGGCGCTGATAGACGGCGCCCGCGATGGGAGGAGCACCTCGACGGTCATACGAGGTGAAGCCGGCGTCGGCAAGTCGACGCTGCTGCTACTCGCGCGTACGTTGGCCCAGGACTTCCATCTGCTGAGCGCCGTGGGGTCTCAGTCGGAGTCTCAGACCTCCGGTAGTAGGGCGGCGCGTGATGTCAAGGTTTTGCGCTGATCTGGTAGCTGATCGGTCGGCGGTCGCCGGTGAGCTTGGGTGGATTGTTGTTGATCTGGTCGATCAGGAGGTTCAGGGCGCGGGCGATGCGGGGGGCGTGCGGCGGGTCGATCGTGACGGTGATCCGGGTTGGGGTGTAGTCGATCTGTCCGGGCTGGTGCAGGAGGTGGCGGGTGATCGCGCGGTATTCGTCGGGGTCAGCGAGGTAGGTGTTGATCGCGCGGGCGAGGTCAAGCTCGGCGTTGTAGGCCAGCAGTCGTAGGACGGTCTGCAGCGCGCGACGGTTCACGCGGGGGGTGGCGCGCTTGGCGTCGGGGTCGATGACGTTGGCGGGCAGCTTCGCGGGGATCGGCTTCAGCGTCGCTTTGGCTGTGCGGGTGGCGGCTTGTGCGGTGTAGAGGTCTGCTTGGAGCATGCACAGCGTCTCGGCGGGGTTGGTGTCGGCGGCGTTGCTGTCGGTGGTGTGTTGGCCGATCTGACGTTCGAGCTCGGCGATGGTCTGCTCGTGCGCTCGAAGCTGTGCGAGCGCTGTGGTGCGTTCGGGGTTGCGCTGTAGCGTGGTGTCCGGGGCGATGCTCATCTCGTGGTCGCACAGCCAGTGCAGGCCGTGATGGTCTTCGAGGTATTTGAAGGTGTTCTCGATGCACCACCGGCAGCGCAGCGTGTGCGCGAGGCGCGCGGCTGGGGTGCGCAGGTCGCTGGTCAGGATCTGCAGCACGACCCGCCCGTCCTGATACACGCTCAGCTGTCGGCATTTCCCGTATCCGTCAAGCTCGACGAGCTCATCAGCGACGCGCACGTAATGGCGCTGCCCGTCGAGCCTCACCCACGAGCGGCGAGGCTTGACCGTCGGGACGGCCAGCGGCGCGCGACGGTACGTGATCCAGTCGATCCCGCGATCGCGCAGCTCACAGAACGTCTTGGGATAGGCGCCGCCGCGATCGAAGCCGAGCATCAACGGTCGCCCGTCGCAGATCTCAAGGAGTTGGTCGACCGGGTCAAGCATCGCGCCTGAGAGGCCTTGCGGAGAGCCTGAGGCGAAACACACAGCCCGCCAGCGGTCATCAACGATCACGGTGTCGTGCCTTCCGGGCTCGGCATGACGGCGGCGTGTGTTCCAGCCCTTGGCGACCGGCCGGCAGCCGGTATACGCAACGAAGTGCTCATCGACAAAGAACACCGACGGAGGCTCGCTGTCGGCGCTCAGCATCGCCTTTGACAGCGCGACCTGGACCCGCAACGGATCGACCGCGTCCGCGAGCGCCCCGAGCCGCGGGCGCAGGCTCCGCAGATGCGGGAAACGCTCGATCCCGGCCAGCAGCCCCGCGTCGGCGAGCTGCAAGTGCTTTGAGCCCTCCAGGGAGGAGGTCCCCAACGCGAACGCGAACACGCCACAGAGCGCGACCGCGATCGTGTCATAGCACCGCTCAGGACCCGAGCTGAGCACGCCGAGCACCGCGCTCGCGCCGACCTTCTCCAGGAACGGGTGCAGCAGCATCGCGCCCGCGTACACCGACCGGCCGCCACCCTCACCGATCCGCGCGCCAACGACCTCAACCGGCCCGGTCAGATCCGCCACGCTCACCCCACACTCGGCGCTTTGAGCGACGTCCGCCGCGGTCAGATCCGCCACGGTCGTCTCAGCGCCGCCAGTCACATCCGCCAGGTCGCTCACCTCCCCCAGCTCGCTCACCGGCAGCCGCTCAACCTCACGCGCCGGGCGACGCGCCAACAACCGCGAGATCGTCGCTTCCGAGACACCCAGCAGTTTCGCGATCTCGCTGCCCGCGACACGCCGATCAGACAACTCATACACCCGCGCGACCGCGTCCCGATCAAGCTTCCGTGGGCGACCCATCGGCCGCACCAACGCCCCAGACCCGCCCTCAGCGACCTCCCCCCGCAGACGAGTCACATGCTCAGCACTGATCCCGAACACGCGTGCCACCTCAACGCCCTTCACCCCAGCCCGCGTCAACGACACGATCGCGAGGTTACGCATCCCCCGATCACCCCGCTCATAGCACGCCAACGCCCGACCGCCACAGGACACCACCACGTCCTCGCCGACCGCCTCCAACCGCAACTCCAACGGCGCCGGCATCCCCGGCAACTGGCCCGCATCCCCGCCTGCCTCTGTCGACCCGCTCAACACCCCACAACAATACCAAACCAAACATACTTTTGCAAGCTCTAGAGCAAACAAAACCCCTGCACAACGCCACTAATCTGATTCCACTACCGGAGGTCTGAGTCTGACTTGGCGTTTGCGGGTCTCGCGACTCTGCTGGGGCCATTGTTGGGAGCTGTTGACGAGCTGTCGCCGGTTCAGGCGAAGGCAGTGAGTGTGGCACTCGGACTCGCACCAGCCGAGCCGGTGGAGCGGCTCGCCTGCTACGCGGGCGTGTTGAATCTCATCGGTGCGGGGGCCTGGGACAGGCCGGTGTTGCTCCTAGTCGATGACTTTCAGTGGTTCGATGGTGGCTCGCGCGAGGCCGTGTTGTTCGTCGCGCGGCGCCTGGACGCGGAGCAGGTGATGATGCTGCTTGCGGTCCGTGACGGAGAAGTGCCCGTTACTGACACGGCGGGTCTTTCAGACCTAGATCAGTGGGTTAGCTGGTAGGGGATCGTCTGCCGGGATCGATGAGATATTTGGTTGGGGCATAGAAAAGCCCCGCAAATGCGGGGCTTTCCGTCCGACTGGGCCGTCATTGTTTGGGGTGCGAAATCCAACTTTGACGGTGAGGTGATGCCACCTTGCGGGTGAACGACAGTGACTGTTACAGAGGACCCGGACGGCTGTCGTTCAGAGCAGACGATCCGAGCTTGACCCCGTATGCCGGGCTGGCGATCGTGGGTGAGCTGGCGCGCCGCACGCGGCTGGTCGAGCTCGTCGACGCGGAGCTGTCGGCCGCTCGTGGGGTGCGGGCGGTCAAGTCCCGCCGGCGTGGGCTGTCGCCCGGTGCGCTGGTGGTGTCGCTGTCGGAGTGCCAGATCGCGGGGGCGGAGTGCTTCGATGACATCGAGAACGTCCGCGCGGACACCGCGGGCGCGGCGCTGCGCGCAGTCGCCGCGACGCCGTCGGCACCGACGGCACGCCAACTCGCGATGCGTTACCGGCGTACCCATGTCCGCGCGATCGAGCGAGCGCTCGCGCGGGTCGGTGACCGCGTCGACCGCCAGCTCGGTCGAGACGTGACTGAAGAGGTGACGTTCGATCTGGACGCGACCGAGACGGAGGTGTACGGCCGCGGCCCGCGGCGGCGCGGCGCGGCGCGCAGTCACTCAGGCGCGCTGGCGTACCAGTCCTATGTCGTGACCTGGGCCGAGCGCGGCCGCGCGCTGACCAGCGAGCTCGAGCCGGGGAACCGCGCGAGGATCACCGCGCCGGAGTCTGCGCGGATGATCGCCCGCGCCAAGAGCTTGCTGCCGGCGGGGCATGGCCAGCTCACTGCCAGGGTCGACAGCGGGTTCTACTCCGTCGAGCTGATGACCGGGCTGCGCCGGCAGCAGGTGCGGTTCTCGATGAGCGCGCCGCGGACCAGCAGCATGTGGCGTGCGATGGCCGAGATCCCCGAGCAGCACTGGGCCGACGCGGAGGAGATGCGCGACGCGGAGGTCGCTGAGACCACGCTCACCCCGCACGGCTGGGGCCACGAGCCGCTGCGATTGATCGTCCGCCGCGTCAGCGTCTCAGCCGAGGAGATCCACCGCGGATCCCCACGCGCGCGCAGACGCTCCACGATCCCGCCAGATCAGCTGCAGATGGTGCTCGACGGCCAACTGGACTCGACCTACGCGTACAGCTTCATCGTGACCGACATCCCCGCCGAGGAGAAGTCGACGGTCGAGGTCGAGCACTTCCACCGCCACCGCGCGCGCATCGAGGAACGCTTCAAGGACGCAAAGCTCGGCCAGCCGTTACGTCACCTCCCGAGCGGCGATCTGAACGCGAACCGCGTGTGGCTCACCGCCAGCCTGATCGCGCTGAACATCACCGCGCTGCTGTGCGACCTCTCACCGGCCGCCGCAGCCTCCGGCAAAGCACCCAACGACACGCCGCTGCGCCGTCACGCCAAAGCGCTACGACGGATCCTGTTCTGCGTCCCTGCCCGCATCACCCGCACCGCACGCCAGATCACGCTCCGGCTCCCCACCGGCTTTCGCTACCTCAAGACCTTCCAAGCGACCTACGACGCCGTCACCGCTCTCGGCGTTCCATAACCAACCCGGCCAGCGCCATCGAACACCAGCCGTGCCGGACCCGCTCCGTCAGCGACCCCGAAACGGCGCCGACAACCGTCCGCCGGCCGGCCCAACACGCGCGCCACACGCCACGAACAGCGTCAACACCCGGAACGAGCGTCAACCATCACCCCGAACACGCCACTCAGCAACCCGCCCCGCCGTACTCACTGAACTAGGTCAGAGATCCAGCTACTGGGTCTCGAAGAGCGGCACGCCTACACGCTGTTGGAACGGGCCGCGCCGGGGCTTGCGCCTGGCGTCGCACGAAAGCTCTGGTCAGACACGGCGGGGAACCCGTTTGCAATGTTGGAAATCCGGCGCCTGCTAAGCGGAGATCAGCTGTTGGGTCGCAGCGAGCTCGACGATCGACTTCCGATCGGCCGACGGCTGGAAGAGGTCTACGCGCGACAGGTTGCTGCACTTCCGAGCGCATGTCGGCGCGCCCTGTTGATCGCAGCTGCCAGCCACACTGGTGCGATGAACGCGATCATCGCCGCAAGTCGCGAGTTGGGGTTACCTCCCGGGGCGCTGAAAGCGGCCGAAGAGGCCGGACTGGTGATGATCTCGGACGGCGAGCTCACGTGGCGGCACCCACTGTTACGATCGGCTGTCTATCACGGCGCAACCGCCCCCGACCGCCGAGTTGCGCACCGGGCGCTCGCGCACCTCGGAGGCGAGGAGCTACTCGACGACCACCAACTGTGGCACCTCGCGGCGGCCTCCGAGACGCAAGACGAGTCCGTGGCGAATGGGCTCGAGCAATTGGCAGACAGGGCGGCTCAGCGGCGAGCAATTGCCACAGGCGCACGCGCGTTGGTACAAGCAGGTCGATTGACGCCAGATCACGCGGAACGTGCGCGGCGGGAAGTGAAGGCCGCGGAGGCCGCGGTTGCCATAGGCCGCTGGGAGCAAGCCATGACGCTGCTCGAGGATGCCCGAGCACGTACCGACGAGGTTCTCGTGCTCGCTCAGGCTGAGCGTGTACAGGCGCGGGCGGAGATATTGCGCGGTGAGCCGCGTTCCGCCTACGGTCGCCTGGTGGCAGTCGCTGAACGAGTCGCCGAGTCCGACGTTGCGCTCGCCGCCGCCATGCTTGCAGAGGCTGTGGTGGCGCATATGGCCGCTGGAGACCACGAGGCATACCAGGCAACGGCAGCAAGGGCGTACGACCTCGCCAGGCAGGCTGGAGGTGAAGTCGAAGTTATCGCCGGGCTCCTGCTCGGCGCGGGACTCATCGCCGACCTCAAGACCGAGGCGGGCCTGATCTTGTTCGACCGATATCGAGCCCACACGAACAATCCGGCTATTTGGCGCTCGGCACCGGAGATCGGCGGAATCTTTGCATTCGCTCACTTGTGGGTCGAGCGATTCGAAGCCGCCGAACATTTGATGCGGGGGATGACTGACGCTGCTCGGTCGTCCGGCGCCGTGCGGGCGCTCGCATATCCGCTGGCGTTACGCGCCCAGCTCGACCTGCGCCTCGGCCACTGGCCAGCCGCGTTGGGGTTCGCGCAGGAGTCCGTCGAGCTCTCCCGGGCTCTGCTCGGAGGAGCCATGCTGGCCTACACTCTCGCCGTCCTCGCCCAGGCAGAAGCAATGCTCGGGCGCGCCGATGACGCCCAGACGCACGCTGCCGAATGCCTCCAGCTCTCGGAGACTCTTGGGCTGGGGGGCATCAGTCCTTATGCGCTTCACGCGCTCGCACTCCTAGACCTAAGCGCCGGGCAGAACGAGGCTGCAGCCCGCCATCTCGAGCAGAGCCACGCGGACTTGGTCGGCTGGGCGAAAGAGCCGAACATCCTGCAGTCGAGTCCGGTCCTTATCGAGGCCCACATCCGCAGCGGACAGCGAGAGCAGTCAGACGCCGTTCTCGCTGCTCTTGAGCGGAATACGATCTCCGCCGAGCAAACGTGGTGTCAGGCCGTTTGCTCGCGTTGTCGAGGACTGCTCGCTGCCGACGACTCTTTCGACGAGCACTTCCAAGCGGCGCTGCAATGGCACGAGAAGGCACCGCTTCCATTCGAGCGAGCACGCACCCAACTCTGCTATGGCGAGCGGCTCCGTCGCGCTCGCCGCCGAGTCGACGCCCGCGCGCAGCTCGCCAGCGCGGCGAGGACATTCCAGATTCTTGGCGCGACGATTGGTCAGAGAGGGCAGTGGCCGAGTTGGCTGCAGCAGGCAGCCCTCCCCCAGCTCAGCTTCATCAGCTTCAAAGGTCTCCGTGGACGGAGCTGACTGCGCAAGAAACACGCGTAGCCCGGGCGATCGTTGATGGCGCTACTTACCAAGAGGCGGCTGACGCGTTGTTCCTCAGCCCACGCACAGTCGAAGCTCATCTGCGCAACACCTACCGCAAGCTTGGCGTACGTTCCCGCACTGAATTGACACGTCGCCTTTCTCCCTGGTTGTCTGCGGACCTAATGGCTCACGACTGAGCGTGTGATGGGGTGATGGTGTAGTTCCGGTCGCCGTGGAACGTGTTGCGGGCTATGTTGACCGTGGCGAGCTGTTCGTCGCTGGCTTTGACGCCTTTCTCGTATGCGCGGTCGTCACCCTGGGCGTAGACCTTCAAGCCGGTGGTGGTTGTCGTGCCGGCGATGAGGTTGACGATGACCTCGAGCGAGACCCCTCTCCCACCACTCGGGCGTGGCCATTCGCGGTTCTCACCCCCACGAGTTAATCCGCGGGAAGTAGTTGGATTAGACGCAGCAGCCACGTCTCTTCCGGCCCGTATGTATCGACCGACGCAAACGCTACACACTGCCCGGGCACGTAATCACGAAGGGTCGCAAGGGGGGCCGCGGTTCGCGGCTGTTGTCCGGCTCCTGAAGTCAAGCGGCGGCTCTGACGCCGCCGCTTGGAGGGCAGAGACTACGCGAGGCTACAAGCGCGACGACCACGTGCCCAAGGTCTCCATCACGTGGCGGAGAGCCTCATCGAGGACCAGTTGATCGACGCGAACGTCCTTGATCAGCATCTCCGCGCGGTGAACGTATGCCAGGAACTCGTCGTCGTGACGCAGGATGGTGATCTGCTCCGGGGTGCCCCGGACGATCATGAAGCCGCGAAGACCGCCGAGACCGCCGCCATGAGGCCTGAGCACACACGGCTCGAAGCTGCTGATGCGACCGTCCTCCAGCAGCTTGTCGTGGTAGGCGACGACCTCGGAGAACAGACGAAAGACTTGCTCCGCGGGATGACCGGGATACACCTCCCCCCAGCTGGTGAGCAACCCTGAATCGAGCATTCGGGCCACCTCCTTCTCTCGAGCGCCCCGTCACCGCAACGCACAGATCTAGCCATTCTCAACGCTAGATCCGAAGCGATCGGGCCACAGCCGAGCGGACTACGGCACGGCGCCAGTAGAAGCGTGCAATCGCAGGGCCGCAGGCAGGTGTGGCTGCAGGGGAGGAGGGCCCAGCTCGCCAAGAAGGAGTTCGCGCTGCTCATGGCGCTCGTCTCCGATCCCACCCGTGTCTTCCCGCGCGAGGAGCTCCTGGCCTGCCGCGTTTCGATCAAGGCGGGCGTCTCGACGGCGGGTCCGACGAATCCTGCTCGTAAGTCGTCACGAATGAATTAGTGGGTCCTTTTGGGTTGGGTGGATCGTGTAATTCCAGTCCGGATGGAACTCGTCGCGGATGATGTTCACCTCGGCCAGCTCCGCGTCGGTGACTTTGATCCCTTTCTCGTATTCGCGGGGGTCAAGGCGCGCGTAGACCTTCAGGCCGGTGCTGGTCGTGGTCGATCCGATCAGGTCGATGATGACTTGCAGGCTCTCCAGCGGCCGCCCGCGCCAGTTCAGGCTGACGTAGCTGAACAGGCGGTGCTCGATTTTGTTCCATTTCGAGGTTCCGGGCGGGAAGTGGCAGACGCGGATCGCGATCTGTAGCTCGTTGGCGAGCTTTTGCAGCTCGGTCCTCCACAGCCGGGTGCGGCTGGAGTTGCTGCCGCCGCCGTCCGCGGTGATCAGCAGCGTCGTGGCGTTCGGGTAGCGCTTCTGGCCGAGATGCATCCACCACGCGCGGATCGAGCTGACCGCGAACGCGCTCGTGTCGTTGGTCACACCGACCGACACGAACCCCTCATTCGCGGCGAGGTCGAGCACCCCATAGGGGATCGCGTGCCCCAGATCCTTGTCCTTGAAATCGTGGCAGCGAACCTCGACCGGCCGCTCGGTCGGCTCGTACTCCCGCCCGACAGCCTTGAAATCCCCGACAAGCTCCCGCTTCTTGGCATCCACGGAGATCGTCGGCTCGCCCGCCGCCAGCGCCGCCCGCGTGGTCTCGTTGATGTGGCGAAACTGCGCGTCACGGTCGGGATGATCCTTCCCCTCCCTGGTCTTCTGATTGGCGTGCAACCGAAACCCGAGCCCCCGCAACAGCTTCCCCGTGCTCCGATCAGAAATCTGATGCCCAGCCGCCACCAACGCCCCCGCGAGCTTCGCCAAGCTCTTCGAGGACCACCGCAACGGCGACATCGGATCCCCCCGCGTATCCGGATCCACCAACGCCTCCAACGCCCCCACCAGCTCCGGATCACACTCCGTCAACCGCGGGCGCCCCGCACCCGGCCGACGGACACGACCCGCCTCCAGCCTCGTCCCCTCCCGCAACTCCGCGATCCCACGCACCACCGTGTTCCTGCCGATCCCCGTCGCCCGCACGACCGCCGCGATCCCACCCCGCCCACACGCACGCGCCTCCGACGCAGCCCACAACCGCCGCTGACGCTCGTTCAACTCCGGCCCCAACCCCCGATAACGCTCCGCAATCCCCGATTCATCGATCATGCCTTCGCGATACGCCGCCACCACCCAACATCCTGCCACAACCCACTAATTCATTCATGACTCCTAAGGTCGGCGGGAGGCGTCCGGGGACTGCGCGGCCTGGGCCGACTGGTCCGGGTTTGCCTCCCGCCGCCCCTAAGAATCGGGTAGGGGTCGGTGAACCTTTTCACGCCCATGGTCTTGTGCCAGTAGGCGTTCGGTAGTGCCCGTGGGAGTGGTCAGGACCCGGTGACGCGCCAGTACCCCTTCTGTGACGGCCCCCATGGGTGGGCGTCGTGGTCGGCGATACCGAGCGTGCGGCGAAGTACCAATCTGAAACCGCCGCCCCGCCCGCAGCGAGCCCGACGAAGCTGCCCGGGATCTCGTTGCCAGCGCCAAGGGGATGAGTCGCTAATCAGCCGAGGCCGCGCTTTCCTCACGCGCTCATTGGGGCTCGTTGGACAGGATCGGGATCGGCGGTGCCATGGGCGGATCCGGGAACTGGTAGAAGCGACCCGCCGCTGTCCCTGCTGCCCGAAGCCGAACCCGACGCCTTCGAGCGCCGCCTTGATCGCACTCACGCGTTCGAACTTGAACGCTTCGAATCCCAGGTTGTTGGGCGGGTTTGCGCCGACCAGCGTTTGTGCAAGCACCCGATGCTCAGCCTCGACCCCAGCAAGCTCGGCTGAGTAACGGGCCAAGGTTGAGCGCCCCGCAGCCGCGAACGTGGTTACGCCAATCAGATACGTGTTCACGAGTGTCTCGCCAGCCACGAGCGCCGCGCCGACTGACGCCAGGGCGAGATCGTTGCCAGCGCCGCCGAAAACTCCATCCGGAATCCAGAAGCGCTTCGTGCTCGGGCGGAAGAACTTGCTAATGAAACGCCAGTGGTCCAGCTCGGCGGCATAGGCCCCATCGAAAACGGCCACCACTCCGCTTGGAACCTCCCGGTGCAGGCTCACTCGTCGCAGCAGCTCGGTCAGCAATGTGACAGTGAGCGCCTCGGTGGTGGACGCGAACACGCCAAAGTCTTGAATTGATTCGTCGCTAGAGGCCCCTATGGCATTGGCGGTCGGAATGACGGCGCCCGCCACGGTGACTCCGGCGGTTCCCACCGCTGCACGTTCGAGCAGCCAGCGCCGGGTGTGGGTCGGCGTTGAGCCGGCCCGTAGCGCGCCATCGAGCACGTCGACGGACGATGAGGACAAACGATTGAACACCGCGGCACCCCCTGGTAACGGCGGATGAATCGGACACGCGCAGCCTAGTCGCGAACGCGCGGCGCTGCATAAATTTGGCCGTTCGGCAGCACCGAGCGGGCAATTGCTGCGAACCGCGCGGTCTCCGCTGATCGGCGCAACGAGGAGGGCCGCGCAGGAGCGCGGCCGGCGTTCGCTGAGCGTTGGTCGGCTGAGACGCCGGTCGCTGAGAGCCGGGGACCTCATGCGACGGCTGAGTGGATGCCCGCAAGCGCCGAGACCCACTCTTGTGTTGTCTCCGGCATCCGTCCTCCACCCGCAGCGGCCCTCGTTTACGCGGAGTCTGGAAGGAGAAGCACGCCGCTTCCGGCTCGCGGGGGGTGCCGGACCCGCGCGATGGTCCCGGGAGCGCCGACCGGCCGGAGCGAGGGGGGAGCCGGCGCGACGCTCAACCGAGAGTCCGCGACCGTGCTTCCGGGCTCATGGCGTGCACGCCGCCACGAGACGGCGTAGTGTTGTTGTGTGGCGATCCTGGCCGGGCTTGAGCGGCTGGGTGCCTGGAGCGTCCGGCGCCCGTGGCGCGCGCTCGTCGGGTGGTTCGGCTTCGTGGTGTGTCCCTGGCGGTGGGGCCGCCACGGGCACGCGTTCGCTCAGAAACGATGCCGCCAAGCGATGCGCAGCGCCTGAGCCGGATCGACACCGGCACCGGCGCTCCTGGACGTCGCGCGCGACGTAGAAGAGCGAGTGGTGGGGCGTCGGGGTTGATGGTCGTCTGCGACATGGTCTTGCTCCTGTGTCTTGGTCGGTTGGTGCTGGGTCAGGCGGTGGCCGCGGCGGGCTGCTTGGGGGTGTCGAGCGGCTGCCGGGCGGGGTCGGGAACGGGGGCTGGGCCGGGGAGGTAGCGGGCGGCGAGGATCGCTGCGGTCAGGGTGGTGGCGGCGGCGATCAGGAGGCCGTGGTTGGCGGCGTGCACGAATGAATGGTGCGCGCCGGTGATGAGTTGCTTGCCGGTGCTGCCGGGCATGTGCTTGCCGATCTCGGTCGCGAGTCCGACCGATTGGCCGACGAGTGTTTGCAGGTGCCGGCCGAGGTGGGTTGTGGCCGGTGCGAGTCCGGTCTTGTAGGCGGAGGCGACGATGCTGCCGATGATCGCGACGCCGAGCACGCCTCCGAGGTTGCGCGTGGTGTCGTTGATCGCGGAGCCGGCGCCTGCTTTGGCGGGTGGCACGGAGCTCATGATTGAGTGGGTGGCGGGTGCCATCGAGAGGCCGATGCCGAGCCCGACGAACGTCATCGCGATCATGTAGTGCAGGTATCCGGAGCCCGGGTTGGCGGTCGCGAACAGGCACAGGCCGCCGGTCGCGAGGGTCAGCCCGGCGGTGATCGGGAGGCGGGGTCCTTTGCCGGCGGCGATCTTGGCGCCGATCGGTGCGGCGATCGCGACCATCAGGGCTGGTGCCAGTGCGCGCAGGCCGGCGGCCAGTGGCGAGTAGCCGAGTACGAACTGGTAGATCTGGGTGAGCAGGAATGTGGCGGCGGTGAGTGCGAAGAAGAGCGCCATCACCGCGCCGGAGGCGGCTGAGAACCGCGGGTTCGTGAACAGCCGCAGGTCGATCAGCGGGTCGGTGTGGCGGACCTGCTGAATCGCGAATACGACGAGCAGGCCGGCGGCGGTCAGGCCGGTCGCGATTGTGCTGGTGGAGGTCCAGCCGTTCGATGGCGCCTGGATCAGGGTGTAGGTGAGTGCGGACAGGCCGGCGACCGACAGTGCGGACAGGCCGGCGACCGACAGGGTTGCGCCGGTAAGGTCGATCCGCGGCGGCTTCGATGCGCGGGAGGCGGGCACCAGTCGCCGGCCGGCGATCAGAGCCACAACGATGACTGGGAGGTTGATCAGGAAGATGGAGCTCCAGGCGAAGTGCTCGAGCAGCAGCCCGCCGAGCGTCGGGCCGATGGCGACGCCGAGGCCGGAGACGGCGGACCAGATGCCGATCGCCTTCGCGCGCTCGGCCGGGTCGGTGAACACGCCGGTCAGGATCGACAGGGTGGCGGGCATCACGAGCGCGGCGCCGGCGCCCATCACCGCACGCGCGGCGATCAGCTGAGCGACGCTGCCAGCCAGGGCGGCGACCACGGAGCCGGTGCCGAAGATCACCAGGCCCGTTGGGAGTGCCCGGTGGCGGCCGTAACGGTCGCCGAGCGCCCCGCCGAGCATCAGCAGCCCGGCGAATACGAGCGTGTAGGCGTCGACGATCCATTCCAGGCCGCTCGAGCTCGCGTGCAGCGTGCGGTCGAGCGTCGGCAGCGCGACGTTGACGACGGTCGTGTCGAGCACCGTCATCAGCAGGCTCAGGCACAGCACCGCGAGCGTCTTCCAGCGCCGCCGTTCGTCGGTCGCCCGTGGATCTTCGGGTTCGATGGTGGGGATCGGTTTCGTTGCGGGCATCGCGTGGCTCCTCGGGATGGCGGTGGCGGGCTGGTAGGTGATCGAGTTGGTGGCTGACATCTGGCGGTCTCTTTCTGATTCGGGTTGCGCGCAGCACGATATCGTCAAGCTACTAGATCGTCAAGAGTATTGATGATTTGTGCCCTTTATCATCAGGCTGGTTGAGCTATAGTGGTCGGTGATGAACGCCGTCACGGACCAGAACGCCGACCTCAACGGCAGCCAGAGCACCCCGCCGGAGCGGTCGATCCCCGGCCCGGCCAGGAAGGAGACGGGGTTCCTGCTGCGACTCGCGCACGTGCGCGCGACCGAACAGCTCGCGGCCGCACTGCCGGACGGTCTGCTCCCGCGCTACCACGAGGTCCTTGCGGCGCTCGCCGAGTGGGGCCCCCGCTCCCAGCAGCAGCTTGCCGAGCGGCTGGGGATCAACCGCACCATCATGGTCTCCCTGATCGACGCGATGGAACAGGTCGGGCTTGTGGAGCGCAAACGTGATCCAGCCGACCGCCGCTCCTACGCGCTCCTATCGACCGGCAAGGCCGGTAGCACGCTTGCGGATATGGAGCGCGCGGCCGACCAAGCCAACGCACAGCTCACCTCGGTGCTCGCCGACCGCGAGCGGCAAGACCTCGACCGGATGCTGCAGAGGATCGTGGGCGCCGGCGGCCACTCGGAGCAACGTCCCACCGCACTCACCGGGCGCACCGTCCACCTGCTCTCGCTGGCTCACCACGCAGTCAGCGAGTCCTTCGCTCAGCGCCTGCGCGAGATCGGACTCACCGCGCCGCAATACGGAACGCTCAGAACCCTCGACGCAACCGGCCCAACCTCGCAACAGGCGATCGCCGAGCAACTCGGACTCAGCGGCACCGCGATCCTGCAAACCGTCGACCGCCTCGAAGCCGACCAACTCGTCAAACGCCACCGCAACCAGAACGACCGCCGCTCCTACGCACTCGAACTCACCCCACGAGGACGCAACGCCCTGCGCAACGTCACCGCCGCCCTCGACGCAATCAGCGCCGAGCTCGACCACACCCTCGACGGCCCCAAACAGCAGCAACGTCTCCAACGCCTCCTGCTCAAGCTGCTCGCCTCCGCAGACCGCCGTTGAAGACGCTCGGTGATCCACGCCGCAGAACGGTCGTCCCCCACGACGCGGTCAGCCCGCCACCAAGCCGCTAACCCGCGGCCGCACTCAGCACGCGGCCGACATCACCCAAGGTCGCGCCGACACACCTGGGTAGTACTCGAGCTCGCCGGCAACGAGGCCGACCGCCGTCGTGATCAGGGCCGGCCGCGTCCCCTCGTCGAGCCATCCCGAAGCCGCGCGTGCGCGGGCGATCGGTCGACATGCTGCCGGCGAGCTGGCAGGTCAAGCGCAGCGCGACCGTGGACATCCCGCTCGCATACACGTCCGCGGCCCTCGACCGAGCTTGAGGCGGGGTTGCTGCTCCCCACCTCGAGGCTGACGCGGCAGGCGAGGGACCGAGCCCCCGGCGATCGTACGGAGCGCGACTGGCTACACCATCGGTTCAGCCCGCCGGGGTGCCCGAAATGAGCGCGCTCGACGATATCCAGCGGGGCTGGCGATTGCCGGGCGACAGCGTCCCGCTGACCTTCGGCAGCCATTGCGTCGAACGCTCCACGGACTGCTGTCGACCGGGACTTCCGAGGGACGAGGCCCAGCGTCAAATTGCTACGGATGCTGTCGAGCGTGCGCGTCGTCGCGAAGCCGCCGAATTGGGTCGACAGCACGCAAGGCGCGGCGGCCTACCTACTGCTCGGCGACGCCTGTTTCCCGCTCTTCGCCCGCGGCGGCGAGCTTCTGGCCTCGACGTATTTGACGCCGAAGGACTTTGGTCCGGTGCTGAGGGAGGAGCGGACCCGGGCGACGGGGCGCCGGCGGGCGGGCAAGGCAGCGGCCCGCAGAACCCAGCAGCACCATGAGGCCCGCCGCCCGCCCAGACCGGTCGTCGGCGCTGGCGCGCCGGTCATCCTGACTGCCGGAGTTCGTCCGCGGGGCAGTGCGACGAGCGCGTGAGGTGTCGGACGCCGGCGGGCCCGCCGCCGCCAGCGGGTGCTGTGATTCGCCGGCGTGAGCAGGAACTCCGTGGCGGGGCCCTTCGGGAGCAGAGCGACCACCCTCGAAAACGGGGCGATCGGATTCGAAACGAAGCCACCTCTGTGTGTCGCGATGAGATTCGGTCTCACCGCAGCGTGTCCAACACCTCGATCACGCGCGCGGGCTGCGTGTCGGGGTTCACGAACGCCAGGCGTAGCACCGTGCGGCTATGCCACTTGGTCGGCACGCACAGGATCACGCCCGTCGTCGCCAGTGCGTTCGACCCAAACCGCGTACCCATCGTCGTCCCAGCCCGGCCGCTCGAACAGGAGCACCGAGAGCTCCGGCTCGCAGACGAGGTCCAGGTGGATCGCGGGCCCGGATCGCGTCGGCTACCGTGCGCGTTGTCTCGAGCGTCCGCTCGATAGCCGCGACGTAACGGTCTGTGCCGTGGGGTCCGTCCCTTCACGCGCCCATTGACTGCCCCTTTCGCCGCGTGATCTCGACAGCGGGCTCGCGCCCGCTTTCGCCCTCTAGGAGCAGCGCGGCGCTCGAGGGGGATGTTGCTGTTCGTTCATGGATGCAGCAGTCCGCTGACGTGGCGGTGGACGCTCACGGCTGTCCGCACGGCGACCAGCGTCAACTCGGGGTCGGTTAGCACAGGCTCCTCCTTCCGCTGAAGAGCAGGTTCTCGGAGCGACCAGTCAGGCCGAGGGGCGCCGCCGGAGGGGCCGGTTGCGCACGTGGCGAATCTCAAGGCTGGGACCCGTCGGAGTCCTCGTCCTGCTTTCTTGGACGCGCAGGAGGCGGGCTGGCGGATTCGTCTCTCGGTTGCACGAGGCTGCCCTCTCGATCTGCACGATCAGCGAAATGGGCGTCACCTCGACACGTGCCGGGTTGGCGTGGTGGGGCGGCAATCTACCCGGGCTGCGCGCGAAAGGTCCTGCGGTGGGTGCTGG
>CAWFKF010000119.1:0-56044 GCA_963816005.1 uncultured Solirubrobacteraceae bacterium | reverse complement strand
TGCCGCGCAAGCTCGGGATCAAGCCCGGTGCACGGCTCGGGCTGCTGGCCGCGCCGGACGGGTTCGGCGACACGCTGGGCGAGCTGCCGCCCGTGGTAACGATCCGCCAAACCGCGCGCGGTCCGCTCGACGTGATCGTCGCGTTCTTCACCGAGCGCCGTGAGCTCGAGCGGCGGCTGCCGGCGGCGGTGCGGGCGCTCGATCCCGCCGGGGGACTGTGGATCGCCTGGCCCAAGCGCGCCTCCGGCGTGCCCACGGACGTGGGGGAGGGTCTGGTCCGCGAGCTCGGCCTCGCCGCCGGCCTGGTGGACAACAAGGTGTGCGCGATCGACGCGACGTGGTCGGGCCTGCGCATGGTCTACCGGCTGCGGGACCGCCCGCACTGAGCCGCGGCCGGCCGGGAAGTAGATGCTGAACCAGGCGCATCGCCTGCGCGTGAACGTAACCGTGAGCGGTGGGGCAGGGCAGCCGTCCTCGGGCGTGCTGACCCTGGTGTAGTTTCAGTGATGCATCGGTCCACGACGGCCCGGCTGGCCGGCGCCGCGCGCTACCCGAGCCGGACGCGCCGCACGCCCGCGCTGGTCGAAGCGAGGTACGCGTTGCCGCGGAAGCGGACCTCGACGCGCAGTCTGGTGCTCTGATGGTTGACCAGCTTGCGGAACGTGACCTCACGCCTGTAGCTGCAGTCCGGCTGGACCGTGGCGAGGCCCACGGCGACCGAGCGGTGGCCGACGAAGTAGCGCACCGCGACGATGCCGTTGCAGCCGGCTGCGGCCGGGATCGGCGCGGGCAGCCGGATCGACCCGGTCGTGATGAACACGTACGGCTTGGAGCGCGCCTGGTGTGGCGTCGTCTTGGCCGTCACGCGAGGCAGCGGGCGGGGGAAGGGGAGCGTCGTGAAGCTCTCGTCCTGACCGACCTGGTACGCGTTTCCGTGCAGGGCGACGAGCCGGTAGTGGAACGTGGTGCCGGTCGGCAGAGGGGAGATCGTGACGGCCACCGTGGAGGCGAGGCTGTTCGCCGCCACGGTACCGCCGTTGCTCGAGGCGGTGTAGTCGTTCGCCGCAGGTCCGTACTGGAACAACCAACTCGTCGCCTGCCCGTTCGGGACGACGGTTCCGGTGAGGACCGCGAACTCGTGCCCGACCTTGAGCGTGGCGCCGGTGAGTGCGCCCGGCGGCGGATGCCCTGAGCTGGTGAACGCCCGATCCTGTCCGTAGGAGGTGCCGATGCTGTTGTAGGCCACCACCCGGTAGTGGTAGACCGTCCCGGGGATCAACCCGGAGGCCGTCAACTTGACCGACACGGTCTTGGATCCCGAGCCCGCCGACTTGGTGGACGTGGTGAGGCCATAGCCGGTCGTCGATCCGTACTGGAAGAGGTAGCTGGTGCGGCGGGAGGCCGGATTGACCGTGGCGTTCAGCGTCGCCGAGGTCGTGGTGATGCTCGATGCCCTCCCCGTGGCGACGAGCGGGTTCGATGCGCCCAGCGCCACCGCCGCGCAGACGGCGGTCATCGCCATGGCGGCCACGAGTACCGCAAACGTTCTCTTCATCCCAGCCTCCTCAGCGTAGCTGTCTGCAGTAATACCCCAACCGGCGCGAAGTTGCGCTTTCCCAACGAAACGGGCGACGACGTCCGATTGGGCCCGTGACCCGAGTCCCCATCAACGCTCGATAATGGGGCTTATGTAGACCGGCGTCATGTAGACCGGCGTCTCAGGAGCGGTTGGTGAGCGGTTGGTGAAGCTGGCTCGCGATCGACCGCGTTGCTCGCTTCAGTCTGTTCGGACGAGCGCGTGTCCGTGAGGGGCGTGGACGTTGATCGCGTCGCCGGACGCCCCTAGCACCAAAAGCGAGGCCGGCCGTCGGTATTGCAAGAACGCGCCCTCGTAAGGACCCCGGCAGCTTCATATCGTAGCCTCCATTGGCTGCATTTGAAGCGCCCCTCGCGCCAGCGCGGCATTGGTACGGGATCGCCAAGGAAAGCCTAGATGACCACAGTACCGCCTCGTCTCCGCGCCCGCTCGGCGCTTGCGGCACTGCTCGTGGCGACCGCCTCGCTGCTCCTTGCTCCGGGCGCTGCACTCGCGTCGGGCGGCGTCGGCCTCGGCGGCTCCTCGTCGGCGACCCTCAGCACGCTCGGCAGCGGCGGCGCACCGATCGGTGGCCTTGACCCCCAGCCCAAACCCAAGCCCAAGCCGAAGCCGAAGGCCAACAAGAACGGTGCTCAGACGGCGCCGCGCGGTGGCGTGTGGCTGCACGGCGTCGCGATCACCGAGTACTGGCCGGCGCCCGAGGCGTGGTTCGTCGGGCGGCTGGTGAGCGCGCCCGGGCTGTCGGGCAAGCACCGGATCGACTGGCTCTACTCCGCCACCGGCGTCTCGATGGAGGGCGAGGGCTTCGGCCTCGACGGCCGGATGTACCACATCGACGCGCTCGGCAACGAGGGCTGGGTGACCGCGGACGGCTCGCCGACCGACGCCTGGGACGGCTTCGCGGCCGGCGCTCCGTACTGGCGCGCCGGCGGCTACTGGAAGAACGGCAACGGCGCGGTGACGTTCCCGCTCGCCGCCGGTGGCTGGTCGGCAGGCACGGGCCGTCACTACGTGCCGATTCCGGGCGTCACCTTCGCCGCCGGTCCGTCGCTGCCGCTGCGCTTCGACCAGTCGATCGCCGTCGATCCGCGCGTGATCCCGCTCGGCAGCCGCGTCTACATCCCGGCCTACAAGCACGACGGGCACGGCGGCTGGTTCACCGCTCAGGACACCGGCGGCGCCATCAACGGGCGCCACATCGACGTCTACCGCAGCCCGCCGGCCAGCCCGAACGACTCTGGCCAGTACCTGACCGGTCAGAAGATCTACGTCGTGATGGCCGGCGGCTAGACCCGAGGGCTGGGCCCGCGGTCGCCGCGCGACGCGCGCGGCGCATCGCTCCGATCACGGCGGCGTTGCGTAGACTCTTGTCGTCATGGCAAAGCAGCAGCGCACGATGCGGGTCGAGCAGCGCAGTCAGCTCGCCGCGATGCAGCAGATGGAGAGCCGCTCCGACGAGGAGCTCGAGGCCGAGACCAAGTTCAAGGCCGCGGCCCAGGCGATCCTCGGCGCGCGCGCTGCCGAGCGCTATGACGCCAAGGCGGCCCGGGCCCACTTCCAGCGTGCGCTGGCCGCGGCACGCCCTCAGGAGCGGCTGCAGCTGCGGCGCATGGCCGATGCCTCGCTGGCGCTGGCCGAGCGCCGGCCCGACGACCTCAAGCAGGCGGCCGAGCGCCTCGGGGTCGAGCCCCCGTCCAAGCGCCAGCTGCGCGGCCTGAAGCTGATGGGCCTCGTCGCGCCGCCCGCCAGCGCGGGCCTGCTGGCGCGGATCCGCGGCATCGTGATCATCGCCGTGGTGATCGTCCTGGTCCTGGCCATCGGGTACGGGATCGTGGAGCTGATCGCGCTCCCGTTCGGCGGCGTCTCCACCGACCTGTCGATCTTCTGGACGTTCGTCGTCGTGCTGGTGGCGGTCGGGACGCTCGTGTTCGTCGGCAGACGGCGGCAGAAGCGCGCACAGGCCGAGCGCGCCGAGCAGATCGCCGCGCGCTCGCGCTGACTCCGCCGCCAGCCCGTGTGCGGCCGCTACACCCTTGCCACGCCGAACCCGGCCGACGTCCGGGCCCGGTTCCCGATCGGCGAGTCGATCGGGGTTCGCCGGCGCTACAACATCGCCCCCGGCGACGACGTCCTCGCCATCACCACCGACCGCGACGGCAAGCCGCGTGGTGAGAACCTGCGCTGGGGGCTCGTCCCCTCGTGGGCCAAGAGCCCCGACACGGGGCTGAAGATGATCAACGCGCGGGTAGAGACGGTCGCCGAGCGTCCCGCCTTCCGCGGCCCCTACGAGCGCTTTCGCTGCCTGATCATCGCCGACGGCTTCTACGAGTGGCAGCGGATGCCGCACGGGCCCAAGCAGCCGTTCCACATCACCCGCTCCGATGACGGGCTGTTCGCGTTCGCGGGCCTGTGGTCGATCTGGCACGGCCAGGACCGCACGACGCTGCGCACGTGCACGATCCTGACCACCGCCGCCAACTCGGCCGTGGCGCCGCTGCACGACCGGATGCCGGTGATCCTCGACCCGGCCGCAGAGGCGTCGTGGCTCGATCCCTCCACGCCGGTGGTTCGGCTCCCTGAGCTGCTCACGAGCCTGACCCCCGACGGGACGGCGCTGCACCCGGTCGGCCGGGCGGTCAACGACGCCCGCTACGACGGACCCGAGTGCCTCGCGCCGCCGGAGCCCGACCCGCAGGCGGCGCTGTTCTAGACCATGTTCTAGACCGCGCCGCGCCGCGGCGCGGTCCGGAGCTCAGGCGCGGTCGGTCGAGACGATCAGCACGCTCGAGCGCGCCTTGTGCGAGACCTTGTTGGGCACGCTGCCCATCACGAACCGGCGGGCGCTGTGCATGCCCTGGTTGCCGACCACGATCAGCTCCGCCCCTACCTTGGCCGCGACCTCGACCAGGGCATCGGCCGGATCCCCGCGCAGCGTGTGCGTCTTGGCCTCCACGCCGCCCACGCGGACGGCCACGGCGGCCTGTTCCACCGTCGCGTCGACCTGCGCGTCCGGCAGCGGCGCCCAGATCTTGGCCGCCGCGTCGGGCGCGCCCGAGACCCGGGCCCCGCGCACCGGCTCATACGCGGCCACGATGTGCAGATCCGAGCCGAGCGCCTTGGCCAGCGTCGCGGCCTCCTCGACCGCCCGCTTGGCGGTTTCGGACCCGTCGGTCCCCACAACGATCGCTTTGTACATATCGTCTCCTCCCCCGGCCTCCTTGGAGGCAGACCCTATCGAAGCGGGGCGCCTCTGCCGAGTCCGCCGGGGAGAAATTGCGGCTCCGTCTTAGCCTTACCGGCGGCGGGCCTCCGGTCTCAGATCCGGGTTCTCCCAGCCCGTATCCGACGGGTTCACGTTCTCGCCCGGCGGCACGATCTCGTCGATGCGGTCCAGGATCTCGTCGCTGAGCTCGATCTCGGCCGCCGGCAGCTGCGACTCCAGGTGCTCCATCGTGCGCGGGCCGATGATCGCCGCGGTGACCGCGGGGTGGCGGATCACGAACGCGAGCGCCATCTCGATCAGCGTCATCCCGGCCTCGTCGGCCAGCCGCGCCAGCGCATCGGCCGCGTCGAGCTTGCGCTGGTTGGCGGGCAGCGACATGTCGTAGCGGCTCGGGAGCATCTGGGCACGGCGCGACTCGGGCACGTCGGTGTCCTTGCGGTAGCGCCCCGACAGCCATCCGCCGGCGAGCGGGCTCCACGGGATCACGCCCATGCCGTAGCGCCGACAGGTCGGGAGCACGTCGGCCTCGACCCCGCGGATCAGCAGCGAGTACGGCGGCTGCTCGGTGACGAACCGCTCCCGGCCGCGGCGCTGCGCGGTCCATTGCGCCTCGACGATGTGGCTCGGCGGGAAGGTCGAGGATCCGATGTAGCGGACCTTGCCCGCCTGCGCGAGATCGGTCAGCGCGCCGAGCGTCTCGTCGATCTCGGTGTCGATCTCCGGACGGTGGATCTGGTACAGGTCGATCCAGTCGGTCCCGAGCCGACGGAGGCTGTTCTCGACCTCGGTCGTGATCCAGCGCCGCGAGTTGCCGAACTGGTTGGGGTCATCCCCCATCTTGCCGTGCACCTTCGTGGCCAGCACGACGTTGTCACGGCGGCCGCCGGCCAGCGCCTTGCCGACGATCTCCTCGGACTCGCCGCGCGAGTACACGTCGGCGGTGTCGATGAAGTTGATCCCCGCGTCGAGCGCGCGGTGGATGATCCGGGCCGAGTCCTCGTGATCGGTGTTGCCCCAGGCGCCGAACATCATCGCCCCGAGGCACAGCGGGCTGACCTTTACTCCGGTGGTTCCCAGCGTGCGATAGTCCATCCGGAGAACCTACCTGACCGCGATCTCCGTCCGGCGGAGGCTCACTTGCGCCGGCGCGTCTTGGACTTGGACTTGGACGGCGGCGGGTGCCGGGCGATCACGCGCCGGCGCTGGTTGACGCGGATCGCGACGCCGATCGCGCCGCCGAGCGCGACCGCCCCGATGTAGCCCACGGGAGACGGCACCACGAGGATCACGGCGAGCCCGAGCATCGCCAGCCAGATCGCGGGGCGATAGTCGCGCCAGTCGCCGGTCATGCCGACACGCTACCGGGCCCGGTGGCATACGCGACCATCGACGCCAACCGGCGGTCGGCGCGGACGAGGCTGCCAACCGTCTGCGGGTGGGCGGCTTCGAGGTGCGTGGCCAGCGCGATGAAGATCTGCGCCGTCGTGAGCGCGTCGCCGAGCGCGTCGTGAGGCCGTTCGGCCGGCAGCCCGAGCAGACCGGCCAACGCGGTCAGGGACACCCACGGCGGCGAGCTCCCGTCGCGCTCGTGCAGCCACACCTGACCGAGCGTGATCGTGTCGAGGACCGGTCCGCGCAGCTTCACCCCCTGCTGTCGCAGCGCCGGGCCCAGGAACGCCCGCTCCACCCCGGCCGCGTGGGCGACGAGGATCCGCCCCGTCATCGCCTCCAGCAGCGGCACGATCGCCTCGTCCAGCGGCGGCGCGTCGGCCAGGTCGGCGGCGCGCATGCCGTGCACGCGGATCGAGGACTCGCTGAGGACGCCCACCGGCCGGGCCAGCCCGGTGACGGCGTGATGCAGCTGCACCCGGCCGGACTCGACCGGGAGCGCGCCGAAGGAGACGATCTCGTGCTGGCCGGGGTCCAGCCCGCTCAGCTCCAGGTCGACGACGCACCAGCTCGCCTCGCGCCACGGCGTGCGGCGGCCCGCAAGCTCGGCTCGCCCGTACGCGGCGGCCGCCGCGCAGCGCGGCTTGCTGGCGCCGATCGACGGCAGTCGGAGCTTCACTTGACTCCGATGTGGACGTCGGCGGCGATGCGCTTCTGGATCGACGCCACGGCCCGGAACGCCTCCCGGAGATGACTCCGGGTCAGTGAGCTGAGGGCCGCCGGATCGACGTAGTCGTCGGGCGGCCGGCCGGCCCGCAGAAGCTGGACCTGGTGCTCGATCCGCAACCCGTGGATGAGCTCGAACGCGTCGATCAGCGTGTGGGCGTGGGCGCTCGGCAGGGTGCCGGCGTCGGCGGCGGCCCGCAGGCGCTCACCGGTCGAGCCGCTGGTCACCCCCGCCGCCATGCCCGCCCACCGGGCCAGGCCGACAACGGGCACGATCCCGGCCTTCTTGAGGTCGAGCCGGCCGCGATGCTCGCCCGTGTGCTCGACGACCAGCCCGCGCAGGAAACCGGTGGGCGGCCGATAGGAGAGCGCGAAGCGGGCCAGCATCCGCAGCAGGTCGGGGTTGCCCGGAGCGACGCGGAACGCCTCCGAGATCGGGCTCCCGAGATGCAGGCCCCACACCGGCCGGCTGTCGACCAGGACGGAGACGAGGATCAGCGCCTTCTCCTGGGTCGGGTCGGCGATCATGCTGCGGGCGACGCGGCGCCAGGACTCGACCGAACGCACGAACAGCAAGTCCGACGCGGTCGCGCCGTGCGGATCGGGCTGGAACCCGCACGCCTCGAGCCCGGCCACGACCTTCGTGGCGACGCCGTGCAGGTAGGGCCTGATCTCCCTTTCGTCGACGTCGCCGACCCAGGCGATCGCGCTGTCGATGTCGGACGCCGGCGTGGCCTCGCGGCGCGCCTGGCTGCCGAGCGCGAGCCACGAGAACGGCGCTGCCGGTTCGCCCGCCTCCGCCACCGCCAGCTCGACCAGTCGCCGGGTGAGTGCGTCGAGCACGACCGCGTACACGGCGGTGATGTTGGTGGGCGCGACGCGCGCGTCGTACAGGGCGATCACAGACGGGTTCAGGTCGCGCGCTACGACCGCCAGCTCGTCCGGGCTCTTGGCGGCAGCGATCGCCTGGCGCAGGTAGAACGAGGACCGGGTCTCGACGGCGACCAGGTCGAGGTCGGAGACCACACCCATGACCCGCCCCGTCGCCGAGAGGACCGGAAAGTGGCGAAAGCCGCGGTCGAGCATGTCCAGCAGCACCTCGCCGCCGAGCTGCTCGGCCGTGCACGTGTAGGCGGGTGCCGACATCGCCGCCGACACCGGCGCCTCGCCCGGGATGCCGTTGGCCACCACGCGAGTGCGCAGGTCGCGATCAGTGAGGATCCCCAGCGACCCGTCGCCGAGGTCGATCACGACCGAGGTCTGGGCGGCCGCGGTCATCATCTGTGCCGCCTCGCGGATCGAGGCGTCGGGCCGGCAGATCACCGCCTCGCCGCGCAGCAGCGTGCCGACCGGCTGATGGGCGGGATCGCGCGAGGGAGGCGCGGTGCCGGTGGCGATCATCGGCGCCTCGAGCAGCGACCGGGCCACGAAGCGCAGCCCGTCGGGGCGCGACAGCAGCCCCTTGGCCACCTCCGAGGGAATCCGGTAGCAGAGCGTGTCCTCGATGGCGCGGGCCTCGAAGCCCGTCGGCAGCCCCGACAGCATCGAGGCGTGGCCGAACAGCTCGCCCTCGCCGAGCAGGTCGAGCACGCGGCCGTCGTGCACGATCTCGACCGCGCCGCTGCGCACGACCCGGAGGTGGGCCACCGGGTCGGAACCCTGCAAGAAGATCGTGCTCCCGGCGCGATGGAACTCGACCTCAGCGGAGGCCGCCACCTGCTCCACGTCGGCCAGCTCGAGGGCCTCGAACGGCGGGTGCTCGCGCAGGAAGCGCGTCACCTCCGGCGGCGCCACCGCCGCGCTCGAGCCGGCGTTCACCCCGTCGCCGGCGTCGTCAGCTCCGCCACGGACGCCCGGGCGTCCCGCTTGATCATGTCCGCACATTTCTCGCCCACCATCATCGTCGTGATGCACGGATTGATAGCGGGCAGGAACGGGAGAATCGAGCCGTCGGCGATCCGCAAGGACTCCACCCCGCGGACGCGCAGCCGCGGATCGACGACCGCGAGCGGATCGGAGTCGGGACCCATGTGCGCCGTGCACGCCGGGTGGTAGACGGTGTCGAGGTCGGTGAAGTAGCGAGGATCCACGCGGGCGCGGTCGCGGTAGTCGGGCGAGCGCAGCCGGACCGTGCCGCGGGAGCGGCCGCGGCACACGTTCGGCGTCAGGCAGAACCCGTTCTCGGTGGTCGGGTAGCCCCACCGGGCGGTGTTCATGTCGAACGGCAGCGAGCCGTAGTGCATCATCAGGTCGGGCCGGTCGAGCCCGTCCTCGGTGTGCGCGAACAGCCCGATCTCCCAGAACTGGGTCGACGTGCGGACCATCGGCTGCGTAGCCTCCCACTGCACGATGCCCTCGACGTGGTCGTCCAGGTTCGCCCCCACTCCGGGGCTGTTGCCCTTCTCCTGGGGCTCGACCAGGTAGTCCCAGTCGTAGCCCGAGTCGAGCAGGTACATCCAGGCTTCGAGCCGGAGGATGGCCGGGTCCTCGACATCCGACGGCCCGGCTTCCAGCAGACACACGCTGAGAGAGGGATCCTCGGACAGGCGGGCGGCGAGCACGCACCCGGCGGTGCCGCCACCCGCGATCACATAGTCGAACTCGCCCGCATCGATCACGGCGCCATCTCGCCGAGCGCGGCGCCGTCGAAGTCCGGCACCTCAGCCGCGTGCTCCTTGAGCACCTCGATCGGCTTGCGGTTGTAGACCGCGAAGTAGTAGATCGAGCCGACGATCACCGACAACCCGATGAACAGATCCCGTGCCTGCCCATGGCCGTAGGCGCCGCCCAAGAGATGTTCGTAGGCGGCGATTGGGGCCCCAGCGCGACCGGTGAGACGTTCGACGCCACGAGTCCCGCGACCGGCGAGCTGATCACCAGCGTGCCTGAGGGCGACCGTGGCGACGCGCAGCGCGCGATCGCCGCCGCGCGCGCGGCGTTCGAGCCGTGGGCGCGGCTGACGGCGTTCGACCGGGCGGCGAAGATGAACGCCGTCGGCGACCTGATCGAGTCGCGGCGCGACGAGCTCGCGCGGACGCTGACGCTCGACCAGGGCAAGCCACTGCACGCCGAGGCCTACGACGAGGTCGGCGAGCTGGTCGAGTACTGGCGCATGGCCGCCGAGGACGCCAAGCGGCTCGGCGGCGAGCTGCCCAACTCCGTCTCGCCCGGCAAGCGGGTGATGCTCGTGCGTCGCCCGCGTGGCGTGGTCGGCGTCATCAGCCCCTGGAACTGGCCCTACACGATGCCGGCCGAGCTGATCGCCCCGGCGCTCGCCTGCGGCAATGCGGTCGTGTGGACGCCGGCGCCGTCGACCGCGGTGTGCGCGGTGGCCCTGGCCGAATGCATCGCCGAGGCCGACCTGCCGCCGGGTGTCTTCAACCTGGTCACCGGCCCCGGACCGGTCGTGGGCGACGAGATCGCCCGCAACCCGGGCACGGACGGGGTCGCGTTCATCGGCTCCACCGCGACGGGGCGGATCGTCGGTCAGGCCGCGGCGGGCAAGGCGACGCTGCTCGAGATGGGCGGCAACGGCCCGCTGGTCGTGATGGACGACGCCAGCCTCGACGCCGCCGTCGACGCCACGCTGACGGCGTGCTTCCTGTGTGCCGGTCAGAGCTGCACAGCCGGCGAGCGGATCCTCGTGCACCGGGCCGTCGAGGACGACTATCTCGAGCGGCTGGCCGCCCGCGTCTCGGAGCGGATCCTGCTCGGTGACCCGTTCGATCAGGGGACGACGATGGGCCCGCTCAACAACGAGCCCGTGGCTCGCAAGATGGATGAGCACGTCGCCGACGCACTGGAGCGCGGCGCGACGGTGCGCAGCGTCGGCGGGCACGCCGGCTACCCGACCGACCTCTACTGGGAGGCCACCGTGCTCGCCGGCGTGCCCGCCGACGCCAGTCGCGGTCGAGGAGACCTTCGGCCCGATCGCCCCCGTGGTCGCGATCGACTCACTCGAGCAGGCGATCGAGCTTACAAACGCCTCTCCGTACGGGCTGCTCGCGGCGATCTTCACCGCCGACCTCAACCGGGGCCTCGAGTTCGCCGATCGCGTGCGGACCGGATGGGTGAACATCAACGAGTCGAGCAACTACTGGGAGGCGCAGCTGCCGTTCGGTGGCCGCGCCGGCACCGACAGCGGAATCGGCCGCGTCGGTGGCGCTCACGTGATGCACTCCTTCACCGAGCTTCAGACCGTCGTGCTCACGCCTCACGCTCCATCCTCGTGAGCTGCGGCGATGGGGTCGCACCGGACCCGGTTGCCGAGCGGGCCGCGCGGTTGCTCGGGCGCCTGACGCTCGAGCAGGCGCACGAGCTCTCCAGCCGCCTCGGGGCTACAGGACCGTTCTGATCTCGCGCTCGAAGGTCGCGATGTGCTCTTCGAGCACGGCGCGGGCGCGGACCGCGTCGCCGGCGGCGATCGCGTGCAGCACGTCGTCGTGCTGCACGCGGGCGAACAGATGCGGCAGCCGGTCGAGCACGAGATGCCAGATCCGCAGCGACAGGTTGAGGTAGCGCGCCAGCGTGTCCTCGAGGTACGGGTTGCCGGCGCAGCGATAGATGAAGCGGTGCACGCGCGCGTCGAGGGCCATCAGCGCCTCCACGTCATCGCTGCCCTGGCTGTCCGCCAGCTCCGCCAGCAGCCGGTGCAGCTCGGCCCGCTGGGCGTCGGTCAGCCGCTCCGCCGCCCGGTAGGCGGCGTGACCCTCGAGCTGTATCCGCACGTCGGAGATGTCGGCCAGGTCGGTGATGTTGATCTCGGAGGCGAACGTGCCCCGCCGCGGGAACACGGTGACCAGGTTCTCGAGCGCGAGCCGCTTGATCGCTTCGCGCACCGGGGTCCTCCCCATCTCGAGCTCTACGCCGAGCAGGTCCTCGTTGATCGGTGCGCCGGGGGCGATCTTCAGCGTCACGATCCGGTCGCGCAGCTCCGAGTAGGCGCGGTCCGCGAGCAGCTCGCGGGTCCCTGGCGGCCGGCGCTCGGGCGCGGCGGCGGGGTGCTTCGACGCCGGCGGCGCCGGAGTCGACGTGCCGGCGGGGGGCGAGGGCTGCGTGGTCACACTCGGGGCCTCGGTTGACGGGCCGCGTCGCCGCCTGATATATGAGTCATCGATGACCGATTCTAGACAAGGGACACCGCTTCCGCCAACCCTGAACCGTCACCTCGGCGGCCGCCGGCGGGAGTGCTGTCGAGGTGCCGCATGCGATCCACAGCCGACCCCAGCGCAGCGGAGACCGTCGTCGCGCGGCTGGCCTCGGGCGACGCCGTCAGCGCGCGTGAGAAGGTCTCGGAGCTGGTCCGCCACACCCCCGTGCTCAGCTCCCGGAGCCTGTCGGAGCTGTGCGGCGGCCGGGTCCTGCTGAAGGCCGAGAACCTGCAGCGCACCGGGTCGTTCAAGATCCGCGGCGCGATGCACAAGCTCTGGGGCCTGGACAACCCCCGGGGCGTGGTCGCGGGCAGCGCCGGCAATCATGCGCAGTCGCTGGCCTACGCCGCGCGGGCGCACAAGCTGCCGTGCGAGGTGTTCATGCCGCGCGAGGCCGCAATCGCCAAGATCGCCGCGGTCGAGGCGTTCGGCGGGACGGTCCGCCTCGGCGGCGAGTCGGTCGACGACTGCGTGGCCGCCGCGCGCGAGCGCGCCGCCGAGGTGGGCGCCACGTTCGTGCACCCGTTCGACGACCCGGAGATCATCGTCGGCCAGGCGACGCTCGGGATAGAGCTGCTCGAGGATGTCGAGGACCTGGCCCAGGTCGTGGTGCCGATCGGCGGCGGCGGGCTGATCTCCGGCGTCGCGGGCGTGATCAAGACGGCCCGGCCGGAGGTGCGCGTGATCGGCGTGCAGATCGAGGGCTGCGCGCCCTACCCGGGATCGCTCGATGCGCACACTCCGACGCCCGTCGTGCCGACCCCGACGATCGCCGACGGGATCGCCGTCAAGCGGCCGGGCGACATCACGCTGCCGCTGGTGGCCCGGTGGGTGGACGACATCGTGGTGGCCCGCGACGATGACACCGCCGAGGCGATGGTGTGGCTGCTCGAGCGCGCGAAGCTCGTCGTCGAGGGCGGCGGCGCCGTCGGGGTGGCCGCGCTGGTCGCCGGGCAGATCGCGCCGGCGCGGCGCGGCGCCACGGTGATCGTGCTCTCGGGCGGGAACGTCGACGCCGGGCTGCTGGCCGCGATCGCCCAGCGCCACGAGACGACGGTCGGCCGGCGACTGCGGCTGTTCACCCGGATCTCCGATCGCCCCGGCGGTCTCGCGGCGCTCCTGACCTGCATCGCCGAGGCCGGCGGCAACGTCGTGCACGCCGATCACGTGCGTGAGGCCGTGTCGCTGCACGTGCGCGAGACCGGCGTCGAGATCGCGCTCGAGACCCGCGGCAGCCGGCACGGGGAGGCGATCCTGGCCGCGCTGGCCGAGGCGGGCTACGCCGTCACCCGGCTCGATCAGGAGACGGCCCCGGCACCGATCGGGGGCGGGGCCGGTGCGGCGCAGATGCGGCTGTCGATCAGTGAGGCAACTGATAGATGACTGATATATTTGTCCTTCCGCGGAGGGCGAGGCAGTGGGGCCGAGGAGGGTGGCAGATGGGCGAGGGATGTCCATGACGCCGAAGGCCGACGCCATCATCATCGGCGCGGGCGTGATCGGCGCGTCGATCGCGTTCGAGCTCGCCAAGCGCGGCTATCAGACGCTGAACATCGACAAGCTGCCGGCGTCCGGCTACGGACCGACGAGCAACTCGTGCGCGATCGTCCGCGCGCACTACTCCTCGCGCGAGGGTGTGGCGATGGCCTACGAGGGCTTCTTCTACTGGCAGGGCTGGGAGGACTACCTCGAGGCGCCCGACGAATCCGGCGCGGCCAAGTACATGCAGTCGGGCACGATCCTGCTCAAGAGCGGGACCGGACACCACGAGAAGGTGCTCGCCCACTACTGCGAGCTCGGCGTCGAGTACGAGGAGTGGGACAACGCGGAGCTGAAGCGCCGGATCCCGATCTACGACACGAGCGCCTCGCCGACGGCCACGAGATCGATGCCCCGATCGTGATCAACGTCGCCGGCCCCCACTCGTTCGTGATCAACCGCATGGCCGGCGTCGAGGACGGGATGAAGGTCAAGACCCGCGCCCTGCGCCACGAGGTGCACCACGTCCCGGCGCCGCCGGACTTCGACTTCGAGGCCGACGGGTTCCACACCTCCGACGGCGACACCGGAATCTACTTCCGGCCCGAGTCGGGCAACCACATCCTGATCGGCTCCGAGGATCCCGACTGCGACCCCCGGGTCTGGGTCGACAAGCCCGACGAGTTCGACCGCAACGTCACCGAGGCCCAGTGGGAGGCGCAGGTGTTCCGCCTGGCCCGGCGCATCCCGACCCTCCGCATCCCCCATGAGCGCAAGGGCGTGGTCGACCTCTACGACGTCTCCGACGACTGGATCCCGATCTACGATCGCTCCGACCTGCCCGGCTTCTACATGGCCATCGGCACCAGCGGCAACCAGTTCAAGAACGCCCCCGTCGTCGGCCACCTGATGGCCGAGCTGATCGACCGCGTCGAGCACGGCCACGACCACGACCAGGACCCGGTCAAGGTCAAGGTCAAGGCCCGGTACACCGGCGTCGAGCTCGACAGCGGCTTCTACTCACGGTTGCGCGAGATCAACCCGGACTCGAGCTCCTCGGTCAACGGGTAGGGCGCTGGCGGGCCGAGGTTCGGCTGGGCGGTCGGATCGCTGCGTAGGACGGCGGCATCGAGGATGGGGTTCCGGGGGCTCCGTGGTCGGTGGCGGCCCGGCATCGACCGCGGGCTGTGCGGTCGATGCACCGGATTCCGGACGTGCTTATGTCGGCAACGTGCGCCCGGTCGCAGCCTCCTCGGCCACCTAAGCATGCATATGGTGCTTAGGCGCGCAAACTCTCTGGCAGGCCGCCGATTTGTCGAGATAAGCACGGCCACGGCACCCGCCGCCCGGCCCGCGCATCTGATCCCCGTTTCCCAGCAAGCCGTTAGCCCACGCCCAGCCTGCCATCCACCACCAAGCGCCACCCGGCCACCGCCTAGTCGCCCAGCTCCGCCCGCCGCCGCACCACATACTCCTCGAGCTCCTCCCTCACCGCCTCGTCCATCGCCGGCTGCTCGTACTCCTCCAGCGTCGTCTTCCACAGCTCCCCGGCCCGCGCCGTCGTGTCCCGCGCCCCCTGCTTCGTCCAGCGGTCGAAGTTCTCGGTCGAGGACAGCAGGGGCCGGTAGAAGCAGTCGCGGAAGCGCTCGAGGGTGTGCATCGCACCGAGGAAGTGCCCGCCGGCGCCGACCTCTTGGTGGGCGTCGAAGGCGAGCGAGGCCTCGTCGATCTCGAGCGGGGTGAACTCGTGCCGGAGCTCGCGCAGCAGCTCGACGTCGACGATGAACTTCTCGTAGCAGGAGACGAGGCCGCCTTCGAGCCAGCCGGCGGAGTGCATGACGAAGTTGGCGCCGGCCAGGAACGTCGGCAGCAGCGTCATCAGCGACTCGTAGGCGGCCTGGGCGTCGACGGTCTGGGAGGCGTTCAGCGCGCCGCCGCCGCGCCAGGGCAGGCCGTAGCGGCGGGCGATCTGGCCCGTGCAGAGCACGCCGATGCCCGACTCCGGCGTGCCGAACGAGGGCGAGCCCGATTGCATGTCGGTGTTGGACAAGAACGAGCCGAACACGATCGGGGAGCCGGGCCGGATCAGCTGCGCCAGCGCGATCCCGGCGAAGGCCTCGGCCATCTGCTGCACGAGCGTGGCCGGCAGCGACACGGGTGACATCGCGCCCATCAGCAGGAACGGCGTGATCACCACGGCCTGGCCGGCCTGGACGTACTCGTGCATGGCGCCGAGCATGCGGTCGTCGTCCACACCGCGGCGGCGGACCACAGCCCGGCGACCTCGGGCGTCTCGCCGAGCAGCGGCAGGCCGTCGCCGGTGATCGACAGCAGGCCGTTGATCGCGTACTTCACGCCCACGCTCTCGTCGCCGACGATCTCCGGCATCAGCTCGAGTGCGATCTCCATCTGCGGATCGAAGTCGTCCTGGGTGAATGGCAGTTCGGTCGGCGTCAGCGCCGACTCCTCGATCGACGGGATCTCGGCCGGGTGCACGAGGATCGGGCGGTGCGCGTAGGACCCGATCTCGAGCCCCGTGCCCTCCTGGCGCTCGTACATGTTCACGTCCATGTCGCGGACGATCGGGTACTCGATCATGCCCTTGGTCTCGGCGAACCGGGGCGCGGGGCCGATGTCGATCATCTGGTGCACCGCCGGCGCAAGCGGGATCGAGGCGCCGGCCATCGCGGCGATCAGCGGGCTCCAGACGCCGCAGCACACGACCACCGCGTCGGTCTCGATGTCGCCGCGGGTGGTGCGGACCCGCTTGACCCTCCGACGCTCCACCTCGATCCCGAGCACCTCCGTGTTCGCGGTCACGGTCAGGCCCACGAGCTTCTGCGCCCGCTCGCGCATGATCGTCCCGGCCCGTAAGGAGTCGACGACCCCCGCGCTCGGCGAGTGAAAGCCACCGAGGATCAGCTCCTCGTTGATGAACGGCACCAGCTGTCTGACGTCCTCCGGGGTCAGCAGCGACACCGGCTCGACGCCCCAGGACCGGGCCGAGGCCACGCGCCGGGCCAGCTCCTGCATCCGCTCCCCGGTGCGCGCGATCTCGATCCCGCCGCTCTCGATCAGCACGCCCAGCTCGGCGTACTGGCGCACGCTGTCGAGCGTGAGCGCGGTCATCTCCTTGGAGTGATCGACGGGGAAGATGAAGTTCGAGGCGTGGCCCGTCGACCCGCCCGGATTCGGCAACGGCCCCTTGTCGAGCAGCGTGATGTCCTTCTGGCCCAGCCGCGCCAGGTGGTAGGCGACGCTGTTGCCGACGATGCCGGCGCCGATGATGACCACGCTCTGCGCGCCCGGCAGCTGCTTCGGGGACTCTGCCTGAGCGGCCATCGTCCGTGATATATCAGATGCAGGTCAGGGACTCAACTCGGCGCCCCTAGCTCGTCGCCACCGTCACCTTGGACATGACCACCGCCGGCGTCGGCATCCCGTCCTGAGGCGGGTTGGTGGGCAGGGCGCCGATCGCATCGACGACGTTCTGCCCCTGCACGACCTTTCCGGCCAGAGCGTAGTCGGGCGTCAATCCCGCCGACTGGGTCGCGTTGGCGGCGGTGACGACGAAGAACTGACTGCCCGACGCGCCCGTCGGGTCGGCCTGGGTCTTGGCCATGGCCACGTCGCCCTTGACGTACTGGGTGCCGCTCGGCGGGGGCTCGACGACGCTGTACCCCGGGCCTCCGGAGCCGTCGCCGTTCGGGTCGCCGCCCTGGATCACGAACCCGGCCGCGACGCGGTGGAAGGTCAACCCGTCGTAGAACCCGCGCTTGACCAGCGAGTAGACCGAGGCCGAGGTCTTGGGTGAGCTCTTGACGTCGAGCGTGAACGCGAACGTGCCGCAGTTGGTCACCACGGTGACCGTGTAGGTCTTGGCCGGGTTGAGCGCGATCGTCGGCGCGCTCAGGTGTTGCGGCCCCTTCGGCGTCGGGACGGGAACCGCGTGGCAGGAGGCCGGCGCGGACTGCGCGGCCGTGCCCGAGGTGGCCGCGGACGTCGACGGCGAAGAGCTCGAAGAGCTCGAGCCGCCGCACCCTGCGAGCAGCGTCCCGGCGATGAGGATCAGGAGCAACCGGCGCACGGCGCGAAAGGATGGCACACCGCGCCGCGATAATCCGACGGCGAAGTGGCCCTCTCCCCCCTGCTCACCCGCTACGACCACGTGCTTGTCGACCTCGACGGCTGCGTTTGGGTCGGCGGCGCCTGCACCCCCGGCGCCCCGGAGGCACTGGCCGAACTGCGCCGCGCGGGCAAGACGATCGCGTTCCTGACCAACGACGCGCAGCGCTCGCCGGAGGAGTTCGTGCGCAAGCTGTGGTCGCTCGGGCTGCAGGCCTCCCTGGAGGAGGTGGTCACCGTCGGCGGCGCGGTCCAGCACGTGCTCGCGGTCCGGGACAAGCCACCGCGCGTGTACGTGATCGGCTCCGAGGCGATCTTCCGCCACGTCGCCGATGCCGGAGCGCGGATCGTCAACGCGACCGACCAGGAGGCCGACGCGGACGTTGTCGTGGTGGCCGGACACAGCGACCTGCACTTCTCCGAGCTGCGCGCGGCCACCCAGGCCGTGCTCGCCGGGGCCGAGCTGCTCGGCGCCGGGCGCGACCGCACGTTTCCGATGGAGGACGGCCTGTGGCCGGGCACCGGCGCGGTCGTGGCCGCGCTCGAGTTCGCCACCGCCCACCGGGCGCGGATCGTCGGCAAGCCCGATGCCCAGATCTTCCTCACCGCGCTCGACCGGCTCGGGCCCGGCAACGCGCTCGTGGTCGGCGACCGCCTCGACTCCGACCTCGCCGGCGCCGCCGCCGCCGGGCTCGACGCGGCGATCGTGCTCACCGGCGTCACCTCCCGGGCCGAGGCCGAGGCAGCGTCCGCGCCCGCCCCGGTGGCGATCGCCGAGACCCTTCACGACCTGGTCGTGCGATGAAGGCGCTGCTGATCGTGAATCCGTCCGCCGGCGGTGGACGTGCCGCCCGCGAGCTGCCCGGCGTCGAATCCGAGCTCGCGCGACTGGGCGTGGAGCACCGCACCGAGCGCACGCGCAGCCTCGAGCACGGGCAGGAGCTGGCCGTGGCCGCGGCCGGGGCGGGCGAGATCGCCGTCGCGTTCGGCGGCGACGGCCTGGTCGGGGCCGTCGCGGGAGCGCTGCGCGGCACCGGCGGCCTGCTCGGCGTCCTGCCCGGTGGCCGCGGCAACGACTTCGCGCGCGTGCTCGGCATCCCGCTCGAGCCCGTCCCCGCCTGCGGCGTGCTCGCCCGCGGCGTCGTGCGCGAGCTCGACCTCGGCGAGGCCGACGGGCACGTGTTCATCGGCATCGCCAGCTGCGGCTTCGATTCCGACGCCAACCGGATCGCCAACGAGACGCGGCTCGTCCGCGGGAACCTCGTCTACACCTACGGCGCGCTGCGAGCGCTGATCAGCTGGCGCCCGGCCACGTTCACGGTGACGCTCGACGACGGCGATCCGCTGACCATCACCGGCTACACGGTTGCGGCGGCCAACTCCAAGGCCTACGGCGGCGGCATGTACCTCGCTCCCGACGCCTCGCTCGAGGACGGCCTGCTCGACGTCGTGATCACCGGCAACGTCCCGCGGCTGCGCTTCCTGCGACTCCTCCCCACCGTGTTCAAGGGCGAGCACGTCAAGCTGCCCGATGTGCACGTCCGGCGCGCCGCCTCGGTCACGATCAGCGCCGACCGCCCGTTCACGCTGTATGCCGACGGCGATCCGGTCGCCGAGCTGCCGGTCACCGTACGCGCGCTGCCGCGCGGCGTCCGCGTGATGGTGCCGGCGTGACGATGCTGGCGCCCAAGATCGCCGCCGCGCGCGCGGTGGGGACGCTCGCACGGCGTGCAGGCCGCGGCGGCGGCACAAGCCTCCCCGGCAAGGTGCTGATGCGCCTCGAGCCGCACGCCATCGCCGCGCTGGCCGCGCGGCTGACACGCGGCTCGGTCGTGATCTCGGCCACCAACGGCAAGACCACGACGGCGGCGATGACCGCGTCGGTGCTCGAGCACGCGGGGATCTCGCTGGTTCACAACCGCGCCGGCGCCAACATGGCCGGCGGCATCGCCTCGACGCTGCTCGACGCGGCCGGCCCGGGCGGTCGGATCGACGGCGAGCTGGGGCTGTTCGAGGTGGACGAGTTCTGGCTTGATCGCCTCACCGCGGAGCTGGCGCCGCGCGCCGTGCTGCTCTCGAACCTGTTCCGCGACCAGCTCGACCGCTACGGGGAGCTCGAGACGATCGCCGACCGCTGGGCCGCGGTCGCCGCGTCGCTGCCCGCCACCACGCGCCTGGTGCTCAATGCCGACGATCCGTTGATCGCCGATCTCGGCCGCGACAGCGGAGCGGTGACCTACTTCGGCGTCGAGGACTCCTCGATGGCGACCGCGGAGATGCAGCACGCCTCGGACTCCAAGCACTGCCGCCGCTGCGGGCACGCGTACGTCTACGACGCGATCTACCTGGGGCACCTCGGCAGCTACCGCTGTCCCAACTGCAGCCAGGAGCGCCCGGCGGCCTCGGTGGCGGCCGAGCAGATCGAGCTGCAGGGAACCCGAGCCTCGCGGTTCCGGCTCCGCACCCCGGCCGGCGCGGCGACCGTGAGCCTCCCGCTGCCCGGGCTCTACAACGTCTACAACGCGCTCGGGGCCGCCGCTCTGTGCCTCGAGCTCGGCGTGTCGCTCGAGGACGTCGTCGCCGGACTCGCGTCGGTCACCGCCGCGTTTGGCCGCGCGGAGACGATCCAGGTCGGCGACCGGGAGCTCTCCATACTCCTCATCAAGAACCCGGCGGGCGCCAACGAGATCCTGCGCACGCTCGTGCTCGAGCAGGCCGAGCTCGACCTGCTCGGGGTGCTCAACGACCGCACGGCCGACGGCCGCGACATCTCCTGGGTGTGGGATGCTGACTTCGAGCTGCTCGCCCCGCACGTGCGCCGCCTCACCTGCTCCGGCAGCCGGGCGGCCGAGCTGGCGCTGCGGATGAAGTACGCGGGCGTGCCGCCGGAGCGGCTCGTCGTGACCCACAGCCTCGGGGAGGCGCTCGACGACGCGCTCGGCTCGGCGTCCGGCGACCGCCTGTTCGCGCTGCCCACCTATACGGCGCTGCTCGAGCTGCGCGAGGAGTTGGCCAAGCGGGGGCACGTCGAGCGCTTCTGGGAGGCGAAGGGGGCGGAGCGATGAGCGGCGCGGGCAGCTTCATCTGGCACGACCTCGAGTGCGGCGCCTACGTCGAGGACCTGGCGCTGTGGCGCACGCTGGCCGCCGAGCACGGCGACCCCGTGCTCGACGTCGGCGCCGGCACCGGGCGGATCGCGCTCGACCTCGCGCGACGTGGCGTCAGGGTCACCGCGCTCGATCGTGACCCGGGGCTGCTGGCCGAGCTGCGCCGCCGCGGCGAAGGCCTGCCGCTGGACACGGTGGCGGCGGATGCCCGGGAGTTCTCGCTCGGGCGGCGCTTCCCGCTCTGCATCGTCCCGATGCAGACGATCCAGCTGCTCGACGGCGCGGCGGGCCGGGCCGCGTTCCTGACCTGCGCGCGGGCCCACCTCGAGCCCGGCGGCGCGCTCGCGATCGCGCTGGCCGACGAGCTCGAGCCCTACGAGACGGTGCCCGGCGGTCCGTCTCCCCTCCCCGATATCCGCGAGCTCGAAGGCGTGGTCTACGCCAGCCGGCCGACCGCGGTGCGCGAGGACGGCGACGGCTTCATCCTCGAGCGCCGGCGCGAGGTCGTCACCGCCGACGGCACGCGCTCGGTGCAGGACAACACGATCCGGCTCGACCGCCTCGAGCCGGCCCGGCTCGAGGCCGAGGCCGACTCCGTCGGGCTGGCCGTGGTGGGACGGGCTCAGATCCCGTTCACTGCCGAGTACGTCGGCAGCACGGTGGTGATCCTCGGTGGCTGAGCTGCGGGTGTGCGCCCTGTATCCGGAGCTGATGAACATCTACGCCGACCGCGGCAACCTGCTGCTGCTCCAGCGACGCTGCGAATGGCGCGGGATCGCGTTCACCCTCCTGCGCAGCGACCTCGGCGATGCGCTCGACCCCGACGGCGCCGACCTCTTCTACATCGGCGGCGGCCAGGACCGCGACCAGCGCCTGTGCGCGCTCGACCTGGCCGAGGTCAAGCGCGACGCCCTCCACGACGCCGCCGACCGCGGCGCCGTCGTGCTCGCGGTGTGCGGCGGCTACCAGCTGCTCGGCCACTCCTACCAGCTCGGCGAGGAGCAGCTGCCCGGCGTCGGCCTCGTCGACCTGCACACCGCGCGCGCCGAGGGACCGCGGCTGATCGGCAACGTGGCGATCGAGGTCGAGCTCGATCCCGGCCGTCCGCGGGTCCTGGCCGGGTTCGAGAACCATGGCGGCCGCACGCAGCTCGGGTCGGAGGCAGCGCCGCTCGGGCGCGTGCTGCGCGGCCACGGCAACAACGGCGACGACGGGTACGAGGGCGTGCGGCGGGGCAACGTGATCGGGACCTACCTGCACGGCCCGCTGCTGCCCAAGAACGCCTGGTTCGCCGACTGGCTGATCGCGGCGGCGTTGGGGGCCGGTGCGGAGTCGCTGGGGCCGCTCGACGACACGCTCGAGGAGGCCGCGCACGTGGAGGCGCGCCGGGCCGCTGGGGTGTAGGCGACGGGTCCGTGGCGCGCCGCGGACCCCTCCGGCCGGCGCTCGTCCAGGTGCCGCCGATCGACTCGGTCAAGGCCCGGCCGTACCGGCGCTACCCGATCTACGCCAAGTTGTTCTGAGGACGCGGCTCGACCCTCCCGCGGCGCCGTACCCTCCCCGCTGGCCGGTGACCGTAGGGAGGCGGCGGCTTAGGGATACGGTCTCGCTAGGATGGCCCGCCCACCCGCTGGGAGCCCCCCGCTGTGAATCGTCCTCGCTGTGCACGCCTGATCGCGATCGCCGCGATCACCGCTTCGATTGCCGTGATGGCCGGTTGCGGCTCCGGCTCGCGTGCGACGTCGTCGGTCGCCGTCACGACCCCGACGACGGCGGTGGCCACGACGACCCTGCCGGGATCGAACAAGCCGCCGATCACGATCGGCGACAAGAACTTCACCGAGCAGTTCATTCTCGGCGCGCTCTACAAGCAGGCCCTTGTGGCCCAGGGCTACGACGTGGTCCTGAATGAGAACATCGGACCCACCGACGTCACCTTCCAGGCGCTGCAGAGCGGCCGGCTCGCGATGTACCCGGAATACCTGAGCACCTGGAACTCCGCCGTGGCCGGCGATACGCGCCACTACCGGACCGCGGCGGCCGCCTACCGGGCGGGGCAGCGGTTCGCGCTCGCGCACGCGCTGACGCTGATGCGCCCGACGCCCTTCTCCGACGTCAACGCGATCGCCGTCACGGTGGCCTACGCCACCCAGAACAAGCTCCAGTCGATCGCCGACCTGGCCAACGTGCAGGCCACGCTCACGCTCGGCGCCCCGGTGCAGTTCCAGCAGAGCCCGGACGGCCTGCCTGTCCTCCTGCAGGCCTACGGCGTCGTGCCGGCAACGTTCAAGGCCCTCGACGTGGGCGCCCAGTACCCGGCGCTCGACAACGGGACCGTCCAGGCCGCCGACGTCAACACAACCGACGGCCAGCTTCGCGATGGCGGCTACCGGCTGCTCAGCGACCCCAAGCACGTGTTCGGCTGGGGCAACGCGGTCCCGGTCGTTCCGCTCAAGGTGCTGGCCGCCGAGGGGCCGGTGTTCGCGCGGACGATCGATGCCGTGTCGGCGCTGCTCAGCACCGACGTGATCCGCCAGCTGAACGCCGACGTCGACGTGGCCCACGAGGATCCGAGCGCGGTCGCCACGCGCTTCCTCGAGGACCACGGGCTGATCACGCCCCCGCCGGCGACCAGCTGAGCTCGCGGCTGCGGCTAGTCTAGACCCTATGGAGGATGATTCGCCGGGACGTTGAAGGCCGGACCTCGATCGCATTTTGCGGGGGTTTGACTGGCCGGAGATGGGCTCCGGCTGACCCCATACGAAGGAGGTCCGACCGTGACCGGAACGATGACATGGGCGGCGATGGATGTCCACGCGCGCTCGACCTATGCCGCGTCGTTGGATGTGGTGACGGGCGAGCTGTCGCGTCAGCGGTTCGATACCGGGGCGGTGGAGCCGGTCGTTGGGTGGTTGGCTGGGTTGCCGGGGCCGGTGCGTGCGTGCTACGAGGCGGGCCCGACCGGGTTCGGGCTCTACCGGGCGGCGGCGGCGGCGGGGATCGAGTGTCAGGTGATCGCGCCATCCAAGACGCCGCGTCTGTCGGGGGATCGCAACAAGTCCGATCGTCGCGACACCGACCTGTTGTTGCGTCAGCTGATGGCTGGCGCGCTCACGCCGATCGCGGTGCCATCCCCCACGTTCGAGGCGGCGAGGGACCTGGCCAGGGCGCGCGAGCAGGTCAGGCTCGACTTGATGCGCTGCCGGCACAGGCTCTCGAAGCTGCTGTTGCGTCACGGCCGCGTGTGGGACCGCACCGCCTGGACTCAGACGCACCGTCAGTGGCTCTCGGCGCAGAGGTTCGAGCATCAGAACACCGAGCTGGCGTTCATCGACAACCTCGCCGCCTGCGACGGGCTCGTGACGCGCAAACAGGCGCTCGACGAGCGGCTCTCGTGGGTTGCACTGGACCCGGAGTTCTGGCCCGTCGTTCGCCGGCTGCGCGCGTTCCGGGGGATCGACACGCTCTCGGCGTTGATCGTCGTGCTCGAGGTCGCCGGCTTCGAGCGGTTCCCTCGCGCGGTGCAGCTCGGATCGTGGCTGGGGCTGGTGCCTTCGCGCCAGCAGTCCGGCGAATCCGACGTGCACGGATCGATCACCAAGACCGGCTCGAAGTACGCCCGGCGGATCCTGGTCGAGGCCGCCTGGCACTACGCCCGTCCGCCGAGGATCGGACGGACGCTCGCAGAGCGCCAGGAGGGCCTGCCCGACCACGTCCTCCAGATCGCCTCACGCGCCCAGCACCGCCTCTACCGGATCCACCGCCGGATGCGGGAGCGCAAGAAGCCCGGCAACGTGATCACCGTCGCATGCGCGCGCGAGCTCGCCTGCTTCCTCTGGGCCGCCGCGACTGCCCCATAACTCCAGCTGACAGCCCTCTCCCGCTCGGGTGGGGAGGCGCCGGGCCCCGAAGTCCGCTGGCACGCGCGGCACTACTATGGACAGCCCTCACCAGGCCACGCCCGCTTCTAGACACGCGTCCGCCAGCGACGCAACCAGGGACCTGGGGTAGCCAACCCCCGCATATGAGACTGACCGACGTCGAGAACTTCGCCCGACGCCTCCCCACCCGAGCACACCTCCACCAACCCCCCAACGGCAGCAACGAGGGGAGAATGAACGCTGCTCACTTGACAGACGTTCCTCCATATGAGTAGTGCTCTGGTAGGTGGTGGGAAGGGTTTGGCGGCCCCCGCTTTTCGGTCCACCGCGAGTGAGAGGGTGGTGAATGTAGTGGGGGCAAGGTAGCGGCCTGCTCGGACGGATCACGCCCCCTGGTGCCGCGACCGTCGTCGCGGAGCCGAGCGGAGCGAGGCGTAGCGGCGATGGTCGCGGGCGCGCCGCCCCGGGGAGGGCCCCACCCCTCTTCTCATCGCTTGCTCGGCCTGATCGTTGAGGTCGAGCGGTCGGGTCGCCTCATGCGGCGATCTCGACCGGCTCGGTCCACTGCGCGGCGAACACGGCCGGGGCGCGCATCCCGAGCGATGAGTGTGGCCGGCGGTGGTTGTAGTCCTCACGCCAGTCACCGATCACGACGCGCGCCTCGGCCAGGCAGGAGAACTCCTCGACATCGAGCAGCTCGTCGCGCACGCGGGAGTGGAAGCTCTCGACGTACGGGTTCTGCCACGGCGAGCCCGGCTCGATGTACGCGGTTCCCGTCCCGCTCAGCTCGCACCAGTCCTGGAGCGCGTGCGCGGTCATCTCCGGGCCGTTGTCGCACCTCAGAAACTCCGGGGCGCCCCGCTCGGCGACCAGGCGCTCCAGCACGCCGACGGTCCGGTCGGCGTCGATGCTGCGCTCGACCAGCATCACCAGCGACTCACGGGTGAACTCGTCGACCACGTTGAGCAGCTTCAGCACCCTGCCGTCGGCGGTCTGGTCGAACTGGAAGTCGAACGCCCACACCTGGTTGGGCCGCTCGGCGCGCAGGCGCTGCGCAGGGACGGTCGAGTCCCCCAGCCGCCGGCGCTTGCGCCGCCGCTGCGGCACCCGCAGCCCTTCCTCCCGCCACAAGCGCTGCACACGCTTGCGGTTCACATCCCAGCCCAGCTCGCGCAGGTGATGATGCGCACGGCGATACCCCCACCGCGGACGGTCCTTGGAGAACTGCCGCAACTCGGCGCGCAACACCGCGTCATCCTCAGCGCGCTTGGGCTCATAGCGCTCCGTGGAGCGGTGCTGGCCCAGCACCCGGCACGCCCAGCGCTCGCTGACGCCGAGACGGTCACGAACCATCGCGACCGCCCGGCGCCGACGGGCTGGGCTCACCAGTTTCCCTTCGCGACCTCCTTCAGCGCCCGCACCTCGAGCGCCTGATCGGCGACGATCGCCTTCAACGTCACGTTCTCACGCTCGAGCTCCTTCAGCCGCTTCGCATCATTGGCCTTCATCCCGCCGTACTGGTTGCGCCAGCGGTGATACGTCTGCTCGCTGATCCCCAGCTCCTTCGCCGCCTCAGGGATCGTCTTGCCCTCACCGAGCATCCGCTCGGCCTCGCGCAGCTTGCGGATGATCTGCTCCGGCGTGTGCCTGCGTCGCTTCACGTGATCGTTCCTTCCTCGCCCATGATCCAGGGCGCGAGAAACTCTCACAAGGGTCGGACCGAACTCGGGGGGTCAGGCCAGGTTTTGTAGCTCGGCGGTGAACTTGGTTGGCATGGTTGCTGCGAGTGTGATGGACATCGGGATCGTTGAGGAGTTGGTTGGGGTCGCGCCGTCGGTGGTCGATCGGTTGGCGGAGTTCTTCGTTGATGTCGCGTCGGGTCTTGTGCGCTCGGAGCAGCGGTGGGCTGCGGAGTACTACGCGCGTGCGTTGATGATGGAGGGGGCGCGTAAGTCGTTGGAGCCGATGGTCACGCGGATGGGCGGAACGAGCGTGGAGTACGAGGCGCTGCAGCATTTTCTGGCTGATAGCCCGTGGGATCCGGCGGTGATTGATCGGGCGGTCGCTGAGCGGGTGTGCGCGGTGATCGAGCCTGTGGCGTGGGTGCTGGATGACACCGGGGTCCCGAAGTACGGCCGGCATTCGCCGGGGGTCAAGCGTCAGTACTCCGGGACGCTGGGGAAGATCGGCAGCTGCCAGATCGCGGTGTCGCTGCATGCCGTCAGCACCAAGGGCACGGTCCCGTTGGGGTTCCGGCTCTACGTGCCCGAGGACTGGTGTCAGGACCCGGTCCGCCGGCGGGAGGCGAAGATCCCCGCGGAGCTGACGTTTGCGACCAAGCCGGCGCTCGGCGGGGAACTCGTCGCGAGGGCGGCGGGCTGGAAGGTCCGCCGCGCGCCGGTGCTCGGCGATCAGGCCTACGGCAACGACGCCAAGCTCCGCGCCCGCCTGCACGATGACGGCATCGACTACGTGCTCTCGATCGGCCCGGAGTGCGACGTGTTTGATCCCGGCACCGTCTTCGTCGTCCCTGAGCGCAAGCCCCGATCGCGTGGCCCCGCGCCCAGCGCCCTAGCGACCGACGCCGAGCCGCGGCCGATCGCAGCGCTCGTAGCCGGCCTTGACCCAGAGGCCTTCCAGCCGGTCGCGTTTCGCGATATCGACGGCGGTCAGCTCGTCTCGCGGTTCGCGTTCGTGCGCGTGATCGCCGCTCACCCCGTCACCCGCGATCGCCAAGCACCGCGCGAGGAATGGCTGATCATCGAATGGCCCGAAGGCCACGAGCAGCCCAGCGACTACTGGATCAGCAACCTGCCGGCCGACACCAAACCAGAGCAGCTCGCGCGACTCGCGCGGCTGCGCTGGATGATCGAGCTCGACTACAAACAGCTCAAAGGCGAACTCGGCCTTGACCACTACGAGGGCCGCAGCTACCTCGGCTTTCACCACCACTGCACGCTGGTGACGGCCGCCCACGGCTTCTTGACGCTGGAGCGGGCCGACCCAAATCGCCCGCGGCCGGCCTGACACTCCCCCAAGCGTGCTGCTCCTGCAGCCCGTCTGGAAGTGCTGGACCGGCCGCTGCTCCACCTGCCAACAGCCGATCAATCTCGACGCTCTACCACTACGCCGACCACCCAGACGCGAGTAACACCACCTACCAGAGCACTACTAGGTCCCGCTCGAGCCGAAGCCGCCGTGTCCCCGCTCCGAGGTCGCCAGCGCCTCCACCTCGACGACCTCCGGCGTCTCAACCCGGACGAGCACGAGCTGCGCGATCCGGTCGCCGGGCTCGAGCCGGCAGGCCGAGCTCTGGTCGGTGTTCAACAGCAGCACGCGGATCTCGCCCCGGTAGCCGGCGTCGATCAGCCCGGGGGCGTTGACGAGCGCGATGCCGTGGCGCGCGGCCAGACCCGAGCGGGGCAGCACCAGACCGGCCTGACCGTCGGGGATCTCAACCGCGATCCCGGTGCCGACCGAGGCGCGATCGCCGGGCTCGAGCACGGCCCCCTCGAGCGCGTACAGGTCCAGCCCGGCGTCGCCGGCATGGGCCCGCGTCGGGAGCAGCGCGCGATCGTCGAGCCGGCGAACGCGGAAGCTCATGCGGAGCGGGTGCTGAGCGCGAAGCGCGCATACCGCGCGGCCACGCCCGCCGGCACGCGGGCGACGACGTGGACGCCGGAGGCCGTGTCCTCGCGCACGAGGTCGCCGGCCAGCGCGTGGAGCTCGGCCAGCCGGCCGCCCTCGTCGTAGGGGAGCAGCAGCTCGATCTCCTGCAGCGCGCGGGCAAACTCGACCTCGATGCGCTCGGTCAGCGCCTCCAGGCCCTCGCCGGTGACCGCCGAGACCAGCAGCGCGTCGGGATGGCGCCGGGCCAGCTCGCGGCGGCGGTCCTCGTCGATCAGGTCGGCCTTGCCGAGTACGAGCAGCCGCGGTTGCTCCTCGGCGCCGATCTCGGTGAGCACGTCCTCGACCGCTGCGGTCATCGCCAGCAGCTCCTCCTCGGGCGCCGAGGCGTCGACGACGTGCAGGATGAGATCCGCCCGCCGGGTCTCCTCGAGCGTGGCCCCGAAGGCGTCGACGAGCTGGTGGGGCAGCTTGCGGATGAAGCCGACGGTGTCGGTGAGCAGGTAGTCGCGTCCGCCCGCCCGGAGCACGCGCGTGGTCGGGTCCAGGGTGTGGAACAGCCGGTCGCGCACGCCCGCGTCGGAGCCGGTCAGCGCGTTGAGCAGCGTCGACTTGCCAGCATTCGTGTAGCCGGCCAGCGCGATCGTGGGCAGTTGTGCGCGCTCGCGCTCAGCGCGCATCACCGAGCGGCTCGAGCGCACGTGGGCCAGCTTGCGCTTGAGCGCGGCGATCCGGTCGCGGGCGAGCCGGCGGTCGGTCTCGATCTGCGTCTCGCCGGGACCGCGGGTGCCGATGCCGCCGCCGAGCCGCTCGAGGTGCGACCACAGCCCGCGCATGCGCGCCAGGTTGTACTCGAGCTGGGCCAGCTCGACCTGGAGCTTTCCGTCGGCGCTGTGGGCGTGGGAGGCGAAGATGTCGAGGATGATCGCCGTGCGGTCGATGACCGGGACGCCCAGCGCCGCCTCCAGGTTGCGCTCCTGGCGCGGGGAGAGCTCGTCGTCGACGGCGACCAGGTTGGCGTCCGCGCGGGATAAGTCGGCCTTCAGCTCCTCGAGCTTGCCCGGGCCCAGGTACGTATTCGGGTGGGGCTGCTCGCGCCGCTGCACCATCTCGCCGACGCCCGCCACCCCGGCGGTGCGCAGGAGCTCTCTGAGCTCGGCCAGCTGCTCTTCGTCGCGGTCCGGGAGCGCGGCGATCAGATAGGCGCGCTGACGCGCACGACCGGCCGCCGGCTGGCCGTGGTTCCCGTTGGCGGATCGCTGTGTACGGCCGTGGCGGGTTCGCTGCACTCAGTCCATGGTAGCCGCGGTCCGGGCGGCACCGGGCTTACGAGATGTGGATGTCGGCGGTGCCGAACTCGACCTTCTTGCCGCCACCGGTGACGTGCACGGTGATCGTGCCCGAGTGCGTGGTCCCGGTCGCCTTGTCGACGATGGTCACCTTGCAGTCGAACGTGACCCCGTCATTGGGCTTCTCGCCTGAGGGGCAGCTGACCGACTTGACCGTGGCGGCGCCGCTCCCGTTGACGTCGTTGCGGATCAGGTCCTCGCCTGACTTGGGGTCGATCGTGGTCGTGCCACAGGCCGACAGGGCGAGTCCCGCGAACAGAACTGGGACACCGAGTAGCGCCGGCCCGCGCCGGCGGGGTCTGCTGATCATCAACGAGCACCTCCTGGAGTCTCGTATCGGTTTGCGCCAGCCCTGACACTAACCGCTCCGGATCTCGTCGCGAGCCGATTACAGGCGCCTCAGGCGCTCGACGGCCTCGAGCAGCCGCTCATCGGGCGTGGTCAGGGAGATCCGGAAGAAGCCCTCGCCGTTGGGCCCGTAGGCGCCCCCGGGCGAGATCACGACCGCGGCCTCCTCGAGCACGTGCTCGCAGTACTCCGCGGCTGACCCGAAGCCCTCCGGCACGGGTGCCCAGATGTAGATCGTCCCCTTCGGCCGCGTGACGTGGACACCGGCCTGCGCAAGCGCGTCGCAGACCAGGTCCCGACGACGCTGGTAGACCGCGTTCATCGCCTTGACGTCGGCGTCGACCTCGGGCGCGAGCGCCGCCGCGCCGGCGAGCTGGATCGCGTCGAACAGCCCCGAGTCGATGTTCGACTTCAGCCGCCAGTAGTGCGAGATCGCCTCGGCGTTGCCGACGATCGCCGCACACCGCCAGCCGGTCATGTTGTAGCCCTTGGAGAGTGAGAACACCTCGACGCCGACGTCCTTGGCGCCTGCCGTGGCCAGGAACGAGGGCGCCACGTAGCCGTCGTAGGTGGTCTCACTGTAGGCGTTGTCGTGCACCGGGAGCACGTCGTGGCGGCCGGCGAGGTCCACGACCTCCTCGAACAGGCCGTCGGGGACGATCGCGCCGGTCGGGTTGTTGGGGTAGTTGAGGAACATCAGCCGGGCCCGTTCGAGCGCGCTCGCGGGGATCGCCTCGAGGTCGGGCGCGAACCCGCGCTCTGGCACCAGCCCCATCAGGACCGGCTCGGCGCCGGCCAACAGCGGTCCGCCGGTGTAGACCGGGTAACCGGGGTCGGCGGCGAGCGCCACATCGCCGGGATCGAGGAACGCGAGGTTGAGGTTGAAGATGCACTCCTTGGCCCCGATCGCCGGCATCACCTCGGTCTCGGGATCGAGCGTGACGCCGAAGCGGCGCTCATAGAAGGCGGCGACCGCCTCCCGGAACTCCGGGCGACCGCGGTTGGAGGGGTAGGTGTGGGTGCTCGGATCCGCTACCGCCCGCTGGGCGGCGGCCACGATCGGCGGGTAGGTCGGGGTGTCGGGATCTCCGATCCCGAGGCTGATCACATCGACGCCGGCGGCCCGCTTGGCGGCGATCTTGCGCTCGAGCTCTGCGAACAGGTACGGCGGTATCTGCGCCAGGCGGCTACTCGGTTTCATGCAGCTCCTTGATGAACTCCTCGGCCAGCACGCCCCGGAACACCGGTACCGCCCAGCCGCTCAGATTGACGTGTAGGTCGTCCCCCACCTCGACCTCGAGCCGGCCGCCGTCGAGCTCGACGGTCACCGGCGAGTCGCCGCCACGCAGCACGTGGGCCACCGCGGCGCCGGTGGCGCCGGTCCCGCTGGCCAGCGTCTCGCCGGCGCCCCGCTCGAAGATCCGCGCGCGGATCCGGTCCGGCTCGAGGACCGTGAACCAGGAGACGTTGGTCCGGTTGGGGAACTGCTCATGGCGCTCGAGCTCGGGGCCGATCGCCGGCAGGTCGAGCGCGGCCAGAGCGCCCTCGTCGGCAACCGCGATCGCGCACTGTGGATTGCCGACCTGGACATGCTGAAATCGCCACCTCCGGCCGGCCGCGACCAGCTGTCCGGCCCCGTCCTCGGACCCGCTCGGGTAATCGGTGGAGCGCAGCCGCGCCCGGCCCATGTCCACGGTCACGGCCGTGGGCGAGGTGATCGTCGGGCGGATCTCCCCGGCCGCGGTGAGAATCGAGAACGTGTCCGAGTCGGTCCAACCCCGCCGGCGCAGGTAGAGGATGGCCTCGCGGGCGCCGTTGCCCGACAGTTCTGCCTCCGAGCCGTCGGGATTGAAGATCCGCAGGCGGGCGACGTAGCCCGGCTCGCCGGGCGCCGACAGCAGCAGGATCCCGTCCGCGAACACACCCGTGTGGCCCGCGCAGATGGCGCGGATCCGGGCGGGCGTCAGCGCGAACGGGAGCGCCTGCTCCTCGACGATCACGTAGTCGTTACCGAGCGCGTGCCACTTCTCGAACTCCACGCGGCGGCAGTGTATGGGGAGCCGGGCGGCGACGTGCCCGCCGCGGTCAGCCACCGCGCCCGGTGACGCCCGCCCCCTGCAGCCACAGCGCGAGCACCTCCCCGGCGACCTCGGCCGCCGAGCGATCGGTGACGTCGATCAGGTCGGTTCCGGCGAGCTTGCGCATCCAGGTGAGCTGCCGGCGCGCATAGTTGCGCGTGCGCCGCTTCATCCCCTCGACGTCGCCGGCCAGCAGCTCCTCGAACCCGAGCGCCTTGCGCGCCGTGACCGAGGCGCCGGCGGCGTTGGCGCGGCGGACCTCCTCCGCGGCCCCTGCGACGACCATCGCGCCCACACGCTCGTCGATGCGCGCATAGAGCCGCTCTCGCGCCATCGTCAGGCCGATCAGCAGCGTCGGGTGACGGACCGAGTCCGACCACAGCTCTGAGTCCCCGCCGGGGCGCTCGAGCTCGCCGGAGTCGAGCAGCTCCAGCGAGCGCACGATGCGCTGCCGGTCGCCGGGCTCGATCTCGGCCGCGGCCCACGGCGCCCGCTCGGCGAGCACGGCGTGCAGCGCCGCCGGCCCGCGCCGGCCGAGCTCGGCCTCCCAGTGCTCCCGGATGCCCTCGGGCGGAGGTGGGCGCAGGCTGAGCTCGCTGATCGCCGCGCGCAGGTAGAGGCCCGTGCCGCCGACCACGATCGGGCGCTCGCCGGCCGCGAGCAGGCCGTCGATCTCGGAGTGCGCGAGCTCGGCGAACTCACCGACGCTGAACGTCGCATCAGCGGGCAGGAACGAGATCAGGCGGTGCTCGAGCGCCGCGCGCTCGGCCGGACCGGCCACCCCGGTCAGCAGCTCGAGACCGGCGTAGACCTGCAGGGCGTCGGCGGATACGGCCACGGGTCGATCGCCGCGCTGGCGCAGCCCGTCGGCGAGGGCGATCGCCACCTCGGTCTTGCCGACCCCGGTCGGCCCGAACAGCGCGATCACCTCGGCCGGGCTCATCGCGCTCAGTATCGTGGAGCGCTGGCACGGGTGGGGGCTGGCCGAGGTCGCCCCGCCGTGCCGGTGCTCGGGGCTCTCTCGAGCGCGCGCACGTCCAGCGGCTCGGCGGCCCTGTTCTTCGCCGACGAGGTGCGCGACGACGGCGCCGTCGGCGTTCGGCTCGACGAGATCGAGATGCTCCCCTGCGTCTCGCACGGCGCCACGCCGCTGGGAGGTGACGATCACCGAGGCCGATGGCAACGTGATCCACCAGCTCGCCGGGCGACCGGCGCTGCAGAGGGTCGAGAGCATCATCGGCGAGCTCGGCGCGCGCGAGCGCGCGCTCGTCGTCGGCGGCCTGCTCGTCGGTATCGTCATCGACGGCGGCAAGCCCGGGTATGAGCAGGGCGATTTCCTCGTCCGTGGCCTCCTCGGCGCCGACCCCGGCACCGGACGCATCGCGGTCGGCACGAGCGTCCGTCCGGGCCAGGTCGTGCGGCTGCACGCTCGCGACGTCCGCTCGGCCGACGATGATCTGCGTCGCGAGCTGAGCTTCCTGCACGGCTTCACCGCAACCGTCGCGGGGTTCCCGGATTGAACCGGCGGCGTTCCCGGGTCGGGCGACGGTCCCGGGGTCGTCCGCACCCGACGAGTCCGCACTACACTCCCGCCGCGTGAGTCTCGTCAGCGGGAACGTGCTCCTGACCGGCGCCACGGGCGGGATCGGCCACGCGATTGCACGTGCGTTCGCGGACCGGGGGGCCGATCTCGTGCTGACCGGCCGCCGCGCCGATGTGCTCGAGCCGCTGGCGGCGGAAGTCGGAGGCCGGGCGCTGGCGTGCGACCTGGGCGATCCGCAGGAGGTCGAGCGCCTGGTTGCCGAGGCCGGCCCGATCGACGTGCTCGTGGCCAATGCCGCGGTGCCGGCCAGCGGATCGCTGCTCGAGTACACGCCGGAGCAGATCGACCGGACCCTGCAGGTCAACCTGCACGCCCCGATCATGCTCGCTCGCGCGCTCGCGCCGGCCATGGTCGAGCGCGGGCGGGGTCATCTCGTGTTCATCTCCTCGCTCGCCGGCAAGTCCGCCGCGCCCGGATCGTCGCTCTACTCGGCGACGAAGTTCGGAATCCGCGGGTTCGCGCTGTGTCTGCGCGAGGATCTGCGCCGCAGCGGCGTCGGCGTCTCGATCGTGTTCCCCGGCTTTATCCGCGGCGCCGGCATGTTCGCCGACACGGGCGCCACCCTGCCGCCCGGGATCGGTACCCGCACCCCCCAGCAGGTCGCGTCGGCCGTCCTGCGCGCGATCGAGCGCAACCGCGCCGAGATCGACGTCGCCCCGGCCGGCCTGCGGGTCGGAACCATGTTCGCCGGCCTCGCGCCACAGACCTCCGCGTCGGTCAGCCGCCTGATCGGCAGCGATCGCATTTCGGCGTCGATCAGCGACGCCCAGCGCGACAAGCGCTGAGCGCGGGCGCGCGGGCTGCCCGCCGCGCGCGTCAGCCGGGCACGGGCCCCCCGGCGGATCAGCGGGCCGGCGTGTGAGCGCGGCCCGCCCCGGCCGGGGCTCGTCAGCCCCGCACGATCGAATGCTCGCCGGTGACCGACGCCATCGTAGCGATGATCTCGTCGGCGAGCTGCGCGCCGTCATCGGCATTCTCGGGTGTCGCCACCACGCGGACGACCACCTCATCGCCGTCGATCTCCTGCAGCAGCACGCGTGGTCTGGCCCTCGTGGGTGTGGAGATCCCGTCATCGAGCATCTGCTGGACCTGGGAGGCCCGGACGCCGGCGCTGAGGCGGATCTTGACATCCACCGGCTCGGGCTCGCGGAGCGGCACCACGGCGGATGAGAGCACCACGCTGTTGGGGATCATGATCCGGTCGGCTCCGCGCGCCAGGGTCGTGTACAGCAGGCCGAGCGAGCTGACGACGCCCTCGGTGGTTCCCCCGAGCGGGCCTGCCTGCAGCCGCACGCGCTCCCCGACCCGGAACGGACGCGCACTGAGCAGCACCATCCCGGCGATCAGGTTGCCGAGCGTCTGCTGGGCGGCAAGTCCAAAGACGACCGCGGTGAACGCGCCGCCGACGGCCAGTGTCTGCGGTTGGATGCCGACGATCCGCAGCGCCGCGAGTGCGGTGATCAGGAGCGTCAGCAGCCGGATCAGGAATCCAACCGTGCCGGCGGTGGCCGGATCCATCCGCCGGAAGAACGTCGGCGCGGCCGCCCGGCCGATGTCCCTGGCCAGCGCCCAGCCGATGACCACGAGCGCCACCGCGGTGGCGACGTGGACCGGCGTGTTCAGCCCGGCGCCGAACAGCGTCTTGCGGTTCGAGTAGACGATGAGCACGGCCACGAGCGCGCCGATCAGCAGCACCGCCTCGGTGCGCGCGCGCCGCACCGTCTCCTGACTGACCTGCTTGGCCAGGCCGACCTTCTCCCACGCGTGACTCCGCGTCTCGAACATGCGCTCGAGATGCAGGTCTCTGCGGGCGTGGTCGTGGCCCTCGGATGGTTTCTGTTTGCGCTTGAACATGGCTCTGGTCGTCTTCGATCGTGCGCACGTGATGCCCACTTGGCAGCTCGTGCAAATCGGGTAATGCAACGTCGTGGCACGACAGCTACCACCGTCACGGCTCACCGGTTTCACGACCGTGTCGCGAGTGAGCTCATACGCGCACACCCCGATCCGGCGAGCACACGCTCCATCTCAAAATAGCCGCTCCTGCCGTTGGGCTCCTGTTAGGTCGGGCGCAGGCGGCTGCCTGACCCCCCGTTCGAAGCGCAGATTCCGCGGCGGTCCTCGCATCCGCTCCGACGGCGACAGCTCCGGTCCTTTGACGAGCCGAGCCAGCCGGCGCCGCTCCTCGACGGGGGCGTAGGCCCGTTTCCGATACAGCCGCTCGTAGCGCTCGACCAGCGCGGGCCGGTGCTCGCGCAGCCAGTCGAAGAACAGCTCGTGAAGCTCCCCGCGCAGGTGCAGCGCGATCCCGGTCACGTACGAGGCCCCGGCCTCGTACGCGAGTTCGAGGATCGCCTCCACCTGTTCGGGGGCGTCGTTGATCCCCGGCATCAGCGGCGCGATCAGCACCCCCGTCTCGATCCCCGCCCGCGTCAGCTCCGCGACCGCCTCGAGCCGCGCCCGCGGGTGTGGTGTGTGCGGCTCGGTCGCCCGCCACGCACGCTCGTCGAGCGTTGGAACCGACAGCGCCGCGCCGAAGCTCGTGCGCGCCGCGATCTCTCGCATCAGCGGCAGGTCGCGTAGCAGCAGCGGCGACTTCGTGAGCACCGAGCACGGATTCGCCGCATCGCGAAACGCCTCCCAGATCCCCGGCATCAGCTTGTAGCGGCCCTCGACCCACTGGTAGGGATCGGTGTTGGTACCGAGCGCCACGTGCTCCCCCTTCCACGACGGGCGCGCGAGCTCAGCCCGGAGCAGCTCGGGCGCATTGACCTTGACCACGATCTCGCGCTCGAAGTCCCGGCCGGCGTCGAAGTCGAGGTAGCGGTGCGTCGGGCGCGCGAAGCAGTAGGCGCACGCGTGTGTGCAGCCGCGAAACGGGTTGATCGTCCACCGGAACGGCATCTGCGACGCCTCCGGCACCCGATTCAGGATCGACTTGGCCCGGATCTCGTAGAACCGCGTCTCGACCGCATCCGGCGCTCGGAATCGCCGCACGACGGCGGACTCCTTGTAGCCCGGCAGCCTCGCCTTCTCATCCGCCTCCGTGGTCAGGCTGTTCCATCGCACGAACGTATGTTCGCATAGTGGGCGGACGGAGCCGATCGACGGGCTCCAATACGAAGCCGGCCCGCTCCAGTGCGCGTTGTGACGGCGTGTCGTCGTGGTCCACCCGCGCGGTGACGCGGCTCATGCCGGCCTGGTCGAGCAGCCACCCGGAGCGGGCGATGACGCGCATGGCCGTGAGCGAGGGCCATCCACAGCCCGTCGAGTGTGTCCGCGTGCGGGGCCACCCGTCACCGGCCCGAACGGACGAGACGTCGCCGGATACGACGGCCTGCGCAGGCTCACGTGAGACCGGCACCAGGACGAGCCGAGCGGTGGCGATGGTTGATGGCGTGAGCGCCACGAGCCCAAGATAGCCTGCGCCGCCACTCCACCCTCGGGATGCTCTCCCCAGTCGCCTACGAACAACTCCAACTCTCGCCGCTCGGTGGTTGAGAACGATCGCTGGAACAACAACAATCAACAGACAACAGACAACAGACAACAGACAACAGACAACAGACAACAGACAACCCGGTGTCACGCAAACCGGGGCAGGTCCACCGGCCGCAGGTCGGCTGTCGCTTACGCGGACGAGCGAGAGCCTGATGACCGCGATGACACAGATATGCGGACGTCCCCAGAAGCGCGTGCGTCGACGTGTGTCAAGTCAAGGCTCCCGCAATGCCTGGCTGAGGAGCAGCGGTGCGCGGCCCGGACGACGCAATCGTCGTCCGGTAGGAGAGTCGCGAGCCCGTCCCCCGCTCGGGGTGGTCGTCGCCTGATTTGTGCGAACGTGAGCAATCGGGCCGATCCGCCGACCTCGGTCACGTCGCTGGCGCTGGCTCCCGGTTTCGCGAGAGAGCAGGACCTTCGGAATGGCCGGTCAAGGGCAGCGGGACGGGCGTCAATCCCGCGAGGCTCGCAATTGGCGAGGAGCGGGGCCCTGCGCCGAAGGTCGGGCTGGACCTCCTTTGGTGACAACGCAAGCGCGGCGTGCGCAGGGGTTGTGCGTCAGTTTGCTCGGGGTTCAGTTCGCTGCCAGGTACTCCTCGACGGCGGACGCCTCGCGCTCGAGCGCGACCGTTATCATTGGGTCTTGTTCTCTCCAGAGTTGCAGCTCGACGTGCCCGCCGGGCATCGTCCAGGTGCCCGCGGCGCGTCCGTCGATTAGCGCGATTGCTCTGATGATGCCATTGACCGTGACGACCGCGTCTGCGGAGTCGAGCACGAGCTTGCGCGAGCGCCATCCAAGCAGCAGCGGATCAAACGGTCCCAGCAGCCGCGGCGGGGGCAACGGTGGCAGATCGTCGCGACGCACGTCGACCAAGCCATCGTGGCGTTCAGTGAGCTCAGACGCGATCGCACCTAGCCCGGCGCGAGCGTCCCGCAGTGGCAGCTGTGCCCACTTGGCCAGGTCGCGCTCGTCGGCGGGGCCGTGGGCCGCGAGGTAGCGGCGGGCGAGCTCGGCCAGAGCGCGATCGCGGTCGATCTTCGGACGTTCGCCCAGCCAGGCGGCAACGAGCGCGAACGCGTGCTCGCCTCCGATCATCGGCCCGCGGATGATGAGCCCGTCCAGAGTCGCGCGGAAGAGGATATGCACCATCGCCTGTCCCGCCGTCGGGACTCGCGCTATCTCGAGCACCGGGCGGATCTGAGCGCGCGTCATCGGCCCAACGTCGCCCAGCGCCTTGACGATCGCGGCGATCCCACGCTCGGCGGCCGCCGCGCTCACTCCCTCCTGTGTCAGCCGACGGGCGCTGGCGCTGCGCAGCTGTGGCGTGGTCAGCGCATGCAGGAGCGGCTCGTCTTCGGCGGCGATCAGGTGCAGCGTCCCGCGGTTGACCGACGTGATGATCAGCGACCGCTGGTCGGTCAGCGCATGGTCGACCGCCGAAGCGTGCCCCCCGGCGGTGCGAGCCCGAAGCGCAAGACGTGCGCCACGAGGATCCTGGGCCTGGACGGCGAGCAGGTGGCGCGTAGCGTCGACGACATCGGCCGCAGGCGCTCCGGAAAGCCGCTGAGCCACCAGACGCGTCGCCAACACAGAGCTTTGCGTCGATCGCCGTGAAACCATGGCTTCACCGTACCGTCAGCGCGAGTGGGCACGAGACCGACCTGCCTTGCGCGGCGAGCGGGCTCGCGCGGGCTGGATGGGAGCACCGTGCCGTGCTCCCGTTGCGTTTAGGCCACGCGGGGCGGGGCGCCGCGACTGGCGTTGGCGAGCGCGAGCGTGCCCGCCTCGATCGCGCTCGCGAACGAGACCTCGGCCAGGCAGCCGGGCGCCGCGACCTGATCGCCGCAGAGAAAGACGCCGTCGTCACGGTCGATCGCGGGCCGGTCGCGCCAGGTCGTGCCCGGCGGGTCCAGCGCGCCGCTGCGGCCGTCCATCACCTGGCGCCGGCGCCACGTGATGCGCCCGCGCCAGCCTTCGAAGGCGATGTCGAGCAGCCGCTCGAGCCGCTCGCCCGCCTCGTCGGCGCCCTCGCCCGGCCGGATCGGCATGTGCCCCTGCACCAGGTCCTCGTCGACGGGTGCGAGGGTGGCGTCCTGCGCGTTGTAGCGCTCGGCCCACCCGGCGCTCTGCAGGTCAGAGACGATCCACGGGTCGCCGCGGTGCTTGCTCAGGCCGAGGTCGAGGCAGAGGGTGTTGCCGCTGGGCCAGTCGAGGCTCTCGTCTCCGAGCAGCCGGCGCGCGTCGCGGAGCTCCAGCGCGACGATCACCGTGCCGCTCGGCAGCGCGTCCACGCGCTCGCCGGTGACGATCGTGACCCCGAGCGTTCGTGCGCGTCGCTCGAGCGCCTGCACGAGGCGCGTCCAGCCGCCGATGATGAACCTGGCTGGCGGGTTGGCGCTGAGCAGCAGCCGCTGGCTGCGCTCCCAGACGAACGCGGCCGACAGCTCCCCGGGGTCGTGGTGGAAGGTGTAGACACCCGCGGCGCACGACAGCATGTCGGCGGTGCGCGCGTCGCCGTGGTCAGTCACCCACGAGCGGAAGTCCTGATCGACCGGCGCCATCCTGCCCCGCAGCCGCAGCCCCGGGGGGATCAGGGTCAGCGGTGGCGTGCGGTGAATCGCGTCTTGGTAGTGAAAGCGGTAGCCGGTGAGCTGCGGGCGGGCCACCGGCGGCATCAGGTCGCGCTGGTGAAGCCAGTTCCAGAGCGTGCCGCCCTTGTAGATCGCGTGTGGTCCCAGGTTGGCCTTGTAGCTCCCGTCGGTGCTGCGGGCGCGGCCGCCCAATGTCTCGTGCGCCTCAAGCAGGCGCACTTCGGCGCCCTGCTCGGCGCAGGTGATCGCCGCGGTCAGTCCCGCGACGCCGGCTCCGATGATCGTGATCGTGTGCATGCGACGGACCGTACCGGGCGACTGGACCGTCGTACAGTTCCAGTCGTGGAGCAGGCAAGAGGGCCAGTTGACCTCCTGGTGACGCTGAGCCGAACCGGCGAGGTCCGGCTGCACGCCCAGCTCGAGCGGGCGCTGAGGGACGACATCCGGGCCGGCCGGCTGCGCGCCGGCGCGCCCCTGCCATCGAGCCGCGGCCTCGCCACCGAGCTCGGAGTCTCCCGTGGCGTCGTGACGACCGCCTATGAGCAGCTCGCCGCCGAGGGCTATCTGGAGAGCCGGCAGGGCGCGCCTGTCCGCGTCGCCCGCGCGGTCCGCGCCCAGTCCGCTCCGCCGCCCGCGCCGCCCTTGTTGGCGCGGTTGGCCTACGACTTCAGCCCGGGGCTCCCTGACCTGGCCGGCTTTCCCCGTGACCGCTGGCTGCGCTCGGTGCGCTTCGCGTGGCGCGACGCGCCGCTCGACGCGATCGGCTACGGAGATCCGCGCGGTGCGCCGGAGCTGCGCGAGGCGCTGGCCGACTACCTCGGTCGCGTCCGGGGCGTGGCCGCCGACGCCGAGCAACTCGTTATCTGCACGGGCTATCGCCAGGGTCTGGCGCTCACCTGCCGGTGGCTGCGGGGTCAGGGGGTCGAGCGGATCGCGCTGGAGGATCCGGGCTGGCACCCGCAGCGGCTGATCGTCGAGGAGGCGGGCCTGGAGGTCACGCCGATCCCTGTCGACGCCGACGGGATCGACGTGGCCGCGCTCGCGCGCAGCGACGCCGACGCGGTCGTCGTCACCGCGGCGCATCAGTTCCCAACCGGCGCAGTTACGAGCCCCCCACGGCGTGCGGCGCTGATCGACTGGGCCGAGCGCGGCGACCGGCTGATCATCGAGGACGACTATGACTCCGAGCTCTGCCGCGAGCGGGTGGGAGCGCTCCAGGGTCTCGCGCCGGATCGCGTGCTGTACATCGGATCGGCGAGCAAGCGCCTGGCGCCCGGTATGCGCTTGGGGTGGATGACCCCGCCCTCGTGGCTGTCGTGGTCGCTCATCTCCGCCAAGGCGATCGAGGACGCGGGCTCGGAGATCTCCGGGCAGCTCGCGCTCGCGGACTTCATCGCCCGCGGCGAACTCGAACGCCATCTGCGGCGTATGCGCCTGCGCTACGCGCACCGTCACCGAACCCTCGTGGAGGCGCTGGCACGGGAGCTGCCGCGATGGCGGCCACACCAGTTCGCGGGTGGGCTGCACGTGCTCGTCGAGCTCCCCGCGGGTACCGATGAGGCCGGGCTGCTGGCCGCGGCAGCCCGCGACGGCGTCGCGATCGAGGGGCTCTCGCTGCACAGCTACACCGGCGACTGCCAGCCGGGCCTGGTGCTCGGCCATGCGCGCATGGCCGACCCAGCGCTCGACCGCGGCGTGACACTGCTACGCCACGCCGCGGCGGGCGACTGAACCCGGAGCGTCGTCCTCACCGATGACGATGCAGCGGGCGTAATACCGAGGCCAACGTCGAGGAACTCGAACCGGCCCTCGGCCGGGCGGTCTCGGCCGACACGATTCACGACCACGCGCGCGACCGCGCCGACTGGCCATGGCAGAACTGCCAGCGAGCAGACCCGCTCTCACCCCGGCACGGCCCTCTCGGTGAGGACCGTCACGGTCCCTGCGTTGCGCGGGTTGGGGGGAATGCCCGGGGCAGGATCCGGCGGCGATGCGCGGAGCGAGCGCCCGGGCCGCCTGCCGCGCCAAGCAGGACCGATTCCGTGTGCGGTCCAAAGGTTCCTCGTGAACTGAAAGGAGGGCTGCCCGAGCGAGAGCCGCTGCGGTTGGGAGCGCTGGCACCTCGAGAGTGGGTTCGCCGTCGCTGATAAGTCCGAAACGACCGTCGGTTGGCGTCCGCGGACAGGTTCACGCTGGATTGGTCATCGCGTTTCCTTTCAAGGGTGATGAGTGGCTACTGGGGATCGATGGGTGCGTGGTCGGCATGGTCGGGCTTTGACGGGGTGAGCGAGACGAGGGGCAGGCCGAGGTCGCGGATCTTGTGCAGCAACCCGTGCAGGGCGGCCTGGTCGAGGCCGCGGACCAGGACGGTGGTGGTGCCGTCGAGTTCGTTGACGAGGCTCGCGGCCTCGAGACGCGCCGCCCAGCGAGCATCGAGATGGCCCTGGAGGCGGAGCGCATAGTCCCTCGCCCCCTGCTGGTTCCCGGCCCGAGAAGATGTCTGGTTCATGGCGCTCCCTTGTGTCGTTGCTGGTTGCGCCGGACGGTAGGAGCCGATGTGGTGAGCTGTCCTCACCAGATGAGGTGATTCATGTGGTGAAGACGTGGTGGGTCGGCATCGGCCGTCGGAGGGTGCCGGCCGGTGCGAGATGCCCCTGCTGCTGCAGGGAAGGTTGTGGAAGTCCGCGCCCCCGATCGAGATTCCCGAGCTGCGGGCGACTCGGCGGCTCTGCCGACGGTCGGGCTGTCCGCGGGGCCTCGTCGAGGGGCGTGTCTGACAGAATCGGCCGCGCGGATCCAGCCGCCGACAGGAGAGAGGAGACGCCTGTGGAAAGCCCGCTCGTTGCGACCAAGCTGCACGTCCCGGCGCCGCGATCGGGGCTGATCGGGCGGGCGCGGCTGATTGAGCGGCTGTGGCGTGGGGCGGGGTCGAGGTTGGTGCTCGTGTCGGCGCCGGCCGGGTTCGGCAAGACGTCCCTGGTCGCCCAGTGGCTCGCGGTGGTTGCAGATCATGGCCACGTCGTGGCATGGCTGGCGCTCGATGAGAGCGATAACCGGCCTGGTTCGTTCTGGCCTCATCTCGTTGCCGCGATCGGGGCCGCCGTGCCCGGGTTCGGCGCCGGTCTCCTGCCGCTGCTTGAATCGGGTGGGTCCCCGACGGAGGGGGTGCTCGCGTCCCTGGTCAATGAGCTCGATGCGGTCTCAGGCGAGTTGTGGTTGGTGCTCGACGATTACCACCTGATCGACGAGGAGGGCATCCATGGGGGCGTCAGCTATCTGCTGGAGGACCTTCCGGCCCAGGCGCACCTGCTGATCGCGACCCGCGCGGACCCGCCATTGCCGTTGGCGCGGCTTCGCGCGCGGGGCGATCTGGTTGAGATCCGCGCTGCCGATCTGCGTTTCACTCCAGGGGAGGCTTCGGAATACCTCAGCGACGTGATGGGTCTGGACCTGCGGCCCGAGGACATCGTTGTGCTGGAAGCGCGCACCGAGGGGTGGATCGCCGCCTTGCAACTGGCAGCGCTTTCGATGCAGGGACGCGACGACATCGCCGGCTTCATCGCGGGGTTCACCGGCAACGACCGCTATGTCGTCGATTACCTGGTGGAGGAGGTCCTCGCCCGCCAGAGCGAGGGGATCCGAAGCTTCCTGCTGCGCACGAGCATCCTCGGTCAGCTCAGCGGGCCGCTCTGCGACGCCGTCACCGGGGCCGGGGGCAGCAAGGCGATGTTGGAGGGGTTCGACCGAGCCAACCTGTTGGTCGTCCCGCTCGATGACCGGCGCCAGTGGTACCGCTACCACCGCCTTTTCGCCGATGTCCTGCGCGCCCACCTCGAGGAGGAGCTGAGCGACCAGGTCCCATGTCTGCACCGTCGGGCGAGCGTGTGGTACGAGCAGCACGGGGAGCGTTCTGAGGCGATCCGCCATGCGCTCGCTGGTGGCGATGTCGAGCGGACGGCGGAATTGGTCGAGTCTGCGCTTCCGGAGATGCGCCGGGCGAGGCAAGAGATGCAGCTGCGGGCGTGGGTGGATCCGCTCCCCGACGAGGTAGTTCGTCGTCGGCCGGTCCTGAGCGTTACCTTCGCCGGCGCGTTGTTGGCGAGCGGAGAGTTGGCCGGCGTCGAGGACCGTCTGGATGACGCGGAGCGAAGGATGGACGCGTCGGGGGGATCCGCTGCTGGAGATGAGGGGGAGCTGCGTCGTGTTCCGGGGAACATAGCGATGTACCGGGCGGCGCTGGCACAGGTTGCAGGCGATGTGCCCGCTACCGTCGAGCACGCACAGCGGGCCCTCGAGCTGGCTCTCGACGACGACCACGTGGTGCGGGCCGGCGCTGCCGGTTTTCTCGGCATCGCGTTCTGGACCGGTGGCGAGCTCGGAGCGGCGCATCGGGCGTGGAGCGAGTGCGTCGCGGGGCTCGAGCGGGCGGGGCACGTCGCGGACGCACTTGGAGCCACCCTCGCGTTGGGCGACATCTGCATGGTCCAGGGGCGCCTGAGCGACGCCTTGGGCGCCTACGAGCACGCGCTCGCGCTTGTGCCGCAGCAGAGCCGAGCGCTCGTGCGGGGGACGGCCGACATGTATACGCCGGGATGAGCGAGGTCTTCCGTGAGCGCAACGACCTGGGGGGCGCCCGGCGCCTGCTGCTCGAGAGTCGGGAGCTCGGTGAGCACGCGGCGATGCCACAGCATCCATACCGGTGGCGGGTGGCGATGGCGCGGCTGCGGCTGGCCGAGGGAGATCCCGAGGAAGCACTCGCTCTGCTGGAAGAGGCCGAGCGCTTCTACGTGGGCGACTTCTTCCCCGAAGTTCGCCCGCTTGCCGCGTTGCGGGCTCGCGTGTGGATCGCGATGGGGCAGCTGCGAGAAGCCCGCGGGTGGGCGCGTGAAGCGGGGCCCTCGCCCGAGGACGAGCTCAGCTACCTGCGCGAATTCGAGCACATCACCCTGGCCCGGCTGCTGCTCGCAATTGCGAATGCCGACAACGACGCGCAGTCGAGGGCGCGGGCTCTGGGCCTACTCGGTCGTCTCCGGGAGGCCGCCGAAACCGGAGGAAGGACTGGGAGCCTGATCGAGATTCTGATCCTCGAGGCGATCGCTGCCGCAGACGGCGGCGACAGCGCGTCGGCGCTGGCTGCGCTAGAGCAGGCGTTGAGGGCAGCAGAGCCTGAGGGCTACGCCCGGCTGTTCCTCGACGAGGGACAAGCCATGACGGTCCTGCTCCGGGACGCATCCCGGTGCGGCATCACCACCAGCTACATCACCGAGCTCCTGGCCGGCGGGGAACCCCCATCGGTCCGTCCAGACAAAACACAGGGCCTCCTCGAACCGCTCAGCGACAGAGAGCTAGGAGCGTGGGTCGCTATCGGCTCGCGGGGCAGGTGAGCAGTGAAGATTGGTGCTCTTGGTGGTGGTGACGGGCGGCGGTCACAGCGGTCTGCGCGTCCGTCGCCGGGGTGGCTGAGCGTTGGGGGGGCTTCTGGCCCTGGGGAGCCGCCCCCGGGGCTTGTCAGCTGGTGTTGAGGATCGCCAGGCCGCCTGCGCGGTGCAGCTTGAGCAGGTTGTGGATCGCGCACTCCAGTCGCCACTGCGCACGGGCGGCCGGTTTGCCACGTATCAGGACTCGGCGGCCGTCTTGGACGGTGCCGATCTGGCCGAACACCGGCTCGACGATCGCTTTGCGCCGGCTGTAGATCGCCCGGCCTTTCTTGGTTCTGGTCTTGCGCGCCATCCGCTGCTTGGGGGTCGCGTCGGTGGGGATCGGTCCGCGCGGTGCCGGCGGCTGGGGCTCTGAGTGCTTGAACCGCCCAGTCGCGATGTAGGGATCAACTCCGTGCTGCTCGCAGGTCGTGACGTTCTCCTCGGAGAAGTAGCCGCCGTCCGCGGTCATCACCGCGCCGTCGGGCAGCTCGGCGCCGATCGCCTCGAGGTTCTGATCAAGCTGCTCGAGCGCCGGCTGAAGCTGACACTGATCGGCGGCCTCATCAGACAGCTCCGCGACGACGATCACCTGGGCGACGGAGTCAACGACCGCCTGGCCTGAGTAGCACTGGTGAAAGGACCCATCCGCGGTCTTCATGATCTTCGACTCAGGATCGGTGAAGTTGCGCTGTGCGGTGGGCTTGGGCGCGAACGGGTCGCGCCCATCACGCGGCGCTCGCGGCTGCTTGCCTTGGGCCTCAAGCTCGGCGCGCCGCGCGGTCTCCGCCTCGCGCGCCTCGGCCTCGAGTGCCTCCTTCGCCTTCCGGATCTTCGCCAAACGCTGCTCGCGACGCTGAAGCTCCTCAGCCTCGAGTGCCTCCTTGGCCTCCCGGATCTTCGCCAGCCGCTGCTCGCGACGCGTCAGCTCCTCGGGCAGCTCGTCGCCGCGGCGATCGGGACCGAAGCGCTCATCCTCTTCGGCATCGATCTGCTCGGCCTCGGACAGCAACGCCGCGACGTTCGCTTGGATCTCAGCGATTTCAGCCTCAAGCTGCTGCTCCTTGGTGACCATCCGCTCATAGCTCATCGCCTTATGCCGCGAAGCGTTCGCGCGCAGCTTCGTCCCATCCAACGCCAAGCTCCCAAGCCCGACCAACTTCGCCTGCTTGCACAACCGCAGCGCCTGCACGAACAACTCCCCCAACGCCTCCAGATGCCGCTTGCGAAACCTTGCGATCGAGCGGTAATCAGGGTGCTGGTCGGCGCATAACATCCGCACCGCCACATCCCTGAACGTCGCGCGCTCCAGCTTGCGCGAAGACATCACCGCGTTCGCGTACCCGTAGATCAGCAGCTTGACCATCAACCTCGGGTCATACGGCGGAAAGCCACGCTCCTCCTCATAAGAGTCATAGATCGCCTGAAGGTCAAGCGTGCCGGACTCCACCAAGTCAGACACGAAATGCGCCAGATCCCCCTCCGGAACCCACTCCGCCAACACCGGCGCCATCAACAACACCTGGTCGGGGTCATACCGACGAAAGGTCTTCTCCTCACCCACCGCCCGACGGTCAGCCACCACCGACTCGTCGGCCTCCACCTCCACCAACCGCTCCTGCGCCACCGCCATTGCCATCCGATCCTCCTGGTCGCGTGCACCAGGAATCGTCTTAAACGCACCGGACGTTCCCGCCGAACGGTTGACTACTCAACCGCCCGGCATAAAGCGGTTACTGACCCAGGCTCCTAGAGGTGCTCCGCCTCCTCGCTTCCGAACTGAGCGGCCCCGACATCGCCCGCCACCTGTACGTGTCGGTCAACACTCTTCGCACGCACACCAAGCACATCTTCAGCAAGCTCGACGTCAACACCCGCCGGGCCGCGGTCCGTCGCGCCACCCAGCTCGGCCTGCTCTAGCCGCCAGCGCCTAACCACCGAGCGCGACGACCCGGCGAGCGGCGCACCCACGGCCGGTTGCCGCGCCACTTTCCCTGCCGCGGCGCGCGAATCACCACCTCGATCACATCGCCTGGTGATGTGCGCTCACCACATCGGTTCCTACCGTCTAGGACAGTGCCGGACACCCCCCCCGGCTCAACGACGAAGCACACGAGGAGAGGAAGAGCAATGATCGAAGCGCAGCACCTCACGAAGCGTTACGGAAACACAGTTGCAGTCGACGAGGTCTCGTTCGTCGTCGAGCCGGGACGCGTGACCGGCTTCCTGGGCCCCAACGGGGCGGGCAAGTCGACCACGATGCGGATGATCCTGGGCCTGGACGCGCCGAGCTCCGGCTCGGTGCTGGTCAACGGCAGGCCCTATCGCGAGCACGACGACCCGCTCAGGTCGGTCGGGGCGCTGCTGGACGCCAAGGCGATCGTTGGTGGCCGTAGCGCCGCCAACCATCTCATGTGGCTGGCCGACAACAACGGCATCGACCGCCGGCGGGTCAGCGAAGTGCTCGACATCGTCGGGCTCGGCGACGTGGCCGGCAAGCGGGTCGAGACGTTCTCGCTCGGCATGAGTCAGCGGCTCGGGATCGCCGCGGCGCTGCTCGGCGACCCCGACACGCTGATCTTCGATGAGCCGATCAACGGTCTTGACCCGGACGGCATCGTCTGGATCCGCAACCTGATGAAGAGCCTGGCCTCCCAGGGGCGCACGGTGTTCCTCTCCAGCCATCTCATGAGCGAGATGGCCCAGACCGCCGATCACCTGCTCGTGATCGCCCAGGGTCGCATCATCGCCGACGCCGGCACCGAGGAATTCATCAACCAAAACGCCGCCCCGAGCGTCCGCGTCCGGGCGGTGGAGCAGACCGACCTGGCCGACGCCCTGACCCTGCGCGGCGGTGTGGTCGAGCGCTCGGCTGACGGCGCTCTGCTGGTGACCGGCATGGACTGCCTGGAGATCGGCGCCGTCGCGTGCGCCCACGACGTAACCCTGTTCGAGCTCGAGGCGTCCCGAGCGTCACTCGAGCAGGCGTTCTTCGAGCTGACCCGAGATGCCACCGACTACCGCGCCGGCGAGCTCGCCGGCGCCACCCAAGGAGCCTGACATGAGCGCGACCACCCACACCACCCCACTGCCCGCCGGACCGGCGACCACGATCAACCGGCACCTCAAAGGAGAATGGACCAAGCTTCGCACCCTGCCCTCGACCTGGCGCACGGCCGCGTTCGCCGGGGTCATGGCCATCGGCTTCACCGCCGCCGTCGACCTCGCGCAGCTCAGCCGGCACAGCATGACCGCCCAGCAGTACCAGAGCTTCGACGCGACAAGCGCTTCGCTGTTCGGGGTCATCATCGCCGCCACCCTGCTGGGAGCGCTCGCCGTGCGGACGGTCACCGCGGAGTACGCCACTGGCATGATCCGCTCCACCTTCAGCGCGATGCCGGCCAGGCGACTGGTGCTGGCGGCCAAGGCCGCGACGGTGGCGGCGTTCGTGCTCCCGGTGGCGCTGCTGTGCGATGTCGTCGGGTTTGAGCTCGGCCAGCGGATCTTTGCCGCCAAGCACCTCCAGGTGGCCCTCAGCCATCCCGGCGTGCCGCGGGCGATCGTCTTTGGTGCCGTGGCGGCCAGCCTGGTCGCGATCATCGGCGTCGGCCTCGGCGGCCTCATCCGCCACACCGCGGCGGCGACCACCACGCTGACGCTGATCATCGTCGGAGACGTCATCCTCGGCCAGCTGCTCCCGGCCGGCCTACGTCAGTACCTGCCCGGAACCGCCGCCCAGGCGGCCATCACGGTACACCGCTCCGCCGGGCTGCTCACCCCCGACGCGGCGATTGCAGTCCTCGGCGCGTATGCCGCCATCGCCCTGCCCTCGGCACTGATCCGGGTAGCGCACAGCGACGCCTGACAACCTAACCAACGGCCTCGAGGCACTCCCTGCAGTGTTCCACGACGGACCCTACGAGCCGACCCTCCCGATCGCGGCTCGCCCCCAAACGTTCGTCGCCGGGATCGCCGCCGACGTCGTGGCTGCTCCACACCAGATGGGGCCACGATGTCGGCGCTGGTCCTGGCAGCGAGCGCTTCCTCAAACCGCACATAGGGAGCCACGCAAACGCTGTGGGCGGCAATACCTGCGCCAGCACGAATGCAGTTATGTTGAATTCAACATAACTGCATTTAAGTTCACCCCAGATTTGGGTGTTCATGACGTCCATGATGGGGCGGTTTTGACGTCCGGAGGGGCCGTTATGTTCTCCGCGTTTTGCACGTCCACGACGTCAACGAGTGGGGGCCGCGGTTCAGCGTCCGCCGCGTGTTTCTGCCGACGCGCGCGGTTGAATCGTTCACGGTCATTGGACCGGATCTGCGGCCGGTCGGGCTGGTCGACGAGTACCTGGCGTGGCTGACCGATTGTGAGCGCTCGCCGAACACGGTCGAGGCGTACGCGCACGACTTGCGGGCGTTCTGGACGTTTCTGACCGAGCGCGGGTTTTCCTGGGATCGGGTCGGGGTGATGGAGCTGGGCGAGTTTGCCGCGTGGGCGCGGCGGCCGGCCGAGAACGTCGTGGTGCTGGCGGAGGAGTCGGCGCGGTTGTCGGCGCGGACGGTCAACCGGATGCTGAGCGGCGTGGTTGGCTTCTACGAGTTCCAGGCCCGGCGGGGGTCGACGCTGGCCCGGGACCTGGTGGTGAAGATGCGCAGCGGCCGCGGGGGCTATAAGCCGTTTCTGCATGGGATCGTGCGCAGCCGTCCGCGTGGTCGGGCGGTGCGTCTGCCGGAGCGGCGGTCGTTGCCGAGGACGCTGTCGCTTGCGCAGGTGGCGGCGGTGATCGATTGCCAGGAGCGGTTGCGCGACCGGTTCCTGTTGGCGTTGTTGGCGTCGACGGGGGTGCGGATCGGTCAGGCGCTGGGGCTGCGTCATGAGGACGTGGTGGCGTGGGAGCGGCGGATCGTGGTCCGCGCGCGCGAGGACGCGCCGCGGCGGGCGCGCAGCAAGGGCGGCGCGGAGGGAGGCGTACCGGTCGCGGGGGAGCTGATGCGGCTATGGAACGACTACATGCACGAGGAGTACGGCGATGTGGACTGTGACTTCGTGTTCGTGAACCTGTGGGGCGGCGAGGTCGGGCGGCCACTGACGTACTCGAATGTGGATCGGATCGTGGAGCGCACGCAGCGGAAGGTCGGCTTCCACTTCACTCCGCACGAGCTGCGGCACACGTACGCGACGCTGGCGTATCGCGACGGCGTGCAGCTCGAGGTGATCGGCGCGTTGCTGACGCATCGCTCGCCGTCCTCGACGCTGATATACACGCACCCGACCGCCGAGGATCTCCGCGCCGTGCTGGCTGAGCGCGGCGTGCTCGAGAGGGTGGCGGATCTGGTGGGATGAGCGCCGAGCCGCTGCGTGTGATCGATGGTGGCGCCGCGCCTCGGGGCTGGGAGGCGCTGTGGCAACGGGACGTGTGGTGCCAGTCGGAGCTGCCGCACGGCGACCTGGTCTCCACGTATCGTGGCGAGGAGTTCATCCACTTCGAGCGGATCGGCCAGTCGTGGCTGAAGGAGGCGGCCAAGCGCTGGGCTCGCGCGCGGTTGCTGGCGGACACGGCGCCGCGGACGATGAGCAGCTATCTCGTCGGGATCGCGTATTTCAGCGAGTGGCTGGCCGCGCATGCGCCGGAGGTGAGTGCGCCCGGGTTGCTGTCGCGCTCGGTGCTGGAGGACTACATGTTGTGGGTCCGTCACGAGTCGCCGTGGAAGCCGGCGACGCGCAATCAGCGGCTGTTGGCGGTGCGCCTGGTGCTGGAGGAGCAGCGAGAGGACGGGTTGGCGGGGCTGCCGGCGGGCGCGGTGATCCATGGCGCGGAGCTCCCGCGCGTTGGCTACCAGCTGCCCCAGACGCTCCCGGGCGAGGTGTTTTCGCAGTGGATCGACCCGGCGAACCTGGCGCTGCTGGATGAGCGGGACCGCACGATCGTGCTTGTGCTGGCGTTCACCGGCTTTCGGGTCTCGAGCGTGGTCACGCTGACGCGCGACTGCATCGAGGTCGGGTCCGACGGGCACCCGTATCTGCGCTACTTCAACGTCAAGGGCAGCCGCGAGGCGATGCTCCCGATCCCGCCGCTGCTCGCCGAGCAACTCCAGCGCCAGCAAGCGTTTCTGGACGAGCGCTTCCCGGACACCGAGTGGCTGTTTCCCTCGCGCTTGCGCCGCGGCGCCAAGCGCGGCGTCGTTCACATCAACCCCAGCACCGTCCGCTTGGTGATCGACCGCTACGTGCGCAAGGCCGAGATCCGCACCGCCGACGAAAAGCTGGCGCTGGACGTGCACCCGCATCTGTTCCGCCATAACGTCGGGACGAGCTTGGTCAACGAGAACGTCCCGTTGACGGTGATCCAGGACGTGCTCGATCACGGTTCGATCGAGATGACCGCGCGTTATGCCCGGATGCGCGAGGAGACGGTCAAGCAGGCGGTCAAACGCTGGCACGAGCGGGTCAACATCCGCGGCGAGCGGATCGCGCTGCCCGTCGACGGGCCGCTCGAGCAGGCGGCGTGGATGAAGGAACGGATCGCACGCGCCAAGCAGGCACTGCCCAATGGGTACTGTGGGCTGCCGCTGGTGCAGTCATGTCCGCACCCGAACGCGTGCCTGAGCTGCGAGAGCTTCCTCACCGACGGCTCGTTCCGCCCCGTCCACCAACAGCAGCAGGCCGAGACCCGCCGGCTGCTCGAGAAGGCGCGCACGAACAACAGCGTGCGGCTGATCGAGGTGCTGGAGCGCGATGAGCAGAGCCTGAGCCGGATCCTCGAAGGGATCGATCGGATCGAGGCAGACCAAGCCGAGGACGGCGTCGAGGAGCTCGACCTGCGTGATCTTGCGCAGGGCGAGGTCGAGGGTGCCTGATGGGCGCCGAGCCGGCCCGGCGCACGCTGGCTGAGACCGCCGCCAAGCGCACGCTTGAGGCAGAGCAGCGCGTGCGCAGCGCGCTGCGGGAACTGGATCGGGACGGGGCGACGGTTACGTTCGCCGCCGTCGCCGAGCGCGCGCGGGTCAGCCGCGCGTTTCTCTACCAGCACGCTGAGCTGCGCTCAGAGATCGAGGCGCTGCGCGCCGCGGACGCTGCCGCGCCGGCGCGCGTGTCGGTTCGCCAGCGCGCCAGTGACGCGTCGCTGCGCGCCAGGCTGCGCGCGGCGCTGGATGAGGGCCAGCGTCAGCGCGAGGAGCTCGCCCGGCTGCGTGAGGAGCTCGCGCTCGCGCACGGCCGCGTGCGGGAGCTGGAGCTCGACCGACGCCTGCGCCGCACGTGATCTCCACGGCGTCTTCCCCGGCGCGTGCGCCGCACGGCCAATCGGTGCTGGAGGCGGTCCTGGAGCGGATCACTTACGCCAATGAGGAGACCGGCTACACGATCGCGCGGGTGGCGACCGAGCGGACCGGACCGGATCTGCTGACGGTGGTGGGGCCGTTGCTGGGCGCCCAGATCGGGGAAAGCCTGCGGTTGACTGGGCGATGGGGCAGTCATCCCAAGTACGGCAGGCAGTTCCAGGTGGACTCCTTTACGACCGTGCTGCCGGCGACGATCCAGGGGATCCGCCGCTACCTGGGTTCGGGGTTGATCAAGGGGATCGGGCCGATGATGGCCGAGCGGATGGTGGGGCATTTCGGCACCGACGTCCTGACGATCATCGAAGAGCAGCCCGATCGGCTGATCGAGGTGCACGGGCTGGGACCCAAACGGACCCAGCGGATCGCCGAGGCGTGGGAGGAGCAGAAAGCGATCAAGGAAGTGATGGTGTTCCTGGCTGGCGTCGGGGTGTCGACATCGCTGGCGGTGCGGATCTATAAGCGCTATCGCGAGGACTCGATCGCGGTGGTGCGCAGCGAGCCCTACCGGCTGGCGTCAGAGGTGTGGGGGATCGGCTTTCGGACCGCCGACACGATTGCTCAAGCGGTCGGGATCCCGCACGATTCCCCGCAGCGGATCAAGGCCGGGCTGCAGTACACCCTTTCCCAAGCCGCCGACAACGGGCACTGCTACCTCCCCGAACCCGATGTGATCCGCGAGGCCGCGAAGATCCTGGAGGTCGACCGAGAGCTGATCGACCCCTGCCTGGACGAGCTCGTCACCGATGAGGGTGTCGTCCGCGAAGACGTCCCCGACAGCCACGGTGCTACTCCCAGCACGATTACGGCGGTGTATCTCGTGCCGTTTCACCGCGCGGAGCGCTCCCTGGCGGGCGGGCTCGTGGATCTGCTGCGCTCACGCGAGGAGCGGCTGCCCGCGTTCGCTGAGGTGGACTGGCCCAAGGCACTGGGCTGGCTACGAACCCAGACTGGGCAGGACCTCGCGGCCGGGCAGCTCGACGCGGTCAAGCTTGCGCTCACCAGCAAGGTCGCGGTGCTCACCGGCGGGCCGGGCTGCGGCAAGAGCTTCACCATCCGCTCGGTCGTCACGCTCGCGACCGCCAAGAAGGCCACCGTGGTGCTGGTCGCGCCCACCGGCCGGGCCGCCAAGCGGCTGGCCGAACTGACCGGCCGCGAGGCCTCGACTGTTCACCGGCTGCTGGAGCTACAGCCCGGCGGCGACCCTAAATACGACCGCGACCATCCATTAGACGCCGATCTAGTCGTGGTCGACGAGGCCTCGATGATGGACGTCATCCTGGCCAACAAGCTGATCAAGGCGATCCCCGAGGGAGCGCATCTGCTGCTCGTCGGCGATGTCGATCAGCTCCCCTCCGTTGGCGCTGGCGAAGTACTGCGCGACCTGCTCGCCGCCGGCACCATCCCGCGGGTGCGCCTCACCCAGATCTTCCGCCAAGCCCAGCAGTCCGGCATCGTCGTCAACGCGCACCGCATCAACCACGGCCAACCCCCGCAGCTCACCGGCTTTCGCGACTTCTACTGGTTCGGCTGCGACCCCTCCGAGGACTCGGGCCTGCACCCAGGCGAGGAGACCACCAAACTCGTCGTGGACATCGTCGCCCACCGCATCCCCGCCAAATTCGGGCTCGACCCCGTCCGCGATATCCAGGTGCTCACCCCGATGCACCGCGGACCCGCCGGAGCCGGCAACCTCAACGCCCTGCTGCAAGAAGCACTCATTCCCGAGCGCGACGGGACGCCGGAGAAGCGCTACGGCGGACGCGTGTTCCGCGTTGGAGACAAGGTCACCCAGCTGCGCAACAACTACAACAAAGGCAAGGCCGGGATCTTCAACGGCACCATCGCGGTCGTCACGAACCTGTCGCTCCAAGAGCAGACCCTCACCATCCTCACCGACGAAGACGAGCAGGTCGACTACGACTTCGCCGAACTCGATGAGCTCGCCCACGCCTACGCAGTCACCATCCACCGCTCCCAAGGCAGCGAATACCCAGCCGTCGTTATACCGCTCACCACCTCCTCCTGGATGATGCTGCAACGCAACCTGCTCTACACCGGCGTCACCCGCGCCAAGCAACTCATCGTCCTCGTCGGATCCCGCCGCGCGCTCGCCCAGGCCGTCCGCACCCCCGGCGCCGGCCGCCGCCACACCGCACTCACCCATCGGCTCCATCCCACGCAATAGGCTGTCGTTTACATGTCAACGACAGTAATCGCCAAATGGGCTATCTATTTGAGTCAGGTAGTCTTGGGCCGTGCCGGCGGCAGGACGCGACTATCCGGGTATCCGGGTTCCTACGCGGAGCTGCTCTCCTGGTTCCCGGACGATGAAGCGTGCCTGGACTACCTGGAGTGGCTGCGCTGGCCGGACGGGGTCCGCTGTCCCCGCTGCGCGGGGCGCGATGGCTGGGGGCTGGGCAGCGGCCGCTGGGAGTGCGCGGTCTGCGGCCGCCAGGCGTCGGTGACCGCGGGGACGATCTTTCACCGCACGCGCACGCCGCTGCGGTTGTGGTTCGCCGCCGCTTGGCAGATGACCAGTCAGAAGCACGGCGTGTCCGCGCTGGGGGTACGGCGGTCACTTGGACTGGGCTCCTACCAGACGGCGTGGGCGATGCTGCACCGCTACCGGGCGGCGATGGTCCGCCCTGGCCGCGAGCGGCTGTCGGGGCACGTCGAGGTCGATGAGGCGTACATCGGCGGTGTCGAGGACAAGGTCCACGGGCGCCAGACGGAGACCAAGGCGATCGTCGCGATCGCCGTGGAGATCGAGAATCCCAAGGGGTTCGGGCGGATCCGCCTCGGACACGTGCCCGACGTCACCAAGGAGAGCATGCTGCCGTTCATCGACGGCGCGGTGCAGCCCGGCAGCACCATCCACACCGACGGATGGCAGGCGTACCTGACGTTGGGCGACCGCGGCTACGAGCACGAGCGAACAGTGATGCGCCAGCAGAGCGATCCCGCCGATGTCGTGATGCCCGGCGTGCATCGCGTCGCCAGCCTGCTGCAGCGCTGGCTGCTGGGCACCCACCAGGGCGCGGTCACTCCCGAGCACCTCGACGCCTACCTCAACGAGTTCGCCTTCCGCTTCAACCGCCGCCGCTCCACCCGCCGCGGCCTGCTCTTCTACCGGCTGCTCGAACAAGCGATCCTCGCCGAGCCGATCACCTACCGCAGCCTGATCGCCAACCCCAGCCCCACCGGACGCAGGCCAACCCGCGCGACCCCAGCCCGGCCGCGTCGCCACCGTGGCGGCCGTGCACCGTCCCTGGCGGCAATCGCCCGCAAATGCTGGTCTCCCTGAGTCAAATAGATAGCCCGTATCGCCAATACTGGCGGCACGTTTACACCACCGGGTGAACTTAAGAGCAGGTATGTTGAACGCACGGTTATGTTGAATAGGGCGGTGTCGGACCGCGTTTGTCCTGCTCAGGCCGAAATCGGTGCGTGGGTCACTCAACATAATCGTCACCCTCACGGAGGCCGGGGCGCCGGTCCGGTTGCT
>CAWFKF010000118.1:0-68426 GCA_963816005.1 uncultured Solirubrobacteraceae bacterium | reverse complement strand
ATCCCCTCAGGAAGACCATCGCGAGCGCTCGCACGGAGGCGTAGAGCGGCGGTGAGACGCCGCGTTCACGGGCGTAGGAGTGAGCGCGGCGTTCCGCCCGGACCCGACGTTCGGCCGGATCCCGGGAAGTCGTCAAGGGCCGAGCCGCGGGGTGAGGAGCACGGGGCACCGGGCATGCCGCACCACCCCGCTGGATACGCTGCCGACCAGCGCCCGTCGCACCGGCCCGTAGGCGCGGGAACCGAGCACGAGCAGATCGACGTCCGAGGCCGCAGCCTCGAGGATCGCCTCCGCAGGATCGGTCCCGAACAACACCTGCTGCTCGACGGCGACACCGTCTCCCAGCAGTTGCACCGCGGCAGCGACGGCCTGCGTCGCGGCCAGCTCCTGGCGCGCGAGCGCGTCAGCGCGATCGATGCCCTCGAGCGGTTCGAGGCCGGGCAGAGGCACGAACCGCCCCGGGATCGCGGCGGGCGGCACGACGACCGTCAGCGCCCGCAATGCCGCTCCGATGCGCTTGGCGAGATCGAACGCGGCACGGAGCGCCTCATGAGCCTCGGCGGAGCCGTCGAACGCAACCGCAATCACACTTGCTGCGTGCGGTCCGCTCGCCGCATAACCGCTCGACGCCACAGCGACCGCACACGGCGCGCCGCTGAGCAGCCTCTCCCCGACCGAGCCCAGCAGCACCCGGCCGAGCGGTCCATGGTGCGAGGAACCGACGACGATCAGGTCGGCGTGCTCGGACACCGCGGCGTCGTGCAGGCCACGGGACGGTGAGCTCGAGGCCTCGAGTCGTCGCTCGACGTGACGCAGCTCCGGTCGTCCGGCGAGTTCGGCGGCTGCCTCCCTGAGCGCCGATGCGGTGCGCTCGCGCTCGCCGCTGTGGACGACTGCGGGACCGGTCTGTTCGCCGATGTTCTCGATCCACACCGCCGTCACGACACTCACCAGCAGAAGCTCCGCCTCGCACGCCGAGGCCAGATCCACGCCGAGCGCACGGGCGTCGGCGCCCTGCTCGGTTGCCACGTAGCCGGCCAGGATGCGTGTGAAGGGGCCTGGGGCCATCGGTCCGGGCCGGGATCGTCAGTCGCCGCCGGCGAAGATCACCGGGTCGGCGACCGATTCCCCGTGCGTGTTCGGCGAACGTTCGCGGAGAGCGTCGAGCACCTCGATCGGGATCGGCAGCACGAGCGTGGAGTTGTGCTCGGTGGCGACCTCGGCGAGCGTCTGCAGCGTCGCAGCGTCAGCGTACCTGGCTCGCGGGCGATCACACCGGCCGCCTGCGAGAGGCGCTCGGCCGCCTGATACTCGCCCTCGGCGGCGATCACCTTCGCCCGCCGCTCGCGTTCGGCCTCGGCCTGGCGGGCCATCGCCCGCTTCATCGACTCCGGCAGGCCGACATCCTTGGTCTCGACCTTCACCACGCTCACGCCCCACGGCTCGGTGCCGGTGTCGATGACTTGTTTGAGCTGTTCGTTGATCGCAGCCTGATTGCCGAGCACGTCGTCGAGCTCGTGCTGTCCGAGGATCGCGCGCAGAGTCGTCTGGGCGATCCGCAGCACGCCGTGCTGGTAGTCGCGGATCGCGACAACGGTCTTGACCGGGTCGACGACGCGGAAGAACACGGCCGCCTCGACGCGGACGGTGACATTGTCCTTGGTGATCAGATCCTGCGCCGGGATATCGGCGGTGTCGACCTGCAGGTTCACCTTGCGAGTCCGTTCGATCAGCGGGATGATCAGGACCAGACCGGGGCCTCGGGCGCCGCGCAGCCGGCCGAGCCGGAAGACGACCACGCGCTCATACTCGCGCACGATCCGGATTGCGCTGGCGGCCAGTACGAGCGCGACAAGGACGACGATGATCGTGACGATGAGCGCTGTGGACACTGGCACACAGTCCCACCCCGGCCGTCGTCCCGCATCCGTACAGCCACCGCATTGCGGCTCGGCCAACTACGGCGTTGCGCCCTCACCCCTCGGGTAGGAGCAGCACCGGGATGTCGCTGTGGGTGAGCGTCTCGGACACGACCCGCGCGTGGCCGGGGCTGAGATCCTGCTTCCAGGCCAGGGCGATCAGGTCCGCCGAGACCTCGTGTGCGACCGCGACGATGTCGTCCGCGGGGACCCCAAGGCGGCGCAGGAGCGTGACTTGGTGGTCCGGAGGCGACATGTAGCGCGCGAGGAACTCCTCACTCCAGGCGCTGGCCGCGTATGGGGCGTGGTCGGCGAAGGCGGGCACGGTCTCCGGCGAGTGGACGTGCAGCACGAGCACCTCCAACCGCCGGCGGTGAGCCAGTTCGATCGCGCGCTCGAGCGCCTGTGAGCGATCGGTGCTCCCCTCGAGCGGCACGAGGAGGCGGTGGACATGCTTCCGCGGGTGGAAGTTCGGAGAGACGACGACGACCGGCTTGTGCACGCGCGTGATCACCTCCAGCGCGGTGTGTCCCGCGGGTTGCGGGCCGGCCGGAGCTCCCCGCGCGCCGAGGACGAGCGCCGCAACGTCCGCGTCCTGCGCGGCCGCCACGATCTGCTCGATCGGGGCACCTGCGGTCTCGCGCAGCTCGACGCCGGCCGCGCGCGCGAGCTCGGTGGCGCGGCTGGTCACACCCTCCTCGGTGACGTGCAGCGCGACCACGGACGCATCGAACAGGCCGGCCAGGTTGACGGCGGTGCGGAGCACCGGCTCCGCCGATGAGTTGGAGTTGAGCGCGGCGAGCAGGGTGGTCATGGCTCCCTCCTGGGCGACGGCGGGCGAAGCTCGAACGTCAGGGCGGTCCGCCCCAGCGGCACGGACTCTCCGGTGGGGGCGAGCGCCCGAACGGGCGGGTCGGCGGTGAGCTCGACGGAGTCGGGGTGAACCCGGACGCGCACGCGGCTGTCACGAAAGCGGACCCGCACGTCGAGCGCCTCCCAGCCCGGCGGAAGCACGGGATCGATCGCCAGCGCGTCGCCCACGGGCCGCAGGCCGGCAAAGCCGAGCGCCAGCGCACGCCACGCGCTGCCCATGGCGGCGAGGTGCAGCCCGCCGGCGGTCATGTGCCCGATGTCGTCGAGGTCGATGGCGGCGGTCAGCCGCAGCAGCTCGAGTGCCTTCCGGGTGCGGCCGGCGCGAGCCAGCAGCGCCGCGTGGACCCCGGGGGAGAGCGTGCTGCCGTGCGCGGTCCGCGGCTCGTAGAAGTCGAGGTTCGGCTCCAGCGAGCCGGGGGCCACCTCGTCGGGGATCAGGTAGTGCAGCATGAGCACATCGGGCTGCTTGACGACCTGGGCTGCGCGCGTGCGCTCGGGACCGAGCAGCATGTCGGCGCTCATCGGCCGATGCGGCGCGAGCTGCGCGATCAGCAGTGGCTCGAGGGCGTGAAAGCCGGCGAACTGCTCGTAGACCCCGGTGGTGGGCTCGTAGCCGTCGACGATCGCCTCGGCCAGCTCGAGCCAGCGCCTCTGCTCGCGGTCGTCCACGACGCCGACTCCCACGGCGGCGGCGCGGCGGAGGTTCCAGCGCGCCATGACGTTGGTGAAGGCGTTGTCGTCGACGTGCTCGTGGTACTCGTCGGGGCCGATCACATCGCGGATGTGACCGCGTCCGGCCTCGTCGGTCTCAATCCGCGAGGCCCACCAGCGGGCGGTCTGCACGAGCAGTTCGCGTCCGGGTCCGGCGGCGAACTCCTGGTCGCCCGTCCAGTCAACGTAGCAATCCGCCGCCCAGGCCACGTCGGCGACGATGTGCTGCTCGAGCGGACCGGTGAGAACCGGGCGCAGCTCCCCGCGACCGTCACGTGTCCGGGCCGGGGTCACTTCCCGTCCGGACCCCGCGGACTCCCACGGGAACCGGGCCCCGGCACGGCCCTCGGCGCGTGCCGCTCGCATCGCCACCGGGAGACGCCGGAGGCGGTATTCGAGCAGCGCCCGAGCCGCACGCGGGCGCGAGGCGGCGAGGCACGGCAGCACGTAGACATCGCTGTCCCAGAACACGTGTCCTCGGTACGCCTTACCGGTGAGCCCCCTCGCTCCGATCGCCGCCTCGCCCTGCTCCGGGGCATTGGCGAGCAGATGGAAGATCGCAAATCGGGTCGCCAGCTGCAGCTCCGGATCGCCGTCGATCCGCACGTCTGCGTCCTCCCAGCGCGAGGCCCATTCCCGGCGATGCTCACTCAGGAGCCGATCGAATCCGAGCTTCCGCGCGACCTGCAGGCGGTCGGCGGCGGCGAGGTGGGCAGCCTCACCGTGAGCCGAACCGTCGTAGGTGGCGATGCGGTCGAGGACCCGGGCTCCGTCGCCGTCCCGGAGCTCTTCGTGTGCCGCAGCCGCGATCGAGCCGGGCCGGCCGTTCACGCGCATCCACTGGCACCCGTCGTCGGTCTCACCGCCCTCATGGGCGCCTACCGGCGGCGAGAGCGGCGCCGCCGCGCGCAGTCTCCGGCCGTGATCCACGACGCGCAATGTCGCCGTCGAGGGCCGCGCCAGCGAGGACAGCAGCAGCGCCTCGAGCCGGCCGGCGCCCGATCCCACCCGCTGGTGCAGCGCGCCGGCGTGCAGATCGAGCACGCGATTGACCTGGTCCGTCGCGGCGTCGACTGTGGTGATGACGTTCCAGCGCGGGCCGGCCAGCAGGTGCGTCTCCGCGCCCCGCCGCGCATAGACCCCCGACATCAGCACCGCCGGATAACTCCCCGGTTGTTCGACAGCGCGCTCCCGCGCGTGCCGAGGCGGCCGTCGGCCAGGGTCAGCAGAGACTCCCGCACGCGCTCGAGCAGCGGATCGACACCCTCGATTGAGAGCATCCACGCCGGGTCGGGCTGGAGCACCGGCAACTCGCCGTCCGCTCGCCGGGCGATCTGGTCCTCGAGCAGGGCGGCGAGGGTCTCCAGGCCGCCCCCGAGCGAATCGCTTCGCAGAACCTGGTCGGCCGCGACCCCGCGCTGCCACAGCCAGTGGACGATCCAGCCCGCCGACTCGGACTCGTCGGTGATGCGCGCAAGCAGCCGGGGCCCGTGCTCATCGATCTGGTAGGCCTCCGCACCGCGACGGGCCAACACCAGGAGACCTCCGGGGCCCGCCGGGCGCGCCGGCAGCCGGCCATCGAGGTCCGCGATGTCGGTTCCGCTCACGATCGCCAGCTCGATGCCGGCCGCACACGCATCCTCGATCAGACGGACCTGGCGCGCGGCGCCGGCGTCGCGGTCGGGAAGCGCCGTGCCGTCGCAGTCGAACACGATCGCCTCGAATCGCCGAGTCATGTCGACATCGTGACCCGCACGTCACCCTCCTGCTCGAGCAGCGAGAACCCCGTGCTCGATCCGATCCGGCGAAAAGCGAGGCTGACCTTCGAGCGGCCGACTCGGACGTCGCCGAGCTCGACGCTCGCGAGCCAGTCCGGCAGTCGCGGGCGGTCGACCGTCAGTCTGTTCTCCGGTGCCTGGGCGGAGATCCCGAGCATGGCCTGGAGCAGCATGAACGGCGCTGTCGCCGCCCAGGCCTGAGGGAGGCACGCGACGGGGTAGGGGACGATGGCTCTGGACCCATCGCGGTGGAAGCCGCAGAACAGCTCGGGCAGGCGAAGGTCACGCGCGCCGGCGGCGACCTCGAACAGCCCGGCGGCGATCCGCGACGTCGCCGCGTCGAAGTCGTAGCGCTTGAGGCCGGCGGCGGCGATCGCGTTGTCGTGCGGCCAGATCGAGCCGTTGTGGTAGCTCATCGGGTTGTAGGCCGGCGAGCGGCTCGACAGGGTCCGGATCCCCCAGCCGGAGAACATGTCAGGCGCCATCAGCCGCTCCGCCACCGGGGCGGCCTTGTCCTCGTCCACGATCCCGCAGTACAGGCAATGCGCGGGGTTGGAAGTGACGCTGCGAACCTGTGCCTTACGCCCGTCCAAGGCCAGCGCGAAGAACCCCTCCTCCGGGTCCCAGAACGCGTCGTTGAAGGCCGCTCGCAACGCGCCGGCCTCGGTCCGCAACCGGTGGGCGCGGGGCGCGTCGCCGAGTGCCTCGTACACGTCGGCGATGCGCAGCTTCGCCTCATACGCGTAGCCCTGGACCTCCACGAGCGCGATCGGGCCCTCGGCGAGCGACCCGTCGGCATGCACGATCGCGTCGTGTGAGTCCTTCCAGCCGTGGTTGACGAGGCCCGCCGGCGACCGCCGCTCGTACTCGAGGAATCCGTCGCCGTCGCGATCGCCCCACTCGTCCATCCACTCGAGCGCGGCGTCGAGCGCCGGGCGCAGCTGGGCCATCGTGTCGAGATCGAGCGTCCAGCGGTAGTAGCCGCCCGCGACCATCAGGAACAACGGCGTCGCGTCAACCGTCCCGTAGTACGGCGTGTGCGGGATGTGCCCGGTGCGGGCGAGCTCGCCCGCGCGCAGCTCGTGCAGGATCTTGCCGGGCTCGGCGTCACGCCACGGCTCGTCTGTGCGGGCTTGGAGCCTGGCGAGCACGAGCAGCGTGCCGCGGGCGACCTCGGGATTGACCATCAGCGCCTCGCAGGCGCTCAGCAGCGAATCACGGCCGAACGGCGCGACGTACCAGGGAATCCCCGCCGCCGGCAGCTGACAGTTGGCGACCGGTGTCATCAGCGCGTGCAGGTCACGCACGGACGCGTCGATCAGCCGGTCGAACAGCTCGTTGTCCGTGCTGATGCGAGCGCAGCCGGCGACCCAGTCGGCGTGCGCCGACTCGAGCCGCGCGGCCGTTCTGTCCAGCGTCGGCCGCGCGCGCCGGCGCCCACTGCCCGCTGGCAGAACGGTGATCAGCAGCGACGTCGCCTCGCCCGCGTCCAGCTGCACGTCCCACGCCACGACCGCGCGGCCGCCGTCGACCCTCACGCGCGACGCGAGCGGGCTGAACTCGACGAGCGTCTCGCGACGCTGACCGTCCGCCGCCACGTAGCGGAGACGCACGTGACTCCCGTCGCTTGTCGCCGGCGCCACGTGCCCGGTCGTGCGCCGCCCCACGCGTCGGACCTCGAACACATCGGCGAAGTCGGCCGCCAGCGACACCTCGACGACCGTGGCAACCCGGTGAGGACGGAAGCTGCGCACACGTACGCGATAGAACAGACGGTCCGCGATCAGCACCGTCCGGCGCACATTGAGCGTCTCCTGGGGCACGGGCGGCTCGCTCCCGCTCAACTCGGCGTTGGTGGCGTTGATCACCGCGTGATGTCCCGACTCCATCACCGACGAGAGCAGCACCGGCGACCGCCCACCGACCGTGACCCGCAGCTCGGACAGGTGCCGTGTGTCCTGGACGTAGAGCCCTTCGCCAGACGCGCGCGAGGCGCGGATGTCCCCGTCGGGCCGTGCGCACACGAACGCCGCTCCGGACTTGAGCGCCAGCAGTTCCTCGCGGGCCTCCGCCGGCACCTCGGGCGCGGCCTCGAGCTCGGACGAGAGCAGCGCGGGCCCCGTGGCGCGGGTCGCGCCAGCCGCGTCGACTTGAACCTCGGGTTCCACGTCGGACGTCATCAGGGCCACTGTGATGCTATGGCGTGCGGGCCGTCATCGTGTCCGTACTTCTCCGGCTGACGGATGCACGCAATCACCGATTCACGCCTGCCGGGCCTCACTACGTAGCTTCCCGGCGCCGAATGCGGGATCGACGCGATGACTCGTGCTGCGGGGCTGCATACGGTGAGCCCGATGGCCTCGATCGAGGTGACCGACCTGTTCAAGAGCTACGGGCCTGTGGTTGCCGTCCGCGGCATCAGCTTCCGCGTACAGGAGGGGCAGGTGTTCGCGTTGCTGGGCCCCAATGGAGCGGGCAAGACGACGACGCTCGAGATCCTCGAGGGTCACCGGACGCGCAGCGGAGGCCGGGTATCGGTGCTCGGCCTCGACCCCGAGAGCGGCGGGAGCAGGTTGCGCGAGCGGATTGGAGTCGTGCTCCAGTCCGCAGGCATCGACGCGGAGCTGAGCGTGCACGAGGCCTTGTCCTTGTACGCCTCGTTCTATCCGCGCCCGCTGCCGGTTGAGGAGCTGATCGTCCTGGTCGGCCTGGAGGAGAAGGGCGGCGCGCGGGTGAAGACGCTCTCCGGTGGGCAGCGGCGCAGGCTCGATCTGGCCCTGGCGCTCGTTGGTGACCCGGATCTGATCTTCCTCGACGAGCCGACGACGGGTTTCGACGCTGCCGCGAGACGCGGTGCCTGGCGACTGATCGAGAGCCTGCGCGGGCGCGGACGCACGATCGTGCTCACCTCCCACTACATGGACGAGGTCCAGCACCTTGCCGACTGGGCGATCGTGCTTGCGAATGGGCGGATCGTGGCGGAGGGCAGGCCCGACTCGCTCGGTAGCCCGGCCTCGCGTGAGACGCTGATCCGCTTCCGCCCACCGGAGGGTGAGCTCGCCGAGCAGCTACCGGAGGAATTGCGGGCTCTCGTGTCCTCGAGTGACGGCGAGATGGTGTTGCGGACGGCGGATCCGACGCGCGTGCTGCTTGCTCTGTGCGCGTGGGCGGTGGACAGGGATCTGGAGCTCCGCTCGCTGGAGGTCGTGCGCCCGTCGCTGGAGGATGTGTATCTGCAGCTGACCGAGGGTGGTCCCGCCGGCGATGGTTGATGGTACGCCCGCTCCGGCCCGGCGCCGGTCGACGCTCAGACTGCTGATCGGGCAGGTTGGCTACCAGCTGCGGGTGCTCGTGCGCTCACCGATCGCGTCCTTCGCCACGCTCGTGATCCCGTTGATGGTGCTGTTGGCGGTCAACCTGCTCTACCGCGGCACCCACCTGCCGAGCCGCGGTGGGATCGTCTACGCGCAGTTCTTCACGCCGGCGATGGTCGCGTTCGCGGTGGTCAACGCGTGCTACATGAGCGTCATCTCCTCGACGACGCTGGCGCGTGACGAGGGCATCCTCAAGCGGCTCCGCTCCACGCCGCTGCCGCCGTGGGTGTACATGGCCGGGCGCCTCGGTGCGGCCGCACTCGTGGCCCTGTTCTCGGCCCTCGTGGTCGTGGCGGCCGGCGCGGTCCTGTACGACTTCGAGGTCGTCGGGAACGCGATCCCGGCCGTGCTGGCGCCGTTGGCCCTGGGCATGTTCTGCTTCTGCGCCTGCGGGCTTGCGGTCAGCGTGCTCGTACCGGCTGCGGACAGCGCGCTTCCGATCGCCTGGGGGACGATCCTGCCGCTGTGCTTCATCTCGGACGTGTTCCAGCCGATCGACACCGCTCCGCAGTGGCTGCGCACGATCGCGTCGGTGTTTCCCTTGCGACCGTTCGCCGATGACCTCGAGGCGGCGTTCAATCCGATCGCCGGGAGCCGCTCGCTGCACTGGGCGCATCTGGGAGTGCTCGCGGCCTGGGGGCTCGCGGCGACCGCGTTCGCGCTGCTCAGGTTCCGGTGGGAGCCCGGCCGCGGCGACCACCGCGGGCATGGCTCACCACGCTCGGCCGGCTTCGCGACGGATCGCATACAACGGGTGCTCGAAGCGCGGGGCCGTCGCGGGACCTCTGCATCACCTCCCGCCGAGCGGCCCGAGGATCCGGCCGACGTCGCGCACAAGGGGTCCAGTACATAGCCTATCCTCCAGCGACGATGGAGCTGCATCTCGTGGCCGTCGACAAGCCCGACGAGTTGAACCTGATCCTCGGGCAGGCGCACTTCATCAAGACGGTCGAGGACCTGCACGAGACACTGGCGGGCGCGGTGCCGCAGCTGCGCTTCGGGATCGCGTTCTGCGAAGCGTCGGGCCCGCGACTGGTGCGATCCTCGGGCAACGAGCCCGAGCTGGTCGATCTTGCCGTCCGCAACGCGCTGGCCATCGGCGCCGGGCACTCGTTCGTCGTTCTCCTGCGCGAGGGCTATCCGGTCAACGTGCTCAACCAGGTCAAGGCCGTACCCGAGGTGTGCCGGATCTACTGCGCGACCGCCAACCCGGTGCAGGTGATCGTCGCTGAGACCGACGCCGGCCGCGGGATCCTCGGGGTCGTGGATGGTGGCAGCCCGCTGGGCGTAGAGACGGACGCCGACGTCGCCGACCGGATGGAGCTGCTGCGGCAGATCGGCTACAAGCTATAGCGCCCCGGAGGCTTCGAGCCAATCGGGTCGCTCAGCTGTCGTGCGGCGGGACGGCCTGCTCCCAGTCCGAGTAGTCGCTCGGCTCTGCTCTCGACGGCGGCGGTCCGGCCGCGGGCGGCACCGGCGCTCGCAACGCCTTGAGTTCCCGCTGAAGCCGCTGCACTCGGCGGGTTTGCGATATGGCCAGGGCGGCAAGAGCGAGCGTGGACACCATCCACACGGCCGCCGAGCGGTCGGTGCGTCTGTGGCTCCGGCATCCTCTGCGTCGCATGAACGTCAGGCTAGTCCTCGAAGGTCGCGCATGGCATCCGGGAAGCCACGCACGGGCGCCGGTGGGGAATACGGATGTGGCCAGCGGCGACGAGCGAGGACCATCTCGATGATGCGATCGAGAGCCGCGCGGACCGGTGGCGGTGTGAGGGTCGGGTTGGTGCTCGGCGCCGGTGGGGTTCTCGGCGGTGCGTGGCTGGTGGGCGGATTGCATGCCCTGGCGGCCGAGACCGGCTGGGATCCGGGCAGTGCCGAGTATCTCGTCGGCACCTCGGCCGGGGCGATGATCGCGGGGCTGTTGGCGTCGGGCGTGCCGCCGTGGTTCATGCTCGCGCACTCGGCAGGCGAGACCCTGGACGCGGTCGAGGGGACTGACCCCGGCTCAGGTGCCGCGAGTCGGTCGGCCGGCGCCGAGTATCAGCTGCACCGCGGCGTCCCGGCGCTGGGCCCGGGTTCCTGGCCGCTTGCCCTGGCCTCGCTTGCGCGCCCGTATCGGTATTCGCCGGCGGCGGTCATCGCCGGCTGGCTGCCGCAGGGCCTGATCTCCCCCGAGCCGCTGAAGCAGACGATCCGCCGCGTCGCCGGCGATGGCTGGCCGGCGCACCCGAACCTGTGGATCATGGCCTGCGACTACGCCACCGGTCGCCGGGTGGCCTTCGGGCGCGCCGACGCTCCGGCCGCGTCGTTGGCCGACGCCGTGGCCGCCTCATGTGCGATTCCCGGCTTCTATCGGCCGGTGGAGGTCGGCGGCTGCCGCTATGTCGACGGCGGCGTGGCGTCGACGTCGAATCTGGACGTGGTCGCCGGCCGCGATCTCGATCTCGTGATCTGTCTGAACCCCACCTCCTCGCTGCACGCCCCGCAGAACCGCACGCTCGGCGAGCGCGCGGCCGCAGTGCTGCGGCAGGCCTCGGGACGGCGGCTCGGACACGAAGCGAGGAAGGTGCGAGAGCGCGGAACCGAGGTCGTCCTGATCCAGCCGACGGTCCAGGACCTCGATGCGATGGGCACCAACCTGATGAGCTCCAAGCGACGACACGAGGTGATCGACACCGCCGCCCGGACGGTTGGCGCTCATCTTCGTCAGCCGGAGCTCCGCGCGCGGCTGCGCGAGCTCCCGCCGGGCGAGTCGATACTCGTACGCCGACCGAGCCCCGCGCCGTCAGAGCCGCTCGACTTCACGCGACTGGCTCGCGCCCGATGGCAGGCGGCGGCAACGGTCGGTTGAGAGAGCGGCAACAGCGAACGGGAGGCAGGCGTGATTCTGATCTGTTATGACGGCTCGGCCGACGCGCAGTGCGCGGTCGAACGTGCGGGTGAATTGCTCGGTGGGCAGCCGGCGACGATTCTCACCGTCTGGGACGGGTTGACCCAGGTGCTGATCCGGACCGGCGCGGGCTTCGGCGCCGGGGCGCTCGACGTCGGGCAGATCGACGCCGCGGGCGAGCGGTCCGCGCGCGAGCGGGCCGCGGAGGGGGTGGCGCTGGCGCGCCAAGCCGGCCTGAGCGCGGAGCCACACGTCAAGGAGCGCACGGGAGCCATCTGGGTGACGATCCTGGACGAGGCCGCCGCGGTCGATGCGAGCGCGATCGTGCTCGGAAGCCGCGGCCTGTCGGGGCTGAAGTCGCTGCTGCTCGGCAGCGTCTCACACGCCGTGCTGCAGCATGCCGACCGTCCGGTGATCGTCGTTCCGTCGCCCGAGATGGCCCGCCGGCGGGCGGCCCATCGAGGCTGAGGCGTGCTCGCGCGCCCCCGCGCGCCAACGCGCGTCAGCGGACGGGCGGCGGCTTTCCCTCGGCGCTGGCCGGGAGCGCGGGATCCCACTCGCACACCAGGCAGGCATGCTGGAACGCGGAGCGGGCGAACTCGAGCGCGGCCGCATGCGGGTCAGGGCTGGCGCAGACATCGTCCCAGTCGAGGATGAACTCGCCGAGCGTCGCGTCCCAGTGCGCCGCCGGGGGCGAGAGCGTCGCGTTCGCGAACCCCTCCGGGGCCGGGTGCGCGTAGGCATAGAACGCCGCCCTGCCGTAGCGCGGATCGCCGGGCCACCAGCCGACGGCGACCTCCTGCGCGTCCATCGCGTTGCGCATGATGAAGTCATCCGACGGCGGGTCGGCCGGCAGCCCGGAGAACAGATTGACCGCGAGGTCGAACGAGCCCCACCAGGCGTTGACCGGGGTGCGGCGACCGCGATACGGGGCGCTGAACGCGGCCAGGACGAGCGCGGCGCGGGTCGCGGCGGCGAAGTAGGTGGCGACCTGATCCGGGTCGTAGCGCCGGTGCTCGTCGTCCTCGTCGAGCGGCACGCGTCCACGGCACTTCCTGCGGCGTGGGATTGATCTCGACCGGGCCCGCGATGTCGCGGACGGCGGCCAGCACCTCGCGGGTGACCTCGCCCACGGGCCGGTCGGGGGTGAGCGCGACACGCCGCACGCCCCGTCGCTGTGCTCGACGACGGCCTCGTGGGTGCGCAGGTCGAGCGTGACGACAAGTGCCCCCGAGCCGTCGGGCGCCGGCAGCGGAGCGGTCTCCCACCCCCGCGCGGTCAGCCGCAAGGCCGCGTGCTGGAGCTGCGGCTCGGGCGGGGCGAGCGCCACCGCGAGCTTGCCCAGGACCTGAGTGTGCGCGTGCAGCGTGTCGCAGGTCGCGCTCCACTCCTCGTAGGACAGCGTCGGCCATCCGGACGGCATGGACGCAGACTACCCGGCGGCCCTCCCGCCCCCGGGGTCCTCCCGAGTGATGCGGTAGGGTCGGCCCGAGGCGATATGCAGATTGGTAGCCCGGGGTCAGGAGTCAGTCACATCAGTCAGGCCTATCCCGACCGCGTGGAGGTGCGGGGGCGCGACCTGTGTGGCGATCTGATGGGCCGGCTGAGCTTCACCGAGTACTTCCACCTGTTGCTCACCGGACACGAGGCGACCGATGACCAGCGCTTCTTCCTCGATCTGCTGCTCGTCGCGATCGCCGAGCACGGGATGATGCCCACCAACGTCGCCGCGCGGATGACGCTCGCCGCCGAGCCGGGATCGTTGCAGGGGGCGGTGGCGGCCGGGATCCTCGGCTGCGGCCCGGTGATCCTCGGCACCGCTGAGGCATGCGCGCGTCTGCTCGAGGAGGCCCAGGAGCAGGTGGCGGCCGGCGCCACCCCCGCAGCGGTGGCCGAGGACGTGGCGCGCGCGATCCACGCGGCCGGCGGCCGGTTGCCCGGATTCGGCCATCCGGTGCATCGGCCGCTGGACCCGCGCGCCGAACGGATCCTCGAGCTCGCGGACGCGCGCGGCATCAGCGGCCCCCACGTGACGCTCGCGCGATGCCTGCGCGATGCCGCGGCCGAACGTCTGGGGGAAGCCCCTGACGATGAACGTCTCGATGCCGATCGCGGCCGTGATGCTCGAGCTCGGCTTCTCGTCCGAGGCCGTGAAGGCGGTCCCGATTCTCGCCCGCACGGCCGGATTGCTCGCCCACCTGGCCGAAGAGCGACACGATCCGCTCGGGTTCCTGATGGCCGGCCGGGCCGAGGCGGCGATCGAGTACCGGCCCGCGTCCGAGCAGGACCCGTGACTTATGTTCGCGCGGGAGGTCGAAACCCGTCCGTGGGCCGAGCAACTCGCGCTCGACGATGGCACTACCGCGCCCAGCTCGCCTATCTGTTCGCCCGCTCGGCCTTCTACCGTGAGAAGCTGGCGGGAGCGGGATGCGCCTCCGCCCGGGATGCCGGCGGATTGGCCGAGATCGCGAACCTGCCGCTCACCGACAAGCACGAACTCAGGGCGACGTGTACCCCCGAGGACCCGATCGGTGCGCATCTCTGTGCCACCCCACCCGAGATCGCCAGGATCTACTCGACGAGTGGAACCACCGGCGCGCCCAGCTACGTCCCGCTGACGGCGGCCGATCTCGAGAACTGGGTGACCGGCTCGGCGCGCAGCTACGCCGCCTCCGGCGTCCGCGCCGGGCAGCGCATCGTCTCGACCTACAACGCCGGGCCGTTCGTGGCCGGCGCCGCGCTCGCGGCCTTCGACCGCATCGGGCTGTGCCACATTCCGATCGGCGGCGGCAACACCGAGCGCCTGCTGCAGGCGATTCGGCGCCTCCGGCCGCAGGCCGCCGTGCTGACACCCTCCTACGCCGCCCACGTGATCGAAGCGGCCGCCGAGCACGACGTCGATCTTCCGGCATCCAGCGTCGAGCGCGTGCTGGTCGCGGGCGAGCCGGGCGGCGGCGAGCCCGCGTTCCGGGCCAGGCTCGAGGAGGCCTGGGGCGCACGGGTGACCGAGGCGATGGGCATCGGCGACATCGGCGTGTCGCTGTGGGGTGAGTGCGAGCAGCAGGACGGGATGCACCTCGGGGCGCGCGGCTTCATCCATGCCGAGCTGATCGAGCCGCACACGGGCGCGAGCATCGCCATGGAGGACGGCGCGACGGGGGAGCTCGTGCTCACCCATCTGCGCCATCGCGCAGCGCCGCTGCTGCGTTTTCGCACGCGCGATCACATCACCGTCCGGACGAGTCCGTGCCGATGCGGCCGGACGGGTCCGCGGGTGCGCTGCACCGGGCGCACCGATGACATGCTCATCGTCCCGGGCGTCAACGTGTTCCCGTCGGCCGTGCGCGAAGTCGTGGGCGCATTCGTACCCGATGTCAGCGGCCACATCCTGGTCGAGCCGGCCGCGCCGGGCACCACGCAGGAGCCGCCGCTTCCCGTGCGGGTCGAGCTCGCCCGCGGCCGGCCGGCCGATCCCGCTCTCGCCGAGGCGATACGCGGCCGGCTGCGTGCTGTACTCGTCGTCCAAATGCGCGTCGAGCTTGTGCCGTGGGGGAGCTTGCGGCGCAGTGACTACAAGTCGACACTCGTCCACTACCAGCCGAGGTGAGGATCGTGCGGAAACTGCAGAGCCAGGGCGTCCACCACATCACTCTCGTCGGGGCCGACCGGCAGACGTCGATCGACTTCTGGGAGGGAGTGCTGGGCATGCCGTTCGTGTTCGAACAGCCCAACCTGGACAACGCGTCGGAGAGCCATCTGTATTTCGATCCTGGCGACGGCCGCCTGGTCACCGTCTTCACCAACGAGGAGCGCACGCCCGATCCGCAGCGGACTCCGACCGACGTCGGGTGTGTGCACCACATCGCGTTCTCGCTCTCGCGGGCCACCTTCCTCCAGGCGGTGGAACGGCTCGACGAGCGGCAGATCCGCCACAGCGGGGTCAAGGATCGCGGGTTCATGGACTCGATCTACTTCGAGGATCCGCTCGGGCTCCTGATCGAGCTCGCCTCCTACCGATTCGAGCCGCCGAACGGCCACACCCACGCCGAGGTGCTGCTCGAGGCGCACAGGATCCGGGTCGCGCGCGGCGACTACAACATCGACCCCGTTCACCTCGCCGATGCAATCGAGGCGCTCGTCATCCGATCGCGGGCGTCGCTCTCGGAGGACCGATCGGCCAAGCATCCGTACGGGGAGCCGACCGTGCGGTAACCGCAGCATTCTGGAGGGACCACATGGCAGAGAACACGCTGAGCATCCTCAGGCCGAGCGTCAACAACCTCAGCGTCCGCATCTTCGTCCGCGCCGCCGGGCTCGAGTTCGAAGAGCTCGACATGTGGGGGAAGAAGGGCACACCCGAATTCCTGCGCAAGGACCCGGCCGACCTCACGCCGCTGCTGGAGGAGCAGGGGCTGCCCAAGGGGTCGCTGTGGGAGAGCTGCGCGATCATGCAGTACCTGTGCAACAAACACGGCCTGGAGCAGTTCTATCCGCACGACGCGAGCGAACGGGCGATGGTCGACAGCGCGATGTTCTACCTCATCGGCACGCTCTATCCCGTGATCGCGCGCGCCACCTACCCGGTGCTCGGCTTTCCGCAGTACGCGGGCGAGGTCGGTTCCTCCGACGCCGATGAGGACACGAAGGCGCAGGCCCAGAAGGACGCCGCAGCGGCGATCGCGGCGCCGCTCGAGGCCTACCGCGCGTTCTTCCTCGACGGCAGGCCGTTCATCGGCGCTGCCGAACCGTCGATCGCCGACATCCGTCTGGCCGCGACGCTCGAGTTCCTGGCCGCGATCGACTACGAGCTCCCCGGCTGGGCCAAGGAGTACATGGCCGCGATCGAGACGACGCTCGGCGACGCCTACTCGGCGCCCGCCTCCGACGTGCGCGGCTACATCGCCTCGGTGAAGGCGCCGGTGACCTGAGCCTGGACCCACCCACCTGCGGGCTTCAGCGGACGATGCCTGTGGTCTTGGGCGGATGGAGAACCCCTGACCGCGCGGTAGCACTGGAGGATCACGGCGATCCACCGAATGGCGTTCTCATGATCCGCCTCGTCGCGACCGTCCGCGCCCGCGAGCCACTCGCAGCCCCATGACCGAAGCGCGCACCGGGCCGTCGGACGACCCGCCCGTCTTGGGGCTGAGCCATCGCCGCGTCCTGATCATCATCGGCGCGTTGCTGCTGGGGATGTTCCTGGCCGCGCTCGATCAGACGATCGTCGCAACGGCCCTGCCCACGATCGTCGCCGACCTGCACGGCGCGTCGCACCTGTCCTGGGTCGTCGTCGCCTATCTGCTCGCCGCGACCGTCTCGACACCGGTGTGGGGCAAGCTCGGAGACCAATACGGGCGCAAGCTCTTCTTCCAGGCCGCGATCGTCATCTTCCTGTGCGGCTCGGCCCTGTCCGGGCTCAGCCGCAGCATGACCGAGCTGATCGCGTTCCGGGCTGTTCAGGGCCTTGGCGGCGGCGGGCTGATGGTGGGCGCGCAGGCGATCGTCGGAGACATCGTCTCTCCCCGCGAGCGCGGCCGCTATCAAGGTCTCTTCGGGGCCGCCTTCGGCGTGGCGAGCATCATTGGTCCGCTGCTCGGCGGTGTGTTCGTGGACCAACTGTCGTGGCACTGGATCTTCTACATCAACCTCCCCATCGGCGCGGTCGCACTGACGGCGGTGGCGATTGAGGTTCCGGGCAATCTTCGCCGCGTCCACCACGTCATCGACTATCTCGGAGCCGCTGTGCTCATGTTCTCGGCGAGCTTCCTCGTGCTCTTCACCAGCCTCGGTGGCACGACCTACCCCTGGGGCTCGACGCCGATCGTCACCTTCGGGGTCGCCGGTGCGCTGCTGCTCGGGGTGTTCGTTCTGGTCGAGCGCCACGCGGTCGAGCCGGTGCTGCCATTGCACCTGTTCAGGATCCGTGCCTTCTCGGTCACGAGCGTGGTCGGGTTCATCGTCGGCTTTGCCATGTTCGGAGCGGTCACGTACCTCCCCGTGTTCTTCCAGATCGTGCACGGTGAGTCGCCCACGACCTCCGGCCTGCAACTGCTGCCGCTACTGGTCGGGCTGATCATCTGCTCGACCGGATCAGGGATGATCATCAGCCGAACCGGCCGCTATCGCGTGTTCCCGATCGCCGGCACGGCCCTGATCACCGTCGGGCTGCTGCTGCTGTCGCGCCTGGCGGTCGGGACGAGCCTCCTCGTCGCGTCGCTGTACATGTTCGTGCTGGGCGTCGGGCTCGGATGCGTGATGCAGGTGCTCGTGCTCATCGTTCAGAACGCCGTCCCCTACGCGGAGCTCGGAGTCGGCACCTCGGGCCAGACGTTTTTTCGGTCGATGGGCGGATCCTTCGGCACCGCGATCTTCGGTGCCATCTTCTCCAACGTGCTCGTCGGCAACCTGGTCGCGCACCTCGGCCACGCGAGGCTGCCGAGCGGCCTGTCGAGCTCCAGCGTCACGCCCGCGATCTTTGACAAGCTTGCACCGGCCGTCCATCACGGCATCGCTGCTGCCTATGCGGAGTCGATTCAGACCGTATTCGTCGTCGCTGCGCCGATCGCTGCGATCGCGTTCCTCGTCTCCTGGCTCATCCCGCAGGTGGAGCTCCGCCGCGGAGTCGGCGCGGCGGCCGGCCCGGCTCCATCCGATCCTGTAGAGGCGGAAGCCCTGGCGACATGATCGGCCCTTGGTGGGGTTCGTCGCCGGCGCGACCGTGTTCAGCTACTGACGGCGCTGTCGGCCACGACGTCCGAGCCCGGCCGGGCCTGCTCATCCCGGCGCTTGATCAGCAGCCATTGCGCCCGGCCCCCGGAGCGCGTGCGCTGCAGGGCGAAGCCACCCCGGAGCTTCGCTCCGTGCAGCACGAAGACGGCGTGGCCGCGGGCGAGCGCTTCGGGCCACGGGACGCGTCCGCCCTGCTCGTAGGTCCCGCGATCCCACACGCTGACGTCGTCCGCATCGCTCGCCCCCGTGGGGTCGTCGACCTCGACGGCGAAGCGCTTGACCGCGGGGTCGAGCGAGGGCCCCTTGGGGATCGCCCACGCGCGCATCGCGCCCGCGACCTGGAGTTGCAGCTCGAACCCGCGCGTCGGCGCCGCGCGCTCGAGGACGGCGAACGCTCCGGCGCTCACGCCGCGGATCGCGAACTGCTCGTGGCCCTCGACTCCGACCGCGTCGATCTCGACGCCGCTCACACGTGCGGGCGGCGGCCCCTCGCGCAGGAAGCCCACGAGCTCGGCGAGCTTGTGCGGGTCGCCCTCGGCATGCACGCGCGTGGCGCCGTCCTCGTCGCTGCGCACCCAGCCCATCAGGCCGAGCCGGCGAGCCTCCTCGACGGTGGCGTCGCGGAATCCGAGCCCCTGGACCCGACCGCGAATGACGGCGCGAACGGCCTCGGCGGCCACGCGTCTACGGCCGGCCCGCGGGTGCGCCGACGGTGGCGATGCGCCACGGCTCGTCGGCCGGCCCGTCGAGGGCGAGCGTCCAGCGCTCGGTGAACTTCACCGCCCGCGACTGGCTGCCGGCAACGACCGCGGCGGTGTCGCGGTCCTCGATGTAGCGGCGGCCGCTGAGCTCGACGTCGATCGTCATCGTCGGCGGCTCGGATCCGGCGTCGAGCGCGACGATCTGGATGTGCCGCACCTCGAGGCCGCGTACCACGAGTCGGGTGTGTCCGCTCGGGTCGCCCGGATGCAGCATCTCGCGCGCGGCCTCGGGCCGGGAGAGGGCCAGCAACGGGCCATCGTCGCCGTCGACGGCGTCGGCCCAGGCGGCCACGGCGCGCCGGGCGGCGACCTCGAGGATGTCGGGCGCGAACCGGCCGTCGGCGACCGACAGGTCGAGTGCGGCGGCGCGCCCATCGCCGGTGAAGTCGAGATCGGCGACATCGGCGATCTTCGTTCCCTCGGGCACGGCGTCCTGCACCGCGCCCTGGACCAGGGCTTCGTCGCGCATCGCCTGCTCGTCGGCCCAGGGTGAGGCGACGACCCCCTCGCGCAGCTGGTGTGAGCCCTCTGCGCCCTGTTCGATCGACTGCAGGATCCAGTGGCCGTCGCGCTTGACCAGCGTCCAGAACTCGCGCACGCGGCTGGTGTCGCCGACCGCGTCGACGCGACCGACGCGCTGCCCGTAGGCATCCTCGACGTAGTCGCGCAGCTTGGCCTCGATCCGTACCACCACGCGGTCGGCCCGATCATCAGCGCGGTTGGTGAGCCCCACGTACTCGACCGTCGGCTGGCCCACGGGCGCTACGCGGTTGTGCCAGCCCTTGCGATCGAAGTCATCCAGGCGTCGCTCCCATTCGGCCAGCAGCTCCGGCGCGACGAGCCCACGCAGACGGACGCGGTCACGCGCGTCCCAGGCGGACTGGATCTCCAGGAACAGCCGCGCGGCCTGGGCGCGGACCTGGTCGGGCGCGAACGCGGCGTCGTCCTCGGCCGCCTCGGCTGCCGCCAGCTCCACGCGTCGCTCGCGCTGGGCCACCGTGCGGCGCGAGGCGGTGCCCGCGCTCTGCTGAGCCCGCCACCACATCATCACCCGCGGCAGCACGAAGAACACGATCACCAGGACGAGGATGAACAGCACCAGGCCGCCTCCGCCGCCGACCGGGATGAAGAAGAAATGCCCGTGGCGGAACCCGCCGAACCCGCCCCCACCGCCGCGACCGAAGCCGCTGAAGCCCGAGCTTCCGCCGCCCGCGCGCGCGAGCGCGTCGGGTGCGAGCAGCAGCGCCGCCGAGATCGCCGTCGCGATCGCGCCCAGCGCCCGCCGGCTCACGCTCGGATCGACGGCGGCGCGGATGCGCCCGCGCGTCTCCCGCCCATTCATGTGATCAAGGCTACCGCGCCCACAGTCGGCGGCCCGGACCCGACCTTGAGGCTGCCAACCCTCATACCGATCGGGTGATGCCCGGCGGGAGCCTGTGCGGCACATTGAGAGGCGGACCAAGGACAAGAACCGAACGGCCGCCGGAGCCGGCGGGCGAAGGAGGAAACCCTATGCAAGGTGCAGGTCGGGCCATTTTCGTCGCGATCCTGCTGATGATCGCGGGCGTGCTCAACATCATCTACGGGATCGCCGCAGTGGGCAACGCCCATTTCTTCGACCACACCCAGTACGTGTTCTCGAGCCTTCACACCTGGGGATGGATCACGATCATCCTCGGCGTCATCCAGCTCACCGCCGGGTTCTCCCTGATCGGCGGCGGAGCGTACGGCCGGTTTATCGGGATCGTCGCCGCCACGCTGGGCGCGCTCGAGTCGCTGCTGTCGATCGGCGGCGCCCACCCGTGGTGGTCGCTGGCGATCTTCGCGCTGTGCATCTACATCCTGTACGGGCTGGTCGTGTTCGGCGAGGAGGAGCCCGCCCGACGGTAACCGTGCCCCCGGAGCCCCGGCCCTTGGGCTGACGGTCCTTGGGCTGGGCCTCCATGGTCGGCTACTCTGCGCGTATGGACGACGCCCCGATTCTGGGCCGCATCGAATCGCTCGTGCAGGAGGAGCACGCACTGCTGCACAGCGAGGAGGCCGATGCGGAGAGCGAGGAGGCGCTGGCGGCCGACCGCCGGCGCCTGGAGCAGATCTCGGTCGAGCTCGACCGCTGCTGGGATCTGCTGCGTCAACGGCGGGCGCGCCGCAGCGTGGGCCAGGATCCGGACGAGGCCGAGGTCCGCGACGCCGACACGGTCGAGAAGTATCTGCAGTAGGCCTGCGTGACCCGCTCGGTTTACCCGACGGCGTGACAGCGTGCCTGTTCGACCTCGACGGCGTGCTCACGCAGACGGCCAAGGTGCACGCCGCCGCATGGAAGCAGACGTTCGACGAGTACCTCCAGCGTCGGGCGGCCGAGCGAGGCGAGGAGTTCGTCCCGTTCGATCCCGTGGCTGACTACGACGAGTACGTGGACGGCAAGCCGCGGGCCGACGGGGTGCGCTCGTTTCTTGCCTCGCGCGGGATCGAGCTTCCGGAGGGCACGCCCGACGATCCACCGGACGCCGAGACGGTGGCCGGCATCGGCAACCGCAAGAACGAGATCGTCCTGAAGATGATCCACGACCAGGGCGTGGAGCCGTACGAGGGCTCGGTGCGGTACGTCAAAGCGGTACGCGCGGCCGGCCTGCGGCGGGCCGTCGTGTCGTCGAGCACCAACTGCCGCGACGTCCTCGCTGCGGCGGGCATCGAGGATCTGTTCGAGGAGATCATCGACGGTCACGTGGCCGAGCGCGAGCACCTGAAGGGCAAGCCGGCCCCGGACACCTTTCTCGCCGGCGCGCGGGCGCTGGGCGTGGCCCCGGCTCAGGCGGCGGTGTTCGAGGACGCGCTGGCCGGGGTGCAGGCCGGCCGTGCCGGTCACTTCGGATTCGTCGTCGGCGTCGATCGCGTCGGACAGGCCGACGCATTGAAGGCTCACGGTGCCGACGTCGTGGTGCGCGACCTGGCCGAGCTCCTGCCGGGACCGTGATCCAGCATCCGGCATTCCCGGTCGAGCCGTGGGCGGTGCGGGAGACCGAGCTGGATCTGGACAAGCTCGCGCAGACCGAATCGGTGTTCGCGCTGTCCAACGGACACATCGGGCTGCGCGGGAACCTCGACGAGGGCGAGCCGAGCGGCCTGCCCGGTACCTATCTGGCCGGCTTCTACGAGGTGCGGCCGCTCCCCTACGCGGAGGCCGGGTACGGCTTTCCGGAGGCCGGGCAGACGGTCCTCAACGTGACCAACGGCAAGATCATGCGCCTCCTGGTCGAGGACGAGCCGTTCGATGTGCGCTACGGCTCGCTGCGCAGCCACGAGCGGGTCCTCGACCTGCGCGCCGGCGTGCTGCGGCGGACGGCCGAGTGGGTCTCCCCGACGGGAACCGCCGTCCGCGTCAGCTCGACCCGGATGGTGTCGTTCGTGCAGCGAGCGGTGGCCGCGATCCTGTACGAGGTCGAGCCGCTCGAGCAGACGATCCCGGTGGTCGTCCAGTCCGAGCTGATCGCCAACGAGCCGCTGCCCGACACCGAGGCCGACCCGCGGGCGGCGGCAGTGCTGGCCTCCCCATTGCGCTCCCTGTACTCGGCCGCGCGCGACGCGCGCGCGGTGCTGGCCCATGCGACGACGGCCAGCGGACTCACCATGGCCGCCGCGATGGACCACCTGATCGACGGGCCTCCGGGCACGACCGCGAGCGAGGAGAGCTTCGAGGATCTGGCCCGCGTGATGGTCAGCGCGGAGGTGGCGCCGGGCACGCCGCTGCGCGTGGTCAAGCTCCTCGCCTACGGATGGTCGAGCCAGCGCTCGATGCCCTCGGTCCGCGACCAGGTCTCGGCGGCGCTGGCCGAGGCGCGCCACACCGGCTGGGAAGCTCTCCTGGCCGCGCAGCGCGCCTATCTCGACGACTTCTGGGCGCGGTCCGACGTCGAGCTCGAGGGTGACGCCGAGTTACAGCAGGCGGTGCGCTTCGGCCTGTTTCACACCCTCCAGGCGGGCGCGCGCGCCGAGCAGCGGGCCATCGCCGCCAAGGGCCTGACGGGACCGGGCTACGACGGGCACGCGTTCTGGGACACGGAGACGTTCGTGCTGCCGGTGCTCACCTACACCGCGCCCCACGCGGCGCGCGATGCGCTGCGCTGGCGACACGCGACGATCGACCTCGCCCGCGAGCGCGCGCGCCAGCTCGGCTTCCAGGGCGCCGCGTTCCCGTGGCGGACGATCCGCGGTCACGAGTGCTCGGGATACTGGCCGGCGGGCACCGCCGCGTTTCACATCAACGCCGACGTCGCGGATGCCGTCGTGCGCTACCGGGCGGCGACCGGCGACGAGGCGTTCGAGCGCGACGCGGGCCTCGAGCTGCTCGTCGAGACGGCCCGGCTGTGGCGCGTTCTCGGTCACCACGACGCCGCCGGTCGGTTCCGCATCGACGGCGTCACCGGACCCGACGAGTACAGCGCGATCGCCGACAACAACGTCTACACGAACCTGATGGCGCAGCGCAACCTGCGCGCGGCGGCGGAAGCGGCCGAGCGCCAGCCGGACCTCGCCGCCAAGCTCGGCGTCGACGACGAGGAGACGGCCGGCTGGCGCGACGCCGCGCAGGCGATGCTCATCCCCTACGACGCCGCGCTGGGCGTCCACCCCCAGGCCGAGGCGTTCACCCAGCACCAGGTGTGGGACTTCGAGCACACCTCTCCCGAGCAGTACCCGCTGCTGCTGCACTTCCCGTACTTCGAGCTGTATCGCAAGCAGGTGGTCAAGCAGGCCGACCTGGTGATGGCGATGTACCTGCGCGGCGATGCCTTCACCGCCGAGCAGAAGGCGCGCGACTTCGACTACTACGAGCGGCTGACGGTGCGCGACTCGTCGCTGTCGGCGTGCATCCAGTCCGTCATCGCGGCGGAGGTCGGGCACCTGGAACTCGCCTACGACTATCTCGGCGAGGCGGCGCTGATGGATCTCGACGACCTCGAGCACAACACGCGCGACGGGCTGCACATCGCGTCGCTCGCCGGGACGTGGATCGGCGCCGTCGCCGGGCTCGGCGGCATGCGCGACCACGGCGGGATCCTCAGCTTCGCCCCGCGGCTGCCCCAGGAGCTCACCCGGCTCGCGTTCCGGGTCTGCTTCCGCGACCGCCGGCTGCTCGTGAACGTCGAGCCCGCGCGGGCGACCTACACGCTGACCGAGGGCTCATCGCTCGACGTCGTTCATCACGGCGAGAGCGCGACCGTCCAGCGCGGGCGACCGCTGAAGCGGGCGATCCCCGCACCGCCGGCCCGCGAGCCGCCGAGCCAGCCGCCCGGCCGCGCCCCCGCCCGCCGAGGACCGCCGCGATGAGCGAGTCCCCGATCGACAGGCTGCTCGCCGCGCTCGACGCGCTCGATCTCGACGCTGCGATGGCCCTGGTGGCACCCGATTGCCGCCTGCTGACCGCGGATGGACGTCGCGCCGAAGGGACCGAGGCGGTGCGCCGGCTGCTCGGGGAGTTCCTCGCCACGCTGCGCTCGACGCGGCACGTGATCACCGCCCAGTGGCACCAGGACAACGTCTGGATCGCCGAGGTCGAGGCGACGTATGAGTTGCAGGACCGCCTGCGGCTCGGCCGGCTTCCCCGCGCCTTCGTGCTCCGCGACGGACCCGACGGCGTCATCGACGTGCGTGTCTACGGTGCCCACGAGCGCCCGCTCGCCGAGCACCGCACCGGCGACGAGGGCATGTGGGTGCAGAACCGCTGGATCCCGCCGCTCTGATCTGACTCAGCCGACTCGGGCGACGCCGCGGGCGGCTTCCGGCACGCTCTCGGCCGCGGCCGGCTCGGGCTCTTCCTGGACGCCTCTGCGCAGACCGAGCAGCGCGACGATCGCCCCGGCGGCCATGACGGCGGCCATGATGTAGAAGACTGAGCGCGTCGCGTAGGCGAAGTCCAGCCGGATGAAGTGGGGGATCGAGGCGACGGAGCCGGCGCTACGCGATTGCGACACCGACGACGCCTGGGCGGCGGCGGCATGGGCCGGGACGCCCTGCGCGATCAGCGAGGTGGTGATCCGGGAGCGCAGTTGCGAGACCAGGATCGTGCCGAGGATCGCCAGGCCGAGGCTGCCGGCGTAGTTGCGCACGGTCTGCGTGATGCCGGTCGCCTCGCCGTAGGCGTACCGGGAGGCTCGATTGACCGCGTCGGTCTGGGCCGGGCCGAGCATCAGGCCCATCCCGGCTCCGGCGAGGATGATGTACCACTGCTGGGAGCTGAAGCTCAGCGACGTGACCTTCCCCGCCCACAGATAGAAGCCCACGGCGCTGACCGCGCATCCGAGCACGACCGCGCGCTTGGCCCCGCCCGGTCGAGCATCCGTCCGCCGATCTGGGCCGCCACGACGAAGCCGAGGAAGAAGTAGAGGATGAACAGCCCCGCCTCCGAGGCCGACTTGCCGAGCGCGATCTGGGCGTACTCGCTGGCGAAGAAGAACACCGGCAGGAACACGAGCATCGCGACGGCCAGGACGATGTTCTCGACCAGGAACGGCCGGATGCGGAAGATCTCGACCTTGATCAGCGGCGAGGGCGTGCCACGCTCGACGAAGTAGAACGCGACCAGGAGGATCGCCCCGAGCACGATGCACAGCCAGGTGCCGGGGTTGCTCCAGCCCCAGATCGCCGACTCCTGAAAGCCGAACACGCTCAGCGCCACGCCGCCGGCGATCAGCACCAGCCCGCGATGATCCATGCGCGCCGGCTTGTGCACCGTTCTCGGCTTGGCGAGCGCGATCAGCACGAGCGCGACGATCGCCACCGGGACGTTGACCCAGAAGATGGCCCGCCACGTCCACTGGGTCAGGTAGCCGCCGAGGATCGGGCCGATCGCCGTCAGTCCCCCGGCCACCCCGAAGAACACCGCCAACGCTCTCCCTCGCTCACGCAAGGGGAACGTCTGCACGACGATCGCGATCGCCGCCGGGAACATGATCGCCCCGCCCGCACCCTGGACCACGCGGAACGTCACGATCCACGCCTCGGCCAGGCTGCCCTTGGGGGTGAGCCCGCACATCACCGACGCCAGCGCGAATACGATCACGCCCAGCACGACCATCTTGCGATGACCGACCGTGTCGGCGAGCCGGCCGCCGAACGCGAACAGCGCCGCCAGCGAGAGCAGATAGGCGTTGATCGCCCACTGCATGCCCGTGTTCGTCAGTCCCAGTTCCCTCTGGATCTGCGGCGCGGCGATGGACACGATCGTCTGATCGATGAACGTCATCGCCACGGCGAACACCATCGCCGCCAGCACCAAGCCCTTCGAGCGCCCACCGGTAGCGCCGTTGACCGTCATGCCGCGTGCTCCTGCGGTAATCATGAGCAGTTCCGGGCGAGGGTACCCGGCGGCGCGAGCGGTCAACCGGCGCGAGCGCGTGCGTCGCCGCCGGGAGCACTGAGCGACTGCGGGCATACGCGATGAATCGACGGCTGTCGCGCGGTCTTGAGTACAGACACGACCAACCATCTCAGGAGAAGGCCATCGCCCGCGCGGGTCACCAGCGCACCTGGCGATGAGTTCGGCCGCGGCGTCGCGTCTGCACAAAGAGTGAACTCGATCCGAAAGGAGCAAACGATGTCGATCGATCATGTTCTGGCCGTGGTCGCGGTGGCCGACTTCGACGTCGCGCACGCGTGGTATGAGCGGCTGTTCGGGCGGCCGGCCGACAACCTGCCGATGGACGGTCAGCTCGTCGAGTGGCGGGTGACCGGCAGCGGGTGGGTACAGGTCACGCCGCGACCGCGGTCGCGCCGGCTCGGGGCTGTTGAACTTCGCGGTCACCGACCTCGAGCAGCACGTTGCCGAGCTCGCCGAGCGGGGCTTGACCGCCGGCGCGATCGAGACGGTGACGAAGGGCGTGCAGTTGTCGGCCATCCACGATCCCGACGGCAACACGATCACCTTCATCGGCAACTTCCGCGAGGTGTACTGAAGATCGCCAAGCGGACCCGATCGTGGTGCGCGTCAGGTCCGGCGATGAGGGTCAACCGGTCGCAGACGCCAGCCGCGTGTCGATGACCGCTACGGCCGATGTTCGCGCAGCCCGGGAGGCCCCAGGTAAACGGCCAGCTGGGCACTCAGTCGTGCCTGGGCGGTCGTGGCCCCGGGTTGAGCGCAACCGGCGAGCGCGGCGCTCACAGCAGCGCCGTCTGGGTCGGCTGGCCGACGAGCAGCCGGCCGGTCAGCTCCCAGCTCGCCGGGTTGACCTGGAAATGCGCCGTCGCGGCATGCGCGTCGCGGAAGCGGCGCTGCAGCGGTGAGTCCTCGTAGATGGCCGATCCGCCGCCCAGGTCATACATCGAGCGCGCGATCTCGGCCGAGGTGCGCACGGCGTGCGTCGCCGCCAGCCGGAGCGCGGCCCGCAGCTCGACCGACACCGGCTCGGGGAGGCGGGCGGCCTGCCACGCGTCATCGATCGCCTGGTAGTAGAACGCCCGGGCGGCCCGCAGCGCCGCCTCCGCCTCGGCGACGGCCGCCTGCGTCGCCGGCCGCTCGGCCAGCGTGCGGCTCGAGCCCTGACCGACCTTGCCGGCGGCCAGCTCGACCAGGTCCTCGATCGCGCCGCGCGCGTTCCCCAGCGCGGCGGCGGCGATCGACAGCGCGAAGAAGCCGAAGATCGGGAAGCGGTACAGCGGAGCGTCGACGGTCAGGGGCCCCTCGAACAGCGACAGCGTCCGGCGCTTCGGGACGAACACGTCGTCGGCGACCGCGTCGTGGCTGCCGGTGCCGCGCAGACCGCTGGTGTGCCAGGTGTCGAGGATCTCGAGCTCGCCGGTGGGGATCCCGACCACGCGCAGCACCGGCGGACCGGACTCGCGCGGGGCGCCGGTGTCGAGCACGCATCCGGCGAACAGGTAGTCGGAGTGCGTGATGCCGCTGCAGAACCGCCACCGGCCCGAGACGCGCAGCCCACCGTCGACGGGATGAGCGGTGCCGCTCGGCGCCCACACGCCGGCCGCCACAGCGTCGGCCGTCCCGAAGATCTCGGTCGCTCCGTCCTCCGGCAGATAGGCCGAGAGGAGGCTGCTCGTGGCGGCGATCGACACACACCAGCCGGCCGAGGCGTCACCCCGCGCGATCGTCTCCGCGCACCGCAACGTCACGGCGGGAGGGGCTTGCGCGGCGCCGAGCGCGGCGGGCGCACCGGCGCGCAGCAGCCCCGAGGCCCGCAGGCTCGAGACGAGCTCGTCGGGCAGCCGGCGCTCCTGCTCGGTGCGGACGGCGAGCGCGCGCGCGAGTTCGCGCGCTGCCTCCGCCGAGCGGTCGAGACCGCCGTCAGTGAGCGACGCGGTGTTGCTCGAGTTCATTCGGGGGCTCGGCCGTTCGGCGTTGCCGTTCAGGGGGTCGTGCCGCCGTCGAGGACGAGCTCGTGCCCGTCATGCCCTGCGCTGTCTCGGCCGCTATGTACAGCAGCCCCTGTGCGACCTCGTCTTGTGTGCCGATGCGCGCATCGGGATCGCCCGGAGCACCTTGTCGATCAGCGCCGGGGTCGCCCCACGGCTGCCGGTCGCCGAGCTCCGCAGCGAGCTGCCCGACTCGCTCCGCGTCGGCGTCGGTCAGCAGCATCAGTGCGCCCGCGCGCGCGAACGCCTTGGCCGCCGCGGCTCCGATTCCCCCCGCCGCGCCCGTGATGATCGGCGACCCTTCCGTCAAGCCGTGGCGTTGCCATGGGCGGACTATATGACGCGACACGTGCGAGGCTTGGAGGATCTCGAGGCATTGCGGTCAAGCTGCGCCGGTGAGCGTCCGATCGGCCGATGGCACCGGCACTGGCGTGCGATGATCTCGCACGATGCCGGTCGCGGTTCACATCAGCCCGCAGCACATGTCGAAGGAGGACTACAAGCGCCTCATCGCGGAGCTCGAGGCCTCAGGCCTGGATGAGCCGCAGGGCCGCCTGTCCCATATCGCTACGCGGTTGAAGTCCCCTCTGGGGGCGTCGAGGTCCACGCGCTGCACTCCGAACGCCCGGACTGACGCGCTCGTCGATCTCCGGGGCCTCGAGCGCCCGTGCGTCAGCTTCCCGGTCGCGGCGGCGTCATCCGCTCGACGTGGTCGCCGCGACCGATGAGCACCTCGGCGACCATGGCCGCCGGGAACAGCCCATGCTCGACGACGCCGGTGGTGGCGGACAGCCGGGCCGCGAGCGTTCCGGGATCGTCGAATTCGCCGTAGTAATCGGCGATCACCCCGCCGTCGGGACTGCGTGGGGCGTCGCGAAGGCGCACCGGATGCAAGCGTTGGAGCGTGGCGGCGAGACCGAACTCGGCCAACTCGAGCGGGACCGGCGGCGCCAGCCGCTCGACGAGCTTGTTGGAGGACGCGATCACCACGAACCGGTCGGCTGCCGCCGCGACCGCCTTCTCGCGGGTGTGCGCGGCGCCGCCGCCCTTGACCAGCCAGCCCGATGGCGCGACCTGATCGGCCCCGTCGATCGTCACATCAAGCCGGGCGGGCGCATCCAGCCCGGCGAACGAGACGATCTCCATCCCCAGGTCGCGTGCCGCTCGCTCCGTGGCCGGTGAGGTGGCGACGCAGCGGAGCTCGAGCCCACGCGCGGCGAGGGCCGGCAGCACGTAGGCGACGGTCGACCCCGTGCCCAGCCCGACCGTCATTCCGTCCTCGACGACCTGCGCCGCGGCCTCCGCCGCGATTCGCTTCTCGTCTTCGATCTCGCCGGCTGCGGTTGATGTCACGGGAGAAGCGTACGCGGAGATGAGGTGCGTGGATTGGACAGGGCGTGAGCAGCTGCTCAGGCGCTGGCGTGGAAGCGACTCCTCGAGCGTCCCGCGCCAGGCGGCGAGCCGATGCTCGGTGAACGGGGCCTCGGCGGCTGATCGCAGGTCACGCCGGTGATCGAACGCGACTATTCAAGTCGGTCTACTTCCGCCGACCCCCGCTCACCAACCCGCGCGCGACGACGCGGCAGGAGGCGTAGCCATGAGCCTGATCCATCGGTTGAGGCGATGAGCCTGACCGACGTGATGGTTGAGCCGCCCTCGGGGGGCGGCTATTCGGCGTGGCCGAACGCCTCGATCTCCTTCTTCTCTTGTTCGGAGAGCTCGCGCGGTTGCTGACCGCGGGCCGACCTTCTCGCTTTGCACGTGGTGGCGGATGTCCTCGACGATCTCCGGGTTTGCGAGCGTGGTCGTGTCGCCGACGTCGGCGAAGTTCGAGATCCCGGCGATCACCCGGCGCATGATCTTGCCCGAGCGGGTCTTGGGCATGTCGGCGACGATCCACACGTTCTTCGGACGCGCGATCTTCCCGATCTCCCGGTCGATCGCATCGCTCACCTTTTGCTCGATCTCCTTGTTGGGGCTGAACCCGGGCTTGAGCGCGACGTACACCTCGACGATCTTCCCGCGCACGTCGTCGATCACCGGGACCGCGGCCGCCTCGGCGATCTCATCGACGGTGATGCTCGCCGACTCGATTTCCTTGGTCCCGAGCCGGTGCCCGGCGACGTTGATCACGTCGTCGATCCGGCCGAGGATCCGGAAGTAGCCGTCGGCCGCATCGACGGCACCGTCACCGGCGAAGTACGGCCAGTCGTGCCAGTCCTTACTGTCCTTGTTGCGGTTGTACTTCGCGTAATAGGTCTCGACGTACCGCTCGGGCTGGCCCCAGATCGACAAGAACGACCCGGGCCACGGGTTGCGGATGCAGATGTTGCCCGCCTTGCCGCTCCCCCTCGGTACCTCGTCGCCAGTCTCGTCGTAGATCACCGGGTAGATGCCCAGCACGCCCGGCCCGCAGCTACCGGGCTTCATCGGCTGCAGCCCGGGCAGCGTGCTGCCCAGGAAGCCGCCGTTCTCGGTCTGCCACCACGTGTCGGTGATCGCGGCCTGGCCCTTGCCGACGAACTCGTAGTACCAACGCCACACGTCGGGCTCGATCGGCTCACCGACGGTCGTCATCGTCTTGAAGTGGTAGTTGTACTTGGCCGGCTCGTCCGGCCCAAGCTTGCGCAGCATCCGGATCGTCGTCGGCGCGGTGTGGAAGATGTCCACCCCGAGCTGCTCCGCGATCCGCCACGGCCGTCCCGGGTCCGGGTACGTCGGGACGCCCTCGTACATGACGCTCGTCGTCCCGAGCGACAGCGGCCCGTAGACGATGTAGGAATGGCCGGTGATCCAGCCGATGTCAGCAAAGCACCAATACGTGTCGTCGGGATGAATGTCCTGGTAGTACTTCGAGGTGCCCGTGACATAGGACAGGTAGCCGCCCGTCGAGTGCTGCGCGCCCTTCGGCCGACCGGTCGTACCGCTCGTGTACATCAAAAACAACGTAGCCTCAGCCGGCATCGACACCGGCTCGACCGTCTTCCCGCGGTAGTCCCCCAGCAGCTCGTCGATGAAGAAGTCTCGCCCCTCGACCATCGGCGTCTTCGATGAGTACCGACCGGGATGTCGCCTCCAGACAAGCACCTTCTCGACCTCCATGCCCTCCTTGTGCGCTGCCGCGACAGCCTCGTCCGCCTTCTCCTTGTGGTCGATCAGCTCGCCGTTGCGGTAGTAGCCGTCCATCGTCACGAGAATCTTGCTCTGCGAGTCGGCGATCCGGTGACCACACGCAGCCCCGGCAAACCCGCCGAACACCTCCGAATGGATCACACCCATGCGGGCGCACGCCAGCATCGACACCGGCAGCTGGGGCACCATCGGCAAGTGGAACGTCACCCGGTCGCCGGTCTTCACGCCCCCGAACTCCTTGAGCAACGCCGCGAACTCGTTCACGCGGAGGTGCAGCTCCTCGTAGGTGATCTCCTGCGTCTCCTCGTCCTCGAGCTCGGGCACCCAGATCAGCGCGTTCTTGCCGCCACGAGACTCCAGGTGCCGGTCAACGCAGTTCACGCACGCGTTCAAACGCCCGCCGACCCACCACTTCCAGAACGGCGGATCGCTCGTGTCGAGCACCGTGTCCCACTTACGATCCCACAGCAGCATCTCCGCGTACTCGATGAAGCAGTCCGGGAAATGCTCCTCACTGAACCGCTCGAGGATCGCCGGATCGCTAGCGTTCGCCTGCGCGACGAACGCCGGCGGCGGCGGATAGTACTCCTCCTCACGCCAATGAACCGCGATCTGCGCCTCCGACAGCCCAGCCTCCGCAACCTCAGCCGCGGACGGTGCTTGATCCTCTACTCCCATGACTCAACCCTCCACTGAGATCCGAAAGACAGGCTCTCTTGAATGACAGCCGGCGCTTGGCGCCCACCGCGACCCGGCTGGAGCAGCACAACAATGCATCACGAGGCCCAGCGGCGCAAGAACACCAACTCCTGCGCTGAGGATCAACCTCTTGCCTCGAAAATGCAACCAAACAGACGCGAGCAGACAACGTGACGACCTCCGTCTTCGATAATGATCCCAGCCGCCGACGCCGTCCCGAATCGGTAGTTCCCACTGCTTTCCATGCCGGGAACTCCGGAAGGCCCATGCCCGGCTCAGCCGCCGAGGGCCCCCTCGCATCATCCCGCCGAGCAGCCTCGTCGATACCCAGCGTGAGAAACCGTGCCAGCCCCGTTCGGGACTCATCGAGCACCCCGAGCGCCGCGTACTGCGCGCCCGTCGCCAGCCGGGCGGACTCGAGCACCCGCTTCAGCACAACATCGACGCCCGAGTCGTCCAGCACGCTTCGAACGACGCTCGAGACTGCGCGGGCACCATGGTCCCTCGCTGACGTCGATCCTACCCCTCGTGCGTGGAGCCACGCAACCCTCCGAGAATCGGCCTCGGCTGAGGAGTTTCCTCAGAGGGGGCGCCCCGCCCGACCATCGTGGCCGGACGGGGCGTACGGCCCGGGGCGGGCGGCAGCCTCCAGGCCGCGTCGGGGCGCCACCGGTGGCCATGGCACCCCACTTGCTTAACAACACGCTGGACCGCGACCTTGCATAAGCGCAGGTGCTCAGCGCGCCGGTCACGGATGTAGTTGCGCCTCCCCGGGCAGGCGAGCCCGGGAAGGCTGCCCCGGGGAGGCGCCCCAGACCCAAGACGATCGACAGCCAAACGCGGACCTTGACGCGGGACGCTCGCACGGTCACCACCCGGCGCGGACGTTGAGAACGGCGGGAGAACTAGGGTGAGGCTGAGCCGAGACCGTACGGGGCCGAATCGGAGGCGAGCCGGGGATCGATAGCCGGCTCGCCTCGGCGTATCCACGTATTGTCGGCTCCTTCCTCCCTCCAGCGCGTAAACCTCGGGTCGGGCGCGTCGCTTTGCTGAGCCTAACCCAGTCGGGGCCGCGCACTCCCGAGGTCCTCAGATGCGGCGAAAGGCCGTCTCGTTAATCCTCTCGCGGGGGCGCGGCACCCGCCTAATCTAACCGCCGCCGTCCTCGCGGCGAGGATCTTCTTGACGACCTTCCGTGTCGATGATGATCCTACTCACCGACACAGCCCAGCATCCGTACTTCCCACCTGTCCATGCGGCGGAGGCTACGGAAGCGCCGGTCCGGGCCGACAGTCACGCTGCTCGCGGCAAAGGGCCGCGCGGCTCCGCGCACTACACGAGGGAGGCGCCCCGCCCGGCCATCCTGGCTAGCTAGACGGGGCGTGCGGCCGGGCGGGGAGACAGTTCGCCGGGCCGCGTTCGGGGAGCCAGTCTCGATGGCACCCCGATGGCTTGACTAACGGCGCGATTCTCTCGGGTTGGCCAGCCGGCGGCCTCGACCTCGCGGCGAACCCAAGGCGCCGGATCTCCGACGGGCGCTCGGACGCGATTCTCCACTCTCCGCTTGTGTGCATCGCGCAAAGAGAATCGCGAACAAGTACGGAGCACGTCGCGCAGTATTCCGCGATGAACTCGTGGTACGGGCTCATTACCGTGACCGGGCAAATGCCTCGCAGGTATCGCGACTTGCGCGAGCGGACCGAGCGCCAGCAGCGCCGGCGCGAAGAGTTCATCGAGCGACTCCTCGAACAGCAACGCGAACGCAGCCTGCACTCGTTTAGGGCTCGTAGCTAAATAAAGTTGCAGGACTCGTTGATCGGGCCTCGAAAATGGGGTTGTGGTCGATGAGGCGGCGATCGGTGAGAAGTTCCGGGCGTTAGCCGGCGAGCTGAACGAGCGCCAACGCAGGTTGTGGGCGGCGTCTGAGGCGCGATCAGTTGGGCGGGGTTGGATCGCCGCCACGGCCCGGGCGACGGGGATCTCGGTCCCGACGATCCGGAAGGGAATCGCCGAGCTTGAGTCGGGCGAGCATCTCGATCCGGGCCGGGTACGCAAGCGGGGTGGTGGCCGCCACTCGTTGACCGAGAAGGACCCGACGCTGCTGAGCGATCTGGAACGGTTGCTGGTAGCTGGTCGTCGCGGTGACCCGGAGTCGCTCTTGGTGTGGACGTCTCGTAGTGTCAGGAATCTCGCCGCAGCGCTGCGGGAACAAGGACACACCGTGCATTTCACGACCGTCGCGAAGCTGTTGGGTCTGCTCGGCTACAGCCTGCAGGCGAACGTCAAGACCCGGGAGGGTTCATCGCACCCGGACCGTGACTCCCAGTTCGAGCACATCAACACCGTCGCAAATGCGGCTGTCGCGGCCGGTCAGCCGGTGATCAGCGTCGACTGCAAGAAGAAGGAACTGGTCGGCGACTTCAAGAACGCCGGACGGGAGTGGCATCCCAAAGGCGACCCGGAGCTGGTCCGGGTGCATGACTTCAAGGACAAGCAGCTCGGCAAAGCGATCCCCTACGGCGTGTATGACGTCGCCTCAAACCAGGGATGGGTCAACGTTGGTGTCGATCACGACACTGCCGCGTTTGCGGTCAACTCGATCCGGTCCTGGTGGCAGAACCTCGGTCACGGCCGTTACCCGGCCGCGACCCGGCTGCAGATCACCGCGGACTGCGGCGGCTCGAACGGTAATCGTGTTCGACTATGGAAGGTCGAGCTGCAGAAACTCGCTGACGAGACCGGCCTTCAGATCAGCGTGTGCCATCTCCCGCCCGGGACCAGCAAATGGAACCGAATCGAGCACCGACTGTTCAGCTACATCACGATCAACTGGCGCGGGAAGCCGCTGCACTCCCTGGAGACCATGATCAACCTGATCTCAGCCACCACGACCAACACCGGCCTGAAGGTATACGCCCGCCTCGACAACGGCACCTACCCGGACAAGATTCGCGTCCCCGATCAGGACCTCCACGCGGTCAATCTCCACGGCGACGAGTTCCACCCCGAATGGAACTACACCATCAAACCGAAACCTTAAGGGCGTGGCTACTTCAGGACGAGTGAAGAGTGCCTGCTAGTTCGCGTTTTTTTGCGATGGAGAGACGGTTCTGGGGTGCGCGAAACCTAGGGATATCGGGATAACCCGGGGGTTTCCGCTCCTCTAGTTGGTTGAGCGGCCCGGGCGGCGGGGCCGTTGGGGGCCGTGGAACGGGCGGTCGGTGGCGGCCAGGATGTACTCGTCGGCTTGCCGGGAGAGGTCGCGCATCTGCTCGAGCACGGCTTCGAGCTGGTGGCGGTTCGCGATCCACTGTTGGTAGAGCTGGGCGTCGTCGGCCGATAGGCGGCGGGTGATGGTCTTGCCGGCTTCTTTCCAGGTCAGCTGCCAGTAGGGGCCGTGGCGTTGGTCGGGGTCCTGGCAGCGGCAGTTGGGGTTGCCGCAGGAGGTGTAGAGCTCGGCGAGGCTGCCTTCGCAGGTGAAGCCGACCTCCGCGAGGCGGGCCTTGGCGGCCTCGTAGTCGCGGGTGACGCGTTCTAGGCGCCGCTTGAGCTGGGCCTTGGAGGGCTGTTGTTCCGTCATCGATAAGTATCATACTTATCGTCCATGCGGACCGTGGGTCTGCCGGATCGACCGGCCAGCGGCGCTGAGGCGTTCCGGGATCTTGAGCGGTTCCTGTCCGAGGCCGCCGACGCTCGCCTGGGTCTGTCCGAGCTCGAGCGCGGGTCAGAGCGTCGCGTCCGGGAGCTCGCGCGCTTGGAGCTGCAGGCGCATGTGGACTCTCGCGGTGACGGTGATCTCGGCGCGGCGATCATCGTCCCGGGTGAGGACGGCCAGCCGCTCAGACTGGCCTACAAGCGGCCCCACACTCGCTCGGTGCTGACGTTGTTCGGCGAGTTGCGGATCACGCGCATGGGCTACGGCGCTCCCGGACATGAGGCGCTTCATCCGCTTGATGTCGAGCTGTGCCTGCCGGAGCGGATCTACAGCTATGAGTGCCAGCGGCGGCTGATCCGCGGCGTGATCTGCGGGCCGTTTGACGAGGCGATCACGCTGGTTTGCGAGATGACCGGGGTGAGCGTGCCCAAGCGCTCGGCCGAGCAGATCGTGCGCGAGGCCGCCCTTGACTTCGACGCGTTCTACGCCGAGCGCGCGCACGCCGCGGTGAAGCCTGGCCGGGGCGAGATCCTCGTCGGCGCGATCGATTGCAAGGGCATCCCGATGGTCAAGCCCGAACGCGCGCTGCGGGTCCTCAGGCGCGGCAAGGGCGAGAAGGCCAACAAGAAGCGAATGGCGACCGTCGCCGCGGTGCACAGCCAGGCGCCCATGATCAGAACGCCCAAGGACGTGCTCTGGAGCCTCTTCGCGAGCGAGCAACGACCCGAGCGCCCGAAGCGCACGCCACCACAGCACAAGCGGGTGTGGGCCAGCCTGATCGCCGACAAGGACACGTTCATCACCGACGTCAAGGCCGAGATGACCCGCCGCGACCCCCACCACCGCCGAACCTGGGTGATCGTCACCGACGGCGAGCGAGCGCTGCAGCAGCGGGTCTGCCGAACCTTCACCGACGTCACCCTCGTGCTCGACCTCCTGCACGTGCTGGACAAGCTGTGGGCCTGCGGCCACGCGCTCTACGGTGAGGGCAGCCGCGAGGCCGAGGACTTCGTCTACCAACGCGCCGAGCGGGTCCTCTGCGGGATGGCCAGCCAGGTCGTCAAAGGCCTACGCCAGATCGTCACCAAACGCCGCCTCACCGGCAACAAGGCCAAGACGCTGCTCAACGCCGCCAGCTACCTCTACCGCAACCGCGACCGGATGCGATATGACCTCTACCTCGCCAACGGATGGCCAATCGCGTCAGGCTCGGTGGAAGGCGCCTGCAAGAACCTGATCCGCGACCGCTTCGAGCGCTCCGGCATGCGCTGGACCCCCGAAACCGCCGAAGCCCTCCTACGCCTCCGCGCCGTCTACCTCTCAGGCGACCTCGACGCCTACTGGGAATCCCACATCAAACGCGACCAGCAGCGCCTCTACCGCAGAAACGAATGGGAACTCGTTCTGAAGTAGCCACGCCCAAACCTTAATCACCGACAGGCCCTTAGGAGACCAAGCGCGGCGGACACTGAGTCGATCGAAGGTCCCGCGCCGGCCGAGGACTCAAGCGTGCCGCCCGATCCGCCGCCTCGCGTCTGATGGACCGCGCGCTTGCATGAGCGCATCCGACGGCATAGGGGGGCCGTGCGGCCCGGGCTTATTCAACGAGCCGCGGCGTGGGGTGCCGGGAGTTTGGCGGCGCCGGACTCGTTGATAGCTGTAGAGGACAGTGGCCTGCGATCACTCAAGCGCACAGAGCGGCGCGACCCGGTACGTCCTGGAGACCGCGCAATTGCGCTTCGTGTTGGTGTGCGACGAATGCGGTGCAGAGTGCAGCGAGCTCACGAGACTGGACTACCGTCCGCAGCCGCGTTTGCGGATCGTCGTCCAGCGTCCCGTTTCGCTCGGCAGTGATCGTCTTGAGCGGCGCGAGCGCGGCGTTGCCTGCCTTACAGATGGCGTCCGCGCTAGCAAGAGACGACAGACATTTCGGGTATGGCTGACGCGATCGGCGCGGGCGACTCAGCATCCCCGACGCGTGACCTGAGTCAGGCTCACCAACTCAGTCAGCAGGCCAAGTAAGCTCTCGCGGGCAAAGGCTTCTCCCACTGCGGTCAGGGTAGATAGCGGTCTGGGACGGTCGCCGGATTAGCGCGACTTGCGGGTGGATCCCCTGTGGACTCTGGCCAATGAGATCGCCGTTGGCAATCCCCAGCGGCGACCTGGAGTCTTCCTCCAGAGGGTCGTCCCGTCCGACCATCCCGGCGGACGGAGCGTACGGCCCGGGCACCGGACGCGGGCCGCGTCGGGGAGCCATGTTGAGCGACACGCTGGGTGGTGACGACGAGGGCGGTCAGCGACACGCTGGGTGGTGACGGTTCTTCCCGGGCGGGGTGGCCGACGACATGATGGTGATCGTCATGTTGTCGTTGGGCCCCCTCGTCGATCCTTGGCGGGTGTGGCGAGGGGGCCCGTTGATTCCCCGAAGGAGGGGCGATCTTGCTCATCGTCGCAGACGATCGCGCGGGCTTGGAGGCGGATATCGCCGCGGGCCGGCTTTTGCCCGCGGTGCGGGCGGGGGGTTCTGGGTGGTTGGGGATGCGCTCGGCGGCGGCCGGTGCGGACCTTGGAGGGGGTGCGGTGGCTGCGGCCACGGCGCGGGCGCTGCCGGGAGGTGGCGTGCGGGGTGACGCACGTGTTGTTGCCGGACGTGTGCTTGCTTCGGCGCTGTGACTCGGTGGAGGTGATTGGCGCGGCGGTGCTGGCCGCGACCGGCGCGGGTTATCGGCGGGTCGCTGAGCAGCTGGACCGGCCGGCGGAGACGGTCAGGGATTGGCTGGCGCGGTTCCGGGCGCGGGCCGAGCTGGTCGCGGCGCATTTCTGGCGCTGGGCGCGGTCGTTGGACGGCGCTCTGCTGCTGCCGAACGCGGTGGATTCGCCGCTGCTGGACGCCGTGGAGGCGATCGGCGTGTGCACGCGGGCGGCGTCGTTGTGGTTGGCGCGCCGGCCGGCGTGGTCGTGGGTGTCGGCGCTGACGGGAGGGAGGTTGCTGTGGATCAACACGAATCCGCCTTGGCCGTTGCCTGAGTGATCTGGATCCTGGCCAGGTTGTCGTTGTCGAGAACCTGGAGGAGCGTTGGTGGACGACAGGGCGCAGGCGGTCGGGCTGTTTCGGTACTCGTTGGTGCGCGAACTCGCGTCAGAGCGGCTCTCAAACCGGGAGCGCGGCGCTCTGGCGCGGTCGATGGCGGCGCGGGAGCACATCGGCCCTGACGGGCTGTGGGTGCGGGTGTCGCGCACCTCGCTTGACCGGTGGACTCGCGCGTACCGGCTGGGCGGGTTCGAGGCACTGGTCCCCTCGCCGCGAAGGGTCGAGACCACAACGCCGGCGCACCTGCTTGATATGGCGTGCGCGCTGCGGCGTGAGCAGCCCGCACGGACCGCGGCGCAGATCTACCGGATCATCGTTGAGGCGGAGGGCTGGTCACCATCGGCGCGAACGTTGCAGCGTCACCTCGCCGCGGCTGGCTTGCCGTGGAGGGGAACATCGCCCGCGCGGGCGACGGGCCGCTTCGAAGCGGAGCGGCGCAATGAGCTGTGGACGGGGGACGCGTTGCACGGCCCGCAGATCGATGGTCGCAAGACGTTCGTGTTGCGAACGTCCCGCGCGCGGGACCACCGGCCAACACCGAGTTCGTGCTGGTCCGGGGCACCGCATACGGACCGCTGCAATCGCGCCGTGCTATCCGAGTAGGTCCGACTTGCGCGTGGCGAACTCCTCAGGCGTAATGAGGCCCTTGTCGAGCAGCTCGGCCAGTTTCGCAAGCTGATCGACAACGGAGCCTCCGGTGCCGTTCGCGTCCAATATGGGAGGGGTCGCCGGGGCGGACTGCTGTTGACGAAGGACGCTGAACACCGGCGACAGCCGGATCCGCGTCACGTCCGGCGGCTCGCTCCCGTTGTGGAAGAACAGCTCAGCTGTCCTGGTTTGAAGACAGATGACTGTGTCGACGCGCGTGCGGGTCGTCAGCATGTTCAGAGCCGTCGCGATCAGCATCCCCTCCGCTGCGCCCTCGACGCCGAAGCCACCTCCCATAAATCCGCCCCCCTGTCTTGTCGCACCAGGGCCGCCGATCTCGAACGCGGTGATTTCCGAATATGGGATCGCCCCCGCCTGGTCGCGCCCACGGCGGAAGCTCAGGCCGCTCTCCGTGAACACGAGGTCCCAGGTCTGCCCGGCGCTCGGATATAGCCCGTGCCCCCCAAGACTCGGCAATCGGCGACGCGCACGATCTCGCGCTCTACCAGCTGGGGCGCAGTCCAGCCTGGCGGAGGGGTGGTGGGAATGGCTTGAGGAGCCACGTTCTTGCGAGGATTTCCAACCCACCGCTTGGCGGGTGCTTCCCACCAACGTGCCCCGCCGGACCTCGCCGGGTCTGGGTACCAGCCTCTCGGCACCCACGGCTCCAATACAGGATCTTCCCAGCCGCAAGATTTGCAGGGCTCGGGAGAGGTGAAGCCCTTCGTTCCGCAGCGTGGACAGCGGTCGGCCATGGGAGGCTGATCCTACCTACGGGCGTGCTCACGCCCGCCTCGATCCGTTGTCATCGCGTGTGCTCCCGTCCGGCGCGAGGGAGCGCGTCGTGCCGGGGGACCGCACGCTTCGACGCTGACGATCCTCCGGGCCACGGGGCACCAGCATCCGACACGCCAGGGGTTCCAAGGCTCTATACGCCCACAAGACGACGGCGCTGGTCATCGTCCAACACCGCGACCCCGGGGCACCAGCGCGACGAACATCACCGGCAGGCGGCTGCCCGGTCAGCGCGCGCGTGCCCGCGGGCGAGAAACAGGCGCTGGCGGGCGCCGCCGCCAGCAACGCGACCAGCAGCATTACGAGCAGGTTCCTGACGAACGTGGACGGCGCTGTGGCGGGGCTACAGATCGTCGGTCGCCCGGTCCCAGGCGCGCCCCGAGGGTCGCTCGTGAGGCGCTCGCGGCTCGTTCGTTGCCGGTCGCGTAAGACTGGGGCGCATGAGCATCCCTCCCACCTGTGAGGGTAGGTGCCGGGTAGACTGCTGTGCGGGCGCGGAGAGCCCGCCGGGTCGGATGAGGAGGGTTCGGTGCATCGTCGTTTCATGACCGCTGGGGTGGTGGCGGCCGCCGTTATGGTGCTGTCGGGATGTGGTGGAAGCTCGTCTTCGAACCAGACCGCGACGTTCAAGACGAGTTTTCAGTCTGCGGTGAATCAACTGAGGGACACATCGCAGGCGATTGGGACGGCGATCAAGCAGGCTCCGTCGCAGACGGACGCTCAGATCGCAACCGCCTTCCAGCAACTCGCGACCCGCTGGCAGAACCATCTCAGCCAGCTTGAGACGCTGAAGCCTCCGTCGAACCTGGCCGCCGTCTTCAACACGCTGACCGCCGGGGCGACACGCGCTGAGTCGGATCTGAACGCGATCGTGGCGGCCGCCAGGACCCATAGCTCGTCTGCCGCCGAACAGGCCAGCGCCAGCTTGGTGAGCGACATCCTGGCGGCTAAGTCGGCGAGCACAACGATCACGAACAAGCTCGGGATCAAGTAGTGCAAACGGCCGCATCGGATGCCTCGGGACATCGAGGGGCGTCCGAGAGTTGTCCGGAGCGGCACTGGATTCCGCAGTACCATCCGGGTGCAGCGCGTACCGACAACTTGGGGCGAGGTGACTCGTCTCCACCGAGTCGGGGGGCGTGCCCCCACCCCTGACTCTCCGGGGCCCCGGACGGATCGGGACGACCCCGGTCCAAGTGGGGACTCCTGCGCGACCCCGACGCGGCCGTATGACGCGCCGGGCGGTCGGGCCTCGGTATGAGGGCCTCGGCCGGGCCCGCGCCGAATCGGGACATTGGGCGGTCCCTAGGAGCGTGGGTCACTATGCCCGCAGAACGCCGTTTTGGCCCGTTTCAGGGGATCAAATCATCAGCGGCGATCGCTCGGATGGCCGCAGAACGGCTCTCAGAGCCTCGATAATGAGACTGAGTATTACTGACCCAGGCTCCTAGCCATTCGGGGCTGCAGGCGCCCTGAACCCCTGACGGTGCCGTCCGGCCGTTCCAGGAGCGCCCGTGGCGGGCCACGGGGCGGGCCACGCTGCGGCGCCTGCGCGTTGACCGCGGCGCTTCATGTCGACCTTTGACCGCGGGCGGCCTCCTCGGTCACACGGGCACGGCCTAGCCGAGCAGACCACGAACCACGCCTGCTCTCGTAGACCTCGGGAAGCTGGTCCCCGATCGCTTCGAGGGTTTCTAGCCACAAGACGGCGTCTAAGTAGTCTCCGCGCTCGGCGGCCTCATCAGCCCATTGCAACGTCCTCGCCACGGCCGCCAGATGCTTGGCCTCGCGCTCGGCGCAATATCCCGAGGCGAACCCCGGCCAATCCTGCCGTCCAGTCCCAGGCTCCGGGTACGAAACCAGCGGCGCGGTTGGGCCAATGGGAGTCGCTGTTGCATTCATCCTGATCGCTCCTTCTTTGGGCGTCAGTCCGCTCGGGCGCAGAATCCCGTGGGGATGAATCCGATAGCTGGAAACGGGCCTTGGTCCCTCGCGATGAAGTCGGGGCCCGTTTCAGGCGGAGGCCGATCGTCGGCGAGTCTTGAGGACGGCAGGTCGGCGGTCAGCGACCGTCTTCGAGCCACCCTACGGTGTAACTAACGATCGGCGTGTGCCATCGGCACCGACATGACGTCATGTAACGGACCTAGCCGTTGTGGCCCGTATGTCTGGTCGCTTAGAAGCCCTATGGAGGCCGGCCGGTCGTCGTGTCGAACATAGGTCGGCACCCCGCGCGCATGGCGTGCGGTGAGTGAGACACGGCGAGGGTGACGCCTCGGCGGTCGAGCACAACATCCATATGGGAGGTACCGACCATGGCGAAGGTTCGCAGTTGGGCTGGCCTGGACGTGCACGCGCGTAGCGTGCTGGCGGCGAGCATGGACAGCGGGACGGGCGGGTTGGGGGTGCGCAGGCTGTCGGGTGAGACGAGCGGGGTCGTGGACTTCTGCGCCTCGCTGCCCGGGCCGACAGGGGTGGCGTACGAGGCCGGACCGACGGCGGACGGTCTGGCGCGGGCGCTCCTGGCGGCGTGGGCTGTGTTGTGGCGGCGCCAGGGAAGATCGAGCGTCCCGCCCGGGATCGCGTGAAGACCGATCAGCGCGACCCTGAGCGGGTCCTGCGTTTGTTGATGATCGATGCGCTGCACGCGGTCGGGGTCGCGAGCAACGAGGAGGAGGCGTTGCGGGATCTGGTCAGGGCGCGCGAGGCGCTGCGCGGGGATCTGATGCGCGCGCCAGCGGATGGGCAAGCTGTTGTTGCGCCACGACGTCCGCTATGAGCTACCTCGGCCTGGTCCCCTCAGATCTGATCGACCGACGGCAGTCTCGAGCGCCACCAACTTGAGCACCACCACGGGCCGGCGCGCTGCGCTGTCGCTCGTAGCCCAATGGAACAGTCTGTGTCCCAGCCCACCCGACGACTGCCGCTCCTTCATCACAGTCCGATGCGACAGCGCGGTCAGCGTCCACTCCGAGCACTTCTGCTTCCACGCGCCCAGCGCTTGTTGGGTTTCGGCGAACCGAGCAAACGGGCCCTGCCTCGACGACTGTCGCTCGCCCCAGCCGTGAGGGCAGTCTCGCCGCCGGGACCTCGAACGCTGTGTCGAGATTAAGGCGCTAGTGCGCGCGATGGTCGCCGGCTGCTTCCAGCCCTGAAGCGAAAGGCTCGTATAAGCACACATCTTGAATCCGGACCGAGTACGGATGACGCCGTGGCACGCCGGCCGTAAACTCAGAAAGGTTCACGATACTGGGAGAGGGACTGGTACTTGGATCGAGGGAGGATTGAAGGGAGAGCGTGGTGCTTGGGTGGGTTTCAACTGCATGGCATGCTGTGAGTTGGCCGGTCGGCTACTTGGATCGGAAGCTCCGGAGGTGGATGCCCGTAGCCGGGCATCCGAGCGACTTGACGCCGGAGCAGCCCGAGCCGGGACGCGCGTCCGCGCAGCAGACGGCCTCCGGCTCGGCTAACCACGACATGGTCCCCGAGTGGCAGACGGACGCGTGGAAGCACAGGGTGGAGGGCGAGGCGAGGAAGCACCTCGACAGCGAGATAGTTGGGGTCGGCCGGCACCGCCCCTCCTAGGAGCCTGGGTCAGTAACCGCTTTATGCCGGGCGGTTGAGTAGTCAACCGTTCGGCGGGAACGTCCGGTGCGTTTAAGACGATTCCTGGTGCACGCGACCAGGAGGATCGGATGGCAATGGCGGTGGCGCAGGAGCGGTTGGTGGAGGTGGAGGCCGACGAGTCGGTGGTGGCTGACCGTCGGGCGGTGGGTGAGGAGAAGACCTTTCGTCGGTATGACCCCGACCAGGTGTTGTTGATGGCGCCGGTGTTGGCGGAGTGGGTTCCGGAGGGGGATCTGGCGCATTTCGTGTCTGACTTGGTGGAGTCCGGCACGCTTGACCTTCAGGCGATCTATGACTCTTATGAGGAGGAGCGTGGCTTTCCGCCGTATGACCCGAGGTTGATGGTCAAGCTGCTGATCTACGGGTACGCGAACGCGGTGATGTCTTCGCGCAAGCTGGAGCGCGCGACGTTCAGGGATGTGGCGGTGCGGATGTTATGCGCCGACCAGCACCCTGATTACCGCTCGATCGCAAGGTTTCGCAAGCGGCATCTGGAGGCGTTGGGGGAGTTGTTCGTGCAGGCGCTGCGGTTGTGCAAGCAGGCGAAGTTGGTCGGGCTTGGGAGCTTGGCGTTGGATGGGACGAAGCTGCGCGCGAACGCTTCGCGGCATAAGGCGATGAGCTATGAGCGGATGGTCACCAAGGAGCAGCAGCTTGAGGCTGAAATCGCTGAGATCCAAGCGAACGTCGCGGCGTTGCTGTCCGAGGCCGAGCAGATCGATGCCGAAGAGGATGAGCGCTTCGGTCCCGATCGCCGCGGCGACGAGCTGCCCGAGGAGCTGACGCGTCGCGAGCAGCGGCTGGCGAAGATCCGGGAGGCCAAGGAGGCACTCGAGGCTGAGGAGCTTCAGCGTCGCGAGCAGCGTTTGGCGAAGATCCGGAAGGCGAAGGAGGCACTCGAGGCCGAGGCGCGAGGCGGAGACCGCGCGGCGCGCCGAGCTTGAGGCCCAAGGCAAGCAGCCGCGAGCGCCGCGTGATGGGCGCGACCCGTTCGCGCCCAAGCCCACCGCACAGCGCAACTTCACCGATCCTGAGTCGAAGATCATGAAGACCGCGGATGGGTCCTTTCACCAGTGCTACTCAGGCCAGGCGGTCGTTGACTCCGTCGCCCAGGTGATCGTCGTCGCGGAGCTGTCTGATGAGGCCGCCGATCAGTGTCAGCTTCAGCCGGCGCTCGAGCAGCTTGATCAGAACCTCGAGGCGATCGGCGCCGAGCTGCCCGACGGCGCGGTGATGACCGCGGACGGCGGCTACTTCTCCGAGGAGAACGTCACGACCTGCGAGCAGCACGGAGTTGATCCCTACATCGCGACTGGGCGGTTCAAGCACTCAGAGCCCCAGCCGCCGGCACCGCGCGGACCGATCCCCACCGACGCGACCCCCAAGCAGCGGATGGCGCGCAAGACCAGAACCAAGAAAGGCCGGGCGATCTACAGCCGGCGCAAAGCGATCGTCGAGCCGGTGTTCGGCCAGATCGGCACCGTCCAAGACGGCCGCCGAGTCCTGATACGTGGCAAACCGGCCGCCCGTGCGCAGTGGCGACTGGAGTGCGCGATCCACAACCTGCTCAAGCTGCACCGCGCAGGCGGCCTGGCGATCCTCAACACCAGCTGACAAGCCCCGGGGGCGGCTCCCCAGGGCCAGAAGCCCCCCCAACGCTCAGCCACCCCGGCGACGGACGCGCAGACCGCTGTGACCGCCGCCCGTCACCACCACCAAGAGCACCAATCTTCACTGCTCACCTGCCCCGCGAGCCGATAGCGACCCACGCTCCTAGGAGCGGAGCGCAGCGCGTCCCGGTCGCGACCTTGGAATCCTGCCCCGCGTCACGGGCCGGCGCGCTGCGCCTTCCGCCAGTGTTGGAGCCCAAAGCGACAGGCTTGTGGCTCACCTAGAAGTGGTGAACTCTTCGACCCCTTCCAGAAGTTGAGGCAGCCAAGCCAGAAACCTCGAGGTGTCGCAGCTTACGGCCGGTGCAACCCCGTCAGTCGGCGAAAGCAAGTCCCCCGATGTTGGAAACGTCCCAGGGGAGGCTCGTGGTACTGCTCAAGCGTCGCCTCCAAGGTGCTCCATCTCCCGTCGCAACTCCTCCTCGGTGATCGGCTTGCGCAGGTACACGTCCCATGCGTTCATCACCAAGCCGACCCCCCAGAAGAGGGTCAAGAACACCGGCCAGGGCCACCAGCTATGGGAGCTAGCGGCGATCACCAGCCAGATTCCCCAGACGACGACGTTGACCAGGGCGTACACCAACAGGTGCGCCTTGAAATCACGACGCTTCTTCAACCGCTCCAGCGCCTGCTCGCGCAAAGTATCCGGCGTCGTCGCAACCACTTCCTCACGATCATCTGCTGTAGCTGTCGCCATGTCGACCCCTTCCTCACGATCGTCAGCCGTACGTGTCGCCGCAGCCTCATGCTTGCGCTGAGGCGACCTCGCGCCATCCGGAAGACGATGCGCTGATGCCCCGGGTAACTACGGACCCAAGCTGCCGCTTTGACGGAGTACCGGCAGTCTCGTGCGCGACCAGCTTGACTAACATCACGGGCCGGCGCGATGCGCTGCTGCTTGTGGCCCCTTTTGCGCAACTCTCAGGTCCACGATGGAGGCGCTCCGGCGTGCAGCGTTGCGCCGAGGCCGATCAGCGAGACTCCGACGCCCGTTAGCTTTCTGTTGCAAAGTGCCCCGCTAGTGCGATCCCCGAGAGGAGACCTTGTCCGTGCCCAGAATCCAGCTGTCCTTCTAACCGCAGCCGTGCTCGTGCTTGGGCTCGCCGCGTGCGGTGGGTCGAGCTCCAGTAGTACCAGCACGTCCTCGTCTAGCACGGCCGCGACCTCCATGCCCTCCCCCACGACCACCTCAGCGAGCACCGCGAGTGGTGTGGCCAGCGGCTCGCTTTCGCTCGCCGCGGACCCCGGCGGTCAGTTGAAGTTCACCAAGACGTCGTTGAGCGCGAAGGCCGGCAAGGTCACGATCAGCTTCACGAATGCCTCACCGCTGTCGCACAACCTGACGATCGAGCAAGGCACGAACGGATCGATCGTCGGGGCGACGCCCACGTTCCAGGGCGGCACCAAGACGCTCGCGTTGACGCTCAAGCCGGGCACGTACACGTTCTTCTGCAGCGTTCCGGGTCATCGCGCCGCGGGGATGCAGGGAACACTCACGGTGAGCACAACCGCGAGCAGCGCGAGCACGCCGGTTCCCTCGACGACCTCAACGTCCGCGACCAAGCCGTCCGGGTATTGAGCGGGACGCGCGTGCGGGTTGAGTGTGGGAGGCGCCTCGAGATCGCCGTACCCCGGAGGGGCGTGCAGCGCAATCTGCAACAGGTCGAGCAGATCCGACTCTCCGTGAAACGGCTTTTGAACCGCGCCGACCCGATCCGCAACGCCTTTCACGATCATCGCATCACCCGGCGACCGACCAGACTGTCGCAATGATCGAGAACAGACGTCCTGTGTCAACCCCCCGGCGAAAGAAGTGGGTCGGCGGCGGGAGGGCGAAGCCCGGATGTGGTCCGGGGGCACATCCCCCGGGACCCCCTGGCGACCCCCCTCTCGCAGATGGCGCGCTGCGCAAACGGCACGAGTCGAGGCCCGCCCGGCGGCTCGGCCGGCGCAAAACGGCACGCGCCGGCCGCCCCAGTGCCGCCGTGCGGCTGAGACGGTCAACGTCAACGGCAGAGATGCTGTCGGCGCTACTTGTTGGTGCAAGCGAGCGCCAGGTGCGAAGGAAGTTACTGTGCGGCTGTCACCTGTTGCTGTCGGGAGGTGGGAGCGTTGGTGGCGAAGAGGCCGGCGGCCATCGACTCAGTCGCGAGCTGGTCCACGACGGGTCCCGACGCGGTCGGGATCGTGACGGTGATGTGCTGTTGCAGCGCGCGGTGGCGCGCGGGGTCATACGGGGTGCGCTTCTGCCAGCACTGCCACACGACCCGGCACCACGCGCGCCCGAGGGTCCGCAGCGCGCGGTGGCGCGCGGGGTCATACGGGGTGCGCTTCTGCCAGCACTGCCACACGACCCGGCACCACGCGCGCCCGAGGGTCCGCAGCGCGCGGGGGTGGTCGTGCCCTCGGGCGAGAGCTGCGGCGTAGACGTCTTGGGCCCAGGGGTGCCAGTGGCGGGTGCTGTCGGCCAGTGTGGCGAACGCGGCCCGTAGGCGCTTGTTGCACCCCCAGCGGAAGCACGCGGCTTTGCGTTTGCCGGACTCGATCGCGACCGCGGCCTGGCCGGCGTCGGCGGCGAGCGAATCGCGGGACGGGTAGCGCTCGCGGCAGTCGCCGATCTCCGCCAGCAGCTCCGCGGCGCAGATCACGCTGCGGGGGTCACGGAACAGCGAGCGGAAGATCTCGCCGTCGGGATGCTCACCAAGCGTCCTGGCGAGCTGGCGCTCGAGCTCCTTGATCTGCGCGCCCAGCGACTTGATCATCGCGACCAAGCCCAACACGAGCTGGCGGCGGGTGCTCAACTCGAGCTCGCCAACACGCGCCGCGGCCGCGCGCCGCAGCTTTGCCAGCAGCTCCGCGGGCTTCTGGCGGCCGGAGTACCGCTCCCGGGCCAGGAACCCGGCCAAGCGCGCCTCGCCCAACCCGCGCGCGTCGGCCGGGCTCGGGTAGCGCTCAAGGAACGCGAGCGAGATCCGGCCGTGCAAATCGGTAAACAACCCCAACGGGCCGGGCCAGAACCGCTCAAGCTCGGCCCGCAGCTGGTTGGTCAACGCCGTCCGCATGCCGACGAGGTCTTCCCGCCCGCGGGTCAACGCTCGCAGCGCCTTGGTCTGGTCGCTGTCAGGCTCCAGTACCCGGAAGCGGTGATTGTCGGTCCGCGCCAGCTCGCAGAGCACGAACGCGTCAAACCCGTCGGACTTCCCGCCGGACACGCGAAAGCGATCGCGGGCCGCCGCGACCTGGTTGGGATGCAACGCCAGCACCCGCAGCCCCGCGTCCAAAAGCCGCTCGACCAGCAGCCCGTCGGGCCGCTCGATCGCGACCAGCTCAACCTCCAACCGCACCAGCTGGCGGCACAAGGACCGCAGCCCTTGCTCATCGTGCGCGAACGTCGCCGCCAACAACTTCTCGCCCGCCGCATCAGCCACACGCACGTCGTGCTTCTCCGACGCCCAATCAACACCGGCATAACTTCCCATCCGTCAACTACCTCTCTTGGTCAGGGGACAACTACCGTTGCGGATGCTCATAGACAGGCCCTCAACCGGGGCTACGTCCTGTTGCCGCTTCGCGGCACCTCACCTCCGCCGGGAGGGGCTGGTCTGCTCCTGGCCCCGCACCGGGCTTGCAGTCTTGGCCCTCTCCCGACGGCGGTCGAGGCAACAACCAGCTTAGGTTGACCTATGAGGCAGTCTCGGGCGACGCTGCCGCATCTGAGGAATCTCAGCAGCCTGCGAGTCCGCGCCGGCGAGACTGCCGCTCCGCCCGGATGGTACGAGTGGACACCTCTTCGCGTTAGCTTCCATGGGGCGTTCCAGCAAGCGCTGGCGGAGGTCGGGCGAGATCCCCGACCGCTTGCTGACGACCGGTTCCGACCGCAGGCAGCTAGCAAACACCGCCAATCGCCAGACGACCGCTTTGCCCAGTTTCGAGCGTCCGCTCCGCTACATCGGGACGATCGCTTTCGACGGAATCCGATCGCCCGCCCAACTCGGGGCTGGCGATCGCATTGGCGACCAAACGCAACTTCGCGACCAACCCGTGCTAGCCGCCGAGGAGCAAGGATGCGATGTCCCGCGGGGTCGGCATCAGGTCTGTCTCCACGCCGAGCCGAAGCCGAGCAGCAGCGCCACCCTAGCGGATCAGACCTGGTCCTCGTCGTCCCTCGCGACCACGTCGCCGGTGCGACGCCGGAGCGCAGAAACGATGCCGGACCTCGGCATCGGAAATGGCATTCGGCCTGACTGGCACCGTATGCCGCAACGGCCTCGTGGACCGGAGGGGCACGCGCCAGCCAAAGGGACTGCCGTCGGTCAGAGCCCGGGCGGATGCCGTGCAACGAACCCGGCTGGTCCGGTGCCCACGGTGCTCCAGCGCGGCCCAGTCGGCGGCGGGTTTGGCGGGTTGCCGAGCCCGGCGGCGGTGTCGAAGTAGATGCCCGCGACCTCGATGTAGGCGTGCCCTGCGTTGGCGTAGATCGTCACCCACTTCCCCGGGCCGGGATCACCGACGGTCTCAAGCTCGCCCGACACCAGGACGCCGCCGCCGAGCAGGCTATGACCCAACGCGCCGCCCCACAGCACATATGAGTGATCATGCGCCCCTGGCGGGGCCCACCCGGAACGCATGAAAATGTGGCTCTCCGAGGGTGAGTTGGGGTGAAGTCACAGCGAGTTTTCGTGTGGGAGAGTGAGGGTGACTGGTCCGCAGGCGAGGTGGACGAGCGCGAGAGCGGCGTTCGCGGAGTGGAACCCGTAAGGAGTCATGAATGAATTAGTGGGTTGTGGCAGGATGTTGGGTGGTGGCGGCGTATCGCGAAGGCATGATCGATGAATCGCGGATTGCGGAGCGTTATCGGGGGTTGGGGCCGGAGTTGAACGAGCGTCAGCGGCGGTTGTGGGCTGCGTCGGAGGCGCGTGCGTGTGGGCGGGGTGGGATCGCGGCGGTCGTGCGGGCGACGGGGATCGGCAGGAACACGGTGGTGCGTGGGATCGCGGAGTTGCGGGAGGGGACGAGGCTGGAGGCGGGTCGTGTCCGTCGGCCGGGTGCGGGGCGCCCGCGGTTGACGGAGTGTGATCCGGAGCTGGTGGGGGCGTTGGAGGCGTTGGTGGATCCGGATACGCGGGGGGATCCGATGTCGCCGTTGCGGTGGTCCTCGAAGAGCTTGGCGAAGCTCGCGGGGGCGTTGGTGGCGGCTGGGCATCAGATTTCTGATCGGAGCACGGGGAAGCTGTTGCGGGGGCTCGGGTTTCGGTTGCACGCCAATCAGAAGACCAGGGAGGGGAAGGATCATCCCGACCGTGACGCGCAGTTTCGCCACATCAACGAGACCACGCGGGCGGCGCTGGCGGCGGGCGAGCCGACGATCTCCGTGGATGCCAAGAAGCGGGAGCTTGTCGGGGATTTCAAGGCTGTCGGGCGGGAGTACGAGCCGACCGAGCGGCCGGTCGAGGTTCGCTGCCACGATTTCAAGGACAAGGATCTGGGGCACGCGATCCCCTATGGGGTGCTCGACCTCGCCGCGAATGAGGGGTTCGTGTCGGTCGGTGTGACCAACGACACGAGCGCGTTCGCGGTCAGCTCGATCCGCGCGTGGTGGATGCATCTCGGCCAGAAGCGCTACCCGAACGCCACGACGCTGCTGATCACCGCGGACGGCGGCGGCAGCAACTCCAGCCGCACCCGGCTGTGGAGGACCGAGCTGCAAAAGCTGGCTCTCCGGGCATGATCGGGGGTGACGACACACGAACACGCGTTTTCTTTCTGGCCCTCCGAACCGCGTCACCCGTATTCCGCCACGACGCTCGCTCGACCCCGGGATGACCCGGTGCGCACGCACGGCAAACGGCGCAACGAGAAGGGAATGGAGCAGGCAGCTCCCCGGCACGCCACGACCCCCGTCAACGCGGGCAGCGACCCCGACGCCCCCCAACGACGCCCTATGGGGCGAGTCTCGCCATGATCATCCGGATGCGCCTGCGCGCAGGCGCGGCCATCCCTGGCCGCTTGAGCACGCATCCGCTGTGCCCACGATCGCCGGGCACGGGGCCCAGCGAGCAGTCCACAACCCAGCAGCAGAGGCGCACGCGACTTCCACCCTCCGCTCCGACGACCAAAAGCCCTGCTCAGGACGGAATCTCGATCGAGAGTCACCCCCGATCATCCACGGAGCCCCCAAAAGCTCGCCAACGAGCTACAGATCGCGATCCGCGTCTGCCACTTCCCGCCCGGAACCTCGAAATGGAACAAAATCGAGCACCGCCTGCCTGGATCTTGCATTAACGACCGCGCCCCGGGGCTGGCCGGGGCGCGGAAACGTCGGAAACGTCCGCCTGGGCAAGGAGAATGCGGGGTGCTGAAACTCGCGTCCCGACCTCAGGAGGATCACCCAATTGGTGAAGCGTGATGGGCTGGTTGACAAGCTAACTGTGAGGGCGGACGGCACGGGTCAGGTCGGTCATGCCGGCAGTGCGCTGCTGGCCGGGGTCGCGGACCGCGTCGGGTTGACACGGGCGCTGTCGGGGGCGATGGCGCCGACCAGGGAGCGGCGCTCGGCGCATGACCCAGGGGTGGTGCTGCGCGATCTGGCGGTGATGCTCGCCGACGGCGGGGAGTGCCTGGCTGACCTGGGAGCTCAGCGTGATCAGCCTGACCTGTTCGGCAATGTCGCGTCTGACTCAACGGCGTTCCGCGTGATCGACTCGATCGACGCGGAGTGCCTTGGCCGGCTGCGTGTGGCGGTCGCGGTCGCGAGGGCGCGGGCGTGGAAGCTCGGGGCGCGTCCGCAGCGCAGGGTCAAGCCGGACGGCCCCGAGCGGACGGTGCTCGACCTGGACGCGACGCTCACCACCGCCCACTCGGAGAAGGAGGACGCCAAGGGGAACTTCAAAGGCGGCTATGGTCATCATCCGCTGCTCTGCTACCTCGATGGGACAGGGGAGGCGCCGGCGGGGGTGCTGCGGCCGGGCAACGCCGGGTCGAACACCGCGAGCGATCACACGCTGGTGCTCGACCTCGCGCTCGCCCAGCTCGACCAACAAGCGCTCGACGGCGAGATCCTGGTCAGGGCCGACGGCGCCGGCTCAACGCACGAGCTGACCATGTACTGCCGCGAGGCGAACATGCGGTTCTCGTTCGGGTTTGATCTCTCCGAGCCGGTGCGCGAGGCGATCATCGCCGTGCCTGAGGCCGTGTGGGTCAAGGCGATCCGCTCAGACGGGACAGAGCGCGAGCACAGCCAGGTGTGCGAGATCACCGACCAAGTGGATCTGTCCGCGTGGCCGCGGGGCTCAAGGCTGATCGCCCGGCGCACGAAGCTCACGGAGGGCGACCAGCAGTCCTTCGCCGACCATGACGGCTACCGCCTCGCGGTGTTCCTCTGCGACCAGCCGGGCGAGAACATTCCGCAGCTCGACCTTGACCACCGCGGCCACGCCCGTGTCGAGGACCGCATCCGCCAAGCCAAGGACTGCGGCCTGTCTAACCTCCCGTTCCACAGCTTCGCGAACAACCAGGTGTGGCTGTGGCTCGTGCAGCTCGCCCAAGACCTCGTCGCCTGGACTCAGCAGCTGTGCCTTACCGACCAAGCACGCGCGTGGGAGCTCAAACGGCTGCGCTACCGGCTGCTGCACCAGTCAGGGCGGATCGCCCGCCACGCCCGCCGCACGATTCTGCGCCTCTCACGCCACTGGCCCTGCGCAGGACAGCTCGCCGCCGCGTTCGAGCGGCTGCAAGCGCTCCCACCCCCAACAGGCTGACCGCGGCGCCGCTGGGCGCCGCCACCCGACGGCCAATCGCCCCACACCCCGGGCGTCAGCCTGCCCACAAACCGCCGGCCAGCCCCAAAGTGAACGTGTCCAAGCCGCCAGCGCCACCGCCACCACACCGATCCTCACCAGCCACAACCCGACACACCCCGACACACCCCATCCAGACCGCTCGCAGAACCCCGCGCGATGCTTACTGCAAGCGACGCGATCCCGCGCCTACTGCAAGATCGAGGTCTGTTCAGCTACGTCAGCCTGAACTGGCGCGGGCGGCCGCTGGAGAGCCTGCAAGTCATCATCGACCTGATCGGATCGACCACGACCAGCACCGGCCTGAAGGTCTACGCACGCCTTGACCCCCGCGAATACGAGAAAGGGATCAAAGTCACCGACGCGGAGCTGGCCGAGGTGAACATCATCCGCGACGAGTTCCATCCGGACTGGAATTACACGATCCACCCAACCCAAAAGGGCCCACTAATTCATTCGGAGATAAGCGCGGCGGACCAGCAGTTTGACGTTGTTGTTGAGCGCCTCCGCCCGGGCGTTGCTCAACTTCAGGCGACGGGCGGCGAGTATGCCCTGACGGTGTTTGCGGATCGTGCAGCCCAAGCGGATGAACGGGGCGAGCCGGCAGCGGGAGAGGCGGGACAGCAGCCGGTCGAGCAGCTCGCTGACGGCCTCGACGGTGAGGCCGGGGGCGAAGATCGCTCTGACCATCTCTTTCATCGTCCAGGCACGCGCGACCTTCCCGCCGCCGGCCTGGATCGCGGCGAGTGTGGCCGCTTGGCGGTCGGTGAGATCGGAAGGGTTCTTGAGCAGCGCCCAGCGATCGTGCTTGAACTGTTTGGCGGCGCCGGCCTGGCCCGCGTGGCGCAGCTCGTTCCAGTACTCGCGGCGGACCTCGTCCAGCGCCTTGGTGGCGAGTTGCACAACGTGGTAGTTGTCGATCACGATCGTCGCCTGCGGCGCGTGCTCGCGGACGCTCTTGGCGTACCCGCCGGTCATGTCCATCGAGACCGCGGTCAGCCGGGACGCGCGTGCGAAGATCGCCGGCTCGATCTCGCTGCCGTCCTGGAGCCATGCGCCGGGGATGCCCTCGCCGGCCGGGACGATCGGGCACGGGCCGAACGGGACCATGATCGCCGGCTCAGGCTCCCACGACGGCCGCCCGGCGTGCGCCGGCGGGTCCTCGGCCGGCGGGTCGAGCTCGGCGAAGAACTGATCGGCGGCGGCCTGGCCCTTGCCCTCGGTGCCCCACACCACGCACCCGCGCGCGTGGTCGGCGATGAGCGTGAGGTAGCGGTGGCCCTTGCGCCACGCGACCTCGTCGATCGAGATCTCAAACAGCTCCCGGAGCCGGTCGGCCTGGGCGAGATGCTCCTCGCCGACGCGCTTGATGATCCGCCCGATCGTCTGCCACTCAATCCGCACCAGCCGTGTGATCGTCGTCTTGTCGGCCTTCGTCGCCAGCCACGCGACGAGATCGTCGAAGTCGCGGGTGAAACCGGCGCGGTGACGCGCGAACGGGACGCCCTCGACATGCACCCCGTGCTCGGGACACCGCAGCTGCCGCAGCGTCGCGCGGATCTCGAGTCGCCAGACGCCAAGGTCCAGATGGCGCCAGACCGACTCGTGATCCTGGATACCCTCGCGCGCCATCGTGGCGTACCCGCACACCGGACAGATGAGCCGCTGGCGGCGCAGCGCGACGCGCACAACGACACGATCAGAACCGAACCGCACGCCGCGCACCCACACCCCCTCCAAGCGCAGCAGACGACAGAATGCGGCAGTGACGCGCACGGGCCAAACCTCCAGCTCGAGGAACTTGAATACCCGCGAGCCTACGGCGCGGCTCGTGCGCGTCGCCTGCCGCTACGCCAAGAGCTCAGAACCGCTGCAACTAGCGCCAAACCAGCTCAAGATTCACCCCAGATCACCCTCGGAGCCTCGAAAATGTTTGTGCGTCGCTGGCGCGGCGGGCCTCAGGCGGCTGTACTGCGTGGCGGCCGCCTTGGTCGACGTCGGCTCTAACTCGGATTCCCGAACTCGGGTAGTTCCGCGTTGATCGTGGGGGTTGAGGCGGGATTTCGGTGTGATTGACGGGGTTTGGGGCGGCTGGGCGTGCCGGACTGGGTGTTGTTTCGCTGTACGGACGGTTGGGTTGCTTGAAGTCGTGAGCGGGGCGGCGCCCGGAAATTGACGTCAGTACGTCTGTGTTCGGGCTTTGAGGGTGGTTCTGGCCGTGGTCTGTCCGGGCAGGACTTTATGGTGTCGAGTGATGGGTTCAGCGAAGCGCACCAGTTCGGGTGGCAGGGCGGGGCGGCGGCGTGAGCGAGCCGCGTTCTTCACGGCCCCTGGCGATGTCGCGCAGCGTCGCTACGAAGCGCTGCGCGCGTACTTCGTTGAGGACTCGACTGCCGCGGAGGTCGCTGCACGGTTCGGTTACGCACCATCGACGGTGGTCGCGATGGTCCGCGACTTCACGGCGCAGGCTGATGAGTTCTTCCTTGAGCGCCGCCCGGGCCCGCGGGTCGCGCCGGCCAAGGTGGCGGCCCGTGATGAGGTGCTGCGGTTGCGGGCAGCCGGTCACTCGGTCGCCGAGATCACCCAGGCGCTCGCGGCGGGTCAGACGCCGCTGAACCGCACCGGGGTGTGGGAGCTGTTGGTCGCCGAGGGCCACGAGCGTCTCGGTCCCAGAGCCCCCGGCCAGCGCGGCGCTCCCACACGCGATGATCCACCCCGCACCCGGGTGATGCGCTGGCCAGAGCAGCCGGTGCGGCTGAGTAGTGACTACGCCGGCGCGCTGTTGCTGCTGCCCGCGCTGGTCGCGTTGGATCTCCCGGGCGCCGTCGCCGCTGCTGGGTTGCCGGGCACGCGTGAGGTTCCCGCGCTCTGCTCGGTCCTCTCGCTGCTGGCGCTGAAATCGATCGGACGGCGGCGTGTCAGCCATGTCGATGATGTCTGTGTTGATCCCGCGCTCGCCGCGTTCGCGGGGTTGGAGAGCCTCCCGAAGGCGAGCAGCCTGGGTGGCTACAGCTACCGTCTCACGCGCGCTCACGACCAGGCGCTGCTGGCGGGATTGGCGCGGTCGATGATCCAGACCGGGCAGACCCGCGGCGCCGATTTCGATCTCGACTTCCACGCGATCATGCACTTCGGAGACGACGTCGCGCTCGAGAACCACTACGTTCCCAGGCGTTCGCAGCGTACCGAGGCCGTCCTGTCGTTCTTCGTGCAGGACTCAGAGACCCGCAACCTGCTCTACGCCAACGCGACATGCACCAAGGCCGACCAAGCCGGCCAAGTGATCGCGTTCGCACGCCACTGGGAAACCGCGACCGGTCATCCCCCGTCGCTGCTGGTGTTCGACTCCAAGGTCACCACCGGCGCCGGACTCGCCGAACTGCACGCCGCGAAGCTCACGTTCATCACCCTGCGCGCCCGGACCGCGACACTCACCGCCACCCTCGAGGCGCTCCCAGTCCTTTCCGCACTTCTGGATCGCTATTTGGCCCCCCATCCTTCGGCCTGCTCGGCGGCCTGCATGGAGAGCGCTTCGAGTTCTGAGATGAGCTGGCGCAGCCGGCGGTTGTTCTCGAACCAGGGCTGGTAGCGCTCGAGCTGCTCGGTGGTGAGTCGGCGGGTGACGGTCTTGCCCTGAACCTTGCGTGTCCAGGTGATGTAGGGGCCGTGCAGGCGGGGTGGGTCTGCGTGGCAGGCGCAGTTTCGCTTGCCGCAGCGGTTCATCGCGACGTTGATCGTGCCGGGCAGTACTGGGCCGATCTGCGCGAGCTTGGCTTGCAGCTGTTGGAGGCGCGGGTCGGGTGGCTGGGGCTTGTTAGGCATGGATCTGTTCCGTCCGAGAGTATCTCTACTCTCGGACGGATGAGAAATCATGGACTGATGATCGCCCACACGCCGAGCGATCCCGCCGAGAGGTTGGAGCTTGCCTCGCAGACGCTCGGCGCGTTACCGATCGTCTGCCACTTCTTGGATCGGATGCGCCTGGGGGTGTTGCTCGAGCGCCATCTGCCGCCGCCCGACGCGCGCTGCCGTCTTGAGCCGGCGCGGGCGATCGGCTTGCTGGTGCGCAACCTATGCGTATCGCATGAGCCGCTCTACAGCCTCGGTGAATGGGCTGCACCGTTTGACCCGGCGCTGCTCGGGCTGAACGCCGCGCAGGTGGCGGAGCTGGGCGATGATCAGGTCGGCCGGGCGCTCGATCGACTGTTCTGCTGTGACCGCGCGTCGCTTCTTACCGAGCTCGTGCTCGGCGTGATCGCGGTGTTCGAGGTCGACTGCTCGCAGTTGCACAACGACTCGACGTCGATCACCGTGCACGGCGCCTACCGCGCGGCGGACGGGCACGAGTCTGCCGGCCAGCCGACGCCCAAGGTCTGCCACGGCCATAACAAGGATCATCGTCCGGACCTCAAGCAGCTGCTGTGGATCCTGACGGTGTCCGCTGACGAGGCGGTGCCGTTGGCCTACCGGCTCACCGACGGCAACACCAACGACGATCAGACCCACATCGAGACCTGGGAGGGGCTGCGGGCGCTCGTCGGCTACGCGGGCTTTCTGTATGTCGCGGACTGCAAGCTATGCACGCGCGAGCAGATGACCCACATCGATCAGCGCGGCGGGCGGTTCGTGACGGTGCTCCCCAGAAGCCGCAAGGAGGACGGCTTCTTGCGCGACTGGGTGCAGACCAACACGCCCCAGTGGAGCGAGGCGGAGCGCAAGCCCGGCAAGCGAGGCGACGATCCCGATCTGGTGTGGTGCACGGCGCCCGCGCCGATCCCCTCCGGCGAGGGCTACCGGATCATCTGGGTGCGCTCCAGCGCCAAGATCGGCCGCGACGCCCAAGCCCGCCAGCAACGCATCGAGCGGGGGCTGGGAGCGCTCGCAGAGCTCCAAGCCAGGCTCGCCGGCCCCAAGAGCCGCCTGCGCACCCACCAGGCGGTCGAGCAAGCCGCCGCGGCCGCGCTCGACCAGGCCAGCGCCGAGCGCTGGATCGCCGTCACCGTCACCGAGACCGTGCAGGAGACCTACCGCCAGGAGAAACGCGGCCGGCCCGGCAAAGACACCCGCTACCGCAAGCACACCACGACCCGCTTCGAGCTGCAGTTCACCGTCAACGCCGACACCGTCGCCTACGACGCCCACACCGACGGGTGCTTCCCGCTGATCACCAACGACCAACAGCTCGCCGACGCCGAGCTACTCGCTGCCTACCGCTACCAGCCCAACCTCGAGAAACGACACCACCAGCTCAAGTCCGTCCAGGACGCAGCGCCGGTGCTGCTCAAGAGCGCCGAACGGATCGAAGCGCTGTTCTGCTGCCATTTCGTCGCGCTGTTGTGCTGCTGCCTGATCGAACGCGAGCTACGCCAGGCAATGGCGCGTGAGGAGATCGCCGAGCTGCCACTGTTCCCCGAACAGCGCGCCTGCAAGCAGCCGACCGCGGCGCGCACGCTCGAGATGTTCTCACGCCTGGCCCGCCACCGCCTCTACAACGACACGCGGCACCTCAAAGACTTCGCGCCCGAACTCACGCCACTCCAAGCACACGTGCTGGAGCTCCTCGGCGTACCGGCGGCCGTCTACACCGGCTGATCAGACCCGCGCAAGTGGGGGCGGATATCGCGCCTGAGAAGTGCGGAAAGGCAGTCCCAGACAGCCAGTGGACACCAATCACTCTGGACCGGCGCGGCGCGTACAACAAACCCCAGGTCCACGAACAGGACGTCACCGTCCGCGGCTGCCCAACCCCGCTACGCCAGATCGCGGTCCGCGGCTTGGGGCACGAGCACCCCACCCTGATCCTCACCAACGACCGGACCAGCCCACCAAAGACCGATCGTCGGCCGGTACGCCAAACGGATGCGGATCGAGCAACGCCTCGCCGAGCAGATCCGTAGCTTCCACCTCGACGCGCTCAGCTCAGCCGTCGCGCTCAACGTCGACCTCGACACCACCCTGACCGTCTGGGCCGCCGCCGCCTACGACCACCTCCGCCAACGCCTCCCCGGCTACGAGGCCATGACACCCGACACCATCTGGCGCCGCTTCATCAACACCAGCGGCCAAATCACGATCGAACCGCACCAACTCACCTGCCGCCTCAAAAACCGGACCTACAGCCCGATCATGCGCAGCGCAAACCTCCCCCCGACCGAGATCCCCTGGTGGAACGACCGGCCGCTGCGATTCCAGTTCGCCTGACCCACCCCGCCCCGCAGCCAGCCACACCCAACCAGGTACCAATCCGCTGTTTGGAAATCCGAGCTAACTGGTGCCAGAGAGCCCGATTATGAGTGGGACGCGAGAGTCTCGGGCACCCCGAACTGTTGCCTTGAGCACGTGATTCAGACTCCACCGTATGAGGCTCTCCCGGGCGGTCGTTCTGTTCCTCTGACCCTTGGGAGGGTTGATGAATCGTCTAATCGAGCGTTGCGCGATGCTCGACATCCACAAGTCGCAGATCACCGCATGCGTGCGCGTCCCCGATGGTGACGGTGGCCGCCGCCAGGAGATCCACGAGTTCTCGACAACGACCGCGGGGCTGATCACGCTCGCGGACTGGCTGCGCAGCTACGCGGTCACAGCCGTCGGGATGGAGTCCACCGGCGTCTACTGGCGTGCGGTCTACTACCTGCTCGAGGACGAGTTCGACTGCCGGCTCTACAACGCCCGCCATCTTCGTCACGTCCCCGGCCGCAAAAGTGATGTGCAGGACGCGGAGTGGGGCTGTCAGTTGGTCGAGCACGGACTCGTGCGAGCGAGTTTCGTGCCGCCCCGGCCGTTGCGGGAGCTGCGCGACCTGGTCCGCTACCGCAAGGCCAAGATCCAGGAACGCGTCCGCGAGGTGCAACGGGTCGAGAAGACCCTCCAGGACGCGGGGATCAAGCTCTCCTCGGTCGCGTCGGAGGTACTCGGCGTGTCCGCCCGGCGGATGCTCGACGCGCTGATCTCCGGCACCCATGATCCCGACGTGCTCGCCGAGCTGGCGAAGGGAGCGCTGCGCAAGAAGATCCCCGCGCTCCGCGAAGCGCTCCAAGGCCGCTTCACCGGCCACCACGCGCTGCTGATCGGGCAGATGCTCGCGCAGATCGACTTCCTCGACGAAACGATCGCGACCCTGTCCGAGCGGATCGAGGAGCTGACCCGCCCTTTCTCCCGTGAGCTCGAGCTGCTCGACACGATCCCCGGCGTCGACAAGCGCGCCGCCGAGCTGATCCTCTCAGAGATCGGACCGGACATGAGCCGCTTCCCGACCGAGCATCACCTCGCCTCCTGGGGCGGCATGTGCCCCGGCCAGCGCGAATCCGGCGGCAAGCAACACTCCGCCAAGACCCGCAAAGGCTCCAAGTGGCTCCGCGGAACCCTGACCGAGTGCGCCAAAGGGGTCGTGCGCACCAAAGGCACCTACCTGTCCGCCCGCTACCACCGGATCAAGAGCCGCCGCGGACACGCCAAAGCCACGATCGCGACCGGCCACAAGATCCTCACCGCCGCCTACCACGTCCTCGACCAAGGCGTCCCCTACCACGAGCTCGGCGAAGAGTTCTTCTACCGCCGCGACACCGAAGCAACCGAACGCTACCGCCGCCGCCTGATCAAACAGCTCCAACGCCTCGGCCACCAAGTCACCCTCGAGCCCCTACCCGAGGCTGCCTGACCGGCAACGCTACCGCTCCCCAACGCTATTAACGGAGGCTGTCGAACCCCAAGCGCTGCCGCTCCCCGACGGCTATTTTCGATTCAGTTTCCCTCGCCGGCTGCGCCGGCGACCCGGGGCGGGTGAAAATGTTGGATGATCCGGGCGTCGTTCGCCGGACGTCCCGTTTCCTGTGGTGCTTTTGAGCCCGTGGTTCAGTTTGGCGTGGGGACCTCCCCCGGATCCCGGGACTGCCGCCGTGAGCGCGCTCCTCAGACTCGTCTGTTTCGGAGGTTCTTGGCGGACGGCGATCCGTGTCGTTGATCCCAAGGAGGTCTGATGGATGTGATCGTTGAGCGCCCGGGCGCGCTGGACGTGCATAAGGCGCAGGTGACCGCTTGTGTGCGGGTGCCCGACGAGCAGGGTGTGCGAGTCCAGCATCTCGCGGAGTTCAAGACGACCGTCCGTGGGCTGCTTGCCCTGCGCGACTGGCTCAAGGCTCACCGTGTCACGCAGGTCGCGATGGAAGCGACCGGCGTTTACTGGAAACCGGTCTGGCACGTGCTCGAAGACGACTTCGAGCTGCTGTTGGTCAACGCGAGGCACGTCAAACAAGTTCCTGGTCGCAAGACCGATGTGAAGGATGCCGAGTGGCTTTGCCGGCTGACCGAGGCCGGGCTGCTGCGCGGGAGCTTCGTTCCGCCGAAGCCGATCCGCGAGCTGCGACTAGCTGACCCGCTATCGCAAGGCGCAGATCGCCGAGCGTCAGCGCGAGGCTAACCGGCTGCACAAGGCGCTGGAGGACACCGGGATCAAGCTCGACTGCGTCGCGACCGACATCCTCGGCGTCTCGGGCCGCGCGATGCTCAACGCGCTGATCAACGGCACGACCTCGATCCGGTCGTGCTGGCCGACCTAGCGAAAGGTCGGATGCGCGCGAAGATCCCGGCGCTGCGCGAGGCGCTCGAGGGTCGCTTCGACGAGCTTCCACGCGCTGCTGATCGGCGCGATCCTCGCGCACCTCGACTTCCTCGATCTAGCAGATCGAGACGCTGACGGGAGCGTATCGAGGTTTTGAAGCTCGCCCTTTCGCGGCGGCGGTTTGACCTGCTGTGCACGATCCCCGGGATCGAGCGTCCGCACCGCCCAGAACGTGATCTGCTCGAGATCGGGACCGTACATGACCCAGTTCCCCAGCGCCGTATCACCTCGCCTCCTGGGGCGGCCAGTGCCCCGGCTAACCACCAGTCCGCCGGCAAACGCCGCTCCGGCAAGAGCCGCAAGGGGTCGAAATGGCTCAACTCAGGCGCTCTAAAGAGGCCGCGATGGCGGCCCTGCGCACCAACGACAGCTACCTGTCAAGCCCTCTACCGCCGTTTCAAGAAGTCCTCAACTCGGCCACGCCTTCGCGCGCTCGGCGCCGTCAAACACTCGATGCTCGTGCGCGATCTGGCACATGCTCTACCACCGGCGAGCTCTACAACGACCTCGGCGGCGATTTCTACTACGCCTCGACGCCGATTCTTCCGAACGTTACAGACCCGACGCCTCGTCGCTCAGCTCGAGCGCCTCGGGCACTTTTTCACCGTCGATTCCCTGCAGGAAACTGCCGTCTGGCAGCTCTGAATCGCTCGCGACAACTCCATCATCGCCTTCTTTCTTACCCGGAAGCGCGGTCACAACCCCATTCGCTATTTTCCCCTCAGTTGCGGACGAGCAGTCATACCCCGGTCCGCCGTTCTCCTCCGCGCCCGGCACCGCGGCCGGGTTGGGGTTGGTCTGGCTCATCGTCTGGGCTGGGTCGCCGTGCGCGCCGCCGTAGCTGTAGGGGAAGTGGTTGATCCGGTTGCCGGCGGCGATCATCGCCTGCACCTCCACGGGCGCGTCGGCGGGCGCGGCCGCGACGCCATCGGCGAGGATCCGTGCCTTCGTGCCGGGCACGATCGGCGTGCCGAACGCGGCGCTGCATCCAGCTCCGACGCTGATCGTCCCGGCGCCCTGGTAGGTGTGGGCGTCGGCGAGCACCCGGGCGGCGTACGCCTCGGCCATCGGGCCGGCACCATTGTATGCGCGCGCGTAATCGCGGTAGGCGTCGATCGGCTGCCCGGTCGGAGCGCCCTTGTCCTTGATCAACACCAGCGCCGCCAACTCGACGGCCGAGGTGGGGTCATGTGGCCCCAGTAAGGGGTTCGGGAGGAAGTGGCGAAGCGCGTCGTACTCATCCCCGGCGGCGCCGCCGATCCCCACCTGCATCGGTCCGGAGGCGCCGGCGAAGTTCGCCACGCCCGGGCCCTTCGCCCCGGGCTGCGGGGTGCACGACGGATCTGGGAGCTGGCCGTGGTCGCACTCCTCCTTGCCGATCCCGGCGAGGATCTCCCAGGGCAGCTTGTACTGAGCCCCGACCTGCTGGTAGATCGCGAGCATCCTCGCTGGAATGTCGCGCACCGCTGCCGGCGAGGGCGCACCGCCGACGCCACCGCCAGAGCAGCTCTGACCGATCACGACCGTGAGCACCGCTGCGCCGCCCGCGAGCAGTAGCGGGAAGCCGGCCGCAACGACCAGCAGGATCCGGATGCTTCGCCTCCGCGTGACGACAGCCAGCTGGGCTCACCCCTCCTCGACGCTGCTCACCGCCCAGCAGCCAGCCGAGCGGCTGAGGGTGAACCGCAGGCGATACGTGGCCAAACCGCCGTCGTCGATCACCGCCGTCGCGACCACGAACGTCGGCGTCGTGCCGATCGTCTGCACCGACACGACCCGCGGGCGGCGGCGACGCTCGACCGGTGTGAGCTGAGTCCGTTGCGACAGCAGCTGGCGGCGCAGCGCCTGCGTGGTGCCACGGATCGCCGAGTGCTCTGCCGCGGCCGTACGCGAACGGCAGATAGCCGGCGAGGAACCTCTCGGACACCCGGCGGGCCTGAAGCATCGCCGCTGTGGAGACGGGCGCCGGGAGCCGGCGCGGCGAGGTCCGCGGCACGCTCGCAGCGGCCGGACGCCGCAGGGCCGGCCGCCGCAGGGCCGGCCGCCGCTCTTGGCCGCCGTGTGAGGCGGTCAGCGTCGTCAGGGCGGCCATCACCGCACCGAGCGCCAGCAGCGCCCCGATCGCGACCGCGAACCGGCGAACGCGCCGTGGAAGGCGCTCTAGCGCCGCGAGCAGCAGGTCGCTCATTCCGCCGACGCGACCTCCACCGCGATCAGATAGATCACGAGCAGATGACCGAGCGCGTCGGCGATCAGCCCGGGAACAAGCATCGGTTCGTGCGCCGTCGCCGCCGTCGCCCGCGTCAGCGCCAGCGTCGCCAGCCGCGCCTGCTCCAACGCCACCGGCAGGCCCGCCTCACCTGGCCAGCCGCTCAGCTCATCGCTGGTGCCGTCGACCACTCGCTCCACCCAGGCGTCGGCGCGATACCCGACCTCGAGCGCATGCGTCTCGAGCGCCCGGTGGGCAAGCCGCATCGCTCCCGACGAGGCACCGATCAACGTCTGCGCCACCAGACAGCAAGCGCGCCGCTCGGACGCATAGGAGTGCAGCAGCTCGCCGTATAGCGCCACGTCCGGGAGACGCAGCGTCGACAGCGAAAGCAGCCGCAACGCCCCGAACTGCCGCTCCCGCTCGGAGCTGCACTGCGTGTTTGCCACCCCGAACGCGAGCTCTCGCCCGTACATCGCGCGCCGACGGCATGCGTCCAATGCCGCCACCGCCGCGACCGCCCGCGAGATCTCAGACACTTCGCCCACTTCCCGCTAGTGTCCCGCACCGTTAATTCGTCGGAGAAGTCGTTGAAGCTTGGCGAGGATCTCCTCAGCGGACTTGGTCCAGATGAACGGGCGGGGGTTCTCGTTCCATTCCGTGACCCAGTTCCGGATGTCTTTCTCGAGCGCTTGCACGCTGCGGTGATCGGAGCGCCTGAGCAGATCGTCGGTCAGATAGGCGAACCATCGTTCGACCTGGTTGATCCAACTTGAGTAGGTGGGGGTGTAGTGGACGTGGAAGCGGGGATGCTGCTCGAGCCATGTGCGGATCGCCGGGCTCTTGTGAGTCCCGTAGTTGTCACAGACCAGGTGCACATCGAGCTCACTGGGGACCAGACCGTCGATCTTGGTCAGGAACTTCTTGAACTCGATCGTGCGGTGGCGGCGATGCAGACTTGAGATCACCGTCCCGTCGTCGGTGTTGAACGCGGCGAACAGGCTGGTGGTGCCGTGGCGCAGGTAGTCGTGGGTGCGCCTCTCGCACATGCCGGGCATCATCGGGAACGCCGGCTGCGATCGTGCCAGGGCTTGCACCTGGCTCTTTTCATCAACGCAATAGACGACCGCGCCCTCGGGCGGGTCCAGGTACAGGCCGACCACGTCATAGACCTTCTCCACGAACAACGGATCGTTGGACAGCTTGAACGTGTCCGTCCGATGCGGCTTGAGCTCAAACGTCCGCCAGATCCTGCCGATCGTCGACTTCGACAGCCCGAGCGCTTCGCCATCGAGGAGCGCGTCCAATGCGTCGCGTTCTCCGGCGTGGACTCCAGCGTCGCGACCAGCACCTCCTCCACCTGCTCGGTCGTGATCGTCGCCGGCCGGCCGGGACGCGGATCGTCTGAGAGCCCGTCCAGCCGCAGCTCGCAAAACCGCGAGCGCCACTTCCCGACCGTTGTCGCAGTCACTCCCACCGCCTCGGCGACCTCCTTGTTCGCAAGGCCCGCCGCGCACTTCAGCACGATCCGCGAGCGCAACGCCAGTGCCTGGGATGACTTCCGCCGCCGCTCCCACCGCACGAGCTGCTCACGCTCCTCATCTGTCAATTCCAGAACAGCTTTGGGACGTCCAGTTCTTGGCATAGCCAAGTGTACCATAATTCTCCCACGAACTTAAGGCGCAGGACACTAGGTATGGCTCGCGCCCCGTGGCGCCCCGGCACCCGGGCCCCGCCCGCCGACCAAAACGTCGGCGTCAACACGAGGACGCGGTATCCGCCACGTCCCGTCATGCTGCCAATCCAGAGTGATCGACCTCAGCCAGACCTACCGCCATCTCGGGCGCCCCTGGACCCACCAGGAACTCACCGTCCGCTACATGGCCGCCGACGCCCGCGGCGGGCTCCTGCTCGGCGAGGCCGCGGACGCCATCCCCGAGCGGCCGATCGCGCTCCTGGCGACCGCGATCCCGTCCACCGCCACACTCAGCGTCGCCATACACCTCCTCCACGCGCTCCCAGACAGCGTCCAAGACAAACTCCGGCGAGAACTGCTCGACACCGCCGAGACCAACGCGGCCGACGCCCTACACCGCTGCCACCGGGCGCTCGCGCTCGACGGCCTCACCCACGGCTACACCGCCGAGGAGTGGCAGCCGGTCATCTACGACCTGACGGCGCCGCTGCTCGAGTCCTCGCGGCTGGACCACGATCCACCGTCGGTCGTCCGGGACACCCAGGAGGCAGTGCGCTGGCTCTCAAGCTCGATCACCTGCCTCGACGAGGACTCCCGCGAGACCCCGGCCGCCCTCACCGACACGCTCGCTCGCCTGCTCGTCGTGTGCGTGTTCGCCGACGCCGCCCGCACGCGCTCCGAGTCGCGCGTGGAATAGCGCTCAAGCCCCGAGCTGCCTATGCGACGCCGCGGCGCGTTCCACCAGCGCCGGGTCGGTCGCCTAGCCTGCCTGTGGCGACGAGCAAGGCGGGCTCCGCACTGGCGGTCGCGTCTCACAGTCCTGCATCGCGCGGTACTCAGGGAACTCGGTCCGGGCGTTCCGGGAGCGGGGCACCTATCAACCGGCTCATTCGAGCCGCGGTGGGCGAAGAAGTCAGCGTGTTCCGATCTCGTCGGCGGGCCTATCGAGTCCACGGACCGCGCTTCGCAGCACCCGGATCAGCCGATCGATCGAGACCACCAGAACGTTCTGCTCAAGCCGCTGGACGCCGCGTGCGCGAACCAGGCAGACCACTGGCACCGCGCCGCGTCGGCACCACCGCCGACGCCGGCGAGACAGCCACGCCGCCTGTTCGCGCACCCGAGCGACATGGCGATCGTCGTATGTCCCCGTTTTCGTCTCGATCCCGAACCCGACGCCGGTCGGCGCGATCGCCAGCGAGTCGATGTCCCCTCGTCCTCGCCACCGCAGCGAGTGCCGCTACCGCCACCCCTCCGCCTGAAGCGGCGCAAGCACACACCGGACCTCGTCCTCGGAGCAAGCGCCCACGCGGCTGCGCTCGGCGAGCGACAGCCAATGCCGGGCGTAGAGCCCGAGCCCGAGTGCGAGGACGAGAATGGCGCCGGCCGCCGAGAGCGCCCCCGCGCTCGCGACAGCAAGCGCCAGCAGCAAGGTGGCGCCGCTCGCCGTCGACGCGACAGCGGCTCTCGACAGCCGCTGGTATCGCTGGCGGCGCGCGTAGTTCAAGCCAGACCGTCACCCATGCGATGTTCCTCCTGCCTGCCCAATCATCGCGGCGATGTTCCCACCGCCTCAGGACGCTCCAACGATCCTCCCGCGCTGGCCTTTGACCGACCCGATTGATTGACGCCGCGAGCGAGCCGCGCCGCTCCCATCAGCGGAAAACAGGATCGTCACCCCGGCCGCAGCCGAGTTCTCCGCGCTGGCGCGTGGCAAGTTCCACCCGCCGCGGCATCTCTTATTCATCTCTTGCCGGTCCGCGCAAAACGAGGAATTTGCGGACATGAGCGAACACATTCGAGAGATGGCCGCGCCAACGCAGGTGCTGCGAAACCAGGCTAATTTGCAGGCACTTTCCGAAAGCCCTCTGTCGGACTCGAACCGACGACCCCTTCCTTACCATAAAGGTGGGCGGCAGCCTCGCATAACAGCTCGTAAGCAGGGATTTCTCAGGATCTCTGCTCCTCTATCTGTGGCCAGATCCCCCTGGATTACCGGGGGATTCCTGTTGATCTGGCCACAGATTCCGACTTCTGTGGCCAGTGACCCTGTCACTGGCCATGACTCCGGATAGGCGGCAACCTCTTCCTTCTGAATGCAGTGGTTGGCGGGTTACCGCCCGTCGAACCCGGGTCGCTGAGTGCTGCCGGGGGCGCTCGGCGGCACGCGGTGCCTACTCGCCGTCGAGCTGCGTCTGGCGGACCCCGTCGGTTCCGGCACGTAGCCGGGGACCGCCTCCCGGCCCCGGACATGAGAAAGACCGGGTGGCCGCCCGGTCTTCCAGAAGATAGGCGCCTTCCAGCGCCGCTACAGGATCTGCGGAGCAGTCTAGCCGCGTCGAGGACGGAATCGCGACGCGCGCGGATCGGTCTTTGCCGTTTCCGGAGCTGAGCTG
>CAWFKF010000117.1:0-59188 GCA_963816005.1 uncultured Solirubrobacteraceae bacterium | reverse complement strand
TTACGCTGCGTGGCAATTAGTGCGTGGTTACTTGGCGTAGGCGACGTACTCGCCGTCGAAGTACTTGCTGACAATCTCACTTGTGCGGGTTGCGAGATACTCGACGGTGAGAGTGACGAGCTTGGCGAGGTTGGATGGGCGGCGTCGCGCGACGTGGGTGTGAACGTCCTGGTTGAGCAGCTCATCGGGATTGAGCTCCGGGGCGTACGGTGGAAGGTAGAACAGCTCCATCCGCGGATGGTCCAGCAGCCAGTACTCGACCGCGGGAGACTTGTGGAAGGAGGCGTTGTCAACGATCAAGAAGATCTTGCGCTCGGGGAAATGCTCGAGCAGCTTGTCGAGGAAGTCCAGGAAGCGGATCTCATCGCAGCTGCCCTCGAAGATCTCGAACACCAGCGTGCCGTCGGCACCGATCGCGCTGATCACGTTGGCCGAGAAGCGCTTGCCGGTCAGCGGCACGATCGCGCGCTCGCCGATCGGCGCGTAGCTCTTGCCGGCGGTCTGCCCGGCGCGCACGCCCATCTCATCGCCGAACAGCATCCGCGCCCCTTCGCGCCGCGCGCGCGCCTGGATCGCCGGGAACTCGTCCTGGAGCCACACCCGCACCCGCTCGGGGTCCTGCTCGAGCCACCGCCGCTGCGGCTTCTTGCCCGAGAACCCCCAGCGCCGCAGGTAGACACCGACCGTCTGGCGACTGAGCCCGAGCCCGAACCGCCGCTCGATCAGCGCCTTGACGGCCTGCCTTGACCACAACACGCCGGGAATCTGCAGCTGATCGGGGTTCGTGCCCTTCATCAGTCGGATCAGCTCTGCCTGCTGGGCGTCGGTGAGCGCCATCTGCTCGCGCGAGCGCCGACCACGCCGCCCCTCCCTCAGTCCCTCAAACCCCCTGAGCTGGTGGCGAGCCATCCACAGCGACACCGTCCGCAGATGCACCCCCAAGGACTGCGCCACAACCGCGTGAGTGCGTCCGGCCAACACCATTTTCACACCCCGCTCACGCAGCGCTTCCCGAGTCGTGCCTGACACCCGTCTAGCGTCACTCTTCACACAGTCAATACTATCACGCTGACACACCCAAATGCACTGCCACATGGCGTAGTAATTGCCACGCGCCGTAATATGCGTGCGACCTCGCGTCGCAAGCCCTGTGGACGGCTTTCCCGTCCTCCCTGGTGCGGCGTGACTCGCACGACTACTATGGGCACTCCGTCACCATGGGGCTCGCGCCCCGCAGGTGATCCCGCGTTCGTCCCTGTTATACGTCCGAGCACGACGTAGGCGTCCCACTCATCCCCTTGATTGCCCTCGCTGGGCAACGCTCCACGCTCCGGAGGTTGCGGCGACCCTTCTACGATGCCGCCGCAGAGCGTGGCGCCGGTCTCGGGTGTCTTTCCGGCGGACTGGCCTTTACGTCTTCTGGGGATTGGGATATCAGGCAATCCAGCTTTCGCCATATCGCGCGGGTCTCGCGACGCGCCGCCCCTGACACCTGGGCTCGACCGCCGCTTTTCTGGCATGCGCTTGTCCCGCTCACCTTTCGGATCGCAGTAAGCCATCAGACCCAAGGACCCTCCTCCGAGTCCCTCCCGGCTGCGCCGGGGATACAACAGGGCGCCTCGCGGCGCATTAGAAGGACGCCTCTACGAGCGCTTCGGCACGAACGTCAGGATCGACTCGCCCTCCGGGAGACGATCCTCCGGGCGCGTCGGGTGCAGCCAGGGGCTCTCGAACGGCGGCGGCCGCACGGGCGACGCTGGCTCGCTCGTAGTGGGTTCCGGCCTCTCCGAGTTCAGCATCGCGTCCATCGTACGCGTTCGCCTCGGACAGTTAGGCATGCGCCTTCGCTGCCGCCTCGGCCTCGTCCCACGAGTCGAAGTAGCGCCCCGGCTGCGCCGGGATGCCGTGCGCCATGAAGACCACGTCGGGGCTGTCGTCATGCTTGGAGTCCCAACCCTCGGGTGCTTGGGTTTCATCCCAGCGCAGACGCGCCTGCTCGGTGAACCCGTGATCGCGATGGATGGCCGGTAGCGCGCCGTCGTACGCGTTCAGCCACGTCCCGCCGTTCACGACCGCGTGATCAACCGCCTGGCCTCCGGCCCCGTGCGGCGAGCCGGGGTTGCGGAACAGCGTTCAGCCATCTCGCGCCGTTCGCGACTGCATGGTCGATCGCGACAGCACCCGAGCCGCGTGGCGCTCCGGGGGTGGAGGGCAGAGCAGGTCGGCCCTGGTCTTCATCGGGACCCTCGCGTGGCGAGAGGCGTGTACTCCCGGCCCTTACGTCCCTGCCGAGCATGCGACTTACATACGAACAGATCGTTCTGGGCCTGGTGAGCAGGCCTATCGCAGCCGCAGGGGACCCGGCAGGTGTCACTAGCCTGGATCGTTCATTTAACGGCCGCGCCCCGGGCGGGCCGGGGCGCGGGAACGTCCGCCTGAGCAGGGAGAATGCGGGTTGCGAAGCAGCATTCCCGATCTCAGGAGGATCACCCAGATGGTGGCGCGTGATGGACTGGTTGACAAGCTAGATGTTCGGGCGGACGGGACGGGCATGGTCGGGCATGCCGGCAGCGCGCTGATCGCCGGCGTCGCTGACCGGGTCGGGCTGACAAGAGCGCTGTCGGCGGCGATGGCCCCGACCCGGCAACGCGCGTCGGCGCATGACCCGGGGATAGTGCTGCGCGACCTGGCGGTGATGCTCGCCGACGGCGGGAGTTGTCTGGCTGACCTGGGAGCTCAGCGTGACCAGCCGGACCTGTATGGCAACGTCGCGTCTGACTCGACGGCGTTCCGGGTGATCGATTCGATCGACGAGGAGTGCTTGGGCAGGTTGCGCGCGGCGGTCGCGCTCTCCAGAGCGCGGGCGTGGAAGCTCGGGGCGCGGCCGGAGCGGTCGATCGCGAGATGGCACAGTCGTTCTGAGCGGACGGTGATCGACATCGACGCGACGCTCACGAGCGCCAGCTCGGAGAAGGAGCACGCGGCCGGGAACTTCAAGGGCGGCTACGGCCATCATCCGCTGCTGTGCTATCTCGACGGGACCGGCGAGGCGCCCGCAGGGATCCTGCGGCCGGGGAACGCCGGCTCGAACACCGCCGCCGATCACAAGGCCGTGTTGGATCTCGCGCTTGCGCAGCTCGACCCGGAGGCGCTTGACGGGGAGATCCTGATCCGCGCCGACGGCGCCGGCGCAACGCATGAGCTGACCACATATTGCCGCGAGGCGGAGCTGCTGTTCTCGTTCGGGTTTGACCTCTCAGAGCCGGTCCGCGAGGCGCTCGTCGCGGTCCCGGAAGCCTTGTGGATAAACGCGATCCGCGTAGACGGCAGCGAGCGAGATCACTCGCACGTGGTCGAGATCACCGATCGTGTCGACCTGTCCGCGTGGGCTGCGCGATCGCGGCTGATCGCCAGGCGCACGAAGCTGCGCGAAGGCGACCAGCAGTCGTTTGCCGACCATGACGGCTACCGGCTCTCGGTGTTCCTGACAGACCAGTCCGGCGAGGACGTCGCCAAGCTCGACCTGACCCATCGCGGCCACGCGCACGTCGAGGATCACATCCGCCAAGGCAAGGACTGCGGGATGCGTAACCTCCCGTTCAAGGACTTCGAGCACAACCAGGTATGGCTGTGGCTGGTGATGCTCGCGCAAGACATCGTCGCGTGGACCAGGCAGCTGTGCCTCGCTGACCAAGCACGCGCATGGGAGCTCAAGCGGCTGCGATACCGCCTGCTACACCAATCAGGACGGATCGCCCGCCACGCCCGCAAAACGATCCTGCGGCTCGCACGCGACTGGCCCTGGGCAGGGCAGCTCGCCGCCGCGTTCAAGCGCCTGCAAGCGCTCCCACCCCCAACCGGCTGACCCGCGGCGCCACCAGCGGCGCCCTCCCCGACGACCAACCACGCGAACCCCCGGGCGTCAGCCTGCCCGCAAAGCACCCCAACACCTCCGCGTTCGGGCAAAAACACCACCGCGCGCCCCCCAGACGCCCAACCAACACCCCGCAGCACCCAGCCCGACACCCCCAAACGCCCCACCGCGGCCCGCCCGGCCGCCTACTGCAAGCGACGCGATTCGGGAGCTACCGCAAGATCGAGGCTAGGAGTTGGGCGGACAGTGAGGGGCATGTACTCCCGACCAGCCCACGCCTGCTGGTAGTGACCCGCGCACACGAATATGGATCAGCGGACCGGCGGCCCCCTGGACGCCCACAGGCGACGGTGCTCGCCACCGCCCTCACCACCGGCTCGATCAGCCGCGGTGAACGGCCTCCGCGGTGCGGGCCTCGCGCGAAGTTGGAGAAGCTGGTACGTGTACCGGGCAAGGTATCGGGCGCCGTATCGGCCCGAGTACGTAATGACGAACCAATACCTCGAGATCAACGGCTGGTGCTACTGGTTCATCCACCCGAACATGCTCAACCGGGAGCGGGCCGAGCATCGGAAGCACGAGCCGATCCCCGATTGGGCAAGTCTGTTTGGCGGAGCTACCTATTACGCTGCGTGGCAATTAGTGCGTGGTTACTTGGCGTAGGCGACGTACTCGCCGTCGAAGTACTTGCTGACAATCTCACTTGTGCGGGTTGCGAGATACTCGACGGTGAGAGTGACGAGCTTGGCGAGGTTGGATGGGCGGCGTCGCGCGACGTGGGTGTGAACGTCCTGGTTGAGCAGCTCATCGGGATTGAGCTCCGGGGCGTACGGTGGAAGGTAGAACAGCTCCATCCGCGGATGGTCCAGCAGCCAGTACTCGACCGCGGGAGACTTGTGGAAGGAGGCGTTGTCAACGATCAAGAAGATCTTGCGCTCGGGGAAATGCTCGAGCAGCTTGTCGAGGAAGTCCAGGAAGCGGATCTCATCGCAGCTGCCCTCGAAGATCTCGAACACCAGCGTGCCGTCGGCACCGATCGCGCTGATCACGTTGGCCGAGAAGCGCTTGCCGGTCAGCGGCACGATCGCGCGCTCGCCGATCGGCGCGTAGCTCTTGCCGGCGGTCTGCCCGGCGCGCACGCCCATCTCATCGCCGAACAGCATCCGCGCCCCTTCGCGCCGCGCGCGCGCCTGGATCGCCGGGAACTCGTCCTGGAGCCACACCCGCACCCGCTCGGGGTCCTGCTCGAGCCACCGCCGCTGCGGCTTCTTGCCCGAGAACCCCCAGCGCCGCAGGTAGACACCGACCGTCTGGCGACTGAGCCCGAGCCCGAACCGCCGCTCGATCAGCGCCTTGACGGCCTGCCTTGACCACAACACGCCGGGAATCTGCAGCTGATCGGGGTTCGTGCCCTTCATCAGTCGGATCAGCTCTGCCTGCTGGGCGTCGGTGAGCGCCATCTGCTCGCGCGAGCGCCGACCACGCCGCCCCTCCCTCAGTCCCTCAAACCCCCTGAGCTGGTGGCGAGCCATCCACAGCGACACCGTCCGCAGATGCACCCCCAAGGACTGCGCCACAACCGCGTGAGTGCGTCCGGCCAACACCATTTTCACACCCCGCTCACGCAGCGCTTCCCGAGTCGTGCCTGACACCCGTCTAGCGTCACTCTTCACACAGTCAATACTATCACGCTGACACACCCAAATGCACTGCCACATGGCGTAGTAATTGCCACGCGCCGTAATAGGTCCGGTTTGGCGTACGCGTTCTTTGAGGGGCTCGACGCCTCCACGGGCCTGTTTAGGCTCTCACCTCACCCACGGAAGCGTCAGTAGTGCCAACTTTTGAGTGTGCTCAGTGGCGCGAGCTCCCCCGCCAAGTCCTCGGTGTCGCGGACATCCCCCGGCGCTGCCTTACGCGATGAGCGTCGCGGCGATATCCGCCAGCATCTGAGCGCGCTCTTCGCGGAATGCCTCGAAGTCGTCGGTGAATAGCGTCTCCGTCGTCACGACGCTGGAGACGATCGCCTCGAGGTCCTCGCCCGTCGGCATCAGCGCCTTGTACTCGCTCGGCCGCTTGCGTCTGATCTTGTTGTCCGCACGGCTGAGGATGCACATGTTGGCGAGGCAATTGATGCTGTTCTCGGGGACCCCGTCCTCGCGCAGCGGCGCCCGCGGGTACATGTGGTGGAACTCGTGGCGGTTGTAAGCCTGGAGCACTGCGGCAAGGTCAACCATGTTTCCCGATATGAAGCTTCGGGGCTCCATGGAAGTGAGCAGAAGGACGAAGGTAGCCGAACGCGCGGACCCGAGCCGGAACACCGTTTCGAAGAAGAAGACGCGGAGCTTGACCAGGACCACAAACGTGCCGAGCGTCGTCTCGTCGCCGTCGCGGAGCTTGACCATCTCGGCGATGTCGTTACGAGCGACTCGGTTCGTCTGCCCGCTGTAGCGCTCCGAGAAGCACGAACGCCAAAACCACCGCTCGAGCGTCCTCCGCGCCGGCCCGAATGCCTCGCAACGGACAAAAACCACTTCTACTAACAAGCGCATCCCCGGGCGGTCCCTGTCGCGGTCGAGTGCTATCTGAACCGCCAGGCGGCGATGGACGCGTTTGAGCTCGACGATTGACTGATCGTGATCGCTTAGCGCTAATTCCTGTTCCGTTCTTCCCCAAGACCCCTATCCGGGTCCGATCGGCCGGGGCGGCGGGTCGATCTCGGCAAGGTCGCGGGGCTTCTCATCCGGCGGGTTGGTCTCCGAGCAGACGGCGGAAAGGCCGCGCGGCGATCAGTGCTGGGCGCCGTCAGCCGCGCAGGATCAGGTCGACCATCCGTACTGACTTGGAGAGGCCGTCCTCGCTGGTCAGGCGGGTCTGTACGGCGACGGCGTTCTGGCGGTAGCGGTCATCGCTCAGGAGCGCGCTCAGCTCGCTGGTGAGGTGCTGGGTGCGCTCGCGGCGCCAGGGGAGCGTGCGGGCTACGCCGAGGCGGGTCATTCGGATCGCGGTCTGTGGTTGGTCGAATCCTCTGGGGACCACCAGCTGAGGCAGTCCGGAGATGAGCAGCCCGGTCGTTGTCCCGACCCCGCCGTGGTGAATCGCGGCTTGGCAGCGGGACGTGACGAGGGATAGCGGGGCGAAGGTGGTGCTGAAGATCCTGGGGTCGATCGGTAGCTCGGCCGGGCTTGGAGTCGGACCGGTCAGGATCAGGGCTCGGTGGCCGAGACCGGTTACCGCCTCGGCGGCATGGCGGTAGAACTGCTGAGGGTCAAGCGAAGAACTGGCCCCCAGCGTGACCAGGACCGGCGGGTCAGGGGCGCGGAGGAACTCGGCCAGAGCGTCGGGATCCGGGAACGAGCTGACGCGGTCCCAGGTGACGAAGCCGGTGAGGGTGACGTTCTGCGGCCAGTCCACGGGCCGGTCGATCACCGTCGGTGACGCCATCACCAGGTACGGCTGGCCGGAGTCGACGGGCGTAAAGAAAGAGTTGGACACGGCGGCAAGGCCTAACCGCCGCCGGGCCTGGTTGATCTCTGCGTCGAACAGGCGAGCCATGTTGAACCGTGCCGCCGACCACGCCGCGCGGTGCATCGCCCGCGCGGCCCGGCCCGACCGGATCGAAACGCGCGTCGGTGCGGGCGGCGCGTACGCGGTCGGGATGAGACCGGGAAACACGCTGATCGTGCCCCACCGCACCCCGACATGCTCGGCCGCGACCGGGGCGGCGACCAGCGCCGGATGAGCCAGGAGCAGATCGACACCACGAATCGCGGCGGCGAGGTCGTCCACGTAGCGGTCGAGAGCCGGGAAGATAAAGCGCCGGAACAGATGCGAGAAGCCGACAAAGCCTCCGAGCCGGCCGCTCAGGATCTTCGGCTCCCTCGCATAGTCAGAGAAACCCAACGCCGGACCGATACCCGAGAACTGCAGCCCCTCTCCTTGCACCAGTTCGTCATAGGCCGGCGACGCCGCGACCCGCACGTCGTGACCTGCTTCGGTCAAGCCCTTGGCCAGGCCGATCACGGGAAAGATGTCTCCCCAGGAGCCCATCGTCGCCAGCACGACTCTCCCCATCACACGATTAAACCCCGGATGCGAGGAGGAATGGGCTCCCAGCAGCGCGGCGCCGCTGGTAGAGGCTAGAAGTACCCAAAAACATGCTTATTTGCAGGCAATTCTACATAATACAGATTATCGAGCGGAGATTATGAAAGGCCGGGAGCAAGTGGCGTGGGTGCCTCCCGCCAGACCCCTAGCTAGCCGGAAGTTTTCGTAGTCAAAGACTTCCTGACCCTCGAAGCGGTTGGCACTTTCCGTTGTCTGCCACGTTGTGAAGCAGTGAGGACTACGACGGATGCGGGGCGGTCATTCCTTCGGTCGTCGGGGAGCGGGCGCGCCCGTGAGTGCGGTGTCACGGTTCGTCCCGCGCGTCCGCCTCCTCCACCAGCAGACGAGCGTAGAGGTCACCGACCAGCAGCGGGAGTTGGGTGTCCTGAAGAACCGGGTCGCTGGCGCCGAACGCGTCCGCGACCTTGTCCCGCAGGCCCCGCAGCAGCGGGCCGTCCCTCCAGCCCGGGGACGCGGACGCCTCCCCGACGGCACGCACGTGGTTGTCGGGTATGAGCGAAGCACCGCCCCGCTCGGTCTCCTCGGGCCACGCGCGCACGTAGATCCAGGTGATGCGGTCCATGCGTGAACCGTCGATCGGGTACTCCGCGACTGGCTCGTTCATCGCCTCTCTCCTTGCCGATCTGAAGCGACCGCTCGCCCGCCCCCGCTGACTTGCCCCATCCCCACCGACGATCAGCCGGAGTTGTTGTGCAGCCACGTCGAGCGCGTTGGTGCTGGGCACCTAGAAAGCGCGCGTTAGTGGTTTGCGAAGGCGATTCCGCTGAGATCCGGGCGAGCCAGCGCCGTCCTCACCGCGCCTCGCGCTTCCACCTCCCCGAACCATTCCGGGTACGAAACCCAATACTCCCCGGCCCCCGAGCCGACGGTTAGCTTGTCCGGCAGGAGATCGTTGAGCGTTTGGAGCCCGTGCTGCGTCCTTGCGTTAGCTTGATCGAGTCGTAGCGGGATCTTTGGCATGACCCGATGATCCCATACGCGCGTCGCTTGGCCTACCGCGCGGGTTTGCCCGCGGCCTGCTTGGGCCGAGGCGGCTCGCCGTCTGGCTCGGCGGCCTCTGCTTCTGGATCAACCTTCAGTAGGGGCGCGGGCGCGACCGTGATCCCAACGCGCAACAGCTCACCCTGAGTTCGCGCACTATCGCAGGTAGGAACGGGATCTCCGCGATGCGGTCAACGTGACGTGAGCGACCGGATTACCCAACACCGTCGCATACGGCGGCGCGTAGTCCCCGAGCGCGACCCGCGCTACCGCGATAACAAGAACTACCGCCACGCCGATCAAGTCCCCTGGGCGCATTAGCCAACCCGCCGACACCGGACAGCCCCAAGGTCTGCGGGCCGGCTGGCGAGCACCGACCACTGAGTCTCTCAGCCCAGCCGGACAGGCACCGTCTCGCAAACACTCGTATACGAGACGCTCGCGGTCCTCACGCGGCGAGCAGGCACTTCTCGCGTCCGAAAGCCGTGTCCGAAATCAACGTCCCACCGGCGGGCTGGCCAATGAGTTTTGAGACGCGATAGCAGCAGCTCCGACCACTGCCCCTCATCGATCATTGCGACACTCTCCGGCGCCGGTCGTCACGTCAGTGGGCTTGGTTGGCGAAGGGGTCAGTCAGACCCTTGGTCGCGATCGGCTGGGACATCATGAAGAACGGATCGAACGTCGTGTTGGAGGCGGTGAGCCCTTCGTAGTCGCCGAGGAAGTAGCCGCCCGCGTCCGGCGCCGTCGTGTAATCGAACGGGACGGTCCCGCTGAGCAGAGTCTCCCCATTGGCAGCCCAGCTTGCGGCGTTCGCGCAGCTGGAATGGCAGTGCGCGATTGAGGCATTCGTCAGTCCGGGATTGGCGCTGGTGGCGGGTTCGAGGTCGTAGTAGCTGAGTCCAACGGTTCCGTCGCTGGACGCGTGGATTGAGGGCACGAACGCTGGGGCGTCACCGATCGACTGATCGGCCCGGATCGGCGTGGTCCATGTCAGTCCGCCGTCACTGGACATCGAGAAGGCGATCTTGGAAGCGCCGGTTGCGCTGAAGCGGGCGTCCTGCCAGACCGCGTAGAGGTTGCCTTCGGGCCCCACGGCGAACTCGGGGAGGGTGTCGCTGCTGCGGACCGGGTGGCCGGCGATGCTGACGGGTGGGGCCACCTGCTCTGGGGCGACGATGATCGGCGCTGACCACGACGCGCCACCGTTGGTGGAACGGATCACCGCAACGCTGTTGGTCGAGCGCTGGTTGTGGCCCTTGCCTCCCTTGTTGGTGATGAGGTCAAAGCCGTCGATCAGCACTCCCTTTGCCGGACCGACCGACGGAACCACGATCTGATTGCCGATCGTCTGGTTCTTCTCGCCCGGATCGAAGATAACCCGCCCCTGGCTCCAGGTTTGGCCACCATCCGTCGTCTTCGAGAAGAAGGCCGGCCCGCGGAAGGCGGGGCTGTGATTGAAGGCGCTGGGATTGGCGTTCAGGCTCGGCGAGACAAGCCGGTCCCACACCGCGTAGGCGGCGTTGGGGTCGAGTGAATCGGCGGTCACCGACTCCTTGTCGTTCAGCGCAGTGGTCGAGGCTGTATAGATGGCAGTGACCGGTGCCTGCCAGTTGACGCCCCCGTCGGTCGAGCGGCTGATGATGATCGAGCTGGCGCCGCCAAACCCGGGACCGTTGGCGTTGAACGAGTCGCTGATCGAGTAGACGATCTTGCCGTCCGAGGAGAAGCTGGTCCACGGATCAGTCGATCGGTTCAAATACCCGGCTGACCCCGGCGTCGCGCCCTCGCAAGTGCTAAACGCCGGCTGGCTTGCCGCCAGCGTCCAGGTCAGGCCCCCATCCTGAGAGACCACGTTAATCAGGCCGTTGGCGCCACCATCATTCCAGCGATCCTGCTGGAAGCTGGCCACGAGATGGCTGGGATTGGACGGGTCGGCGGCCACATAAGGCTCTACCTCGGCGTCGGGATAATTCGTGCTGCCAGCGGCCGTCTGCTGCGCGACCAGCGCCGCGCACCCCGGAGAGGCCGCCAGCGGATCGTCGCCAACCTGCACCGGAAGGCCCGCTGCAATCGGACCGGCGGAGGCCGCCCCCGCACCCACCAGAACCGCGATCGCTGCCGCGCGGCTGACGCCCAGACAACACGCGTTACGAACGACACTCCCCGACGCCTCATACAAGCCTCCGGTCTCATCAGAACAAAGCAAGCCAAGATGCCTCCCGGGGACTCCCTACCACCACGATCATCCAACGATTCGCCCCGCCGGTCAAGCCGTTCGGTCGAGTCCTTAGTCCGTGCTGTACTCGCCGTGGGTCAGACTGCCCCTCCGGGCTAAGAGCACAACTCTTTCGCGGCGACGGTAGGCTCCAGCCGCGAGTGTCTCAGTTCTCGTTCGTCTGGGAGTTTTGAGACGATGCCCGGGTGCTGATTGGCTACGCTCGCGTCTCGACCGTCGATCAGGATCTCGCGCTGCAGCTCGACGCGCTCAAGGTGGTCGGCTGTCAGCGCTGCTTGAGCGATACCGCATCGGGGTCGCTGAAAGAGCGGCCACAGCTCGCGGCGGCACTCAGGGAGTTGCGCGACGGTGAGGACACGCTGGTGGTCTGGCGCCTGGATCGTCTCGGTCGCTCGCTGCGTCACCTGATTGAGCTGATCGGCGAGCTCGAGCGCCGCCAGCTCGGCTTCCGCAGCCTTACCGAGGGCATCGACACCACGACCTCTTCGGGTCAGTTGGTGTTTCACATCATCGGCGCGATCGCGGAGTTCGAGCGCCAGTTGATCCGCGAGCGCACCAGGCCGGCCTGAAGGCCGCGCGCGCCCGCGGGCGACGCGGCGGCCGCCGTACGGTCATCACCGAGCACAAGCTCCGTCCCGCGCGCGAGATGCTCGCCGACGGCCAGCACACGATGCAGCAGATCGCCGAGACGATCAGCGTGGTGTTGAGCGCCGCTCTGTTTGGGCATGGTCGCGCTGTTGTCGGTGGAGATCGGTGTGGCTAACGCTCGAACGTTGAAACGTTCAAAGGGTCGAGGACCGCTGCCCGGCGTCGTGGCCGCCGGGGCGCGCGGCCGTGGGGGTAGCTGCGCCGTCGGCAGGCGTCAAGCGCTGAGGAGCGCCGCGTCCGGCCGTGGAGTGCTGCTGCGGCGCTTGACCCGCAGCCGCCGTGCGCAGCTGGATGGCGAGGACGTCGTGCCGGTGGCACGACCACGGCACACGGCGGCTACGGCGGCAGGCCCGGCCGGCCGTACAGCAGCCCGCCGGTCAGCCACACCGCCCGCTCCCACGGACCGCTCTGCTTGGGACCGAAGCGCAGACCCAGGCCCTGGCGGCGAGCATCATCGCCTCGACCGCGTCGCCGAGCTCGCTGCCGGCCGGAGCGACCGCGACAAGCTGCCCGGGATCGAGCGCGTACGCGCACCTCACGCCGCACCCGCGCAGGCTCTCCGCCCGGGCCCTGGCGGCGCGCAGCCACCCCCGGACCGTTCCCGGTGGCCGGTCGAGCCGCCGAGCGATCCGACGATGCCCCTCCCCGCGGGCGGCTAGGCGCAGCGCCTCGCCGATCACCTCCGCCCCGTCGCGCCGGCGCGGAACCGACCACGACGGGCAAAGCACATGCGTAGCGCCGCAGCTCCCACAGCACGCGCGTCGCGTCGTGACCGACCGCACGCCATCGCGCAGGCGCACCTCGCGCGAGCGCGCGAACCCCCACCGCGACAGCCGCCCACGACAGTCCGGGCACGCGAGCACGCCGGCGGCGAGATCGGCCTCCAACTGCTGCGCGCTGACCGCGATCGAGAGCACCGAGAATCGTCCGTTCACACAAGCCGCCCCAGAGCCTTCCAGACCATGGCGCGGCCGGGAAGGGGCGACTGGTGTGGGAACACCTACCAGACCGCCGAGCGCCCCGTCGGACTCGATCCCGACCACCAGCGGGCTCCATCTCCACCCTCAACGGCACGAGCACCCCCGTACGTGCCCAAATCAAACGGCGCTCAACACGTGGGTCGCGCCACGCTGTATCGCCATCTCCAGCCCGCCCGTTCAGCCACGGCAGCTGCATCCGCGGTTGCGCCCGTCCTCTCCCCAGCCGCACCGCTGGCATTGGCCGTCGACGACGCCGCGTCGGCCGCGACCCAGCAGCGGCCACAGCCGGCGGCTCTGCAAGCCCCGAAGAAGACGGCTGGCAGACGGCTTTCGGGGGGGCGCCGATCGCGGGGTCTTGTCACCGACCGCGGGCTGTGGCTGCAGGAGACCTGTCCCACCTGCCACGCGCCGCCGGGAGCGCGTTGTCGCGACCCTCGAGCGGTGCGCAAGACCCGCCTGCCGACGACTTAGCTGCACTTCGCGCGCGGGTGGCGCCAGCGCCCTTGCCCCACCTGCCACGCCCAGGCTGGCGAGGGGCTGCTTTACGCTCCGCGGCCGCAGCGCAGCACGCCCCCACAGCGCACGCCTGCACCGAAGCGCCGGCGAGCTGACCCGCAGCGAGGAGGCATGGGAACAGCTGCAGCGCCGCGGCGCGAACATCGCCACCTTGCCGTTCGCCGGCAAGCGACGCACCGGCACGAGCTTTGGCCTCATCCGGCTTGAACGTCTCGAAAACGATCAGCTCATGGAAATCGAGACGTGGTCTGACCAGCGTTCGGGCGACGCGCTGATCGAAGCGCTCAAAGCGCCCGTCGTGGCGCGCTTCGCCAGCTTCGCCGGCCAGCCACCAATCCGCGCCTCGCTCACCTGGACCGTGCCTGATCGTCGGATCACGATCACTGGCAAGCGCGGCAACGAACCGTTCGAAGAGGACATCTCCTAATTGAACGGGGCTAGGCTCAATACCGTTTCCTTAGGCGGCTAGGATCGTGATGGCGTCGCTGGGTGGCTTGGTCGGCTTGGGCGGGTTTCGATGCTCGGGGCGTTTGACGGCCCAGTTGCTCATCTTGCGCTTGATGACTCTTGGGTTGCTGCGCAAGCGACGTGGTCGGAGTCGTTCGGAGAGGATCTCGGCGATCGCGTGCTCATGGGCGGTGGCGATCGTCAGGGGGGGAAAATCCCGGCTTGGTGCGGGCGCTGCGACGGGCGGCCCTGAGGCTGCGGGTGAACGACAATCGGTCGGGGTCGAGGTCGCCGTGTAGGGCGGCGTCGTGCATCAGCCGGCGGATCGCGTAATGGGTGCAGAGGTATCCGTAGGCTTCTTGGTAGACGCCGTCGGGCTGTTTGGAGCGCAGCACCACGCGCGGTCCGCGCTGGTGGACCTTGAGCTCGTCGAGCGCGTTTTCGATCTCCCAGCGCTCGTGATAGAGGACGCCGAGCTCGGCGGCGGGCGCGTGCTCGGGCTCGTGGATTGTCGTCAGCAGCCGGTAGCGCTGCTCGGGGTCGCTTGTGCCGTCATCGAGCTGGTACTCGACGACACGCACCTGCTCACCGTCGCGCTGGGCGCGCTGATCGGGCTGGTTGGTGTAGATGCGGGTCAGGTACGAGCCGTCCGGGAGTTGCTGCTCGCGCGGGAGGACCATGTTCGTCTTCACACGCCAGAGCAGCTGCGCCCCGGTCTGGCGGGCCGTTTGGAAGCGCTGGAAGCTGTAGAAGCCACGATCGGCAAGGCACAGCATCCCCGGCTGAAGCGCACCGAGCAGCTCGTCGGCCAGCTCGTTCTCACCGCGGCTCAGCGGCCCCATCGCCGCGGCGCATATCGCGTGCGTACCGGTCTCTGAGAGCGCCACCAGCCGCAGTTGCGGAAACGCACCAACACCCTGTCCACGACCCGTCCCTGGCCGCCCGAACTCCTGCTCGTTCGCCGGCGTATCCGCGACATCCAAGCACGTGCCATCCAGGCTCATCAGCCGCCACTGGCGATAGAACGCGCCGCGCGTTGCCTCCGTCGCCAACGGCCCCGCGACCGCCTCAAAGAGCAGCTCAAGCGGCTCGCGCCCCAGCCGCGAACGCGCCTTGAAGATCGACCCCTTCGCCGGCACCTCCCACACCTGCCGCCACCCCGACACCCACGCCAGTCCCTCCACCAGCGCGCGCATCACCTCCTCATACGAAGCGTCCGCGAACAACGCCATCGCCAACACGTAATACACAACGACACGCGCCGGCAGCAGCCGATGCCGGCGCTCCACCCGCCCCGCCTCGAGCACCACCCGATCCACCAGCTCCGGCGGGAACACCCGCGTCAGAACACCGATCGAGATGTGATCAGACAACCGCTGATCAGTCTCAGGCTTGACCCAACCAGACCGAGGCACGCCGCAACCATAATCATCCCATCGGACACTAAGGAAACGGTATTGGGGCTAGGCTCCGCGCGGTTAGGCCCGGGTTCAGGCCACCGCTGACCAACAGCGTCTGGGGCGCCTTGGGGTGAGCTACTGCGCGTGAGGCTCGGGTGGTGGCTTCGTCGTCGGGGTCATCGGTGCGTAGGAGGTCCAGCTGGCGTCCGCGTTCTGTGCCGAGGGAGCGTCCGGGAAGATGGTCTGGGAGCGGGCGGCGGCGTCGAGGATGATCTGGGCCTCGAGGTCTGCTCGCGTGAGCGGGATCTCGGCGGCCGGCCATTCGCACACGAAGGTCAGCGGTCCAGCTGGCGGCAGCGGCCACACCCATTCGGTCTGATGCCACTCGCCGTCACCTCCGCCGCCACCACCGGAGTGCATCACTGGTCCGGGCGGGGGGTCTTGGTCGTACCCAACGCCGCCGGCGTTGGTTGCCTTGGCGCCGTCGGCGAACTGAACGCCGATGCGCAGCAGCTCCGGAGGGAACTCGTTGCCTGGGCGGCGAGCGCGATGGTGATAGGGACCGAACAGCATCGGGTCGAGATCCAGCTCGGCTTGTCCGGGGGCCGTGATCGTGACCACGTCGAACTCAAACCCGGTCGGGTACGCGGACAGTCGCGTGATGCACACCGCGGCTTTCTCGCTCCGCGCGAGCACCAGCTCAAGCGCAACCACGCCCGAAAGCACCCCTCGCGGTGCACCGAACCACGGTGGCTGCCGAACGCACGTCTCGGGCTCGGGCGATGGCGGTGGAGGGTCAAAAAAAATCGCTCACGCAGCGTGAGCGTACCTCGCTCGCTGCGATCGATGTCATGCCGCGGGGTCAAGCGGCGCCGCGGTTCTCTGCCGGGACCAATTGGTGCCAGGCAGCCAGCCAGACCACGTGGATTTCCATGACGAGCAATGCGAGCAGCTGCAGCGCGTGGCGCGCGCCCAGTGGATCCTTTACGACGCGGGCGTTCTCGACGGCTTGTGCGCCAGTCGAGCGCCGGCACCCAGCACGCGCCGGAGCGGCGCTTTACGGGTCAGGGAACTGCGTTTCCCTAACCCCTTACAGCGAGCCAGTGCCTTTCGCGCCGAGGGGCCTGTCACGGAAAATTGCGGCGAGAACTGAACCGTTCGGAAAAGCTATGGCCTCGGCGCCAACCGGCGGTCGCGACGCTGTTGCCCTCGCCATCGTCGGCGTCATCCGACGTGTCGCCATTTGTGTCCTCCGCGTCCTCCAGAGATCGATCAATCTGCATCTGAAGTAGAGGGTTTTCCCACACCAACAGTTCATCTGTCCGACGCGTCATGACGCGGACGTCGCCATCCTGCGAGACGACGAACCCGACGCTGCCCTGGATCGCCCAGCAGTAGCGCATCATCGAACGATGGCGCGTACCGTATTGGGTGTACACGAGATTGGTTGTTGAGGCGGCCTCCGCGTCAAGCGCGCGGCTGATAGTCGCCGGGGGATCTGAAAGCGTTATCTCTACCCCAAAACCTCTCACTGCTAGGTCGGGCGTCATAAGCACCAAGCCGTCGACTCGTGTCAGCAGTGAGATGAACCAGATCGCTCCATCGAGCTCGCTTCGATTGTCATCCTCGTCACTTCTCTCAACTACGGCTTTGAGGTATAGGCCCATCGGCATCTCGTCGGCGTCGTCCTCGAGCAGGTCGTGAATCTCGCCTTCAGTGGCGACGCGACGGATCACTGTTTTCGCTCGCGTATCAAGCGCCGCGATGAGGCGAGGATAGTCGAGGCGATACTTGATGTTTAGACCGATTTCTGTGGCGTCCGGTGTGATGAGCAGCGCGCCTCCGTGACCGTAATGGCGCGCGCGAAGCAGTAGCCGGCAAAGCGTTGCAATCCAAGTCTCAGACCTCCGGTAGTGGAATCAGATTAGTGGCGTTGTGCAGGGGTTTTGTTTGCTCTAGAGCTTGCAAAAGTATGTTTGGTTTGGTATTGTTGTGGGGTGTTGAGCGGGTCGACAGAGGCAGGCGGGGATGCGGGCCAGTTGCCGGGGATGCCGGCGCCGTTGGAGTTGCGGTTGGAGGCGGTCGGCGAGGACGTGGTGGTGTCCTGTGGCGGTCGGGCGTTGGCGTGCTATGAGCGGGGTGATCGGGGGATGCGTAACCTCGCGATCGTGTCGTTGACGCGGGCTGGGGTGAAGGGCGTTGAGGTGGCCTCGATCTTGCGGTAGCTCCCGAATCGCGTCGCTTGCAGTAGGCGGCCGGGCGGGCCGCGGTGGGGCGTTTGGGGGTGTCGGGCTGGGTGCTGCGGGGTGTTGGTTGGGCGTCTGGGGGGCGCGCGGTGGTGTTTTTGCCCGAACGCGGAGGTGTTGGGGTGCTTTGCGGGCAGGCTGACGCCCGGGGGTTCGCGTGGTTGGTCGTCGGGGAGGGCGCCGCTGGTGGCGCCGCGGGTCAGCCGGTTGGGGGTGGGAGCGCTTGCAGGCGCTTGAACGCGGCGGCGAGCTGCCCTGCCCAGGGCCAGTCGCGTGCGAGCCGCAGGATCGTTTTGCGGGCGTGGCGGGCGATCCGTCCTGATTGGTGTAGCAGGCGGTATCGCAGCCGCTTGAGCTCCCATGCGCGTGCTTGGTCAGCGAGGCACAGCTGCCTGGTCCACGCGACGATGTCTTGCGCGAGCATCACCAGCCACAGCCATACCTGGTTGTGCTCGAAGTCCTTGAACGGGAGGTTACGCATCCCGCAGTCCTTGCCTTGGCGGATGTGATCCTCGACGTGCGCGTGGCCGCGATGGGTCAGGTCGAGCTTGGCGACGTCCTCGCCGGACTGGTCTGTCAGGAACACCGAGAGCCGGTAGCCGTCATGGTCGGCAAACGACTGCTGGTCGCCTTCGCGCAGCTTCGTGCGCCTGGCGATCAGCCGCGATCGCGCAGCCCACGCGGACAGGTCGACACGATCGGTGATCTCGACCACGTGCGAGTGATCTCGCTCGCTGCCGTCTACGCGGATCGCGTTTATCCACAAGGCTTCCGGGACCGCGACGAGCGCCTCGCGGACCGGCTCTGAGAGGTCAAACCCGAACGAGAACAGCAGCTCCGCCTCGCGGCAATATGTGGTCAGCTCATGCGTTGCGCCGGCGCCGTCGGCGCGGATCAGGATCTCCCCGTCAAGCGCCTCCGGGTCGAGCTGCGCAAGCGCGAGATCCAACACGGCCTTGTGATCGGCGGCGGTGTTCGAGCCGGCGTTCCCCGGCCGCAGGATCCCTGCGGGCGCCTCGCCGGTCCCGTCGAGATAGCACAGCAGCGGATGATGGCCGTAGCCGCCCTTGAAGTTCCCGGCCGCGTGCTCCTTCTCCGAGCTGGCGCTCGTGAGCGTCGCGTCGATGTCGATCACCGTCCGCTCAGAACGACTGTGCCATCTCGCGATCGACCGCTCCGGCCGCGCCCCGAGCTTCCACGCCCGCGCTCTGGAGAGCGCGACCGCCGCGCGCAACCTGCCCAAGCACTCCTCGTCGATCGAATCGATCACCCGGAACGCCGTCGAGTCAGACGCGACGTTGCCATACAGGTCCGGCTGGTCACGCTGAGCTCCCAGGTCAGCCAGACAACTCCCGCCGTCGGCGAGCATCACCGCCAGGTCGCGCAGCACTATCCCCGGGTCATGCGCCGACGCGCGTTGCCGGGTCGGGGCCATCGCCGCCGACAGCGCTCTTGTCAGCCCGACCCGGTCAGCGACGCCGGCGATCAGCGCGCTGCCGGCATGCCCGACCATGCCCGTCCCGTCCGCCCGAACATCTAGCTTGTCAACCAGTCCATCACGCGCCACCATCTGGGTGATCCTCCTGAGATCGGGAATGCTGCTTCGCAACCCGCATTCTCCCTGCTCAGGCGGACGTTCCCGCGCCCCGGCCCGCCCGGGGCGCGGCCGTTAATGAACGATCCAGGGTGGCACGCGTGTTCGGGATCAGTGCTGAGCATGTGACTCGTCTGCGGGGGGAGGTCGCTGAGGGCGGGTCTGGGGCGTTGGTGCGGCCGATGGGTCGCCCACGGAAGCTTGATCGGGACGCGGTCGCGCGGGTGTATGAGTTGTCTGATCGGCGTGTCGCGGGCAGCGAGATCGCGAAACTGCTGGGTGTCTCGGAAGCGACGATCTCGCGGTTGTTGGCGCGTCGCCCGGCGCGTGAGGTTGAGCGGCTGCCGGTGAGCGAGCTGGGGGAGGTGAGCGACCTGGCGGATGTGACTGGCGGCGCTGAGACGACCGTGGCGGATCTGACCGCGGCGGACGTCGCTCAAAGCGCCGAGTGTGGGGTGAGCGTGGCGGATCTGACCGGGCCGGTTGAGGTCGTTGGCGCGCGGATCGGTGAGGGTGGCGGCCGGTCGGTGTACGCGGGCGCGATGCTGCTGCACCCGTTCCTGGAGAAGGTCGGCGCGAGCGCGGTGCTCGGCGTGCTCAGCTCGGGTCCTGAGCGGTGCTATGACACGATCGCGGTCGCGCTCTGTGGCGTGTTCGCGTTCGCGTTGGGGACCTCCTCCCTGGAGGGCTCAAAGCACTTGCAGCTCGCCGACGCGGGGCTGCTGGCCGGGATCGAGCGTTTCCCGCATCTGCGGAGCCTGCGCCCGCGGCTCGGGGCGCTCGCGGACGCGGTCGATCCGTTGCGGGTCCAGGTCGCGCTGTCAAAGGCGATGCTGAGCGCCGACAGCGAGCCTCCGTCGGTGTTCTTTGTCGATGAGCACTTCGTTGCGTATACCGGCTGCCGGCCGGTCGCCAAGGGCTGGAACACACGCCGCCGTCATGCCGAGCCCGGAAGGCACGACACCGTGATCGTTGATGACCGCTGGCGGGCTGTGTGTTTCGCCTCAGGCTCTCCGCAAGGCCTCTCAGGCGCGATGCTTGACCCGGTCGACCAACTCCTTGAGATCTGCGACGGGCGACCGTTGATGCTCGGCTTCGATCGCGGCGGCGCCTATCCCAAGACGTTCTGTGAGCTGCGCGATCGCGGGATCGACTGGATCACGTACCGTCGCGCGCCGCTGGCCGTCCCGACGGTCAAGCCTCGCCGCTCGTGGGTGAGGCTCGACGGGCAGCGCCATTACGTGCGCGTCGCTGATGAGCTCGTCGAGCTTGACGGATACGGGAAATGCCGACAGCTGAGCGTGTATCAGGACGGGCGGGTCGTGCTGCAGATCCTGACCAGCGACCTGCGCACCCCAGCCGCGCGCCTCGCGCACACGCTGCGCTGCCGGTGGTGCATCGAGAACACCTTCAAATACCTCGAAGACCATCACGGCCTGCACTGGCTGTGCGACCACGAGATGAGCATCGCCCCGGACACCACGCTACAGCGCAACCCCGAACGCACCACAGCGCTCGCACAGCTTCGAGCGCACGAGCAGACCATCGCCGAGCTCGAACGTCAGATCGGCCAACACACCACCGACAGCAACGCCGCCGACACCAACCCCGCCGAGACGCTGTGCATGCTCCAAGCAGACCTCTACACCGCACAAGCCGCCACCCGCACAGCCAAAGCGACGCTGAAGCCGATCCCCGCGAAGCTGCCCGCCAACGTCATCGACCCCGACGCCAAGCGCGCCACCCCCCGCGTGAACCGTCGCGCGCTGCAGACCGTCCTACGACTGCTGGCCTACAACGCCGAGCTTGACCTCGCCCGCGCGATCAACACCTACCTCGCTGACCCCGACGAATACCGCGCGATCACCCGCCACCTCCTGCACCAGCCCGGACAGATCGACTACACCCCAACCCGGATCACCGTCACGATCGACCCGCCGCACGCCCCCCGCATCGCCCGCGCCCTGAACCTCCTGATCGACCAGATCAACAACAATCCACCCAAGCTCACCGGCGACCGCCGACCGATCAGCTACCAGATCAGCGCAAAACCTTGACATCACGCGCCGCCCTACTACCGGAGGTCTGAGTCTGCGTAAGCGAGAGCTCCCAGTGTCCGTGGTAGTCAAACACTTCCTGGCCGACGACTTCTCGCGCTCGGCTTATGTTCATGTCGATGCCAGGCCGGAGCGCGTCGCGGACCGGCCCGGTGTGGAAGACATCTACGGTCTCCACCAAGATGCGATCGATCCGTAGCGTTCCTATCGGCCTGAAACGTCTGCGGACCGTGATCTGGCCCGGTCCATCTATAGACGCCAGGAAGAGACCTGGCGGCAGTGGGCCGGATCCAGAGTCGAAATTGACGAAGTCGTGGTACTGATTGCCTTGGTCTACCAGACCCCAGATCTGGACACCGCCGTTCGCGTCTTCGTAGACCGCGAACGATGAGGTCCTCGGATCTGTTGCTTTGGCGAGCTTGACGACACTTGCAACGTTCAGGGTGATCGACGAGGCGAGTGGTGTCACCTGCCAGCGGTCCTTGACGACCCGCTTTGGCGGGCTGGGATCTGGATTCGCCGGATCCATGTAGGCCACCTGACATCGGATCGATTCGCCCTCCTCCGTGCGCAGGCTCGCGAAGTAGAGCGTCTCGAGCAGACTCTCCAGGATCTCGCCGCGAACGTCATGCCCTTCTCGCCGCAGCACACCATCGAGGCGCTGCGACAGATCATTCGGTCGCTGGACATCGGAAGCCATTGCCAATACTCCACCTTGTAGAACTCGACGGTGCGACCAGTATGGCGCCTTCGAAGGGCAGCTGGCAGATGGCAACTCTGTTCGCAGGATGCGAGATGGGCGACTGGCCAACTGTGTCCACCACGTCGCTCCGGACACCGGCTTGGTAGCGAGGGCGTCCTCCAATCACTCGGGGACCGTGAACTGCTGGCCCCGAAGCGACTCGAGCGCGAAATGCGGGACCACTGTTGAGCGCTATGCGAGGCCGGAAGGAGCGACGAGAGTAGATCGAAAACCGAGGATCAGGCCGTCGCTATCGCGATCCTGACCGAGCGTGGTGACTCACGGGCTCTTGCCGTGGCGTGGCCGCACGTCGTGAGCGTCGCGGTCCTGCTCGGACAGCTGCTCTCGATCCCACGGCAGTCGCGGTGAGCGTCCAGCGCGCCGCCCAACGCTCGGAGCGAGGTGTAGACCGCCGACGGCGAGCGGCCACGCACTCCTCGAGGCCGGGGAGGTCCACCTAGTCGCTCAGAACGATCTGTAGTGCCCGTCGCCGATGACGAACCCGTGGTCGTCGCCGTTGAAGCACATCACCGAGCTCAGCGCCATGTGGCAAGTCACGCCGAGCTGGTTCCAGAGCCGGCCTCGACCCAGCTTGACCGACTTGCCGGCGACGAATGAATCCTGGCTGAGCCTCAGCACCTGCGGCTGGCCGAGCACGCCGAGCTGGACGAATCCCGCCCGCGCCCGGGTCCAAGAGAGACAGAACGCTGTGCAGCGCTAAGCCACCTGAGTCATGCCGAATAGGATCGAGAACCTCCTCGCGCAGGCGGACGCTGCCTTCGCGTCTATCTCGTTGAGCATGGTCCAGCAAGAACCAGATCGGCCACACGAGCGCGACCAGCGCAGGCCCAGAGGCCAACGCACTGAGGGCCAGTGAGTGCCTGTCATCCGTCGCGATTACCGGGACGACCGTCAGCGCGATTGCGGGCAACAGCATCACGAGCCACCACCACCGCGCACGCGGCCACCACCTACGTAGCCAAGTCAACTCTTCACCGCCGATCGCGCGGTGTTGCCTGAGCTTTCGTGAGGCCCGGTACTTGTGTGACGACGCAGACGTCGAGGCCTGCAGCAGCGCGGTGAGCGCCATGATCGAGGTGCGAGAAGGAAACCACGCATGCCTCGAACGAGCATCACGGCGATGCATCCGTCGCCGCGCACGCTCGCGGTCGGCCGACTCACCTCAGCGCATCCGTGTGGATACCGAGCGGGTGTGGCTACTTCAGGACGACAGTGAAGTTGCTGGTAATGGCCGGTTTTGGCGCGATGGGCGGAGGGCTTGAGGTGCGCTGAAACCGGGGTTATCGCCCGGTCGTGCCAATAACCGGGGTTTGAGCGGCGCTCAGGCGGTCCGGCGGCGGGGCCGTTGTGGGCCGTGCAGCGGTCGGCCGCGGCCGGCGAGAAGCTGTTGTGCGGCGTGGCGGGAGATGTCGCGCATCTCATCGAGGACCTGCTCCAGTGCTCGGCGGTTGGCGATCCATTCCTGGTAGAGGGCGGCGTCGTCGGCGGGCAGGATCTTGGAGACGGTCTTGCCGTTCTGCTTTCAGGAGATCTGCCAGTACGGGCCGTGGCGCTGGTCGGGGTCCTGGCAGCGGCAGTTGGGGTTCTTGCAACTGGTGTAGCGCTCGATCAACGAGCCCTCACAGGTGAACCCGATTTCCGCGAGGCGGGCTTTCGCCGCCTCGTAGTCGGCACGCAGACGTTCCAGTCCCGCTGGCTGACGCCGTTCCGTCATCGCCCAGTATCATACTGGGCGCTCGGATGGGCGATCAGTCGTCTCCGAGCAGCGGGATCGACGCGTTCCGGGATCTGGAGCGCTGGCTGTCAGGTCAGACGGCACAGGACGCCGGCATGTCAGAGCTCGAGCGTGAGTCCGAGCGCCGCGGCCGCGAGATCCTCAGGCTCGCGTTGCAGGCGCACATCGACGCGCGCGGCGACGGGGACATCGGTGAGGCGATCGTTCTGGTCGGCGAGCAGGAGTCGGTGCGTTTGACTCACAAGCGCCTGCACACCCGGCCGCTGGTGACCCTGTTCGGCGAGGTCCGCGTCACGCGCGTGGGATACAGCGCCCGTGGACATGAGGCGATCCATCCCCTCGACGCGCAGCTGCGCCTGCCGGGGCGCCTGTGGAGCTACGAGTGCCAGCGCAGGCTGATCCGCTCGGTCATCTGCGGCCCGTTCGACGAAGCGATCGCGCTCGTCGGTGAGATCACCGGCACGACGATCCCGAAGCGCTCCGCCGAGCAACTCGTCCACGACGCCGCCGTGGACTTCGACACGTTCTACGCCGGGCGCGCACAGGCCGCGACCGGCCCAGCCGACGGGGAGATCCTCGTTGGCGCGATCGACTGCAAGGGCATCCCGATGGTCAAGCCTGACGGCGCGATCAAGGTCGTCCGACGAACGAAGGGCGAGAAGGCCAACAAGAAGAAGATGGCGACCGTCGCCGCCGTCCACAGCCAGCCACCGATCCACCGCACCCCCACCGAAGTGATCGACAGCCTGTTCGCAACCCAGCATCCCTCCGAACGGCCCAAACACCCCAAGCCGACCCGCAAGCGCGTATGGGCGAGCCTCACTGCCGGCAAGGACGCGTTCATCGCAGACGTCAAAGCAGAGATGACCCGCCGCGACCCCGACCACGAGCGGACGTGGGTGATCCTCACCGACGGCGAGCGCGCGCTGCAACGCCGCGTCATCGCCAGCTTCGAGAACGTCACACTCGTGCTCGACCTGCTGCACGTCCTCGACAAGCTCTGGAAGGTCGCGCACGCGCTGCACGCAGAAGGCAGCCCCGAAGCCGAAGCGTTCGTCAAAGCACGCACCGAGCGGATCCTGTGCGGGATGACCGGCCAGGTCGTCAAAGGACTGCGCCAGATCATGACCAAACGCCGGATCGCCGGCGTCAAAGCCAAGACGATCCACGGCGTCTGCGACTACCTCTACCGCAACCGCGAACGGATGCGCTACGACGAGTACCTGCGCAACGGCTGGCCGATCGCATCAGGCACCGTCGAGGGCGCCTGCAAAAACCTGATCCGCGACCGGTTCGAGCGCTCCGGCATGCGCTGGACACCCCAAACCGCCGAAGCGCTCCTCAAGCTACGCGCCACCCACCTCTCCGGCGACCTCGACGATTACTGGGAACACCACATCACGCACGACCAGCAACGCCTATACCGCCGCGACGTCTGGCAGCCCACCCCGTCGTCCTGAAGTAGCCACACCCATACCGAGCCGACGTCGAACACGAAACGGCCCCAACGACCATGTCATCGCAGCCTCGAAACGCTTCGGTCAGGACGTGCTCACGCAGTTCGAGGCGGTCACGGCAATGCCTCCGAGCACGTACGACGGAACCGGCAGAATCGTGTTCCGCGACGACCTCGCCGGCCTGAACCTGACGACCGTCCCAGAGGTGCTCATCGAGTCCGCCAACATGCGCAACTCGACCGACGCGTCCGTGCTGACCGACCCGGCCTTTCAGAGGCTTGAGGCGCAGGCGCTCGATCGAGCCATCCTGCAGTTCCTCACCGCCGCGCCGTGACGTACATGCGCTGGCCGTGAGCACCATTGTCTATTGCGGACTCTCAAACGGCACCGTCGCCCCTGCCGGTATTACTCTGATCCGACCCGGTCGGAAGGGCGCGCTTGCGCACGCATGTCGTTGCTGATACTTCCGGGGATCGAGGTCATAGAACTTCATCGACCTCTTTGCGAGCAAACGGTTGGTCGCCCTGTCAAGCTGTCAGCTCCGGCCAAACCGGAGCTCGCGAATTGGCAGGAGCTTTTTTGGCGAGAGATGCTGGTGCGGCGCCGGCGGCTTGCTGTTCGATGAGTGACTCAAAGACGCTGTCGCTGGGCGATGCCACTTCGATGAATGCGAAGCGACGCATGAGCGCGAATGACATCTCGAACAGGAGCGTCTTGGCGAAGAAGTTCATCGTCGCGATCACGCGCCACGACTAGGGGATCTCAAGCACGTCTCCCTCGGGGAGCGGGCTCGGAACGCCTTCAGGAACGAGGACGAGTGGCCGGTCGGGACCGGCCTCAGGCCGGTGTTAGGGCAGCACGACCGGCTGAACCGGAGGTAGCCGTTCAGGGGGTCGTCGGGTTGGTTTGAAGGATTTCGTGGTGTTGCAGGAAATGTTGCGTTCGTGGCGCCCGACATCGTGGATGAAGCGTTCGATGCTGGTCGGGATGCAGTGAGGGTTCTGTTTGCCGCGCAGGCTGAGCGGATCGCCGTGTTGGAGGCGGAGATCGCCGAGTTCAGGCGGCTGATTGACCGGAGCTCGAAGAACAGCAGCTTGCCGCCGTCGCGGGACTCGCGTGAGGCGCGGGAGGAGCGCCCGAAGAAGCGTTCGTCGGGCAAGAAGCAGGGTGGGCAGCCTGGCCATAAGGGCCGTCATCGCAAGCTGGTCGCTGACCCGGATCGGGTTGTTGAGCACTGGCCGCTGTCGTGCCGGGGGTGCGGCGGGCAGCTGCGCCAGGATGAGACGCTGGCGGGTGATCCGGTCGCCCATCAGGTCTCAGAGATCCTCACGCGGGTCGAGGTGACCGAGCATCGGCGGATGCGGGTCCGCTGCGACTGCGGGGCGTGTACGCTTGCCGGGCCGCCCGACGGGGTGCCAGCCGGAGCGTTCGGGCCGGGGGTCGCGGCCGCTGCGGCGACGTTGACCGCCGCGCGGGTCGGGCGTCGTGAAACGGTCCGGATCTTCAGCGATCTGTTCGGCCTGACGATCAGCACGGCGTCGTTGCAATCGCTGCTTGAGCAGACCTCGCTCACGTTGGAGGCGCCCTACACCGAGATCCTGTACGCGCTGGACCGCGAACCGGTCCGCGGCGCGGACGAGACCAGCTGGCCGCAGGCCGGGAAAGGCCAGTGGCTGTCGGTCTCGATCGCTGAGCGGATGGCGCTCTTTCAGATCGCCAAGCGGCGCGACCGTGACGCGGCGAAGGCGCTGCTGGGCGAGCAGCCCGGCGGGGTGATCGTGACCGATCGGTACGCCGTCTATCTGTTCGTTGATGACACCAACCGGCAGTTGTGCCTCGCTCACTTGGCTCGTGACCTGATCGCCCTCTCCGAGCGCGACGGTGCCCCAGGCCGGCTCGGTCGCGCGCTCGGGCGGGAACTCGGCCGCGTGTTCACCGCGCTGCACGCTCCTGGCCGCGACCCTTCGAACCTCGAAGACCTCCGCCAACAGATCGCCCCACTGCGCCACGCGATCCACGATCTGCTCGCCAAAGGCACCCGCTGCCGGGACCCCAAGACCCGCCGGTTCTGCGAAGGGCTGCTCGCTCACGAGACCGCGCTGTGGACCTTCACCAGCACCCCCGGCGTGCCCGCGACCAACAACGCATCCGAGCGCGCGCTGCGTCACGCCGTGCACTGGCGACGCACCAGCTACGGCACCCAAACCGCCACCGGCAACCGGATCGTCGAACGGCTCCTCACCCTCCGCGAGACCTGCCGCCTCCAAGGCCGCCGCCTTCACGAATACCTCACCACCGCGATCACCGCCGAACTACACGGCCACCCGATCCCGCCGGTCCTGGCAGCCCCATCCTGACCGAACCCGCTGAACGGTTATTACGCTGCGTGGCAATTAGTGCGTGGTTACTTGGCGTAGGCGACGTACTCGCCGTCGAAGTACTTGCTGACAATCTCACTTGTGCGGGTTGCGAGATACTCGACGGTGAGAGTGACGAGCTTGGCGAGGTTGGATGGGCGGCGTCGCGCGACGTGGGTGTGAACGTCCTGGTTGAGCAGCTCATCGGGATTGAGCTCCGGGGCGTACGGTGGAAGGTAGAACAGCTCCATCCGCGGATGGTCCAGCAGCCAGTACTCGACCGCGGGAGACTTGTGGAAGGAGGCGTTGCAACGATCAAGAAGATCTTGCGCTCGGGGAAATGCTCGAGCAGCTTGTCGAGGAAGTCCAGGAAGCGGATCTCATCGCAGCTGCCCTCGAAGATCTCGAACACCAGCGTGCCGTCGGCACCGATCGCGCCAAGGTTTTGCGCTGATCTGGTAGCTGATCGGTCGGCGGTCGCCGGTGAGCTTGGGTGGATTGTTGTTGATCTGGTCGATCAGGAGGTTCAGGGCGCGGGCGATGCGGGGGGCGTGCGGCGGGTCGATCGTGACGGTGATCCGGGTTGGGGTGTAGTCGATCTGTCCGGGCTGGTGCAGGAGGTGGCGGGTGATCGCGCGGTATTCGTCGGGGTCAGCGAGGTAGGTGTTGATCGCGTGGGCGAGGTCAAGCTCGGCGTTGCAGGCCAGCAGTCGTAGGACGGTCTGCAGCGCGCGACGGTTCACGCGGGGCGTGGCGCGCTTGGCGTCGGGGTCGATGACGTTGGCGGGCAGCTTCGCGGGGATCGGCTTCAGCGTCGCTTTGGCTGTGCGGGTGGCGGCTTGTGCGGTGTAGAGGTCTGCTTGGAGCATGCACAGCGTCTCGGCGGGGTTGGTGTCGGCGGCGTTGCTGTCGGTGGTGTGTTGGCCGATCTGACGTTCGAGCTCGGCGATGGTCTGCTCGTGCGCTCGAAGCTGTGCGAGCGCTGTGGTGCGTTCGGGGTTGCGCTGTAGCGTGGTGTCCGGGGCGATGCTCATCTCGTCGTCGCACAGCCAGTGCAGGCCGTGATGGTCTTCGAGGTATTTGAAGGTGTTCTCGATCGCACCACCGGCGCGCAGCGTGTGCGCGAGGCGCGCGGCTGGGGTGCGCAGGGCGCTGGTCAGGATCTGCAGCACGACCCGCCCGTCCTGATACACGCTCAGCTGTCGGCATTTCCCGTATCCGTCAAGCTCGACGAGCTCATCAGCGACGCGCACGTAATGGCGCTGCCCGTCGAGCCTCACCCACGAGCGGCGAGGCTTGACCGTCGGGACGGCCAGCGGCGCGCGACGGTACGTGATCCAGTCGATCCCGCGATCGCGCAGCTCACAGAACGTCTTGGGATAGGCGCCGCCGCGATCGAAGCCGAGCATCAACGGTCGCCCGTGCAGATCTCAAGGAGTTGGTCGACCGGGTCAAGCATCGCGCCTGAGAGGCCTTGCGGAGAGCCTGAGGCGAAACACACAGCCCGCCAGCGGTCATCAACGATCACGGTGTCGTGCCTTCCGGGCTCGGCATGACGGCGGCGTGTGTTCCAGCCCTTGGCGACCGGCCGGCAGCCGGTATACGCAACGAAGTGCTCATCGACAAAGAACACCGACGGAGGCTCGCTGTCGGCGCTCAGCATCGCCTTTGACAGCGCGACCTGGACCCGCAACGGATCGACCGCGTCCGCGAGCGCCCCGAGCCGCGGGCGCAGGCTCCGCAGATGCGGGAAACGCTCGATCCCGGCCAGCAGCCCCGCGTCGGCGAGCTGCAAGTGCTTTGAGCCCTCCAGGGAGGAGGTCCCCAACGCGAACGCGAACACGCCACAGAGCGCGACCGCGATCGTGTCATAGCACCGCTCAGGACCCGAGCTGAGCACGCCGAGCACCGCGCTCGCGCCGACCTTCTCCAGGAACGGGTGCAGTAGTATCGCGCCCGCGTACACCGAACGGCCGCCACCCTACCGATCCACGCGCCAATGACCTAACCGGCCCGGTCAGATCTGCCACGCTCACCCCACACTCGGCGCTTTGAGCGACGTCCGCCGCGGTCAGATCCGCCACGGTCGTCTCAGCGCCGCCAGTCACATCCGCCAGGTCGCGCACCTCCCCCAGCTCGCTCACCGGCAGCCGCTCAACCTCACGCGCCGGGCGACGCGCCAACAACCGCGAGATCGTCGCTTCCGAGTCACCCAGCAGTTTCGCGATCTGCTGCCCGCGACACGCCGATCAGACATCTCATACACCCGCGCGACCGCGTCCCATTAAGCTTCCGTGGCGACCCATCGGGGGCACCAACGCCCCAGACCCGCCCTCAGCGACCTCCCCCCGCAGACGAGTCACATGCTCAGCACTGATCCCGAACACGCGTGCCACCTCAACGCCCTTCACCCCAGCCCGCATCAACGAACGATCGCGAGATGACGCATCCCCCGATCACCAGCTCATGCGCCGCCCGATCGCGGGCAAGTCCTCGACGACGATCGCCGCGAACTACGGGCTCAGCGAGCGAGGCTCAGCGAGCGACAGTGCCAAAACGTCCTTGCCGATTATCGGGCGAGCCACCCGCGCCTGCGCGAGCGTGACCCGCTTGAGCTTCTGGACGACATGCTGGACCACTACCAGGGCGCGCAGGAGGAGTTGGCGGAAATCTCGGCCACCAGCAAACACGACGCGACGCGTGTCGGAGCGATCAGGACCAGGCTGGACGCGCTCGCGACGCAGGCGAGCCTGCTGAGGGCGGTCGGCGTGCTCCCGCGCGACCTGGGCGTGTTCAGAACATCGACGCGCAGGCGATGGCACGGCAGGCCCACGATGTCTTGGATCGGTTCGGCGTGTCTGTGGAAGCTCGGCGAGCCCTGATCGCCGCGCTCAGCCCCCGCAAGAACGGGCTCGGTTGAGCGTCCCCGACTGAGGTCCTGGCGGATGATCAGCGCAGCGTCGCCATCGGCGGGATCTGTGTGCTGATCCTGTAGATCACGGTGGTGCTGGTCAGCATGCCGGTGATCGCGGTGGTGGCGCACGACGCGCTGCTCGCGCGGAGACGACTGACGACGTTCCCGGTGAGACGATGCGGGTAGTGGAACGACGAAGCGCACCCGATCTGTCGAGCATGGTCGTTCGCGGTGAAACGCCCCAGGAGCGCGCGGCGGCGTACGAGGCGGCGTGGGCGAGGCAGCCGCTGCGGCTCACCCGCGCGCGTACGGCGATCCGGCCGGGTACATGCAGACGTTGGGGATGGCGAAGCTGAATGAGCCGCCTTGGCGCTCGCATGTGCTCTTCTGCGTGAGGGTGACGATCCTCTAGGAGCGTGGGTCACAATGCCCGCAGAGCGCCGTTTTGGCCCGTTTCAGGGGATCAATTCATCAGCGGCGATCGCTCGGATGGCCGCAGAACGGCTCTCAGAGCGTCGTTAATGAGACTGAGTATTACTGACCCACGCTCCTAGCCGACGACGACGATCACGACGATCACGAGCAGGACCGTCCGGCCGCGTACCGGGTGGGACCGGCTCCCCAGTCGCGCGCGCGACGCGAACGATCAGGAACAGCGCACGCCGATCACCACCACGGCCAGCGGCGTTGTCATCGCAGCCTCGGCCAGATCCCGAGCTTGCCGAACACCGCGGTAGCGATCACTCGCCGCCGGTCGGCTCCTCTGGTGGTTCGAGGCTCCGATTGAGGTCCCCGATCTCCCGCTGGAGCCGCGCGATCTCCTCGATCTCTTCCTGCACCGCGGATTCGATGCGCTCGCGCATGTCGGGGTCCATCTGCTGCCTGGCCCGCTCCGTGGTCTGCGCCCACATCTCCGTCTGGCGGCGGACAAGGTCAGTGCGGTCGTCGAGGCTCTGACAGTCCGGGCAGATCAGCCGCCGACTGACCTCGCAGGTCCAACGTCCCGCGTACAAGATCTGGTACGGAGGAGGCTGAGCGCGAGCAGGTCGCCAGGCTGCTCGACCAGTTGGACGCGCGATGAGCTTCCTGCTCGCCCAGGACGGCCACGCCACGCGGATCCCGGTACCACAATTCCCGCGGCCTCGGCCGGTCGGCACGATCACATCGCCCGTGCTCACCCGAGGCGGTTTGGGGGCCACCCACACGCCCGCTCATCGGCGTCGCGCATGTACTGCCGACGGCTGAGCCCAATGGGGCGCTCCGGGTGCCCGATGTGAGCGCTCAGGGAGCCTCTGGCGGCGGTATCTCGCCGTCCCAAACGCTCGCGCCGCTAGCGCTATCGGGCGGAGTAGAGCTTCCGCTGTAGCCCTCCTCAATCAGCCGGTCGAAGTCCGACCGCTTGATCCGCACGCGCCGCCCGACGTGAACCGCAGGCAGCCTGCCCGCGTCGATCCAGTTACGAACCGTCTGCTGGTTGAGCTTGAGAATCTCGGCGACCTCGTGACGGTCAAGAACTCCTGCGGCTCCGGCATGCGTCTAACGCTATCCGAGCGCGTTGACCATCGAGCGCCATGGCGGTCCGCCGCCAGTTCATACCTGCTGCGGAACTCGCGCGCGGTGAGGTGCGGGTCGGCGGAGCGGGCCGCTGGTCGTCCCGCCTGAGCGGGCGAGCATGGCGCGAACGTGCCTGAGGTGGCGCGAAGTCCCTGGTCCCGCTGGGGTTCGAGCCGATCCGGAGGGACGCTCGGGCACGTCGGCGGGTTCCCTGACGTTCCCATCACGTTCCTCGGGGCCGATGTCCCGGATCCCGGCGCGAACCAAATAAGCGGGACATCCGGGACAGGCCTTCCACGTCGTGCCGCCGCCCCGGTGCCGACCCGGAGCCGCCGCGGGGAGCGGATCCTGCAGGGGACCGGAACGGTTCCGCGGCATCCGTCCCCCAGGTGTGCGAGACTCGCTTCGGTTCGTTGTTTTGGTTGCGCGCGGCGTCCGCCCCTTCCACCGGGCGCCGCGCTTTTTTCTGTCCATCCGAGCGGTCTGCGAAGCTTCGCGATCCAAAGCAACCCCGTGGAAGGGCGCCTTGCGATCAACCGAAGTCAAGTCAGGCAGACCAAGCCTTCAAGAGGCCGTTTCGGCGGTCAACAGGGCCCAGCGGCAAGCCGATGGGTCCAGCGCTGGCGCGTCTGACGGTCGCGGAACGCGGTCACGAGGCCAGCCTCGATCGTGCCGCCCTGCTCGCTGATCTCGGTGCGGATCCGGTACACGTCGAAGTCGACGTTGACGGCGTCGGCGACCGCTTCCTCGTGGGTGTACTCCATCACCAGGTTCTGGTTGAAGAACCCGAACGCCTGCTTGTTCGGCGTCGCGGTCAGGCCGATGATGAACGCGTCGAAGTAGTCGAGCACTTGGCGCCAGACCCCGTAGATCGAGCGATGGCACTCATCGACGATCACCACATCGAACGCCTCGATCGGCACCGCGCTCCATAGCCTCGATGTGAAGCCGAGCCCAGATAGCCCGGGATCGCCCGGATCCGTCCGGGGCCCGGAGAGTCAAGGGAGTGGGGGCGCAATCCCCTAACCGCGTTCAGAGGAGTCATCTCGTCTCAGGCGGAGCGAGATGCCCGGCTGTTGTATCCGGGACCCGGTTGGGGCGAGCCACCACGTCCCAAGAGAGGTGAGCGCCGAACACAAGCGCCGTCTCCCACGCGCCGCGCACTCGCCTGCTGACCTCGGCCGCCCCGGGTCGGTGCTGATCGTCGCGCGGATGATCGGGCTGGTGGTGATGGCGACAGCCAGCGCCGTCGCCTCGTGGGCATGCAGAGCCTTGGAAACCCAGCCTGACGGGTGCTCGTGCCCTGTGGGCCCGGAGCATCGTCAGCGTTCGTCGGGTGTCGGGTGTCGGGTGTCGGGTGTCGGGCGTCGGAGGGCGGCCCGATTCGAGATGCCCCGCCAGCAGGGACAGCCCCACGCGGTGATCCGGGCGTCAAGTAAGGGACGGTGCAGCGGGTCGTTCGCAACACCGCAGTGACGCAATGGGTCAAGGAGCTTGATGACCGCGCCTCGATAGCGCGCCATCCTTCGTCGTGGAGGAGACCGTGTTCGCTAACACCATCGGGACAGTCCGCTGGCTTGCTACGGCAGTCGCGCTCTGCGCAGTCGTCGCCGGTTGCGGTAGCTCAGGTAACTCGACCACGGGCTCCCCGGCCACAGCCCCCACCACCACGACGTCGGCGCTCACGAAGGGCACATTCATCGCGCAAGCCCACGCAATCTGCCAGGCCGGAAGAATCAAGTTGACTCGGCAGCAGAGCGTCGTCGACGCCGTCACGCGCGCCGAGCAATCGAGCGATACGCCTGCCAATCGCGACGCGCTCGCGGCGGCGCTCGACAAGTTCGTCCGAATCGCGTCGCCGGAGCTCGACCAGCTCCGCGCACTTGAGCCGCCAGCGAGTGATCGCGTCGTGATCTCGAAGTACCTTGCTGGCGTCGCACCCCAGATCAGCCTTCTCGAGCAGTTCGTGACGGCAGTACGGAGTAACGACGCCCAGGCCGTCCAGATGCTGGCCACACAGCTACAGCAGGGCAAGGCGCTCGTCCAGGGTCTCGGGCAGGGATACGGATTCAAGGTCTGTGGATCGGGGACCTAAGAGTCGCTCGGCATACGTCCGGGGGCGTCGACCGCGCCACCTACCCTCGGTCCCATGAACGAATACCTGAACTGCAACGTCGAAGGGTGCGACCGGAGTAAGGCGCGGAGCGTGATCGAGGGCGCCATCACGGCCCAGCCGCTCCAGGCGAGGTCCTATCCTGTCCTGCTGGCGGAGGGCGAGTGGTGGGCCTACCGCGATCTCGGCGTCGAGGTCGAGCGCGTCTACTGCCCGGCGCATCACGACGACGCCATCCGGATCGAGCGCGGCGGAGCGGACCGCGCCTGAACCCGGCCCCCGGCCCCGGCGGGGACGGACGGGAGACGGCGGGAGGCGCGGCTGGAGAGGTGCCCGATAACGAGTCGCTTTCGTCGTCGGGGTCCTCGGGCGAGTGGTCGCTCCCGCCCAGCAGCATCAGCGGTAGCCGCTCCTGACGCGCGGCGGCGACCCGCGCGTCCCGGTCCGGGTCATCTCCGTCGCCGTCAACGTCGATGCGGACGACGCCGGGGCCGAGCGCGTTTATGTAAGGGCGACCGCGTCGTGCGCCGCGCTGGCGTGCGAACCGACCAGGCGGACGAATTCTGTACGCGGAACGAACGCGCCGGTGGGGCAACGTTACGCGAGATAGCCGAGCGTCTGAACCGCGACGAGATCCCCACTGCGCGTGGCGGGCGATGGCGCGCCAGCACGCTTCAGCGCGTGCTCGCGCGCAACTGACGATCGGCTGAACACAGCTCCAGCACGAGCAGGTCGCCTGGGAAGGTTTCAAGCGGATCCCTGATCACGCTCTGCTGCAAAAGCTCCCATAGCTCATCTCGCAATGCGTCGATCGAGACCCCAACAGCCTCGGCGAGAATGTCTGGAGGGGCGTATGCACGGCCATCGGCTCCCGCCGCGTCCGCGATCGCACGAAGGATGCGGAGCTGAAGTGCTGACAGCTCCCTGCCGTCCTTCCTCGCGGGGAAGCGCTCTCTCGGATGGTCTTGGTTCTGCACGTCGATCCTTTCCTGCCGCAGGTTCGTTCCTCTCGGTCTGTATACCAAATCGTCTAGCTAACGTTGTGCGCTTTTGCAGGGATTTTGTGCGCTACTAGCGTCATTTTCATCACGGCGGGCTAGACATACGAGCGCAATCTGCGCACCCTATGCCGCACAACTGAATCGGCGCTTGGGAGCGCAGGGGTAGCGGAAGGCCCAACAGCCGCCGTGGCGGATCCCGTCGGCTCGTGCTGCGATACTCGGTGTGTCGCCCGCCATGCGATTTGCGCCGCCCCGGCATCCTCGCGCTGGGGCGGCGCGCCTGCGCTGACGATCGTGTCTGGGAGTCGCTCTAGCTAGTAGTGCTCCGTTAGGTGGGCGGGGCTCGTAGGTGGTGGTCGGGCGGCAGCTCTCTGCGGCAGACGGGACAAGTCCCGTGCCAGCAGGCCAAGAGCGCTTGTAGCTCCCGGACGACTCCGAAGAGGGTCAGGCTGCCGCCCTGGCTGGCGGGCGGCGTTGTCGCTCCAGCGTGAGGAACGCCTGCGCGACCGAGACGAGCGTGACGTGATGGTTCCAGCCGCGCCAGCCGCGCCCTTCGAAGTGATCGAGCCCGAGCGCGTCTTTGAGCTCGCGGTAGTCCTGCTCGATCCGGAAGCGCATCTTCGCCAGGTACACAAGCTGCTTGAGCGGCGTGTCGGCGGGCAGGTTCGAGAGCCAGTACTTGGTCGGCTGTTTCTCTTTGGAGGGCCATTCGCAGATTAGCCAGCGAACCGGGAGTTCTTCTGCGGCCTCGTGCGCCTTGCGGCGCAGGTGGATGTTCGCTGGGCGGACCCTGAGCGCGATGAACCGCGAGCTCATCTTCCCGCGCGTGCCCTCCCGCCACGTGACAGTGACCGCGGCCTTCTTACCGGCGGCGAGCGCAAGCTCCTTGAGCGAGGAGGGATCCTCGCGGTAGCGCAAGCCGGGCGGTCGGCCGCGGCCTTCGGGCCTGGGCGGCTGCGTGGGCTTGACGGCCTCGCTGTAGGCCGAGGTCGCGCCCTTGACGTCCAGCACGTACTCGATCTCCCGCTCATCCAAGCCGCTGCGCAGCTCGGTGACATCCCCGTAGGCGCCATCCCCAAGCATCACCGGCGGCTTGATCCCCCAGCCGATCAGCTCATCGATCATCTCCAACGCCAGCCGCCACTTCTCGACGTGATGAACGCCCTCGGGCAGCTTCGCCTTCTGACGCCGATCCCGGTTGAACTCGCTGTCCTCGTCCCACTCCTCCGGGATGAACAACCGCCAGTCAAGCGGACATGAGGCATCCTCGGTAGCCGCGTTGATCGACACTCCGATCTGGCAGTTGCCGATCTTCCCCAACGCCCCCGAGTACTGCCGCGCGACCCCGACCGAATACTTGCCGAACTTCGGGAACCCCGTGTCATCGATCACCCACGCCGCCGGCGAGAGCTCGCGGCTCATCCGCCGCGCCAACGCCTTGCGAACCGGCACCTCATCCCACGGCGACTGGTTCACGAACTGCTGCAAGCACTGCTCATCACCGTCCGCCAGCCTCGCGGCCATCGGCTCGATCGATTTGCGCTTCCCGTCCAGCATCAACCCGCGCAGATAGCACTCCCCCCACCGACGCTGATCGCTGCGCGCCATCGAGGCGAACATCTCTTCGCTGAACTCGACCAGTCGCCCGCGCACCCGCGCAAGCTCCCGCTCCGACAGACCAGCCACAGGCTGCATCATGACCTCCTCGACGACGGCAACGTCGCCAAGAAGATTCGCCTGCAAAACGCAGAGTCCTTCAAATACCTAACGGAGCACTACTAGGAGCGTGGGTCAGTAATACTCAGTCTCATTAACGACGCTCTGAGAGCCGTTCTGCGGCCATCCGAGCGATCGCCGCTGATGAATTGATCCCCTGAAACGGGCCAAAACGGCGCTCTGCGGGCATTGTGACCCACGCTCCTAGTGTCCCGCACCGTTAATTCGTCGGAGAAGTCGTTGAAGCTTGGCGAGGATCTCCTCAGCGGACTTGGTCCAGATGAACGGGCGGGGGTTCTCGTTCCATTCCGTGACCCAGTTCCGGATGTCTTTCTCGAGCGCTTGCACGCTGCGGTGATCGGAGCGCCTGAGCAGATCGTCGGTCAGATAGGCGAACCATCGTTCGACCTGGTTGATCCAACTTGAGTAGGTGGGGGTGTAGTGGACGTGGAAGCGGGGATGCTGCTCGAGCCATGTGCGGATCGCCGGGCTCTTGTGAGTCCCGTAGTTGTCACAGACCAGGTGCACATCGAGCTCACTGGGGACCAGACCGTCGATCTTGGTCAGGAACTTCTTGAACTCGATCGTGCGGTGGCGGCGATGCAGACTTGAGATCACCGTCCCGTCGTCGGTGTTGAACGCGGCGAACAGGCTGGTGGTGCCGTGGCGCAGGTAGTCGTGGGTGCGCCTCTCGCACATGCCGGGCATCATCGGGAACGCCGGCTGCGATCGTGCCAGGGCTTGTACCTGGCTCTTTTCGACTACCCGAACGCAGTAGATACCCGGGCGGCTGGTCGCCGGTGGGGACCGGGATCGAGTGGCGGATCGTGACGTCGTCCTCGCCGATCAGGACCTCGCGGACGACAAGCCGGACGATGTGTTGGCGCTGCTCGACGGTCAAGCTCTCGGCGTTCGCGGTGAGCCGGGTCCGGAACCCGTCGAGTGTCTCGGTGAGCTTGAGGTAGGTCTCGGCGTCGTGCAACTCGGCGTCGAGCGCGTCCAGCTGGGCCTGCACCGCCGCCTCACGCTTGCGCAGCTCGGGCGAGCGGGCGCGCAGCTCCTCAAGCGTGATCAGCTGCTCCTGGTAGCCGTCCAGCAGCCGCCGCAGCGCGGTCTGCGCGCGGGTGAGGTCGCGCTCGAGCGCGTCCCGACGCCCGGCGGCAGGGTGCGTCGCGCGCATCGTCTGGAGCCGGCGGTCGATCTCGGCCTGGATCAGCGCGGGGTCCTCTAGCAGTCCGAGTACCCGAGCCCAGACGAGCTCGTCGACCTCGGCGAGGCGGACCGGCTGGTTGTTGCACACGCGGCCTTCGGGACGGCGATGCCCATCGGTGCCCGAGCAGCGGTAGTACTCGCGCAGCTTGCCGTTCTTGCTGCGCGTCGAGCAGCGGTAGTAGGCGTAGCCGCAGTGGCGGCAGACGAGGATCCCCTGCAGCAGCGACGGGCGCTTGGTGTTCCGCGGCGAGATCACCCGGTTGCGCTCAAGTCGCTGCCCGACAAGCGCGAACTGCTCTTCGGTGACCAGGGCGGGCACCGAGATCTGCTTCCACTCCTCCGGCGCGACACCCTCGCGCGAGACCCGGGCGGAGCGTTGCCCGCGCAGCCGCGCTTGACGCCTGGCCTGGACGGGCGCGCCGGTCGCGTGCGTCTTGCCGTAGGCGGCCTGCCCAGCATACGCCGGGTTGTGCAGCATCCCCCACAGCGTGCCGGTATTCCAGCCCGCTGCGCCGGTCCTGGTCGGCACCTCCTGCGCGGTGAGCCACCGAGCGATCTTCGCGATCGACTCGTCCTCCTCGAGGTAGCGGCGGAAGATCTCGCGCACCACCGGCGCCTCGGTCTCGTCGATCTCGAAGCACGCGTCGGCGTGCTCGGAGCGCTTCACATACCGGTAGCCGTATGGCGCGCGAGCCATGACCGACACTGCGCCAGCCCGGGCGCGATGCAGCTTCCCACGCCGACACCGCTCGGCGATCTGCGCCCGCTCATACTCGGCGATCATCCCTTGGAACTGGCGCAGCAGCTCATCCTCGGGAGTGCCGGATCGCTCGGGCTCCTTCGCGAACGCAACCTCGACCCCGGCACGTTGGAACTCTTCGAGCAGCAGCACCTGATACGCGTAGCGGCGCGCGAGCCGGTCTGGCGCGTGGCACAGCAGCACCTCGAAGCGACCCTCCACCGCCAGGTCGCGCAGCCGCTCCAGCGCCGGGCGGCGCAACACCGCGCCCGAGACGCCCTCGTCCTCGAGCACCAGATCCTCGGGGACCAGCAGCCCGCGCGCGGCGGCGAGCTCACGCAGCGCGACGGTCTGGCTCTGAATCGTCTGCTCGCGCCGCTGCCGATCCGAGGACACCCGCGCGTAGATCGCCGCCACCCTGCCCCGCCGACCCGTCAACTGCTCCACGCTGCTGTCGTTCACCATCGTCCCTCCGCTCGTTGCCCGTCACACGACGCCGCTCCGGCGCCAAGATCACATACGCCCGCGCCAGCCGCGCATCGGCGAGGCGGTCACCGACGAACTCGACCTCAACGCGCCTGGCCACCGGGCCGCTCGCCGGCCTGCTCGAGATACGCACCGACCGCCGCAGCGGTCGTCGCGCTCAACGACACGCCACCGGAGAGCGCACGCTCGCGCAGTCCAGCGATCAGCGACGGCGCCAACCTGACCGTGAACACCACCGTGCGCTCCGGAACCACCACCCCATCCGGCCGCGCGAGTGCCGCGTTCACATACCGACGCGCCTGACGCTCCGACAGACCGAACTCCGCCTGCAGGCCGCGCACCGCGTCCGCCGGCGAGCGATCGCCCAGCAACTCGACCGCGCGGTTGACCCGTACCGCGTATTCGTCGGCATGAGCACGTCGCAACGCCATCAGCCCTACAGATACAACGCGTCACGGCAGACTCCTTCCCACCGGACGCGGTCCCCGCCACTCAAACTCGAAGTTACCTACTGCGTTCGTGTCTTCTCATCAACGCAATAGACGACCGCGCCCTCGGGCGGGTCCAGGTACAGGCCGACCACGTCATAGACCTTCTCCACGAACAACGGATCGTTGGACAGCTTGAACGTATCCGCGCGATGCGGCTTGAGATCGAACGTCCTCCAGATCCGACCGACCGTGGAGTTCGACAGGCCGCTGCGCTTCGCCATCGAGGAGCGCGTCCAATGCGTCGCGTTCTCTGGCGTTGACTCCAACGTCGCCACCAGCACCTCCTCGACCTGCTCGGTCGTGATCGTCGCCGGCCGGCCGGGACGCGGATCGTCTGAGAGCCCGTCCAGCCGCAGCTCGCAAAACCGCGAGCGCCACTTCCCGACCGTTGTCGCAGTCACTCCCACCGCCTCGGCGACCTCCTTGTTCGCAAGGCCCGCCGCGCACTTCAGCACGATCCGCGAGCGCAACGCCAGTGCCTGGGATGACTTCCGCCGCCGCTCCCACCGCACGAGCTGCTCACGCTCCTCATCTGTCAATTCCAGAACAGCTTTGGGACGTCCAGTTCTTGGCATAGCCAAGTGTACCATAATTCTCCCACGAACTTAAGGCGCAGGACACTAGGTTTACGAGTGGGCGATGAGCCCGCAGGCAGCATGGCAACTGAAGCGACACGTGAGCGAGGAGTGCAGTGGGCGAGGACCGCGAAGAGCTAAGCGCCGCGACCGAGTGGTTTCTGTACGGCACCATCGGCGGCGAGAAGATCGAGCACGACGCCGATTACGATCGCCAGCTACTGCAGCAGTATCAGCCACGGGTGCGACGGATGTGGGCCAACGTGGAGCGGAATGACCGGATGCTTGGGACCGCGTTGCGGGGCTCCTCTCACGGTTGCTGGCGCGCACCACCTCGCGCGCGCTCTCGCCAGCGGCCGTCTCGCGTTCGGATCGGGCGGCCGCCCACTCGAAGGCGCGGCGCCGGATGTCGCGCAGGCCGACGGCGGACGGTTCGTTCATCGGCTCGCTCCGGCGACAGCGGTCCAAGTAGCGAGGGTCCCGAGCCACCCGGCGCAGGTTCGAGCGCTGGGTGGCGGATCCGTGAGCGGACACAGCACGGTGCGGCGAATGGCGGTGCGCCGTGAGCGACCTGCTTGCGATGGCGCTCACGCACGCGGCTCGCGGCTGGCGCGTCCTGCCCCTCCACTCGGTGGACGAGGATGGCCGATGCAGTTGCGCGCGTGCCGCTGACTGCAAGCAGGCCGGGAAGCACCCTCACATCCGCAACTGGCCTCGGGCTGCCACCACTGATCCCGTAGTGATCAGGCGATGGTGGTCAGACCACCCGGATGCGAACGTTGGACTCGCGACGGGACGCGCCTCAGGCTTCTTCGCGCTCGACATCGACGTTCAACACGGCGGCGAACAATCGCTGGCCGAACTTGAACGTCGGCACGGGCATCTCCCGAAGACCGTCGAGCACCGGACCGGCAGCGGTGGCCGACACCTGCTGTTCGCCTACCCCAGCAAGGGCCACATCGGCAACTCGGCGCACGGACTCGGGCCTGGCGTCGATGTGCGCGGTCAGGGCGGTCAGATCGTCGCCCCGCCAAGCCGAAACGCCAACGGCGTCTACGCGATAACCACGACGACCGCCGCGCTCGCCGACGCGCCAGCGTGGTTGATCGCTCTCCTGACCGGCGGCGGCAGCCTTCAGCCCCCCGGGCCCGCCCGCGCGAAACGGAAGCGCGTGCCCGAGAGCATCTCCCAGGGCGAGCGCAACACCGAACTCACCCGGCTCGCCGGTCGCATGCGAATGACCGGAGTGCCTCCCGAGGCGATCGCCGCCGCGCTGACGGTAATCAACGCCCAGCGGTGCCAGCCGCCTCTCCCGAAGGATGAGATCCAGCAGATCGCACGGAGCATCGGAAGCTACATCCCACTCCCGTGGCTCACCGCGCCGCGATCGTACTTCTGTGATTCGCAACTCGACGGCATCGCGCGGCACGTCCTGCGAGCGCTATGCGACTACGCCGACCCCGCGGGGATCGTCCGCCGGACCACCATTGCCACCCTCAAGCGCGCGACCGGGCACAGCGAAGACGCGATCAGCAGCGCGATCAAGCGCCTTGAGCGCGCCGGGCGCATCAGCGTCGTTCGGCAGTACAGGACTCCAAACGTCTACACGATCCACAAGGTCGTATCTGCACAGATCAACGACGAACAGCACGCCACCACACACCACACTCTGATTGAGAGACCCGCTCTCACCGGGTCTTACGAACAGGCGCAGGGGATGTCGTGACGCCGACCACGCTCATCCCGGCTGCGAGCACCACAGATCAGCGCGTTTGTCTAGCGTGCGGCGCGGCGTTGACCGGATTGCGTCGGGACGCCCGCGTTTGCAGCGGCGCGTGTCGAGCCGCTCTGAGCCGACTACAGCGCGAGGAGCCCAGCGCACGCTTCTGGACTGCCCACGCGCTGATCAAACGCCCGAGAGGCGCACATAGGCGCACGGAGGGACATTCCACCTACGGCGGGACGGGCAGGTGATGGGCTCGACACGAGACGAAGCGCTGGGCCGCGCGCTAATCCTGTCGCTCGACGACGAAGCACTCGATCTCCTGGTCGATCGGCTGGCACCGCGTATCCACGCCCGACTGGGAGATCAGGCCGATGGGGACCTGTCAGACGAATGGCTCGACTCGAAGCGGGCTGCAGCCTACCTCGGTATGTCCGTGAACGCGATCCACAAGCTCACCGCCGCACGTGCGATCCCGTTTGAGCAGGACGGCCCCGGCTGCAAGTGCTGGTTCCGACGCGCTGAGTTAGATCGGTGGCGACGCGGTGGCTGACCTGATGGTGGTGAACACGCTGCTGATCCCGATCAATGTACCAATGGCAGCGGGTACTGATCGATGTCGAGGCGTTGAAAGGTCGCTTCCAGGTCGTTTCCATGTCCTCCGAAAGATGCGGGTTTGCGGCGATTTCAGGCCGACGCCTTGCTGCGTCAGTATGGGGTTGAGTACCCTTGAACGAACGACAAAGCGGCTCGGCGGTGCGTCAACACCGCCGAGCCAAGCCCGAGGAGGTGTATCTCCATGAGCACGGCGAACCCTATTGCCCGGCGCGTGCGCGTCGAGCCCAACGTCTACTACCGCCTCGACGCCAACGGACGAAAGGTGTTCGAGGTCGGCTTCCGCGACTCGACGGGCCGCCAACGTTGGCGCAGAGTGGACGGCGGGATCACCGCCGCTCGCACCATCCGCAACGACCTGCTCGCTCGCAAGGGCAAGGGAGAGCGGGTGCAGCCCAACCCGAAGCTCCGTTTCGGCGACGCCGCTGCCGCCTGGCTCGCAGGACAGGTCGCGGATCTGCGCCCCGCGACGCAGGCGGTCTACCGCAACGCGATAACCGTCCACCTGCTCCCGCGCTGGGAGCGGCGGCGACTGGACACGATCACGGTGGAGGACGTAGCAGCGCTGGTGCGCGAGCTTCGTGCGGAGGGGAAGGCCGAGTGGACGATCCACGGGGTGATCACAGCAGCCAGGCGCACGTTCAAATACGCGAGGCGGCGGATGGCGTGGCACGGCGAGAACCCGATCACCGCGCTCGAGAAGGGCGAGCGGCCCACAATTTCGGCAGCAGCACGGCGACCCATCTTCTTGGGCGACGAACTCGCGCAAACCCTCGCCGCAGCGCGCGAGCCGTACAAGACGCTGTTCGCGCTCGGCTCGGTGACCGGGGCGCGGATGAGCGAGTGCCTAGGGCTGGTGTGGGCTGATCTCGCGCTCGGCGACCCCGGTTCCGCAGAGGTCCGGTTCGAGCACCAAGTTGACCGGCAGGGTCGGCGTCAGCCGCTGAAGACCAGCGAGTCCCGTCGGACGGTCGAGATCCCTCGCGCCCTTGCGCTGATGCTGGTGGCGCACAAGCTCAGGAGCGCCGATGCGACGCCGGACGCGTTCGTGTTCGCCACCCGGTCAGGACGCCCGATTCAGCAGCGCAACGTGGGCCTCGCTCTGCGACGTGCCCAACTGTTTGCAACGGATGACAAAGGCCGTCGGACGTTCCCGATCCTGCACGAGCGCGACGAGCACGGCCATCCGGTTCGTGTTCCGCCGGGTGTGCTACCGAGCTTCCACAGCTTTAGGCACACTGCAGCCAGCGAGGCCATCGCCGCCGGGGAGTCCGCTGAGGAGATCTCCTGGCAACTCGGGCACAAGAACAGCATCATCACTCGCGCCATCTACATCCGAGAGGTCAAGAGCGCAGAGCGCACCGCTCGGCGGCGGGCCCGAATGGAGGCTCGCTATGGAAGCGTCTTAGAGGCAGCGAGCAAGAATGAGGCACCGGGCGTGGCCAACGCAGTCGTGGGGCTCCATCCGAATCGCGCAGAGACCCCATAGAGGGCGCGGCAGGCGCTGCCGCTTCTCGATCAAGGGGGAAGCAAGGCTGATACGGTGAGCGCCGCGCCTGCGCGCTTGAAAGATCGGTCAAATGTCCATGGCGCGGGCCAATCGGGGGTTTACGTTGCAGCGCAAACCGCGCAGAAGAGAGGGCCACAGCATGTACCAAATCACGAAACATCATCTGCAGGCATCGGGAAAGCCGCGCTCCCGGCGGGCTCGCGCGTTCGTTGCGGCTGTGATCGCGGGGCTCTCCACGTTGGTCTTGCCCGTGACGGCAGTTGCTGCTCAGGGCCCTCGTCTAGTTCCAGTTGCGCGTGGTCTCGACAACCCTCATGCTCTCGCCTTCTTGCCCGACGGCAGGCTGGCGGTGGCGGAGTCCGGTCACGCAGGCAACTTGTGCTTAGGGCCGGGCCAGTGCGCGGGGTTGAGTGCACAGGTCATCGCGATTACGCCCCGGAATGGCCACAAGACAGCCCTCGCAACAGGACTCCCATCGCTCGGCGGCCCGTTCGAGAACTTTGGTTTGGGGGGGCTCGCGGTGCAGAACGGAAAGCTGTACTCCATCGTCCAAAACAATCCGCAGGCGCTCGGCAACCCCGCTGATCTCTGCAAGGGCGCGCCTGAGGTGAACTCCTGTGTCGCCACGATGACCGCCGTCGTCAACGATGTGGGAACCCTGAACGGACTGAAGTCGCTGACATCGAACCGGGGATGGGAGACGTTGGCTGGGGTCGGCCGCTTCGATTTCAACTACGCAGCTGCTCATCCGGATCCCGGCAACCCGGAGTACGCCCCGGGCGATGCCGATCCCTTTGGCCTGACCGCGGGGCCATCCGGCGGGTTCTATGTGATCGACGGCGCTTCTAACACGCTCGACTTCGTCAGCCGCCGCGGCGATATTTCGGTGCTCGCGTTTATCCCGGATCCTCCTGGCCACAAGCCCATCTACGACGCAGCACCGACCTGCGCGGCGAGATTGCCAAACGGAAACCTGGTCATCGGCACCGAATCGAACTCACTCTGGCGCTGGAATGGCAGGAAGCTGACCCGGCTCCTCTCGGGTGGCAAGCTGGGACAGATTGTCGGATGCGTCGCTGACCGCAACGGCAACGTCTACCTCGCCAACCTCGCGTCGAAGGTCATTCCCGGCCTCATCGAAAAGCCATTTGACGGTTCAATCGTCAAGGTGACCCCGAGCCTCAAGACTTCCTACCTCGCGAGGGGCCTGAATCTCCCAACTGGCCTCACGCTAGGGCCTGACGGTCATCTGTACGTCGCGATCAACGGACTCTGCCCAAGCGACCTCTCGCTGCTCACCGGCCAGAACTCACCGCCCGGCGGATGCCCGGCCTCGGGCAAGGTGGTCAGGCTCGAAGGACCCTAAACGCCCAACGTCCTAGAGGGGGCAGTGGCGCCCGCCCGACATCCCAGTCTGCCGCCACTTCCCCCTCGGGCTACAAGCGACAGTGCGTCGCTCCGGCCGTGTTTACGCTCAAGCTGGTCGCGCTCGAGACTGCCGGTCCTCGATCAAACCGGCACTCTGGTAGCCGGTTGCGCCAATCGGCCAGGGAAGCCCCGAACTGGCGGACGGCTTCGGTTGCTCTATTCCTCAGACGCACCAACGACGCTCGAGGCAGGGTGGCGCGCCGTCTCCGTACTTGGTGCGGACGCAGGGCCCTCAGGTGCCGCTCAAATTGTCGATCGCGACCGTGAGGGCCAACAGCAGTGGTTCGTCCTCGCCCTCTCGGATCTCGACACCGTAGGTGTCGCGCACACGGAACCACTTCTTCGACACGGTTGCGATGACCTCGTCGTCGCGCTTGACCTCGTACTCGTGGTCGACGACGTTGCCGTGCGCGCTGAGGTCCTTGCCGTCCTCGATGTCGATGTCGAAGCGGTCGCGGATCCCCACGAGGGCTTTGTGGATCGTCGCCAGCGTCCGGCCGTCACGCTCGATCTGCATCGTGTCGCGCGCGGAGCTTCTTCTCCTGGATCGACGCTACCTCGTTGCCGTCACTGTCCTTGAGGATGAAGGTGTCGCGGACCCGCAAGGCCTTGCCGTCGACCTTGTAGACGCGCTCGCCATGGTCGTCCTCGATCCACGAGTCATCGCCGATCGAAACGAGCTTCTCCTGGATCTGGAAGCGCCGACCGCCCGGAGCATCGTCGCGGTGTCGAAGGGGTCCCCATGGTTGTGCCTCCTTGGGCTGTCGTTTGCCGCGACCGCGACCCGCCACTGCGACGGGGGATTGTCGTCGGCGACGAATCCGGTCAGACTCTACGGGTGTCTGCCTCAGCGAGGCTCACATCCGCGATCGCGACGTGCAACGGGGCAAACCACCGGATTCACTGCGTAGTGTCCCGGAGCGCGTACGGTCCACGAGCCGTCCGTAGTCGCTCGCGATACGGGCGACAACCTCCTCGACGTCAGCGGCGACTGTGGGTCGTCCCTCGGTGCTTCCCAGCACGTTCCATACCCCAGACGATCACGAGCAGTATCCGGCTGGGCGGCAGGCGACTTCGATTCGGTGCCGCTCGCCTACTCTTGTGAGCGAGGGTCGGCCCGGACGACGATATATGACCACACCCCAACGCGTTGCGAGGCACGCCGTGAAACCAGATCAGCACGTCAGCGGAGCCAGGCTGGTTTTCACAGACGCGGAAGTCGCGGCCCGCGTGCTCAACGAGATGCGCCACCGCGCCATCACGCGAGTGTTCGGCGTCCAGAGCAGGGAGGATTCGTTCACTTCGCTCCTGATCACGATGATCGCGATCGGCGCGGTTGCCGAGGGAGTCCAGGGCGCTGGGGCCAAGGTGCGCGAGGTCCAGTCCGGCCAGTCCGGCCCCTCCCTCGCGGACGCGCTGATCGGGGGGGCCGTGGTGAGGGAGGCGGTCCGTGGCATCTCGGGAGCGACGTCGGAGGACGCGCCCCGCCTTGCCGCGCTGATCGTGTTCGCTCTCCTGGTGCACTCAGCCCGCCCCGTGCTGGCCGGGTCGCTGCGCGGCGTCAGAGCGCAGTCGCTCAGAGTCCGGAGTTTCTTGCGCGGACGGTATCGAGGCTAGTCAGCCCGAGCCGTCCGCGACCGACTGACCGATCGCCGTCCGGCGCGCGGCAGACTTCCCCTTCGGGCTAAACGGAGCAGCCAACTCGCTGCTGCTCGTCGCGAAGCGGGCGTGCTGTCCGTGAAGCTCCACGGCCGCGATTCGGTCTAACGTTTGTCTCGTCCGAGTCTCTCCTATCGTGGCGGTCAACCCGTGGCCGCCCAGGAGAACAAGCGGTCCGCTCAGGCGGCCTACTACGCGGCGTTCAGCAGGGGCGACGCGGAGGCGGCATTGGCGAACATCGACGAGTCGATCGAGTGGACCGTGCGCGGCGACAACGCACTGACTGGAACGCATCGCGGCCGCCGGGCGGTCGCGGAGCTTTGGGCGAAGCTTGCGGGCGCGGACTATCGCACCGAGCCGCACGACTTCGTCGCTGACGGCTACATGGTCATCGTCCTGGCCACAACCCGTGTCGGCGGCGAGACGGACGAGAGTGCCGATGTGCTGACCTATAACGCCGACGGCAAGCTCATCGCGTTTGACTCGTTCGGCAACTGGACGATGTTCGACCGAGCGTTCGCCAAGTAGCAGAGGTCACCGGCAGCGTCCAGGGTCCGCTGTTGCGCCTCATGCACCGGAGAGCGAGGTCTCCTGACCGAAGGGTGCTGCTTCGGGGTGTGCGGAAGCGAGCCGGACACTGCCGGTGGTGAGGAGGAGATCGGGCACCCTGCGAGTCTCGTCCCGCCGCCTCTCCTGCGCGAAGGAGCAGCAGTCGTCGCGCTCGTCGTCGGCGCTTCCGAGTTGGACGACCGGCGAGACCGCTGGAAGCGGTTCTGGAAGCGGTAAACAGCAGCAGAGGGCGACAGATGGCCGCCGCAAAGGACATCTGACTAGCTGCTAAGCAGGCGAAACGCGCGAACCGCAGCACACGGCAACAGCCCCGACGCGATAAGCGAGTATGGGGGTCAAACTCCATCGCGGGTTCGAATCCCGCCCTCTCCGTCTCTCGCCCCCGCTCCGGCTTCGGCCGGACGGGCGCGGAGCGGCTCACGATCCCGGCGGGTGGTGATCGGGGTCGAGGCGCACGCTGTTGAGCGCCGCTCAATTTCGGCACGCGAGCGTGTTCCCGCGCTGTTCACCGTCGGCATGGGGAGGCGGGACGCGGACGGCGATGAATGTCGACGATCTGCTGCTTGTGGTATGTCTCCCAACACCAATCGCCCCTTCCCGGCCGCGTGACGGTCTGGAAGGCTCCCGGGCGACGTGAGTGAACGACCGATTCTTGATGCTTCAGATCGCGCTCGACGCGCAACAGTTGGAGGTCGTGTTGGCTGCCGGCGAGCTCGCGTGCCCGGACTGTTCAGGGCCGCTGTCGCGCTGGGGGTTCGCGCGCTCGCGCGAGATCCGCACGCGCGATGGAGTGCTGTCGCTGCGGCCACGGCGAGCGTTGTGCGCCGAGTGCGACACCACGCACGTGCTGTGCCCGGCGTGGTCGGTGCCGCGTCGGCGCGACAGCGCCGATGTGATCGGCGAAGCGCTGCGCTTGGCCGTCGACGGGGATGGACACCGCCGGATCGCCCGCAAGCTGCAGCGGCCGCCGGGAACGGTCCGGGGGTGGCTGCGAGCGGCACGCCAGCGCGCCGGGGATCTTCGCGCGTGCGCGAGCCGGCAGCTCGTGGCGCTGGACGTGCAGGTGGGTGCGGTCACGCCGGCGGGCAGCGAGCTGGGCGACGCGGTCGAGGCGATGATGCTCGCGGTCCGAGCGTTCAGGCTGCGGTTTGGAGCTACCGACCAGGCGGGGGTGTGGGAGCGCGCGGTGTGGCTGACCGGCGGGCTGCTGCACGGTCGCCCGCCGCCCGCGTAAGCGTCCGCCGCCCCGCCGGCGACTACGCGCGAGTGGGTCGCATCGCTCGCCGGCCCGCGCTCGTGCCCCAGGCAACGCCTCGCGAGCTCTCAACCAACGCTCATGGCGAGCGATCAACAGTGGGAAGCGCGAAGCGCGGTCTCAACGCGCGGACGCACAACTACGGCGCTCTCGACCCGCCCGCCCTTCAATGCGCCGTTCCCGACCCTTTCAACGTTTCAACGTTCCAACGTCAGCCAACCCGGTCACGGCGCACAACAGCACCAGCGTCCCGAACGAGAACGGCGCTCAACAGCGCACGCCTCCGTTGGCCGGTGAGTGGGGACTGATCTCGCCCACGTCCCAGCGGATCAGGTACCGCGGCCTCGGGTCGCCGCCAGGACCTCCTCGATGACGCCGTGACGAGGACGCCGCAGCGCGCCTATCTGCTCCGACGGCGGCGGCCGTTGACGTCCGCGATCATTCGTTCTCCAACCTCAAACGCCACTGACGCCTCCCCTCTGCTTCGAAGTGCCGGGCGCGATCATGTGTTGAGCCGGGCGATGAGCTCCGGTTCTGTGCCGGGGCGCCCGAGCAGGTACCCCTGCGCGAAGTCGCAGCCGAGCTCGGTGACCGCCGCGAGCTGGGCATCGGTCTCGACCCCTTCGGCGATCACCACCTTGCCGAGTTCGTGCGCCATCGTGGTCACGGCGGCGATGATCGCCCGGGCGTGCGGGCTGCAAGGCAGGGGGGCGATGAACGAGCGGTCCACCTTGAGCGCGTGGATCGGGAAGCGCAGCAAGTGGTGCAGGGGAGAGAGGCCGGTGCCGAAATCGTCCAGCGCCAGCCGCACGCCCATCTCGTCGAGCGCCGCGATCGTCACGACGGCGCCGTTGCCGTCGTCGGCCAGAGCCGTCTCGGTGATCTCGAGCATCAGCCGCTCCGGTCCCAGCCGCAGGTCCGTGAGCAGTCCGGCGACGAGGGCACGAACTGCGAGGAGGCGAGCTGGCGGGAGGACACGTTCACTGACAGCCACGGAGCGCTGTCGCTCGCCCGCCAACCCGCGGCGCGTTCGATCGCCTGGGTCAGGACCCAGGTGCCGATTGGCCGGACCAGGCCGCTCTCCTCGGCGGCGGCGATGAGCTCGGCGGGACCGATCGACGCGCCCATCCTGCCGCTCCAGCGCAGCAGCACCTCGGCGCCCACGGCAGCACCGGTGCTCGGGGAGATGATCGGCTGGTAGGCGAGCCCGAACTCGCGGCGGTCGATCGCGGTGCGCAGGGCGTTGACCAGCACGCAGCCGCGCGACCGCGCGGTCGCGCATGCCCGAGTCGAAGACCTGATGCCCGGCCCCGCCCTTCCGTTTGGCGCGGTACATGGCGGCGTCGGCGTCGCGCAGCAGCGCATCCGGCGCGCCCTGACCGGCTCGGGCGACCGCCACTCCGATGCTGGCCGTCACCGAGTGCGCACCGTCGCTGATCACGAACGGCCGGCTCAGCTGTGCGGTCAGGCGCTCGGCCAGGCCGATGGCCTCGAGGTCGTCGTCGATGTCCTCAGCGACAACGACGAACTCGTCGCCGCCGAAGCGAGCCACCGTGTCGAGCTGGCGCACGACGTCCCGCAGGCGCTGCGCGAGTGCGGCCAGCAGGCCGGTAAGCGAGTCGTGCAGCGCCTGGTGGCGAATCTGCTCCTCGCGCAGGGTGCGCTCGATCGCGGCGGCGAGCACGTTGACCAGCGAGCGCAGGAACACCATCTCCTCCTCGGGGCGCTCTTCCGCGGCCGCCGGTCCCACGGCAGGCTGCGGGGCGACCGTGAGGACCCCCCCCAGGCGCCATCGGCGCCGGGCACCTCGAGTGCGCCCAGCATGATCAGCAGCTCGGGGGTGCAAGTCCCCTGTGGAGGAGATGACACCAACCACAAGCCAAGGGCAACTGCGTCGTCGTGAGGCGGGGTGGGAAGGAAGCCGGAGGCGAAATCGCGACTCTAGGAACACATGGCGCGCTGGATCCCGTTGGGGAGCTGGCGGGCTGCGCGTAGGAGGCGGGGCGGTCTGGGCGAGCCAGCTCGGCATGGCGAAGCCCGTTGTCATCAAGGGGCCGTTACGTGGACGCGGTGGGTGCGCGAGGAAGGTTGCTGGTCTTACCTGGGGAGGTCTCCATGGGTGTCCCGGGATGCCCGTCCGGTGCGCGTGCACCGCTCGTCGGGTGGTGCGGGACGACTGTGGTCGAGAGGCCGTGGTTCGCCGTGGAGAAGTCAGCAGAGGCCGTATTACCAGCGGGGATCTTCATCGCTGGGAAGGGCTGAACGCGAAGCCGAGGTGCAGGACGCTCGTGCTAGTGGGATGGACGTTTAGGGCAGCCAACCCCGTATGGGGCCTGGGTGGGAGGGCCGGAGGGTGAAGCCCGAAGGTTCCCGTCCAGGGCACAGTTCATCTCCGGCGCCTGGCGATACCGCAGCTCACCCCGCCGAGGCGAGCTTGTGGGAGCAGTTGTTGGCCCGCGAGAATCTCGCCGAGGCACTGAAACGCGTCGAGCAGAAAGCCGGTGCCCCGGGCATCGACGGGGTGAGCGAAAGCGCCGGGAGAAACCGGCATGGAGATGCGGATGAAAGAGCCGTACATCGAAGAAGTAGCGACTCACGATGGCCCCGACCATGCGTTGGGAAAGCGCCGGGATAAACCGGCATGGAGAAGGAGATGCAAGTTCTCTACATCGAAGATCTAGGGAGCAGCCGACAAGGCTGCGATCCAGCTGGTGAGAGTCCAGCCATGCTAATCGTCCGTGTCGAGCATGTAGCAACGCCACATCCCGGTCCGGGTAACCGGCCGGGCGATGCGTGGTGTGAACGGCCCGGCCGCCTGGCGGTCAGTTTGCCGCTGCGGTGGGAGCAGCCTGGGGGTCTAGCAAGCGCGGGAGCCCGAAGGTGATCGAATGACTGCAGCCTCGAAATCGATGTCCCCATGGAAGCTGCCATGTGGGGGGATATTCGCGCGTCGAACCCGTCTAGATTGGGGTGAGACCGGCGTCCTCGGTGAAGAAGCGGATACGTGCAACCGGGGAGCGCGGCGGGGTAGGGGTCCGAGCACCCGCGCAAGGATCGCAGAGATAATGTCGGGAAGGGCCATCTCGCAGCAGGGACTGGTGACAACCTGCAAAGACCCAGCGGCCGAGGACGAACCGGAGGCGCTGGGAGGGGGATGGTCTGGCGCATGAGCCCGTATGAGCGACGACGAGGGGGTAACGCCCCTCCAGGCGGCTCGCGAGGCCGCCCCGGCGCGGGTAACGCCCGTGCTGGGCAAAGGGGCTCTGGGCACTCGGTGGCCATGACGGTGGGCACGCAGCCAGACTCTGAGCTGGGTTCTGCGGGGCCTGCGTCGTGGCGAAGGAGCGGTGCAAACTCCACGATGGCGGGGCGAAGGGTGCGCCAGCACCGCAGTTTCGCGTCGCGGGGGAAGGCTCGCCCTGACAAATACCGTGAGAGCCGAGGCCAGAACCGGACTCGGGAAATCCGACCGTCCGGGATCGTAGGGAGGCTTTGAGAAACGTGGCCAGTTGGGAGCCTGGGGTAAGGCCCGGAGCGAAAGCGACGGAACAGCCGCCGGACCCGCGCGGTGCGCGCGCTCAATTTCTATCCCGACCAAATCACGGTGGCCCTGAGTCATGCGTCGGCTGCTCGCGAGGGTGGCGGCGAAGCGTTGACAGGGGTCGTGCAGGCTTGGCTATTGAGCCGCGAAATCAGAGTTCCGGGGTGCCGACGCTGTCCAACGAAGCGGAAGGCAATATCGCCGGCAGCGCTATCGCGAGCTGCCGGAGGACCCCGCGCGGTCGGAGAACCCTGGCATGCACGAAGCTCTCCATGCTCGAGAACCGGGAGAGCCTACGGTCGCCCGTGCTTGTCGATGATGCCCCGTCCTGGATGGTTCGCGGGGTGGCATGTCGGCGGGTGGCGGGCCGCGAGGGGAACGCTGAGGCGGTAAGCCCTTGATGCACGAGCGTGGGCAGTCAGATGGTCGCGTAGTACCGAAGAAGCGTGTGTCACGAACGTTGGAGGAAGACTATGCTGCCTTTCCGCACTTCTCAGGCGCGATATCCGCCCCCACTTGCGCGGGTCTGATCAGCCGGTGTAGACGGCCGCCGGTACGCCGAGGAGCTCCAGCACGTGTGCTTGGAGTGGCGTGAGTTCGGGCGCGAAGTCTTTGAGGTGCCGCGTGTCGTTGTAGAGGCGGTGGCGGGCCAGGCGTGAGAACATCTCGAGCGTGCGCGCCGCGGTCGGCTGCTTGCAGGCGCGCTGTTCGGGGAACAGTGGCAGCTCGGCGATCTCCTCACGCGCCATTGCCTGGCGTAGCTCGCGTTCGATCAGGCAGCAGCACAACAGCGCGACGAAATGGCAGCAGAACAGCGCTTCGATCCGTTCGGCGCTCTTGAGCAGCACCGGCGCTGCGTCCTGGACGGACTTGAGCTGGTGGTGTCGTTTCTCGAGGTTGGGCTGGTAGCGGTAGGCAGCGAGTAGCTCGGCGTCGGCGAGCTGTTGGTCGTTGGTGATCAGCGGGAAGCGCCCGTCGGTGTGGGCGTCGTAGGCGACGGTGTCGGCGTTGACGGTGAACTGCAGCTCGAAGCGGGTCGTGGTGTGCTTGCGGTAGCGGGTGTCTTTGCCGGGCCGGCCGCGTTTCTCCTGGCGGTAGGTCTCCTGCACGGTCTCGGTGACGGTGACGGCGATCCAGCGCTCGGCGCTGGCCTGGTCGAGCGCGGCCGCGGCGGCTTGCTCGACCGCCTGGCGGGTGCGCAGGCGGCTCTTGGGGCCGGCGAGCCTGGCTTGGAGCTCTGCGAGCGCTCCCAGCCCCCGCTCGATGCGTTGCTGGCGGGCTTGGGCGTCGCGGCCGATCTTGGCGCTGGAGCGCACCCAGATGATCCGGTAGCCCTCGCCGGAGGGGATCGGCGCGGGCGCCGTGCACCACACCAGATCGGGATCGTCGCCTCGCTTGCCGGGCTTGCGCTCCGCCTCGCTCCACTGGGGCGTGTTGGTCTGCACCCAGTCGCGCAAGAAGCCGTCCTCCTTGCGGCTTCTAGGGAGCACCGTCACGAACCGCCCGCCGCGCTGATCGATGTGGGTCATCTGCTCGCGCGTGCATAGCTTGCAGTCCGCGACATACAGAAAGCCCGCGTAGCCGACGAGCGCCCGCAGCCCCTCCCAGGTCTCGATGTGGGTCTGATCGTCGTTGGTGTTGCCGTCGGTGAGCCGGTAGGCCAACGGCACCGCCTCGTCAGCGGACACCGTCAGGATCCACAGCAGCTGCTTGAGGTCCGGACGATGATCCTTGTTATGGCCGTGGCAGACCTTGGGCGTCGGCTGGCCGGCAGACTCGTGCCCGTCCGCCGCGCGGTAGGCGCCGTGCACGGTGATCGACGTCGAGTCGTTGTGCAACTGCGAGCAGTCGACCTCGAACACCGCGATCACGCCGAGCACGAGCTCGGTAAGAAGCGACGCGCGGTCACAGCAGAACAGTCGATCGAGCGCCCGGCCGACCTGATCATCGCCCAGCTCCGCCACCTGCGCGGCGTTCAGCCCGAGCAGCGCCGGGTCAAACGGTGCAGCCCATTCACCGAGGCTGTAGAGCGGCTCATGCGATACGCATAGGTTGCGCACCAGCAAGCCGATCGCCCGCGCCGGCTCAAGACGGCAGCGCGCGTCGGGCGGCGGCAGATGGCGCTCGAGCAACACCCCCAGGCGCATCCGATCCAAGAAGTGGCAGACGATCGGTAACGCGCCGAGCGTCTGCGAGGCAAGCTCCAACCTCTCGGCGGGATCGCTCGGCGTGTGGGCGATCATCAGTCCATGATTTCTCATCCGTCCGAGAGTAGAGATACTCTCGGACGGAACAGATCCATGCCTAACAAGCCCCAGCCACCCGACCCGCGCCTCCAACAGCTGCAAGCCAAGCTCGCGCAGATCGGCCCAGTACTGCCCGGCACGATCAACGTCGCGATGAACCGCTGCGGCAAGCGAAACTGCGCCTGCCACGCAGACCCACCCCGCCTGCACGGCCCCTACATCACCTGGACACGCAAGGTTCAGGGCAAGACCGTCACCCGCCGACTCACCACCGAGCAGCTAGAGCGCTACCAGCCCTGGTTCGAGAACAACCGCCGGCTGCGCCAGCTCATCTCAGAACTCGAAGCGCTCTCCATGCAGGCCGCCGAGCAGGCCGAAGGATGGGGGGCCAAATAGCGATCCAGAAGTGCGGAAAGGCAGACTATGTAGGTAGAACTCCATAAAACGGTGCTGTGCGAGAGATGGAGGCTTGTTGGCCCTCCGGCGTCGGCCCTGCGGGGGTGGGCGTCAAACCGCCCCGATGCTGCGTTGGCTGAAGACCGTCGTGGCGAGCGTTCGGGGAAAAGGCTGGGCTTGACCCGGTCAGGTGGGGACCAGGAAGACGTTCCAGAAAGCGCTCGGTCTCTGTTCTGGGTCGAGCGTGCGTTGTTGAGGCGTCGAAAAGGTTTAGACGGCATCAAAATCGGAGGTCCTGCTTCATCCTCCGAGACGAGTCTGGCGGGGTCCCGTGTTCCTGGCCAGGTGGTGCCCGGCGTGGAGGCGGCGTGAGCCTGGTCTGCGGCTCTTGCACGGAACGTGAGAAGGCGAGCGTCGAAAGCGGCCGTCCGGGCCTGCGGGTCAGTACGACGGGCGGCGAGAGGGAGCGTGCCAACGGCAGAAACCGGAGGCATTGAGTACCGGTCGCGGCGCTCGCTGGCGGACCGGCTCGTATTAGCTGTGAAGCTGCTGCTCGCTGGGGTGGTGGTGGAGCGAAGGGGCCGGCTCATCGGTGATGTCGATTCGATCAACCAGCGCCCTGGGGTGCTGGGAGGAAGCGAGGACGCATGACAAGGCCGAAGGACAAGTCGTTTGCGATTCCCAAGCTGTTGGTGTGGGAGGCGTGGCGGCAGGTCAAGGCCAACAAGGGCGCTCCCGGCGTCGATGGGCAGGATCTGGACGCGTTCGAGAAGGACCTGGAGGGCAACCTCTACAAGGTCTGGAATCGCATGTCGTCCGGGACCTGGTTCGCGGCGCCGGTCAGGGCGGTCGAGATCCCCAAGCCGCACGGCGGCGGGACCCGAATGCTCGGTGTGCCGACGATCGCAGACAGGGTTGCGCAGACGACCGTGGCCATGTTCCTGGAGCCGCTGGTGGAACCCCGGTTCCATCAGGATTCCTATGGCTATCGGCCGGGACGCTCGCCCCATGACGCGCTCGCGGTATGTCGGGAGCGGTGCTGGAGGTACGACTGGGCGATCGATTTGGACGTCCAGAAGTTCTTCGACGAGGTGCCGTGGGACCTGATCGTTCGGGCAGTGGAGGCGGTCACCGACTGCCGCTGGGTGCTGCTTTACGTGAAACGGTGGCTGCATGCACCGTTGCAGCATCCTGACGGGACCCTTGAGCAGCGCAGCAGAGGAACTCCGCAAGGGTCGGCGATCTCGCCGTGCTTGGTGAACCTGTTCATGCACTACGCGTTCGATTCTTGGATGGCTCGGGAGATTCCGGGCTGTCCGTTTGAGCGCTTCGCTGACGATGTCATCGTGCACTGCAAGAGCAGGGCACAGGCGGAGGCGGTGCTGGCCAGGATCGCCCAGCGGATGAACGAGGTTGGGCTACGGCTCCATCCCGACAAGACACGGATCGTCTATTGCAAGGACGGCAAGCGTCGGGGAGAGCATGAGCACACCAGCTTCACCTTTCTCGGGTTCACCTTCCGAGCACGGAAGGCGCGAGCGACAGGAGGCGGGTACTTCACCAGCTTCCAGCCCGCGATCAGTACCGAGGCGCTGCAGGCCAAGAGCGTCGAGCTCCGCAGGATGCGGATCCACCGGCGCACCAACCTGTCGTTGGACGACCTGGCGAGATGGCTGAATCCCATCGTCGCCGGATGGATGAACTATTACGGCCGCTATTACTGGACCGTGATGGATGCCCTCCTGCAGCGCGCCATTGGGCGGCCCCCGCTTTTCGGTCCACCGCGAGTGAGAGGGTGGTGAATGTAGTGGGGGCAAGGTAGCGGCCTGCTCGGACGGATCACGCCCCCTGGTGCCGCGACCGTCGTCGCGGAGCCGAGCGGAGCGAGGCGTAGCGGCGATGGTCGCGGGCGCGCCGCCCCGGGGAGGGCCCCACCCCTCTTCTCATCGCTTGCTCGGCCTGATCGTTGAGGTCGAGCGGTCGGGTCGCCTCATGCGGCGATCTCGACCGGCTCGGTCCACTGCGCGGCGAACACGGCCGGGGCGCGCATCCCGAGCGATGAGTGTGGCCGGCGGTGGTTGTAGTCCTCACGCCAGTCACCGATCACGACGCGCGCCTCGGCCAGGCAGGAGAACTCCTCGACATCGAGCAGCTCGTCGCGCACGCGGGAGTGGAAGCTCTCGACGTACGGGTTCTGCCACGGCGAGCCCGGCTCGATGTACGCGGTTCCCGTCCCGCTCAGCTCGCACCAGTCCTGGAGCGCGTGCGCGGTCATCTCCGGGCCGTTGTCGCACCTCAGAAACTCCGGGGCGCCCCGCTCGGCGACCAGGCGCTCCAGCACGCCGACGGTCCGGTCGGCGTCGATGCTGCGCTCGACCAGCATCACCAGCGACTCACGGGTGAACTCGTCGACCACGTTGAGCAGCTTCAGCACCCTGCCGTCGGCGGTCTGGTCGAACTGGAAGTCGAACGCCCACACCTGGTTGGGCCGCTCGGCGCGCAGGCGCTGCGCAGGGACGGTCGAGTCCCCCAGCCGCCGGCGCTTGCGCCGCCGCTGCGGCACCCGCAGCCCTTCCTCCCGCCACAAGCGCTGCACACGCTTGCGGTTCACATCCCAGCCCAGCTCGCGCAGGTGATGATGCGCACGGCGATACCCCCACCGCGGACGGTCCTTGGAGAACTGCCGCAACTCGGCGCGCAACACCGCGTCATCCTCAGCGCGCTTGGGCTCATAGCGCTCCGTGGAGCGGTGCTGGCCCAGCACCCGGCACGCCCAGCGCTCGCTGACGCCGAGACGGTCACGAACCATCGCGACCGCCCGGCGCCGACGGGCTGGGCTCACCAGTTTCCCTTCGCGACCTCCTTCAGCGCCCGCACCTCGAGCGCCTGATCGGCGACGATCGCCTTCAACGTCACGTTCTCACGCTCGAGCTCCTTCAGCCGCTTCGCATCATTGGCCTTCATCCCGCCGTACTGGTTGCGCCAGCGGTGATACGTCTGCTCGCTGATCCCCAGCTCCTTCGCCGCCTCAGGGATCGTCTTGCCCTCACCGAGCATCCGCTCGGCCTCGCGCAGCTTGCGGATGATCTGCTCCGGCGTGTGCCTGCGTCGCTTCACGTGATCGTTCCTTCCTCGCCCATGATCCAGGGCGCGAGAAACTCTCACAAGGGTCGGACCGAACTCGGGGGGTCAGGCCACAGCGCTCAACACCTACCTGAGGCGCTGGGCTGGGAAGAAGTATCGGCGGTTACGGACCTACAAACGGTTCAAGCGGTGGTGGACTGGGCTGCACGAACGCGAGCCCGGCCTGTTCGCCCACTGGAAGTGGGTCCGCGCGTACTGACGGCTGGTGAGAAGAGCCCGGTGACGGGAGACTGTCACGCCGGGATCCGTGGGAGCCGGGAGCTGCGACGCTCCCGGCGACCCGACCGCCGAACGAGCCCGGGCGACCGGGGGCGGAGGCGGTGGAGGGAAGGCGACCAGCCAAGGGGAACGCGGCCAGCGAAACACGTCCCGGACGCAGTGCCGGACTGGGCATGTCAAGTGATCTGGACCGTGTGCGCCAGGTGGTGCAGAAGGACCGGGATGTGCGGTTCACCGCGCTCCTTCATCACGTGACTGTCGAGCGGCTGGAGGCGGCGTACCGGGCGATTCGTCCGGGGGCCGCGCCGGGCGTCGACGGGGTGACGTGGCGGGACTACGGGCAGGATCTCGAAGCGAACCTTCGGGATCTACACGCCCGCGTTCACAGGGGCGCGTATCGGGCGAGGCCGTCTCGGAGGGCGTTCATACCAAAGCCAGACGGGCGGCTGCGGCCGCTTGGGGTCGCTGCGCTGGAAGACAAGGTTGTTCAGCGGGCGGTGGTCGAGGTGCTCAACGGCATCTACGAGTTGGGTCGGGCCGGGGCGCGTTGCCGGCGTTGCCGCCGGTCCGTTTCCCCGACCCGCTCGCCGAACCGGACGTGCCCATTCCTGAGCATCCGGCTCTCCACAGGACGCGCGATGGCCGATCCTGTCGCTGAT
>CAWFKF010000116.1:0-12071 GCA_963816005.1 uncultured Solirubrobacteraceae bacterium | reverse complement strand
GTGAAGATCATCATCAACACAAGCCAAGATGTTCTCCTCGTCGGCTGACACGTATCAGTCGATCCCATCTGGCGTCTGTTGCTGGCTTCACGTTCCTTGGAAGAAAGGAAGAAACGCAAATGTCCGAGCTCAAGGCTTTCGCCTAGGTCCGTACCGCTCCGGAGCCGCCTAGAGCGTGCTCCTGCGTACGCCAGGTAGCCCTGGCCTCTAATCAGAGGCGTTGCCCGGTTGGGTGCCCGTGCAGGGCACGGAAGGTATTCGTAGTCAGCCTCTTGGCTCCTTATTCGATGGGCTTCCACTAGCCGTTCCGCGCAGCATCAGGAACCGCTAGCAGGGGACCGGAGTAGACGCCTCTACCCCGCTCAGATTCGTTTGTATTGCCCTCCGTGGGTAGTCCTTCCCTGGGCGGAGCAGGTGTGGTGTGTGTCTGGATCCAAGGAGCTGTAAGAGATGAGCTATAGGGCTCGAGAACGTAGAAGAAGGGCAAGGGTTGCTGGCGAAAGCCAAATTTGCTCCGCGCGCTCAAAGCGAAACGCGGAGACTGCAACCCGGTATTGGCTGGTGCAGGTCAAGCACGATTGCCGATGCGTGGCGTGTGGTGGACATCTACGGAAGGACGCCGAGATGGTCTTCCGCAAGAATGGTGCGGTGAAGCTGTGCGTGTCGTGCGCTGATAGGGACCCGCTGGTCGTCTACCGGCCGTCAGCTGCGTGGGAGGCCCGGAACTTCAAAGCGGCGAGTAAGGGCGCTGCCTGGATGCGAGATGGGGCCTAGAGAAGCGAACGGGCCCGGCTGTCTCGCGACGAACGTGTGCCGGGCCTGTTGGCTGGAGTCGATCTAACCCTAAAACAAGCGATCTCGGGCGTGCGAGGCTGGTTCACGGTTCTGGGCTCGACCGGCTGAGGTTTGAGCGCGGTTGTGGGGGGTGAGGAACGGATCTGGGTGGCGATCGGACTCGCGCTCGGTGTGGGTGGGTGTCACATGACGCGGTCTGTCCCCTGTTCGGGGTTGCTGGTGTGCCGGCCTGGTGTGGCCGGCGGTCGGTATGGCGGGTCGCGGTTCGTCAGGGCGTTCTTTCCGCACGTCTGAGGTGCGGAAAGAGCGTCAGAGGGTGTCGAGGAGGCGGAAGAACGCGCCCAGCCATGGGTTGTATATGGTGAGGATGCGCCATCGCACGCGCCGGCCAGTGGTGATGATCTGGGAGGGGATCTCGATGAAGGCTGCGAGGAAGGTGCGGAAGTCCATGGTGAGCAGGCGCCGGCGTTGCTCGTTGTGGCGCTCGGCCCAGCGCGGGCTGACTGGTAGTAGGAGGGCGCACCAGGCCTTCAGGCTCCAAGCGAGCGCGGCCATGGTCATGTAGGCCCAGTTCGCGCACAGGGTGTTCACTGGGGCGTGCAGGGCGCGCAGGGCGCGCACGCCGGACTTCAGCTGGCTGATGAGGTTCTCCTGGTTGCAGCGTTGCCGGGCTTGGTCGATCACTTCGTCGGCGGTCATGTCCCAGTCGTTGGTGATGTAGAAGAAGTATCGGTACTCGCTGAACAGGACGTTCTCGCCGCGCTCGACGGAGATGTTCTTGCGTAGCGCGACGACTCGGTAGTCGCGCTTGCACTTGCCGGGACGGTAGGAGAACTCGACGACGTCCTCGGCCTTCTGGCGCAGCGTCTTGTAGTTGCGCTCGCGCACGATCTCGTCCTTCAGGTTGCGCGGGCGGGTGCGCGTCGTGGTGGCGATCTGTCGTTCGGCGCGGGTGACGAGCTCGTGGTAGATCTCCTCGTCGGTGCTCTGGGCTTGCTCGATGAGGTTGGCGCGGGCGTCGTAGCCGAAGACGAAGCGCACCCCGTCGGCGTCCCAGCGGTCGAACTCGGCGGTGAGCGAGAAGTCGGTGTCGCCCCGCAGACGGATCTCTGTGAATCCGGCCTCGCGGCACAGGGTGATCGCCCGGTCGTAGTAGTCGACCACGCCCTCGTGGCTGGGCCGGTTGGCACCCAAAAGCCCCAGATACAAGGGTTCTTTGGTGTTCGCGAGCGAGACCACCAACGCCGAGTACCCCCAGATGCCGTTGTAGGAGATATCCATCCCCTCTTTGGTCTGCGCGTCGGTCGGCACGATGCTGGCGTCGGCGTCGATCACCGCCGGCTGCTGAAAGAACGCGTCCGGCTGACGTTGCCACACCTTCAACCGGGCCAGGTTGACCGCCTCCTGGAGAGCCATGATCGAGGCTGCGTCGAAGCGCCGGCAGAAGTCCCCGGCGGTCGTCGGGTCCGGGAGGCTCTCGGTCCCCAACCCGTCGAGGAACACCCGGTCGCAGCGGCGCGCCTCGATGTCCTGCAGGCGTTGCCCGCCGCACAGGGCGTTGTAGGCGATGTTCAGGACGTGATCGGACTCGTAGTAGGGCTTGTGCAGCTTGAGCAGATCCAGCGAGCTGTCGATCTCGCTGGCCAGCCCGACGTTGCCGATCAGCTTCGCGATCGCGCCGATACCGCCGTGCCCTGTTGCTTTCGTGCGCGCCGAGAGCTCGTAGGCGATGTTCGCTCGTCCGAGCACCGGCCCGGTCACGTTCCGGACAACGGCCCGCGCAAGGCGCCGCTCGATCGCGGTCGCCTCGGCGCGCAGTCGGGCGGTCCGTCTGCGGCGGTTCGTGCTCATCGGTCTCCTCCCGGTCTGTTCACACCGACACCAGACAGTATAACTACTGTCTGGTGTCGTGTTGGATACTGACCACGCCAGGAGAGACACGAGATGCCACCAACCAACACCGCCGAGCGACTCGCCGACTACGAGCAGAAATATCGCGACCTGGCCGCCGAGCTCGCGACCATCGGTCTGATCCACTCAGGCAGCGTCACCCGCCGCTATACCCGCTGCGCGACCCCCGGCTGCAAATGCCACGCCGACCCGCCCCAGCCCCACGGCCCCTACTACCAGTGGACCGCCAAGATCAACGGCAAGACCGTCACACGCCGACTCACCGAGAACGAGGCGGAGCTCTACCAGGAATGGATCGCCAACGACCGCCGACTGCGACACCTCATCCAACAGATGCGACAGATCGCCGCCAAAGCCGCCGAGCTGAAGCTCAGACAAGCAGCCCAATCCGTAGCCGGGCACGCTTCACCTCAACACGCACGCAGACGATCAGGCATCGGCTCGCAGTCGGCCCACAAAACCCCGGAACAAACGGCCTTGCAGGGCCCGCCCCCGAGTCCTCCGACCTAACCTACGCTTGGTTGGCTCTCTCGGCATCGATGTGGTCAGGTTTCGGCTTTCTGGCCATGGGACCGGGTGGCTTTGGAGGCACGGCAGACGCTCACGACGCTTGAGGCAAGACGCCCGGATCGTGGATGGCGCTCGTGCGAACGGGCCGCGCTCCATGGGGGAGCTGGTCGGACGCGATCTCCCTGGTAGCTGGGCTGTTCCGAGCTGTCAAGGACGCCGCTGCGCGGCTCGCTGCGCTCGGCCCTTCGGGCCATCCTTGACTGCACCGGCCCAGCTCCGCTGGCTGGCAATGAACGTCGCCCCGGAGGGCGACCTGCGCGTCAAGACATCCACCTCTGCAGCTCGGTCGACTCGTGCGCGACTTGCAAAGCCCGTTCCCGGTACGAAGATCCTGCTCAGGACCACAATCGGGCTCTCACTCTGACCACATCGATGCCGGGAGACGCGCTTGGTTTAGGTCTAACCGATCTCCCGGAAGGCTAACGGGCCGAAAGCAGCACCGGAGAACGGAGAGTGTCCAGCTTCTCTGTACCGCTGGATCCCGATCAACGCCGCGAGAGATCTTGGGGTCACCGGCAGACCTGTGCCCCCGCTCGATGCACCGGTCAAGTTCGCGGATGGTTGCCACGCCTGTGTCAGCTGCGCCGCTCGCGAACGCGGTGGAGGTTTGCGTCAAGATGGCGCACTAGCTCGCCGCGCGCCTCCCCGAGCCTCGATCTTGCGGTAGCTCCCGAATCGCGTCGCTTGCAGTAGGCGGCCGGGCGGGCCGCGGTGGGGCGTTTGGGGGTGTCGGGCTGGGTGCTGCGGGGTGTTGGTTGGGCGTCTGGGGGGCGCGCGGTGGTGTTTTTGCCCGAACGCGGAGGTGTTGGGGTGCTTTGCGGGCAGGCTGACGCCCGGGGGTTCGCGTGGTTGGTCGTCGGGGAGGGCGCCGCTGGTGGCGCCGCGGGTCAGCCGGTTGGGGGTGGGAGCGCTTGCAGGCGCTTGAACGCGGCGGCGAGCTGCCCTGCCCAGGGCCAGTCGCGTGCGAGCCGCAGGATCGTTTTGCGGGCGTGGCGGGCGATCCGTCCTGATTGGTGTAGCAGGCGGTATCGCAGCCGCTTGAGCTCCCATGCGCGTGCTTGGTCAGCGAGGCACAGCTGCCTGGTCCACGCGACGATGTCTTGCGCGAGCATCACCAGCCACAGCCATACCTGGTTGTGCTCGAAGTCCTTGAACGGGAGGTTACGCATCCCGCAGTCCTTGCCTTGGCGGATGTGATCCTCGACGTGCGCGTGGCCGCGATGGGTCAGGTCGAGCTTGGCGACGTCCTCGCCGGACTGGTCTGTCAGGAACACCGAGAGCCGGTAGCCGTCATGGTCGGCAAACGACTGCTGGTCGCCTTCGCGCAGCTTCGTGCGCCTGGCGATCAGCCGCGATCGCGCAGCCCACGCGGACAGGTCGACACGATCGGTGATCTCGACCACGTGCGAGTGATCTCGCTCGCTGCCGTCTACGCGGATCGCGTTTATCCACAAGGCTTCCGGGACCGCGACGAGCGCCTCGCGGACCGGCTCTGAGAGGTCAAACCCGAACGAGAACAGCAGCTCCGCCTCGCGGCAATATGTGGTCAGCTCATGCGTTGCGCCGGCGCCGTCGGCGCGGATCAGGATCTCCCCGTCAAGCGCCTCCGGGTCGAGCTGCGCAAGCGCGAGATCCAACACGGCCTTGTGATCGGCGGCGGTGTTCGAGCCGGCGTTCCCCGGCCGCAGGATCCCTGCGGGCGCCTCGCCGGTCCCGTCGAGATAGCACAGCAGCGGATGATGGCCGTAGCCGCCCTTGAAGTTCCCGGCCGCGTGCTCCTTCTCCGAGCTGGCGCTCGTGAGCGTCGCGTCGATGTCGATCACCGTCCGCTCAGAACGACTGTGCCATCTCGCGATCGACCGCTCCGGCCGCGCCCCGAGCTTCCACGCCCGCGCTCTGGAGAGCGCGACCGCCGCGCGCAACCTGCCCAAGCACTCCTCGTCGATCGAATCGATCACCCGGAACGCCGTCGAGTCAGACGCGACGTTGCCATACAGGTCCGGCTGGTCACGCTGAGCTCCCAGGTCAGCCAGACAACTCCCGCCGTCGGCGAGCATCACCGCCAGGTCGCGCAGCACTATCCCCGGGTCATGCGCCGACGCGCGTTGCCGGGTCGGGGCCATCGCCGCCGACAGCGCTCTTGTCAGCCCGACCCGATCAGCGACGCCGGCGATCAGCGCGCTGCCGGCATGCCCGACCATGCCCGTCCCGTCCGCCCGAACATCTAGCTTGTCAACCAGTCCATCACGCGCCACCATCTGGGTGATCCTCCTGAGATCGGGAATGCTGCTTCGCAACCCGCATTCTCCCTGCTCAGGCGGACGTTCCCGCGCCCCGGCCCGCCCGGGGCGCGGCCGTTAATGAACGATCCAGGCGAGCTTGTCCACGGAATACACGATCTGGCGCCAGTCCTTGATGTCAAAGGGCGATGCTTCCACGGCCTGGTTGAGAAGGATGATCGGGCGACCGAGCGCCGCTGCGTAGCCAAGTTCGAACATCACGTTTGGATTGCTTTCAGTGACATCTGCGATCACGAGGTCCGCACGTTCAATAGCGCTGATGATCTGGTCAGTGATCCGTCCGGCATCAGTCATCTCGTCAGCCCGCTCCCAAGCCAGATCCTCGTACTGCTCCCGAAGGCGTTCGCAGGCAAGGTTGACGAAGTCCCAGACATTCGACGACCACCCGCGCGTGAAGGGCATAAGGACGAACACGTAGAGGCCGCCAACTTCGGGCTCAGAGAGGGTCGTGGTGGCGATGTACGTCGGCTGAAGTAGATTGCCGAAGTAGGTCGGGTCTACCGGCGTGTTGACGCCGATCGGTACCCAATTACGCGCGGGCTCGGCCGGTTGCGGTCGCCGTCGAATGTAATCCGATATACCGCTTATTCCGCGATAGATCCGGATCCCGCGGTCAACGTTGATGGCGAGACGCTCTTCCTGCTCGTCGTCTTCGCCGACCGCGTGACGAAGAACGCTGAATACGCCGTCGGTCTGCGCCATGATCAAGATGCGATTGAGACCATCATCCGGTGGCAAGTCCCCGTCCCACGCGCCAGCCACTGCCTCTGGTAGGTCGATGTGGAGGGGCTCGGGTGACGTCGGTGACCCCGGATCATGTTCCCGCTCGCGGTGCGCGAGCCAGCCGACAAGACGGGCGAAGTAGACGCAATCTTGTTGTCCAGCGGAAACGCACGAGACACCCGCGACAGAGAGCCTGACTGTCGACTGCGGGCCGAAGCCCTGATCTCGGCTCACGAATCCAGCCGGCATTTCTGCGAGGACATGGTCAAGATCGAGGTCATGAGCATGATCAACGCGCGCGTCAACCCAGGTCGTGGAGGGCCACTGCGTCCCCGCCTTGCGCATCCCGTCGTAGACCGCCTCGAGCAGCGCCCGCTGTGCCTCAGTGAGGGCTGGCATCTCCACGGTTCAATTGTGCCCGAGCGACTCGACGGAGAGATGCGGCAGTCGAGCTTCAGCCTGGTCCCCGGCTCGGGACCACCCCGGCCCATCCCCCCATTTGAGGCCGCCGGCTGATCCAACGCCGCGAGAGATCTTTGGGCCGATCGATCCGGACGGCAATCCAGACAAAGACGGCTGGCTCGTAGGGATGTGGGGCGTATATCGGGTCTATGTGCTACCAACCCCGTGCTATCATTCCCCGCGTGGAGCGACATAGCATCCACCTCCGACTCCCCAGAGACTTGCACGCTGAGCTGAAGGGGAACGCCGAGGATCAGGACGTAAGCCTGAACAGCCTCGTGCTCGCGATACTCGCGGGCTCGATTGGGTTCAAGCTCGATCCCAAACGCGCGAGAGCGCAGAAAGGAAGGATCGAAACGACATACAACAGCAGGAAGGAAGACCTAGATGAGAGTCAAGCTACGCGACATCAACCCGAACCCGTTCCGGCGGATCGACGAATACCCGCTGGACCCGACCAGGGTTGAGGCCCTAAAGAACTCGATCGACTCCACGGGCTGGTGGCAGACCGTAGTCGCCAGGGAGCGTGACGGTGGGGGAGTTGAGCTCGCGTTCGGCCATCACAGGCTGGAAGCGCTCCATCAGCTCTATGCGCCAGATCATGAAGTTGATCTGACCGTCCAGCCGTTGGACGACGACAAGATGCTGCGGATGATGGCGGATGAGAATCTTGCCGAGTGGGCACACGATGCCAGCATTGAGACCGCGACTGTCAAGGCTGTGCTGACGGCTGCTGAGGAGGGGCAAATCACGCTGCCGGAAGTGCCGGACAAGGCGCCCAAGAGTCGCATCAGGAAGATGTCCCGCGCCGGCGCGGAAGATATCCCCTACACCGCCCAAACCATCGCCGACTACCTTGGGGCGAACTGGTCAGAAGAACGGGTCGGTCGGTGTCTCTCTGTTTTCGAGGAGCTTGGGGACGAGGCGACCACGATCTTCTCAGGCACAGGCATCACACCTGACATGGCCGATGAGATCGCCCGAACCGCCAAGCGAACCGCCAAGGCGACCAATGGGACGGGGAAGAAGAAGACGGACCGGCAGAAGAAGCTCGTCGAGGCGGCGCGTGAGCTAGCCGATGGCGTCCGGGCAGGGACGCTGAAGAGGGCTGACCTCAGGAAGATGCGTGATGCTTCGAAGCCCAAGGTGGCCAAGCCGGCCATCAATGTCCATGAGTCCGCTTTGAAAGTTGCTGTCAAGCTTGGCGGGCTGCTCGACAACGACAGCTATATCACGCCGCATATCGAATCCATGTTTGGGTCTGCCGACCAGCTCAAATCAGAGGATTTCAAGGAAATTGATTCGGAGTTTTCAGCGCTAATCCACCGGGCTGAAGCCTGGCGGACGCGGTTCTACGAGAAAGGCCAGAAGGTCGCTCCCGGGGAGCGGGAAGACGTTATTGATGTCCTGGAATCTGAGCCAGCGCCATCAGATCCCGCACACCCCGAACTGACAACCGCGGCGTAGAGATGGCGAACGCCCCGACCGATTTCTGTGAGGAAGCCCGGTCGGGGCTTCGCGACCGAGCCTGGCATCCGTTCCGGGGGACCGCAGACCACACATAGCCAATGCTCGATCTTTTAGGCGAAACCGAATCGCGTATAGCTATACGGCGAACCTACCCAAATGTCGAACACGTTGTACTTTTGGGTACCTTTGCGACCAACTGGCTTGTGACAACGTTGTCACTAGCCGAAAAGGGCCGATAAGGGCTGTTTGAGGCACGCTCCTATAGAAATCCAGCGAAGGAAAAGAGCAGGCAATTCATCCTGCGTCTTCCATCAAGCCTCTACGAGGAAGTCCGAGATCAGGCCGCTGAGCAAGGGACCAGCTTGAACACCTGGATCACCGTCCTGCTCGCAGGCCAAGTCTCGTTCAGGAAGCTAGAAGCCCAGTAAGACGCCCTTTCCGCACGTCTGGTGGTCGATATCCGTCCCCCATCGCGGGCGCCGGTGGGGTCAGCGGTCGGGGTCGGTGGTGTAGGCGCTGGCGGGTACGCCGAGCAGCTCGAGTAGCTGGTGTTGCAGCGGGGTGAGCTGGGGGTCGAAGGTCTGGATGCGTTGGCCGTCGCGGGTGAGGTGGTGGCGTTGGACGTTGGTGAAGGCGTCGAGGATGCGGGCGGCGGTCGGGGCGGTGCAGGCGCGTTGCTCGTGGTAGAGCGCCAGCTCGGGGATGTTGTGATGGGTCATCGTCCGACGTAGCTCGCGTTCGATCAGGCAGTTGGTGAGCAGCGCGATGAACTGGCAGGCGAACAGCGCCTCGATCCGGAACGGGCTCTTGAGTGTCACGGGCGCGGCGTCCTGGACGGATTTCAGTTCGTGGTGGCGCTTCTCGAGGTTCGGCTGGTAGCGGTAGGCGGCGAGCACCTGAGTGTCGGTCAGCTCCGAGTCGTTGGACGTGAGCGGGAAGCGACCGTCAGAAGCGGCGTCGTAGCGGACCTGCTCGGCATCGACGCTCACCTCGAGCGCGTAGCGGGTCTTGGCGATCTTGCGGTAGCGGGTGTCGTTGCCGGGTCGGCCGCGTTTCTCCTGGCGGTAGCGCTCCTCGACGGTCTCGATGACCGTGACCGACACCCAGCGCTCGCCGCCGCTTGTGGTCAGCAGCGCGGCGGCGGCCTCCTCGGCGGCGACGCGGGTGGTGATCCTGGCGCGCGGGCCGGCCAAGCGCTCCGATAGCTCCCCGAGGGCGTGGCCGGCGCGGTCGATCCGCTCGGCGCGGGCGCTCTCGTCGTGGTGCTGTTTGGCGCTTGAGTGCACCCAGGTGATGCGGTATCCCTCCGTGGTCGGGAACGGCGCCGGGCAGACCCGCCAGACCAGGTCGGGATCACCGTTGCGCTTGCCGGGCCGCCGACACGCCTCGACCCAATCGGGCGCCTGCGTGCTCATCCACTCGCGCAGCCGCCCGTCCTCTGAGCGTGAGCGCGGCAGCACCGTGATGAACCGTCCGCCGTGGCGCTCGATGTGGCCCATCTGCTCGCGCGTGCACAACTTGCTGTCGGCGACATACAGGAAGTCATGGCGGCCAACCAGCACACACAGCCCGTCCCACGTCTCGATGTGCGTCTGATCGTCGGTCACGTTGCCGTCCGCGAGGCGGTGCGCGAGTGGCACCGCCCCGTCGGCCGACACTGTCAGGATCAGCAGCAGCTGCTTCAGATCGCCGCGATGCTCCTTGTTGTGACCGCGCTTCGCGGCGGCCGTTGACTGGCCGCCCCGCTCGCGCCCATCGGCCTGCAGGTACTCGCCGTGCAGAGTGATCGAGGTCGAGTCGTTGTGCAGCTGCGAGCAGTCAACACCGAACTCCCTGATTGCCCCCAGCGTCAGTTCCGTCAACAGCGACGCGCGATCTGCGTCGAACAACCGATCCAACGCCCGGCCGACGCGGTCATCGCACAACAGCGCCACCTCGCCTGGCTCAAGTGACAGCGCGTCCGCCTCAAAGCGGCAGGCCCACTCCCCGATCCCGTATAGCGGCTCACGCTCCACGCACAGGTTCAGCACCAGCACCTTGATCGTCCGGGCGGCCGCCATCAGCACGCGCTGATCGTCGTCGGGCAGATGCCGCTCGAGGACATGCTCGAGCCCGAGCCGATCGAGGAAGTGGCCGAGGATCGGCAGCGCTCCCAGCGCCTGCGAGGCCAGTTCGAACGGTTGCTCTGCGCTGATCGTCATGAATCATCCATCCGGTAGCTACGGTATTAGTACCGTAGCTACCGGACGAACCCGACCACGATGCCCGACCAGCACCCCCAACCCCACCCCGACGACGAGCAGCAGCCGATCGCGCCCGAGCACCAACGGCGCCTCCAACAGATCCTCGAACAGCTCGCGACGCTCGGGTTCTGCCTCCCCGGAACGGTCGCCGAGCGCCACATCCGCTGCCCCAACCCAGGCTGCCACTGCCACCACGACCCGCCCCAGCTGCACGGGCCCTACCTCGCGTGGACGCGCAAGGTCAGCCAGAAGACCGTCACCCGCAACCTCACGGCCGAGCAGGCGCGGCGCTACCGCGCCTGGTTCCAGAACAACCGGCGCCTACGCCAGCTCACCTCAGAACTTCAGGCACTGTCACTCACTGCCGCGGCCGAGGCCGAAGGGTGGGGGGAGAAATAGACGACCAGACGTGCGGAAAGAGCGGTAAGAAGCCCCCGCGCCGAGAATCAGTCGGCCGGGAGCGTGACCCAAAGGAGATGCAGTCCTATGAGCAGTTCCAAAGCCTACCGCCATATCCCGGAGATCGCACCGCACGAGGGAGTCCGGTCGATGAGCGAGACCACCATCCCAGCCGTGGCCTTCGCGGCCAAGAGCACGACCGACGTCAAGGGCTCGATCCCGGGCCAACTAAAAGACTGCCGTGAGCTGGCAAGGAAGAACGGGCTCGAGATCGTGGCTGAGTTCCAGGACGAGGCAGCATCCGCCTACAGCGGGGACCGGGGTCCCGGACTCGCATCCGCTCTAGCTGAATGCGAGTCCCAGGTGGCTGAACACGGTTCCTGCACGCTGATCTGCCAACACAGCGATCGGCTTGCGAGAGGCGACGCCCGCGAAGCCCGCCATTTGATCGAGATCGTGTTGTGGGCAATCAAGCACGACGTCGAGCTCCTGAGCGTGCAGGACCCCGAGATCCTTGCCGGTGGTGACCTAGCCCTGCTGCTCGGAGCGATCGGCGGGATGAGGAACCACCAAGACTCCAAGCGGAAATCACTGGCGGTCAAGGACGGGATGAGGCGTCGAGTGGTGCAGCGCGGACGGTACATAGGAGGCCGCAGACCGTTCGGCTATGTGTATCGGGAAACCCGGGAGGACGGTCGGGGCACCGGCCCGATCGTCCCCTACGAGCCCGAGGCGGCTGTCGTTCGCCGGATCTTCGCGGAGTATGTGCGCGGGATCCCGCAGAACCAGATCGCTCGCGACCTCGTGGCCGACGGCGTCAAGACGCTCACGGGCACCGCTTGGTACGCGACCACGGTGGCCGGGATGCTGCGTAACCCACTCTATGTGGGACGGGTTGTCATCGACGGCGAGAGCTTCCCGGGTGAGCACGAGCCGATCATTGACGTTGAGACCTGGGCTCTGGCCTGTCAGCTGCGAGAGGCGATTGCCGAGTCCGTGGGCCGGGGACGTGGTCGCCGCACAGCCGGTCGGCACCTGCTGACAAGTTCCCTGCTGCGCTGTACCTGCGGGGCGGGGATGAGCCCGGTCACCAAGAACAAGACCCACCCAGGCGACCTGTATGAGGTCTACACGTGCGTCCAGAGGCTGCACCAGGGCCCCGCTGCGTGCTCACAACCTCCGATTAAGCGAGCTGCGA